>JAWKZK010000006.1:0-229090 GCA_041396005.1 Halioglobus sp.
ATGGTTCAATTTTCATCCTATCCACTTTTTATTGGAGTAAAGTGAAGCCCGTAACTGATCTCACCCAGTTACCGGAGAAGTAGTCCGATGCCGGACGGGTTGCAAGAAACCGTTAACAAGCCGGGACGCTTCTCCGACCCGATTTAAAACTCGAACAGTCGAATGGGCTTCAAGCCCGAATCTAGCAAGTTGGAGGTATTCTGACAATGAGCAAGAAGGCATCGGGAATCAATGTAGGCGTCGACGTCGGCAAGTATCAGTTGGACTTCTACCTTCTGGAGAGGGAACGGCATTTCACAGTGAACAACGATGAATCTGGAATTCGTCAGGCAATCCAGACGCTGGCTCGTTTTCACGTTAAGCGCATCGTCCTGGAGGCTACGGGACGCTATGAAATGGCGTTTGCCACTGCCGCCATGGATAAGGGTTTACCCGTTTGTATCGTGCGACCGCTCCAAGTGCGCCAGTTTGCTAAAGCGGCGGACCAGCGGGCCAAGACAGACAAGATTGACGCTCAGGTGATTGCCCGTTTTGGCGCCGTCATGCAACCGAGAGAGAGTCGCGCGAAAAGCAAAAATCTAATGCTTATCAGAGATTTAGTAGCTCGAAGAAAGCAGCTCATACTGATGCGGACACAGGAACTCAATCGCCAGAAGGTGGTGGCAGGCCCCATCGCCAGATCCTGCGGCCGGTTAATCAAGGCGCTCAATACAGACATCGAGTGGACCGAGAACCGAATGGCCAAACTCGTTGAGGAGGAAACCGCCTGGGCCGAGCGGCGAAGGTTGCTCTCAACCGTGCCCGGAGTCGGTGACACGCTGATCTTTACGCTGCTGAGCGACCTGCCCGAACTCGGCGAACTGAGCCACAAGGAGATCGCTTCACTGGCAGGCCTGGCACCGATCAATCGTGACAGTGGGCGAATGCGCGGCAAGCGCCGTATTCAGGGCGGTCGATCCACGGTGCGTACCACGCTGTACATGGCGACACTCAGCGCGACGCAATGCAATCCGGTGATCGGCGGATTCTATCGGCATCTGGTCAACCAGGGTAAGCACAAGAAAGTGGCTCTCACGGCAGCGATGCGTAAATTTCTAGTGATACTGAATGCGATGGTCAGAGACGGAAATGCGTGGGCCCATTGACTGGTCAAATACTTGGACTTGAACCACAGTCGCTTGTTAGGTGTCGAACCCTTCATAGAGGCCCTTCTTTACTCGGTAACAGCAACCAGAACCAGGCTGCACTTACGGCAAACATGCCAAAAGCTGAAAGCGCCAACCATACCATTGAGACTGGCCTAGGCCGCGAGACCCAGACAAGCAAAAGTAACCACAGCACTAGAGCTATTGCCATGGATATATAAACCGATAGTCCAAGTGCGAAAGCAAAGGCTCCAATACAAAATGGGCCTATAGCATAAATCCAACTCCAGACGGCTCGCCCTCGCGTCGTTTGGCCCGTCTTCATCTCCTCAATCAGAGTGCTCACTAAGACACCTAACGCCAAGGTAAGCGGCGCTCAGCATGGAGTGCTTGCTCGGGCCAAAATGGCGAAGCCATGCCCGAGCAAGTGCGGAGTGCTGAGCGTCGAATGAGGAGCAAAGCGACGAATGGCTTGACCGCCTTGTTAGGGCCTTCTTTGCGCTATGGGGTTGGGTAGACATCAAACGCAATGGAAAGCGATGTTTCAGCCATGGCACCCAATAGTTTGGGCTCCAAAACATAGCCAAAATTTCTCTGGCCGAAAAGCCCGACAAACAATTCACTACTACCTCCCTGTTCTTGCATTCGCTCAAAGAAATGCTCGTGTTGTGCGAGGGCCGTTATATGTGTTTCGAGAAACTGCTCGATAGATACCTGACCAGAAGACAACGCCGATTCACCAGATATGGTCTTACTCCAGTACGTTTCGTCGTAAAAGCCTTCAAGCTTTCTCCCTTTCGGCGTTCTTCTTTCGGTACCAGACTTCCAGCACCTATCTGGCTCAAGCTGCAGGATATTGGTTATCTCTACGGGATCAATGCTGGGATGCCGCACCCGCAACGATATCGAATACCTGTACTCGTGCATTTTTTAGCCCTAACAGCCAAGTATACGGTATGTACAAATATAGCCACTCTGTCTACACCTGACCACGAGCAGTCGAATATAGCCATGAGTCCGACCCGGACATAGGTACATTTGGACATTTCGCTTCACCACAACTCACTCTCGGTACACTGTTCCGCGAGGCCCTCCACCACGCGGTCTTGCAGGCCAAGCGCCACGGCGGTACCTCGGGGCATCAGCCAAACCTTGTGTGTTTTGTCCCACCGTGCATGGTTCCGCTTCGCAGCGTTGCGCAGCACATGCTCCTCGTACGCGATACGCACGGCCACCATAGCCGCGCGGCGGTCCGCGTGCACGGCGTTCAGGGACACGCCCGGGCGGGGTTGCTCGCGCTCGTCAACGATAATTTCAATGGTGGTGTACACGGTATTGGCACTGCGGCGGTAGCGCACGGCTACCAGCTTATCGCCCCAGCACGCCTGGAAACGGCGGGTGCCCGGCTGGCCGGGCTTGAGGGTTCGCGTTACTGGCATGGTCATAAATCCCTTCCGTGGGCTCACGCACTCGAGGGTACCACAGGTTTTTCGCCGGTTAGGAATCCTCTCGGCCCATGGCGCGGCGGCATGGCCATTGGCCAGGAAGGGATAAACGACTGTTGCAAACCCTCTCGTACCGAAATCTTCTATACTCATAGCACTACTGTCCCGGATTGGAACACTGCCGCATGCCACTGACTGATGTCGCCGCCCGCTCGCTCTGGTCTATCGCTGTACTGATGGCGCTCATATCCTGCGGCGGAGGCGGCTCAAGCGCTCCCGCCAATACGCCCCAAATCCCGATCGATTCGCCGGCAGAGCCGATGGTGCCAACCGAGCCTACGGCTCCCAACGACACCATCTCGGTCGACTTCTCACCCGCCATTCCTATTTCAGGCACACCTGGTTCCGAGTTAAGCACCTCGCCCGTGGCCAGCCTCAACCTGATCTATCCGGCGTCAGGCATTCCGGCGGGTAGCCGCATTGTCGTCTCGGCGTACCAGGAAAACCCTGAGTCGCTGGCGCCAAATACGCTCGTCTGGCAACGCGTCGGCCTCGTCTCGGGCGGCGCTGCGCAACAGTTCAGCATCTTCAGCGATCAACCGCTCACAGCGGCATCTGATGGCAGCATTACCCTGCTCATCGACGCGGTTGTCTTCAATGACAGCATGCCCGGTGGGCCCGAACTCCAGTATGCCGCGCTACCGCGCAGCCGTATCGAGTTCACCGCACAGGAACAGGATGGTATGCGCGTGTATGAGCGCATCGCCTTCGAACGGACCCTGGAACCAGTAGCCCTGGCCGCCGAGCCGGCCGCTACCGGGTACGTGCACACACTCTCGCCGGAGGATGCCGAGAGTGCAATCACTCTCGAGCACGCAAGCTTTTTCAACAACGCGCTCTACTTGCTGGTGAACTACGCAAACGCCTGCGTGGCAGATACCTTTGAAGTTGAGTTTCAGGTGGGTGAGGGTGACCTTGCGGCGAAGCGCATTCCCACAGGAATCAAGCGTCGCTCGCCCGAGCGCTGCAGTGGCGACGCGAGTCGGTTTCTTACGGTACCGCTCGACGAAATCACCGACCGGTACGCCGCGGTACACAACACCGTGTTTGAGCCGATAGAGCTTGAGGGCATTGGCCGCTTTCGCCCAAAAGTTCGTACCTACGACAGTGTACAGCGCTTCGGCACCGAACCCTTCTGCGACGCCAATCCAGACTGCCTCGCCAAGGCGGTGCTCGACCCTGATGGTTCACTGCGCGTGCTGACCTCCGGGAATATAACGATTGGGTCCCGCTACGGCCTATCGGCCGACGGCAGGACGATCTACCTGGAGGCGGACGGGAGTCTGATTCCCCCCAACAGTTTCGCCGAGCTGTCTGAAGACGGTCGTTCACTGAGACTTTCCTTCCTCGGCTTTACCTTCTTTGCACAGCCGCAGAGCTACACCCAGCTGAGAGTAACCGGCTCAGTGGCGGTGCCTGCCCTGGACACGGGGAAAACCTACCATGCCTCGATACTGCTGTTCGCGCCTGCCGATACGGGCATCGAAGTGCTCGCACACGCCTTGATCGAGGATTTCGGCGCGGGCAATAACGCTTTCAGCACAGGCTACACTGCTGAGGGACTACCGGTAGCTGACCCCTACTCGCTGCAAGTCTCCGCTGCCCTGTTCGCCGAACCCGAACAGCCCGGCCTGCCAGCTAAGCTGGCATTTCGCTCGGTCTATCCCGGCGAAGCCGTCCTGTTCTTCAACGACAGTGACGAGGGCAGCGTGTTTGAATCGCGGGAGCAGGTTCAACTCACGGCAACCGCATTTACGGGCAACAGCGTGTCGCTGGTCACGGAAGTGACCGACCAGGCTCTGCCCACCCACAGCTCGCGCGTGCCCGATCTGCAGTTTGCCGCCATCGTCGGCAACCACCTGCACTTTGTGATGGGCGGCCAAAGCGCCTGCCAGCTGGACGACGCCCGCTTCCAGGTACGCGATGTGCCTGCGGATGGCGTGCCCGCACAGGGTTTACCGAGCCGCTGGATCAGCGGTACCGGCGCGCCCTGCCAGTCCCCGACGGAAATCGCAGCGAGTATCGACCTGACGCCCCTGATGACACAGCGCGCTGCGCTGAATGAACCCCTGCCCGCAACGCTGCCACTGGCGGGCTACGGAGACTTTACACCGGTCCTGATCCCGTTTCCGACACGGCGTGTGTATGCCGATAGCGCAGCCTGCTTCGCCCAGGATAACTGCCTGACCTCGCTGGACTTCCGGCCCGACGGCACCCTGCTCTACCAACGCAGCACGATTACCGGAACAGCCACATACGGCGTCTCCCTCGATGGCCGTACGGCATTCAGTGACGGTATACCCCTGTCAGCCGACAGCACCACTGCGTTTCTGTCGCAAGACGGCCAGAGCCTGACCGTGGGTTTTGTCGGGCAGCTCGTGCGGGTCCTATGATCATCCCGTCGGCTTTGTCAGGCGGTCGCCCTGCTTGCCCTTTCTGATTCTCGCATCCACTGCCTGAAAGAGCAGAGACTGCCGATTGAAATAGAAATGGCCACTAGATCCTCTTGTGATAAATCCGGATAACTACGCAGCCTTTTTCCGAATACTCTGACCAGATCAGGGTCGCTCTCCGGCGCCATTACCTCCATGTACGCTATGGCGACTTTTACTCGATGTTAGCCGAATAAACGCCCAAGTGCTTCCTGAGCATGTTGTGGCGATGGGTAAAGAGCTTTCTCACGAACGCAACCGCAAGCCGGCCCCCAAAACGGGGCTCGATGGTCAGGGTATCAGTCACCCGACATCCGGAATCAACGGGGCAAATGATCCTCTCGTGTCGCCACTGCTTCATTGACCCCATACGGGATTGCTCAACGAAACCGACACCCGGCACTAGCGACAAGAGCGTAAGGTCGCTGAAGTCGATTGGAAGTATCCCACCCAGGGTAATCCAGCTACGGAACATCGGAACCCCGGGCTCAAACGAAATGAAAGCGAGGTCACGCACACCGTCTGGCGCGGACATCTGGAGCAGGGGCGCCATTTCCTTCGAGATTCCGTCAAATGACGTGATCCAGGCCCAGACTCTTTCCGGGCTGGCCGCCAACGTACTTTCGAACGAGAGTGTCGTGCTCACCTCTTCTCCTGTTCGGCCAACCGCTACACACACGGCATCGGTCTACATCACCCCCCTTTCCGAATACATCCACGGGAGACTTTCGGTAGTTACAGCTACATCAACTTCCCGCTTCCCCACCCCAAAACCTGCTCCCTGCATTCACCATCGCAATACAACCAAGCGCGATCACGCCGCCCAGGCTCGCCAGCGCCATATCCCACTGCGCGTCCCAGCTGTCGCCCTGGGCTCCGAGATAGGCCGCCGCGAGATCACCGCCGAACACCACAGCCGCGCCCCACTCGATCAACTCATACAGCAGCGACGACGCCATGATCAGGTTGAGCGGCAGGTAGTAGCTCCAGAAACCCCGCGCATGCGCCACCAGGAAAAACAGCTCGCGCAGCGGGTAGGCGAGCAGCAGGCCGAACAGAAAATGCAGGAATCGATCGTAGTGATTGCGCTCCCAGCCGAACGCCTCGCTCGGAGACACGCCGAACAGCGCCTGGCTCCAGGCCTCGTAGGGCACCAGCGAATAGGTGTAATGGCTGCCCACAACGTGCAGGCACAGGAATACGAAAACCAGCACGTAGCTGGTGTTGGACAGCGGCAGGATGCGCACGGTACACACCAGCGCAGCAAAACACAGCACGGTGGGAATGTTTTCCAGCAGCCAGGTACTGCGTTCCAGGGGCGCTATCCCAAGCGCGACAAACACCGCGATAAACAGCCCCGCCAGCAACGGCGGCAGCTGTCGCCGCGCGTTGGATTCAGGGTACCGGGGGTGCTCTTCGGGCTGCATGCGGCGTATCCATTCCGTTGGCGTTGGTCGTTACATTCCTGCGGCGCCCGAGGTCTCCGGTTCACTCACGGTAAGGCCCTTGCGCGGCGCAACCTGTGCACCTGCGCAGCCGTACAACATTGCAATAGTGCCAGCCCGTGCGCACCGTGTGCAGCTGTGCCTGCACCAGCGTCTCTGGCATACTGGCTCTTCAGGCTCGCGCGCAGTTGCGCCAGCCTTGCGTCGGCATCGCCGACCCTCCCAGGCACAGGCACTCAACCACGTGAACAGCGAACTTCTGGCAACACCCCTTACCCTGCCCTGTGGCGCCACCGTGGCGAATCGCCTGGCCAAGGCCGCCATGACGGAAGGGCTCGCAGACCCCGCCGGAGTACCCACGCAGGAGCTGGAAAGGCTCTACGGGCTTTGGAGCGACGGCGGTGCGGGGCTGCTGCTGTCCGGCAATATCATTGTCGATGGCGATCACCTCGAGCGTCCCGGCAACGTCATCATCGACGGTGAGCCCGACGCGCGCATGCGCGCGGCACTGGCGAGCTGGGCGCGTGCTGCTACGCGCGGCGGCAACCACTTCTGGGCGCAGATCAGCCACGCGGGCCGCCAGACGCAGAAAAACGTGAACCCGCAGCCGCTCGCGCCGTCCGCCGTAAAGCTGGGCCTGCCGGGCGGCCAGTTTGGTGAACCCCGGGAAATCAGCCGCGAGGCCATCGCCGAGGTCGTGCGCCGGTTCGGCGTGTGTGCCGCCGCGGTACGCGAGGCCGGCTTCACCGGCGTGCAGGTGCACGCCGCGCACGGCTACCTGCTGTCGCAGTTCCTCAGCCCGCGCAGCAACCAGCGCAGTGACGACTACGGCGGCCCCCTGGAAAACCGCGCGCGCATACTGCTGGAGGCGGTCGCTGCCGTGCGCGCCGCGGTGGGGCCTGACTTTCCCGTGGCGGTAAAACTCAACAGCGCCGATTTCCAGAAAGGCGGCTTCGCCTTCGAAGACAGCCTGCGGGTAGCCGCCTGGCTGGAAGCCGCAGGGGTGGACCTGCTGGAGATATCCGGCGGCACCTATGAGCAGCCCAAGCTGCTGGGCGTTGCCGGCCTGGAAGAGGAAGAGCCGCAGGCGGTGGCGCATTCCACGCTGCAGCGGGAGGCCTACTTCGTGGATTTCGCGCTGGCGATGCAGGAGAAAGTCTCGATTCCGCTGATGGTCACCGGCGGTTTCCGCTCGCGCGGCGCCATGCAGCAGGCGCTCGCCAGCGGCGGCGCCGATCTCATCGGCCTCGGTCGGCCCCTGTGCGTGATGACGGACGCACCCGCGCGCCTACTGGAAGGGCTTACCGCGCTGCCGCGCTACGAAGAATCGCTGGCCATGTACCCGCCCTGGCTCTCGTTTCTCAACCGCTCGACAAGCCTGCGCACACTGGGTTCCTTCGGCATCCAGTACTGGTACTACGCACAGCTCGACCTGCTCGGGCACACCGGCGAGGCCGATCCGGACCTGGGCGTGTTCACCGCCACGCGTCGGGTGATGGCGCAACAGCGACGCTGGCTGAGTGCGCGCAAACGCTCACGCGGGCAGGGCTGACGTCGCCCGCGGCGCGGGTGGCTACGCGCGCCCGAGCCTTTCGCGCAGGTCCTGCTCGATCATGTACAGCACCGGCAACAGCACCAGCGATACGAGCCCGCCGAACACCACGCCCCAGGCCATGCTCATCACCATGGGGCTGATATAGCTGTTCTCACCGAGAATGCCGTAGGCGGTGGGCATCAAACCCATGGCGGTGGTGAGCGAGGTAATGAAGATCGGGCGAAAACGGCGATGCGCCACCGCCGTCACTTCCTCCACGCTGAGGCGGCGGCCCAGCGTTTTGCGTTCCTGGTTCAGCGTATACAGCAGCACCAGCGAATCGTTCACCAGCACGCCCACCAGCCCGATGATGCCGGTGATCGCCATCATGCCCATGGACAACCCCTGCACCGCGTAGCAAACCACCACCCCCACCATGCCGAAGGGAATGGCAAGCATGATGAGCAGCGGCTGCGACAGCGAGTTGAAGAGCACGACCAGCGCGGCGAATATCGCCAGCACACAGATCAGCGCCGCCACGCCGAGCTGCCCGAGTGCCTCATCCTGCTCTTCCAGCTCACCCACCGACGCCACGCGCAGCAGCGGGTACTGCTGCGGCCAGCCCTGCTCGGCTACCCAGGCGTCGAGCTCCGCATTGATCGCGGCCACGCTGGTGCGCTGGGTATCGATCTCGCCGTATACCGTCACCGTGCGTTTGCCGAAATAGTGTTTGATGTCCGCCTCGCCCGCGCGCAGGGTAAACGTGGCGAGGGATTTCAAATACACCGGTTCGCCGCGCGCATTGATCACCGCGAGGTTTTCCAGCACGTCGAGCGTGGCCGCGCGCGTCGGCGGGAACTGCAGCCGGAAGCGCACGCGTTCGTCCAGCGTTTGCACCTCGTCAACCAGCAGGCCGTCTACCGCCACACGCATGGCGCGCAGCAGCTGCTCCATCGTCAGGCCGCGCGCCGCCAACAGCGCATGGTTCACGTCCAGCTCGATGACGTCTTTACCGAGATTCACGCTGCTCCAGCTATTGGTCACCCCGGGATGCGCGCGCAGCCAGTTGAGCATATCCTCGGCCACGATGAAGCGCTCCTCGCCGTTGGCGATCACTTCTCGCTGCACCGGCTTGCCCACCACCGGCACATCGGTTTGCGCCTGCACTACCAGCGAGGCAAAACCGCTCTGCTCGCCGGCCCAGGCCTGCAGCACGCGCACCAGTTCCGGCGTATCGGTATCGCCGGCGCGTCGGCCCAGCGGCCTGAGCTGGACGGAAATCAGCGCCCAGGCATGGTTGCGTCCCTCGGTCGCCCCGTAGAAATCGGTGTCGTGGTGTCCTATCTGGCTGGTAATGGCCAGCAGGTCGTCAGGGGGCACGCGCTGCGCCAGATCCTGTTCCAGCCTTGCCACCGCCGCTGCGGTCTGCTCGAAGCGGCTGCCGGGCGGCAGTTCCACTTTCACCTGTACCGTATCGATGTCCACATCCGGGTACATGCTGAAGTTGATCAGCTGGTATCCCACGCTCATCACCACCGCGAACAACAGCAGAAACACACTCAGGGTGACATAGCGCGCCGCCAGCCAGCGGCTGATATGGCGGCTGTACACAGCGCGCAAGCGCTCGAAGGCGCGCGCGCGTTCGCCCCCGCCCACCTGCCGCACATGCGACAGGTGCGACGGCAACAGGCACAGGCATTCGAACAGGGAGGCTGCGAGCAACACGATCACCGCCAGCGGAAACGGCACCATAAAATCGCCACTGGGGCCGGCCAGGAACATCAGCGGCGCAAACGCCAGCATGGTGGTGAGTGCGCTGAATATCACCGGCTGCGACACCTGCACCGCGCCCTGGATACTCGCCTCGCGTGCGCCCACGCCGGCAACCCGCAGGCGCTGCACGTTCTCGCTCACTACCACGGCATCGTCCACGAGGATACCCATGAGCAGCACGATGGCGGTGAGGCTCATGGCGTTGATGGTGACATCGATCGCCGCGAGCAGCAGGAACGCAAGGCACACGGCGAACGGAATACCCACGGCCACCCATACGGCGAAGCGCAGCTCCATGAAGTAACACAGCAACAGCAGCACCGATACCAGCCCGAGGATGGCGTTGCCGCCAAGCACCTCCAGCATATTCACGGTGAGCCGGGAAATATCCGCCGTGGTCACCAGTTCCACGCCCGCGGGCAGCTGGGCGGCGGCAACGAAGGCGCGCACGTTGGCGGCGGTGTGCACTTCGTCCGCCAGCGCCTTCTTGCGCAGCTGCAGCGTGATGGCGGGCCGGCCGTTCACCCGCGATTGCAGCTCCCAGTCGGCGTAATCCTCTACCACCGTGGCGATATCGCCAAGGCGCACCGCGTTGCCCGGTTCCCCGGAGCGAATCACCACGTCCGCCACCTCGCGCGGGTCGCGAAACTGCCCCACGGCGATAATTTTCTTCTCTACCAGGAACGAATCGACGGCGCCGCCGGAATCGCGCAGGTTACGGCTGCGAATTGCCTGAATGATTTCGTCGTGGCTGATACCCAGGCGCGCGAGTTTTTCCGGTTGCAGGAGAATCCGCACCTCCGGCTCGCGATAGCCGATTTTCTCCACGCTGGCGATGCCCTCCACCTCGCGCAGGCCGTCGGCGAGGTTGCGCGTGACATCGCGCAACAGCGCCTCGGAGACCTCGCCGGTCACGTGCACCTCGATCACCGGCGTACTCAGCGTGGAGAGTTCTTCCAGCAGCGGCTTTTCCAGCAGGTCGTCGGGCAGGCGGGTTGAGGCCCGGTCTACCGCCTGCTGCAGATCACGCATAATCACCTGCTTATCGGCGGTGTCCAGGTCGAGGTTGACGCTGATCACCGAGAGGTTTTCCATGCTGTTGGAGTAAAGCTTCTTGATGCCCTCCACTTCCAGCAGCTCTTCCTCCAGCGGCAGGGTAATGGCCAGTTCCACCTCTTCCGGGCCCGCCCCGGCTTTTACCGTGGTGATATTGACCACGCCCATGTCCACGCGCGGGTTGTACTCGTAACGCATGTTGCCGATGGTGAGGTAGCCAAGGGCGAACACCATCAGCACGATCATCGAGACGATCAGCGGCCGGTCGACAAACCCGCGCACCAACGCTTCCATTGTGCTCAGCGCTCCGCCTGGATGCGCACCGGGCTGCCGTCCAGCAGGCGCGCGTGGCCTTCCACCACCAGCTGGTCGCCGGCGTCGAGGCCGTCGAGCACCTGCAGGCGATTGCTGAAGCCCG
Source organism: Halioglobus sp. (assembly GCA_041396005.1). Classification (GTDB taxonomy): domain Bacteria; phylum Pseudomonadota; class Gammaproteobacteria; order Pseudomonadales; family Halieaceae; genus Marimicrobium. The sequence continues at coordinate 11,309 of JAWKZK010000006.1, forward strand.
CCGCCAGCAGCGGTTCGCGCTGACGCGCCACGCCGTTCTCCACCACGAACACCACCCGGCGTCGCTGGCGGTCCACCAGCGCGTCTTCCGGCAACAGGAGCACATCGGGCATGCGGGTGGCGGCCAGTGCTACGCGCGCCGTCATGCCGGGACGCAGGGCCGACGCGGCGTCTTCCAGAATCAGCTTCACCGGGAAGTTGCCGGTTTGCGGGTCGGCGTTCACGCCTACCCACTGCACCTGCGCGGCATAGGTTTTGCCGGCAAGGCCGCTCACGCCCACCGTGGCGGTGTTGCCCGGGCGAATGTGCAGAACGTCCGCCTCACTCACCCAGGTGTGCACCCGCAGGCCATGCACCGCCTGCAATGTAATCAGCGCGGCGCCGGCCTGCACTGGTTCCCCCACCTCCACGGCGCGCACATCCACGAGGCCATCGGTGGGGCTGTAGAGTTGCGTATCGGCCAGTTCGCGTTGCGCCAGGCGATGCGAGGCCAGCGCCTGCTGGTACGCTGCCGCGGCCGAATCCACGGCCAGTTGCGCGGTATCCAGCACCTCGCGCGATACCGATTCGCGCTCTGCCAGGTCACTGCGGCGCTTGAGTTTCAGGCGCGCTTCCTGCAACGCCGTGCGCGAGCGTTGCAGCGCCTGCTCCGCCCGCTGTGCGGCCAGGCGGCGCTTCTGCGGGTCCAGTTCCAGCAACAGCTGCCCGGCCGACACGCGGTCACCCTCGCGTACGTGCACGGCACTCACGGTACCGGAAAGCTCCGCGGCGATGCTCACTTCCTCAAACGCCTCGATCACGCCGAAGGTGCTGACGCTACCCTGCCAGTCGCGTGCCTGCAGTGTGTGGATCACAACAGGCACTGGCGCCGATTCCCCTGCGGTCTCCGCAGGCGCCGCGGGCGGCTCGGAACAGCCCACCAGTGCACACAGCAGCCATACACCAAGAGCCCCGCGCAGCAACGGCGGCAGGTGTTGTCGAGACATCGTTAGGCAGGAAGAAATAGGGGAATGCTCCGAGTGACGTGACGCAAGCGCGTATCCTAACCATTCACCACGCGCAATGCAGCCCGCTCAGTCACGCAGCTCGCCGGTGTTGAAGCGCTTGATGGCGAAGAATCCACCCAGCAACAGGTCGCCATCGGGCAGGAACACGGTGATACCGCCCCAGTTGTTCCACAGCACGCTGTCGTCCGGGAACGTCCAGGTGGCGCGTTTCTCGCCGGTTTCCCAGTCGGCGGCAAAGTACTCGTAGGTATCGTTGCGCCGATTGGCAATGTACACCAGGCCGTTGGCGGTCGACACGGCAGGCGGCATCCAGTCGGTGTTATCCACGTCGGGTATCAACCAGCCGCGCTCGAATCGGTTCTCCGCCGCCAGCCAGTTGAAACGCTGGATACCGCGCGGCGCGGCGCGGGTGGTGCCGGCGCGAAAGGCGTTGCTGATGAGGTCCATCGCTATCGGGCCGGGCTCGGGGTAGGTGCTGTTGACCACCAGCACGCCGTTGCCGTACACCACCGGCGACGCCTCGATGGTCGTACGGCTCAGGGTGAAGGGAATCTGGTCGGCAATGCGCCGGGATTGCGTACCGGGCTTCTGCGCAAACTCCGCCGGGATCGCATCGCGCCAGAAGGCGACGATCTGGGCATTGCGCGCATTGCCGTCTGCGATCACCACCAGTTTGTCCTCGTCATCGCCGAAACCCAGCAGCGAGGGTGTAGTGCCCGACCCGTGCGAGGCCGCGCCGAGTTTCAATGCCTCACCCTCCCGCATCACATCGTAGGCGCTTTGCCACGCGCCATCCGCCTCATCGACAGACAGCCGCTCACCTGTCCACACGAGCTTGCGCATGTGGCTGGAGGTGACCAGATAGATACCGTCGTTCTCATCAATGGCGATGGAGTTTTCCACGTACTCGCCGGGAAACAACCGGTAATCCACAACCGCCAGATCGCGCGTGACCACAATCACCGCCCCGTTGGCCGCCACCACGATATGACCGTCGTAGGTCAGGTTGATGCCGAGTATCTTGTCGATCCCGGTGCGCACGGGCGCGGGTAGCTGCGCAACGATATCGGCGTGCTTCACCGGCAACAGCGGCTCATCCACCCGGTTGCCATCGAAGGATTTCACCAGGTGGACGCGGTCGTAGAAGGTGTAGTGGTAACCGTCGCGATCAATCAGCGCATAGGCGCCCGACGGCATGGTGCGCAGGTTGATGCCGAACTTCCAGTACATCAGCCAGGCCTCGATCAACAACCGTATGTCCTGCCGATTGCGCCGACGATAGTCGATGGCGTCTTTCACCTGCGCGATGCGGCGCTCGTCCACGCGGGCGTGCACGTCCTCGCGCCCGGGGTACGGCACATCGGATACCAGGCTGAAATCCTCGCCGGTGGCGCGCACCTTTACCAGCCCGAGGGGATTGGAGGCAATCACGATGATGTCGTCGCCGGCACGCTTGTAGGTGGGCGCCGAACACCAGGTGAGCGCCACGGTCTGTGCATCGCGCGCCGTCAACGCCGCGCTCCGCGTGGGGCCGGGTATGTGGGTGACATCCGTCTGCGCGGGGTTGTGGTGGGATATCGCATAGGGGCTCTCTGCCAGCCAGGGGTTTACAGCAGGCATGTTCACTGCGCTGGCGCCGGCGGTGTGTACCGCGCTCACCGCCAGTGCGACCAGGCAGGCAAGCCATGGGGAGCTGCGCATGGGTATTCCTCACCGCGTTTTCGATACGCCTACTATAGCGCCGCAACGGTCAGGGGGAATGACCTGCGAGGCTAACTTTCGGTGGTAGAAATAGCACGCACGGCACCGGCGCGCGCCGGAGCGCCACTAACCTGTGGAATCAGGGTAGGTGTAGCGGATGTCCACGGTCTGCGATTCGCCGTTAGGGCCGCGCAGGTTACTGACGCCGCGAAAGCGAAGCAGGCGTTTCGAATCACGCGCGTAGGTCAGTTCGATGGGATCAGCGAAAAATCCCAGCAACCAGGAATCCACTGTGACTTTCAGACACAGCCTTTCCTCGGCGCAATCGGCCTGCTGCAGGGCTTTCATCGGAATGGGATCGTCAAAGTCCACCACCTTGAAGCGAAAGCGCACGGGCTCGCCGGCGCTCAGCTCATCCCAGCGGCTGCGCACATAATTGTCGAACCCGGCGTCCACCACCACTTCGTTACCGCTGGCGGACACCACGTGTTCGAGCTCGTTGCGCAGATCACGCATCACCAGCGCGGGCTGGTGCGGCCCGGGTGAATAATCCAGTTCCTTGAAAGCGATGCCCGTTCCGGCAGGGTCGCGATAGTCCACGCTACACTGCAGCTGACTGTCGCTGCAAAAATGCAGTTCACGGTACAACAGCTCCTGCCCGCTTTCGTCGTAGGCACTGCCGATGACGTCGGGCTGGCCCTCGATCGCGCGCACGGAAGTGGACAACAGCACGCTCCACACCGCGCAACCCAGCACGGCGGCCAGCACTTTCAGGCTAGCGCGCATCGCCATCCCCCGGCACCCAGCGTGCGGCGAGTTTCAGCAGCAGGGGGAACAACACGCCCCAGAGCCCGGCGAGAATCAGCGTGCCGGCCAGCGGCGCGGCAAACTCCACGTCGCTCAGGCGGGCGCCCGCCACGTAGGAACCCGCACCGCCCACTGCGCCAAACAGCACCGCCAGCCAGGTGCGCTGCTGGAAACTGCGAAACGCGTGGCTCAGGGTCGTGGCGAACACCGGCCAGAGACAGCTCAGCCAGATCGGCGCCGCGGCCGCCGCACCGGCCACCACCAGCACGCCGGAGGCGAACAACAGCTGGTCGATCGCCAGCCCCAGCACGAGCACTACGCCAACCAGCCGCAACTCCGCCAGGCCTCGCCCGATCAGCCAGAAATGCAGCAACAGGTGCATCACCGCCTGCGCCGGACCAATCACGGACGATTGCGTGATCACGATCACGAACCAGCTGATATTGAAAATTATCGCATTCGTCACCACCGCGAGGGTGGCTGAGTCGCGCAGGGCGGGGAGGTTCAAGGCGCGCATCGGCTGGCGTCTCTGGCGCAGCAGGGCTTCAGGAGAGGAACTCCGCGCGGGTGCGCGGATCTTCCTTGAACTGCCCACCGAGCGCCGTGGTGCGGGTGCGGGAATTCGCGTCCATCACGCCGCGCGCCTTCACGCAGTAGTGCACCGCGTCTATCGTGACGGCCACGTCATCCGTTTCCAACAGGGTCTGCAGCGCCACCAGCACCTGCTGAGTCAGACGCTCCTGCACCTGCGGGCGTTGCGCGAAGAAACGCACGATACGATTTACCTTCGACAGGCCGATAATCTTGCCGCCGGGAATGTAGGCCACGCTGGCCACGCCGTCGATGGTCACGAAGTGATGCTCGCAGGTGCTTACCACGGAGATGTCGTCGATGCGCACCATCTCCTCCACGCCCATCTTGTTCTCGATCGCGGTGGCCTTGGGAAAGCGCCCGTAGTCGAGCCCGGAGAAAATCTCATCCACATACATGCGCGCGATGCGCTGCGGCGTATCGCACAGGCTGTCGTCAGAGAGATCCAGACCCAGGGTGCGTGCTATCTCGGCGAAGGACTCGCGAATTCGCTCGTACTTCTGATCGCGATTCAGGCCGTTCTCCAGCAGGGGCGTCTCCAGCCCACGCTCCACCAGCACATCACGCACCTTGCGGGCGTCTTCCGAGATCGCGCGACGCGCGGCGGTCACTGACTCAATCTTTGCGTGTTCCATACTGACGTCTCTTTCCGGGTTACGTTAAAGATGATTACGCGACCGTTGAGCAATCAGATTGCAGAAAATGCCATCTCGCGAAAAAAACCGTGCACGTGATCAGGCGCGCGCCCGGGTGAAGCGGTACCCCGGCTTGGCGAAGGCCAATTGAACCGTGCCGATCACGCGCTCACGGAAGCCGCCTTCGCAATAGCACAGGTAGTACTCCCACATGCGCACAAATTCCTCGCCGAAGCCCATGGCGCGCACAGCGTCCAAACGCGACAGAAAGCGCTCGCGCCAGTGCGCCAGGGTGATAGCGTAATCTTCAGTGATGTCACGCAGGTGCACCATCTGCATGTCGGTGTCCTTCGCCAGGTGCTCCGCGATCACCGCGATGGAAGGCAGGCATCCACCGGGGAAAATATAACGCTTGATGAAGTCCACATCGTCGCGGGCCGCCTCGTAACGCTGATCCGCCATGGTGATCGCCTGAATCACCATCTTTCCTTCCGCCTTGAGAAGGCCGGAACAGGTGCGGAAGTACTCGGCGTAAAACTCGTGTCCCACCGCCTCGATCATTTCCACCGACACCAGCTTGTCGTAGCTGCCGCGCAGGCTGCGATAGTCCTCGCATAGCAGCGTCACGCGGTCCTGCAGCCCCTCCTCGGCCACGCGCTGGCGCGCAAACTCGAACTGTTCCCGAGAGATCGTGGTAGTGGTCACACGGCAGCCGTAGTGACGCGCGGCATGTATCGCCATGCCGCCCCAGCCGGTGCCTATCTCCAGCAGGTGATCGTCCGGCGTCAGCTCCAATTGCCGGCACAGTTCATCCAGCTTCGCTACCGATGCCGTTTCCAGGCTCACATCGGCGCTGGTATACAGCGCCGAGGAGTACATCATGGTGGGATCCAGGAACAGCCTGAAAAAGTCGTTCCCGAGATCGTAATGCGCGGAGATATTGTCGCGCGAACCGGCGCGCGTATTCCGGTTGAGAAAGTGCGCCGCTTTCAAGGCCAGTTTCACCACCCTGGACTGCGACGCGTCGAAGCCCTCGAGCACGGCCATGTTGGCGCAGAACAGGCGCGTCACCTGCACCGGGTCGGGCGATGACCAGTGCCCGCGCATGTACGCCTCACCCGCGGCAATCGAACCCCCGGAGAGCATCTGTGCATACACCGCCGGGTCGTGCACGTGAATCTCCGCATGCGGCATGGCGCCCTCTCCCTGCTTGCCAAACCGCGCGCTGTGCGGGCCTTCATGCAGCGTCAGCGATCCTACGGCCAGCTTGCCGAGTACCCGATACACCGCTTCGCGGGCAATCTTTTCGCCCACGCGGGCATTACGGATTCCGGGCAGACGAACACTGCCGATACCAACTTCACTCATTACTTGCTCCTAGGGCAGGTTTTGCGGGTTGGGGATGCGCATGGAATGGAACCCCTTTGATAAACAGTTTCAGCGCCTGCCAGTAAATGGCAAGCCCCGTCCTGGCCGTCATGAACGGGTAGTTGAGCAACAGCCTGTCGAGACTGGCGGGGCTCAGGGCCCGCGCCGACATCGACAGCGTTGCATCGAATACGCGCGCACCTTCTCGATGGTTCTCAAGATGCACGATCAAGCGCTGGTCCGGCGTGTTGCTGCGCCAGTGATAGCGCATGTCCATCGGATTGAACGGCGACACATGCATGGCCTTGTCGAATTCGGTGCGCAACAGATGCCCATGTTCCGGGCCCCTGAGCACATAGCTGTGGCGCTCGTCCCAGGGCGTGTTGGTGACTTCCGCCACCACGTACTGCAACCGGGTTTCGTCGGCGTTATAGCAGTAATAGCAGCTGATCGGGTTCATACTGAAACCGAAACAGCGCAGGTTTGCCAGTAGATACACCGGGCCCGAGGGTCGCTCGCCCGTTTCTTCATACACGCGGTCACGAACTGCGTCATCCAGGGGGACATCGGGATCACCCAGGAAATCGCTGCGACGGAATTCGCCCAATGCCCAGCCCTGCGCCGACCAGAGGCGCGAAGCGGCCAGCAGGGCCGGTATTTCGTCCACGCGCAGAAACGGCATCGCCACGCGATAGGTGAAACTGTGCTCTCGCGGCGCATAGCGCCGGTGCCGCACGCTGCCCTCGTAAATCCTTGAGGTCATGCAGCGGCGCTCGCCCGGTTGTCCAGCGCACTGACCACGCGCAACGCGCTGACCACGCCGTCTTCATGGAAGCCGTTATGCCAGTAAGCGCCACAGAACCAGGTGTCGGCCACGCCGTTGATCTCGCCCCAACGGGCCTGCGCGGCCTGCCCCGCCAGAGAGAACACAGGGTGGTCGTACTGGAACCGGCCGAGAATTTTCACCGGGTTGATCGCCTGCGTGTTGTTCAGCGTGACACAGAAGGTTTCCGGCGCGCCGATCCCCTGCAGGATATTCATGTTGTAGGTCACGACGGCGGGCTTGTCGCGACCGTCGAGCGTATAGTTCCAGCTCGACCATGTCTTGCGCCTGCGCGGCAGCATGCGCGTGTCGGTATGTAGCACCACGTCGTTTTTCTGGTAGGGAATCGCGCCGAGAATCGCGTGCTCCTGCGGGCTGGGTTCCGCCAGCATCCGCAGCGCCTGGTCGGAGTGGGTGGCGATGACCACCTGGTCGAAACGCTGGCGCTCGCCTTTGTCCAGCAGCAGTTCCACGCCGCCCTGCGGCAGGCGCACCACGCTCTTGACCGCCGTGCTGGTGCGAATGCGCTTCTCGAACCGCGCACACAGGGGGCGCAGGTATTCGCGGGAGCCCCCCTCGATCACCCGCCACTGCGGACGGTTCTTCACCGACAGCAGCCCGTGGTTGCGGAAGAAACGCAGGAAGAAACTTGCGGGGAAGTCCAGCACGGTGGCGCAGTCCGCCGACCAGATTGCAGCACCCATGGCCACCAGGTACTGATCGCGGAACCGCGCGCCGTAGCCGTTGCGCGCCAGGTAGCTGCCCAGCGTCTCGTCATCGCTCAGGCGACCCGCTTCCACGTCCGCCACCGCCTCGCGGTTGAAGCGCAAGATGTCGCGCACCATGGCGATGAAGCCGGGCGACAACAAATTGCGGCGTTGCGCAAACAGCGTATCGAGGTTGCTGCCAGAGTATTCCAGGCCAGTGGCCGGATCGCTCACGCTGAACCCCATTTCGGTGGGCCGGCTGGACACACCCAGTTCATCCATCAGGCGGATAAAGTTCGGGTAGGTCCAGTCGTTGAACACGATGAACCCGGTGTCGATGGCGTAGCGGCGCGTGCCCAACTGAACGTCCACCGTCGCCGTGTGCCCGCCCACCCGGCTGTTGGCTTCAAACACCCACACCTCGTGCTGCTGGCTGAGGTAATACGCGCTTGTGAGCCCGGAGATGCCCGAGCCGATCACAGCAATTTTCATGGGGGCTTTTTCCTCTGGTGAGAAATCTGGTCAATGCATTGACGCTGCAATGCTGATGACCGGGATACGGCGTGTCAGCGCAGATGGATCAACCCTACAGAACAAAGTAGTACTCGCACACTTTTTATCCACGCGGCAGACACGCGTCATCCCGACAGCACCCCGGTGCAGCCCGTCGCTACTTATTTACATCCATCACTGATCCAAAGCTGATCTGACGCGTATACTTTCAAAATCGACAGCGGATACGAGCATGTTGTTAGTGGCTACTAACCAGCAAGACGGCGGAAACGGGGAAGCACCCTCCGGCGCCCGCACTGACGAGTGGAGCGAATGCCTCGCCCTCATTGCGAAGAACCAGGACAGGGCCGCCTTCACGCGCCTGTTCCGACACTTCGCGCCCCTGATGAAGGCCTTCGCGCTGTCGGGGTCCACGCTCTCCGCCAACCACGCGGACGAGCTGGTGCAGGAAGTCATGTTGAAGGTCTGGCAGAAGGCCGGGGGCTTCAACCCGGAAAAGGCAGCCGCCAGCACATGGATTTACACCATCGCGCGCAACTGCCGCACCGACTTGTTCCGCCGTCTGCAAAAATTCGATACGCCCCTGTCTGCGGAAGACGTAGCGGGCGATTTCGATAGCGAGGAAGCGTTCATGACCCTGCACCAGAAGCGCAGCGCTGAACGCATTCGCGCGCTGATGGGCGAATTGCCCAATGACCAGGCGCAGATTCTCGCCAAGGTCTATATGGAAGGAAAATCACACTCTGAAGTTGCCGGGGAGCTCGACATTCCCCTGGGCACCGTGAAATCACGCGTGCGCCTGGCACTGCAGAAATTACAGATTCAACTTGAGCGTTAAGGCAATGGCTACCCTGCATCCCGATCTTGATCTGCTGACTGAATATGCATCCGGCGCACTGTCGCTTGCCCAGTCGGCGTGTATATCCATTCACGTCAAACAGTGTGACCACTGCAAGCGGCTCACCGGGCAGTTCAATGCCCTGGGCGCGGCGCTGCTGGAATCACTGGAGCCGGTACCGGTGGGCGATGCCCAGTTAAATGCGGTCCTGGCGCGACTGGACGAAGACATGCCGCTGGAGTACGACCGCAAGGCGCAAACCGCCAACGGCACGCCGGCCATGCTGCAGCGGCTGATGCGCGGCGACTTCAGTGACCTGAGTTGGAAAAATATCGGCTCAACCCTGCGCATCAGCTATTTGAATACGGGCGACCCGCACCACGAGGTGGCGCTGTATCACATACGCGCGGGCGGTCGTATTCCCGAACACACGCACCGCGGCGCCGAAATGACACTGGTGCTGGAAGGCGGCTTCTCCGATGCCGAGGGCAGCTACCACGCCGGGGACTTCATCTTCCGTAAACCCGGTGACGTACATGCGCCCACAGCGCTGCAGTCTGAAGATTGCATCTGCCTGGCGGTACTGGATGCGCCACTGAAGTTCACCGACTGGAAGTTCCGCTGGATGAACCCGTTCCTCAAGCTGCGCACCGCCACTGCGGGGGCCTGATCGCCCCCGAACGCGCGCACAATGCCGCCGCTTCGCCGCTCACACGCTGCGACGATGCGGCGTGACCGTCAATCTGCCCCAAGTCAGGCGTTACGGATCGTGAGCCCCCCGTCCACCACCAGCACTGCACCGGTAATAAAGCTCGACGCGGGCAGCACCAGGCTCAGCGTCGCGTGCGCCACTTCCTCCGGGTCACCGTAGCGACGCAGCGCCGTGCGACGGCCCGCAAAGGTGGCTTTGTCTTCCTCGGAAATGCCCGCGGTAATCGCGGTATGCACCGGCCCGGGGCAGATACAGTTCACGGTGATTCCCTCCTTCCCAAGATCCACCGCCAGCGCACGCGTGAGGCCGACGCTGGCGTGCTTGGCAACGCTGTACGGGCCGTTATATCGCGTCGCGCCCAACGCCTCGGTGGAGGCCACATTCACGATGCGCGGGTTAGCCGAGCGCCGCAGGCCTGGGAGTGCGGCTCGCGCCGCCCAGGCCTGGGCACCGGTCATGACCGCCAGCGAGGTATCCCAGCTGTGCTCGAAATTCTCCGCGTCCAGCGTGGTGGGTAAAACCAGCCCCGCGTTGTTCACAAGAATATCGATCGCGCCGTAGTGCGCCGCCACGGCTTCCACGCCTGCGGTGACAGCGTCACGCTGCGCGAGGTCCACCGCCATCACAAACACCTCGCCCCCGGCAGCGCGAATCTCGTCGGCCACGGCCTCGAGGCCCTGCGCGTTGATATCCAGTAGACCCAGGCGCGCGCCCTCGTCAGCGAACAGCCGGGCGGTGGCCCGCCCCATGCCACTCGCCGCGCCCGTCACAATCGCCACGCTGCCCTGGATGGATCGGCTCAATTTGCTCAGACCTGCCATCGATTCCTCCTCGATGTTGGCAATACTACCTGTGGTGGTTTCCGGCTGTGTCAGGGTGCGGAGCGCGTATGCGTTGGGAATATCAGCGCCCGTGTGTCAAACCCCAAAGCCCCCGCGCGCTCGACGAAGCGTGCCAGCAGCGTATCGTCCACCTCGGGCGTGCGTGCCAGCAGCCAGAGGTAATCGTGATCCGGCCCGGAGACAAACGCATGCTGGTATTGCTCGCTGTCCAGTTCAAACACCACATAGGCGCCGTAGAAGGGCCCGAAGAAAGACACCTTCAGATAACCCCTGTCCCGCGACTCGACGAAATACGCACGACCCTCCGCCTCCTGCCATTCACCCTCGGCAGCGGAGTAGCCGCGGTTGAGTACGTCGATACCGCCGTCCTCGCGAGCCGTATAGGTCGCCGTGACATCACTCAAACCGCGCTCAAACCGGTGATCGAGACGCGCTATCTCGTACCATTGGCCCAGATAGCGCTCAGGCTCGAAATCATCGACCGGCACCACACCCTGCGGCATGCCCAGGCAGCCGGTTAAGGCCAGGCAGCCCATTACCCATAGCCAACCGCGTTGACACATCGATGCATACCGTAACGTGTTCATAATCCCTCACCGGATTCCTGGATCAGGCCGCACAGCGCACTGCAAGGCCGGTTCACGTGGTGTTCGCGCTGCAATATACTGACTTTTTACGGGGAGTATACGCCATGAGCAACACGCCGATGGGTGAGTCCGACATCGAACAGGCCCTGCACGAGTTGCCGGGCTGGGCACTGCGTGACGGGAAACTGCACCGGGAATGCAAGTTCGCGGACTTCGTCGCAGCGTTCGGTTTTATGAGCAGCGTGGCGCTGCGGGCAGAATCCATGAATCATCACCCGGAGTGGTCGAACGTATACAACCGGGTGACCATTGCCCTCACGACCCACGACGCCGGGGGCATTACCGACAAGGATGTCAAACTGGCGCGCTCGATCAGCGCCCTGTTGGATTGAACCCATAGCCGCACAGCCACCGCGACCGCGGGCAGTGCCAGGGACGACACCTCAGGCGAACACCACCGTCTTGTTCTGGTGAATGATGACGCGGTCCTCAAGATGCAGGCGCACGCCACGCGCAAGCACGTTTTTCTCCGCGTCCTTGCCCAGGCGAACCATGTCCTCGATCGCGTGGCTGTGGCTCACACGAATCACGTCCTGTTCGAGGATCGGCCCTTCATCCAGATCCTCGGTCACGTAGTGACAGGTGGCGCCGATCAGTTTGACACCGCGATCATAGGCCTGGTGGTAGGGCCGCGCCCCGGCAAACGACGGCAGAAAGCTGTGGTGAATATTGATCACCCTGCCGGCGTACTGGTTGCACAGGCCGGCGGGCAGAATCTGCATGTAGCGCGCCAGCACCAGCAGATCCGTGGCATAGCCGTCTACCAGTGCCTCCACCTCGCGGAAAGCGGGCGCCTTGTCTTTCGGATCCACCGGCACCAGGTGGTAGGGAATACCGTGCCACTCCACCATTGAACGCAGGTCGTCATGATTGGATATCACCGCGGCGATGTCCGCATGCAGTTCCTTGCTATGCCAGCGGTGCAGCAGGTCCGCGAGGCAGTGCGACTCGCGCGACACCATCAGCACCAGCTTTTTCTTCTGCTCGGAGTCACTGATGGACCACTGCATGGAGAACTCATCGGCGATGGGCTGAAATGCGGCCCTGAACTCCGCCAGCGAAAATGGCATGGAACTGGCCTTGATTTCATTGCGCATGAAGAACCAGCCGTTCTTCTGGTCCGCGTGATAACTGGCCTCGGTAATCCAGCCGTTGTAGGCCGATAGAAAACTGCTGACCCTGGCGACAATGCCGGTTCTGTCGGGGCAGGCGAGCACGAGGCGGTAGGTACGTTCCATGGTGTTTCCAGTTCACTGTGACGCGATGACAACAGCGCGCGATTGTACCGCGAAAGAGGACAATGCAGCGGCGGGCCTGCGGGCTTTACGCGGAATTAGTTGGCAGAAGCCCGGCGGCGATATCGCGCAGCGCACGCGCGGTGCCAGGTCTCTCAGCCTCAAGCGCTTCCGCCTCGGCGCTGAGAAACTCGGCCGCGGCGGCGCGAAACGCCGCGTGGGGCAGCGTTTGCAATGCCGCCGGCAGCGCGTCCAGCGTGGCGGGCTGCCACTGTGGGCCCGGGTCGCGACCAAATTCCGCAGGAAAGCGAAACCCCAGGAGGGTTTCCAGCCAGGCCGCCTCTTCCAGACAGGCCGCGTACACAGCCGAGCCCGCGAAACCCTCCAGCCGGAAGGGTTCCCCGCGCAAGCGCAGCAACGCATTGAGATCGCGCGGGGAACGCTCAACACCGTGCTCCGCGCGGAGTTTGCGCGGGTATCGCAGGTTGATCGCGCGCATGAGGCGGTAGCTCTCCAGACACATGCGCTCGTTGCTACGGATCAGTTCCAGGCCTGCGATCTCTGCGCTGTCCAGACCCAGCAGGGTAAAGAAGGCGCCCACCAGACCCTGCGGCGCCGCTGTTGCCGCGTGATAGCTCTGGGGGCACAACACCTCGCCAAATGTCCCGTCCAGGTTCTCGAACTTCTGCCGGATCCTGCCGACCAGGGCCTCCGGCTCCAGTACCGCGCCGGCCTTCAGGCGCTCCGCAAGAAGACTCTCCAGGCCGCTCTGGGGGCTGCGAAAATACGCCACCACCTGCAGCGCTTCGGCGTGCGGCAACAGGTAGTCGCGCAGCGCGCGCATATCCTCCTGCACCAGGCCTTCGACCAGCTCCGCCGAGAGCAGCAACACGTCGCCGGCCGGCGCTGCAAGCAGGGCATCCAGTTGCGCGCGGCACTCGCGCACCACCGGCTCGAGCTCCCCGAAGCGCTGGCGAAACCCGAGTATGTAGCGCTGTGGCACAGACGCCACGCTGCTGATCAGCGGTACCGCGTGATTGGCAAACGGCTCGCCGCGAAGCGTGAGCACCGGATAGACAATGCCGCGCTCGGCGAGCCAGCGGCGGTGCCTGGCGCAGTTACGCTGGATGCTGGTACTGCCGGTCTTGCTCAGACCGGCATGGACGATAATGCGCCGATAGCGCGCCATTCAAACGTGGCGGCCCGGTGCGCTAGCGCGCTGCGCGATGACGCTCGCGCAGGGCGTCGAACTGGGTTTGCTGCTCGGGCGTCATCACCGCGCGAATCTCCTCCCGCGAACCGCCCTGCTCGACAATGTCGCGCATCTGTTGCGCCTGCTCTTCACTGAGCCCCAGTTGCGCTTTCAGGTGTTCTATCTTCGGGCCTCGCTGTGCCTTGCGCTCGCCGTGCTGGGCCTTGAGCTGCGCGCGCTGTTCTTCGGTGAGCACCGCGCGAATCTCCTTGCCGCCGCCGCCCTGCGCCCTGATCTCGCTGATCTGTTCGCGCTGCGCATCGGTGAGATCAAGGTTCTCGAGCATCTTGGCGCCGGGACCTTGACCGGGTTGTGCCGACGCAACGGTGGCAGCCAGCAGCAGTGCAAAACCTGAAATAAGCTGTTTCATAACGGTGTTCCTTCTGTGGTGGGTTCCAGTGTATTGGAGCATTGCGCCGCGTAATTGTGCGCTGCGAAGCGTAAAGAATTGTTAGCAATCCGTAATCGCATGAGCGCCTCCCTCAGGGCTCCAGCACCACCTTGATCGCGCCCGCATCCCGCCTGGCAGCCAGCGCGAAGGCCTCCGGCGCGGCCTCCAGCGGCAGGCGATGCGTGATGAGAATGCCCGCGAGTTCCGGCCGGTTCGCCATCAGGTAAGCTGCGGCCTCCACGTCGCGCACCAGTCCCTGACGGCCATACAGGAAAGACGCATGAATACTCAGGCTCTTGAAACACACGTCCACCGCCGGCAGGCTCACGTCTTCCCAGTAGGTGGCGAGTATCAGAATGGTGCCGCCGGGCCGGCAGAGTCTCGCCGCCTCGGCCAGCGCGGCAGAATTGCCCGCGCATTCCACCACCACGTCGTATTCGCCCTGCGGATCAAGCCGCGCACCCAGGCGCAGTGCCGCCTCTTTCTGGGCATCGTGCCGCGCCGCGATGGCCACCTCGCGCACGCGCGAGGTCAGCACGGCGGCGGCCGCCAGACCCACGGCTCCGGCGCCGACAATCGCCACACGACTGCCCGGCTCCAGTTGCAGGCGATTGATGCCGTGCACCGCTACCGCGAGCGGTTCCACGAGGCAGGCGTCCGCGGCAGACACGTTGTGCGGCAGTAGCACGATACTGCGCTCGGGCACGCGTATCTGCTGCGCCATCCCACCGTCACGGCCAACGCCGAACAACATACCGGGGCCTGATCGGCAGGAAAAATACTCACCGCGCACGCACATGTCGCAGTGTCCGCAGGGCGCCAGCGGCTCCAGGGCAACCGCCCGGCCGTCGGCCAGCGTTCCCGCCACTTCGTGCCCGAGGGTGCCGGCGACCGGGTAGCCCATCTCCAGCATGTGCAGATCAGAGCCACAGATCCCCGCCGAGCGCACATTCACCAGCACGCCCTCGCCGGCGGGTTCCGGCACTTCCACGACGTGCACCTGTTTATCACAGCAGCGAACCGCTTTCACTTCGACCCAACCTCCCCCGGGGGCTGGCCAATGGGTACACCCTGTTAGCCAACCGCGCACCAATGCGGCGCACAACATTGCCGCGCCAAACGCTATTACATAGCATGTGCACAGGCAGCGAGGCAATGCATCCGTGACACAAACCAGCCACAACCGCACGACGGCACACCCACTGCGCGCACAGGATTACCAGCGCACACCCATGCGGGCACTCAATGCCCTGCTCCGGGGTGCCAACGCGCTGGGGATCGCCCGGGTGCGGTTCGACACCCAGGACCTGTTGCGCCAGGCCCGCAGGGACACCGGCCTTGACGACTTCGGCGATGAGCGCTTCCTGGAACCGATGGAGCGCATGATCCACTCGCTGAACACCGAATCGAATATCAACCCGGTGGGGCGACTGCTCGCAAAATCCAACATACTGCGGTTACTGAAGGGTCGCCTGCACGCCCAGGCGCTATGGCAACAACACCCCGAAATTCTCGACCGGGAGTTGCAGGACCCTGTGGTCATTGTGGGGCTCGCACGCTCCGGCACCACCCGGCTGCATCGCCTGCTCGCATCCGACGAGCGCTTCGTTCACCTCAAGTCATGGGAGAGCGTTTACCCGGTGCCGGGGCCGGAGAGTTTTGCGGCGCGCGAGGCGGGCAGGCCCGACCCGCGCATCAAGGCGCTGGACCAGGCACTCAAGGCCGTGCTGTACATGAGCCCGCAGGTCTCGGCCGTGCATCCGCTGGGCACCATGGAAGTGGAGGAAGAGATCGGCCTGTTGCAGCACGCATTTGCCACGCAGCTGTTTGAAATTATCAACGAGCTTCCCGGTTTTGCGGAATGGCTGATGACGCACGACCAGACCTTCGCCTATGAATACATGGCCGACATGCTCAGGCTGGTCGGCTGGTTTCGAGGTGATCCGCCGGACAAGCCCTGGATTCTGAAATCGCCGCAGCACATGCAGGATCTCGACGCGCTGCTGAATGTATTCCCGGGAGCGCGCCTGATCTGCCCTCACCGCGATCCGGTGAAAGTGGTGGGCTCCAGTTGCTCCATGGCCTGGAATTCCCTGGTGCGCGACAACGACACCGTGACGCCAGAGGCCGTCGGGCGTGAGTGGCTGACCAAAACCGAGCGCATGCTGCGCAAGAACCTGCAGGACAGGCAACGCCAGCCCGATGCCGCCCGCAAACAGCACGACATCCTGTATGCGGACATCACCGCCGACTGGCAGAAAGCCATGCGTGGCGTGTACGATTTTCTCGACATGCCCTTCACTGCGCAGGCGCAAAGCGCCATGCAGGCCTGGCTGGACAGCAACAACCAGCACAAGCACGGCGCGCACAAATACCACCTGGCGCAGTTCGGGCTGAGCGAAGACGAGGTCAACGCGCGCCTGCTGTTCTACCGCGAGCGATTCAACATCCCGCGGGAAACCCGCAATCCTCACCAGGCATCAACCTGATACGCCACCGCAAGGAGCCAACATGCACATCACAACGGCAAGCAGAACCGCACTCAGAGGGCTTATCGACACGCTGACAGAAATTGACCAGCGCTGGTCCGGCCCGGAGTGGAATCTGCACTCCGAAGCCGATGTCGCGGCCTCCCACAGGGCGCTCATGCACATCATCGAGGCAGCGCTCACCGGCTTTTTTGAACAGAACCCCGCGCGCCCCGACCTCCGGCGCATCACCACCCCTAGCCGCAAGCTCACCGGCGACAACCCGGACGCCGTCTACTTCGACGCGCCGCTGCAGGCCGGCATGGAGTACGTGGTGCACGGGACGATGCAGGGCGCGGCCTATTTCTCGCTGACCCTGGAAGAGGGGACGCACAACGGCGATATGGCGAGCAACACCGCCGGCGTGATCAATAACACCGGCATGGACATCGACAGCAACGGCAACTTCACGCTGTACCTGGGCGGCGAGAAACGCGACAAAAACTGGCTGCCGCTCACGCCGGACACCTCGCGCCTCACCACACGGCATTATTTCGAGCACGCCACCCCGGCCGCGCTCGACCCGCAGCTGGAACCGCGCATGCGCATCGAGTGTCTCACCCCCAGCCCCGTGCCGGCGCCGCCCGACGATGCCTCGATTGCCGCCGACATACAGCGAGTGACCAACGTCATCCGCAGCCGCACGCTCAACATGCCGCCCATGGCCAACAGCGAGCCACCGCCGTTTTTCTGCCTGACGCCGAACGAATTTCCCGCGCCCGTGCCGCCGGGCGATTTCGGCCTCGCGGCCTTCGATGCGCACTACTCCATGGCGCCCTACTTCCTCAACAGCGACGAGGCGCTGGTGATCACCGGCCGCTGGCCCACGTGCTGCTTCGGCAACGTCTGCCTGTGGAACCGCTTTCAGCAAACGCTGGATTACCGCAACCGGCCCGTGTCACTGAACCGACGCCAGACGCAGCTGGAGGATGACGGCAGCTTCAGGATCATTCTCGCGCACGAAAACCCGGGCCTGCCCAACTGGATCGACACCGAGGGCAACCTGTTCGGCCTGGTGTTCTGGCGATTCTTCATGGTCGAGGGTGAGGTGGAGACACCGCAGGGCCGCGTGGTCAAGCTGGCGGAGCTCGCATGAGTACACTGCCGCTGCCGGTACGGTGTCTCAACCTTGCCGGCCATGGCGCCAGTGCCCTTGGCCTGCAACCGGTGCCGCTCACCTTCGACGGGCTGCTGCGCAAGGCACGTGCCAGCACCAGCCTGACGGATTTTGGCGAGGAGGATTTCGAACAACCCCTGCGACTCCTGCTGGACGGCATCGAGCAGGAAGCGAGGCTGAGCCTGCTGGGGCGCATCATTGCGCGCGGTGACCTGCTGCGCACCCTTGAGAATCGCCTCGGTATCGTGGCGCTGCTGAAGCAGCACCCGGAGATCACCGAGCAACCGATCGAGCGCCCCCTGTTCGTGGTAGGCCCGCCGCGCTCGGGCACCACGATTTTCCACGATCTCCTGGCCATGGACAGCGACAATCGCGTGCCGCTGTCCTGGGAGGTGGCCTATCCATTGCCCCCGCCGGAACGGGCAACGTATCTCACCGATCCGCGCATCGCGCGCTGCCAGCGCGACCTCGACCAGGTAGACCGGCTGGTACCGGAATTCAAGCGCACCCACCCCATGGGCGCGCAGCGCGCACAGGAATGCGTCACCTTCACCACCCTCGATTTCACGTCGATGATGTACTACGTGCAGTACGCGGTGCCCACCTACGACAACTGGGTGATGAACTGCGATATGTCCTCGGCGTTCAAATGGCATCGGCGCTTCCTGCAGGTGCTGCAATGGAAGTGCCCGGGCCGCCGCTGGGCGCTGAAATCGCCACAGCATCTGTGGCATCTGCAATACCTGCACCGCGAGTACCCGGATGCGCTGTTCGTGCAGACCCACCGCGATCCCGTCAAGACGCTGATATCGATGAGCAACCTCACCGCCATACTGCAGGTGCTGTGCAGCGATCACGTGGACATGCGGGCGATCGCCGCGCACTACGCGCGCGGTCTCGCGGCGGGCTATGACAATACCGTGGCCTATCGCCGAAGCGGCGCCATTCCCGAGGCGCAGGTGGTCGATCTGTATTTCAATGATTTCATGCGCGACCAGGTAGGCACGGTGCGACGCGCCTATGCGCATTTCGGCCTGTCACTGAGCGAAGCGGCGGCTCGGCGCATGCAGTCGTTCCTGGACGATAACCCGGCGGACAAGCACGGCAAGCACCTGTACCACCTCGCCGATAGCGGCCTGGAACTTGCCGACCTCCGCAAGCGCTTCGACACCTACGAGCGCTTTTTCAACATACCTCGCGAACTGTAGTCAGAGGAGCTGGAGCTTTCATGAAATTCTGGCAGGCCATCACCTGGGCGGAAACGGATCAGCTGCTGGAGATAGCGCGCTTCGCCGAAGCGCTGGGCTTTCACGGCCTGATGAGCGGCGACCATGCGGTCTATCCACAGACGATTGCCGGCGGCTACCCGTATTCCGACGATGGGTTGCCGCCGATGCAGGCGGACGACGAGTACCCTGATCAAACGGCCATGTTCGCGGCCATGGCCGCGGTCACCAGCACGCTGCGCTTCACCTGTGGCGTTTACGTGCTGCCCTTGCGTAATCCGCACGAGGTGGCACGCGCCACGGCGACGCTCGCCATTCTGAGCAACAACCGGTTTGTGCTCGGCGCCGGCGTCGGCTGGATGAAAGAAGAGTTTGATATCTACGGCGTGGCATTTCACCGACGCGGTAAAATCACCGACGAGATACTGGAGATACTGCCTAAGCTCTGGACTGGCCGCATGGTGGAGCATCATGGAGAGTTTTTCGATTTCCCGCCGGTGCAGCTCAGCCCGGCACCCACGCAGGCGCCACCGGTGTACATCGGCGGCAAATCGGAAGCGGCGCTGCATCGCGCGGCACGCGTGGGCGATGGCTACATCGGCGCTGGCACGGCGCCCGAAGAAGTCGCGCCGCTACTGACGCGGCTTGCGGCGCTGCGGCGTGAGTACGGCCGCGAGCAGCAGCCTTTCGAGGCGATGCTGGGAATTTCCGCCGCGCCGTCCGCAACGCTCTACAGCGAACTGGCGGAGGCCGGCCTCGACAGCACGGTGGCGCCACCCTTCCAGTACGCGCTGGGCAAGAAACGCTCCACCATTGACGAGAAAAAGCGCTGCATGGAGGCCTTCGCGGAAAATATCCTGCGCAAGGTCAACGCCCGCTAGCGCGAGCCGGCCGGCGCATCCAGCGACTCCTCGACGGAGCTGCTATCGGCCTTTACTTCCTCAGCGGCTTGCGCAGCGGCCTGCGGCTGCGTTGCGTCATCGTCCACCACCACGGTGCGAATGCGGGTGGCATAGCGTCGCGGCGGAAGATCGGCGCGATCGCGATCAGCCATGGCGCGAATCAGCTCCGCGCCAAAGAACAGAATAATCGAGGTGTAGTAAATCCACAGCATCAGAACAAAAATGGACGCCGAAGCGCCGCCGAGTTCGCTCAACTTGCTGTTGGCGATATACAGGCCGATACCGTACTTGCCCAGTAACAGGCTTGCCGCCACAAACAGGCTGCCGCGCAGCTTCAGGTAACGAGGTAGATACACGTCCGGGAGAAAGTGAAACATCCCGTAGATCACACCGGTGATCAAAACCACCAGAAACAGCATCTGCACAATCTGCACGATAATCACCGCCGCCGCGTTCAGCAGTTCAAACAGGTACTGGTGGAAGGCGAGCACCACGGAGTCGAGAATCAGCGATACGATCAGCAGAAAGCCCAGGCTGAAGATAATGCCCAGTGACACCGCACGATCCAGCACGTGCTTGACGATGCCCGCGCTGGCCCGCGGCTGCACGCAGAACACTTCGTTGAAGGTGTTCTGGATCTGCACAAAAATGTTCGTGGCCGAGAACACCAGCACACCAATACCTAGAACGAGCTGAAACTGGTTTTGCTGCTGGGTTTCCAGTGTACTGAGCAACACATTCACTCCCTCTGCCGCCTGCTCGCCCAGCAATTCCGCGAACTGCTGGGTGATCTGCTGCTGGAAGTCCACGTCGGCGGCAAGAATGCCCGCCACGTAAACAGCCAGGTAGATGATCGGTGCGATGGAGAACAGTGCGTAGAACGACAGCGCCGCCGCGTTGCGCATGCAGTTGTCCTTGAACAGCCCGCCGACTGCCGAAGCGCCAACGCGCAGCGCATAGACCACCGCGTGCAGAGCGAGCCGCCATCGGGATGTGTATTCGGTACCGGACGGGTTTGCCGTAGTTGTCATCCACTTCTACTCTGTCGTTAATGCGTGTTGCTGCCGCAAGTCGTCGGTGCGTATTCTACGTGCAGTCGTGCGCCACCAAAAAGTGGCGGAGCATTGCCCCGCCACTCAACGATCGCCCGGAGAGGGCGCCTTGCTAAACAGACCCGGCTACACAGACCTGGATGGTGTCAGCGTGAACGACCGCCAACCATGTGCACCACCAGCAGAATAATACCGATGATAAACAGCACCCAGGCTGCCTGGCCGGCAATTGCCGCGACACCCGAAGCGCCGAGCACGCTTGCCACCAAACCTACTACCAGAAAAACCAACGCCCAATACAGCATAGTTGTACCCTCCATTCTACGGTTCGGACCGTGGGGATTCACCTGATGGTGAATCGCCGCAGCCCATTGGCACACCGTGCCTACCGCTGCACGGCGAAAAAATACGCTCAGCTAGAAACCACTTCGAGATTGTTTTCCACAGCCTTCACGCCTTCGACGTTTTCCGCGATCTGCGCTGCAAGCGCTCGCTCGGCATCGCTACTCACCTGCCCTGTCAGCGTGACGGTTGCGCCTGACACATCCACATCAATCGCAAGACCGCTGATCTCGTCATTCGCCAGCAGCTCGATCTTCACTTCCGCTGCCAGCGTCGCCTCATCTGTCGCTGCGGCAAAACTCCGGCTCCCCTCGCGCCCGTGCCCGTTCGGCCCCACAACCAGGCGATTGTCCACTTCATTGATGCCATCAATACCCAGGGCCAGCTCCTCCGCGAGATGCCTGTCGACCTGGCTTTCGACGTTCCCTGTCAGAATCGCGCGCCTTCCCCTCACTTCGGTATCAATCGCGAAGTTGTTCAGGTGGCGATTCAACAGATACACGGTTTCGAGCTTGCCCTCGCGCCAGGCATCCGACACAACGGAGGATTGCGTCCGAACCGCATCAGACCCCTGTTTCGCTGCCAGTGCCTCGGCGCGAGTTTCATCCCCCAGAGCAGGGCCTCCCAACGCCAGGCCCGCCAGCATCGAGCCGCAGGTAAGTACTACGGTCTTCGGGAATGTCATAACCCATCTCCTGTTGTACACGCATCGGCTGTGTTGCTGGCCCGCACTTCCAACACCGCTTCCGGCAGTGCCAGAGAACAGAACATTCAACGCCAACTTACAGGAGACAACGCAAGCGCCATGCCAGCTGACATCAAACGCAAGGAAAACCAATGGGTTATGGCGGCGCTACACGCCAGAGCAAACGGCGCAGGCCGCCCGGGACAGGGTTTTCGATGCAGTCACGTGCAACACTGACACGGGTCGGGAAGAATCTACAATCCGCAAAGCGATGGCTTCCACGCGGCCATTCGCCTGCGCGCCTGCCGGACCTCCACCTGTTGTCAGGCAACCGCCGTCCAGACATCGGCGAGTGGTTTGCGTTGCGACAATGCCTCTTCGCCCTCGGGATCCAGTTTGCCTATCGCGAAGCCGCACAGCAGCTTCCAGTGGTCGCGGCTGATTCGCAGGGCCTCGTAGACGCGATCGTACTCGATGCCGCCCATGCCGTGGGTGTAAAGGCCAAGGGCACGTGCCTGCAGACTCATCGCCATCCACGCCGAGCCGGCGTCGAAGTCCGCGTGATAGTTCTCCTTGCCGTTGCGCGTGAAACTGCGGCGTGTCGCCACAAATCCAAGCACCGGCGCGGTAGCCGCCCACTCCTGGTTGCCCTGGACCAGCAGATCGAGAAACGTCTGGTAACTTGCCTCGGTCGACGTGTAGAAGTGCCACGGCTGCTCGTTGTAACAGCTCGGCGCAAGGCGTGCCGCTTCGAACACGCGGGCGAGATCCGCCGGGGCCGGAGCGTCGCTGAGATACGCACGCGGCGACCAGCGCTGCGTGATGATCGGCTCCAGGCCCTCGAGTTCCGAACGCCGGGCGGCGTTCTGGTAATCGGTTTTCATACACTCCTCCTGTCTGCTGCGGTCACCAGGCGGCCACTGTGGTAGTCACTGATCGCCGTTTCAATCTCCTCTTGGGTGTTCATCACAAAGGGGCCGTGCTGCACCACCGGTTCCCGCAGTGCGCGCCCCGCAAGCAGCAGGCTGCGTGCGCCCGCCGCCCCCGCAGTCAGCACCACGGTATCCCCGGGCCCGTATACCGCCATCTCTCGCGCCCGCAAATCGCCCGCCTCGCCGTCATACAGGTACAGGGCCGCGTTGAGTTGCGCATCCACGGGAATCGCAAGCGTCGCATTCGGCGCCAGCATGACGTCCAGTAACAGCGGCCGGGTCTGACGCGCCGGCACGGGGCCCACGGTACCGAGGAACTCGCCTGCGATCACCGTCACGGATCCTGCATCGCAGCCCACTGTGGGAATATCCCCGGCGGCGTAATCGGTGTACGCCGGCGCCTGCATCTTCTCAGTTGCAGGCAGGTTCAGCCACAACTGGAAGCCGTGGAACAGGCCATCGCTCTGCTCGGGAATTTCCGCGTGCACGATCCCGCGGCCTGCGGTCATCCACTGCACGCCGCCGTTGCCGAGGCGACCGACATTGCCCAGGTGATCCTCATGCCGCAGGGCTCCGTGGCGCAGGTAGGTCACCGTTTCAAACCCGCGATGCGGGTGCGCGGGGAAGCCGCCGATGTAATCGGCGCCGTCCTCGCTGTGTATCTCGTCCAGCATCAGGAACGGGTCCAGCGCTGCGGTCGCCTCGCGCCCGGCGATCCGCTGGATCTTCACACCGGCGCCGTCACTGGCGGGGCGGGCGCGCAACCGCTGACGAACAGCCCTTACCGAACTCATCGCGATCCCTTCTGCCCGGCACCTGTCGCAGCGCGATGGTGCGGACGGCTGAAATCCACCTCCTGGCCTAGCGGCACGATGCCGGTCGGGTTGATATTCCTGTGGCTGCCGTAATAGTGCTGCTTGATGTGCGTCATGTTGAGCGTGGATGCCACGCCCGGCTGCTGGTAGAGGTCACGCACGTAGCCCGGCAGGTTGGCGTAATCCTCTATGCGTCGCTGATTGGTCTTGAAGTGGCCGAAGTACACCGCGTCAAACCGCACCAGCGTGGTAAACAACCTCCAGTCCGCCTCGGTGATGGTATCGCCCAACAGGTAACGATGCCCCGCCAGGCGTTCATCGAGTTCATCGAGCAACGCAAACAGGGCCACGTACGCCTCTTCATAAGCCTCCTGCGTGGTAGCGAAACCCGCGCGATACACCCCGTTGTTCACCTGCTCGTACACGCGCGCGTTCAAGGCGTCGATCTCCGCCTGCAGAGGCTCCGGATAATAATCCACGCTGTTTCCGGTGATGTGATCGAACGCGCTACCGAGCATTCGAATGATCTCGGCGGACTCATTGTTGACGATCGTCTCGCGTTGCTTGTCCCACAGCACCGGCACAGTCACCCGCGTGGTGGCCTGCGGATCCACTCGCGTGTAGATCTCGTGCAGGTAGCGCGCGCCGTACAGGGGATCGCCGGCGTCGGAAAACGTCCAGCCGTTCTCCAACATCAGGGGCTCTACCGTCGAGACGCTGATGTGCGCTTCCAGGCCCTTGACCGCCCGGTAGATCAGGGTGCGGTGCGCCCAGGGGCAGGCCAGCGATACATACAGGTGATAGCGGCCGGATTGCGCGGCGAATCCATCCTCTCCCTGAGGCCCCGGACTGCCGTCGGGGGTAATCCAGTTGCGGTACTGGCTGGACTGCCGCACAAAGCGCCCGGCGTTTCCCTCGGTGTCGTACCACTGGTCCACCCACTGGCCGTCGACTAATAATCCCATGCCATCCTCCTTTTCCATTCAGTATTCGTGATCCTTTGAACTACTATAATTCTTGATTTCTAACCATAAAATCGTGATTATTCGTTCAATATGAACAATTTTTTTGAACAATGAAGCTCACACTGGACGCCCTGCAGGTACTGGACGCCATCGAGCACAAGGGCAGCTTTGCGGCCGCAGCGGCGAGCCTGCACCGCGTGCCCTCTTCAGTGTCGTACACGGTTGGCAAACTCGAGCAGGACCTTGGGGTTACCCTGTTCCAGAAACAGGGGCGCAAGGCGGTGCTGACCAGCGCCGGACGCCTGCTGGTGGAACAGGGCCGCGATCTGCTGCGCGCTGCCGACCGGCTGGCGCACAATACTCGGCAGGCCGCCACCGGCTGGGAGCCGCGCCTGCGTATCGCGAAAGACCACAGCATCGCCGACGAGCTGTTGCTGCACGCGCTGGACGCACTGTACCGCGAGGCGCCCGACATCGAAGTGAGCATTTCCGAAGAAGTGCTCGGCGGCACCTGGGAGGCGCTTCTGGAAGACCGCGCCGACCTGCTGGTAGGCGCGGTGGATGCCGTACCGGCCACGAAGGGCATCCGGCGTCTGCCCTGGTGCGACCTGCAGTTCGTGTTTGTGGCTCACAAGGATCACCCCATCTGCCGGGAGGCGCAGCCGCTGACCGCTGAACAACTGCGCGGCCACCGTCTGGTGGTGGTGCACGACAGTTCGCGCAACCAGCCGGCGATCAGCCGGGGCATCATCGGGGTGGACAACACCCTGCAGGTCGCGGGCATGCAGCAGAAACTGCGCGCGCAGCTTGCGGGCCTGGGCGTGGGCACCCTGCCTCTGAACCTTGTCCAACCGTATCTGGATAGCGGAGACATGGTGCAACTGGCGCTGCAGGAGGCGCCGGTCAACGGTCCCTGCCAGCTTGCCTGGAAAACCGCCCATCGCGGCAAGGCACTGGCGTTGCTTGTGGCGTATCTTCTGGAGTCGGTGTCCGCGCCGGACTAGTCGGGGCCCGCTGCGCCTTCGCCCGTCTCTGGCAGCGCAAACGCCACCAGATAGTCGCCCGGCGGGCTGCCCCCACCCCAGTGCCCGCCAGCAGCGATCACGACAAACTGTCGCCCGTCAGGGCGCACCTGGTAGGTCATCGGCAGCGCGTTTCCTGCGGTAGGCAGCCTGCCGCGCCACAGTTCCTCACCGCTGGCCAGATCGAACGCGCGCAGCGCGTGCTCGTTGGAGATACCGGAGAACACCAGCCCGCTGGCGGTCATCATGGGCGCCGCGATGCCGGGCAGCCCGCGTATCCACCACAGCGGGAAGGGCGCCAGATCGCGCGTGCTACCCAGGGGCACGCTCCAGAGCAAACGCCCTGACACGATATCAATGGCATCCAGGGTGCCCCAGGGCGGGGCGGTGCACGGCATGCCCAGTGGCGAGGTGAGAAATTCGGTTTCCACACAATAGGGTGTCCCCGTCTGCGGCTGCAGCGAATCGTCGCATTGCGCGCGCGGCAGCAAGCGCGTGTACGTGGGCACCCGGGTGGTGAACACCACCATCACACCCTGCTGCGGATGGATGGCCGGCGAGCCCCAGTTATTGCCGCCGGCGTTGCCGGGATAATTCAGGGTGCCGGCCAGCGAGGGCGGCGTGTACAGGCCGGCATGGTTCAAAGCCTCGATGCGCCTGGCGCACTGGCCCTTGTCCCAGAAGGTGAGCCCCCAGGCGTCCTCCGATCCGAGGGAGGGTTTGAGCAGCGCCGGGATATGCGTGGGAAACGGCTGGGTGGGCGCGAGAGTCTCGCCAGGCACGGCGCCGGCCTGCGGCACCGGCCGCTCCTCTACCGGCCACAGGGGCTCGCCGGTGACTCGATCGAGCACGAAGGTCAGTCCCATCTTCGTGACCTGCACCAGCGCGGGCACCCGCTCGCCGTCGATCGTCAGATCCACCAGCGTGGGCTGCGCCGGGGTGTCGTAGTCCCAGAGGTCGTGGTGCACCATCTGGAAGTGCCAGGCCACTTCGCCGCTGTCGCCGTGCAGCGCCACCACCGAACTGGAGTAATAGTCCAGGCCCTCGCGATGGCCCCCATAGTAATCCGGCGCGGTGTTGCCAGTGGGCAGGTACACCAGGTTGAGCGCCTCGTCCACGGCAATGATCGACCAGACATTGGTGGTACCGCTGCGCCAGGTACCGTCCGCGTTGCGCTCCGGCTGGCCGGGCGGCACAGGGTTGAACGCCCACAGCAGGGCGCCGCTGCGCACGTCGTAGGCGCGCACGACGCCGCCCGGGGCGTCCGTGCGCTGGTTGTCGAGCACCATCGAGCCGGTGACAAGCGTGTCACCCAGAATCGCCGGCGGCGAGGTGATGCCGTATTCGGCGGGGTCATGCGCCGCCAGGCCCTCGCTGGTATCCACCTCGCCCGCCTCGCCAAAATCGGTACAGGGCTTGCCGCTGGACGCGTCCAGGGCGATCAGGCGGGCATCCAGCGTAGCGAGCAGAATGCGCTGTTCGCAAAACCCGCTGTCACCGGATTCCCAGTAACTCACACCACGACAGTTGGGCAGCACCGGGCTGTCGTTGCGATCCACGCCCGGGTCGTAAGACCAGATCTCCTCGCCCGTCTCGGCCTGCAACGCGAACACGCGGTTGAAGGGCGTGCAGTAGTACAGTTGCTCACCGATCACGATCGGCGTGACCTGCAGCGAGCTCTGTGACAGCGGCCGACCGTTCGCGTCGACGCCCGCGCGCCGCACGTCGCCCGAGCGATGTATCCAGGCCGGCGCCAGCGCCCGCACGTTCTCCGGCGTGATCTGTCGGGCGTGGGAGAAGTGCGTGCCGCCCGGTGTGGCGCCATACGCCGGCCAGTGCGCGACCGTGGACGCGCGCGGGCCATCGCGCGTGACGTCGATGTCCTGCGCCGCGCAGGCCGTCAGCAGGCTGAGCACGCACACCGGCAGCACCACCCTGATTCCGCTCAACGCTCTCGACCGCACGCGCCACACCTCCATCCCGCTCCTCCTGCCATCCTAGCCCACCGCCGGGGTTCAGCACAGGCCATTCCTTTCCACGTTGTACGGACTTGGCTACACTGCGGCCTCACCGGCTCGACACTTGCTCGCTGACACCGACCGCCAGCCAGCCACGCCAGCCACCGACCGTCGATTGCCCGGCCACCGGGCCCGCGAGGCACACCCCGCGTGATCGAACTTTGCATGGCACTCAGCCTGTTTTTCGTTATCGCCACCGCGATGCCGGTCGTGGCGAGCGAGGTCTGGTGGGTGCGGGTGTTCGATTTCCCCCGCCTGCAACTCTTCACGTTGTCCTCCTTTCTGGTCAGCGTCGAACTCCTGTTGCTGGACATCACGGCGCCTGCCACTCTGGCACTTGCCGCCCTTGGCTCGCTCTGCGCAGCCAGTCAACTCGCTCGCATACTGCCGTTCAGCCCGCTATGGAAAAAGCAGGTTCGACAGGCCCGCCGGGACGATGCCGGCAGCGCCGTCAGCGTGCTGGTGGCCAACGTGCTGACCTCCAACCGTGATGCTGGCCCGCTACTCGCTTTCATCCAGCAGCAGGCGCCTGACGTCATTGTCGGCCTGGAAACCGACCCGTGGTGGGAGGGGCAACTGGCGCCATTGGCGCAGCGCTATCCCCACCGCCTGCAACAGGCCCAGGACAACCTGTACGGCATGCACCTGCTCAGCCGTTACCCACTGGAAGACGCGAGCGTCGAGAACCTGGTTCAGTCGGACGTGCCCTCCATGCATGCGCTCCTGCGCCTGCCCTGCGGCGCGGGGGTTCGCCTGCATGCGCTCCACCCGGCCCCGCCATTCCCCGGGGAGAACCCCGTCTCGCAACCCCGTGACGTTGAAATTCTGGTCGTGGCGCGCAGCCTTCAACACCATACCGGGCCCACCATTGTGGCCGGTGACTTGAACGATGTGCCGTGGTCACGCACGCTGCGCAGCTTCCTCGCTACCAGCGGACTGGGCGATCCGCGTCGCGGTCGCGGTTTGTACAACAGCTTTCATGCCGCCCACCGGCTGCTGCGCTGGCCACTGGATCATGTGTTCGTCAGCCATCACTTCTCGGTGCGCCGCATCGTGCGTAGCGCGAATATCGGGTCGGATCACTTCGCCTATCTGGTCGGCCTCGCGCTGGACACCAGCGCCGAGGGCTTCGAGGACGCCGCTGCATCGGGTGGGAAGACCACCGCATGGACGCGCGACAAGCTGCAAGACGAGGCCGTTGCCGTCGAGGACGTGCCCACTCCCAAGGGGCAGTAAACGCAGGAGCAGCATATGCAGTGACAGCCCGGACCACCCCTCTCGCCTCCCCACGGCGTCGTTCCCGTGCAGGCCGTTGTGTTCGACACCTTCGGCACCGTCTGCGATTTCTACCAGCCCTTCAAGCGCGCTTTCGCGGCCCTGCGGCAGAGCACAGGGTCTCGTGCGATGCGGGCAGGCTCGCCACCGACTGGCGCGCCGCCTCCCTGCTGAGCACGCTGGACCAGGCGCTCAACGAGACGCCTTTCGTGGCGCTCGACGACATGGCTCCCCTCTGGGAGACACTGACCCCCTGGCCGGACACGGTGTAGGGGCTTCTACAAGCCGCATGCCAGTCCCTACCTGGAACCCTGTGCCGCCATGCGCGTCCCGCCCCGGGCCGTGTTCACTGTCAGGGGCGGCCGCGCCTCAGTCACCGGCGTCGGCAACCGTCTCCCGCGAGCAGGCCATCTCCGCAGCCGCATCAGCCTGCTTCAGACACACCAACTCGCCACCGCGATGGGTACACCACCTGGCGTTACTGTCCACGCGGGCAAGGGACGCCGGCGCGCCATCCACGCAGGCAACGCTATACAGGGAATACAGCCCCCCGCCGGGCAGGATGCCGGTTTTAACGCGATCCACCGTGTGCTCCACCGCGGTGCCTGGGCTACGGACGCTGCGCTCCCCGGCGCTTGCCGAGGCCGTCGTCCAACCGCTGCACACCAGCATCACACCTGCCACTGTACTCACAACCTTTCGCACTGATTTCATTACCCTACCCCGAACATTTGCACTGTGGATCCTTACGCCCTGCGATGGCCTTCAGATCACCGCAAGCGCGCCCGCCCTGTGTCTGGTTGGTCGCCGGCGGCTGCGCTAGACTCCGACAACCGTGGCCGACGAGGTCATTCCCGTGCGCAGGCGCTGCGGGTAGCGTGGCACTCAACCCCCGTTCGGAGACTCGCTGATGGACATTACGCTCGACACCGGCCCCCGGGGCCCGCTCACCGGTATTCGCGTTATCGATATCACCTCAATGATTACCGGCCCGCTGTGCGCCCAGCAGCTTGGCGACCTGGGTGCGGATGTCATCAAGATCGAGCCGCTGCACGGCGAAATCGCCCGCTGGATGGCGCCGCCGCAGGCGGCAGGCCTGAGCGGTTTTTACGCGCAGCTCAACCGCAACAAGCGCAGCCTGGCGCTGGACCTGAAGAACCCGGAGGGTATCGAGGTGATCCGCCGGCTCGCCGCCAAGGCCGACATCCTGGTAGAGAACTTTCGCGGCGGTGTGCCCGACAGGCTGGGCATCGGCTATGCGGCCCTGAGCGCGCTCAATGATCGCCTGATCTTTGTCTCGATTACCGGCTTTGGCCCCACCGGGCCCTATGCCACACGCCCCGCCTACGACCCGATCGCCCAGGGCCTGGTGGGCGGCTGCTTTATCCAGGGCATGCCCTTCGGCGGCAAGCCGCAACTCATCCAATCGGCCATTGTCGACAAGACCACCGCCATTACCGCGGCAGGCGTGGCGACCGCGGCACTGTATGCGCGCGATCGACCGGGCGGCACCGGTCGTGGCCAGCGGGTAGACGTGCCGATGATCGATGCGTGGGCTGCCAACTCGCTGCCCGACATGGTGCCGGTGGACACCTTCGTGCCCAACGACATGCCGGATCCCGCACCACTGGCCGTGCTGCGCACGTTTGCCACCACCGACGGCTACGTGGTGGGCATGGCGCTGCAGGACAACCATTTCCGCGGCCTGTGCGAGGCCCTGGAATGCACTGAGCTACTCACCACGCCCGGCATGGGCACGCTCGGCGAGCGCGTGACCGATTTCAAACCCTGGCTGGATGCCATCGAGAAGGTGATGGCCAATTTCTCTACCGAGGAGCTGCTGAAGCGCCTGGACGCCGCGGGTGTGCCCTTCGGCAAGGTCAAGACCATACGCGAGTTTGCGGAGGACCCGCAGGCGCGGCACAACCGCACCCTGTTCGAGGTGGAGCACCCGGAAGCAGGCACCATGCGCTATGTGCGCTATCCCGGACATTTCTCGGACACACCCGCATCACTGCACAAGCACCCGCCTCGACTGGGCGAGCACAGCGCGGACGTGTTACGCGAGGCGGGCTATGACGATGCCGAGATCGAGCGCATGACCGATTCAGGCGTTGTCGGCTGCATGCGGGCCGCCGCGAGCGCCTAGCCCGGCAGGCTGTGTGAACCGTCGCGAACGCGAGCCGATCGCCCGTCCGGCGCTTCCGCCACACCGTTGGCTACCCGCATAAACCTCCCACAGAGTACGAACACGATGAAGATCCCGAGGTAAATCACCAGCACAGCGGGCAGCAGGATGATCAGGCACAGCAACGCCGCGAGAGACTGTCGCAGCCACTCCCACAGGGTGTGCCCCGTTATTCTTGTGGATATCGCCATCTGCTGCGCCTCTTTACGGGTCTCTGTCAGGGTGGTTCGGTACGTCGTGCCCCCCCGGCCTCATCAACACCGTCCGCGATCGCAAGGGGTGTGTCGGCGAGGTTGGGGGGCGCGTCGCTGCCAATGACCGCAGCGTTGTCGGCGGTGTGCCGGTCGGGTACTGGCGGGTAAGGCCTGCCGTCAAAGCCACGCACGAAACCGCGGCCGTGATACGACAGCATCTCGTCGGCACTTACCCGAAAATCCACCCGGGGGAACGGCGCCCTGCACCGGTTCCCCGGATGAAAAGGGCTGCGTCGGGAGGCCGGGGGCAGATGCACCCGGGGTTACCGCAGCGGCATCCTGCGTGAGACCGCTGGAGCCAGCTGCAGGCAGCAGGTTGTCCTCCGGATCGCGTTCGCACGCTGCCAGGAGCAGCGCGCAGATCAGCGCAACGCCACGCAGGCTGCGGTACTGCCCGGAGCAGTGCACGCGCATTCCATTGCCCTGGCTCAAGTTAACCCTACCTTTTCTGTGCCATCCTGTCTTCAGTAAACCCGGTTGTGGAACGAGAGGCATGCACCATATGGTGTACGCGACACGGGGATGCCTGCGATAACCTGAAAAGGACACTGTGTGATGGTTTTGAGGGATCCCGACGCGCGATGAACACGGCACAGGCCCAACCCGGTGATGCGGGGACAACCCGGCAAGCCACGCCAATCGATCAGGAGAGCTTGAGCCAGCTCATCGGCTTGGCCTATGAATGCGCCAGCCACCCCGAAGTGGAGGCCGATTTTCTGCACGCCGTGTGCACCGCGCTCGGGCTCGACTCGGCCACCGTCATCCTGGTAGACCTGAAGCAGCGCACCAACACCATGCTCTCGATGTACGTAGACGACCCCGGCGTGAGTAAAGAGACGCTCGCCGCCCTCGTCGCCGACTACAACCGGCGCTTTTCGCAGTTCAATCCGCTCACCGAGATCTGCATCGACAAGGGCCTGCTGGTCTCGGGGAACACCATTTTCTCGGAGGATATGGTGCCGCATCCCATGCTGCAACGCACCGCCTTCTACAATGAATTTTTCCAGCAGCAGGGCTGGTATGATCACGCAGGTATCGTCTCCATTGCCGATGGAAAAACCGCGGTTACGATCAATTTCGCGT
This sequence comes from Halioglobus sp., assembly GCA_041396005.1. Lineage (GTDB taxonomy): Bacteria > Pseudomonadota > Gammaproteobacteria > Pseudomonadales > Halieaceae > Marimicrobium. The sequence continues at coordinate 43,781 of JAWKZK010000006.1, forward strand.
CCAAAGCCGAGACCTACCCCTTCACACCGGCTGCGCGAAAACTGCTGCGGATGCTGGCCGGGCACCTCGCACGTGCGCATACGCTCCGGCGACAACTGGAAACCCGCCGTGTGACCCGCGATGCGGCACTGCAATCCCTGGATGCGCTGACCTTCGGCCTGCTGATTCTGGACCATAAGCGCAAGGTGCTGTTCCAGAACCGGCCCGCGCGGGAGATCATCGACTCCAACAAGGCGCTGGACATCCGGCGTCGCGAGCTGCGCTGCGATTTGCCACGCAGCCAGAAACTGCTGAAAGACCAGGTGAGCATGGCGATCGACGCCGCCCTGCACGGGATACCCATGCACTGGTCGCCAACGCAGCTGGATCTGCAGGACACAGGGCAACGTCCCGTCGCTGTCTGCGCTTACCCGCTGCCCACATCGGGTTCACCCTTCGCAGCCGCGCATCCGGCGTGCCTGCTCTTCCTACGTGACCTCAACGCTGAGCAGGGTCTGCCGGAGGATCAACTCATCGATATGTTTGAATTGACCCCGGCCGAGGCCAGGATTGCGCAGGAAATCGCCAACGGCTACTCGCTGGAGCACGCCGCCGAGCGTATGGGCCACACGCTGGGCACCTCGAGAACCATGTTGAAACGCGTGTATGCGAAAACCGGCACCAACCGCCAGAACGAGCTCGCCTGTCTGGTGATGTCACTGGCGGGTCTGCTGCACCCGGTTTCGGAATAGCCCGCCCCATGCATGTTGACGATGCACTTTTCAGCCGGTTGGTTGGTCAGATCTACCAGGCGGCGAGCAGTCACGAGCACGGCGATGAAATGGTGCGAGCCATCACGCTTGAAGCTGGCTTCGCCTGTGGCGCGGTGCATACGGAAGATCGCAAAAACAAGGTCAACTCGGTGCACAATCTCTTCACCGCAGATGGCGACCTCGCGAAGGCGACGCCAGGCGACTGGCAAACCACGTTCAACCGGCAGACACACGGCCTACAGGAACTCTGCGATATTTCCGAACACAAGCGTCTGATTGAGGCGGGACATACCTTCTGCGCGACTGATCTGGCGCCACTGCCCGCGCTTCGTCGCACACAGTTTCATCGGGAGTACTTTCAGCAACTCGGTGCCGATGATTTCATCTGCACTATTGTGCGCAGCGACGATGACTACACTATTGCGGTTTGCTTCGGCGCCCCGGCTAACGGAAGGCCCTTAAGCAACGAGCAGCAGCATCTGATGAAAATGCTCGCGCCGCATTTCCAGCGAGCCTACGAGATGCGGCGCAGGCTCGACGAACAGGAAATGGAACGCAACTCCGCCTGGCAGTCGCTGGACAGTCTTGCGACGGGTATTTTCATCCTCGCCGAGAATGCCCAGGTGCTGTTTCAGAACGTCATGGGCGAGGAGATTCTGGAATCGTCCACCGCCCTATCCATACACCAGGGAACGTTGCACTGCCGCTACGCACGCAGCAACCGGCGCATACAGACGCAGATCCAGGCTGCGATCGACGCTTCGAGGCAAGGCGCAGACATGTGCTGGGCGCCTACCGAACTGGAACTGCCCGAAGCGGAAGGTACGCGCCTCATACTTTGCGCCTATCCGCTAAGGCGAGCATCCGGACGGTCGCATTCCCGTGCCACACCTGCCTGCATGCTGTTCGCGCATGATCTGACCCAGCAGCCTCAACTACCCAGATCACATCTTGCTGCGCTGTTTCAGTTGACACCAAGCGAAGCTGCGGTGGCGCTGGGCGTAGCTCATGGACTCTCCATCGAAGATATCGCGGCCCTGCAGGGCCACTCCGTTGCCACGTGCAGAACAGTATTGAAACGCGTGTTTGCAAAAACCGATACTGGACGACAAAACGAACTCGCCAACCTGATTCTTTCACTGGGCAGCCACATTGGTGATCGCCAATAACTCAGCGCTTTCACCCCGCGGCCTGATGCGGGGTTCTTTCCCTTTCATCGCGCAGGTTCTCACCGAGTCTGCTACAGTAAAAAGCGCCAGAAGGTGCCGCCGCTCGCCCTCTTCTGGCGTTTAAATATCAAGCATAACGAGAGGATAGACACCATGTCGGACAGCAATAACGAACATCCTGCAGGGACACAGCCGCCTTCCCCGTCTTCGGCGGGCTTCGATCTCGGCGTTGTCATCAGCCAGGCGAAACAGGTGATCACCGATCCGGCCGGGTTCTATCGCGGCATGCCGACATCAGGCGGCTACAGTGAACCACTGATTTTCGCGCTGGTGATGGCGGCCGTCTCCGGTGCGGTATTTGGCCTACTGTCCATACTGGGCCTTACCGGCGCCGGCGCGGCCGGGCTCTTTGCGATCATCGCGGCACCGCTGTTCATGCTGATCGGCAGCTTTATCCTCGCGGCGGTGCTCTTCGTGATCTGGAAGCTGATGGGCTCGCCGCACGGCTTTGAGGTGGCCTACCGCAGCGTGGCCTATTCCTATGCCGTGGCGCCCGTGCTGGCCGTGTTCAGTGTGATTCCCTACCTGGGTACGCTACTGCGGGTGGCCTGGACGACCTGGTTGATGATCGTCGCCAGCGTCGAAGTGCACGGCAGGGCGAGGAATACCGCGCAACTGGTGTTCGGCATCCTCGCGGCGCTGGTGCTGTTATCGCAGCTCTCCAGCGAGTACGCGCAGCGCAACCTGCAGGCCAGCCTGGAACGGAAGCTGGAGGCCACGGCACCCCACATTGAAGAGAGCCTCCAATCCCTGCAAAAACTGGGTGTGGACGAAAACGGCGAGATAGACCCGGAAAAGGCCGGCCGCGCCATCGGCGATTTTCTGCGCGGCATCCAGGAAGCCAGTGAGGGCAAGCCCGCGGAACCATCGGCAGAACCTGACGAGCAGTAACGCCCGGCGGGTTGAGCGGCGCCGGGGGCCTGCTACTTCTCTCCCGTGGGCGATGCCTGATACAGCGCCTCCATCACCTGGTCCACGGTAAACGTGGCAGGACGCTGTCGCGGCGGAAACGCCTTGAAGCTGCCCACAAACTGCGCCACCGTCACCATGCCCTGCGAGGCGAGCGCGGCGATTTTCTTGTCCCACCAGACGTTGTAACTGTTGGAATCCGTGTCTGCGCGCTCGAAAGGATCACGCCGCAGGTGAAACACCTTGGGAATGCGCAGCATCACGAAGGGGTCGCGCCAGACATCGAAACGCTGCGCACGCTGCTCGGCGAACACCAGCTTCCAGTCGCCGATGCGCGCCGCCGTGAGCAGGCCGTCGTCACTGAAATAGAAAAATTCCTGTCGCGGTGCGTCCTTCACATTACCGGTCAGGTAAGGCAGGAAATTGTAGCCGTCGAGGTGTACCTTGAAGGTCTTGTCACCCACGCGCTTGCCCTGCTTGAGTTCGGCGGCAACGTTCCCGTCGCCCACCGCTGCCAACAGTGTCGGCACCCAGTCCAGATGCGACATCACCGCGTTACTCACCGAACCGGGCGCCACCTTGCCCGGCCAGCGCAACAGCGCAGGCACGCGGAACCCGCCCTCCCAGTTGGTATTCTTCTCGCCGCGGAACGGCGTGATCGCCCCATCCGGCCATTGATTGTAATGCGGCCCGTTGTCGGTGGAGTAAATGACGATGGTGTTGTCGGCGATGCCCAGGGCGTCCAGCTTCGCCAACAGTTGCCCCACGTGCCCGTCGTGTTCCACCATCCCGTCGTTGTAGAAGCCCTGCCCGGACAGCCCCAGGCTCTCTTCCTTGACGTGCGTGTAATAGTGCATGCGCGTGGAGTTGAACCAGACGAAGAACGGCTGTTTGCCCGCGTGCGCGCGATCGATGAACTTGAGGGCCGCCGCGAGAAACTCCTCGTCGACCGTTTCCATGCGCTTGCGCGTCAGCGGCCCGCTGTCTTCAATGCGCCCATCGGCGAAACTGCGAATCACGCCACGCGGGCCGAAGGCTTTGCGGAACTGCGCAGACTTGGGATAGTCCGGGTCCTCCGGCGCCTCCTCGGCATTCAGGTGGTAGAGGTTGCCGAAGAATTCGTCAAAGCCATGGTTGGTCGGCAGAAACTCGTCGCGATCACCCAGGTGGTTCTTGCCGAACTGCCCAGTCGCGTAGCCGTGCGGCTTCAGCAGCTCCGCGAGGGTGGGATCCTCGGGCTGCAAGCCCAGCTCGGCGCCGGGTATGCCGACCTTGGTGAGCCCCGTGCGCACCGGGTGCTGGCCGGTGATGAAGGCTGAACGGCCCGCGGTGCAGCTCTGTTCGCCGTAATAGTCGGTGAAGATCATGCCCTCATTGGCAAGGCGATCAATGTTGGGGGTGGGATAACCCATCATCCCCATGCTGTAGCGGCTGATGTTCCAATAGCCGATATCGTCTCCCCAGATCACGAGGATGTTCGGTTTGTCGGCACTGCTTGCCGGTAACGCGAGGCCTGCCGCCAGCAGCATACACAGCGCCAGAACGCCTTGTCGGATAGGCATGGTTACTTTCTCCCGCTGATGCTCGTTGGAATTTCTCTTGTCAGAAACGGTACACCGCCTGCAGTTCGTAGCTACGCGGAGCGTCGATATGCTGGAAGTAAGTGCCACCGAAACCCTGGCCGGCCAGGGGCACATCATTGCCCCACACGGTTGTTTCCTCGTCGCTCAGGTTACGGCCCAGCAGCGCGACACTCCACCGCCCGTCCGCCGCGCCCAGCTGCACGCGCGCGTTGAACTTCCAGTACGCATCCTGGTCAAGCAGCGCGTCCTGGTCGTTGGCCACCACATAGGCATCGCTGTACATCGCGTCCAGGCCGAGCTTCATCTCCAGTGCATCGGTGAGCAGCAGATAGTACTCCGCCGCCAGGTTGGCTGACCAGTCAGGGGAGAACTGCAGCGGCTGGCCGGAGAGATCCTGCGTGCAGGCGTTGCGCGAGCCGCCGGCCGCGATGAAATCGACGATCTGGTTCTCGGTGCAGGCCGCGTCCTCGAAACTGGCGTACTCGGCGTCCAGGTAGGCCAGCGCACCACTCAGCGTGAGGCTGTCGGTCACGGCGATCTGTCCGTCGAGTTCCACGCCGGCGGTTTCCGCCTCGGCGGCATTGCCGACAATAAAGCCCGCATTGCCATCGAAGGTCGACACCTGCACATCGTCGAACTCGTTGTAGAAAGCGGCCACGTTCAGGCGCGCGCGGCCGTCCCAGAGATCCATCTTCGCGCCCACTTCAACGCCCTGCACGGTTTCGTCTTCATACTCGGCCACGTCGGTGCGCCCGCGCGTATTGTCTTCGTCAAAACCACCCGCCTTGTAGCCGTTGGCAACTTTCGCGTAGGTCATGACCGTGTCGCTGGCGTCCCACTGCACGGTGATATCCCCTGTCCAGTGATCTTCCGAGCGCTGGTTGTCAAAGCCCGGGTCAAAGGTGCAGACGTAGGCCACAGTGGTGCACACCGTGGCGCCGGATGAGTTGAACTCGTGATCGGTGGAGAAGTTCAGCAGGCCGTCGTAGAGGCCGCCGAGAGTATTGTTCTCGTTGGTGGTGAACGGATCGTTGGTCACCAGGAACTTGTCGAATTCTTTCTGGTCGTCACTGTAGCGCAAGCCGCCGATCACGCGCAGGCTGTCGCTGACATGCCAGGTGAACTGGGTGAAGGCAGACCAGGTTTCCGAATCCTGCTGAAACTCACCGGTGCCCGATGCGTCGAAATTGCCCGTGCCGATGCCTGCAGCCGACAGGATGGCGTCGGTGTACCTGTCGTGCTGCAGGTCTTCGCTCTGGTAGAAGACGCCCGCCAGGTACTCCAGCCTGTCGCCCACCGGCGAGGTGAGCAACAGCTCCTGGGTAAACTGCTCGTGCTGCTCGTCGCGGCCACGCGCCAGGAAAGCGAGCGGGCCGTAATCCACATCCAGATAGTTGTCGAACTGATAGTCTACATAACCGGTAATGGACTTGAGCGTATGTTCGCCAAGCGCGTATTCCAGCGTGAGGGTGGCAATATCCCATTGGCTGTCGTGGAAATCGTCTTGCGAGCGCACGTCAGGGTTCGCGGCCGACTTATCGTAGCCGAAGCCCGGGACGAAATCGGGGTCCGCCTCCCGGTAGCGCCCGATGGAGAAATCCGTGGCGATGGAAATCATGTTCTGGCGGCCGATCCGGTCGGATTCGCCGCGTTCATACTAGGCGGACATCGAGGTTTTCACTGGCCATCCAGTCGAGGACGATGCGACCAACGGTGTCCTCGCTCTGCACCTCATCCTGCTTCAGCAGCCGGTTGTCCATGTAGCCATCGCTTTCATCACGCTTGACCACCACGCGCGCGCCCAGGGAATCGGTTAACGGGCCGGAGAGCGTCAGCGTGGTGCTCCAGTGATCGAACTCAGGCTCGATGCTGCCCTCGAGCTGCCCCTCGAATTCCTCGGAGGGTCCGGCCGTGGTGATATTGATCGCGCCGGCGATGGTGTTCTTGCCAAACAGCGTGCTCTGCGGACCCTTCAGCACCTCGACCCGAGCGACGTCCAGGAAGGACGAGCGTGATGCCTGCCCGCGACCGAAATACACACCATCGATAAAGGTGCCAACCGACTGCTCAAAACCGTAGTTGACGCCCGAACCCACACCGCGAATAAAGAGCTGGTCGCCGCCGCCGGCCTCTGCAATGTGAACGTTGGGCATGAAAACCGCCAGTTCATCCAGCGAGCCGATGCCCTGCTCCTGGATGCGTTCGGCATTCATGACCGACACGGCGATGGGCACGTCCTGCAAGCCCACCTCGCGCTTGGTTGCCGTGACCAGCACCTCTTCCAGCATGGGCTGGGCCTGGCTGCCGGCCGCGAACAACAGGCCAAAAGCGATCATTGACGGTAGACGTGTGCGTAAGCGACGTACGGCTTCGGGATGCAGCATGGCGGCTCTCCATTTTTTATTAAAATTCGTCAGGAACGCCCCATTATAGTTCATACATCGCCTCCTCACTTGAGATTCAGCGACACAAAATTGCTATCTGGCGACAAGCGCCGGCGAACGCGCGAATTGGCGTGCAGCGCGGCGGACGCAGCAGCCAATGCTTGCAATGCCGCCGGACAGGACCCAGAATTCGCGCATGCTGACCTCACTTCTCCCCGGACTGGCGACGCTGTCCAGACTGGTTGCCCTGCTTTTCTGCCTGACAGGGTTTTCCGCCGCGCGGGCCGATGCCACGCTGACCGACGCGGATTACCCGCCCGCCGTGGACGACATCATCGAGCAGCGCTGTATGGTGTGCCACGGCTGCTACGATGCCCCCTGCCAGCTGAAACTGGACGCCTGGTACGGCCTGCACCGCGGCGCCAGCAAGGACAAGGTGTACGACGGCACGCGGCTACAAACCGCCAGGCTCACCCGCCTGTTCGAGGATGCCCACTCCATCGAGGCCTGGCAGGACAAGGGCTTTTACCCGGTGCTGAACGCCGACAAACCCGCCGCGGGCGTGATGGCGCGCATGCTCGACCTCAAACAGCAGAACCCGCTGCCGCCGGGCGCGAAGCTGCCGGACAGCTTCGACCTCGGCCTGGATCGTGACCAGCAGTGCCCGAAGGCCGACGAATTCGACGACTTCGCCGAGGATCACCCGCTGTGGGGCATGCCGTATGCGCTTCCCGGCCTGACCACGCAACAGCACGACACGCTGAAGAACTGGCTGAGCCTGGGAGCACCCGGCGTCACCCGGCCCGCGCCACCGCCGCAGGTTCGCGATGCCCTGGCACAGTGGGAAGCCTTTCTCAATGGCGACAGCCGCAAGCAGCAGCTGATGTCGCGCTATATCTACGAGCACCTGTTTATCGCCAGCCTGTACCTCGACGACGTGTCCGGCGCAAACGGCTTCTACCAGCTGGTGCGGTCAAGCACACCGCCGGGTACCCCGATCGACATCATCGCAACCCGGCGCCCCTACGACGACCCGGGCGTCAAGCGCGTGTACTACCGGCTGATGCCGCAGCGCACCAGCGTCCTCGCCAAGCGCCACATGCCTTACGCGCTGCACCAGCAACGCCTGCAACGCTGGCAGTCGCTGTTCCTCGACGCCCGCTACACCGTCAGCCAACTGCCGGGCTACGACAGCAAGACCGCCTCCAACCCCTTCGTCGCGTTCCGCGAGTTGCCACTGAACGCTCGCTACCGCTTCATGCTCGATGAAGCGCAGTTCACCATCATGGCGTACATCAAAGGGCCCGTGTGTCGAGGCTCGGTGGCCCTGAACGTGATCGACGACCATTTCTGGGTGGTGTTCCTCGACCCGGACAGCGCGAGTTCCCAGCACAGTGCCGAATTTCTTGCCAGCGAGAGCGGCAACCTGCGGCTACCCAGCGCCATGGGCGGCACGCTCATTTCCCTGGTGCAATGGGACCACTACGCCAAGAACCAGCTGCAGTTCCTGAAAGCCAAGATGCAATACATCGAGCGCCAGGCTGCGAATACCCACGCCCGGGTGGATGTGGGCCTGGTGTGGGATGGCGACGGCGAAAACCCGAACGCATCGCTTACCGTCTTCCGTCACAACGACAGTGCGTCGGTGGTGAAGGGGCTGGTGGGGCGACAGCCCAAAACCGCCTGGATCATCGATTACTCCCTGCTGGAACGTATCCACTACCTGCTGGTTGCGGGCTTCGACGTGTATGGCAATGTCGCGCATCAGCTGGAAACGCGGCTGTATATGGATTTCCTGCGCATGGAGGGCGAACAGAACTTCCTGCTGCTGCTGCCGGCACAAGCGCGCATCGCACTGCGCGACTTCTGGTATCGCGGCGCGGACGATCACGTGAAGCAGTACGTGGTGAGCGATTCCGTGGCATTCGATCGCGACAGCGATATCCGCTACCGCAGCGACGACCCGAAGGCGGAACTGCTCGACATGCTCAAGGGGCACGTGCACGGCGCCGCTGCGCCGCGTTACCAGCCCGTGGATGCGCGTTTCGAGCCGCTGCTCGCGCTCACCGGCAAACCGGTGGCACTGCTGCCGGAGGTCGCCTTCGTGCAGGTGCTCATGCGCAACGGCGATGAACGTTTCTACTCACTCGTGCACAATAACGGCTACAGCAATAATGCGCAGCTGTTCCGCGAAGAGGCCCGGCGGATTGAAGCGGAGGACTACGTGACCGTGGCAAACGGCTTTATCGGCGCTTACCCCAATGTGTTTTTTCAGTTTCCTGAAACCGACCTGCCCGGCTTCGTGCAGACCATCAGCGCAATGCAGGATGAAAAAGACTATGCGAACCTCGTCTCGCGGTACGGCGTGCGCCGCACCGCCCCCTGGATATGGCGCCTGAGTGACAGCATGACGGCCCACTACCGCGCGACGTTTCCGCGCGAAGCGGGCCTGTTCGACCTGAATCGTTATGAAAACCGCTGAGCGCAAAGGTAGGCCGTCTCTCCGCGAATAATACGGAAAAACCCCATGAAAAAATTCCTGTGGGCGGCGTTCGCCGCGACGTTCGTGGCCGTTGGCGCCATCCAGTTCATTCCGGCACCGCCCGTGCTGGTGCCCGCGACCCTGCCCGTCGAGGACCGTGAGGCGCACCGGCTGCTCAACTTCGAGGGTATACATAACTTTCGCGACCTCGGTGGCTACCGCACGGAAGACGGACGCACGGTGAAATGGGGCAGCCTGTATCGCACGGGCAACTTCGCGCATGCCAGTAAGGGCGACCTGGAGGCACTGCGCTCTCTCGAACTGCACACCCTGATCGACTTTCGCTCATCCATGGAAAAAACCGAGGAGCCCAGCCGACTGCCGGACCCGCTGCCGTTTGAGCTGGTGGAAATACCAACGCTGGATGACGCCAACGCGGCGATGGTCGGCGAGATCATGCAGCGCATTGAAGACGGCAACTTCGAGGGTTTTGACCCACACGCGACGATGATCCTGGGCAACCGTCAGTTCGCCACCCAGTTCACGCCCCAGTTCCGCCGTTTCATGCGCGAAGTGCTGGCGGCCGATGGCGCACCGGTGGCCTGGCATTGCAGCGCGGGCAAGGATCGCACCGGGTTCGCGGCGGCTATCCTGTTGCGCGTGCTGGGCGTGCCGCAGGACATCGTCATGCAGGACTACCTCGCCAGCGATGCGCCCTCGCGCGCATCCCGCACATCACAGCTGATGCTGTTGCGGCTCTTCAAGGGCGATGAGGCAGCGGACAACCTCGCGGTACTCATGGGTGTGGAAGCCGACTGGCTGCAGGCAGGCTTTGCCGCCATCGATGAGCATTGGGGCGGCTTTGATGCCTATGTGCGCGATGGCCTCGAACTCAGCGCCGCGGATGTCGCTCGCCTGCGAAGCACGCTGCTGCAGTAGCCCGGCAAACGCCCTGCGGTGCAATTTGTTGAGCCGCGCCGTCGACTCGAGGCCACTATAATGGCGCGTCGCTTACGACGGTTTTCGAGACAACATCACCACGGGGTCGGCCAGCATGAACTTTGAATTTTCCGAGGAACAGCGGTTCATCCGCGATCAGGCGCGCAATTTTCTCAGCCAGGAATGCAGCACGCCGGTGGTGCGCGAAGTGCTCGATGGCAGCGGGTCTTTTCACCGCCCCCTGTGGGACAAGATCATAGAACTCGGCTGGACGGCGATGGCCATCCCCGAGGAACACGGAGGCCTCGGCCTGGGCTACCTGGAACTCTGCGTGATCGCCGAGGAACTTGGCCGCGCCTTGGCGCCGATTCCCTTCTCCTCCAGTGTGTATCTCGCCACTGAAGCGCTCAAGCACTGGGGTTCGCAGCAGCAGAAAGCGCAGTACCTGCCGCGCCTGGCGGCCGGCGAATTGATTGGCTGTTTCGCTCACGCCGAGGGCCTGGGCAAGCCCTGTGTGGATGCGGCAGCCGGCAAGGCCGGGATCGCCGGCAGCAAACTCCCGGTAGCGGATGGCGATATCGCCGATTTCGCCATACTCAGCGCCCGCAATGCAGACGATGTCGTACAACTGTACATCGTCGATCTGGCGCAAAGCGGCGTGCGCCGCGAGGCGCTCTCCAGCCTGGACCCTTCCCGCTCGCAGGCCAGGATCGATTTGCAAAACGCCGCAGCGGAACCACTCGGCGATGCCGATCCCGCTGGCGCTGAGGCTATCGACAGCCTGCTGGATTGTGCCGCAGTGCTGCTGGCCTTCGAGCAGATCGGCGGCTGCCAGGCGGCGATGGATTCCGGCATCGCCTATACCAAAGAGCGCTATGCGTTTGGTCGACCGGTGGCTTCCTTCCAGGCGATCAAGCACAAGTTCGCCGATATGTTCGTCGCCCTGGAACTGGCACGCTCCAACGCCTACTACGGTGCATGGGCGCTGTCCTCCGACGCGCCTGATCTGCCACTTGCCGCAGCAACGGCCCGGGTCAGCGCCACCGATGCCTACTACCTCATCAGCAAGGAAAACATCCAGGCCCACGGCGGCATGGGGTTCACCTGGGAGTTCGACTGCCACCTGTATTATCGACGCGCGCAGCTCCTGTCGTCCCAGATCGGCGCCATGCCCCTGTGGAAAGAGCGTCTCGTCACCCACCTGCTGCACGCGGCCTGAGGAGAACACAGCATGGATTTCAAGGACACCCCGGAACTCGCCGCATTTCGCCAGGACGTTCGCGCCTGGCTGGACGCCAATGCCGAGCGTCGTACCGATAACCTGAACATGGGCATGGAAGGCGAACAGGCCTTTCTCGAGGGCAAGGCGTGGTATCGCAAGAAAGCGGAGGCGGGCTTCGCCTGCCTGACATGGCCGAAGGAGTATGGCGGCGCCGGACTCACCTCGCTGCATGACGTGGTATGGACGCAGGAAGTGGTGAACTATCGCACCCGTGACGCCCAGTTCGTGATCGGCATCGGCAACTGCGGGCCGGCGATCATGCATTTCGCCAATGAAGAAGCCAAGCGTGAACTGCTTCCGCGCATGGCCAGCGCGCAGGACGTGTGGTGTCAGCTGTTCAGCGAGCCCAGCGCCGGATCCGACGTGGCGGGATTGCGCACCAGTGCCCAGCGCGAGGGCGATCACTGGAAAATCAATGGGCAGAAGATCTGGACCTCCGGCGCGCAGTATTCCGACTATGGCGTTGTACTGACGCGCACGGATCCCGGCGTATCCAAGTACAAGGGGCTGACGATGTTCATGATCGATATGCGCCAGCCCGGCGTGGAAGTGCGTCCGATCAAGCAGATGGACGGCGGCCAGCACTTCAACGAGGTGTTTTTTCACGACGCCGTCGTGCCCGACGCCTATCGGTTGGGCGACGTGGGCGGCGGGTGGACCGGCGCGCTCACCGTCCTGATGAGCGAACGGCTGGCGATCAGCGGCATACAGCCAACAGGCTTCCCGCAGTTCCTCGATGTCGTCAAAAGCCTCGAGTTGAACGGCGAGCCCATGGCGAGCGACCCGATCGTGCGTGATCGGCTCGCCACCTGGTACAGCCAGTACGCGGGGTTGCAGGCGGCCAACAAGCGCATGATCACCGCGGTCGCCCAGGGCGGCATCGCCGGCGCCGAGGCATCGCTGGGCAAACTCGTGGGGGCTGTCATGAACCAGGAGATCGCCAACTTCGTCTGCCAGCTATTCGGCCAGGCCGGTGTGATACAGGACGCAACGCTGAGCCCCGCGCGCGCGCACTTTCAGGAGTCGGTGCTGTTCGCCCCGGGCGTTCGCCTGGCCGGCGGCACCGACGAGGTGATGCGCAATATCCTCGCCGAACAGGTACTCGGCCTCCCGCAGGAGCCGCGCGCTGACAAGGGCATGGCGTTCAAGGACATTCCTACCGGTTCCGCCGGCGCCGGCTAAGCGCTCGACACCCCGGCGCGATTCTCCGGGGTTATCGGCCGGCAAGTTGCGCTACACTCGGCCCCATGGCGTTTGATCTCTACAGTGATATCGCACCCATCGCGGCGGTGGGGCTGGTGTTATTCTATATTCTGGCCGTCGTCTCCGCCGTGGAGGCCATACTGCGCGGGCGCACCTCCCAGGGCGCCATCGCCTGGGTCACCGGGCTGATCGCATTCCCCTACCTCGCCGTGCCGCTGTACCTGGTGTTCGGCCGCAACCGCTTTGCGGGCTACCTCGAGGAGCGCGACACGGTTGAGTCGGAATCCCGGCATCTCATCAAGCGCACGCGCGGTACCATCGAGGAACACATCGTATCCGAGGCAAATCGAGCCTCGATCTACCGAAGTCTTTTCAAGCTGGCGCGCATGCCGGCTACCACCGGCAACGAGGTGAAACTCCTGATTGACGGCACTGCCACTTTCGACAGTATCGAAGCGGGCCTGCGCGGCGCCAGGAACTACATTCTGTTCCAGTTCTATATTCTGCGGGACGATGCGCTGGGGCAGCGGCTCGGCCGCGTGCTCGCCGACAGGGCGCGCGCGGGCGTCAAAGTGTTCCTTCTCTACGATGAGATCGGCAGCCCGGGGTTTGCACGCAGCAAGCTGCATCGCCAGCTGAAAACCGTGGGCGTGCAGGTGGCGCCGTTCAATACCACCCAGGGTCGTCGCAATCGCTTCCAGCTCAATTTTCGCAACCATCGCAAGGTGGTGGTCGTGGACGGCGAAGCCGCCTGGATTGGTGGACACAATGTCGGCGTGGAGTACCTGGGTCAGAGCAAACGCTTCGGCCACTGGCGCGATACCCATGTGCGCCTGGCGGGCCCCGCAGTGCTTGGCGCCGAGGTCGCTTTCGCCACTGACTGGCAGTGGGCGACCCGCACGCTGATGGATATCGACTGGGATACCAGCCCCCGCGCCCAGGGCGACAGTGAGGTTCTGGTGTTCCCTTCCGATCCCGCCAGCGAGTATGAGGAGGCGGGGTTGATGTACCACCAGAGTATCGTTGCTGCCCGCGAGCGGCTGTGGATCGCCAGCCCCTACTTCGTGCCTGACAACGCCATTATTTCCGCGCTGCAGTTGGCGGCGCTGCGCGGCGTGGACGTGCGGGTGCTGATTCCCGACGAGCCCGATGGCCGGGTCGTGGGCATGGCGAACTGGTCGTTCACGCGCCAGCTACTGCCGCTGGGCGTCAGGGTCTACCGTTACCAGGGCGGCTTCATGCACCAGAAAGTGATGCTGGTGGATTCCGAAGCCTGCGGTATCGGTACCGCGAACTTCGACAATCGCTCCTTCCGCCTGAATTTCGAGATTACGGTTCTGGTGCAGGACACGGGCTTTGCCAGCGAAGTGGCGGCGATGCTGGAAGCCGACATCGCCCATTGCCGCGAGGTGAGCCTGCAGGAGCTCAAGGACAAGCCCGTGTGGTTCACGCTCGCGATGGGCGCCGCACGTTTGCTGGCCCCGGTGCTCTGAACGCGGCTACAGATTACCCGCAGCCTGTGCTAGCCTTTACGGTGAATGGAGCAAGCCACCCGGCAGCGCCCTGAACGCCCACAAGAAAAACGGCCCATCGCCATGTCCGTTTCCACGTCACAACGATCCGAGGTTTCCGGCAGTGCGCTGCAACGGCTCGATCGTCTGACGTTACGCGTGACAGACGATGCGTCGCTAGAGTCGCTGACGCAACTCGCGGAACTGCGTAACGCCGCATTTGACGAACTGGAAGCCACCAGCGGGCGGCCCTGGCCCCCCAGGGTGGAAGAACACTTCACCCGGGCGAGTGGATTGCCGGAGATTTGCCTGTCACAGTTTAACAGCTCGACGCTCGCTGCCGGCATCTATCATCACGGTGCACTCACCGTACGCCGGTTCATCGATGCGGCCACGGCACACCGCCTGCGCACAGGTATCGATCGCACGTTCACTGCACGTGCCCGGACGCTACGCGGCGCGCATTCACCCGATGACGCGCGCTGGTGGACACCGTTCATCGGCAGGTACTCGCCCGGAAAACTGGCGGAAACCCGCGCCTACAACAAGCTGATGAAAGCGGTAAGCCTGGTGGATAGCCCGCAGATGCTGCACACGGTGCTCGCCGCCTACAAAGCCAGCGGCCTGCAGGCGTTGCTCAGCGAACATTTCGGCGAGCGCCCGGTGCTGGCCGCCAACAAGGCCACACTGCGCATCGTGCCCCCGGACACACCGACTGCCTGGCACCAGGACGGCAGCTTCATGGGTGCGGGCGCTATCAAGGCCGTCAACGTCTGGCTCGCACTGTCCGCCTGCGGCGAAGGCGAACCGCGCCCGGGACTGGACGTCGTACCCCGGCGCATCGACCACCTGGTGGAGCGCGGCACCGACGGCGTGCGCTTTGACTGGAATGTGAGTGACAGGGTTGCCCGCGCCGCCGCGGGCAACGCCTCTGTGCACAGCGTGACGGTGCAGCCGGGCGACGCGCTGCTGTTCGATGATTTCTTCCTGCATCGCACGGGCGCGAGGGAGAACCTGAGCGAAAACCGCTACGCCATCGAGACCTGGTTCTTTGCCGCGTCCGGGTTTCCCGACATCGGCTATGAACCCATCGTCTTCTAGCGGGACAAGCGCGGCACCGGCCTGCGCCCGCCACGCAAACGGAACCACAGGTCAATATGTCTGATACAAAACGTCCGGAACCGTTCGGCAGGTTCCTGCGGCAGGCCTACGAGTGGCTATCGCTACCCGTGGCACTGCTCTACCTGTGTTACTCGCAGCGCGTTGACCCGCGCTATCGCATGTCGTACCTCAAGCGTATGCGCCTGGGCCTGCGCTTCTGGCGCAATCACCGGCGCATCGAGACCGGCACGTCCTGGCGCGCCCACCTGGTGATGGCCATGCATCTCCTGGAGCTTTCGCCCGACACCCCGGGCGATGTGGTCGAGTGCGGCTGCTGGAAAGGCGGCGCAACCGCCAATCTCTCGCTCATCTGCGCCATTACCGGCCGCACACTGCTGGTGTACGACTCCTTCGAAGGCATGCCACCGCCAAGCCGCGGTGACTGGGTAGCCGAGCGCGCCTTCAGCGGGGGCTTCAAGCCGGGACAACTACAGGGCACGCTGGACGAGGTTCAGCGCAACGTGACACGCTATGGCGACCTGCGCGCCTGCCGGTTTGTGCCCGGCTGGTTCAGCGATTCACTACCGGCACACTCCAGCGAGATCGCCATGCTGTTTCTGGACGTGGACTTCTGCGCCAGCCTGCATGATTGCCTGCAGCACCTCTGGCCACGACTGAGAAAAGGCGGCTACCTGTTTCTGGACGAGTACATTCTGCTGCCTTACTGTGCCGTGTTCTTTTCTGAAAAGTACTGGAGCAGGTACTTCAACGAGGCGCCCCCGGGCCTGCTGGGAGTCGGCACCGGCATACAGGTGGGCATGTACTTTACGCAGTTGAACGCATTGTTCCAGCCGGGCCATGCGCAGGCTTCACCGGCCAGCATCGCCTACAGCGTGAAAGGCACACGCGCCCTGTGGGATTACTATCCCGATGAGACTGCGCAGTCCGTCGACGACCCGGCGCCGGCCGCTAGATAATGCCGATACCCATCACAAAGATGATCCCGACTGCGGGGGGCACGACGAAGCGGATCAGGAAATACCAGACCGCGTAGCTGGTATCGTCCAGCGCGGCCAGTTCGTCACGGGTAGCATCGCGACTCATCACCCAACCCGCAAACAGGGCGATGCACAGCCCGCCCAGCGGCAGCAGAATCTGGTTGGAGAAGAAATCCATTGTGTCGTTGAAATTGCGGCCTGCGATCCGCCATTCGTCCCACAGGTTATACGACAGAATGGACGCGACGCTGATCACGGCGACCGACCCGACCACCAGCAGGGTGCTCAGGTGGCGAGACAGATTGAACCTGTCCTCCAGCCAGGCAGTCACCGCTTCCACCAGCCCCACCATCGAGGTGATTCCCGCTACCGAAAGCATCAGAAAAAACAGTACGCTGAACAGGTGCCCGCCCGGCATCTGCGCAAACGCCACCGGCAGCGTCTGGAAGATCAGGCCGGCCCCGGCCGCCGGATCCATGCCGTTGTGGAACACCGCGGGAAACACCACCAACCCCGCCAGCAGCGCGACGCTGACATCCGCGGCGACGATCACCAGCACCGAGTGGCCAATGGACACATCTTTCGGCAGGTAGGCGCCGAACACCATCATGCCCGCCATCGCCACACTGAGGGAAAAAAACGCCTGGCCAATGGCTATCAGCACAGTGGAAAATCCGATTTTGCTGAAGTCCGAGGAAAACAGCCAGGCGACCGCCTGGTCAAAGCCCCCGACAAAATAATTGTAGGTGGCAAGCCCCAGCAGGAGTGCAAACAGCAGGGGCATCATCACCGTCACCGCGCGCTCGATGCCGCCCTTCACACCGCCATAAATGATCAGCCCCGTGATCGCCAGGCCCGACAGTGTCCAGAAGAGCATGCCCGAGTTGCTGCCGAGCACGGCCGTGAAATCCGCTTCGGCAAGCGCGGCATCGACTCCGCCGAAACCGGTTGTCACCGCCTTGTACAGGTACCACAGTACCCAGCCGACCACCACGGCATAGACGATCTGGATGGTATACGCCGCCAGCAGGCCCATACCGCCCACCACGCGCCAGAGGCGCGAACTGTGGTGCTGTTCGGCAAGACCCGCCAGTGCCCGCGGCGGGCTGCCTTCGCCGCGTCGACCAATGAGCACCTCGGCGATGAGGATCGGCGCACCGATGCCGAAGGCGCAGGCCAGGTAGACCAGTACAAAAGCGCCGCCGCCGTTCTCTCCGGCAATATACGGGAAGCGCCAGATATTGCCGAGGCCCACGGCGAACCCCACGGAGGCCATGAGAAATGCGAATCGGGAAGACCAGTGTGCCCCGCTGGCTACCGCCATAGCTTGCTCCTGAAGCGTTCTTGTTATGCCCCAAGTCTACACAAAACCTGTGGAGAGGGCATGCGCCAAGCGGGCATGCGCCAAGCGGGCATGCGCCAAGCGGGCATGCGCCAAGCGGGCATGCGCCAAGCGGGCATGCGCCGAGCGGGCATGCGCCGAGCAGGCACGTTTCAGGCAATCACGCGCCCAGGGGCCGTGCGGCCTGCAACAGCCAGTCGCGCGCGTCTCCCTCGAGCAACGGTGCAATACTCGCAATGACGCGCTCGTGGTAGGCGTCCAGCCAGGCAATCTCATGCGCGTCGAGCAGCGAGAGATCCAGCAGGCGAGTGTCGAAAGGCACGAGAGTCAGCACCTCAAAACCCAGCATCGGCGTTTCCAGCGGGAGTTCGTTGCACTGGCGCACAACCAGCAGGTTCTCGCAACGCATGCCGAACTCTCCGTCGCGATAGTAGCCGGGCTCGTTGCTCACGATCATGCCGGCACGCAACGCCACCTCGCCGGTCTTGGCAATGCGCTGCGGCCCTTCGTGCACACTCAGGAACGCGCCCACGCCGTGACCGGTACCGTGATCGTAATCGAAGCCCTCGCGCCATAAAAACTGGCGCGCCAGCGAATCCAGCTGTTTGCCGCTGGTGCCCGCGGGGAATCGTGCGCAGGCCAGCGCGATGTGCCCCTTGAGCACCAGGGTGAAAAGCCGCCGCACCTCCGCGCCAGGATCGCCAATGGCCACGGTACGGGTGATGTCGGTGGTGCCGTCGGTATACTGACCCCCGCTGTCACACAGGTACACGCTGTCAGGCGCCAGCGCCCCGGGGTTCGCATCACTGTGCTTGTAGTGACACAGAGCAGCGTTGGGTCCCGCCGCCGAGATCGTGTCGAAAGACAGTGCGTGATAATGCTCCCCGCTTGCGCGCAGGCGCAACAACTGCTCGGCGAGCACGGCTTCGTCGTGCAGACGCCCGGCAGAGACCTCCGCATCCAGCCAGGCCAGAAACCGGCAAACGGCCACCGCGTCCCGCTGGTGCGCCCGGCGGCTGCCGGCGATTTCAACCGGGTTTTTACAGGCTTTGGGTAGCAGCACCGGATCGGACCCGGCCACCACGCAGGCGCCGGCGGCCTGCAGCTGCGTATACCGCTGCGCGTTACAGGACTCGGGGTCGGCGAGCACTCGACGCTCGCCATAGCGGGCGAACACCGTCTGCGCCTCGCTGTCGGGCAAGACCTCCACGCCCCCGCCCGCATGCGCGGCAAAGTCCTGCGGCAGGCGCTGGTCGTCACAGAACAGTGTCAGCGCGGCATCGGCGCCAAGCAGCGCGAACGCGCGCAACACCGGCAATTGCGGCAGATCGGTGCCACGCACATTGAGCAACCAGCTCACGGAGTCGGGCGCGAATATCAGCGCGGCATCGCAGCCCTGCGCGGCCATGTCCGCCCCCACACGCGCCCGTTTCTGCGCCGCGGGCTCCCCGGTGAAGGTCGCTCCCAGCAGCAACGCGGGGCTCACCGAGGCCGCGGGTCTGTCGTGCCAGCAGGCATCGACCAGGTTTTCGGCGGCAGGCACCAGTTCCAGCCCGGCAGCATTGAGGGCGGCCCGGGTGTCGTGGTACCAGCGGTAACTGTGCAGACGCGGGTCGCAGCAAACGCGCGCGCCCGGCGCGAGCGTCTGCGTCAGCCAGTGTGCCGGCGGCTCGTCGATTAAATGGTGGTAGCTGAACAGCTGCGAGGGTACCTGCCTGCGCACCTGCACCCGATAGCGGCCGTCTACGAAAATGGCAGCGCCCGGCGCATGGACACGCTCGGCGCTTGCCCGCTCGGCGCTTGCCCGCTCGGCGCTTGCCCGCTCGGCGCATGCCCGCTCGGCGAGCACCACTGCCATCCCGGCTGAGCCGCTGAAGCCACTGACCCAGCGCAGTCGTTCATCGCGAGCAAGGATGTACTCGCCGAGGTATTCATCCGCCCGCGGGACAAACAGCGCATCGAGGGCATGTTGCGCCATGAGGCGCCGCAGCGACGCCAGGCGTTGGGCAATGGAATCCTCGGAGGTCACTCCTCGAGGAGATCGAAATCCGCTTTGCCAATGCCGCAGTCCGGACACTCCCAGTCATCGGGGATATCGGCCCAGCGGGTGCCGGCGGGAATACCATCGTCCGGCAGGCCCTCGGCCTCGTCGTAGATGAAACCGCAAATCACGCATTCGTATTTCTTGTAATCGGAGTCACTCATGATCGTCTGTCTCTCCCAATCCATTGCGCTGCGCATTATACGCAACTTGGCCATCCACTCATGCGCCGCCAGTCAAGCGATTCATACCAACCAGACCCTGCACACCCACAGACCGCTCAGAACGTGCTTTGCAGCCTGATACGGTAGCCCTCGCCCTGCGGCGTGGCCATCAAGGCCAGCGCATTGGTCAGTTCGCTGTCGAGCGGCCCGTCGCCGTGCAGCGCGATATCGATATCGTAGGCCCGGCCGCGAAGTTCCACCCGCCCCTCGGCGCGCAGCGCACCGCCGAGCGTCAGCACCTCACCCACGAGTGCCTCACCCGGCACCTGTGCCAGGTCTACCGCGTAGCTGCCGAGCGCGATGCGACCGCGCGGCGACTGAAAGCCTGCGTCCTGCCATACCAGGCGCCCACGCGCGCTGTGCGGCAACCCGTCGCGCAGCGCCAGCTGCTCAAAATGTGCCGAGACCAGGCCATCCACCGCCAGTGGCGCAAATCGCTGCACCAGATCCGCCGCGATCTGCATCTCAAAATTTTTCAGGTCGATATCGCGGTTGCCGCGCACGCGCAGTTCACCCTCCAGCACCTGCCCGCCCCAGGCGCTTTCCACGCGGATGCGCGGCGCGAACAGCAACAGGGAAACAGGATCCAGCGACCAGTTCACCGCGCCCAGATGCAGGTAACCGGGCGGCAGCTGCAGCATTGCGCGACTGGCGCGCCCGCGCCACAGAGTGCCGTCCACACCCGCCAGTACGATCTGCTCATCCGGCAACAGGTAAGTCAGCAGCCTCGCGGGTGCCGTGGCGATGAGCACCGCGATAAAGACCAATACCAGGGCTAGCCCCCCGGCCAGACGCAACAGTCGCATCAGCCTGGCTGCGCGACGCGCACGCTGGCGTTTACGCGGCCGACGGTGCCGGTTTCGGTAATAGACACTTCACGCACCAGCAGGCCTTCACCGAACTCGATCTCGTACAACCAGCCCAACACATCGTCGAATGCGGCGTTCTCCAGGCGCACCTGGATTTCACCGCGACTGTTCGGCTGCAGGCGACTCACCGGTATCTGCAGGCGACGCGTGGATTCATTGATCACCGATGTGAGATTGCGGCGCGCGCTGGGCCTGACACCACTGTCACGCAGCGCCAGCAGCTCGGAGACCATGGCATCCACCCGCGTCAGCGATTGCGCAAGGGCCGCGTTCTGCTGCGCCAGCGCATCGCGTCGTTCGTTCAGCGGCGCCCACACCAGGGTGTAAAGAACGAACAGCGCCAGCGCGATACCCAGCAGCAATACGCTGAGCTGCTCGCGCTGCGTCAGGCCGAGAAACCAGTTCTTCACGAGCCCTTCCCCACCCTGATTCGCGCACGCACGGCATCGCCCTGCGCACTACTGCTCTCCATCACCGCTTCCAGCCCGTTTTCATTGATGCGGCTGCGCAGTTTTTCGACGCCCTCGAAATCCGCCGCCACGATATTCATGCGCATTTCGTCCGCGCGATCGTTGTAATTGATGGTGGCGACGCTGGTGTTGGGCATGCCCGCCACCGCCTCGCCCACCTGCGCGACCAGGCTCACGAAGCCACTGCCCTGCGCGGTGCCGCGCAATCCGTCGAGCTGCCTGCGCAGCTGCTTCTCCGCATCCACCACCTGCCCCTGCGGGAAGGCCTTGCGGTAACTCTCCTGCACGGCCGCGCGCAGGGCCTGGTTCTGCGCCGACAGGTTCCGGTAATCGGCATAAACCGCCCCCATCTGCAGAACGCACACCGCCGCAAACGTTGCCGCCACCGCCCGCCATTGCTTCCACCAGCGGCCCAGCGGCAGGCGCAGGGCGTAATCGCCCTGCAGCAGATTCAGGTTCAGCGCTTCGTCATCGCTCAGCAGCATGGCGCTGTAGAGGTTACCGCCGCGCCACTGCGCGGCACCGCGCAGCGCCTCCGGTACCAGGGCGATATCGGCGGCCTGATCCCGACCATAGACAACCACCGCCGCTGGCACATCACCCTCGCCCAGCAGTGATTCAAGCAGGGTCGCGACCAGCGGCCGCTCTATGGCGAAGCCCTCGCACTCACCGCAGCGAACGATGGCCCTGTCCTCCTCCAGCACCAGGCACCATTCTCCGCGGCGCCAGGGCAGCAACAGCGGCTCCGGCACCCAGCGATTGAGACCGGGAAACTCTGCCAGCCGCGCCTGCCACTCGTGCATGGCGCTGCGTGCGCAGATCGCCACCGCATAGCGCTGTTTATCCAGCGGTACGTGGGCAAAGTGCAGGCTGTCGATATCCGCCGCCACCTGCTCTTCCAGCGAATAGGGCAACGACCTGGCGATGTGGCGGCGCTCCGCGCTTGACACCGGCAGGGTAAGCAGGCGCACATCCTCGCCCGGCGCCGCAAAGCACACGCCGGTGCGGCGCTGGGCCAGCGCGCTCTTCAGCGCGGCACGGGCGACGTCGTCATCCAGCCAGCGCGGCTCCTCGCCGGCGCCCGGCGGATACCAGGCCAGCCGATGACCCACCAGGCGAACTATTGAAAGGTTTTGCAAGAGTTGTTATCCCCGAATCAACGCAGGCCGATCACAGGCTGCCACCGGCTCTGGCCAGGGCCGTCACTGCCCGGTTCCTGCGTTCCAGCACACTGTACAAGCGCATGTTCCTGTCGGCAACCTCCGCCTCGGCGCGCAACAAAAAGTAGGCGCTGCGTTCACCCAGCAGCCCGGCCGCCTCGTCCATTTCCCCCTTGCCCTGGAACACCGGGTTCTCGAGAAAATCCCGCTTGTCGATGAAGCCGGTCTCGCGCCGGTAATCCTCCAGCGCAAGACCCTCGTCCTCGCTCAGGGGGCTCAGGTTGTCGTTCGCGTTGATGCTGCGCAGCACCATCGCGGGCGCGGTGTGAATATTCAGCGTGGCGGGATCGGCGGGCCATACGGTCACCCAGGGCGCCAGCGCCTGGTAAAGTTCCGGCGTGATATTGGCCACCGCCCGCAATTCGCTGACGCTGACCATGGGGCGGTTAGCGGTGCGATAGGCCGGCGTCAGGGCGGCGTAGTAGTCATCTTCGGCGCCCTCGGGTGCAGGCGCCAGGTCGGCGTCGACCCAGTCGCCGACCGCGCGCGTGATCACGATCGCTTCATACTCGCTCAGGGCCGGTTCACCGAGCGCCTGCAGCAGGCGAATGAACTGCTTTTGCGCCGGCGTAAAGCGGTTCTCGCCGGCGCCTTCCTGCGGCTGCTGCGCCAGCGCATTCAGGTTGAACCGCCCCTGCAGGTCTTCCAGCGAACCCTGCATCCAGCCGCCATCGTCCAGCGCATAGGGTTGCGCCGGCTGCGCCCAGATCTCGGTCAAATCATCCCGTGGGCGTTCCGCCGTCTTGTCCCGATCGCGATCGACCAGCAGCACCACCGTGGCCAGCTGTTCGGCGCCGCGCAGGTAGGCCTGCACCTGCTCGGCAATAAACAGGTTGGCATTGCGCTGGAAGTAGCGCTGGAACTCGCTGCGCATCGCAACCACCAGCGCCGCGCATACGGCGAACACCAGCAGCGCCACGATCAACGCCGCGCCGCGCTGACCGACACGGGGCCTAGAGCGGGGGCAACGCATACAGACGCCTCATTTCACCCCAGTCGGAAAGCTGCAGGCGAACTTCCACGGCCACCGGCGGGGCGGGCAGATTGCCCGGCTCACTGGTATCCCCCACCCAGTTCTCCTGCCAGTTGCGGGTGTCCAGGCTGAACTCCCCGGGCTGGCCCTGAATCTGCGCCAACGACGGGAGAAACGCGAGCTCCACATACTCCACGTCGGACAACAACTTCGCGCTCTGCGGTTCGCTGTCGCCGGCGCGGTCGAGCACCACGTAGCTGTCGCGCCACAGCGCGCCGTCTTCCAGGCGATAGTTCACGCGCTGCAGGTTGCTGCGCGGATGCGCGTTCGGGTTGTGCCAGCCGGTGCGGGTAAAGCTGAGTAAAAACCGCGCCGCTTCGCCGCCCAGCAGGGCCGGTTCCACTTCGCCGAATTCGTCGCGCACCGGGCGCGGTACGAACTCGGCAAGATCGCGCGACAGGATCATCCACGCACGGTTGATTTCGGAGGTGCGATTGGCGCTGGCACGCAGCTGATCCACGCTGGCCAGGGCGCTTGCCAGGCTGGTATAGGCAATGACGGCCACGAAGGTGGTAATGGCCATCGCGATCAGCACCTCGATCAGGGTAAAGCCGCGGGCACGCACAGTCCGCGCGGATGCGACAGTCGACTTCGCGCGCGGGGCGTGTGCACGCCTACGGGCCATCGAGATTCTCCGGCGGGGGCACGCTCCCGGTGTTCAGGCCGGGAGTGCCGTCGCCGGTACCCTCGCCAGTGACATCGTCGCCACTGCTGCCACCGGTTCCGCCATCGCCGCCATCGCCGTTATCGCCATCGCCGTTGTCATCGTTATTCGTCACCACATCAGCCTCGGTCTGCAGGTCACCGGACATATACGCCACCAGCGAGTACAGCGGCTGATCCCTGCGCGCCTGATCCAGCGCCACGCGGATCTCAGTGCGATAGAACTGGTCGATACCGCCGGGGGCGGGCTGGGTGTCGATCCACCAGAACCAGTCGCGCTCGGCCATGCGCGTCTGGCCACTCGTGCGCCCGGGCTGCAGGCTGCGGCTGGCCGCCACGGTGAGGCGCATCTCCGCGAGCTTGTTGACGGCCACGCCATGGGCGATGGCTTTATCGCGCAGGTAGCCGGTATCGTCGGCCTGCTGGTAGAGCGATATCAGGAGTGCCGGCAGCGCAACCGCAACGACAGCCAGCGCCACCATCACCTCTACCAGGGTAAAGCCGCGCGCTCGCATCAGCCGTCACGCTCCTCGTCGAGCGGCTGGCCGGCACGCAACAGCTGAAAGCGACCGAGCAGATCCCACTCGATGCGCCACAGCAGTTCGCCATCCTGTACGCGACGCACGTTGATAGCGCCTACCGTGGTTTCACCGCTGGCGTACAGCACGACCTGCGGCCCGCGGCTCTCTTCGGCGTCTTCCAGGCCAACCTCGGAGAACGGGGCGTTTTCGATTTCCAGCTCCAGCGCGATGCCTGCCGGCAGGCGCTGTTCGGCGAAGACTTCGGGCTCACCGGGGGGCGCCTGCCAACCGTCCAGCGCGCGCGCCTGCCAGCGCCAGGCGTAACGCCACTCGCCGTCATCGTCTACCTGCTCCAGCAGCAGGCCGTGGTCACGACCGGTGAACTGCGCTTCATCCAGCGCGTAGGCGGCGGTGTCGGCGAGATTGCGCACCTGCGCTTCCAGCAGCGTGTCCTGGCCGCCCGAACCCACACTCAGGGATACCAGGGACGCCGCCATGCCGATCACCAGCAGCACGACCAGCAGTTCAATCAGGCTGAAGCCCCGGCTGCGCCGCGCGGCTGGCGTTGCGACGCCGATGGCTCGACTCAGGCCCATGACGGACCGCGGCACATGGAATCAGTCCTCGGCCTTCCAGTTGCCGATGTCGGCGTTCTGATCCTCGCCGCCGGAGAGGCCGTCTGCGCCCAGTGTGTAAATATCCACGGCCTTGTTTTCGCCCGGGCTGAGATACAGGTAGGGGCGCCCCCAGGGATCCAGCGGCAACTCCTCGAGGTAACCGCCCTGGCGGAAGTTGCGCGGTTCCGGATCGAGGGTGCTGGGCTCCACCAGCGCCTGCAGGCCCTGCTCGGTGGTGGGATACACATAGTTATCAAGCTTGTACATCTTCAGAGCCGTTTCGATGTTCTTGAAGTCGGCTTTGGCCTTGGACACCCGGGCCTCGTCCGCCTGGTTGAGCACCGTAGGGGCGACGATACTGATCAGCAGCCCCATGATGACCAGGACCACAAGAATTTCGACCAGGGAAAATCCGGCTTGTTTCGTTACGCGCATTGTTCAACTCACTAGTGTGTTCAGGTTAAAGATCGGCATGAGCACCGCCAGCACGATCACCAGTACCAGCCCGCCCATGATCACCACGAGCAGCGGCTCGAAGAGGGCCATGGAGCGGGTCAGCGCCATTTCCAGCTCGCGCTCCTGGTTGGCCGCGGAGCGCGCCAGCATCGTCTCGAGTTCACCGCTGGCCTCACCGCTGGCGACCATATGTACCATCATGGGCGGGAAACGGCCACTGCGCTGCAGGGCGCGATGCAGGCTGCCGCCCTCCTGCACGCTCTCGGCCACCACCTGGCTGTCTTCGCGCAGTACGCGGTTGGTGAGCACCTCGCCCGCAATCCGCAGGGACTCCAGCAACGGCACGCCGCTCGCCATCAGGATACTCAGGGTGGAGGCGAAGCGCGCGGTATCCACCGAGGTGATGACACCGGACAGCACCGGCACGCGCAACAGAAAACGATGCCAGGCGCGGCGCCTGCGCGGGTCGCGCAGCGCATGCCTGAACAACAGCACCGCGGCCACCAGCCCCAGCACTACCCAGACACCGTAATGCTGGATAAATTCACTGGCGGTGATCAGGCCGCGCGTCAGGAGCGGCAACTCCCGCTCGCTGTGCGCGAAGATTCCCACCAGCTTGGGTACCACGAAGGCCATCAGCAGGCCCACCACGCCCACCGCGACACCGGTGAGAATCACCGGGTAGATCATGGCGTTGGCGAGTTTCTGATTGGTGTACTGGCGCTGCTCCGTGTAGTCCGCCAACTGCTGCAGCACGGGGCCGAGAAAGCCGGCAGACTCCCCGGCTCGCACCATGGCGCAGTACATTTCAGTAAACACCTGCGGGAACTCGCCCATGGCGTAGGCCAGGGTATGCCCCTCGGAAACGCGCGAGCGCACCTGCAGCAACATACCCTTGATCCGCGCGGAGCGGCTCTGCTGTGCCGCCGCCTGCAGGGCTTCATCGATGGGCAGGTTGGAATCGATCAGCGTGGCGAGCTGGCGCGTGAGCAGCGCCAGGTCACCGGCACTGACACGGGTAAACAGCTGCGGCCAGCGCAGGCCGCTGCGCTCGCCCTGGGGACGGTTGGCCTCGGACACCTCCACCGGGCGCAGCTGCTCGGCACGCAGCGCTGCGCGCACCTGGCGCTCCGAGTCGCCCTCGGCAACGCCCTTGACGAGTTTCCCCTCGGCATTCAGGGCCCGATAGCGATAGGCGGTCATTCGTCAGCCCCGACCGTCAGGCAATGGAAGTCACGCGCAGGACTTCCTCGATGCTGGTCTCACCCTCGAGCACGCGCCGCCTGCCGTCCTGGTCTATGCCCGGGTAACGTTCCCGAACGATCTTGAGCATCTCCTGCTCGCTGGCGCCCTCATGGATCATGACGCGCATCGCGTCGTCGATCTCGATCAGCTCGTAAATACCCGTGCGCCCGCGGTAACCGGTGTAGTTGCAACGCTCACAGCCCCTGGGCCGGAAGATGCCCGGCGCCGCTTCGCCCGTTTCCAGGCCCAGCATCGCCGCCTCCGCCGCGCTCGCCGTGTAGGGTTCACGGCACTCGAGACACAGCAGCCGCACCAGCCGCTGGGACATCACGGCCAGCAGGCTGGAAGACAGCAGGAACGGCTCGATACCCATGTCCTGCAGCCGCGTGACGGCGCCGATGGCGGTGTTGGTATGCAGGGTCGACAATACCAGGTGCCCCGTGAGCGAGGCCTGCACCGCAATCTCTGCCGTCTCCAGATCGCGTATCTCACCCACCATCACCACATCCGGATCCTGGCGCAAAATGGCGCGCAGTCCGCGGGCGAAGGTCATGTCCACTTTCGGATTGACCTGCGTCTGGCCGATACCGGGCAGCATGTATTCCACCGGGTCTTCAATGGTCAGGATATTGCGCGACGTCTCGTTGATCTCCGCCAGGCCCGCGTACAGCGTGGTGGTTTTGCCCGACCCGGTGGGCCCGGTGACAAGAATGATGCCGTAGGGCTTGTGCAGGAACTTGCGATAGGCGTCGCCCACCTGCGCGTTCATCTTCAGTTGCGGCAGTTGCAACTGGCCTGCGGCGGTATCCAGCAGGCGCAGCACCACGCGCTCGCCGTGCGCGGAGGGAATGGTGGACATGCGGATATCCACCGCATGCCCGGCGAGCTTCACCGAGATACGCCCGTCCTGCGGCACGCGCTTTTCGGCGATATCCAGCTTGGCCATCACCTTCAGGCGCGATACCAGCAGCGGCGCCAGCATGCGCTTGGGCGACAGCACCTCGGCCAGCACGCCATCGATACGGTAGCGCACGCTGAGGCGATCCTCGAAGGTTTCAATGTGTATGTCCGATGCCTGCTCACGCACCGCCTGCGACAGAATGGCGTTGATCAGGCGGATGATCGGCGCGTCGTCCTCGGTGTCCATCAGGTCACCGGCGTCGGGAATTTCATCGGCAAGGCGCGACAGATCGACATCCGCGCCGATGTCCTCCGCCATCTGCACCGCTTCGTTGTTGCCGCGCTGATAGGCCAGCGTGAGGCGGCGTTTGAAATCGGCCTCGGGCACTTCCTGCAGCGAAAACGGCCTGCCGAGCAACCGCCGCAGTTCGGTCAACACCTGCAGGCCGGGCTGCCCGTGGTGCACCACCAGCGGCGTGCCGTCTTCCGCGCTGTCGAGCAGCACGGCGTACTGTTTGGCGAAACTGAAGGACAGCGATGTCGCGGCAGGCTGCGCCTCCCCTGAAGGCGCGACCTCCGCGGGATCAAGCTGGACCTGCGGCTCGCTCACGGGCTCTCCAGCTCCTCGCCCACACTGCCCGCGGTTGCCGCGCCGGTGGCGGTTTCCTCGGCGCGCATGGATTCCAGCTGCTGAATCTGCTCGCTCCACTGGGGCAGCACCGGCACGCTGTCGTCATCGAAGAACATCAATCCGCGCTCGCGGCGCAATTCCTGCTGATCACGTATGTAGCGATACTTGTCGGCGGTGGCGCCGGCCAATTGCTCGTCATCGCGAATCACGGTGGAGCGGATGAATATCAGCAGGTTGGTTTTTTCAACGCTCACGCCGTCGTTGCGGAACAGGCGACCAAAGAAGGGGACGTCGCCGAGAATCGGCACCTTCTGCTGGGTTTCCTGCACGTCGTCCTTGATGAGGCCGCCCAGCACCACCACGCGACCGTCTTTGGCCAGCACCTTGGTCTGGATCTTGCGCTCGCTGGTGACGATATCGGAAGCGCCGGTGATTGCCGAGCCGCCCTGGATCACGCTGGACACCTCCTGCTGGATATCCAGCACCACGGAGTCACCCTCGTTAATCTGCGGCGTCACCGTGAGCGTGATACCCACGTTCTCCCGCTCGATGGTCTGGAAGGGATTCTGCGCGCCATCGCCGCCGGCGCCGGTATTGGTGAAGGAGCCGGTGACGAAGGGCACTTCCTGGCCCACGGTGATGAACGCCTCCTGGTTGTCGAGCGTGAGCAGGCTGGGCGTGGACAGGATATTGGCATTGGTCTGGCGCTTCAGCGCATTGAGGATCACCGTCATGGAGAAATCGTCGTCCAGCGTGCCCCAGCCCAGCGATACGCCCGGGGTGCCTGCCAGCGCCCCGGCGAGTGAGCCGATATCGAAGTCGTCGTCGGTCTCGACATCGTTGTCGCGCGGCGGAATGACCGCACCCGCGATGTTGCGCGCACGGGCATCGCCGGCGTCGATGCTGCTGCCGTAGAAGCCGTTTTCCTCGGCAAACAGCCACTGTAGCCCGAGATCCTGGCTGTCGGTCACCGTGAGCTCGACGATGATCGCCTCCACCAGCACCTGGGCACGGCGAATATCCAGGCGATGTATGACCGCCTCCAGCGCCGCCATCTCATCGGTATCGGCGGTGATGATCAGGGCGTTGGTACCCTCATCCGCCTCGATCGTGGACGTGCCGCGCGCGGCCTTGGTGCCGCCCTCGGCGGTATCCAGCTGCGACATATTCTGCATGACCTTGGTCAGTACCTCGGCGATGTCGGCCGCATTGGCGTACTCGAGGTAGATAACCTTCACATTGCCGCTTTGCTGCAGCGGCGTATCCAGGTGCTGGATCAGGCTGCGCAGGCGGCTGCGTTCGAGCTCATCGCCGTTCACCAGCACGCTGTTGGTGCGCGCGTCCGCCACCAGCAGAACCTCCTGCTCGGTACCACCGGCTTTCGCCTCGGATTTGCTCAGTTTGTCGAGCATGCTCACCACGTCTTCCGCCACCGCGTAGCGCAGCTTCACGATATCCGTCTGCTGCACCGCGGAGCGATCCATGCGCTCGATGATGTTGCGAATGCGATCGATGTTCGCGGACACGTCGGAAATAATGATCGCGTTGCTGGGCGCGTAGGCCGCCATGTGCGCCTGCTGGGGCACCAGCGGTCGCAGCACGGGGATGAGTTTGGCGGCGGAGATGTTTTCCAGGCGAATCACCTGGGTCATGTACTCGTCACTGACCTTGCGCTGCTCGCTGCCCGTGACCGACACCGGCGCCGAACGTGCGTCCTTGCTCTGGATCACCCGCACGACGCCCCCGGAACGCACCGCGGTATAGCCGTGCACTTCCAGGATCGACAGGAACAGGTCGTAGAGTTCGCTGCTGGTCACGGGCTTGGACGAAATCACCTTGACCTTGCCCTTCACCGCAGGGTCCACCACGATGGTCGTGCCGGTGGCCTCGGCGACAAACTTGATCAGCTCCTGAATATCGGTTTCCTTCAGGTTGACCGTGTACTCCGGCTCCTGGGCCCGGGCAGTGAGCACCAGGGGCAGCGCTGTCAGCGTCAGCAGCAGTATCAGCCGGCGTATTCCATGGGAGACTTTCACTGACGCGTATTCCTTATCGTTGTCGCTGTCGTTGGGATCACGGGTTGCCGTCGCCTTCAAGGCTGACGGCCAGCGTGAGCGCCTGTTCATTCCGCTGCAGGTCAAACACGACCTCACCGGCAGAGCGCATGGCATTGTACAGGCGCATGGTGTTGGCCGGACTGTCCAGCGCGATACCGTTGACCCCTGTCACCAGATCGCCGGGCTGGAACCCGAGCTGTTCAAATTGTTCCCGATCATTGCCCGGCACCACGCGGTAGCCCACCAGGGCGCCGTCACGGCGCACGGCACTGACATTCACCACTTCCGCCAGGGATTGCGGATTCTCGAACAGCCGCGTGCGGTAGCTCGTCGCCAGGGCCGTGGTCTGCGGTTCCGCGCGCTTGTCGATCCGCCGCACGGGCACGTTCGCGGCACTGGGAGGCGCCCTGTTCGCCGGCATATCCAGATCCGAGGCGTCGAACAGCTCCAGCCGTTCATAGGTACCGCCGTTGTCGAGAATCACCTGCTGGGGCATGACCTTGGCCAGGTGCACGCGGCCCGGCACCGGCAGTTTGTCTTCTACCGCGTAGATTTCCTGCTTGGCTCGATGCTCGATGATCGCATGGCCCAGCCCTTCGCTGGTGGACGCCAGCACGCCGCGCAATTTCAACGCCAGGCGAGTCTCCTTGGCATCGCGCTCGATACCCTCCCGCGGATTGGCGACCACCGGCTCCGGCACCGGCACGCTGGGGGCGCTGCCCGCCTCGCCAAACAGGTGCCAGCCGCGCATGCGCGCAATGTCGAGGTCACCGGTGACCGCGGCAGCGGGACCCCGCGAACTCACCGGGTTGATCACCGCCGGAGGGGCGGCTATGCCCTGTGCGTCTGCGGGAAGCAAGGCCCACACCAGACGGGCGAGCGCCACCGCGCCCCACACGGCCAGCAGCAGGAGCACCAGCCGCCGGAGCTGGCGCGCTTGCGCCGGCTGGGACAGGGTATGGAGCATCGGTTGCAGCGACGCGCTGACGCGCGCAGGCCAATCGCCGGCGTTACTGAGCCACTGAGCGGGCAACACTTACTCCCCTGCTTGCCCGGCGGGAGAGCCCCGGCCGGATTGTCGAATGCCCCGATTATAGGGCGCGGACATAAAAGATAAAACCGCGAACACCGCTTCTTACCGCAGCCGCCCGGCTAGGGGTTTATCAGGTCTATCGCCGCTGGCGGCGGCGAAAACGCGGGCTCCACCGCATCCAGCGCCTCGAGGGCGGCGCGTCGATCCTGCGGGCTGAAGTCCCCAGTGGTGACGCAGAACTCCACCAGATTGTCGTTGGGATCCTTGGTATAGATGGAATGGCACCAGTTGTGATCTATCTCCAGCACCGAGAGCCCCGCCTGCAGCCAGCGTTCCTTGCGTTGCTGCAGTTCGGCGATATCGGCGGCGTTGAAGGCAATGTGGTTGATCTGGTCCGGCAGGCCTGCGGCCCGCGACAGGTTGGTTTCCATTTTTTCGACACCGGGCACATCGTGCAGTTCCCAGAAGGCAATAAACGTGCTGTCGTTGCACATGCGGTAGAAAAAATGCTTGGCCCAGCCACCCTCGGGTACCGGGCCAACCTCGACCTTCACCAGCTCAAAGCCCATCACCCCCTCATAAAACGCATGGATCGCGGCGATATCGCGGCAGGCCATGGCCAGATGATGGTACCCCATACTCAGCCCTCCCCCGGCCCGTCCACCATCCGCATGACGTCGTCCGTAGCGTCCTGCGGGGCCGGCACCTCGGTAATGCGTTCGTCCACGTCGTCGTACTCCAGTCGCAGCGCCCGGCTCATCACCGCGTGCATATCATACAGGGCGGTGATATAGGTCAGCTCCAGGATTTCTTCATCGCTGAGTTCGGCCCTGAGCGCATCGAACACGGCATCCGACACCCGCCCGCCCTCCAGCACCAGGGCATCGGTGTAGGCCAGCACCGCGCGTTCCAGCGGCGAGTACACCGCGCTGAGCTGCCAGTGCGGCAACGCCTGGATCTTGTCTTCGTGCAGGCCCACGTCCCGGCAGGCCTTACAGTGCTGTGAATACACGAAGCGCGAACCGCGCGCGTAGCCGGCGCGAGTCTGGCCCAGTTCGCGTAACCGCGGATCAAGGCGACGCGCCGGATCGCGATAGAAGCGGAACCCGTCGATCGCGTGCCGCAGGCAGTCGGGCACCAGCGCAAACACCGTCCACCAGTTACCCGGGGTTCCGGTTTGGGTGCCCGGCGCCTCCACCGGGTCACGCTCGCCGAACAGCCGGTCGTACATGGCGCGCGCGAGCGGATCCGCCTCGGCACGGGTTACCTGGCGCAAGCGGGGCATGCTGGACCTCCTTGGAAACGTCTCCGTCAGGCTCTCTCTACAGTAGCACAGGCCAGGTCGCTCGCAGTCGCATGCGGGTGAGCTAGCGAATCACGCCTGCTTCACCCAGCGCGTCGATGTCCTCGTCGCTCATATCGAGGAGCGATGAGAGCACCTCGCGAGTATGCTCGCCGAGCAGCGGCGCCGGACTGTAGCTTTCCTCAGCGCTGCGCGACAGCTTGATCGGGTTACCCGGCCCGCGCGTGCGCCGCCCGTTGGGATGCGCCAGCTCAACCACCATGTTGCGGTGCAGGGTTTGCGGATCCGACAGTGCCTGGCTGAAGGTATTCACCGGGGAGCAGGGAATGCGATATTCGCGCAAGCGCGCCAGCCAGTGCTCGCAGCTGTTGGTGACCAGAGCCCGCGCCAGCACGGAATTAATCAACTCGCGCCCTTCCCAGCGGCCGGGCTGCGTATCGAAAGCCCGGTCATCCAACTCGGCAAGCGGCAACACCGCTTTCAGATTGCGCCAGAAGTTATCGGTAATCACGGCGATCACGATAAACCCGTCGGCGCAGCGAAAGCTGCCATAGGGCACATGCACGAAGTGGGCGTTGCCGATCGGATAGGGATCCTCGCCCGACAGGAAGTGCATGGTCGCCATGTAATTGAGCATGGAAATCTGGCAATCCACCATGGCGATATCCACGTGCTGGCCGAGACCACTGCGCTCGCGTTCGTACAATGCGGCGAGCACGCCCATCACGCCGAACATGCCGCCGCCGAGATCGCCGATGGGAATACCCGCGCGCACCGGGTGCTCTCTGTCGTGCCCGGTGATCGACATACCACCGCCGGCGGCCTGCGCCACCTGGTCGAACGCCGGCCGGTCCGCGCCCGGACCGTCACCGCCGAACCCGGTGATAGAACAGGTGATGATGCGCGGGTTTACCGCGCTCAGGGCGGCGTAGTCGATTCCGAGGCGCGCGGTGACGCCGGCGGCGAAGTTGCTCAGCACAATATCCGCGCGCGTCACAAGGCGACGAAACAACGCCATACCGGCCGCCGACTTGAGATCAATGGCCAGGCTCTTTTTGTTCCGGTTCAGGGTAAGGAAATAGGCGCCCATCCCGTCGAGCGAGTAGCGCGGATCGTCCGCCAGCAGCTTGCGCGTGCCCTCGCCCGCCAGCGGTTCCACCTTGATGGTGTCCGCGCCGAGATCAGCCAGCAGCATGCTCCCGTAGGGCCCGGCGAGCATGTGCGTCAGATCGAGTACGCGTACCCCCGCGAGTGGTTTGCTCACGCCCTCACTGCCCGTTCACACGGTGCTCACAGTTCGACAACCCGGTAGGCCGGCGCCACCTGCTCGAGCCGATCCACCGTGCAGTCGAGGTCTTTCAGCAGTCCATCGCGCAAACTATAGACCCACCCGTGCACCGCTAGCGGCTGCCCGCGAGACCAGGCCTGCTGCGCTATCGTGGTTTGCGAGACGTGCCGCACCTGCTCGTGCACGTTGAGTTCCACCAGCAGGTTCACCCTGGATTCATTGTCATCCAGCTCCTGCAGCCGCTTGCGGTAGCGATGCTGCACGTCGTTGATGTTGCGCAGCCAGTTGTCGATCATACCGTTGTTCGAGCTCTCGAACGCCGACTTGACGCCACCGCAGCCGTAATGCCCCACCACAATAATATGCTTCACCTTCAACAGGTCTACCGCGTATTGCAGGACCGAGAGACAGTTGAAATCGGTGTGCAGCACCATATTGGCGACGTTGCGATGCACGAAAATCTCCCCGGGCGCCAGGCCGACAATCTGGTTGGCGGGCACACGGCTGTCGGAACAGCCGATCCACAGGTATTCGGGGCTTTGCTGCGCCGCGAGCTTTTCGAAAAAATGCGGATCGTCGCTTTTGACTTTCTCCGCCCACAGGCGGTTGTTCTCGAACAGATTACGGAGCCTGTTCATACGCTTCCTTATACCATCATGGTGCTGAGGCGGGCCTGTGCAACGCAGTTCCCGCCGCGTGATTTTGCTGTTTCCAGGCCGGCGTTGCCCACGGCCTCCATTTGCTTCGCGAGGCGCGGCATATCCACCGCAGGGTACTGCTGCGGCTCCCAGGTGACCATACCGATGCTCAAACACACCTGCAGCACCGCACCGCGACCGTCGTCGATGGGAAATTCCTCGATGTCGCGTCGCATGCGCTGCGCCACCTCCTGGGCCACGATCTCGCCGCTGTTGGGCAACAGAATGGCGAAACGCGGGCGCTCCAGCCGCGCCAGGAAATCGGTTTGACGCAGGTCGGATGACAGCCTCTCAGCCACTTTGCGCACGACAAAATTGCCGCGCCGCTCGCCGTAATGCTCGAACAGGTCGTCGAAGCCGTCTATCTCCATCATCAATACGGTGAGCGGACTCTCGGCGCGCCGGGAGCGCGCGATCTCACGCGCAATGTCGCGTTCGAAGCCGCGCAGGTTGCTGATCTCAGTGAGAGGGTCCAGCAGCGTGATCTGGGAAATCTGCTGACGACTCACGCCCGACTTGAAGCAGGCGGCAATCATCGCCGCCAGGTGGGCGAGCAAATCCTGCTCCTCGCGCCCCAGGTTGAGAAAATCGTCCTGCAGGCCCATATGCAGGCTGCCGATCATCCGGCCGCCATCGGTGAGCGGCATCAGCAATGCCGCGTCGATACCCTGCTCGGAGGTCAACACGTCGAACATGCGCGAATCGGTGGCATCGATAAGCATGACATCGGGTTCAAGTTCGTACAGGTCCTGGATGGGAAACACATCGTCCAGCAGGCGCAGGCTCTGGCCATAGCGGTGCACACCCACAATCAGGTGCGACAGTACTTCTTCCGGATCGTATAACCACAGCTCGGCGACGCGAAAGGAAAAATGCCGTGGCATGCTGACCAGCAGAATCTCCAGCAGCGCCTCGAGGTCCGGCGCGCGCAGCAGCATGTGTTCGAGTTGCTGCACCTGATGGTAGAGATAGCGATTGATCGTCAGCATCTCCGACATGCGGCGCGTGTGTAACTCGGCGCGGGACACGACGGGGGGCGCGCCCTCGATCTCTTCTTCTTCCGACCCATAGAGATCGATGTCATCCGCCATCACAACACCCACACCCGCCGACTCCGGGACCTTTAGCCTGAGCCTGTTATTATGCTTTCAAGCCCTCGAGTGTAAGCGGCCTGTTTTTTTGATGCAATTGCCAGCATTAACAGATATTGCCAGTGTAAGCGCTGTAAACACCGGTGCGCGACGAGGTTTTGCATGCCGCTGACACAGCGACCGACCGTGCGCGAACGCCTGCAGCAAACGCTTGCCCAATGGCGTCACTGGCAGTGCCCACAGCCGCTCACCGGGTGTCCGGAGGTCGAGGGACCGCTGCAACAGGGTCACAGCAACCCGAGTTTCCTGGTGTCCTGCGGGCAACGCTTCGTGGTGCGCCTCGACGGGGTGGACACGCGCCTCAACGGCATCAACCGGCAGGCCGAGTGGCGTATTCTTGACGCGGCGCATCGCAGCGGCCTGGCGCCTCATCCCTGCTACTTCAATCCCGATCTTGGCAGCCTGGTGTGCAGCTATCTTCCCGGGGACGCGCCCGCCCGCTTCGATCCGGTAGCCACGGCCGGGCTGTTGCGCCGCATCCACGCCCTGCCGGCGGTACATCAGCGCCTGCACCTGGCGGAGCGCATCGGGCGCTACGCGCGACGCCTCCCCCGGGAACACGCCGAGTGGCTTGCGCCGGCAGGACAAGCTCTGTCCCGTCTGTTGGCACTTACGGCCGGGGACCGATCGCCCGCGGTGCTTTGCCACAATGATCTGCTGCGCGCAAACCGGCTGTTGAGCGGCGGCAGACTGTATGCGCTGGACTGGGAGTACGCGGCAATGGGCCCGCCACTGTACGATCTCGCGGTGCTGATGCACGGCGACGACTTGCCCGCCGCTGAGGCGCGGGACCTCCTGCAACACTATCTCGGCCGGCCAGCGGACGGCAGCGAACTGGCGCTGGTGACCCGCTACGGCTGCCTCTATCGCTACCTGGAGTTGCTCTGGCACCTGGTGAACGCGCCACCGGTTCACCTTGGCGGCGATCAGCCTGCGACGGCGACACCGCCGCCCAGCGCCGCCTTCGATCCACGGCACAGACTCGCGCGACTGGAGGCCCTGCTACCAGAGGCTGAACTGTGAGTCGGGCGGGCCGGGTCAGTCGCGGAAGTTGCTGAACTGCAGCGGGGCGCCGAAATCGCCTTCCCGCAGCAGCGCAATCACCTGCTGCAAATCGTCGCGCTTCTTGCCGGTTACGCGCACCTGGTCGCCCTGGATCTGCGCCTGAACCTTGAGCTTCTCGTCCTTGATGCGCTTGACGATAGACTTGCACTGGGCGCTGTCGAGACCGTGCTTGAGCGTGACCTGCTGGCGCACCTGCTTGCCGCTGGTTTCTATCTCGCCGCAGTCCATCGCGGCAGGATCGATATCGCATTTGATCAATGCGCTGCGCAACATGTCTTCCATTTGCGCAAGCTGGAACTCCGCCTCCGCCGTCATGCTCACGCGACGCTCTTCACGCTCAAAGGCGGCGTTGACGCCCTTGAAGTCGAAGCGATTGTCGATGATCCGGCTGGCCTGGTCGACGGCATTGGTCAACTGATGCAGGTCGACTTCCGAAACGATGTCAAAGGATGGCATAGTGCTCAATCTCACCGCAGTATCGAAGGAGCCCCATGGTAATGCGCCGCCGACAGTTTGCAATCCCGACCGCTGCGAGCGCGCGTGGCTGAAGCGACCTGGCACGTTCTGGGCGCGGGTGCGATCGGCTGCCTGTTCGCGGATTATCTCGTGCGGGGCAACTGTGAGGTAACGCTCATTGAACGCGCTGGAAAGACGCCCGGGCCCATCCTGCTCGAGTCCGCGTGCGCGGAAACCGCAACGAGCGCCAACCCCGGTGCACGGGGCGCGGCGCATGCACCCCTGCGGGCGCTGGGGGCGCGCACCGGCGTTCCCAAGGACAGCGGCCCGATAACCCACCTGCTGATCACCACCAAAGCCTACGATGTCCTTACTGCCATGGCGAGCATTGCGCCACGCCTTGGCAATACGGTGGCCCTGCTGATGGTGAACGGCCTCGGCCTGGCTGAATCACTCTCGCAGACCTACCCACAGCTCAGCGTCTTCTACGGCACGACGACCGAGGGCGCCTACCGCCGCAACCGCCGGCACGTGGTGCATGCGGGCCGGGGCGAGACGCGCATTGGCGCAGCACATGCCGCCGAGCCACCGCCCTGGTTCGGGCAATGGTCTCGCAGCGTGCCGCGCTGCCTGTGGGATGCCGACATCGACACGGCACTGTGGGCAAAGCTCGCGGTGAACTGCGTGATCAACCCCTTGACCGCTGTTCATGGCTGTCGCAACGGGGCGCTGGCGGAGCGGCCAGAGCTCGCTGCACGCGTTGCCCAGCTGTGCCGGGAGGTTTCTCAGGTGAGCTACGCGGCGGGCTATACCGGCACGGCGCAAGCCATTGATGCGATGGTCGCGCGGGTTATCCAGGCGACAGCGGCCAATCGCTCCTCCATGTTGCAGGACGTGCAGGCGGGCCGGCCCACGGAAATCGAGTACATCACCGGCTATCTGCTGCAGGTAGCCGCCGCGCACGGTGTTCCCGCCGTGCACAACAGGCAGATTATGCAGGAGGTAGAACGCCTTGCTCCTTGAATCCTTTTTACCGGCCGCCGCACCGCCCGCCCTGCTCGCCTGTGTCGCCGTAGGCGCACTCATGCTCAGTGATTACCGCGCATGGCGCATCGGCCGATTTCTGTTCAAACCGCTGGCGGCGGCCGCCTTTCTCTGGCTTGCGCTGCGCCTGGACGCCACGCAAACCGCGTACGGGTCGTGGTTGCTCGGCGGGCTTGCCTGCTGCGCGCTGGGCGACCTGTTGCTCATGCCCGACGATGAGCGCGCCTTCCTCGCCGGGCTCGGCGCGTTTCTCATTGGCCACCTGCTGTACAGCGCGGCGTTCCTGCAGCTACCGCTCAATCCCGCGGGCTCGCTGCTGAGCGCCCTGCCCGCGCTGCTGTTGTTGACTCTGGTGCTGCGCTGGCTGCTGCCCCACGTGCCCGGAAACATGCGGCTACCCGTCGCCCTGTACGTGGTTGTGATCACCGCGATGCTGGTGACCGCCGGAGCCACCGCAGGCCAGGCGCTGGCGCCTCTGGCTATCATCGGGGCCTGGTGCTTCGCGCTGTCTGACGTGGCGGTGGCGCGCCGGCAGTTTGTTTCACGCTCGCGCGCGAGCGCGCTGTGGGGCACGCCCCTGTATTTTTTCGCGCAGATGCTGATTGCCGCGAGTGTCGCGTTCGCCGCCGGCGCCTGAGCGCAGGTGCTATCCACCTCGCCCGCCCGGTGCGTAGCGACAAGCCGGGCGCGGGTTCACCAGCCGCTGCTTCGCCGGACGCCGGATGGCCGGCCGCCGGTTCGCCGGACGCCACATTGCCGTATACGACAGCGCCTGTTTTTGCCTACTATGCGCACATGAAACACGTTGTCCTCCACATTGGCACCGGGAAAACCGGCACCAGCACGATCCAGAACGCGCTCTTTAGCAATCGACGCCTGTTGCGCAAACGATATGGCGTGGACTATGCGCGTCTGGGGCTGATAGAGATAGAGCATTTCGGTGAACGGATAGCAGCGCATTACCAGCTGGTTGAGCGCTTGCGGCACGGTGACGCCGAGGCATTGCGTGAACTGACGGATTACATCGACTCGCGCGCCGAACACACCATTATTTTCTCCTGCGAGAATCTTTATCATCACCTCGGCCACGCGGATATCGCACGCCTGGCGGAACTGCTTGCGCCCTACCGGGTTTCCGTCATTTGCTACGTGCGCCGCCAGGATCTGTACGTGGAATCCGCTTACCGCCAGCAGGTGAAAGTGGGCGTGGCAAAGGTCGGGGTGCGCCCTTTCCTGGCCCGGCATATGTCCGCGAACAGCCTGGAGGACGTACATGCAAACTACCATCGCATGCTCCTGCGCTGGGACGAACATTTTGGCACAGACGCCATTCACGTCCGGCTCTTCGACAAGGCCTGCTTCAGCGGCGGCGACCTGGTGACGGATTTCCTTCACGCCGCGGGCGTGCAGGAGGCCAGGCTCAGGCGACAGCATCAGACGCATGCCAACCAGGCGGTTCCGGCACAGCTGATCAGCGTGCTGAGGGCCTTCAATGCGTCCGGAATCATTCCGCGGGAACAGCATCAACAATTTGTGCAGGACATGCGCGCCAGCTACGACTTCAAGGATTACCCGCTGATCAGCGATGACGTGAGGTCGCGGATACTGGACAACTACGCCGCCAGTAATCAGCAGCTGTTCGCGCGTTTCGGTATTCATGGCAACTGGTCGGCGCCGGACAGCGCGGCAACGCCGCCATCCGAGAACGGTGTCGACGCCAAGAGCGACACCGACATTCTCAGCGCGCTGCTGTACCAGTCATGGCTGAAGCAGCGTCGCACGCTGTCGCTGCACACCCTGCTGCGCAGGGCGTACTACTTTTTTCACGACTGGCTGTTCTATGCACGCAGCCTGCGCAGGCCCTTTGATCCCGAAACGCTACTGCCGCGCGAAGAGTATCTGCGCCTGCTACGCAAGATGATAGCGCACCGGGAGTTCTCTCCCACGTTCTACCTGAGGTTTAACGCTGACATCGCATCCGGCGGTCTCGACCCGCTGCTGCACTACCTGCAGTACGGCCTGCGCGAGATCCGCATCCCGCATCCGGCTGTGAGTGAGATCGAGGCGCGCAGTATCGCCCGCAGCGTATCGAGCGGAAACCACCCCTACCTCAGCCAGTGGGCCCGCCTTTGGGGCAGTGGCTCGAAGACCCGGACTCCCGAGGCACCGCATCACCCCTGACGTATCGCCGCGCTGCGGCTGCGGCATGCGCGACGACCCGCTAGAAAAATAACGCCGCGGCTGCCCCGTGCAGCGCGCTGCGCCATTCCTCAAACGGCGCATTGGACAACAGCACCGCCTGGGAACTGTATTGCGACGAGCCCTGGGTACGCCTGAGGTCCAGCACGCAAAAACGCGGCACGCAGCGCAGTGCCAGGCCAAACGAATGCCTGGGATCAGGCGGGGACGGCCTGCGCACAGTGGATGAATAAACGACGGCAGGCGCGTCGGCACCGACACTGCCCAGCACGTGCAGCGGCCCCACCTGCGCAGCGACAGCCAGCTTCAATTCGTCGATCAGCCAGTTGACCGAGAATGCGTCGGGCAGTTGCGTACCGTGATCATAGTGCAGCACCGGCGCGCTGAATGTCACCGGCGTGGGCGTGTTGTATACCGCATGCCAGCTGGCCAGCGCTAACACCGTCAGCGCAGCTGTCGCGACGGCAGCACGCAGCGGACGGCCTGTACCGCGCAACCAGTGCGCCACCCGCGCCAGCTTTCCGCTGCCTGCGGGCGGGAGTCGGGAACGGGCGTCCCTGCCCAGTTCCCGCGGAACGAGAACCGGCATATCCTCTGGCAACTCAGGCCTGAAACAGGGTCGCGATTCGCGCCGCAGCGTATTGGTCGCCGCCAGCGGCACATCCCGTGTGAGGGAACGCAGCACCTGGCGTATGTA
Organism: Halioglobus sp.; assembly: GCA_041396005.1. Lineage (GTDB taxonomy): Bacteria > Pseudomonadota > Gammaproteobacteria > Pseudomonadales > Halieaceae > Marimicrobium. The sequence goes on from JAWKZK010000006.1 coordinate 85,377, forward strand.
GCGCGTATGACGCGGGCGTTTGTCCGGGTCGTTGCTGAGCATCTGTTCCACAAGATCCATCAGCGCTTCGGGTACCTCGGTGTCCTGGCCGAGCACGTCCCGCATCGGTCGCGCGCTGCCGCCCAACAGTTGCGCCACGTTCAACACACCGTCGTGCATGAACGGGTGTTCGCCGGTGAGCATGTGGTACAGAACGGCTCCCAGCGAAAAAAAATCGGAACGCGTGTCCATTGGCACGCCGGAATACTGCTCCGGCGACATAGCAGCCGGACTCCCCGCCCGGGCGAGGCTGCCATCCGCCAGCGGCCGCGAAATGCCGAAATCCGTCAACTTCGCGCGGCCGTTCTCCGCGATCAGCACGTTGCCGGGCTTCAGGTCACCATGCAGTACATGGTTCTGTCGCGCGATAGCCAGCGCGCCGGCGATATCGACGGCCACGGTGAGCGTACTGGCAACGCTGGGCCGAACGTCGACAAGCAGTTCCCGCAGGCTGCAGCCTGGCACGTACTCCATCACCATTGCCAGATGACTGGCCGATTCGATCACGTCATACACTTTGACGATCTTCGGACTCTCAAGGCGCGCCACCAGGCGCGCCTCACGCAGCAATGCCCTGCGCTGCGGTCTCTGGCCAGGCAGATCGTGAATCTTGATCGCCACCTTGCGCTGCAGACGCTCGTCGAAACCGAGGTACACGCTGCCCTGACCACCGCGATTGATCAGGCGGAGGACGCGGTAGGGCCCAACGTAATTCTCCATGCCTCAGGCCGCTCCCGCGCGCACATGTCGCAGCCGCAGGCGCAGGCTGGCGGCAGAGACCAGCAGCCTGGCTGCGGCCCTGTCGCAGTCGCCGTCACACACCTCAAGCGCGCTGTTCAATTCCTCCAGCGGAATGTCGTTTGCCAGCCTGTAGACGGGTGACGCCTCAATTCGCCGGTACACCGCCGCACGTGACACCCGCAGGTACTCGGCAACCGCCTTCACCTCGAAATTGTTCGCCAGCATCGCACGCTCGAACTGCGCGTCGGAGACATCCTGGATCCTGTGTTTACGCGATGCAGCCGAGGTTGAGGATACGCCGTACGAGCCATCCGGCAGCAAGCGCGACAGCGGCCCGTCGAGCCGCACCACGCCATCACCCGACAGCGCGATCCGACGGGCGATGTTTTCCAGTTCGCGCACATTGCCCGGCCAGGCGTAACCCAGCAGGCGGAAAAACACGCCCGCCCAGGCGGCGACCAGCTGCGGCTGCATGTGGGCGTTGGTCAGCGGCAACGCAAGGTCGCCCTCCTGCGCGGCAAGCCGCAAAAAATGCAGCAGGAGCACACCGATGTCTTCCGGATGGTCGCGCAGGGGTGGCACGACGATTTCACACGCCCCCAGGCGGTGCCGCAGGGCGGCACGAAAATCGCTGCCAGACTCGTCAAGCGACACATCGGTGGCCGAAATGACGCGCACATCCACACGTTCTACGGAACCGCCCACCGGTTGGATTTCGCGCTGTTGCAGCGCACGCAACAACTGCGGTTGCACACTGCTGGCGGTATCCCCGATCTCATCGAGAAACAGGCTGCCCCCCTGCGCCTGTCGAAAAAACCCTGGCGTTGCGCGCTCTGCGCCGGTGAATGCGCCCCGGGTACTGCCAAACAGCGCGACCGCCGCCAGCTCGGCAGGAATCGCCGCGATGTTCACGCTCACTAGCGGCGCGCCGTTTCGCGCACTGGCGGCATGCAGCGCCCTGGCGACCAGTTCCTTGCCACTGCCGGTTTCTCCGCGAATCAGCACGTCCACGTCGGTTTGCGCGACGCGTGCAATGTCCGCTCGCAAGGCCTGCATGCTGCAGCTAACACCCAGTAACCCGGCAGCGCTTGCCGCGTACTGCGCCGGGATGCGCGGCCGACGGACACTGCGCAGTAACAGCACCACGCTGTGGCTCAGCATGATCGGCACGCCCCGGGCGAGGTGTGCGGGTTCAATCAGGGTTTCCTCGAACAGATCTTCATCGCCGACCCGGCAGCGGCTCGCACCTTCATGGCGCCGCAGGCGCAAACGCTGGCCACAGACCTCGAACTGGAGAGCGCGACGGCTCACGTGGGGATCGCCGATGGGCGCCGCTGGCGCCGCCGCACCGCTGAACTCGGGGCTGTTGCGGCCGAGCTCCCGGGGGGTGTAGCAGTCTGCCAGCGGCAGGACCGCGCATTGACCGATACGCGATGCGTCGGGATGAAACACCAGGGTCAGCAATAACGTGTCTGCGTTATTGCGTTCGTTTACCACTGCCGCTACGGCTGGCAGGGTTGCCTCGGAATCGTGGTAACGCATGCGGCCCGTCAGCTGTCGCCTTTATCGCCATTATTGTGTGGAGCCTGACGATAAGCTTAGCAGCCATTGGGAATGTTGCCCGAATGCTGGCGAGAAATGATGCCTTGCGAGTCACTCAGTCGATCAGCACCCAGAGGGCGATCACCGCAACCCAGCAGGCCGCACTGCGCGACAGCAGGCTGCGCACCCCCGCGATGTGCTCGGAGGCCGTCCGACCGAAGTCGGCATCGTCGGCAGAGGGCGCATCCTCTGTCACCGCGGCACAGGCGACCTGTGCCAGAACGACATCAGCCGACAGCCCAGTGTCGCGCAGCGCATCGCGCAGTACGTTGCGACTGAGCACAAAATTGCCCGCGAGCATGAAAGTGGCCGCGAGCAGTCGGCTGGGCAGCCAGTCGGCGAAAAACAGGCAGCGCTCAACCAGCGGCGCCGCAAACTGGTAACGGCAAAGCTGTAGCAGGCGATACGCCAGCGCGCCAGCGGGGCCGAACAGCAAAAAGTACAGGAGTACCGCAAACCAGCGCTGGCAGGCCTCGTAGACGATCGCCCGCAGCAGGCGCTGGTGCCTATCGGCCGTCGATTCGGGCGCGGCCTCGAAACCGCAGCCCAGAGCGCGTGACAGCGCGATCCAGGCCCCCTGGTAATCCGCTGCCGCGAGAAAGTGCCGATAGCGCGCGATCAGCTCGTCGAAATCGCCCCGCCCAAAACTGTACAGGAGCAACACGGTAGCAACGGCAATCCAGACCAGCCCGAACAACACTCGATCGATAGCGTCCAGCAGCCAGGCTGCCAGCAGCGCCGGCAGCAACACGACCAGACCCAACCCCACCGCCTGGCCCAGGTTCCACGCCGCCACCCGCGACTGCCAGCGATAGAACAGCTGATCCCGCTGCACCGGCCCGCCACTGCCCCGGACATACAGCAATACCAGGGCCAGTATCAGGGTCAGGAATGTCATCGCTATACCTCCCGTGCAGACAGCGCCGCGCGATACCGGTGCCAGTCAAACGCCGGCCCGGGATCGCTCTTGCGTCCCGGGGCGATATCGCTGTGCCCTGCAATATGCGACGCACTCAGGCCCGGATAAAAGGCCAGCAACAGCCGGGTTACCGCCACCAGCGCCGCATACTGCGCATCCGTATAGGGTTCCTCATCGGTGCCCTCCAACTCGATCCCGATGCTGAAGTCGTTGCAGTTATCGCGCCCGCTGTAGTGTGACACGCCTGCGTGCCAGGCGCGTTCGCCAAAATCCACGAACTGCACCAACTCGCCATCGCGGCGCACCAGCAGGTGGGCGGACACCTGCACGCCACGAATCTCCGCAAAGTACGGGTGCTCGTCCCAGTCCAGCCGGTTGCTGAAGAATCGCTCCACGCAATCGCCCTCATAACACCCCGGTGGCAGGCTGATATTGTGGATCACCAGCAGCTCGGGCGCGCAGCCTGCCGGACGCGGCCCGCGGTTGGGCGACGGTACACGGCGCGCCTGCGTGAGCCAGCCGCCTGCGAGTGAGAGTGTCGGGAATCCAGAGTGCGCAGTCATCGAAGAGTATCTTAGCCGCACTCACCCCCTTTCGGCGAGTCTGCAGCAGGGCCAGGTTTTACCCCGTCGTGCGGCAACTGCTAGAATCAGCGCCCTCGCGAGCCACGGATTCCCGCCAGCATGAGCCAGTCACCCATTGAGGCCGCCATCACTGCCCCCGAGGCGGCTGCGGTGCAGGACAACGTACGCGCCGCCCTGGCGGAGGATATCGGCAGCGGCGATATTACGGCCGCGCTGATTCCCGCCGATGCGACAGCGCGCGCCCGGGTGATCACCCGCGAGGACGGCGTGCTCTGCGGCCGCCCCTGGGTGGATGCGGTGTTCGCACAGCTTGATCCGGGCATCACGGTACACTGGCAGCACGACGACGGGGACGCGATTACCGCGGGCGCGGTGTTGTTCAGTGCAAGCGGCCCCGCAAGAGCCCTGCTCACGGGTGAACGCAGCGCCCTGAATTTTCTGCAACTGCTGTCGGGCACGGCCTCCGCCTGCCAGCGTTACGCGCGACTCGTCGATGGCACCCGCGCGCGCCTGCTCGACACGCGCAAAACCCTGCCAGGCCTGCGCGTGGCGCAGAAGTATGCGGTGCGCTGCGGCGGCTGCTACAACCATCGCATCGGGCTGTTTGACGCTTTCCTGATCAAGGAGAACCATATCGCCGCCTGCGGGGGTATCGCTGCGGCCATCGACGCCGCGCGTGCACTCGCGCCGGACAAGCCCGTGGAAGTGGAAGTCGAGAACACCGAAGAGCTCCGGCAGGCGCTCTCTGCGGGCGCCGATCGCATCATGCTGGACAACTTCAGCCTGGACGGCCTGCGTGAAGCGGTGGCGCTGACGGCGGGACGGGCCGAACTGGAAGCCTCTGGCAATGTGACTGAATCCACCCTGCGCCGCATCGCGCAGACCGGCGTGGACTTTATTTCCATCGGCGCACTGACCAAGGACTGCAAGGCGCTGGATTTGTCGATGCGCCTGCTATAGCAGCGCTCGCCTGCTCACCAGTACCCCGTTGTTGTCGGCGTACACGTAATCGCCCGGCGCGACGGTGATGCCTCCGATCTGGATCGCGATATCGCGCTGGCCCTCGCCGCGCTTGTCGGTTTTCACCGGGCACGCGCCCATTGCCTGCACGCCGAGCGCAATGCGCGCTATCTCGTCCACATCGCGAATCACACCATGAATCACCAGCCCGGCCCAGCCGTTGGCCGCCGCTTTCTCCGCCAGCAGATCTCCCAGCAGGGCACGACGCACGGAACCGCCGCCATCCACGACGATGACCCTGCCCTCGCCCGGCTCCTCCACGCATTGCTTCACGAGGGAGTTGTCCTCGTAACACTTGATGGTCACCACGGGGCCATAAAACCGTAAGTGCAGGCCGAAGTTCCTGAAGAGCAGCGGCAGCGCCACCGCCTCCGGTGCCTCGTCGGACAGATCCGGCGTTGAAAACTCGCGCATGGTTGATCCTTGTGTGCAGGGCCAGGTCGCAGTATACGCCAGGAATACCTGCACACCCGATCCCGGCACCACGCGATAACGATTCCCGAAGGCAAGTGCTGTCGGCCCACCGTCAGGCGCCAGGCCGCCAGCCGCTCGGAAGGCTGAGATACTCGCTCTGGCGGCCGGGCGCCTGACGGCTCGGGATTGCAATAGCGAACTTGATCGATGCCATCAGATTGCCCGTTGTCACTTTGGGGAACATCGCTGCCAGTGTCCGCGTGGGGAGGCCGCACGGAGAGAGTCTCTCAGCCTTCCGAACGCAGTGTGGCCTCCCCGCGCGGGTACTGGCATGCAAGCACACCTGATTCCGGCACCACGCGACAACGATTCCCAAGAGTAAACGCTGTCGGCCTACCGTCAGGCGCCAGAATGCGTAAAAAGCCACATTGGCAAGCGCCGCTTCTGGCGTATAATTCCCCACATAAATTACCGAAGAAGCATGCATTCACTGCATGAATACGGAGCCCGGTGTGAACGTCAATCGCGTTGATCTGAATCTGCTGGTTTACCTGGACGCCCTGCTCAGGGAGCGTAACGTCACCCAGGCTGCGCACCAGCTCAATCTGTCGCAACCCGCCATGAGCAACGGGCTAAGACGCCTGCGAGAACTGTTTGACGATCCGCTGCTGGTGCGCACCAGCGAAGGCATGACGCCTACCGAGCGCGCGCTCGAACTGGAGCCTGTGGTGCGCGAAGTACTGAGCAAGGTCGACCAGGCGGTGCAGCCGCGCGCCGCCTTCGAACCGGAAGCGGCCACGCGCGTGTTCCGCATCATGGCCAGTGACTATGCCGAGTCGACGCTGCTGCCTACCGTGCTCGGTAAACTGCGCACGCTGGCGCCCGGCATCACCCTGGATATCATGACCCCATCGGATGTGAGCTTTCTCGATGTCGAGCGCGGCAAGGTCGATATGCTGATCAACCGTTTCGATTCCATGCCGCAGTCTTTTCACCAGATTCACCTGTGGAACGACACCTTCACCTGCGTACTCAGCCCGGAAAACCCGGTGCTCGAGGACTGGACGCTGGATAACTACCTCAAGGCGAACCACGTGTGGGTGAGCAAAACCGGCATGGGCGTGGGCGTGGGCGTGGATCCCAGCGACGTACAGCGCCTGGGCTGGGTGGACGTGGCCCTGAACAAGCTGGGCAAGAAGCGCCAGATACGCGTATTTACCCGCCACTATCAGGCCGCCATGACGCTGGCGGAGCAGAATGACCTCATCGTGACACTGCCCACCCGCGCGGCCATGCTCAAACGCAACAACCCGCGCGTTGTGCTGCGCGATCCGCCACTGGATATACCGCCGCTGGAGCTGAAGATGGCCTGGAGCCCTCTGTTACAGCACCACCCGGCCAACAAATGGCTGCGCAAGCTGATCGCTGATACCGCGCGCGAGTTGAACGGGCTGGAGGCAACCCCTTGATTGTTCCCGAGGCACCACGCTGTCGGCCCACCGTCAGGCGACAGGCCGCCAGTGTCCGCGTGGGGAGGCCGCACGGACAGAGTATCTCAGCCTTCCGAACGCAGTGTGGCCTCCCCGCGCGGGCACTGGCATTCAAGCCCACCCGACTCCGGTACCACGCAACAACGATTCCCAAGAGTAAGCGCTGTCGGCCCACCGTCAGGCGCCAGGCCGCCAACCGCTCGGAAGGCTGAGATACTCGCTCTGGCGGCCTGTCGCCTGACGGCTCGAGCGCGCTGCGGCGAGCGGGATTGCTAGTCAGCGTCCGATAGAGATCGGTCAACCGGATTCATCAGCCAGCACGATGCCATCCCGGCGAGCATCACTGCCTTCGTCTGCGCGGGCAGGCCGCACGGAGAGAGTATCTCAGCCTTCCGAACGCAGTGTGGCCTGCCCGCGCGGGCGCAGGCATTCACGCTCATCCGATCTCTAAGCTCACCCAGGCGCCGGCATGCAAGCACGTCAGAATTCCGCGCTCAGGCAGCCGCAGGCATTCACGCTCATCCGGTTCCCGCGCGCGTGAGTCGACGGCGCATTCAAATTCACGCCTGGAATGGCCGCGATCACAACGATAAATTAGCTAAATTCCGCTATGCCTCTTACAATTTCCGCATTCGCGGCTTTCGGCCCGGAGCCTGCTTCACGCGCGCCCTGCCGGAAGTCTTCCGTCGCTACCGTCACAGGGAAAGCCAGCATGTCAGATCGTATTCAAGAGGGCAGCCTGCAGATCGATCCCGTTCTGCACGCGCTGCTGGAACGGGAAATCGCGCCGGGCACCGGCATTGCACCGGGGCAGTTCTGGCGAGCGCTCGAGGACATTCTCAACACGCTCGGCCCGCGCAACCGCGAGCTGCTGCAGATACGTGAGGACATGCAGGCGCAGATTGATGCGTGGCACGCGGCCCATCCCGGGGCGGATTATGACCGTGCGGCCTACAAGGCGTTTCTGCTGGACATCGGCTACCTGCTGCCCGAGGGCGAGCCATTCAGCATCAGCACCGACAACGTGGACGATGAAGTGGCGCGGCTCGCCGGCCCGCAGCTTGTGGTACCCGTGATGAATGCGCGCTACGCGCTGAACGCGGCCAACGCCCGCTGGGGCAGCCTGTACGACGCGCTCTACGGCACCGACGTGATCCCTGAAAGCGATGGTGCGGAGCGCGCGGGGGCTTACAATCCGGTGCGCGGAGCAAAGGTGATCGCGTACGCTCGCCACTTCCTCGACACCTACTGCCCGCTCGCCAGCGGCAGCCACGCCGATGCCGTATCCTACGCGATCGTGGACGGCGCGCTGGTCGTGGAGCTTCGCGACGGCGCTACCAGCTCGCTGGCCGAGGGCAGTGCACTGCGCGGTTATTGCGGCATGCAGGACAGCCCTTCCTGCATACTCTTGCGTCACCACGGCCTGCATATCGAGATCCAGATCGATCGCCAGCATCCCGTGGGAAGCACCGATGCCGCCGGCGTCAAGGACCTGCTGCTGGAAGCGGCGCTCACCACCATCCAGGATTGCGAAGACTCCATCGCCGCGGTGGATGCCGAAGACAAGGCAGTGGCCTATCGCAACTGGCTCGGCCTGATGCGCGGTGACCTGCAGGACAGTTTCAACAAGGGAGGCAGCAGCGTCACGCGCAGCCTGAACCCGAATCGCCGCTATACCGGCGTGGATGGCAGCACACTGGAATTGCCGGGACGCAGCCTGCTGTTCGTGCGCAATGTGGGTCACCTCATGACGACGCCGGCGATTCTCGACGGCGCCGGCCAGGAAATTCCCGAAGGCATCATGGACGGACTGTTCACCGCCATGATCGCCCTCCATGACCTCCAGAAAACCGATCCGGCGCAACGCAACTCGCGCGCCGGCAGCGTGTATATCGTGAAACCCAAAATGCACGGGCCTGACGAAGTTGCCTTTGCCTGCGAGCTGTTCGATCGCATTGAAGACGCCCTGGGCCTGGATCGCAACACCCTGAAAATGGGCATCATGGATGAAGAGCGCCGCACGACGATCAACCTGCAGGCGTGCATTCGCGAGGCGCGCGAGCGACTGGTGTTCATCAACACCGGCTTTCTCGATCGCACGGGTGACGAGATTCACACCAGCATGCGCGCCGGCGCGATGACCCCCAAGGGCGCCATGAAACAGGAAACCTGGATACAGGCCTACGAAGACTGGAACGTGGATGTCGGCCTGCGCTGCGGGCTCATGGGGCGCGCCCAGATCGGCAAGGGCATGTGGGCCATGCCCGACCTCATGGCCGACATGATGAAGAACAAGGTCGCGCATCCGCAATCCGGCGCCACCACCGCGTGGGTGCCCTCGCCCACGGCAGCGACCCTGCACGCCATTCATTACCACCAGGTGAACGTGGCCGAGCGCCAGAAAGCGCTGCTGGGCAAGCGGCGAGCGAGCGTGGACGACATCCTGCAAATCCCGCTGAAAGGCGCCGAAGGCCTCAGCGCGGACGACATTCAGCGCGAGCTCGACAACAACGCGCAGGGCATTCTCGGCTATGTGGTGCGCTGGATCGACCAGGGGGTAGGCTGTTCCAAAGTTCCCGACATCAACCATGTAGGGCTGATGGAGGACCGCGCCACCCTGCGCATTTCCAGCCAGCATATCGCCAACTGGCTGCAGCACGGCGTGTGCAGCGCCGATCAGGTGATGGCCACACTGCGACGCATGGCCGCCGTGGTAGACGCGCAGAATGCCAGTGACCCGGCCTACCGCCCCATGGCGCCCGACTTTGACAACAATATTGCGTTTCAGGCCGCCTGCGATCTGGTCTTTCTCGGGCACGAGCAGCCCAGCGGCTATACCGAGCCGGTGCTGCACGCGCGGCGGCGCGAAGCCAAGGCACGCCAGCAGCGGTAAGCGCGAGCCCGACGCGCCAGGTGGCCCTGCGCCGTGAAATAGGTCGCTACCTCGTTGCCGGCGGGCTGGCGTTTATCGTCGATGTCGCGATCTTCCAGGCGGCTATCGTGCTGCTGGGCCTGCACTACCTGGTGGCGAACGTGGGCGGCTATGTCGGTGGCCTGCTGATCGCCTACTCTCTCAACACGCGCTGGGTGTTCAGCTATCGGAGGATTCAGCGCGGCTGGCTGGAGATCACGCTGTTCTGCGCGCTGCTGCTGGTGGGCCTCGCGCTCAGCCAGGGGGTGCTGATGCTGCTGGTGGAGGTCGTTGGCGCCCCGCCGTTGGCGGCGAAGGTGGTTGCCGGATTCTTCCTGATGGTGTTTAACTTTGTCGCCAGGAAGACCCTGCTGTTCAGTCCCGCACGCTGACGATCCGCGAAGCGCCGGCGATCAGCCGCGGGCAGGCGGCTCCGCGTCGTCGCGCGTATCCTTGAATTGCAAATTGGTGAGCTGTTCCGAGAGCAGGCCGATCAGGAACATCACCATGCCCGCCAGAATCAACATCGTACTCATGTTAGTGAAGCGCCAACCGCTGCTGGCGACCGTCAGCAGGTAATTGAACAGGCCCAGTCCGGCCACCAGGGCAGCCGCCGGAAAGTAGACCTTGAGCGGCGAATACAGCGTACCCACCTTGAAAATAATCAGCAGAAATCGTACCCCATCGCGCACCATACTGATGTGACTGCTGCCGAGGCGTTTCGCCACACTGATCGGCACAAAGCCCACCGAGTAACCGGCGCGAAAAAACGCCATGGTCGAGGTCGTGGGATAGCTGAAACCGTTAGGTAACAGGTAAAGAAAACTCAGGAACTTTCTGCGGTCGACGCAGCGGAAACCCGAGGTAAGATCATCTATCCGGCGATTTACCATCCAGCTTGCAAAGCGGTTGTAGATGGCATTGGCGCTCCAGCGCGCAACGCTGGCCTGTGAATCGAGGCCGCTGCGGGCACCCACCACGAGATCATAGCCCTTGGACATTTCCGCCAGCAGCGTGCCCACGTCTGTGGGGCTGTGCTGCCCATCGGCATCCATGAACACGATGTAATCCCCACGCGCCGCGCGCGCGCCGCTTTTGACTGCGGCGCCGTTACCCTTTGAGTAGGGATGGGTGATCACAGTGACGCCGGCATCCCGACAGACTTGTTCGGTGCTGTCGGTGGAGCCGTCGTTGACAACGATGACTTCCGCATCCGGGTGCAGGCGGCGCAACTCGGGCAACACCAGCGCAAGGCCCTGCTCTTCGTCTTTTGCCGGAATGACTATGCTGACACTCTTCACTTTACGATCACTTGTGATTTCTCATACCCTGTTGTCAGGCCGCAAGTATGTAGCCTCGATTGCACCGACACAAGGCGGGCGGCAGAACAGCGTCGCGACAGGGGATTCTCTATGCACAAAGGCTTGCCGCTGGTACGGCCGCTTCACTGGCTGCTACTGGCATTCCTGCTGTGTGGCGGCGGCCTGTTGCGCTACGCGTACATGCACGGTACCGAGGTCATTATGCCCGGCGGGGCCGGCGACGCCGGTTATTACCTGCGTTACGCCGGCAACCTGGTACAGCATGGCGTGTTCTCCAAGGACAATTCGCAAACCCCGCCCACGCCCGATGCGTTCTGGGCGCCGGGCTACCCGCTGTTCCTCGCGACCCTGATCGCCACTGCCGAGCGGGTGGGAACAGACCCCTACCTCGTGGTCCGCAGCGCACAGATTGCGCTGGGCACCGCAGCGATCGGACTGACGTTCGGGCTCGCACTGAGTTGCGTACCGGCCAGCTGGGCACTGCTGGCCGCCGCCCTGGTGGCGCTGTCACCGCATCTGATCAGCACCGAGCAATACCTGTTGTCGGAAACCCTCACCCTGTTCCTGCTGTTGGCGTCACTGCTGCTGTACGTGCAGGGCATGCAGCGAACATCGACACCGCTGCTGCTCGCCGCGGGGGTGGGGTTTGCATTCACCTACATGACCAACCCGGTCACCCTGTTTATCGCACCCGTGGCGATCGGCGTCACCTGGTTTGCGCGCCGCGGCGACGCCGACGACTGTCCCCGCGTGAGCCGTCGCAATGCCGCACTGATTCTTGGTCCGCTGATACTCGCTTTCTCGCTCTGGGCACTGCGCGGCGCTGTCTCCGTGCCGCCTGAAGGCCCGGGCGCCGGCAGCCGCCTATTGACCAACCTGGTGCAGGGCATGCATCCGGACTTCCATGCGCGCTGGCGCGCCAATCCGCGGGACCCGGAAAACCCCGCCATGGTGGATCTTGAGTATGTGGATGGCTCCTACGCACGGTTCTTCGAACGCCTCGCGCAGGAATTCTCGACGCAGCCTGCGCGCATGCTGCACTGGTACCTGGTACAGAAACCGCTCTTGCTGTGGGACTGGGATATCCGCGTGGGGGCTGGCGACATTTACACCTACCCCATTTTCTACTCGCTCTACCAGACCAACAAACCCGCCATGGCCACCTACGTGGCCATGCGCAGCCTGCACCACTGGCTGTTCGGCTGCGCTGTGCTATCACTGTTCTTCCTGCTGCACAGGGAGCGCAGCCCGCAACCGCACTGGACGCCGTTGCTGCTGTACGCCTGCCTGAGCTATGTGAGCGCCGTCTACGTGATCGCGCAATCCGAACCGCGCTACTCGTTTCCCTTGCGCCCGGAGATGTACATCATGGCGACGTTTTTCCTCTGGCAACTGTGGCGGCGCTATGTTGATTATCGCGCAAGCTATCGCGAGCGGGCGAAGCGCGCCGCGTCAACGGTACAACGCTAGCGTCTGTCGTTCCCCGGCATCCAGCTTGCCGGCCGCCTCAAGCTCGCCCAGCTGCGCCATGAGGTTCTGTCGCTCCTGCTCCAGCCCGAGCGCCGTGGAGAAATGCAACTGCATGAGTAGGCCGCGGACGCTGCCTGGAGACAGCGCCAGAAACTTCTGCATGTAGGCATGAGCCCGGGCGTACTGTTCCAGCGAATTCGCCAGGCCCGCCAGAATCGAATAGAAGTTGGCCGATGCCGTTGCCGCATCCTCCTGAGCGAGAAACACCTCGGCCATGCGGTCGGCAAACGCCGCGGTATCGGTAGGCGAGCATCGACCGCTCTGCAGCACCTTGGTAAACCCGTTGAACGTGCTGACCACGGCGAAGGGACGCTGCGCGTTCACCGTCGCGAGCTCGGCGAAGCGTGCCGGGGGAATGTCACGGCCCGCGAGACAGTGCAGCGCCAGGTCGCGGATCTGCCAGTCACCCACGCGCTCGGTGGCGCTCAGCTGCGCGGCCCGACGGGAATAGTCCAGCGCTGAATCCAAAGCGCCCACCGCCGCCAGGTGTAGCGCCATCTCCTCGTTGGCGCGAAACGACTCCGGGTGATGGTTCACATAATTCAGGCGCAGCAATGGCGCACTCGACCAGAGCTGCACCTGCGAACCTGTCTGCACGGCCAGCACGAGCACATACACCGCAAGCCACGCCAGCAGCGGCGCAGCCAGCGGCGGCCAGCGCCGGGACAACAGTCCCAGGGCCGTGACCAGCAGCAGGAACACCCCCACGCCGGGGAAATAATTGCGATGCTCGAAATACAGCTCCAGCGCAAACACGCTGGACTCGATGGCATGGCCGACCAGGAAGATCAACACTGCGCACACCAACAGCTGGCCTGGGCGGGAACGCAACAGCAGCAGGCCGAGCGGTATCAGCAGCAACCAGGCCGCCACCGCGTAAGCGGTTTCCGGCGGCGCCTGCAGGGAGGTCGACACCGGGTAGTCATCATGAAACAGGCCCATCCGCGGCAGGTCCGGCCATACCAGCTGCGCAAGGTAATCCCACAGGGCGCGCGCCTGTGTCATCACGCGCTCGTCCAGGTCGAATCCGCGCCGCGCATAGCCCGCCTTGATACGATCGAAGAACAGCGCGAACAGCAGCAGTGCCACTACCGCCCCGGCGCTGAGCAGGCTCAGGCTGACTCTGCGCAGAAGCGGGTTTCGCGTGCCGGCGCTGTCACGCGCACCGAACCACAGCACTTCCAGCAGTACGAGAACCGGCACCACCAGCACGCCGTTCTCCTTGGACAGCACCGCGGCCGCCACACTGCACAGCAGCGCGCCGAACAGCCCCCAACCGGCGACGCCCCGAAACAGCCGACTTCTCCAGTAGCAGTAGACTATGCAGGACAGCAGCATGAACAGCGTGGACAGCATCGCCATGCGCTGCACCACATACAACACCGTGCTGACGTAGAGCGGCGCCAGCAACCAGGCGGCGCCTCCCAGCAGCGCGAACCAGCGGTGCCGCGGCACTCTCGCATGCGCAAGCAGCAGGCTCAACAGCCACATCACCAGAGCGCCGTTCACCGCATGCAGCACAATGTTCACACGCTTGCTGCCGCTCACGCCGGCGTCCAGGTACAACTCCTCCAGCACAAAACTGGCCATGGACACGGGCCGACCCAGCGGCCCCGAGCGATTGCCAAATACGTAATCCGCCGCGCCGCCGAAGCCCTCGCCGAGGTGGCCAACCACAGCCAGGTTGGAGCGATCATCCAGCATCCAGGGGCTGGCAATACCCGGCCAGTAGATCCAGATGCCCAGCGAGAGTATGACCAGCGCGAGCGGCAGGATTATCCAGCGTGAATCAGCGGGGCGCATCGCTCAGGATTCCCGGCCGCTGTCGGCTGGAATGAACAGCGCCTGCAACGTGTGCAGACGCAGGCGCCGCTTGTCGTACAGCAGCCACTGTCGCACCGACTCGTACATGCCGTCCACATCATTGGCCGCGGCCTGCAATTCGATCTGGCGTACGAGGAATTCCCGGCGACCCGGTCTCAACGCCAGCGCGCGATCGATCACCTGCTGCAATGCCTCGGGGCTCGCGCCACTGCCCAGCAGGTAGGTGAAGCGATAGCCCAGTACTGTGAGGTTTTCCGGGTAGCGCGCCTCAAGTTGCTCGAGTAAACCAAGGATACGCGTCTCATCGGCGGTGCATCCTCCCGCATTCACGCAGCCGATGAGTTCCCCCAGCGCATTGCGATCGGATGCCTGCAACTCGCGTGTTTGCAGCAGTGTTTCGAGTTCCGCCAGCCAGTCCCTGCGCGCCGGCGCATCGGCAGCGAACTGCGTATCCAGCGAGTGCAGCATCACCAGCGCGGCCACGTCACGCGGATTGGTGTCGTACATCTGTTCAAAGTAGTAGCGTGCGGCGAGCAAGGCTTCCCGCGCCTGCTCCTCGTCGAGCCCGAGCGCCTGTGCATTGCGGTAGCGCTGCAGCAGGGCATTGGCATAGAAATAATTGGAACGCGAGGATTCGGGATGATTGCGCACGTTCACACCGGCCATCCGCAGTTCCTCAGACCAGGAGTCCACGCGCACCAGCAGCAGCGCGAGCAACACCACCAGCACCAGGCCCACCAGCGGCGTTGCCAGCGCCCTGGCATTGCCGGTACCGAAAAACGGCTGCGCCAGCAGGCTCGCGAATAGCATGCAAAAACCGATAACAGGCGCGTAGTTACGGTGTTCATAGACCATTTCCAGCGGCCATACCGTGCTTTCCACGCTGTGGCCCACCAGGAAAAACAACAGCGCGAACAGCAGCAGCGGATATCGTTCGCGCAGCGTGACCGCAACCGCCGCTGCCACAATCCAGGCGATGATCGCCAGCAGCGTGCCGAGCGGCTGCGTGAGCGAGCGCGAGACCGGTATATCGTCGTGCTGGAATCCCATGGCGCTGACATCCGGCAGCGTGAGCCAGGCAAGATAGTGCCAGAGCATGCGCGCCTGCGTGAGCACGCGCTCGTGCAGGCTGAATTCGCGACGGGCAAAACGCTCACTCAGGAAATCCGGCGCAAGCACCATACACAGCAGCAATACGGCGAAGAACGCGGCGAGAGCCGCCACGCCCGCCAGGCGCAGGGACGCATGGCGACGCCCACCCCATTCGCCACGAAAAAAACACACCTCCACCACCAGGGCCAGCACCGGCAGCAGCGCACCGTTTTCCTTGCTGTAGGCCGCGAACAGCGTACACAACGCCAGCCACAGCAGCACGGCGAGCACCTCGCCAACATCCCCTCCCCGTTCCGCAAAGCGACTGCGGTAGCGCACGAATACCCACAAACCCACCACCATGAACAGCGTGGAGAGTTGCGCCATGCGCTGCACCGCGTACAGCACGGTGGACACCTGCAGCGGATGCAACAGCCAGATGGCGGCGCTCAACAGTGCCAGCCAGCGTGCGCTCGCCACGCCGCGCTGCGGGTACAACCGCGCGAACAGCAATTGCGCCAACAGATAAACGAACACCCCGATCAGGCAGTGCAGCAGTGTGTTCACCAGTTTGATCGCGTAGGGGGAAATCTCGCCGGCGGCCACTGCATTCAGCGCAAAGCTGAACATGGCGATCGGGCGCCGCAGCGGGCCCGAGTTGGAACTCAAAGCCGCCGTGCGCCACTCGTCGAATGTGCCGCCGTCAATCTGCAGACTGGGATTGACCGACAGTGCTGCAAAGTCATCAAACAGCAACGGCCCGCCGAAGCCGATACGATAGGCGCCAAACACCACCAACAGCATGACGGCGAGAAGATAATCAGTTCTGGACATAGATCCTGCCAGGCCCTGCAATTCCCCTGTGCGTGCAGATACCATGGAAACTCAACAGCCCGGCACGCGTTTTTATTGCTGCTGCGGTCTGGCGCGATGCGCATGGTGCCGCCCACCCGGGAGCCACATCCGCGCGGGGCAAGCCCACGACAGCAGCGCTAAATTATCAGGAAACCGCAGGCGGCGTGAAAGCAAATGGCGCGAAAGCCAAGAAATACCATCCGATGTCCCGGAGTCTGCCCAGGCGGCAGACGAAAAAAAGCCCGGCAGTGCCGGGCTCTAAGGCTGTCTTGTAACTACAGCTTCTTAACTCATGGAACCTGTGCCGTGTTTAATTCCTGCAGTTGGCGGGCAGGTACTTGGCTTCGACACCATCGGCCACATCACCAGTGTTCGCTGAGCGTTTGCACTTCCACACAATCGAGCGGTCACTCCGTGTCAGAGCAGACAGCGAAAAGCCTACATCGTTAGCCGCTGCCTGGCCCGGCACCACGCCACCCTGGATCCCTGCAGTAATCAGCGGGCCATTCGTGCCTGCCGTGCTGTCATAAAACAGAGAGGCGATGATCGGCTTGTTGGGGTTGGTATTGATTCCCGCTTGAGCCGCATCAATAGGCCAGGAGCCTTGACTGGAGTAGAACTCGGCAATGGTGGTCTTGGCTTCAGCCAGGGCCGCCATGGGCTCTGACATCTTGGAGCGGACGATATAGTCCTGGTAGGCCGGCAGCGCGATGGCGGCCAGGATACCGACGATCGCGATCACGATCATCAGTTCGATCAGGGTAAAACCCTTTTGAGCTGCTTTTTGTACGTTCATGTGCTATCTCCGTTGATAAGTCTTGTTAGTGCACCCGCCTCTTGTTACCACCCCGGGCGAATTGTGCGACCACGAGAGGCTTTGCATCTCGCGTGCCAACTCGCGTGGCAATAGTTCACAAAAACAGATTTTTATATTACTTATCAGTTACTTATAAGATATTCTAAAGTGGAATAACGTATCGCCAGCCACCCTGGCGGGCTGCCACCTGCTGACAGGATTGACCCTGTTGTGACATTTTACGTCACAATCTGACGCTGAACCGGCAGACCCTGGGACCGGCTGCGGGCGAGCGGCGCCGGCAGGCTGCCGGAACCCCGCGCCCCAAAGTCTCGGGCAAAGTTAAAAAAGCGCGATAATCGCCCGTTTTTGTTGAGTTTTACCTCAAAACCGCTGGTGGCCCGCCGTTGAATGGTGGTTATAATCGAGAGTCTCACCAGTACAACAGCGCGCAAGGAAGATCACACCTGCATCAGGGGCCGGGGCACATGAACGACAAAGCAACAGGACAGCTCAGCGGCCTGGCGGGCAGACTCGTAGCGGAAGACCTGATCAGCGCGCAGGCTGCGGTGCAGGCCCAGAAAGACGCCTCCCTTGAGCGTATTCCGTTCGTGCAATACCTCGTCGAAAAGAAAAACGTGAACTCGCGGCGCCTGGCGGAGGTGGCCTCGCACGAGTTCGGCGTGCCGCTGCTCGACATCACCGCACTGGACAGCAGCACCTTCCCGGTAGGCCTGGTCGAACCGGATCTGGTCACCAAGCACCACGCGCTGCCGCTGTTCCGTCGCGGCAATCGTTTGTTTATCGCGGTATCGGACCCAACCAACCTCGCCGCCCTGGATGAAATCAAATTCCACACCGGCATCAACACCGATGCGGTACTGGTGGAGGAGCTTTCGCTCGGCAAGGCGCTTGCCACCTGGGTGGAATCGCAGGATTCCCTTTCTACCGGGCTTGACGACCTCGACGCCTCCGATCTGGATGACGTGGAGCTCAGCAGCGGCGAGCTACAGGAGGAAGGGAACGACGGCGCGTCGGCGGTGGATGAAACACCCATCGTGCGCTTTGTGAATAAAGTGCTGATCGACGCGATCAAGCAGGGCGCGTCCGATATTCACTTCGAACCCTACGAACGCAACTACCGCGTGCGCTTCCGTACCGACGGCATACTGCAGGAGGTGGTGAAGCCGCCACGCAATCTGGCACCGCGTCTGTCGGCCCGCCTGAAAGTCATGTCGCAGATGGATATTTCCGAGCGCCGCATTCCGCAGGACGGGCGCATCCAGATGAAGCTGTCGCGCAATCGCGCCATCGACTTCCGCGTGAACACGCTGCCAACGCTGTTCGGTGAAAAGATAGTGCTGCGTATCCTCGATCCCAGCAGTGCCCAGATGGGCATCGATGCGCTGGGTTACGAGGAAGACCAGAAAGCCATGTACATGAAGACCCTGCACCAGCCGCAGGGCATGATCCTGGTCACCGGACCCACGGGCTCCGGTAAAACCGTATCGCTCTACACCGGCCTGAATATTCTCAACACGCCCGAGCGCAATATTTCCACCGCGGAGGATCCGGTGGAAATCAACCTCGAGGGCGTCAACCAGGTACATGTGAATCCCAAGGTCGGCCTGAACCTTCGCCGAGGCCCTGCGCTCGTTCCTGCGCCAGGACCCGGACATCATCATGGTCGGTGAGATTCGCGATCTCGAGACCGCGGAGATCGCCATCAAGGCTGCGCAAACCGGGCACCTGGTATTGTCCACCCTGCACACCAACAGCGCGGCCGAAACGCTCACGCGCTTGCTGAACATGGGCGTGCCCGCGTTCAACGTGGCGTCCTCGGTGGATCTCATCATCGCCCAGCGTCTCGCGCCGGCTGTGCAAGCACTGCGCGGTGCCGCATGACGACATTCCGCATGAAACGCTTGCTCCAGGAGGGTTTTACCGAGGAGATGCTCGAGGGCGCAACCATCATGCGCGCGGTAGGGTGTGAGCAGTGCAACAACGGCTACAAAGGCCGTGTGGGGATATACGAGGTGGTACGCATCACGCCGTCCATTGCCCGGATCATCATGGAAGAGGGGAACTCCATGCAGATCGCTGAACAGGCAAAGGCCGAGGGTTTTCGCGACTTGCGCGTGAGCGCACTGAAGAAGGCCGCCGAAGGCTTAATCAGCCTCGAAGAGGCGAATAGAATTACCGTGGATTAATCCACACCAGGATAATAACGGGGCACACAATGGCAACAAGCGCAGTCAGGGGTAATGTCTTTCTCTGGAGTGGTACCGACAAGGCCGGCCGCCCGAGCAAAGGTGAAATTCACGCCACCACGCAGGCCATGGCCAAGGCGCAGCTGCGCCAGCAGGGCATCAAGCCGAAATCGGTGCGCAAGAAACCCAAGCCGCTGTTCGGTGGGCAGGGCAAGCCGATAAAGCCCGCCGATATCGCCATCTTCACGCGCCAGCTCGCCACCATGCTCAAAGCCGGTGTACCGCTGGTACAGAGCTTCGAAATCGTGGAAGACGGTCTGGAAAAACCGCGCATGCGCGAGCTGGTATCCAGCATCCGCAACGACGTGGCCTCCGGTACCGGCCTGGCGCCCTCGATGGCGAAACATCCACGACATTTCGATGATCTCTACTGCAGCCTCATCGGCTCCGGCGAGGATTCCGGTACGCTGGAAGTCATGCTCGATCGGGTAGCCACCTACAAGGAAAAAACCGAGCAACTCAAGCGCAAGATCAAAAAAGCCATGACCTACCCCATGGCGGTTATCGCAGTGGCGCTGATCGTCACCGGCATCCTGCTGATCAAGGTCGTGCCGGTATTCGCCAACACCTTCGAGAGCTTCGGCTCCGAATTGCCGGCCTTCACCCGCATGGTGATGAACATCTCGGAGTTCGCGCAGGAGTGGTGGTATATCATCCTCTTTGCCATCATTGCCGCAGCTTACTCCATTCGCGAGGCCAAAATACGCTCGGTGCGTTTTTCGGAATGGATCGACCGCATGGCGCTGCGCGCGCCGGTCATCGGCACCATCGTGCACGATGCCGTTATCGCGCGCTTCTCGCGTACCCTGGCCACCACATTCGCCGCGGGCGTACCGCTGGTGGACGCCCTTAATTCAACAGCCGGCGCGGCGGGCAACTCGGTGTACGCCAAGGCTATTCGCCGCATACGCGATGACGTCACCACGGGCGCCTCACTGTACAACTCCATTCGCTCGACCGGCCTGTTCCCGAACATGCTGCTGCAGATGGTCTCCATCGGCGAGGAATCCGGCGCGCTGGATGAGATGCTCGACAAGGTCGCCACGCATTACGAGGAGGCGGTGGACAACGCGGTAGACAGCCTCAGCTCGCTGCTGGAACCGTTGATCATGTCGGTGCTGGGCGTGCTGGTTGGCGGCCTGATGATTGCGATGTACCTCCCCATCTTCATGCTCGGCTCGGTCATCTGAGCCGCGCGGGCGACACGGGGGCACGCGGCATCCACACGCGCGGCGCACGGTGACCGAGGCCCTGCAACAACTCGGCTGGCTGCTGCCGGCGAGCCTGCTGGCCATTGGCCTGTGCGTGGGCAGCTTTCTCAATGTGGTGATCTACCGCCTGCCGCTAATGCTGGAGAGCCGCTGGCGCCGCGACTGCTGCGAGCTGCTGGAGACGGAGCAGGACGCGCCGGAAGCACCGCTCAACCTCGCCACGCCCAACTCCCACTGCCCGCACTGCAAAACGCCCATAAAACCCTGGCAGAATATTCCCGTGCTCAGCTACCTGATGCTGCGCGGGCGTTGCGGCCATTGCGGCGCCGCCATTTCGCTGCGTTATCCCGCCATCGAACTCGCCACGGGCCTCGCCACGCTGGTGCTGGTGCTTGTCCTGCCGGTTTCCGCGGCATTGCTTGGCGCCATGCTGCTCACCTGGGCACTGATTGCCCTGACCCTGATCGATGCGGATCATCAACTGCTACCCGATGCGATCACGCTGCCGCTGCTGTGGCTGGGGCTGGCATTCAACATCTGCGGCACCTACGTTCCCCTGGCCGACGCGGTCATCGGCGCCATGGCCGGCTACGGCATCCTGTGGAGCATCTATTGGGCGTTCAAGCTGATTACCGGCAAGGAGGGCATGGGCTACGGCGATTTCAAACTGCTCGCCGCGCTGGGTGCATGGCTTGGCTGGCAGGATCTGCATCTGGTGATACTGCTCTCTTCGGTGGTGGGCGCCGCCTTCGGCCTTCTGCTCATGCTGGTGAAACGCCATGGTCGAGAGGTGCCCCTGCCCTTCGGGCCCTACCTTGCCGCAGCCGGCTGGATCACCTTTCTATGGGGCGACGCGCTGATGACGCGGTTCCCCCTGCTGGATCTCGGGCTCAACTGATATGGCCTGGATCGTGGGCGTCACCGGCGGCATCGGCAGCGGCAAATCTGCCGTTACCGCCTGTTTCGAGCGGCGCGGCATTACGGTCGTGGACGCCGATCTCGCCGCGCGGGTGATCGTACAGCCCGGGCGTCCGGCGCTGGCCGACATTGCCGCGCACTTCGGCGCCGACATCCTGCTCGCGGACGGCTCACTGGACAGGGCCGCGCTGCGCGCGCGCGTATTCGCTGACGACGCCGAACGTCGCTGGCTGGAGCAACTCACGCATCCCTTGATCGGCCAGGAGATTCTCGAGCAGATCGCCCGCGCGCAAAGCGCCTACACCATACTGAGTTCGCCGCTGTTGCTGGAAACCAGCCAGAAAGACCTGGTGAACTGCGTGGTGGTGGTGGATGTGCCCGAGTCCGTACAACTGGCGCGCACGGTAGCGCGGGACGCCAACGACGCTGAGCAGGTGAGGCGCATCATGGCGGCGCAGATGACCCGCGAGGCGCGTCTCGCACAGGCCGACATCGTGATCGACAATGCAGGCCCGCTCGCGGCGCTGGATGCCCGGGTGGAGGAACTGCATGTGGAGTTCCTGCGCCAGGCCCAGGCCCATCGCGTCCCGTAGGCCACGTTCTCAACGGTTCAGCAGGGCCTGCACCGCGCGTACGATCGGTTCATTCGCCGCGGGGAAGGCATAGCCCCCAAGGGCATCGGCGTCCACCCAGGCGAGCGGCTGTCCCTCCATGGGCGAGGGTTCACCCGAAAATTCCCACACCACGTGCACATCCAGCAGCACGCGTTTGTCGCCGTAGTCATGCTGTACGGTGAGCAGCGCGCTGGTGCGGCCAATCGCGATCGCCAGTTCTTCGCGCAACTCGCGCTGCAGTGCCTCGACGAGCGACTCCCCCGCCTCCACCTTGCCACCGGGAAACTCCCACAACCCGCCCTGGTGGGCGGCATCTGCGCGACGGCTCAGCAGAATCCGGTGCTGCTCATCGAGCACCACGCCCACCGCCACATGCACCGTGGCCATTAACGGCGCGCATGCCCGCGCCGCATGGCCGGCAGCGCTGCTTCAGCTGCGGTATTCGGCATTGATGCGCACGTAATCATAGGAGAAATCGGAGGTCCACACCGCGGCCGACGCCTCACCGCGCGCCAGCTCAACGCGAATGACAATGTCCTCGGGGGCCATGGCGGCAACGCCCTGTTCTTCGGTATAGCTGGCCGCGCGACAGCCGCCCTCGGCGATCAGGATATCGTTGAGGTACAGCGCAACCTTGTCCACGAGCAGGTCTTCGAGGCCGGCGCGACCGATCGCGGCGAGCAGGCGCCCCCAATTGGGGTCGGAAGCAAACAGGGCGGTTTTCACCAGCGGCGAGTGCGCGATCGTGAAGGCGACATCCAGGCATTCCCGCTCCGTTCTGCCACCGTGAACCGCCACGGTCACAAACTTGCTGGCGCCTTCCCCGTCGCGTACCAGGCCGGTGGCGAGCGCCACGCACACCTCCTCCAGCGCCTCGCGCAGGGCCACCGCCAGCGGCGCATCCGCGTCCTCGACCAGCGGATTACCCGCCGCGCCACTGGCCAGCAGCACGCAGGCATCATTGGTGGACGTATCGCCGTCCACCGTGATGCGGTTAAACGACTGCTCAACCGCCGCAGCGAGAAGCGTCTGCAGCAGGCGACGATCCACCGCCGCGTCGGTGGCGATATAGGCGAGCATGGTGGCCATGTTCGGGCGAATCATGCCGGCGCCCTTGGCGATGCCTGTGACCACATAGGAACGGCCTTCACAGCTGAAGCGCAGCGAATGCCCCTTGGGACGGGTATCGGTGGTCATGATGCCGCTTGCGGCGGCGGCCCAGCCATCGGGCTCCAGTGCATCCAGCACCGCGGGGATCGCGGCGCAAATGCGCTCGACCGGCAGCGGCTCGCCGATAACACCGGTAGAAAACGGCAACACCTCGCTGACCTCACAGTGCGCCGTCTCGGCCAGCGCCCGCGCGCAGGCCTGGGCGTCGGCCAGGCCGGGCGCGCCGGTGCCTGCGTTGGCATTCCCGGTGTTGATCAGCAGGTAGCGCGGGCTGCCGCCGCTGGCGGCGAGGTGCTGCCGGGCAATCGTGACCGGCGCCGCGCAGAAGGCATTGCGTGTAAACACGGCGGCGCAGTGCGTGCCTGCGACAGCCTCTATCAGCACCAGGTCCCTGCGTCCCGGCTTTTTGATGCCGGCAGAGGCGGTGCCCAGACGTACCCCGGGCACCGGCAATAGCGGCGGCAGGGCGCCCTCGCCTACCGCCATCGCACGCTCTCCACCTGAATGCGCATCAGAGCTTGCCGTGGCACTGCTTGTACTTCTTGCCCGAGCCACAGGGACAGGGCTCGTTGCGCCCCACCTTGGGCTCCTCGCGCGTGAAGGTGCGCGGCTGCTCGCCAGCGGCCGCGGACGCTTCCGGTGCAGGGTCAGCCATACCGCTCGCTTCGGCGTGCTGGAACGCCATACGTTCACGCGCCGCCGCCTCGCGCCGCTGGCGCTCTATGGCATCGGCCTCGTCCTGACGCTGTATCTGTACGTGGCTGAGAAACTTGATCACCTCGTACTTCAGCGCCGAGAGAAGCTGCTGGAACAGTTCGAACGACTCGCGCTTGTACTCCTGTTTCGGATTCTTCTGCGCATAGGCGCGCAGGTGTATGCCCTGGCGCAGGTGATCCATGGTGGCCAGGTGTTCTTTCCACAGGTTATCGAGCACCTGCAGCATGATCTGTTTTTCGATCTTGCGCATATCGGGGCCCACCGCGGCGCACTTGCTATCGTAGGCGGCCTGGATGGCTTCGCAGATTTTCTCGCGCAGGGCCTCCTCATGCAGGCTGTTGTCCGAATCCAGCCACGCCTGCACCGGCACGCTGAAGTTGAACTCGGCTTCCAGGTGCCGCTCCAGGCCGGGGACGTCCCACTGCTCCTCCACGCTCATCGGCGGAATGTGCGTATCGATGGCCTCGTTGATCACGTCGCGACGAATGGCGGTTATGGTCTCCGACACATCCGCCTCGCCCAGCAGGTCGTTGCGCTGCTGGTAGATGATCTGGCGCTGGTCATTGGCGACGTCGTCGTACTCCAGCAATTGCTTGCGGATATCGAAGTTGCGGCCCTCTACCTTGCGCTGGGCCTTCTCGATGGCGTTGGTCACCATGCGATGCTCGATCGCCTCGCCTTTCTCCATGCCCAGTGCCTGCATGAAGCCCTTCACCCTGTCGGAGGCGAAGATGCGCATCAGGTTGTCTTCCATGGACATGTAAAAGCGCGATACCCCCGGGTCGCCCTGGCGTCCCGCGCGGCCGCGCAACTGGTTGTCGATACGCCGGGACTCGTGGCGCTCAGTACCCAGGATATGCAGGCCGCCCGCCTCCAGCACCTTGTCGTGGCGTTCCTGCCAGGCCGCCCGCCGGCGCGCTTCCTCGTCGGCGTCCACCTCGCCCAGCGCCTTCAGCTCGGCCTCCAGGCTGCCACCGAGCACAATGTCGGTACCGCGGCCGGCCATGTTGGTGGCGATCGTCACCACGCCGGGCCGACCCGCCTGGGCGATGATCTCGGCCTCCTGCTCGTGGTACTTGGCGTTCAGCACCTTGTGCTCGATGCCGGCCTTCTTGAAACGCTGCGAGAGCGCCTCTGAGGTTTCCACCGACGCGGTGCCCACCAGCACCGGCGCGCCTTTTTCCATGCACTCCTTCACGTCGTTGACGATGGCGTCGAACTTCTCCTCGCTGGTGAGGTAGACGACGTCGTTGAGGTCGTTCCGCTGGGCCGGCACGTTGGTGGGGATCACCAGCACTTCCAGACCGTAAATCTGGCGGAACTCGAAGGCCTCGGTATCGGCGGTGCCGGTCATGCCGGCCAGTTTGTCGTACAGGCGGAAGTAGTTCTGGAAGGTCGTGGAGGCGAGCGTCTGGCTTTCGCTCTGGATGGCCACCCCCTCCTTCGCCTCGATCGCCTGGTGCAGACCCTCGGACAGGCGGCGCCCGGGCATGGTGCGCCCGGTGTGCTCGTCAATCAGCACCACCTGGCCGTTCTGCACAATGTACTCCACGTCACGGTGGTACAGCACGTGCGCGCGCAGGCCACAGTACACGTGGTGGAGCAAATTGAGATTGGTGGGGCCGTAGAGGCTGTCACCCTCGGGTAACAGACCCTCGCGAATCATGGTCTCCTCGATGTGCTCGTGCCCGGCCTCGGTCAGTTCCACCTGGCGCATTTTCTCATCGATCGTGTAGTGCCCCGGGGACTCCTCCGTGTCCAGCGTCAGCGAGGGCACCATGCGATTCACGCGCTTGTACAGTTCCGAACTGTCTTCGGAGGCGCCGGAGATGATCAGCGGAGTACGCGCCTCGTCAATGAGGATGGAATCCACCTCGTCGACAATGGCGAAACTCAGCCCACGCTGCATGCGGTCTTCGAGGGAAAACGCCATATTGTCGCGCAGGTAATCGAAGCCGAATTCGTTATTGGTGCCGTACACGACGTCGGCCTGGTAGGCGGCGCGTTTCTCGGCGGGCATCTGGCCCGAGCGGATCACACCCACCGAAACGCCGAGAAAGTTGTACAGCGGCTGCATCCACTGCGCATCGCGGCTTGCGAGGTAGTCGTTCACGGTGACGATGTGCACGCTGTTACCGGTGAGCGCATTCAGGTAGGCAGGCAGCGTGGCAACCAGGGTTTTACCCTCGCCCGTGCGCATCTCCGCGATCTTGCCTTCGTGCAACGCCATGCCGCCAATCAACTGCACATCAAAGTGCCGCAGCCCCAGCGTACGCTCCCCGGCCTCGCGCACCACGGCGAAGGCCTCGGGCAGCACTTTATCGATCGACTCGCCGTCCGCGAGGCGCTGCCTGAACTCCACGCTTTTAGCCGCGAGCGCGGTATCGTCCAGCGCGGCGGTGGCTTCGGCGAGCGCATTGACCTGCCGCACCACCTTGCCCATGCGCTTGAGTTCGCGGCTGTTGCGGGTACCGAAAACGGTTTTCAGAACGGAATTAATCATTGCGATTCATCTGCTTTACGTAGACCCAGCCCGCCGCGGGTGCAACAGGCACTGACTTGCTAACAAAGGATGCCGGATCAGCGTTGGCGGGTGCGAGCGAGGTAACTGGAAGGGTCGACCGAGCGGCCATTCTTGTACACTTCGTAGTGCACATGAGCACCCGTGGCTCGACCGCTGGAACCCATCAGGGCGATGGTTTCTCCCTTGCGGACGAGATCACCAGGCTCCACCAGATTGGCCTTGTTATGCGCATAGCGGGTGATATAACCGTCACCGTGGGACACTTCCACCATGTTGCCGTAGCCAGGCCGCTTCCCCGTCCAGGTGACAACACCCGCAGCCACTGACAGCACCTCGGTGCCCGGCTTGCCGGCGATATCCACCCCGCGGTGGAGAGATTGCTTGCCGGTGAAGGGATCCACCCGGTTGCCGTACCCGGATGATATCCAGCCTTTGCTGACGGGCAGGCCCGACAGGTGGCGCTGTTCGCGCAGCTTGCGGTTGGTCAGCAGGGATTCGAGCACATCGAGCTGCTGCTCACGGCTGGTCAGGCGGGCTTCAAAACGCGCCAGTTCGCTGGTCACGTCGCCGGCCGAAAATTCACTGTTGCTGTTGTAGGCGCTGCCAATGGGACCGCCGAGCGCCGGGACTTCGCTGAAATCGAACTCGCCGCCTTCCAGGTCGGCCATCACCGTGAGGTGCTCACCAAGCGCGTCGAGGCGGGTCATGCGTGCCTGCAGTTCCGCCAGGTTCACCGTCATCGCCTGCAGGCGGCGCTCCGCGAGAGCCTGTAACTGGCGTAATTCGCCCGACTGGCGCTTCAATTGGCTCTGCAGATTGTCGAGGGCGGCGCCCCGCAGGGAGTGGGTCTCGCGCTCCTGCCCGGCCTGAAAACCCAGGGCCAGGAGGCCGAGTGGCAGCCCCAGGCAGCACAGGGACAACAGGGCCCTGGACCATTTACCGAGTTCTAAAGTGCGCGATCCACCGTGCTTGCCGCTAATTAGAATGACTTTCATCTAGTGGCTGACTTCGTTCAGAGGCAGCGAACTATGCCATAAGTCGCCAGTGAATGCCATCAGGGCGAGGCGGGCAGCGGCGAGAAGCGACCGTGGCCGGTTCCGGCCACGGCGGCGCGAGTAAAATTAACGGCCGACACCCGTTCCCAGGCGTCGGGCTGGGCCAGCAGCGCCCGCACCGCGGCGGTGTTGAGTGCATGTCCGGACTTCACGGCCCGGAACTCCCCCAGCAGGGGCGCTCCCAGGAGCGCGAGATCTCCCAGCGCGTCGAGAATTTTGTGGCGCACCGGCTCATCCGCGTAGCGCAGTCCCCCGGTGTTCAACACCCGGTGCTCGTCCAGCACCAGCGCATTCTCGAAGCCGGCCCCAAGCGCCAGGCCGCGGGCGCGCAGCGCCTCCACCTCGTGCAGGAAACCGAAGGTACGCGCCGCGCTCAGATCGTCGACAAAGGTATCCCGGGCGTCGTCGAATACGGCATGCGTGCCCAGGTCACGGAACACGGGCTGGTCGAAGTCGATGGTGAAGGCGACCCTGAAGCCATCAAAGGGGAGGAATCTGGCGACCTTGTCGCCGTCCTCAACCACGACTTCGCGCAGCACACGCAGAAACACGCGGCGCGCAGGCTGCTGCAGCACGCCGGCGGAGCGGATGAGGCGCGCAAACGGCGCGGCGCTGCCATCCATGATGGGCAGCTCCGGGGCAGAGACATCCACATAGGCGTTATCGACCTGCATCCCCACGAGAGCGGCCAGCAGGTGCTCCACGGTGCCCACATGCGCACCGTCGTGACTCAACGTCGTGGATCGCTGCGTGGCGCTGACATTCTCTGCGCGCGCCGCGATGTTCACCACCGGATGCTTGTCTATCCGGCGGAACACCACGCCCGTTCCCGCGGGCGCGGGCTGCAAACGCAGCTGCACCGGCAGGCCGGTATGCAGGCCAATCCCGGCAGTTTCAACCGCCCTGGCCAAAGTCTGTTGGCGCAGCACCCTGTGTCCTCCCGCCGAGTCAGCATCACGCAGTGCACTTCCCCGGCGGACCCGGCGCCGCTTGCGCGGCGCCCGCGCTCAGTCAGCCTGGCGACGCAGGAACGCGGGAATATCGAAGTATTCCTCACCCTGCGCCTGGGTACCTGCCGTCTTGCCCGGTGCGCTGGCACGTTGCCGGTTACGCATCGCCGTGGGACGCTCATACTGGCCGTAGTCGGGCTGTGAATCAACCATTGCCGGCTCCGGCTCCGCCGCACGCACCGCCGTCGTGTCCACCACCTGCAGCGGCACGCGCGAAACCTCACCGCCAAGGCCCGTGGCCACCACAGTGACCTTCAGCTCTTCCTTCATATCCGGATCGATGACCGTACCGACCACCACCGTCGCTTCTTCGGAGGCAAACTCCTCGATAGTGTCGCCCACTTCGGAGAACTCACCCAGTGACAGATCGTAGCCCGCGGTGATATTCACCAGGATACCGCGCGCGCCTGCCAGGTTGATATCGTCGAGCAGCGGGCTGTTGATAGCCTTCTCGGCGGCTTCACGCGCCCGGTTCTCACCTTTCGCGTGACCGGTGCCCATCATCGCCATGCCCATTTCGGACATCACGGTGCGCACGTCGGCGAAATCCACGTTGATCATGCCCGGGCGGATAATCAGGTCGGCAATACCCTGCACCGCGCCCAGCAATACATCGTTGGCCTCCTTGAAGGCGTCCAGCAGCGTGGTGTTCTTGCCCAGCACCTCGAGCAGTTTTTCGTTCGGGATGGTAATCAGGGAGTCCACGTGCTGCTGCAGCTCGGCCACCCCTTCCATGGCGATGGCCAGGCGCTTTTTACCCTCGAACGGGAACGGGCGCGTGACCACGGCCACGGTCAGGATTCCCATCTCACGGGCGATTTCCGCCACGACCGGCGCACCGCCGGTGCCCGTACCGCCTCCCATGCCGGCAGTGATGAACACCATATCGGCGCCCTGCAGGGCCTCGGCGATACGCTCGCGATCCTCCATCGCGGCCGCACGGCCGATTTCCGGGTTGGCCCCTGCCCCGAGGCCCTTGGTGATGTTGCCGCCGAGCTGCAGCACCGTCTTGGACGAGATGTCCGAAAGCGCCTGGGCATCGGTGTTGGCACAAATAAAATCCACGCCCTCCACGTTGTTCTGGATCATGTGTTTCACGGCGTTGCCGCCGCCACCGCCTACACCAATGACCTTGATAACGGCGTTGGATGGTTGGCTGTCGACTAGTTCAAACATGATGCTTCTCCCCTTTTATGAAAAATACCGGGCCGAGGCCCGACGATTAACAACTCACTCCTAAAAATTGCTCTGCAGCCAGGCTTTGAGACGACCAAACGCCCCCTCGCCGGCACTGCCGCCCTTGCCCGAGGAAGCCGAACCGGCCTCGCTCTGGTGTTCTGCGCCGTACTGCAACAGGCCCACGCTGGTGGCGTAGATCGGGTTGCGCACGATGTCGGTGAGGCCCTGCACGCCCTGCGGCGAGCCCACGCGCACCGGCATATGGAAAATCTCCTCCGCCAGTTCCACCACGCCCTCCATCTTGGAGGTGCCGCCGGTGAGCACGATGCCCGCGGGCACCATGTCTTCGTAACCGGAACGGCGCAGCTCGGCCTGAACCAGGGTGAACAACTCGTCGTAACGCGGCTCCACCACTTCCGCCAGCGACTGCCGGGACAGGTCGCGTGGCGCACGGTCACCCACGCTCGGCACCTTGATGGTTTCATCGGCACCGGCCAACTGGGTGAGCGCGCAGGCATATTTGATCTTGATTTCTTCGGCATATTGCGTGGGCGTACGCAGTGCCATGGCGATATCGTTGGTCACCTGGTCGCCCGCGATCGGAATGACGCCCGTGTGGCGGATAGAGCCCTCGGTAAAGATCGCGATGTCCGTTGTGCCGCCGCCGATGTCCACCAGGCACACGCCGAGCTCGCGCTCGTCCTCAGTGAGGACCGCATAGCTGGAGGCGAGCTGCTCAAGGATGATCTCCTCCACTTCCAGGCCGCAGCGGCGGATGCACTTCTCGATGTTCTGTGCCGCGTTCACCGCGCAGGTCACCAGGTGCACCTTCGCCTCCAGACGCACGCCGGACATTCCCAGCGGTTCCTTGATACCCTCCTGATTGTCGATCACGTATTCCTGCGGAAGGATGTGCAACACCTTCTGGTCGGCGGGAATGGCCACCGCCTGGGCCGCATCGATCACCCGCTCCAGATCCGCGGCGAACACTTCCTGATCCTTGATGGCGACAATGCCGTGTGAATTCAGGCTGCGAATGTGGCTGCCAGCGATACCCGCATACACGGAATGGATCTGGCAGCCTGCCATCAGCTCCGCTTCCTCAACCGCGCGCTGTATGGATTGCACCGTGGATTCAATATTCACCACCACGCCTTTCTTCATGCCTTTGGAGGGATTGGAGCCGATGCCGACGATTTCGATATCCCCCTCGGGACTGATCTCGCCGACAATCGCCACTACCTTCGATGTGCCGATATCCAACCCGACGATCATCTTTTTATCCTGCGCGCTGCCCATGGCAGTTTCCCTCGTACGTTCCCGTTATGCCCGCTCGTTTCCGTTGCCCGTGCGTTCTACAAACCCGCTACCTGCGAGCTATCGCGAAACGCTACCGCCACGCCCGTGGCGTAGCGCAGGTCCACGCGCTCGATCTCCTGTACGCGCGTCGCCAGCTGACTGCGATAGATCATCGCGAAGCGCTGCATTCGCTCAAAAAAGTCGTCGCTGCCAATCACCAGTCGCAGTCCCCCCGCAAGCTGTGCCTCTATCTGGCCGCGTTCGTCCACGCTCAGCTGCGCAACGCTCAGGTTCAGGGGCGCGAGCAATTCCACCAGTCGCAGGTAGCGCGCCATAAGCGCCGGCGCGGCGCCCTCCGGGCCGCTGAGCAGCGGCAGCGAATCCCAGTCACCCGCCTTGTCGGAATGAAACACCAGGCCTTCGTGGTTGAGAAAACCCCGCTCGCCCCAGCGCGCAATCGGCAACTGCTCGACCACGTGAATCTCCAGCGCACTTGGCCAGCGGCGACGCACCGTGGCCTGGTATATCCACGGCAGGCTCTCCAGCTGGCTGCGCATGCGCTGCAGATCGGCATTGACGAAGCCGCCCGAGAGAGACGCCTGCACCATGTCCTGCACGGCTTCCGCCTGCGTGTGTTCCAGCTCGCCGGTGACCGAGATGCGCTGCACAGGCAGGCTTTCCAGTGCGATGTAGGCGCGCGTTGCAACGCCTCCCACGATGGCCACGGCGGTCAGGATCAGCAGCCGCCCCCACCACACCGAGGGCTTGCGCGGCTCCTTCACCGACGACGCCGAGCGCCGTGTGGCGCCCTTGCCCTGCGCAGCGCGGGGCGTCGCGGGACGCCGGGTGCCGCGACGCAACCTGCCGGGCTGCGGCAGGAGTCTGTCAGCTGCGCTGGGCATGACGCACCTCCAGACTCAGCGAGATGATGCGCTGCACCAGCGCCGGCAGGTCATAGCCGGCGGCAGCCGCCGCCATCGGCACCAGGCTGTGCGAGGTCATGCCCGGCACCGTGTTGACCTCCAGCGCGTAAAAACTGCCATCGGCGTCGCGCATCACGTCCACGCGCCCCCATACGGCGCAATCCAGTGCCCTGAACGCCGTCAGGCTCAGCTCGGCAAGCGCCACTTCCTCCTCCGCGCTCAGGCCGCTGGGGCAGTGGTAGCGCGTCTCCTCGGAGAGGTACTTGGCCTCGTAGTCGTAGAACTCGCGGTCGGTTTCCATGCGGATGGACGGCAGCGCGCTGTCGCCCAGAATCGCCACCGTGTACTCCGGTCCCGCGATAAACCGTTCCGCCATCACCTCGCCCGCATAGCGGCGCGCCAGTGCGTAGGCATCGCGCAGCTCCGCCGCCGTCGACGCGCTGCTCATGCCGATGCTGGAGCCTTCGCAGGCCGGTTTCACGAAAACCTTGCCGAGACGGTCGATCACCGCCTGCCAGTCGGTATCGGCTCCCAGCGTTTCGAAATCCGCCGTAGGCACCCCGATCCCGCGCCAGAGTTGTTTACAGCGCTGTTTGTCGAGCGCCAGCGCAGAGCCCAGCACGGCGGAGCCGCTATAGGGAACGCCCAGCATCTGCAGCGCGCCCTGCATACTCCCGTCCTCACCACCCGGGCCGTGCAGGGCGATAAAGGCGAAATCCGCGCCGCGCAGCTTATCCAGCCAGTTGGGCTTGGCCGGGTCCACGGCGCTGACGTCCTTGCCCAGCTTCTGCAGCGCATCGAGCACCGTTTCGCCGCTTTGCAGTGACACTTCGCGCTCTGCGGACTTGCCGCCCATCAATACCGCTACCCGCTCACGACGGCTCATACGCCCTCCCCGGCAATCGCAAACTCCGCCACCAGCTCCTGCGCCAGGCGACTGATATCGCCCGCACCCTGCGTCACCACCACATCCCCCTCCCGAATAATGCCCGCCAGCAGGCCGGGCACCGCCTCGATACCCTCGGCGAACACCGGCTCCACCTGCCCGCGCAGGCGGATGCTGCGCGTGAGGCTGCGGCTGTCCGCACCCGGAATGGGCGCCTCGCCGGCGGCGTACACATCCAGCAGCACCAGCACGTCGCAGCCGGAGAGCACGGCAACGAAATCTTCATACAGATCACGCGTGCGCGTGAATCGATGCGGCTGGTACACCATCACCAGACGCCGGTCCGGCCAGGCCTGGCGCACTGACTCCAGCGTCGCCCGGACCTCCGTGGGGTGATGTCCGTAGTCGTCCACCAGCAGTGCCTGCGCACCGCCAAGGGCGATCTTCCCAAGCTGAGTGAAACGTCGATTCACGCCCGCGAAACCGGCCAGGCCGCGCTGGATCGCGGCATCTTCCAGACCTTCATCGCAGGCCACCGCGAGGGCGGCCGTGGCATTCAGCACGTTGTGCGCGCCGGGCATGTTGAGGCTGATCGATAGCGGCGCGCCCAGCGGTCTGTGCACCACGAAACCGGTGGTGAGGCCCTCCCGTTGCACGCTGGCGATGCGGTAGTCCGCGTCCTCAGAGAATCCGTAGGTGATCACCTGGCGCGCCACATCGGGCAGCAGTTCGCGTATCACCGGGTCATCGATGCACAGCACGGCGACGCCATAGAAAGGCAGGTTGTGCAGAAATTCCAGAAAGGTGCGGCGCAGTGCATGGAAATCGCCGCCGTAGGTTTCCATGTGATCGGCTTCGATGTTCGTCACTACCGTGACCATCGGCTGCAGGTGCAGGAACGAGGCGTCGCTCTCATCCGCCTCGGCGATCAGGAAGCGCCCCGCGCCGAGCTGCGCATTGCTGCCGACGCTATTCACCAGGCCGCCAATCACGAACGTGGGGTCAAGGCCGGCTTCACCGAAGACCGCGGCAATCAGGCTGGTGGTGGTGGTTTTTCCGTGGGTGCCCGCCACCGCGATGCCGTGGCGATAGCGCATGAGCTCGGCAAGCATCTCCGCGCGCGGCACCACCGGGATGCGCGCCTCTCGCGCCGCCAGCAGCTCCGGGTTGTCCGCCGCCACTGCGCTGGATGCGACCAGCACATCCGCGCTGCCGAGGTTAGCCGCCGCATGGCCGATGTGCACCGCAACCCCAGGGACTGAAGCCGCGCAGTGACCGCGGTGGCACGCAGGTCTGAACCGGAGACCGCATAGCCAAGATTGACCAGCACCTCGGCGATCCCGCTCATGCCGGTCCCACCCACGCCAATCATGTGGATATGCCGTATGCGCCGCATCTCCGGCACGCGATAGACACTGGTGCGATTCTCAGGCATTGATCAACGCCTCGCAGCAGTCGGCCACGTGCTCCGCGGCGTGCGGGGTTGCCTGGGCCGCAGCAGCGGCGGCCATCGCCCGCAGTTTGCCCGGGTCGGCCATAAAATCGCGCAGCAGGGTACACAGTTTGTAGGCGTCCATCTGGTTCTGGAGGATGATGACCGCCGCGCCGTGGGTGCTGAGCGTACGCGCATTCAGGGTCTGATGGTCGTCTATCGCATGCGGCAGCGGCACCAGGATCGACGGACGGCCCATCAGCGCCAGCTCGGAAATCGTCAGCGCACCGGCCCGGCACAACACCAGGTCGGCCCAGGCGTACGCTTCGGCCATATCCTCAATGAACGGCTCTACCCTCACCGTGGGGCCCAGCAGATCACCGTAGCGTTCACGCACGACATCGATGTGCAACTCGCCCGTCTGGTGGCGGATGGCAAAGCCCGCGCCGCCGTCACGCATCAGCCTGCGCACCATGCCGGGCATCGAATCGTTGATCGGTGCGGCGCCGAGGCTGCCGCCCAGTACCAGCAGGTTCAGTGGTCGTTGACCGTCGTAGTCGTAGTGCAGGTTTGCAGCAGCGTCCACCAGTTCGCGACGCAGAGGGTTGCCGGGCACCTCGTAGTCGACGCCGGGTCCGAACGCGCCGGGGAACCCCGCCAGTATGCGTTTTGCAAAGCGCTGCAACATACGGTTGGTCGTGCCGGCCAGCGCATTCTGCTCATGAATGACCAGTGGCTTGCGCAGCAGCCAGGCTGCCACGCCCGCCGGACCGGACGCGAAACCACCGAGGCCTACCACGCAGGCAGGCCGACGGCGCAACAGGAGGCACAGCGCCCGAACCACCGCCATGACCAGAACGATAGCGGCGCGCAGTTTGTACAGTACGGATTTACCGCGCAGACCGCGTACCGGCAAGGTGTGCAGCGTGATGCCGGCTTCGGGTACAACCCGGTTTTCCAGCCCGCGACGCGTGCCCACCCACTCCACCCGGTAGCCGCGCTGCAGCAGTTCATCGGCAACCGCCAGCGCCGGGTAGACGTGTCCACCCGTGCCGCCCGCGGCGATCAATACCAGTGGGGCGTTCATGTCGCTTCCACGGGCCGTCATTGACGACGCCTCCTGCTGCGCTGCGGCGCGTTGCGGGTTTCGCTTTCCACCCGCAATACCAGCGCCAGCATGATGCAGCAGACGATCAGGCTGGTACCGCCGTAGCTCACGAAGGGCAGCGTGAGGCCCTTGGTCGGCAGCAGACCGGAGCTCACCCCCATATTGACGAAAGCCTGGCCGGAAAAAACCAGGGCGATGCCGTAGCACAGGTAGGCGCCGAAAGGGTTCGACGCGGCGAGCGCGCGGCGCCCGGCCCAGAGAATGCGGCCGATCAGGGCAGTGAACAGCCCGATTACCACCAGGGATCCGATAAAGCCGGTTTCCTCGGCCCAGATGGAAAACACGAAATCCGTATGCGCCTCCGGCAGGTAGAACAACTTCTGCACGCTGTTGCCCAGGCCCACGCCCAGCCATTCCCCGCGCCCGAACGCGATCAGTGACTGCGTAAGCTGGAAGCCGGTGTTGTAGGGGTCTGCCCAGGGATCGGTATAGGCGGTCAGTCGTTTCAGGCGGTATGGTTCACTGATCACGAGCACCAGCATCGCCGCCAGGGCGCCCAGAAGCACCAGCAGAAAATGCCCGAGTTTCACACCCGCAAGGAACAGCATGCCGAAGGCGGTGAGCGCCACAATGACCGTGGCGCCGAAATCAGGCTCTATCAACAGCAGCAGTGTAGCGGCGAACAGTACGCCCATCGGCTTGACGAAACCCTGCCAGTGGTGACGGACTTCGTGTTCGCGCCGCACCATATAGCCCGCCAGGTACACCACCATGGCAAGCTTGGCCAGCTCGGAGGGCTGCAGCGTGAAGGGACCCAGAGGCAACCAGCGCTGACTGCCATTCACCTCCAGGCCCACGCCCGGGATAAGCACCAGAATCAAGAGAGCCAGAGCCGCAAACAGCCACACCCAGCCTGTATTCTCCCAAAAGCTCAGCTCGATCCGATAGACGCACAGCGCCGCGACCACGGCGATGGCCACATACACCAGGTGGCGACGCGTGTGGTACCAGGGGCTGCCATAGTGCCATTCGCCATATTCAATGGAGGCGGAGCCAATGGCCACCAGCCCCACCAACAGCAGCGCAACGCCCAGTAGCGCCAGCGCGGCATCGGGTGCGGGCACACGTCCCATCAGGTCGGCCGCCTTCATGCGACACCCCCGCCAAGCCGGGCCACCGATTCACAAAAGGCCTCACCGCGGGCGGTATAACCGCTGAACATATCGAAACTGGCGCAGGCAGGCGACAGCAGTACCGAATCACCGGCGGCGGCCGCTGCGTGCGCGCTGCGCACAGCCTCGTCCATGCAAGCCGCGACCCGGCACTCAACCACATCAGACAGCGCCTGCTGCAACAGCGGGGCGTCCTCGCCGATCAACACCAGCAACTTGCAGTGGCGCTCCGCCACGTCGCGCAGCGACGTGAAATCGGCGCCCTTGCCCTGCCCGCCGGCGATCAACACGATGTCCCGGTTTCCGCCCAGGCCACGCAGCGCCGCCTCGGTTGCACCCACGTTGGTGCCCTTGGAGTCGTTGATAAAGCGGACGCCTTCGATCTCCGCCACGAATTCGCATCGGTGGGGCAGGCCGCGAAAGCGCCGCAGGGTGGTGAGCATGCCCGCCACCGGGAGGCCGATACAGTTGCCCAGCGCCAGCGCGGCCAGCGCATTGGCGAGATTATGCCGCCCTTGCAGCGCCAGCTCGCTCACCGGCATCAGCAGTTCGAAACCACGACACAGATATTCGTCGCCTTCGTGCATGCGCAAGCCAAAGCCGCCCAGTTCCGGCTCCTGCATGCGCCAGCTCACCACGTGCACGTCAGGCGGCAACAGTGGAATGGTGAGGGGGTCATCGCGATTCACCACCGCTGCGCGGCAGCCGCGGAAGATGCGGTGCTTGGCCTGGTGGTACGCCGGCATACTGCCGTGCCGGTCGAGATGGTCGGGCGTGATGTTCAATACCGTGGCCACGGCCAGGCCCAGCGTACCGGCACGCTCCAACTGGAAACTCGACAGCTCCAGCACGTACAACTCGCGCTCCGGCGCCAACAGTTCCAGCGCCGGGGTACCCAGGTTACCGCCCACGCCGGTGTCGAGGCCCGCGTCGCGCGCCATGTGCCCGAGCAGGGACGTCACCGTGGATTTCGCATTGGAACCCGTGATGCCCACCACGGGTGCCTGCGCCTCGCGCATGAACAGGTCGATATCTCCCACCACCGCCACGCCCGCCTCGCGCGCCAGCGCCACCAGCGGGTCATTCAGCGCAACTCCCGGGCTCACCACCAGTTCGGACGCGTTGGTGATGAGCTCGGCGGGGATCTCACCGGTCAGCACGCGCACGTCGGGCATCTGGGCACGCAGACTGTCGAGGCCCGGTGGCGTCACACGGGTATCGACCACACTGAACGCCTGGCCCTGTGCACGCAGGAATCGCGCGCAGGACAAACCCGTCGCGCCGAGGCCGACGATAACGCGGTTTTCCGTGCTGGCTATCAGTTGTGGCGTCACTTGCGCACTCACCTAACGTAGCTTCAGTGTCGCCAGCCCGAACAGGACCAGCATCACCGTAATAATCCAGAAGCGCACGATCACGCGCGGTTCCGGCCAACCCTTGAGTTCAAAATGGTGGTGGATAGGCGCCATGCGAAAGATGCGCTTACCGGTTAACTTGAAGGACAGCACCTGCAGAATGACCGAGACGGTCTCCAGCACGAAAATGCCGCCCATAATGAAAAACACGATCTCATGTCGCGTGATCACCGCCACCGTACCCAGCGCAGCACCCAGCGCCAGCGCGCCGACATCACCCATGAACACCTGTGCGGGATAGGTGTTGAACCAGAGAAAGCCCAGGCCGGCCCCGGCGATGCTGCCGCAGAACACGGCCAGTTCTCCGCTGCCCGCCACATAGGGAATGTGCAGGTACTCGGCAAAATCCACCCGTCCCGTGAGGTAGGCGATAATGCCCAGCGCCGTGCCCACCAGCACCGTGGGCAGAATCGCCAGGCCATCCAGCCCATCGGTCAGATTCACCGCGTTGCTCGCCCCCACGATGACGAAGTAGGCCAATACGATGAACAGCGGCCCCATGCTCCAGGCGACATCCTTGAAGAAGGGCACGTAGAGTTCCGTGGTTACCGGGGTATCGAACGCAAAGTACAGGTAACACGCCGCCGCCAGGCCCGCCACCGACTGCCAGAAGTACTTCCAGCGCGCAGGCAGGCCGCGCGAATCGCGTTCCACCACCTTGCGGTAATCGTCCACCCAGCCGACCGCGCCGAACACCATGGTCACCAGCAGGGCGATCCACAAATAGGGGTTGCGCAGATCACCCCACAGCAGGCTGGCGGACAGGATCGCCACCAGCAGCAGCGCCCCGCCCATGGTGGGCGTGCCGGATTTGCTCAGATGCGATTGCGGACCATCGGTGCGCACGGACTGCCCGACCTGGTAGAAATTCAGGCGTCGGATCATCATCGGACCGACCAGCAGCGAAATGGCCAGCGCGGTGCCGGCGGCCAGAATCCCGCGCAGGGTGAGATACTGGAATACGGTGAAGCCGCTATCGAACTGGGTGAGGTACTCGGCAAGAAACAGCAGCATAGATCAGCGAGCCCCCTCGTTCACGGGTACCAGCAGACCCTGTAGCACCTGCTCCATGCCGGCACTGCGGGAACCCTTCACCAGCAGTGTGTCATCGGCGCCGAGTTCACCCTGTACGGCGGCCAGCAGGGCGTCGCGATCCGCGAACCATCGCCCGGCAGCACCAAAGCCCTCCACCGCCGGTTGCAACGCCGGGCCCACGCCCCAGAACCGCTCGATACCGGCAGATTTTGCATACTCGCCGATCTCGCGATGCATACGCGGGCTGTCGGGGCCCAATTCCAGCATCGCACCCAGCACCAGCGTACGCCGCCCGGTGCAGGCGGCGAGAATGTCGATGGCGGCACGCACGGAACCCGGGTTGGCGTTGTAGCAGTCGTCGATCACAGTTGCTCCGGTGGGCGCCGCGTGGGCGCACAGCCTTCCCGCCACCGGTCGCAGCGCCTCGAGACCGTTGCGAATCTCCGTCAGGCTGAGATCGCAGGCCAGGCCCACCGCGGTTGCCGCCAGCGCATTGGCCACGTTGTGCCGTCCCGGCAGGGACAAACGAATGGCGATGTCGCCCGCCGGCGTAGACGCGGTAAAGCTCACACCTTCAACACCGCGCACATTGATCGCCGAGGCACTGATCGCGGCCGGCTGTTGCAGGCCGAAGTCCAGCACCCGGGCGCGACCGGCACGCTTGCGCCATTGCGCCGCATACGTCTGGTCGGCGTTGATCACGGCCACGTTGCCCGCGTCCAGGCCGTCGAAGATCTCACCTTTGGCCGCGGCCACATCGTCGATGGTTTTACCGAAGGTTTCCAGGTGAGCCGCCTGGGCGTTCAGCAACACCGACACGGTGGGGCGCCCGATCTCGCACAGCCAGGCAACATCGCCGGCCTTGCCCGCGCCCATCTCCACCACGGCAAAGGCGTGCGCAGGCTCCAGCCGCAGCAGTGTAAGCGGCACACCGATCTCGTTGTTGAAATTGCCCTCTGTGGCGAGCGTCTCACCACGCTGCGCCAGTACCGAGCGGATCATGTTCTTCGCGGTAGTCTTGCCGCTGCTGCCGGTGATTCCCACCAGCGGGCCTCTGAAAAGACTGCGATTGAAGGCGCCGAGCAGGCCCAGCGCGCGACGCGTATCTGCCACCACGAGTTGCGGCAACGCCACGGCCTGCGGACGGCTGACAATGGCGCCCGCCGCCCCCGCAGCCGCGACGTCCGCGAGATAGGCATGGCCATCGAAACGCTCGCCCTGCAGCGCTACGAACAGCTCGCCGCGCGCCAGCC
Source organism: Halioglobus sp. (assembly GCA_041396005.1). Lineage (GTDB taxonomy): Bacteria > Pseudomonadota > Gammaproteobacteria > Pseudomonadales > Halieaceae > Marimicrobium. The sequence continues at coordinate 125,707 of JAWKZK010000006.1, forward strand.
TGCGACTGTCGCAGGACACGCTGCTGATGCTGGCATCCGGCCCGCTGAGGCGCGCGCCCAGCACGCCTTCGAGTTCCGCCAGCGTCATTGCGCGCATCATGCCGGCAGCCTCCGCGCAAGCGCGTCCAGCGCGGCCTGGGCATCGCTGAAGGGCAGGCGCTGCCCTTCAATGAGCTGGTAGTCCTCGTGCCCTTTACCGGCGATCAAGACGCAGTCGCCCTCGCGCGCAGAATCCAGCGCCGCCGCAATGGCGACCGCGCGGTCGGGCTCCAGCGTGTAATCGCCGGTCAGGCCCGCCGCGATGTCGCGGATAATGCTCGACGGTTCTTCACTGCGCGGATTGTCGCTGGTCACGACCACGGCATCCGAGAGCGTGCTGGCCACGCGACCCATCACCTGGCGTTTCTCGCGATCGCGGTCACCGCCACAGCCGAACACGGTAATCAGGCGGCCGGCCACGTGCGGGCGCAGCGCCTGTAACACCTGTTCCAGCGCGTGCGGCGTGTGGGCGTAATCCACAAACACCTGCAAACCGTGCTCGTTCGGAATGCGCTGCATCCGCCCCGCTACAGGCTGCAATTCGCGCACCGCCCGCAATACCGCCAGCAGTTCTTCACCAGCCAGCAGCAGCGCCGCGATGGCCGCCGCCAGATTGGCCAGGTTGAAATCACCCGGCAGGGGGCTGTCAAATTCGCCACGGCCCCATGGGCTACGCAGCGTCGCGTGCACACCGCCGGCATGCGAACGGGCATCCAGCACGCGCAGGTCTGCATCGCCGCCGCGGGCCGAATAGGTCACAATCCGTGCGCCTGACACCGTGGCGGCCGCGATCATGGCTGCGAGTTCATCATCGAGGTTGATCACCGCGTGACGCAGGCCCTCCACGGCGAACAGGCGCATTTTCGCGCGCGCGTAATCCGCCATGCTGCCATGGTAATCGAGGTGGTCGTGCGACAGGTTGGTAAAAATGGCCGTGGTGAATTCCACGCCATTGACACGGCCCTGCACCAGCGCGTGCGAGGAGACTTCCATGCTGACCACCGGCACGCCCTGGCGCTGCCAGGTGGCAAGCTGACGCTGCAGGGCAACCGGGTCCGGTGTGGTGTTGGCGGCCTCGGCGACATCGTCACCCAGGGTCGCGCCCAAGGTACCGATCACGCCGCACTGCTTGCCGAGGGAACGACTCAGCTGCGCGACGATGCGGCTGGTGGTGGTTTTGCCGTTCGTGCCGGTGATGCCGACCACATGCATGTTGCGACTGGGGTAACCGTAGAACCGCGCCGCGATAGGGCCCGCCTCCAGGCGCAGCTCCGGCACTTCCACCAGGGGCACCTGAAGAGCATCTACAAAGCCGGCCGCCGGCGCCTCTGCTACGATGGCAGAGGCGCCATTGGCCACCGCCTGTTCAATGAACTGGCGGCCGTCATGCACGTCCCCTGGCATGGCGAGAAAAAGGTCACCCGGGCGCACGCATCTGGAGTCGAGTTCCAGCCCGCTGACCATGGTTTGTGCAATCGATTCGTCCGCGCGCCCGAGCAACTCCCCGAGCGGCATAGGAGATGCCAGGCTTGCCCGCTCAGCCAGCATCATGCCGCACCCCCGGCTGCGGGCGCGTCGGCCTTGTGCTCGGCACTGAGTTCGGTAGGCACAATGTTAAGCAGGCGCAGCGCACCCTCGGTCACGGCAGAGAACACCGGCGCGGCAGCCGAGCCGCCGCTGTAGGTATCACCCTGCGGCTCGTTGATCACCACAACGGTGACAATGCGCGGGTTATCCACCGGCGCCACACCGGCAAACAGGGCCACGTAGCGGCTGCGGTCATAACCGCCCGGACCCACCTTGTGCACCGTGCCGGTTTTACCGCCCACACGATAGCCGGGCACCCGCGCCTTACGTGCGGTACCCTCTTCATCGGTCACGGCAGCCAACACCTCAAGCACCTGCTGCGCCATGTGCTCATCCATCACCCGCCTGCCCTCGGGCACGTCGCCCTGCAGCGCCAGCAGGGACACCGGCAACTGCACGCCGCCATTGGCAAACGCCGCGTAGGCTCGCGCCAGCTGCAGCGGTGTTGCCGTGATGCCGTAGCCGAACGCCAGGGAGACTTCTTCCGTGGGGTGCCAGCGGGTGCGAACCGGCAACTGTCCAGCGCTTTCGCCGGGAAAGCCTGTGCCAGGCGCATGGCCGATGCCGAATCGGTCGAAAACGTTCCAGATCGACTCGTGGCCGATATCCAGGGCGATCTTGGTGACACCGACCTGACTGGATTTCTGGATCACGCGGGTCAGACTGATCTCGCCGTAGTTGCGCGGGTCGGGGTAGGTCTTGCGACCCACGCGGATGTAGCCCGGCGAGGTTTCGATCATGCTCTCGGGCGTATAGCGCCCGCTTTCCAGCGCCGCCACCAGGGTCAACACCTTCATGGTGGAGCCCGGCTCATACATGTCGGTCAGTGCGCGATTGCGCATGCGCGAGGCGTCCACCGACTTGCGACCGTTGGGGTTGTACACCGGGTAGTTCACCATCGCCAGCACTTCACCCGTGTGGCTGTCGAGGGTGACGACAGAGCCGGACTCCGCCTCCATCGCGGTCACCGCGCGGCGCAGCTCGCGGTGCTGCAGATACTGCAATCGCAGGTCGATGCTCAGGGTGAGGTCGCGACCGGGTGCGGCCGGCTGCAGGACGCCGATATCCCGCGCCACCTCGCCGTGCAAATCCTTGATGTACTGCTTGCGGCCCGGCACGCCCTGCAACCAGTCATTGTAGGCCAGCTCCATGCCGGCGATACCCTTGCCGTCTACATTGGTGAAACCGACCAGCTGCGCAGCCACTTCGCCGGCCGGGTAGTAACGCTGATACTCGCGCTCCCCGTGCACACCGGGAATACCCAGCTCCAGTACCGCTCGCGCCTCGGCCGGCACCCTATGCCGCTGCAGGTACATGAATTGCTTGCCGGCGTAGCGCGCCAGACGCGCCTTGAGTTCATCGAGCGGCATGGGCAGCGCCGCGGCAAGCTCCTCGAGACGGCCCGACTCCGCCAGGACGCGCGGGTTGGCCCAGATCGACAGCACCGGCGTACTGACTGCCAGCGGTTCGCCGCGACGATCGGAGATCACGCCCCGATACGCCGGAATTTCCGCCGTGCGCAGTGCCCGCGCCTCGCCCTGGTCTTGCAGGAACGCCCGGCCGCGCTCGACATCGAGGATCTGCAGCGAGAGAACGCGCCCCACCAGCAACAGCAACAGCACGCACAATCCCGCAATCACCACGTAGAAACGCCAGTTGGCAGCGGTCGCCGTTGCCTTGCCGCGCGTCCTGCTCACGGCGTCACCACCTGAAAACGCGCCAGATCCGGCACCTGCATGCCCAGGTCGTCGCGCGCAACGGTTTCCACCCGGTGATGCGATGCCCAGGTACTTTGCTCGAGCAACAGCCGGCCGTAGTCTTCCTGCAGGTACCACTGCGATGACTCCAGAGTCTGCAAGGTGGCATACAGGGCGCGACAGGCGTGGGTACTGTGGATCACCGCAAACGCCGAAAGCAGAATCAATGCCAGCAGCGCCCCGCAGGCGATCACCTGGCGGCGTTCTTCCCCCGCCTGTCCCGCGCTGCGCTGTGTACCGACTGTTGTCACGCCTGCTATCGCACTCCCTTTCACGCGATCTTCTCTGCCACGCGCATCACCGCGCTGCGCGACCGCGCATTGCCCGCAACCTCGTCACTGCCGGCACGCGTGGCCTTGCCAATCAACCGCATCCGCCGGTTCAGGGCGTCGTCGGTCACCGGCACGCCGCGCGGCAGTGCCTCGCCACGGGCCATGTCACGCATGTAGCGCTTCACCATACGGTCTTCCAGCGAGTGAAAACTGATCACCACGAGCCTGCCGCCGATACGCAGGAGATCCAGGGCGCAATCCAGCAGCTCCCGCAGGTCGTCCAACTCTTGATTGACGCGAATGCGGATCGCCTGAAAAGCACGGGTAGCGGGATGCTTGTGCTTTTCCCAGCGTGGATTCGCCTCGCTCACCACCCGCGCCAGCTCGCCGGTGGTGGTAATGGGTCCCGCGCTGCGCGCGGCGGTGATGGCGGCGGCGATGCGTCGCGCAAAGCGTTCTTCGCCGTATTCCCTCAGTACGCTGGTGATCTCGGCCTCGCTCGCGACAGACAACCACTCGGCTGCCGTTTCGCCACGACTGGTATCCATACGCATATCGAGTGGGCCGTCATGCATGAAGCTGAAACCACGCCCGGCCTCATCCAGCTGCGGGCTGGACACGCCGAGATCCAGTAAAATGCCATCAACTGCATCGATCCCCATACGATGCAGTTGATGGGGAAGCTGAGCGAACGACCCGTGAAAAAAATCGAACCGGGGTTCACTCACTACCAACTCTTGCGCCGCTGCGTGCGCTGCCGGATCCTTGTCTACCGCCAGGACATGCCCCCTGGCGTTGAGGCGCTGCAGCAAGGCCCTGCTGTGGCCGCCGCGGCCGAAGGTGCCGTCCACGTAATAGCCGTCGAGTCGCGTTACCAGGGCATCGACCGCTTCGCGCAACAGTACTGTCTGGTGCATTCCCACCGCCTAGAGCTTCAGCGTCAATAGTTCTTCGGGCAAGTCGTCGCTGTCGATCGATTCCTGCAGGGCGCGCTCACGCTCCGCGTGCCACAGATCCTCCGACCACAGTTCCAACTTGTTGCCCAGCCCGGCCAGCACCAGCTTCTTTTCCAGCCGCGCGTGATCCCGCAGAGGCTGAGGCAGAAGAATGCGGCCACTGTTATCCAGTTCGAGATCGGTGGCGTGCGCCAGTATCAGGCGCTGAAAGCGCTGGACGGAGAGCTTGAGACCGGGCAGGGCCTCCACGTCGCGCTGGATTCTCTCCCACTCGGGCAGCGGGTAGATCACGAGGCAGTCGGACCCGCGTGTGTCGATCGTCACCACGATTTTGCCATCGGAGGCCGCCATCAATGGCTCGCGATGGCGTGCTGGCACAGCCACACGCCCCTTCGCGTCCATATTGATGTACTGCACTCCACGAAACACGCCGGATTTCCCCACTCGATTGGCTTAGAAAACCACTAAAAGCCAAATTTTCCCACTTATTCCTACTTTTCGACACTATAGGGCCGAAGTCTGTGGGGAGTCAAGCGGTCGCGACTCAAAAAAATGTATGAATTTCAGATAATTAGCGGCGATTTCAAGGCGAACCTGGAGGCCGGCCCGCAGGCTGACAAGGTGAGAAAAATCACATAAAACAGCCCCATAAATTCACCTTCTAAGGATTCACTTTAACTTGAAGGAGAATTTATTTCTGTATAGAGACGCGCTTAGTCAAAAACGATCTAAAACAGCCTGGACACATGACATTGAGACAGGACGAGGCAATTGACACGCCCCAAAGAAGCCACCCGCCACGCCGAAAAACGACGTGACGGGTGGTGTTGGAAGATGAGCCGGTCGATAAGCCGGGTTCTGTCGAGGACGACCATTCATCTGCGACAGGTGTCACCACCTGCCTGTAGCGACCTACCCGAATCCACTGCGGGCCACAGCATACGGATTCCTATTTGGTCTTGCTCCGGATGGGGTTTACCATCGCCACGCCTGTTACCAGCCGCGCGGTGCGCTCTTACCGCACCATTTCACCCTTACCCGGCGGCTGCCGGGCGGTATACTTTCTGCTGCACTTTCCGTAGGCTCGCGCCCCCCAGGCGTTACCTGGCATCCTGCCCTGTGGAGCCCGGACTTTCCTCCCCCGGCCACTCGCCCGGCCCCCTGCGCATGCGCGGGACGCCCGGCGAGTGACCGGGAGCGGTCGTCTGACCAGCTCGGCGGCAAGCCTAGCACAGCCGGCAGGCGCTAGGCATCCCGCTGCGACAGCAGAAAGTCGTACAGTGGTTTCTTGCGCAGACCGGTCATGTCCGCCACCACCGCCGCCGCCCGGCGTGCCGGCAGCTCCTCTGCGAGCCGCTGAAGCCATTGGCGCACTTCCGTGCTGAGCTCGGTTTCCGCTTTCGCGGCACCCGCCACCAGCAGCACGATCTCCCCCTTGCGCTGATCCGGGTCTGCGGCGACAAACGCCAGCAGATCGGTGAGTGACGCGCGGCGCAGGGTCTCGAACGTTTTGGTAATCTCACGCGCCAGCACCGCCTCGCGCGCGCCGCCGAACACGCGGCTCATCGCCTCCAGGGATTCCATAATCCTGTGGGGCGCCTCATAGAAAACCAGCGTGGCGGTCGTCGCAGCCAACGCCTGCAGGCGCTTCTCGCGCGCCACCGCTTTCGCCGGTAGGACCCCCTCGAACAGAAACCGATCCGTAGGCAGCCCGGAAACACTGAGGGCGGCGATCGCTGCGCAGGCGCCCGGCACGGGTCGCACGCGGTAGCCGCGCGCCTGCACATGGCGCACCAGGCGATATCCCGGATCGGAAATCAGCGGCGTACCCGCATCCGACACCAGGGCGACACTGCCGCCAGCGTCCAGCCGCCCACATATAGCCTCCAGCGCGCGCTGATCGCTGTGGTCGTGGTATGCCAACGTGGGCGCAGTCACGTCAAACGCCTGCAACAACCGCGCACTGTGACGGGAGTCCTCGACCGCGATCAGATCGACCGCGCGCAAGGTGTCGATCGCGCGCGCCGACAGGTCGCCGAAATTGCCGATAGGCGTTGCCACCACGTACAGCCCGGAATCCACATTTTCCCCTTATAATGGTCAGCCTGAAGCGATACCGGACAACCGGCCTCGACGCACTCGGTGAAGCATAGCATGAGACCAACACCCCACTACTGCGCGCCTTGCTCGCGCTTCGGGCAGGCCCGCATCCCACTGGCCCGACTTGCCATTGCGCTGTGCATCACGTTCGGCGGCTGGAGCTGCGCCGAATCACCCACACGCGAGACGGTGCAGCCACCACCCGGCGAGACCGACACCGCGCCGCCCAGGCAGACGCTATCGCTGGACCTGCCGGCGAGCCCCTACAGGGAGCGCTTCAACGCGGTGGAGTCGGCCCTTGCGACGTCGGACTGGATGACTGCCAGCGCCACATTACAGAGGATACCGCGCGCAGAAGTCTCCGCGGAGGACGACGCCTACGCCACCTACCTGCAGGCACGTATCGCCTGGACGCGTGGCGATCGCAAACAGGCGCTGGGGCTGCTGGCTGCTGCAACACGCGAGGGAAACAGCCCCGGGCTCGCCTACCGTATCGCGAGTTTCCGTCACTACATGCTGGGTCTCGGTGGCGATACGCTCGAGAGCGCGCGCTTGGCCGCACAGATCCTGAAGAGCAGCCCCGGGCCTCGCGGCAGCGCCTGGAAGCAGCGCGCGTGGCGCGACCTGCAACGCGCAAGCAGTGAGCAGCTCGCGCTGGCACTGGAAACCGCCATGGATCCGGAGTGGATCGCCTGGCTGCAACTGGCGCAGGACGCGCGAGGTAATCCCAACACACTCAGCGCGGTGCTCGCCGACTGGCTCGCGCTTCATCCAGAGCATCCCGCCGCCAACCCGCTGCCCGGCGGGCTGGAGTACGCGCGACAGTTGCAGCCCCCGGGTCAGGTGGCATTGCTGCTGCCATTGAGCGGTCGCCTGGCGCCAGCGGGAGAAGCGGTGCTGAATGGCTACCTGGCCGCCCACTATGCTGCCCGGCAGCCGGGTGGGTCGCGCATTGATTTACGGGTGCTGGACATTGCATCGTTTCCCAGCGCAACGGCTGCGTACGACGCCGCCGTGCAGGGCGGTGCCGGCCTGGTGGTGGGCCCCCTGGACAAATCCGCCGTGGCGGAGCTGGCGGTGCGAGCCGACCGCCGCGTGCCGGTGCTGGCGCTCAACCGCATCGACACGCCCACCGTACCCGCGGCCAGCGCGCTGGTGCAGCTCTCACTGTCTCCCGAAGACGAGGCCGTTACGCTCGCGGAACTCGCGTACGGTCGCGGCGGCCGTTCCGCGCTGATTATCAGCCCGGCCGGGCCACGCGGGGCAGAGGTCGAGAACGCCCTGCGCACGCGCTGGTCGGCCCTGGGAGGCCGCGTGGCCAGCACAGTCAACTACAGCGGGCGCGATGACCTGTCAGACAGCGTCAAAAGCGCGCTAGGGCTGAGTGCCAGCGAGCAGCGCGCACGCACGCTGGGCGACTATCTCGCCATGGACCTAGAATTCACACCGCGGCGCCGCGAGGATGCGGATGTGATCTTTCTCCTCAGTCGCAACGGCGCCGAGGCTCGCTCCATCAAGCCGCTGCTGGCGTTTCACTACGCCGGAGAGTTGCCGGTATACGCGCTTTCCACTGTCTATGGCGGTGCGCCCAATGACCGCAACCGCGACCTCGACGGCATACACCTGGTCGAGATGCCCTGGCTGCTGGGCGAGAGCGCCGAACTGCGGGTGGCGCTGGCTGCGGCCGACTACGGTGGCGGAAACACCACGCGCCTGAATGCGCTCGGAGCAGATGCGCATCTGGTGGGATCGGGTTTCGCCCGCCTGCAAAGCGGCGCCGAAGCGCTGTTTCGCGGCCACACCGGCTTGCTCGATATGGACCCGGGCCTGCGAATTCGCCGCGAACTGTCACCGGCCACATTTGATGGCGGCGATCTTCGTCGCGAGTAATTACACTGGCTCTCCACGACAGGAGAGCGCCCATGAAAGCCCTGGGAGACCACTACGAGCGCCTCGCCGCTGACTGGCTGCGCTGCCAAGGGCTGCAGATACTGGAGCGTAACTTCCGCGCACGCACGGGCGAAATCGATCTCATCGCGATGGACGCCAGCCAGCTCGTGTTTATCGAGGTAAGGGCCCGCGGCAACCCGGGTTTCTCCAGCGCCGCCGGTTCGGTAACCCGCCGCAAGCAGCAGCGCATCATCGCCACGGCGCAGCGTTTCCTGCAGGCACGGCCACAGCTCAAGACGCTCGCCTGCCGGTTCGATGTCGTCACCTTTGATCCACGCCAGGCGCAGGACGACGCGGGCATCCACTGGATTCGCAGTGCTTTCACCGCCTGATTCCCGCCCCCGGGACGGCGCACCGACCGCGCCCTACCGGGCGCCTATCGTGTACACTCGCAGCGGAACTTGTCGCGCATTCCCCACCATGTGACCATGCACGAAGGATGACGACGAGCGACCGGGGCAATCCACAGTGGAACGACATGAATTTCTATAACACCATAGCGGGCAGCTTCCAGGCGACGATCGAGGCGATATCGCTGTCGGTCGACACTCGCGCCGTCGATCGAACGCGCCGTGCAATGCATGACGCGCTGCCTGCTGGACGACAAGAAAATACTTGTCTGCGGCAACGGCCCGGACGCCGCGCTTGCGCAGCTGTTCGCTGCCAACCTGCTGGGCCATCACGCGCGGGAACGGCCGGCGCTGCCGGCTGTCGCGCTGGCTGCGGATGGTGCAATTCTGTCGGCCATCATCCGCGCGTCGGGCTCCCGGGATATCTTCGCGCGTCAGATTCGCGCGCTCGGACAGACCGGCGACGTACTGCTGTGCCTGTCCAGCGACGGCAGCGACCCCACGCTACTGCGAGCCGTGCAGGCAGCGCGCGAGCGGAACATGACGGTGATTACCCTGTCCAACAGCCGGGACGAAGAAACCGGCGCGCTGCTGGCAGCCAACGACGTTGAACTGACCATAGACGCCGGTAGCGTGGCGCGGGTGGTTGAACTGCAGACGATGGTCATTCACTGCCTCTGCGAACTCATCGACCTCAGCCTGTTTGGGGACTACAACACGGAACAGCACTGATGCGATTTTTTTTCTATGCCGCTTTTCTTGCCAGCACGCTTGGCCTCGGAGGCTGCGGCAGCCTGCTCGCCAGCCTGCAGGTCGACACCATCGCGGAGAACCGTGACGAGCGCACTATCGGCCGCATGGTGGAAGACAGCAACATAGAAACCAAGTCTATCGTCAACTTGCACGCGGAGGATGAAGCCTTCCATGACTCGCATATCGTGGTGGTGAGTTTCAACGGCTACGTGCTCATCGCGGGCCAGGTGAACAGTGAGGCGCTGAAGGCAAAAGCCACGGCGGTGGTGCGCGACGTGCGCGGTGTGCGCAGGATTTATAACGAGTTGGAAATCGCTGCGCCGAGTTCGGCGATGACCCGCGCGTCGGACACGTGGATCACCACCAAGGTCAAATCCACACTCATCGGCGCACAGGACACCGAAGGCACTCGCGTGAAAGTAGTCACCGAGGACGGCGTGGTCTTCCTCATGGGGCTGGTCACCAGGGCTGAGGCCGAACGCATTGCCGCCAAGGCGGCGGACATCGCCGGTGTGCAGCGCGTGGTGAGATTGTTCGAACTGATCGACTGACGCCCGCAGACGGCGGCGCGCTCACACCACCTGAGCGCTCCCGCTTACACGGGAGGCGGAACGACCTCCACAGACGTGTCCTGTCACTTGACGATTTTTAGTGAGGGCCGTCGCTCGCGCCGGCGCGGCCTGGGTGGCGGATCCGTGGGCGGGCTGACCGCCTCTTCCGGATCGAAGACCATGCCCTGCCCGTTTTCCCGCGCGTAGATTCCCACCACGGCAGAGACCGGCACGTACACGTCCGTGGCCACACCGCCAAAGCGACCATTGAACGCCACCGCCTGGTTGCTAATGCGCAAGTCCACCACCGCCTCGGGCGAAATATTCAGCACGATCTGGTCGTCTTTCACATACTGGCGCGGCACCATCACATCCTTCGCTGAGGCGTCCACCAGCACATAGGGCGTGCAATCGTTATCAACGATCCACTCATAGAGCGCGCGCATGATGTAGGGGCGGCTGGACGTCACGGAATGATCTGCCACTGCAGCGGCAAGGCCTGCACGCTACAGACGCATCTCCCTCTCCTGCTCGGAGAGGCTTTCCTGGAAGGAGTCGCGGTTAAACAGTCGATCCATATAGGCCAGCAGGGGCTTGGACTGCTTACTGGAACGGATCTCCACGCCCAGAGAAGGCAAGCGCCACAGAATCGGCGCAATACAGCAATCCACCAGCGTGAATTCGTCGCTCATGAAGAACGGCTTCTCGGCAAATATTGGCGCCACGCTCATGATGCTTTCGCGCAATTCTTTGGTCGATTTCTTCACCACGTTGTCACTGCGCGTGTTCTGGATCGCATCGACCATGGAGCACCAGTCACGCTCGATGCGATGAATGAAAAGCCGGCTCTCGGCGCGCGCCACGGGGTATACCGGCAACAGGGGCGGATGCGGGAAGCGCTCATCGAGGTATTCCATCATGACCTTCGACTCGTACAGCACGAGATCCCGGTCCACCAGGGTGGGCAGGCTGTTATACGGGTTCAGGTCGGAGAGTTCCGCAGGCGGGTGCGCGGAGTCGGCCTCGATCATATCGACGGTAACGCCTTTCTCCGCCAGCACGATACGTACACGATGGCTGTAATGGCTCGCGCTGTCGGAAAAAAAGGTCATTGAAGACCGCTTTGCCACTACACCCATCAGGTTTTCCTCAGTTGATTGGTCTTGATCAGCGCGCATAGATTCTCTCGCTTATCCGCATGATCAATGCACGTCTTTCCAGTATTCGCGATTCAACAGCCAGGCGAACACGGTGAACAGTGCGATGAAAAGCAGGGTAAAAGTGCCAATACGGTGTCTGTCCAACACCATGGGCTCCGCCGAGTAGGCGAGGAAGTTTACCAGATCGTACATGGCAGTATCGAACTCTTCCGGCGACATGCTGCCTTTTTCGGCAATAACGAACTGCCCGCAGGGTTCCTCAAGGATATCCTCGCCGGTGAGCGGATCACGCTTCACACCACCATTGGCGGCGTGCACTGGACCCATGGCGCACTCCTGCATGCCTTGCAGTTCCAGCAACACGTGCGGCATCCCCACATCCTTGAACACCTTGTTGTTCACGCCGTAGGGCCGGCTCTCGTCGCGATAGAAGGTGCGCAAGTAGGTATACAGCCATTCCGGCTGGCGCGCCCGCGACACCAGGGTCAGGTCGGGCGGCGTTGCGCCAAACCACTTCTTGGCATCCTCCTCACTCATCGCATTCTCCATGAGGGCGCCGATCTTGACGTCTGGATCGAATATCAAATTGGCCTCAAAGAGGTCTTCCGGGATACCAAGATCCTGCGCCACTCGATTGTAGCGCGAGTACTGCAGGGAGTGGCAGGCAAAGCAGTAGTTCATGTAAAGCTTGGCGCCGTGCTGCAGCGAGGCCTTGTCGGCCGGGTCAGCGACAAATTCATCGCAGGGAATGCTGCCGCAGTCGTAAGCCGACTCGGCGCCCGCCGCCTTCAGCGGCAGCACGGTCAAGGCAGCAATCACCGCCAGCGCGCCCATACTGCCCCAGAAACCGATACCGCCGTCGGTGGTCACCCGTTCAGGCACCGGCTTGGTCTTGTCCAGGGATGACCAGATGGGCATCGTCACGAAGAACGCAAAATAGACAATGCTGCAGATCTGCGCCAGCAACGTGCGCTCAGGGGTGGGCGCTTTCACGCCCAGCACGCCCAGGATCAGGAACGATGCCACGAACAGGGCCAGCATCACCTTGGTGATATTGCCCCGATAGCGCCAGGATTTCACCGGGCTGCGATCGAGCCAGGGCAGGATGAAAGGAATAGCGACCGACGCGGCAAACGCCACGAAACCCCAGAATTTATCGGGTACCGCCCGCAACACCGAGTAGAAGGGCGTGAAATACCAGACCGGCGCGATGTGTGCCGGTGTTTTCAGGTTGTTCGCTTCCTCGAAGTTGGCGTACTCCAGGAAAAAACCGCCCATTTCCGGCATAAAGAACATCACACCGCAGAAAACGAACAAAAACACGCCCACGGCCTGGAGGTCATGCACCGTGTAGTAAGGGTGAAACGCCACCCCGTCCAGCGGTACGCCGTTCTCGTCCTTGTGCTTCTTGATGTCCACGCCATCGGGGTTGTTGGACCCTACTTCGTGCAAGGCCAACAGGTGCAGCACCACCAGCGCCAGCAAAATGATCGGCAGGGCCACCACATGCAACGCGAAGAAGCGGTTCAGGGTGATGCCGGAAATCAGGTAGTCGCCGCGAATCCAGGTGACGATATCCTCGCCCACCACAGGAATGGCGCCGAACAGCGAGATGATCACCTGGGCGCCCCAGTAGGACATCTGGCCCCAGGGCAGCACATAGCCGACGAAGGCCTCCGCCATGAGCACCACGAAGATCAGCATGCCGAAGATCCAGATCAGTTCGCGCGGCTTTTTATACGATCCGTACAGCAACGCCCGGAACATATGCAGGTACACCACCACGAAAAACGCCGAAGCGCCCGTGGAATGCATGTAGCGAAGGATCCACCCATAGTCGACATCGCGCATGATGTACTCGACCGAGGCGAACGCGCCCTCCTGGGTAGGGGTGTAATTCATCGTGAGCCAGATGCCGGTGAGTAGCTGGTTAACCAGCACCAGCAGTGACAGCACGCCGAAGAAATACCAGAAGTTGAAATTCTTGGGCGCGTAGTACTTGCCCATGTGGGTGTTCCACGCCTTCATGATGGGCAGGCGTTCATCCACCCAGTCGCGCAGTCCGATCAATAGGTTGTTCATGCTGCGGCCTCCGCGTCGACGCCGATCACCAGGACGGTATCCGTCTCGAAGGAGTACGGCGGCACGATCAGGTTCTGGGAAGCGGGTACACCGGAGTAGACACGCCCGGCCAGATCGAACTTGGAACCGTGACAGGGGCAGAAGAAGCCGCCAAGCCACTCATCGCCGCCGAGGTCGGCCGCACCCACTTCGGGGCGGAACTTCGGCGCGCAACCGAGGTGGGTACACAGGCCGATCACCACGAAGATTTCCGGCTTCAACGCGCGGTCTACGTCGGTGATGTAGGCCGGCTGCGAATCCGGAATGCTGGAATCGGGGTCCTTCAAATCGCCGTTCAGTCGCGGCAGATCCTCGACCTGCTGCGGGGTACGGCGCATGATGTACACAGGCTTGCCGCGCCATTCTTCGGTGATCATCTGACCGGGCTCGAGTTTGCCAATATCGACCTTCACCGGCGCACCGGCCGCCTTTGCCTTGGCCGAAGGGTTCCAGGACCCCACAAATGGCGTCAGGATTCCGACCGCGCCGGCGGCCCCCACTACACTGGTGGCTGCTGTCAGGAACTTCCGCCTGCCAGCGTTAACGCCATCGCTACTCATGCTGCTCTCCCACGCTCAAAAGCCCGTTTTTCGCCATCTCGCCAGGACCCGGACCACAAATCCCGAAAGGGGCCAAATGGTAATGATTTTAGCCGGCACTGACAAGGTGAACACCTTGATTTCACAGCGTTTTCGCCCGCGCACCGGGGCTGGCCAGTTACCGGAGCGCTCCCAGTGACGCCCATAAAAAACGCCCGATTGACGATGCAAACGGGCGTTCTCGTAAGTTGCCAAGTCCCGTCGTCGCGGGGCGCGGCAGCGGATCAGCGCTTGGAGAATTGCGGACGCTTGCGCGCCTTGCGCAGACCCACTTTTTTCCGTTCCACCTCACGCGCATCCCGCGTGACATAACCGGCGCCGCGCAGGGTGCTGCGCAGGGACTCGTCGTATTCCATCAGGGCCCGGGTGATGCCGTGGCGAATCGCGCCGGCCTGCCCAAAGCTGCCGCCGCCTTCAACCGTCACATTCACGTCGAACTTGTCTGACAAATCCACCAGCGCCAGCGGCTGACGGACGATCATGCGTGCCACCTCGCGACCGAAGTACTGGTCTAGAGGACGCCTGTTGACGGTGATACTACCGCCTCCGCTGCGCAAAAAAACGCGTGCCGTGGAGGTCTTGCGGCGTCCGGTTCCGTAATACTGGGTGGCTGACATAAATTAGCGATCCGTTAGAGTTTGAGTTCCTGGGGCTGTTGCGCCGCGTGCGGATGTTCACTGCCCGCGTACACCTTCAACTTTCTGAACATGGCCCGCCCCAGGGGATTGCGCGGCAGCATGCCCTTCACGGCAGACTGGATAACGCGCTCGGGGGCCTTGATGATCTGCTTCTCAAAGGAAATAGACTTCAGGCCACCGGGGTAACCGGTGTGATGGTGATACATTTTGTCGGTGCTCTTGGCGCCGGTAACGCGCACTTTCTCTGCGTTGACGACAACGATGTAGTCGCCGGTATCCACGTGGGGCGTATATTCTGCCTTGTGCTTGCCCCGCAGACGGTGGGCAATCTCGCTGGCCAGGCGTCCGAGCGTCTTTTCAGACGCGTCGACCACGTACCAATCGCGGGCCACGTCTTGTGCTTTGGCACTGTAGGTTTTCATCTGTAACCGCCTTCCGGGACTGCATTTTCGAGAGCGCGAATACTAATCAATCGACCACCCCATTTCAAGCGGCAAATCGAACAATTTTTGCCCGCCTGGGGGGCGTCCCACGTCGCTTTCCGGCGACTGCGGCAGGGCGCGGCGCGCCTTCACGGCCGATGCTCCCTCGCGAGGTAATCGTAGGACTGCATCTCCTGCAACCGCGATATCGTGCGCTGGAACTCAAACCCCAGGCGACCGCCGGCATACAGTTCGAGCAGTGGCTTGGCGGCAGCCAGCACCAGTTTCACGTTGCGATCGTAAAACTCATCCACCAGGTTGATAAACCGTCGCGCCTGGTCGTCGATATCCGGCACAAACTCCGGCACGCCTGAAATCAGCACCGCATGGAAAATTCGCGCCAGTTCGATGTAGTCATTCTGCGAGCGCGGGCCATCGCACAGCTCCGCGAAGTCAAACCAGGCAACGTCCTCCGCCAGCCGGCGCACGGTGAGATAGCGCCGGTTGATCTCGATCCGCTCCCAGTGCTTGCCTGGCTCGGGCGCCAGCCGGCTGAAGCTGTCTTCCAGACTGCTGTCGGCTCCCTGATCCAGCGGGTAGTGGTACAGTTCCGCCTGCTGCAACGTGCGCAGACGATAATCCGTGCCGGCGTCAACGTTCAACACGCGGGTGTGCCGCTCCAGCAGCGCGATCACCGGCAGAAACCGCTGGCGCTGCAAGCCGTTCTCGTAAAGGTGGCGGGGCTCGATATTCGAGGTGGCCACCAGCGTCACACCCCGCGCAAACAGGGATTCCATGAGTCCCCCGAGTATCATGGCATCGCCGATATCGGTCACGAAGTACTCATCAAAGCAGACCACCCGCGCCTCCGAGGCGAGGCGTTCCGCCACGCGCTCCAGTGGATTCTTTTCTCCTTTCAGGTCGCCCAGCTCGGTATGGACTCGCTGCATGAAACGGTGAAAATGCACACGGAGTTTGCGCTCAAAAGGCAGGCTGTCGAAAAACATGTCCATCAGGTAGGTCTTGCCGCGCCCCACCCCACCCCATAAGTAGAGCCCTCGCTCGGGTTCCCGCGCCGTGCCGCGCCAGCGCCCCAGCCAGCCGCGCAGCCCGCTTTCACTGTCCTGGCGGGCTACCAGGCGCTCATACAGGTCCTGCAAGCACTCTACCGCCGCCTGTTGGGCGGCGTCCTGCGTAAAACCCTCGCGCTGGAGATCGGCCTGGTAGCGTTGCCAGGGAGTCGTCATATGAGGCGGGTACTGTATCGGATAGTCTTAAAGCGCCACACTTTAACCACAGGCCGTAGCCTTGGCAATTCACTCCCGGCCACCGTCTCCTCCGCACCCGCGCTATTGTGCAGGCGACATTAACGGTATACTGCGTGGTTCGTCGTCTCCGGTACTGAGGAACCCCACGTGGAAGCACCTGTTTACAGCCTCGAAGTCCTGATCATCTGCGCCATCGTACTGCTGCTCGCGGGCCTGGCCATTGGCCTGCTCGTGGGCCGCCGCACCTCCAGCGCCGGCCAGAAGTACCGCGAAGTGGAGCGCAAGCTGGATCAGGTACTGCAGGACAAAAAGCGCTACGAGGACGATGTGGTAGAGCATTTCACCGAGACCGCCCAACTGCTCAACAGCCTCACGGAAAGCTACCGCCAGGTGCACAACCATCTCGCCAAAGGCGCCTCCACCCTGTGTCAGGGCGAAGGGCCGATCGCCCTTGATCACGTTGCCGGCAGCCGCGACCCCGAGGACATACCGGCCGATCTCGTGCCCATCCGGCCGCCGCTGGATTACGCGCCTAAAAGCTCGCCCGACGAAAAAGGAATGCTGAATGAGGAATTCGGCATCGAGCGACAGCCCGCGCAAAAGCCACCGGGGACATCCGCTAACACCTGAGCCCGGCTACACCGGGTTGTCGATATCGATAAACCGGTGCTCGATCCCGAACCGGCTCGACAGATGCTCCCCCAGCGCCAGCACCCCGTAGCGCTCGGTAGCGTGATGACCCGCCGCCACAAAATGAATACCTTCTTCCCGGGCGACGTGTGTCGTCTGCTCCGAGGCCTCACCCGTGACAAACATGTCCGCACCGGCTGCCACGGCGGCACCGATGTAGTCCTGCGCGGCGCCGGTGCACCAGGCGATGCGCTGCACCCGCGCGTCGGGATCGCCGATATGCAGCGCCTCGCGACCGGTGACCCGGGCGATACGGTCCAGCACGGCGCCCGCGCTGATCGCAACCGGCAATTCGCCCACATTGCCTACTGACGCCGGTGAATCCGGCTGCAGCGGGCAATGCGCCTCGAGCGCGACACCCATCAGCACCCCCCAGCGAGCATTGTTTCCCCACTCCGGGTGAGCATCCAGAGGCAGGTGATACGCCAGCAGCGACACATCGCTGGCCAGCAGCGCCGCCAGCCTGCGCCGCTTCATGCCAACCACCTGCGGCGCTTCGCCACGCCAGAAGTAGCCGTGATGCACCAGGATCGCATCGGCCTGCCATGCTACGGCCTTCTCGATCAGAGCCTGGCAGGCCGTGACGCCGCTGACCAGGCGTCTCACCTCCTCGCGCCCTTCCACCTGCAACCCGTTCGGGCAATAGTCCTGAAAACTGTCTGGCCGTAAACACGTGCTCAGGTAAGCAGTCAGTTCATTCAGGGTTGCCGGCATCGGGCTAGCTCCTCAGGTCATGGGGTACAGGCTGCACGCCATCATATACAATGCCGATGACCAACCCAAAGACCGCCTATGCGACAGATTCTTCTCGACATTTTCTGGCCTGCGATCGCCGGGCTGCTGCTGGCGCTGCTGCTACTCGACCGCTGGGTGCTCGCACCGGACACGCGCGGGGCGGACGCGGGCCGGGAGCCCGTCAGCTACGCGCGCGCGGTGAGTGTTGCCACCCCTTCGGTGGTGAACATCTATACCGCCAAGCTGGTGACATCCCAGCGCAGCCCGCTGATGGACGATGCCTACTTCCGGCGCTTTGCCGGTCCGGCGACGCAGCGCCAGCGCATCGAGCGTTCACTGGGGTCTGGCGTTATCGTCTCCGACGCGGGTCACATTCTCACCAATAATCACGTTATCGCCACGGCCGACGCTATCCAGGTGATGCTGCACGATGGCCGATCCACCAATGCCGTGGTCATCGGGACCGATTCCGCCACGGATCTGGCGGTGCTGAAGATCGACCTGCCCAATCTCGAGCCGATCGAACTCGGCGATTCCGACGTCAGCAGGGTGGGCGACGTGGTGCTGGCGATCGGCAATCCGCTGGGGTTCGGGCACTCCGTGACCCAGGGAATCATCTCGGCACTCGGACGCTATGGCCTGCAGCTGACGACCTACGAAGACTACATCCAGACGGATGCGACCATCCACCTTGGCAACTCGGGCGGCGCACTGATCGATACCCGCGGCCGGCTGCTCGGCATCAACACACTGATTTATACCGGTAACGAGCAGACGCGCGGTAACGGCGCCGGCATCGGACTGGCGATCCCGGCGAACCTGGCGATTTTCGTCATGCAGGACCTTATCGAGTACGGCGAGGTCGTGCGCGGCTGGCTGGGCGTGAGCGTGGAGCCCATCGGGATAGTTGCCGACGACAGCAAACCGCGTCCCGCGCTCTCCGTGAAAGCCGTTGCACCCGACAGTCCTGCGGCACGCGCCGGCATGCAGCCGGGAGACGTGATCACCCACATCAACGACGAGCCGGTAGCGGATGGCCGTTTGACCATGCACCGCATCGCACGGTTGAGGCCGGGAGACACGATCGCGATTTCGGTAAGGCGCGACCGGCAGAGCCTGGAACTGCGCGCCGTGGTGGGTGCGCTCACGCAGTCAACCGGTGCCCTGCCAGCGGGCTAGCGCCCGCCGTCAATCAGCCTGCAGCCGCATTTCCGCACTCATGGCGTGCGCCGTGAGGGACTCGCCGCGCGCCAGCGTGGACGCCGCCGCTCCAAGTTCGCGCATACCCTGCTCACTGCACAGGATGAGTGAACTGCGCTTCTGAAAATCGTATACGCCCAGTGGCGAGGAAAACCGGGCGCTGCCAGCAGTGGGCAATACGTGATTCGGCCCGGCGCAGTAATCGCCCAGCGCCTCGGACGTGTAGGGCCCCATGAATATCGCACCCGCATGTTTCACCAGCGGCAGCAAGGCCTGGGGATCCGCGACCGACAGTTCCAGGTGTTCCGGGGCGATGCGGTTGCTCAACGCGACCGCGTCGTGCAGATCGCGGGTGGTGATCAGGGCACCGCGTGCCTGCAGCGAGGCCCTCACTATCTCGGCGCGCTCCAGATCGGGCAATAACCGCTGCATGCTCTCCTCTACGGCCTGCAGATACGCCGTGTCCGGGCTGAGCAGCAGTGACTGGGCGTTTTCATCGTGCTCCGCCTGGGAGAACAAATCCATCGCCACCCAGTCGGGAGGCGTGCTGCCATCGCCGATCACCAGTATTTCAGAGGGTCCCGCAACCATGTCGATGCCCACACGGCCGAATACCTGGCGCTTGGCGGTTGCCACATAGATGTTGCCGGGGCCGACAATTTTATCCACCGCAGGAATGCTCTGTGTACCATAGGCAAGCGCCGCCACCGCCTGCGCGCCGCCGAGGGTAAACACGCGATCGACGCCGGCGATGGCGGCGGCGGCCAGCACCAGATCGTTCACTTCACCGCCCGGCGCCGGCACGACCATGATGACCTCGCCGACACCGGCGACCTTGGCCGGCAGCGCGTTCATCAGCACCGACGACGGGTAACTGGCTTTGCCTCCGGGCACGTAAATCCCCACACGATCAAGCGGTGTGATTTTCTGGCCGAGCAGGTTGCCCGCCGCATCCTCGTACTGCCAGCTGGCCTGCTTCTGATGCGCGTGATACTCGCGGACCCGTTCGGCGGCATATTCCAGCGCCTGGCGCTGCGCGACGGGAACGCGCTGCAGTGCCGCGAGCTGTCGCTCACGCGAAATTTCCAGATCTGCCACACAACCAGCGGCGAGGCCGTCGAAACGCTGCGTGTACTCCAGCAGCGCCGCATCGCCCCTGGCCGCGACATCGGCGACAATGGCGGCCACCGCGCCCTCGACAGACTGCCCGCGATCCCCGGATGGCGACCGCAGTTGCGCGAGCGCTTCTTCGAAATCCTCGCTGCGAGTGTCCAGGCGCTTCAAACGCATGTCTGCACCGCTGCCGTCAGCCGCTCGACAATCGCGGCAATGGCGTCGTGTCGCGAGCGCATGGCGGCCTTGTTCACCACCAGACGCGAGCTGATGGCCGCTATTTCCTCCAGCGGCTGCATACCATTGGCACGCAGGGTGTTTCCGGTGTCGACGATGTCCACAATGATGTCGGCCAGGTGCATGGCCGGCGCCAATTCCATGGCGCCGTAGAGTTTGATGACATCTGCGTTAATCCCCTGGCTGGCGAAATAACGCCTGGCGATGTTCACAAACTTGGTCGCCACCCGCACGCGCGCGCCGCTGTGTCGCCAGCCCACCGGGCCGGCCGTCATCAGGCGGCAACGCGCGATACCGAGATCCAGCGGCTCGTACAGGCCCTCGGCTCCGTGCTCCAGCAAAATGTCTTTCCCTACCACGCCAATGTCGGCGGCCCCGAGGCGCACATAGGTCGGCACATCGGTACCTCGCAGGACGACGATCTGCAGGTCGTCGTGGTTGGTGGGAAACACCAGTTTGCGACTCTTCCCCATATCTTCCAGCGGCTCAATGCCGGCGCGCGCGAGAAGCGGCAGGGTCTCTTGCAGGATACGACCCTTGGTAAGGGCCAGTGTCATTTTTTTGTTCATAATCATTTGCGCATGTGGGGAGCGGTCGGGAGGCCGAGTGGAGCGCTATCCCGGGACCACCGCGGACGCGCTAGCGCGCCTGCCACTCCGCTTCGGTGTAAGTGCGAATGTTCACAGCATGAATGCTGCCGTCGGCGATATTGTCATTCAGCGCCGCGTACACCAGCTGCTGCTTCTGTACGGGTCGCAGGCTCTGAAACACGTCCCCTATCGCCTCGATATCGTACTTGCTGCCCTCGCCGTACACGTTGAACTGACACTGGGGCAGGTGCGCCTCCAGCAAGGATTTAACAGTGCCTGCATCCATACCCTGACCTCCGGTATCCGCGAATCTGGTGACAACGCCGATCATTCTGTGCGCCATCGAACACTGCGCCGGCACATCGTCCAGCAGGGGCGCAAAAGGACGGCATTCTAGGAGAAAAGCGGGCCTTTGGCGACCGCCAACACGGCGTTAGCTATCGACGTCTACCGTGACCGTTGTCCAGCTGGCAATCACCTTGTCGAGATTGCCGGCCTCCTCGCGTGCCGCAGCCTGAAACTGGTCGCGATAGATTTCCCCTAAATTCACGCTCTCGATGATGACATTGCGCAGCTTCCAGTCGCCGTCGCTGTCCTTGCCCATCTGGTACAGCACAACGTACGGCTCGTCACGATCGGCGAACACATGCTGGCGCACCGAGGCCCTCGACGTGTCGTCTTCGCCGGGCGCAGGCGGAACAATTTCAATACGCGAACCGCCGAAGGCCAGCAAACCCTTGCTGTAGGTGCGCACGAGGCTCAGGCGCATCACTTCCGTAAACCTGTCGAGCTGCTCGCGCAGCTGGGCGCGCCCGGCCTCGTCAAGGGCACGGTAGCGCTTCGAACTGGCGTAAGGCCCCATCACGCTGCGCGCGAACCCGCGGTAGTCGATGAGTGGATCGAGAATACTCTGAACCTGCACATAGTAGCGCTCCGGATCGGTATCGACGTAGTCGTTTGCCGCACTGACGGTATCCATCACGCGCTGCGTGGTTTCACCCACTAACTCATAGGCATCCTGTGTCGGCGTATTTGCCTGCGCCGACAGCGCCGCGAGGAAGGGGAGCATGCCCCACAACGCCCAAACAAACCCCTTATCCAATCGAAACGCCATTACCTGTCTCCGAAGCCTTAAATCCCACTAGCCGTGCCGCCGATGCCCTGTATAATCGGTCTCGCACCTGCACTGTTCATTCCGCACGTCGCCGCCACCCGCCAGCAACTTTCACGGTGTTTATGACAACGGGTTTCACCATGCAGTTCCAGCGCCGCGAGCGCGCCCTACTCTAGCAGGAATCTGGCACATATGCTGTTAGCTGCCGCCGCCATAATTACCGGTTTCATAGTGCTCATATGGAGCGCAGACCTGTTCGTGGCCGGCGCGGCGTCTATTGCCAGGAACCTCGGCCTGTCGCCGATCATCATCGGCCTGACCATCGTGTCGCTGGGCACGTCCGCACCCGAGGTGCTGGTGTCCCTGACAGCGTCGCTGGCGGGCTCAGGCTCTCTCGCTATCGGCAACGCGATTGGCTCCAATATCGCCAACATCGCCCTCGTGCTGGGCACGACAGTGCTCATCGCGCCCCTGATGGTGCGTGAAGGCTGCATGAAAAAGGAAGTCCCGGTGCTGCTGGTTGCTACCTTCGGGGTCGGCCTGCTGGTTTTCGACCTCCAGCTCTCGGCATTCGACGGCTGGCTGATGATCGGCGTCATGGTGTTAATGATCGTACAACTTGTGCGCACCCAGGCACACAACCCCGAGGTCGTCGCGGAAGCGGGGGAAGAACCCCTGCCCCAGCTCAGCACGCAGCGCGCCTGGTTTTACTTCGTCGCCGGACTGTTGCTGCTGATCGGCAGCTCCCGCTTGCTGGTTTGGGGTGCGGCGCATGCCGCGCTGGAACTGGGTGTACCGGAATTAATCATCGGCCTGACCATCGTCGCCATCGGCACCAGCCTGCCGGAGTTGGCGGCCACCGTTGCAAGCGCGATGCGCGGTCACACGGAAATCGCCCTCGGCAACGTGATCGGCTCCAATCTGTTCAACCTGCTGGTGGTGATGGCCATCCCCGGCATCATCGCACCGCAGGTACTGACCCCTGATGCCCTGTATCGCGACTACATGGTCATGTCGGCTCTCACTGTATTCCTCGCCGTGGCAATTCTTGCCAGTTGCAGGCGCAGCAAGTCAAAGCCTGGTCACGCCTACCTCGGCCGCATCGTCGGCATGCTGTTAGTCTCCTCCTATGGCCTGTATTATTATCTGCTGCAAAGCACACTCTGACCGATGGAAAACCTGATGCCTGAGCCGGGCGCCATTAGCTACACCGAATCCGCGCAGCGCACGATTCGCATGGAAGCGGCGGCCGTGGCAGCGCTGGAAGCCCGCATTGGCGATGCCTTCGAGCGCGCCTGCGAACTGCTGCTCTCGGTAAAGGGGCGTATCGTGGTGAGCGGCATGGGCAAGTCGGGCCATATCGCACGCAAGATTGCGGCCACACTGGCGAGCACCGGCTCACCGGCCTTTTTCGTGCACCCGGGCGAGGCAAGCCACGGCGACATGGGCATGATTACCTCCGCCGACGCGGTGATCGCACTGTCCAACAGCGGCGCAGCCGCCGAGATCATTACCTTGCTGCCGCTGCTCAAGCGCCTGGGAATACCGTTGATCAGCATGACGGGCAACCCCCAATCGGTGCTGGCGCAGGCGTCCGACGTGCATCTCGATACCGGGGTGGAAACGGAGGCCTGCCCACTTGATCTCGCGCCAACCTCCAGCACGACCACCGCGCTGGTGATGGGCGATGCGCTGGCGATTGCGCTGCTGGAAGCACGCGGTTTCACCGCGGACGATTTCGCCTTCTCGCATCCGGGCGGCACGCTGGGCCGCCAGCTCCTGCTGCTGGTGCGCGATGTCATGCGTAGTGGCGATGGCATACCGCGCGTGCCGCTCAATACCCGGCTGTCGCAGGCACTGCTGGAAATTACCGACAAAGGCCTCGGCATGACCACCGTGACTGACGCAGCGGGACGCCTGGCCGGCGTCTTCACCGACGGCGACCTCCGGCGATCCCTCGACGCGCGCATTGACATCAATGAAACCCCCATCGACGATCTGATGAATCGACATGCCAAGACGGTGGGTGCGGACATACTCGCCGCCGAGGCGATGCGAATCATGGAGACCAACGAAATCGGCGCCCTCGTGGTTTTGGACGATAACGGTACTATCAGCGGCGTACTGCATTTGAAAGACCTGCTGCACGCGGGGATCACATGAGCGCAAAACAGCCGTGAGCATTCAAGCGTTATGCGCAACAGGGCCTCAGCCACGCGCCGGGGTCACACTGTCATGAGTAACGAACCGACTACCGTGGCAGATCTTCGTTCCCGCGCGGCCGCGCTGCGAATGCTGGTGCTGGATGTCGACGGCGTCCTCACCGATGGCAGGCTCTACTACAGCGACCAGGGCGACGAGTTCAAAGCCTTCCACATCAAGGATGGCCTGGGCCTCAAACTGTTGCAGCAAGCCGGGGTGCGCGTCGCCATCATCACGGGGCGGCAATCAAACATGGTAACCCGGCGCGCCAGGGAACTCGGCATCGAAGACGTCGTCCAAGGTCGTGAAGACAAGTGCGCGGCGCTGCTGGAGCTGTGCGACCGCAGCGGCATTCCGATTGACACGTGCGCCTACATGGGCGATGACCTGCCGGACCTGGGCGCTGTCAGTGCCGCGGGTCTCGGCATGACGGTAGCCGATGCCTGCGCCGAGGTGCGCGCCGCGGCGGATTGGCAAAGCTCGTTCACCGGCGGCGCCGGCGCCGTGCGTGAGGCTTGCGAATACATCCTTAACGCCAGGGGCCAGTGGCACACCATCACAGCGGATTTTGGCTGATGCCGCACCACTCGCCCCCCGCCACTCGGAGATCAAGCATGTCCATTCACCGCGCAGCCCGCAGGACAGGAACGGCGATTGCACTGGCGGCATGCCTGGCTGCCGCGCTGGAAGTAGCGCCGACCCACGCGCTGCCGGACGACCGTGACCAGCCCATCCACATCACCGCCGACAAGGCGGTGCGCAACGAAAAAGAAGGCATTACCATCTATAGCGGCAACGTGCAGATGCGCCAGGGCAGCATGGAACTGGATGCCGACAACCTGGTGGTGTTCCACGAACGCGAGGACGCCAACAAGATCGTCGCACGCGGCGAACCCGCACGGCTGCGCCAGCAACCGGAGCCCGATGAGGGTATCGTGCAGGCCTACGGTCGCGTCATCACCTACTATCGCGACAGGGAACAGGTGAACCTGCGCAAGGACGCCCGCCTGGAACGCGACGACGGTTCACTGGTGACAGGCGACTCCATCGACTATTTCATCGCCAGGCAGCTGGTTACCGCAGAGTCGGATAGCAGCGAAACCGGCAACAAAGTGTTTGTAGTGATTCCGCCCAACCTCACCCGGGGCGACGACGATGCTCGCAACGAAGACCGGAGCGAGGCGCCGGATACCGAAAGCCGTGCCGCCGCGAGCGCCACTACCATCACCGGCGCGGCCCCCGAGCGACAGCTCACGCCCACGAGCAAACCTGCACAAGAGGCCGGCGGTGGCGCAGCTCAAAGCGACTAATCTTGCCAAGGCTTATCGTGGACGCGAGGTCATTCAGGATGTATCTCTGGCCATAGACAGCGGGCAGGTCGTGGGTTTGCTGGGACCGAACGGCGCCGGCAAGACCACCTGCTTTTACATGATCATCGGGATCATACCCGCTGACCGCGGTACGATCACGATCAACGGCGAGGATATTACCCGCTGCACGATGCACGAGCGCGCGCGGCGGGGTATCGGCTACCTGCCCCAGGAGGCCTCCATCTTCCGCAAACTGACCGTGGGCGACAACCTGCTCGCCATTCTTGAAACCCGCGGCGATCTGAACCGCAAACAGCGACTCGCCCGCAGGGATGAGTTACTGGCGGAGTTTCACGTGCAGCACCTGAGCAACAGTCTCGGGCAATCGCTGTCCGGAGGGGAGCGGCGACGCGTGGAGATCGCGCGCGCTGGCCACGGAACCGGAATTTATCCTGCTGGACGAGCCGTTCGCCGGAGTGGACCCGATTTCCGTCGGCGAGATCAAGCACATCATCAATCACCTGCGGGATCGCGGCATCGGGGTATTGATTACCGACCACAACGTGCGCGACACGCTCGACATGTGCGAGAAGGCCTATATTGTGGGAGAGGGCCGCATCATCGCTGCCGGCACCACACAGGAAGTGCTGGACAACAAAGCCGTCAGGCAGGTCTACCTGGGCGAGCAATTCCGCATGTAGCCGTCCGGGAGAGCGGCGAATTCGCTACCGGGTTCACACAATGCTGCAAAAACGCCGGCTGCACCCAGGCACTATCTGAAATTTCCTAGCAATATTCACGCCAAGCTGTTGCACGGACATCCCGGCCGCGACTACACTCAAGCTGTCAGACACTCCTCAGGGGCGTCAACGCAAGTTAACGGCGGTACAGCAAAACCATGAAACAGTCATTGCAACTCAAGCTGGGTCAGCAGCTCACCATGACCCCACAGCTGCAACAGGCCATTCGCCTGCTGCAGCTGTCTACGCTGGATTTGCAGCAGGAAATCCAGCAGGCGCTGGAGGCCAATCCGCTGCTGGAAGTGTCCGAGGACGAGGATCCAGAGCCGGCGGCAGAGACCTGGGAGGCAACCGAGGATAATGGCGCCAGCGACGGCCCGCTGCAGAGCATGGAGCGCGCCGCCTCCGACGACGCTCCGGATGACGAGTGGTCTGCACCGGACGCTGACTTCGGCATGCCGGAAGACCTGCCGGTGGACACCCAGTGGGACGATCTGCTGCCCTCTTCTTCCGCGCCGCCGCCGCCACCCGAGGAGTATGGCGACGGCGATTTCGACTCCCGAAATGCCGCCAGCGAATCGCTGCGCGAGCAGTTGATGTGGCAACTCGGGCTGACGCGCCTGTCCGATACCGACCGTTTGATCGCCATGGCCATCATCGACGCCACCGACGCCAACGGTCGCCTGCAGCTGACACTGGAGGATATTCACGAATCCCTCGCGGATCAGCTCGATATAGACCTCGACGAGGTCGTGGCCGTACTGCACCGGCTGCAGCAGTTCGAGCCCGCTGGCGTGTGCACTCGCAGCCTGCAGGAGTGCCTCCAGGTGCAGCTGCAGCAGCTGCCGCCGACCACGCCCTGGCTGGAGCAGGCGAAGCTGGTCATCAGCCGCCACATCAACCAACTGGCCAGCTCCGACTTCAAGCAGATACAACGGCGCATGCGCCTGAGCGAAGAAGAGCTGCGCAAGGTGCTCGCCCTGATCCAGTCGCTGGACCCGAATCCAGGCCAGACAGCGGTGCCGGATGAGATCGAGTACATCGTGCCGGACGTATTTGTCAGCAAACGCAACGGGCGCTGGGTGGTGGAACTCAACCCCGATATCGCGCCTCGTTTGCGTATCAACAGCGACTATGCGAGCCTGATCAAACGCGCGGATTCCAGCGCGGACAATACGTTTCTGCGGGATAACCTGCAGGAAGCACGCTGGTTCCTGAAAAGTTTGCAAAGTCGCAACGAGACCTTGATGAAAGTCGCTACCAGGATTGTCGAACACCAGCGCAATTTCCTGGAATACGGCGCAGAGGCGATGAAACCGCTGGTGCTGCATGACATCGCCGAGCTGGTGGAAATGCACGAGTCCACGATCTCGCGTGTGACCACCAACAAATACATGCACACGCCACGCGGAATCTTCGAACTCAAGTACTTCTTCTCCAGCCACGTATCGACTGCCGCGGGAGGGGAATGTTCATCCACCGCGATTCGAGCGCTTATCAAGAAACTGGTGGCGGCCGAGAACCCGCGCAAACCGCTCAGCGACAGCAAGATCACGCAACTGCTTGAGGAGCAGGGCATACAGGTCGCAAGACGCACCATAGCCAAGTATCGCGACACGCTTTTCATACCGCCGTCGAACGAACGCAAGCGCTTGGTCTAGCGTAGAATCGGGCATTAAACACCCGGTGCCGCGCCGCGCAAGCGGCCGGTTCCGGTTCAACACAGCACTAGGGAGCCTTACATGCAATTGAATATCAGTGGTCACCACCTCGACATCACTACTCCCCTCAAGGATTATGTGGAAAGCAAGTTTGAACGCCTGCAGCGCCACTTCGATCAGATCACCACCACCCAGGTCATCCTCTCGGTAGAAAAAATGGTACACAAGGCCGAGGCGAACGTGCATATTGCCGGCGCCGATCTGTTTGCAGCGGCCGAGGACGAAGATATGTACGCCGCTATTGACGCTCTCGCCGACAAGCTTGATCGCCAGCTTATCAAGCACAAGCAAAAACACCGCGGCCACTGACCCCTACGGAGCCCCAGCCGACACCATGCACGCTTTAAACAGCATACTCTCGCCCGGGCGCACCGTATGCCACGTGACCACAGCCAGCAAAAAACGTTTGTTCGAGACGATTGCCGACATCGTGTCCAATGATCGGCCGGAACTGCCTTACGCCGATGTGCTGGACAAACTCGTGGCACGGGAAAACCTTGGCAGCACCGGCCTCGGGCAGGGTATCGCCCTCCCGCACTGTCGCGTCAGCGACTGCGAGACGCCCATTGGCACGCTCATCAGCCTGACCGAGGCAATACCGTTCGACGCGCCGGACGAAAAACCGGTTGATCTGCTGTTTGTGCTGCTGGTGCCCGAAGAGGCCGCGCAGGAACATCTCGACATACTCGCGAGTATCGCCGGGTTGTTCAGCCAGCCGGCGTTCTGCACTGCACTGCGCCAGGCTGATAACGACGCCGCGCTCTACACCGCCGCCACCGCTTCACGGGACTGACACGCGTGCGCCTCGTCGTCATCAGCGGTAGTTCCGGTTCCGGCAAGAGCACCGCGCTCAACCTGCTGGAAGACGAAGGCTTCTACTGCATCGACAACCTGCCGGTGGCGCTGCTCCCGGACCTGGTGCGCGAAACCAGCCGCGCCGAGTTCCACGTTTTTCACGGCACAGCGGTGTGCATTGACGCGCGCAACGCCTGGCAGGATCTCGAGAACTTCTCGGATATCCTGCAATCACTGCCGGCATCGGTCGACTCCCAGGTGCTGTACCTCGACGCGCAACCGGTTACCCTCATCCAGCGCTTCAGCGATACCCGCAGGCGCCATCCCTTGAGCAATAAATCCACGCCGCTGCACGATGCGATAGAACGCGAGCGCGAGCTGCTCGAGCCGATCTACACTAGCGCGTCGCTGGTCATCGACACCAGCCAGATGACCATATACGAATTGCGCGATGCCATCCGCCAGCGCCTGCTCGGCACCACCGAAGGCAACATGTCGATCCTCGTGCAATCGTTCGGTTTCAAACGCGGCCTGCCGGCCGATGCAGACCTGGTGTTTGATGTGCGCATGCTCCCCAATCCGCACTGGGTACGGGAACTGCGCAGCAAAACCGGGCTGGACCCAGAGGTACAGGAGTTTCTGGCGGCGCAGGAAATGACCAACGAGCTGTACACCGATATCCGCCAGTACCTGGACAGATGGCTACCGCGCTACCGGGCGGGCAATCGCAGCTACATGACCATCGCCATAGGTTGTACGGGCGGACAACATCGGTCAGTATATCTCGCGGAGCGCCTGTATCGGGACTACCAGAACCAGTACCAGTCCGTGGACATCCGCCACCGGGAACTACAGTAGGCAGGATTGCACGTGATTCGCACCCAGCTCACCATCATCAACAAGCTCGGCCTGCACGCGCGCGCGGCGGCGAAATTTGTGGCCTGCGCGTCCGCCTATTCCAGCCGCGTCCTCGCTGGCAAGGGCGAGCAGATGGTGGATGGGAAAAGCATCATGTCGGTGATGATGCTGGCGGCCGGCCAGGGCACCGTGCTGACTGTCGAAATCGACGGTGCCGACGAAGATGCCGCGCTGCAGGCGCTGAAAACACTGATCGAAAACCGCTTCGACGAGCCCGAGTAGGCGAATCCGTTACTAATCACATTGTTGCCCAACAACCTTTTCCGGATAATCACGCACACAGGTGAGAACCTGCCGGGCGCAGTTGGGGGAAGGTTATGGCTCAGAGCAATGTCGCATCACAGGACGCCCTGGACAAGCTGACCCACGCCCTGGAAAGCGGCACCTTCATCGACGTTCGCCGCATGCTCAACGGCCTGTCTCCGGCCGACATCGCCCACCTCATTGAATCATCTCCGCCGCGGATGCGGCACATCATCTGGCAGATGGTGGAAGTTGAAGAGGAAGGCGAAGTACTCGGCGAGCTGAGTGACGAGCTACAGGCGCAGTTTCTGGGGCGCATGGACGCCGCCGAGGTGGCGGCGCTCACCGAGGGGATGGAGCACGACGATATCGCGGACCTGCTGCAACAGGTGCCCGATCGCATCACCTTTGAAGTGCTCAACGCGATGGACCACCAGGACAGAGCGCGCCTGGAACGTGTGATTTTCTACCCGGACGACACCGCCGGCGGGTTGATGAACACCGACACCATCACCATACGCCCGCCGCTCACGCTGGATGTCGTGCTACGCTATCTGCGCCGTCACACCGAATTACCACCGATGACCGACAACCTGATCGTCGTCAACCGCGCCGACCAGTTCATCGGTTTACTGCCCCTGCGCACCCTGGTGGTGTCACCCCCCTCGGCGACCGTGCGCGACACCATGATCACCGATGTGGTGCCTATCCCGGTGGACATGCCGGACGACGAAGTTGCGAGGCTGTTCGAACGCAAGGACTGGGTGTCTGCTCCGGTGGTGGACAGCCACGGCAAATTGCTCGGACGTATTACCATCGACGACGTGGTCGACGTGATTCGCGAGGACGCCGACCACTCTTTCATGTCGATGGCGGGCCTGGATCAGGAGGAGGACACCTTCGCACCGATCATGCGAGCCGCGCCGCGCCGCGCTATCTGGCTGGGCATCAACCTGGTGACCGCGTTTATTGCCGCCGGTGTCATCAATCTCTTCCAGGACACCATCGAAAAAGTGGTGGCGCTCGCGGTGCTGATGCCGATTGTGGCCTCCATGGGGGGTATCGCCGGCACGCAGACGCTGACCGTACTGGTGCGCGGTATCGCCATGGGACAGGTGGTACGCAACAACCAGGCCTGGCTGGTTAACCGCGAGCTCATGATCGGCGTGGTCAATGGCGTACTGTGGGCCGGTGTGGTGGCCGTTGCGGCGTCGCTGTGGTTCGACGACTGGGCCATTGGTATCATCATTGCCGCGGCCATGGTGATCAACCTGATCACCGCGGCGCTTACCGGCGCAGTGCTGCCTCTCTTATTAACCCGCCTGCAGATCGACCCGGCGCTGGCCGGCGGCGTGGTGCTGACTACGGTGACCGATGTCGTCGGCTTCGTCTCGTTTCTCGGCCTGGCCACCTTGTTCTATGGCTGATGCGGAAGACAGACAGGGGCTGGATGATGCATTCGCCCCCCCCAGCAAGAGCGCGCGCAAGCGGCGGATGCACGCGCTGCAGCGCCTCGGCGAATCGCTGCTCGAACTGAGCGAGGCACAGCTCGACAAACTGTCACTGAACGAACCGGCGCTGCTGGAGGCCCTGCAGGAGGCGCGACGCATTCGCAGCCACAGCGCCAGGAAACGCCACCTGCAGTACATCGGCAAACTGATGCGAGAGATTGACCCTGAGCCAATCGAGTCCGCACTGGCGGCTTTGCACGCCAGCAGGCATGCCGATACGCAGGCGTTTCATGCGCTGGAAGCATTGCGAGACCGTTTGCTGGCGAGTCCACAGGAAGGGGTCGAGCTGACACTGCAGCGATTTCCGACCGCTGACCGCCAGCAGCTCCGGCAGCTCCTGCGTCAGCACGCGAGTGAACAGCGCGAGGGTCGTCCGCCCGCGGCGAGTCGCAAGCTGTTTCGGTATCTACGGGAACTCGCGGAGCTCTAGGGCAGGCTCCGCTGCGGCCTCCGTGCCTTTCTCGCTGTCAGGCGCTACGACGTTGGGCAGCAGCTCAGGCAACTCCGTGCTGTCATCGAAGATGCGATCAAAACTCACCTGCGGATCATCCCAGGTACCCTCAATACGATAGACACCGCTGGACAGCCGATTCATCTGCTTGTCGAAGATCTTGCTCACCACGAAGACGCCCGCGGCCACCGGCAGGCTTGCGGCGAGCGCCGCGACCCAGGGCAGATTCTTCGCCACCGGCAATGTGGCGACCAGTTCGCCCGCCAGGCTGCGTGCAGCGACATCGGATACGCCGCTGAACTGGAAACTGGAACCGCCGCTGACTTCCGCCCGCGAAACCTCAATGGTGCCTGCGTGCAGGTACACCTCCGCGGACAGGCTGTCAAAGGGGATACCGGACTCGAACATGTGCGCCAGGCTGAGTCGCTGCACGATGTCTACCAGATTGAGAATGCTCACCACGCGCAGCGCGCCCGAGGCGCCCGCCGGCGCCTCGGGGAAACTGCCGTCGCCAAACGCCAACTGCAAGGTACCGGCGGCGCCTGCCAGAGAGAAATCCGTTGGCGCGCCAGGCCAGCTCAGTTGGGCCGCCACGCGACCGCCCTCCGTCTCCAGGATGCGCTGGTACCCCAGCGTCTCCAGCGTTGCACCCAGGTCATCGAAGACAAGCTGCGTTTCCAGGCGTGTCTGGCCCGCATCGCCGCGGCCCCACGTCAGGCGGCCCGGCTCTTCGGGATCGAAGCGTGCGAATGCCAGTTCGCCCTGCAGTGCGTTTGCCGAAAAACTGTCCGCTGTGGTGACGAAAGTGAACGACAGCTCGCCAAGGGCCTGCGCGCCATCCACGATATTGGTCAGTTGAACGTTGATCACGGGCAACTCGAGGTCCGTCGCGGCGTCGGCCTGCCCGGCGTCGTCCCGGTCTGGCGCCTGCACTGCCTCCACCTCGTCGTCGACCGCAAACGCCTCACGCAAGCCGACAAGATCGAGCCACTCGACATTCAGCGCCACCTCGTCTGTGGCCTCATCCCGTTTCACGGCTTCTGCGCGCAACCAGTCGGTGCCGACTTCCATCGTCCAGCTGTCGGCAGTGCCGTTAAAGCTCAGGCTGACTTTTTCGACGGAGCGATCCTGCCAGCGAAGTTCGCCGGCACGGAATTGCGCAACGGACAGTTTCAGCGATGTATCGCCGACGGGTACCGAGCCATCACCCGTCACGCCGGCGACCGCCGAAAGCGGTACGACCGCGTCATCCTGCGGTGCCAGGTAGTGTTGAATAAATTGCAGCCACTGCTTGCCATCCACGACCGGCGCCTCACCGGCAACGCGCAGCACCCCTGTTTCTACCGGGGCGGCGGCAACGCCGATTCCCAGGGCCCCACCACGCAGTGTGTCGCCCTCCAGCGCAAGGCGCAGGTGGATGGCATCGTCCAGCGACACCGCGAGCTGACGCGCCTCGCCGCCCAGCGGCATCTCCACGCGCAGTGCCGCGCCGGCTTGCCTGCCCTTGTTCCAGGGCGAGGGCAGATCGAGACGGGTGCCCTTGAGATCGCTGCGCACGGTGAGCAGCGGCGGCTGCTCGGGCGCAACCCGCACGCTGACCGCAGCACGCGATTCGCCTTCGGCGAAGGCCAGTTGCGGCAGTCGAAGCCAGCGCCGTATATCCGCCATGGATACCGCACCGTCCACAGCGACCTCCAGTGTCGAGCGACGCGGGTCGTACGCGCCGTCGATGGCATGGCTCTGTCTGAGATGCGCACTGATGGGCTTGTCCCACAGGGATGCACGCAAGCCTTCACTGCTGAAGCCCTGCAAGCTGCTGTAGAGGATATCGCCCTGCACGGCGCGCAGGGGCACGTCGCCGGGGACGATATCAATCTCCACGTCCTGTAATCGCGCGTGCACACCAACCCGCGGAGCAGGCGCCTGTTCGCCCAGACGCATCTGCAGAGTGAGATCGGTGGCCAACTCGCCGGCCGCCCGCCAGCCACTGAAGGCGCCGCCCACGAGACGATTCAGCGGCGACTGATTCACCACTGCCAGGCCATCCGCGACAGGCCCGCTGATTCGACCGGCGACCGCGAGCCCCATGGCGGCATCCGTCTCCGGCCAGGTTTCAACGGAAAGTCCCTCAACGGCGGAGTCCAGCAGCCGCGCACGACCGGCCCAGGCACTGACGCGACCGTCATCGATCAGCAGCGTGCCGTCATACAAGGTCACCGCTGGCCAGTCGGGATGATAGTCCACCGCCAGGTCAGCCACATCAAACGCCAGTTGCACCGTGCGCAGCGGCGCCGCATCCGGACGCAGGCTCCCCCGCCAGAGAAAGGCCCCTTGCGCAATCCGCCCGTCGCCGATGCTGGTTTCCAGCCAGTTCAGCAATCCCGGGGCAAGCACGTACGGAATGTACTTCTGCCGATAGCGGGTATGGCTATCCGGCAAGCCCACCAGCAGAGACATTTCCACGCCGGATTGCGTGGGCGTCAACGGAATGTTCAGGCCAAGCAGGGCGCGCGCCCGGCCCTCTTCAGCGACCGCCGTCAGCACACCTGACGAGAGGCTGACCTCGCGCCGGTCCCAGGCCAGCGACAGGGAACCGTACAGTTCATCGAAGGTCAGCGGCTGCCGGTAGATGTCGGGGAATTTCAGCGCGACGTTGGTCGCATCCAGCGTCACGGCGCCGCCTCCCGGACCCAGCAGCGCGTAGCCGCGCGCGCCGTAAGCGCCGGGGGCACCGCGATAGGACTCCAGCGCGACATCGCTGAAATTGGCTTCCACTTCCCAATCGCGGCCGGGGTGCGCTACATCACCGACACTCACCTGCAGGGCCTGCAATTCGCCGGAGAGGTCGAGCGCGCTCAGAACGTCGCGCAAAGCGTCAGGCAGCGCGGGCGAGTTCAACAGCAGGCCGTTCAGCGGTGCCAGCGATACGTCCGCCGCACGCGCCCGCAGGGCGTTTCCCCAGGCATCCAGCTGCAGGCGCGGCAGCGCGAGTGACATATTGTCCTGCTCGATCACCACGTTGGAGGCATAGAGCGTCCAGTGATCGCGCTCCCGCACCACATGGGCCTCCAGCGCGAGGCGCTCAAGAGGCAGACTCCAGTCGCCCTCCCGCGGCGCCAGCTGCAGATCCTGCGCGTCGAGTCGCGCGGCAACCGCGGGCCGACCGTTCTCCCACGAGAGCCATAGCGACACGTCGATTGCGCCAGTTGCCCAAACGGGCGTCGGCGACGCAGCGAACATATCGCGCATGGGGCCGATATCGGGCGTGGTGACCTGCACAAACAGGTCACCGGAAAACGCCTGCACATGAAACGGATCACCCACGCCCTGCGCCAGCGCGGTGATCCGCGTGCCGCGCGTGGAATGCAGCGTCGCCTGCAGATTGCGCATGCTGCCCTCGCGCGCCAGTTCGAGGTCCAGATCCAGCGTTCGCACTTCGCCATCGGGCAGCGTCAACTGCAGCAGGTTTTCGCGCAAAGCCACCCATTCCACGTTCAACAGGAATTCGCGCAACCACGGCTGCATCTCGCCGCCTCCACCGTTGAAGCCGTTCAGCCGCAAACCGCCGTCGGCTGTTATCTCGGCACGCAGCACGAGCTCCTGCAGCTCCAATCGCGTGACCTGCAGGGAGCGTGTGCGCAGACTGCTCCAGACATCAATGCCGATACGGCCTTCCGTCAACGTCAGCGGCGAGTCAGCATCCCCGGGCGGAAACAGCCGCAGTTCCCCCAATACGATGAATGGCGTGAACGACTGCCAGTGGCCGCTGACGCGCTGCGCCTCGATCGTAAAGGGTACGCGTGCATTGAGTTCACGGAGGATCGGTTGCTGGTAAGCGCCAAGGTTTGCAGCCACCATGCGCCCCACGCTGACGTATACGGCGAGAAACACCAACAGCACGAGCAGGACGCGCCAAAGCAGGTTGGCCAGACTATGGTAGAACGAATTCTGCAAGTGCACTCCCAGAACGCCGGAAACCCCACGAACAGGACTGCACATCCGCAGGAGGTGGTAGTTTAGAGCAGTATGATATCGAAGTGTTCCTGGCTGTAGGCGGGTTCCGCGCGCAGGCTGATCGTCTTGCCGATAAATTCCTCGAGGTCCGCCAGGTTCGCAGATTCCTCGTCCAGCAGGCGATCAATCACCGCCTGCGCCGCGAGCACCATGAGGGAATCGTTCTCGAAGGCGCGTGCATCGCGCATGATTTCACGGAAAATCTCATAGCACACCGTTTCCGCTGTTTTCAGCACGCCACGGCCGCTGCATACCGGGCACTCTTCACACAGTATGCGCTCCAGACTTTCGCGCGTGCGCTTGCGCGTCATCTCCACCAGGCCCAGCTCCGACACGCCGGTAATCTGGTTGCGCGCGGGATCACGCTGCATGGCTTTTTCCAGCGTGCGATGCACCTGGCGCCGGTGCTCCGGATCGGCCATGTCGATAAAATCGATGATGATAATACCGCCCAGGTTGCGCACACGCAGCTGCCGCGCCAGCGCGGCAACGGCCTCAAGATTCGTCTTGAGAATGGTCTCGGCCTGGTTGCGTCGCCCCACGAAAGAGCCCGTATTCACGTCGATCGTGGTCATCGCCTCGGTTTGGTCCATGATCAGGTAGCCCCCCGACTTGAGTGCCACCTTGCGCTCCAGCGCCTTCCTGATCTCGTCCTCCACGCCGTGCAGGTCAAACAGAGGCCGGTCCCCACGGTAATGCTCCAGCAGGTTTGCCACCTGCGGCACATACTCCTGGCAGAAGGCCTGCATTGCCCGCAAGCCCTCCTCGCTGTCCACCAGGATGCGCTCTACCGACGCCCGCGCCATATCGCGCACGGTGCGCAATTGCAGCGGCAAGTCTTCGTACAGCAGCTGCGCAGAGGTGGCCGCTGCCGCGCGTCGCGTTACCGCGGCCCACAGACGTTTCAGGAAGCGGAGATCAGCGACGATCTCTTCCGGTCCGACGCCCTCGGCGGCGGTGCGCAGGATAAAACCGCCGGCGTCGGTCATTTCCTCCGCGGCAAGCCCCTCCGCCAACACGCGCTGCAGCCTTTCGCGTTCGGCCGCGTCTTCTATCAGCTGCGACACACCGATATGCTCAGTCTGCGGCATGAGGACGAGGTAACGCGTGGAAACCGACAGCTGGGTAGTGAGCCTGGCCCCCTTGCTGCCGATGGGATCGCGGGTGACCTGCACGATGAGCTTCTTCCCCTCGTGCAACTGCTGGGTGATGTCCGCCGGGGCGCGGTTGCGATCTTCACGACCCCGCGCATCCAGCGGGATGATGTCGGACGCATGGATAAAGCTGGTGCGTTCCTCGCCGATGTCCACGAAGGCCGCCTGCATGCCCGGCAGAACACGCACCACTTTACCAGCGTAGATATTGCCCACTATGCCGCGATTGATCGCGCGCTCGATATGAATGTCCTGCGTTGCGCCGTTTTCAACCACCGCCACACGGGTTTCCATGGGCGTGATATTGACGAGAATTTCCTCACTCACCGCGCGCGTCCTCCTGCCGGTCAAGCGCTGTCACCACGCCATGGCACGCCAGCAACTCTCGCGTCTCCGCCAGCGGCAGACCCACCACGTTGCTGTAACTGCCATGAATAGAGCGCACCAGCGCGCCGCCCAGCCCCTGAATGCCATAACCGCCCGCTTTGTCCCAGGGTTCATCGGAGGCCAGGTAGGCTTTGCAGGTGGCGAGGTCCAAAGCCGCGAACGTGACCTCCGTGGTGACCAGACAGCATGCCTCGCTCCCCTCGTACACCAGGCACAGCGCCGTCATGACCCGGTGCTCACGACCGCTCAACCTGGCGAGCATTGCCAGGCCTTCGGCGTAGTCCTGCGGTTTACCGAGGATGGCGTCATCCAGCACCACGGTGGTGTCGGCTGCCAGAACGGGCCGCGTGTCGCCAAGGCGTTGCGCCACGGCGCGGGCCTTCTCGCAGGCCAGGCGCTGTACGTAGTGCTCGGGTGTTTCCGCCCGCAGCGGCGTTTCATCGATGTCGGCAGGGCAGCACTCGAAGGCGACACCCAACTGTTGCAGCAGGTGGTGACGACGCGGCGACGCGGAAGCGAGCACCAATGCGGGGCCAGCCATCTCAGGTCACCCGGTAGGTGCGCCGCAAAGAGCGGAGCACCAGCAGGATAACCGGCCAGAGCAAGGCACTGCTCACGGCCGGCAACAGGAACAGCAGTGACTGGGCGCCAACGCCCTGCAGGTTCTGGACCCACTGGCAGATCAGTTGATTGATGCCCACCAGCACGAAAATGACCGACGATTGCTGCCACAGGCTGTACAGCCGCAAGCGCTGGTAGAGCACCTGCGACAGCGTGGCAACCACCACCAGCGCAAACGCATTCTGGCCGAGCAACGCGCCTTCCAGCAGGTCGAGGCCGACGCCGAGCAGCAGGGCGCTGGCGATACCCACCCTGTGCGGCAGGGCGATCACCCAGTACACCAGGGTGAGGGCCACCCACTCGGGACGCGCCCACAGCAGCCACTGCGGCATGGGTACCACCGCCAACAGGTAGGCACCCAGGAATGTCAGCAGAATGACGCCATAGCCCTGCCCGCTGCCGTCTGCCACCGGTCACTCGTCCCGCTGTGGTTCGGCGGTAAACACCAGCAGCACATGGCGGCTGCGGTCCAGCGCGGCGGTGGGCACAGCGCGAATCCGCGCAAACGCCTCGCCCGGGTCACGCTCGATTTCAGTGATCTCAGCCACCGGGTATCCCACGGGAAAACGGCCGCCGAGGCCCGAGGTGACCAGCAAATCGCCTTTACGGATATCCGTGGTGGCCGACACATGATGCACTTCCAGCCAGCCGAGCATACCACTGCCCTCGGCGATGGCTCGCACGCCGTTGCGATTCACCTGCACCGGCACCGAGTGCGTCGGATCGGTGATCAGCAGCGCGCGCGAGCTGCCGCTGCTGACCTCCACCACCTGGCCGAGCAGCCCGTCGGCATCGATCAGCGGCTGACCCACGAAAACCCCGTCGTCCGTACCCTTGTTCAACAGCAACTGATGGCGCGCCGGATCGGGCGATACACCAATCAGCTCGGCCACCAGAACGTCATCGCGCAGCATTGCAGAGGAATTGAGGAGCGCCCGCAGGCGCACGTTCTCGGCCTGCAGCGAAGACATCTGGAGTGACCTGCCTTGCAACAGCAGGTTTTCCTGCCGCAATCGGGCGTTTTCTTCCAGCAGTTGGCCGCGCGACTGCAGATTGGTCCGGGACCATTCGCCCAGCCGCGAGGGAAGGTCGGCCACCCAGTAGATGGGCGACACGACGATATCCAGCACAGCGCGACTTCGCTGCAAATTGTTGAAATGGAGGTCGGCGGTGATCAGGCCGATCACCAGCAGCATTGCCAGCAACACACGCAGGCCCGGGGACGACTCCTTGACAAATAACGGCTTGATGTCGGCTCCTTACCTGCCCCGTCAGATTGCGCCGCCGGTCGCTGCCACAGTGCCTGCCAGCGGGCCCGTCGGGCCCGGGCTTCACTAATCAGTGGACAACAGGTCGATAGTGCGCCGGTCCATTCTTTCCATGGCCATGCCGCCACCGCGGGCCACGCAGGTAAGAGGATCGTCTGCGACAATCACCGGCAGGCCGGTTTCTTCGGAAATGAGGCGATCGAGATCCCGGAGCAGGGCGCCGCCGCCAGTCAGCACAATGCCGCTCTCAGCGATATCCGCCGCCAGTTCCGGCGGGCTCTGCTCGAGCGCCGATTTCACGGATTGCACAATCGCCATCAGCGGATCCTGCAGCGACTCCAGAATTTCATCACTGTTCAACGTAAAGCTGCGCGGTACCCCCTCGGCAAGATTGCGGCCACGCACGTCGATTTCACGCAGCTCACTGCCGGCGAAGGCACACCCCACCTCCAGCTTGATGCGTTCGGCGGTCGCGTCGCCGATCAGGCTGCCGTACCGGCGCCGCACATAGGAGACGATGGCTTCATCGAAACGGTCGCCGCCCACCCGCACGGAATCGCGGTAGACCACTCCGTTCAGGGAAATGATCGCCACCTCGGTGGTGCCGCCACCCACGTCGACCACCATGCAGCCGGTAGCCTCCTCCACGCTCAGGCCGGCACCGATCGCCGCTGCCATGGGTTCTTCAATGAGGCGCACATCGCGTGCGCCGGCACCCAGCGCAGACTCCTTGATCGCCCTGCGCTCCACCTGCGTGGACATGCAGGGTACGCACACCAGCACGCGCGGACTCGGACGGATAAACTTGGTTTCGTGCACTTTGGCGATGAAGTGCTGCAGCATCTTCTCGGTGACTTCGAAATCGGCGATAACACCGTCTTTCAGTGGGCGGATGGCGGTGATGTTGCCCGGAGTGCGGCCCAGCATCCGCTTGGCCTCGTTGCCCACGGCCTCTATGGTCTTCTGCCCGTTGTGAACGCGTATCGCGACCACCGAAGGCTCGTCCAGGATGATGCCCTTGTCGCGCACATAAATCAGAGTGTTTGCGGTACCCAGATCTATGGAGAGATCGTTTGAGAACACTCCGCGCAGTTTTCTGAACATGGAATTTCGTTACCCTGTACACCCAGTGGCGATGACGCCCCGGAATTGTTTATGCGTTTTCCGACGCCACTTTGCGGCTGAAAAGCGTCTAAAAAGACAGACTTTTTCGAGGTTGTTGTTATCTCGACAACTGTATCAACCGCAGGGATTTTGGGCAAGGCGCAAATGTGATAAGTTTACGCCCCCGTCGCCGACCGCGCGGCTTTCAGACGACACGGCATGGCCATCGACCAGAACGACATTGAAAAGATCGCGGCGCTGGCGCGAATCCGCATCGACGACACCCGTATTGCTGACGTCACCCGGCGTATCACGGCGATTCTCGGCCTGGTCGACCAGCTGCAGGCCGTCGATACCCGGAATACCGAACCCATGGCGAACCCGCTGGACGCCGTGCAGCGATTGCGCGCGGACGAGGTCACCGAGAGCGACCAGCGCGAGGCGTTCCAGGCCATCGCCCCGGCCGTTGAGAACGGGCTGTACCTGGTGCCACGGGTTGTCGAATAGGCACATGATCGAACGTAAAGCGGGCGAGGGCCCTCACGAACGCCCATCCACAGCGCGGGAAACCTGTCACAATGCATGAACACTCTGTAGCCCAACTCGCTCGCGGGCTGCGTGAGCGCCGTTTTTCCAGCGTTGAGGTGACCGAGGCTCTGCTGGCTCGAATCGGACAGCTCGACGACCGCCTCAACAGCTTTATCAGCGTGGATGCCGAGGGCGCCCTGTCGCAGGCACGCGCTGCGGATGCGCTGCTGGCAGCGGGCAAGGCCGGCGCGCTCACCGGCGTGCCCATTGCGCACAAGGATATCTTCTGTACCCGCGGCGTGCGCACGAGCTGCGGTTCTCGCATGCTGGACAACTTTGTACCGCCCTACGACGCCACCGTGGTGCGGCTGCTCAGGGATGCAGGCACCGTGACCCTGGGCAAAACCAATATGGACGAGTTCGCGATGGGCTCGTCAAATGAAACCAGCTTTTATGCTCCCGCCAGAAACCCCTGGGACACGGCGCGCGTGCCGGGCGGTTCCTCCGGGGGCTCCGCGGCGGCCGTGGCGGCCCGACTGGCACCGGCGGCCACCGGCACCGACACCGGCGGCTCCATTCGCCAGCCGGCGGCCTTCTGCGGGATCACGGGGCTCAAGCCCACCTACGGCAGGGTCTCCAGGCTGGGCATGGTCGCCTTCGCCTCGAGCCTCGACCAGGGCGGCCCGATGGCCCGCAGCGCCGAAGACTGCGCGCTGCTGCTCGGCGCCATGGCCGGCCA
The DNA here is from genome assembly GCA_041396005.1 of Halioglobus sp. Taxonomy (GTDB): domain Bacteria; phylum Pseudomonadota; class Gammaproteobacteria; order Pseudomonadales; family Halieaceae; genus Marimicrobium. The sequence goes on from JAWKZK010000006.1 coordinate 167,615, forward strand.
CGATCCGCTCGATTCCACGTCCTCGGAAACCCCGGTGCACGACTATCTCGGCGGCCTGGACAACAGCCTCGACGGCCTGCGCATCGGCCTGCCGCGCGAGTACTTCGGCGACGGCCTCGACGCCGCAACCGCTGACTGCATCAGCGCGGCCCTGCGCGAGCTGGAAAACCTGGGCGCCACACTGGTGGACGTTTCCCTGCCGCACAGTGCGCTCACCGTTCCCGCCTACTACGTGATTGCACCGGCCGAGGCGTCTACCAACCTGTCGCGCTTCGACGGTGTACGCTACGGCTATCGCTGCGACAACCCGGCGGACCTCTACGACCTGTACACGCGCACCCGCGAGGAAGGTTTCGGCGATGAAGTCAAAACGCGCATTCTCATTGGCACCTACGCGCTCTCGGCGGGCTACTACGACGCCTACTACAAGAAAGCCCAGCAGGTGCGACGCCTGATCGCCGGTGATTTTTCCGACTGTTTCGCCAAGGTCGACGTGATCGCTGGTCCGACCACACCGGGGCCGGCGTTTGCACTCGGCGCTAAAACCGACGATCCGGTTTCCATGTACCTGGAGGATGTGTACACGCTGGCGGTGAACCTCGCAGGCCTGCCGGCGCTGTCGCTACCCGCAGGCCTGGTGGATGCCTGCCCGGTGGGCCTGCAGCTCATCGGACGCCACTTTGAGGAGGCGCGCCTGCTCAATATCGGGCATCGCTACCAGCAGGTGAGCGACTGGCACCTGCGCGTTCCCGGGGGTCTGCAATAATGGCCTGGGAAACCGTCATCGGCCTGGAAGTGCACCTGCAACTGGCCACGCGCTCAAAGATCTTCTCGGGGTCGTCCACCACCTTTGGCGCGCCGCCCAACACCCAGGCCAGCGCGGTCGATCTGGCCATGCCCGGCATGCTGCCCGTACTCAACGCCGAGGCCGTTCGCTACGCGGTCAGGTTCGGCCTGGGCATCGGTGCCGAGATAGGTCGTCGCTCGGTGTTCGACCGCAAAAACTACTTTTATCCCGACCTGCCCAAGGGCTACCAGATCAGCCAGTTCGAGGCACCCATCGTGGGCCGTGGACAGTTTGAGATCACCCTGGCAGACGGCAGCACCCGCAGCATCGGTATTACACGGGCGCACCTTGAAGAAGACGCGGGAAAATCGCTGCACGAGGATTTTCACGGCATGAGCGGTATCGATCTCAACCGCGCGGGCACACCGCTGCTGGAGATCGTGACCGAACCCGATATTCGCAACGCCGAAGAAGCGGTGGCCTACCTGAAAGCGCTGCATAGCCTGGTCACTTACCTGGAGATTTCCGACGGCAACATGGCGGAAGGCTCGATGCGCTGTGACATCAACATCTCGTTGCGGCCCCTCGGTAGCGACACGCTGGGCACGCGCGCCGAGATCAAGAACGTCAACTCCTTTCGCTTCGTCGAGAAAGCCATACAGTGCGAAATCGAGCGGCAGTCAGACATTCTCGAGGACGGCGGTCGGGTCGTGCAGGAAACGCGGCTGTACGATGCCGAGCGCAACGAAACCCGCCCCATGCGCAGCAAGGAAGTCGCCAACGACTATCGCTACTTTCCCGAGCCCGACCTGCTACCCGTGGTCATTGACGAAGCCTACATCAGCGCAGTGCGCAGTGAGCTGCCCGAGCTGCCGAACGCCAAGCGCGAGCGCTTCGTGACGCATTACGGCCTGTCCGAGTACGATGCGGCCGTACTCGCCGACGACAGGCGTCTGGCAGAGTACTTCGAGCAGGTCGTCACGCAGTGCGGCGATGCCAAAATCGCAGCCAACTGGGTACAGGTGGAGTTGCTCGCGCAACTCAACAGAAGCGAACTGGACATCACGGACAGCCCTGTCTCGGCGGCGCATCTTGGCGCGCTGATTGCACGCATACTGGACAACAGTATTTCCGGCAAGATCGCCAAACAGGTGTTCGAAGCCATGTGGCAGGGCGAAGGCACCGCGGATGAGATTATCGCGGCGAAGGGCCTGCAGCAGGTATCCGACAGCGTCGAACTGGAGGCGATGGTAGCCGAGGTGATCGCCGGCAACCCGGATCAGGTGCAACAGTACCGCGAAGCGGACGACGGCAAGCGTAAGAAACTGATCGGTTTTTTCGTGGGGCAGATCATGAAGCTGTCGAAAGGGCAGGCCAACCCCCAGGTCGTGAACAAACTGCTCGCAAGACAGTTGAACTGACAGCAGGCAGCCGCGTTACCACTCTCACAGGAACAGGTTTGCATGAAGAAAGACAAAGAAAAGGTCATCGACGAGGTCTGGACGGTTGAGCACGTGCGCAGCTTTCTCGACGCGCGCAGTTACGACGGCACCGACACGGATTTTCACGCGCTGCTGAAGGCCTACCAGAGCATGCGTGAATCAGACTTTGAACTGTTCGTGGATTTTTTCTGCGAGCAGAAGCGCAATCTTGACGCCACCGACCGCCACGGCCGCAGCGTGCTGGACATTATTTCAAGCCATCGTCACGGCAAGCCCTACGCCGACATATTGCGCAACGCCGGAGCCGCCGGCTGAACGCAGCCCGCCCCTCGCGCCCCGGCCGAGCCGACGCGCGAACCGGTCGTCGCTGGTCCTAGCCAGCGCGTCCACGGGTGAACTGGTCGCGCGTTTCCTGCTTCTTCGCTTCGCTTTTTTTCAACAGCACATACACGGCGCCAGTGCCGCCATGCGCCGGCTGCGCGCTGTGAAACGCCTGCACCACCTCCAGTTCCCGCAACCAGTGATCGACACAACCCTTGAGGATCGCCCGCTGCTCCACGCCCGCTCGACTGTCGCCCTTGCCGTGTATCACGATCACGCTGCGCAAACCCAGGTCGTGGCATTCGCGAATGAAATCAAAGACCTCCCGTCGCGCCTGCTCTACCCGGAAGCGATGCAGATCGAGCCTGGCCAGCGGTTCGTAGCGGCCCTGCCTGAGCTTGCGGAATACGCCATTCTGCACGCCGGGGCGCTTGAAAGACAGCACGAACCAGGCATCCAGCGGCGCAATCCCCTCGGCCCGGAGCATGTTGCGGTCCGCCTCCGCCTCTCGCACCGCCGCCTCGCGACGGGCACCCAGGGCAGCATCCCCTCCCGACGAGCCGCGCCGGCGCGCCACCCGGGGTTCGCGCTTGAGCGGTTCGACGTCCGTCATCTGGGAACGGAACAAACTGTCGTCATCACTTTGCATAATTACACCCCGGACGAGGTCCGCTATTATACCGTTGGCAACCCACGGTGCGGACAGTTATGGCAAGCATTTCATCCGGTTCAACGACGGCACAGCCCCGCGAAAACACGTGCCCGCTCTGCGGCGGCGACAACGCCTGCGCGATGGCCGCCGGGGAGCCGGCGGAATCCTGCTGGTGCCAGGCGGTGAGCCTGAGCCCCGATGCGCTGTCGGCCATACCGGCGTCCTCCCTTGGCAAGCACTGTATCTGCGCCCGTTGCGGGCGCGTGAGCAGGGAGTCGCTCGATGCGCGGTGACGCCGTGCGCGGTGCCGGCTACCTCGGCAGAGGGTTCCGCATGCTCAGGCACCCAAGCCTGCGCCCCTTCGTGGTGGTGCCACTGCTGGTGAACATGGTGATTTTCGGCTCGCTGCTGTGGCTGGGCTATAGCTACGTTGCAGCCCTCATGGGCTGGCTGGACGCGCGCCTGCCCGAGTGGCTGGATTTTCTGCAGTGGATTCTCTGGCCGTTGATCGTCCTCAGCGCCTCACTCATCACCGGCTATCTGTTCACTTCGGTGGCGCTGGTTATCGCCTCGCCATTCAACGGTCTGCTGGCGGAGAAAGCCGAGGAATTGATCACCGGTCGTCCGGTGGATGCGCTGGAAGGGTTCGGCGCTGCGCTGATGATGGTACCCCGCAGTATCCTGCGCGAGTTGTTCAAGCTGCTGTACTACGTGCCGATGGCGCTGGCTGTGCTGTTACTGTCGATCATCCCGGGCGTGAATGTCGCAGCACCGGTGCTGTGGTTTCTGCTCGGCGCCTGGATGATGAGTATACAGTTCGTGGATTACCCGATGGACAACCACCAGCTGAGCTTTGCCGACGTGAAAGCCGCGGTGCGTTCACGGCGCCTGAGCAGCATGGGCTTCGGCGGTGTGGTCGCCCTCTGCGCGAGCATTCCGGTGGTCAACTTTTTCGTCGTGCCCGCCGCCGTGGTGGGCGCGACGCTGCTGTGGTGCGAGGAACTAGCCCAGTAGCGCCTGCGGCGGGTGCGTGCACTCCAGCTTGCAACCCAGCAGGGCTTCCAGATCCGGCAGCAGGAACGCGTCGTCCTCACTGGCGAAGCTGATGGATACGCCCGTTGCGCCGGCGCGGCCGGTACGACCGATACGGTGCACGTAGTCTTCCGGGTCCTCCGGCAGGTTGTAGTTCACCACATGGCTGACGCCGTCCACATGAATACCGCGTCCCGCCACATCCGTCGCCACCAGCACTTTGATCTCACCCTGCTTGAACTGCTCCAGCGTGCGCGTGCGCTTGGCCTGGGGAATCTCGCCCGAGAGGATGCCGGCGGCAATGCCCGACTTACGCAGCCTCTCGTGCAAACGGCGCACCTGATCACGGCGGTTGGCGAACACGATCACGCTGGTCGCCTCGTCGCTGCGCAACAGGTTGCTCAATACGCGATAGCGCTGCTCACTGCTCACCAGGTAGATTTTCTGGTCGACACTGTCGGTCGCCACGCTCTCCGGCTCGATCTCCACCGTAACCGGTTCGTAAGTCCACTGCTGGGAAAGATTGATAATGTCCTGGGTGAACGTGGCGGAGAACAACAGGGTCTGGCGAATCTCCTTGCGCGGCGTGGCGCGCACGATGCGCTTCACCTGCGGTATGAAGCCCATGTCGAGCATCCTGTCGGCCTCGTCGAGCACAAGAATCTCGACGTGGTCGAGGTACAGGTCGCGGCGGCCCATGAAATCGAGCAGGCGACCTGGCGTAGCAACCACCAGGTCGACGATGTGCGACTGCAGCCGGTTGAGCTGTTTCTGGTAGTCCATACCACCAATCAACGTGGCGACGCCCAGTGACGTGTGTTTGGCCAGGTCTTCCGCGTCAGCTGCAATCTGCATCACCAGCTCACGCGTGGGCGCGATAACGAGCGCACGCGGCTCACCCAGAAAACGCTCGCCTTCCAGCGGGTTGTTCAGCAGGTCATTGAAGATCGTGATGAGAAATGCGGCGGTCTTGCCGGTACCGGTTTGCGCCTTGCCGATGGCGTCATGGCCCTGCAGCGTATGCGGCAGCACCTGCCCCTGGATGGGCGAGCAGTACTTGAAACCGAGATCGGCAATAGCATGCATGAGTTCATCGCGCAGGCCGAGATCGTGAAAGCGTGTATCGCCCTCCCTGGGCTCCACCACGAAATCGTCGAGCGACCAGCCGCCCTGCTGCTCCCCGGTTTGCCCTTGCGCGAACGGCGGCGACGATTACTGCCCTTGCTGCCACCTGCGGGCGTGTTCTGTTGTGCTGCCGGCGCGGCGGGCTGCGCGGCTTTGGGCGAGGACTCCTGACGGGGGGACTGGGCGTGACCGGCACCGCTGCCGGGGGCCGCCTCGTCCTTGCCAGCGAGACGACCTACGAGACTCTTGATCAAGGTTTACTATCCTGTGACTGGTTAAAAAAACGCCCCAGTCTACCACTTCCCGCGGGCAAAGGGGCACAATCGCAGGTTCACGCCCGGGCGGGCCACAGGCGGCCCAGCCAGTAGTCGACGCTGGTGTAGCGGCCGCCACCCGTGAACAGCAGCGTCAGCAACATGATCAGGTAGGTCACGGCGAATTCGATACCATTGTTCAGGATCACGAAGTTCCCTCGCGCGGTGAGCCAGGCGTAGTTGCCGTGCTCGCGCAGGATGTCACGCGCCGCGCCCAGCCGCTCGGCAACGTCCTGCGCACTGGAGTCGGCAATCGCCGCCCAGCCGTTGGGCCAGTGCACGGCAAAGATCGCCACCAGCATGGTCACCATCAGCGGAATCGACACCCAGCGCGTGGCAAACCCGATCAGCAACAGGAACGCACCGATAAACTCCGTGTAGGCGGCCAGGTGCGCCAGCAACGCGGGATACGGCAGGCCGAGCCCCCAGTCGGGATTACCGAACCACTCGATGGTACTCTCCATACCGCTGATCTTCTGCTTGCCTGCCATGAGAAACGGAAAGAACAGGTAGATACGCAGCGCCAGCGGCGCGAGGCCGTCCAGGTGCGCCAGTCGGGGAAAGATAGCCTTGTGTATACTGTGGTACCACTGTGCGAGTGCCTGCATGCTTCTGGCCTGTGAAGAACGGAAACTCTGTGACAGCATAATGCCGCAAAAGGTTGCATGCCGCAGCGCGATTCCCCTGATTCAATGCCAAAACCCCTGAGATCCGCATCCCAACCATCGCTGGCCGATACGCTGCGAACGGAGCTGCGCGGCCTGCTCGTCATCGCCTGGCCGTTGCTAGTGGCGCAACTGGCGCAAACCGCTACCGGCGTCGTGGATACCGTGATGGCAGGCCATTACAGCGCCGATGCGCTGGCCGCCATCGCCATCGGTTACAACATCTGGCTGCCGCTGTACCTGTTTTTCATCGGTGTGATGCTGGGCGCAACCACGCTCATCGCCCAGGACTATGGCGCAGGTCGCAGGGCGGCTATTCGCGCCACCCTGCCGCAGACGCTCTGGCTCGCGCTGGGACTGGGCCTGGTCGTTGGCCCGCTGTGCTATTTCGGCGCGGCGCTGCTGCATCAGCTGCCGCTGGAGCCCGGCACCAGCGAACGCAGCGCGGCCTACCTGCAGGCAGTGGCGTTCGGCATGCCGGCGGCAGCGGTATTCCAGGCCCTGCGCTGCTACACCCAGGGCATCGGCATCATGCGCCCCTTCGCTCTCGCCAGCGTGCTGGGCTTCCTGGCCAATATCCCGCTGAACTACGCACTGATCTACGGACGCTGGGGCGCCCCGGAGATGGGGGCCGCGGGGTGCGGCTGGGCCACGGCCCTGTCCATGTGGCTAAGCACGCTGCTGATCAGCTTCTACATCGTGCGCGCCCGGCCGCTGAAGCCCTACCTGCCGAAGCGCCTCTACGTGGCGCCCGACCGGGCGATCATCGGTCACATCACCCGCGTGGGGCTGCCCATGGGCCTGTCTTTCCTGCTGGAAGTGACGGTGTTCTCGATTATCGGCCTGTCTATCGCCACGCTGGGCAACACCGCCATGGCGGCGCACCAGATCGCCTATAACATGTGGGACGTGGTGTACATATTTCTTGTCAGTATCGGGGCCGCGATGGCCACCCGTGTCGGGCACGCCATCGGTGCCGGTGACCGGCAACGCCTGCTGGTGGCGATCAGCTGCGGCGCCTGCATCACGATGCTCGTGGGCATCGCCGGCATGACGGCGCTGTTGACGCTGCCGGGACCCTTGATCGGCGCCTACACCAGTGACCCTGACATTCGCGCGGTGGCCATGGCCTTGATCGGCATGGCCGCCGTATTCGTGCTGATTGATGCCATGCAGGTGACCACGGCTTTTTGCCTGCGGGCCTTCAAGGACACCCTGTTCCCTTTCCTCGTGCTGTGCGGGGTGTACTGGCTGATCACCCTGCCGCTGGGCTACTGGCTGGGTATCGTCGCCACGGACGACCCGCTGCAGGGCAGCCTGGGGTTCTGGAAAAGCATGATCACCGGTATCGCGCTGAGCACCGCTATCCTGCTGGCGCGATTATTACGCCGGCTCGCGCAACCCCTGCCGGAAACACGCCGCACGCTTTAGGGGTTGCGTAAGGGCGGGACGCGGGTGCCCGCGTGTCAGCGCCCGTGCGACAGGTGCGCGCAATCCGGGCAGTCTGCGCGCGCCGCAAGCTGCAGGCGAGTGATCTCGAGGCTTTCCAGGTCGAGCAGTAGCAGCGCACCGCGCAGAGGTTCGCCAAAACCGCTGAGCAGCTTCAGGGCTTCCATGGCCTGCAGCGAACCCAGTACGCCCACGAGCGGCGCCAGCACACCGCTTTCGCTGCAACTGAGCGCCGTGTGCGCGTCTCCCTCCGTGTAAAGGCAGCGATAACAGGGCCCTCCACGCGCCGGATCAAATACCGCCAGTTGTCCTTCGGCGCGCACCGCAGCCGCGGACACCAGGGGAATACCCGCTGCGATACAGGCCCGGTTGAGCGCGAATCGCACTGGATAGTTATCACTGGCGTCCAGCACCAGGTCAACGTCGTCAAGCAAAGCGGGAAAGTCCTCCGCGCCGAGGCTGCGATCAATGACCTCAACCGTGATGTCGCTGTTGAGCCTGGCAACGGCCGCCGCGGCCGAATGCGCCTTGTTGCGGCCCACATCCGCCTCGCCGTGGGCTATTTGCCGTTGCAGATTGCTGGGTGCCACGCAGTCGCCGTCGGCCAACAACAAACGGCCCACGCCGGCAGCGGCAAGATAGAGCGCCGCCGGGCTGCCGAGGCCGCCCAGCCCGACCACCAGCACGCTGGCCGCGAGCAGCGCCTCCTGTCCGGCCACGTCGAACCGGTGCAACAGGATCTGTCGGGCATAGCGCTCCAGCTGCGCGTCACTCAGCATGCAGGCAGCCTCCGCTGATGCGTTCCAGCCCCGCGAAGTCGAGGCGCGTTTGCGGCGCGAAAAAACCCGCGTCCTGCAACAACGCTCGCACGCTGGCGCCCTGCTCGCTGCCGTGTTCCAACAACAGCCAGCCGCCCGGGAGCAGGTGCTCGGCGGCTCCGTTGATCAATCGCCGGATATCCGCCAGGCCGCCCTCGGGTGCCACCAGCGCGGCCCGCGGCTCGAAGCGCACATCGCCGCGCTGCAGGTGCGGATCTGCCGCATCGATGTAGGGTGGATTGGCGAGCAGGAGATTGAAGCGTTCGCCCGGCAGCGCCGCAAACCAGTCTGATGGCAGAAAACGCACCCGCGACAGCCCGTGACAGGCGGCATTGTCGGCGGCAATCGCCAACGCCTGCGCGCTGCTGTCCACGGCAGTGACCTGCCACGCGGGGCGTTCACTGGCGAGCGCCAGCGCAATGGCGCCACTGCCGGTACCCAGGTCAAGCACGCTCGCATCCGACGGCAAGGATAGCGATAGCGCCCACTCCACGAGGATCTCGGTTTCCGGGCGCGGGATGAGCGTGGCGTCAGTCACCTTAAGCGCCAGCGACCAGAATTCGCGCGTACCCGTCAGGTAAGCCACCGGCTCCCCCGCCGCGCGCCGCGCGAGTAACTGCTCGAACACCGCCTGCTGCTGCGCCGCCACTTCGGCCTCCGGCCACGCGTACAGCCAGCTGCGGCTGCGTCCCAGGGTATGGCAGAGGAGTATTTCAGCATCGCGACGGGCACTGTCCGGCGGCAGTTCCACGCTCCGGGCCAGCAACTCGCGCACCGTGCTCACCGCGTCGCGCTCCCCCTGGTTCACTCCCTGGCAGCCACCGGCGGATGGCATCAGTCGTCCGCCAATGCGGCCAACTGGTCTGCCTGGTATTCCTGCCTCAGCGGATCGATCACCGCCCCGAGATCACCCTCCATCACCTCCAGCAGCTTGTACAACGTGAGGTTGATACGATGGTCGGTGAGACGTCCCTGCGGGAAGTTGTAGGTACGGATGCGATCCGACCGGTCACCCGTGCCCACGAGATTGCGCCGCGTTGCGGCCTGCTCGTCGGCCTGTTTGTCCTGGGCGCTGGTCAGCAGTTTTGCCTGCAGCAGCGACATCGCCCGGGCCCGGTTCTTGTGCTGCGAGCGCTCGTCCTGGCACTCCACCACCACGCCGGTCGGCAGGTGTGTAATGCGCACGGCGGAATCCGTTTTATTCACGTGCTGCCCGCCGGCACCGGAGGCGCGGTAGGTGTCAATGCGCAGGTCGGCTTTATTGATCTCTATCTCGTCCACCGCTTCCACCTCCGGCATCACCGCCACCGTGCAGGCCGAGGTATGGATGCGCCCCTGCGACTCCGTTTCCGGCACGCGCTGTACCCGATGCGCGCCAGACTCAAACTTCAGGTGCGCGTAAACGTCGCGCCCTTCAATCCGTGTAATCAGCTCCTTGTAGCCGCCATGCTCGCCGGGGCGTTCCGACAGGACCTCCATCCGCCAGCCCTGGGCCTCGGCGTAGCGCGCGTACATGCGAAACAGGTCGCCGGAAAAAATGGCCGCCTCGTCGCCGCCCGTACCGGCGCGAATTTCGAGAAACACGTTGTTCGAGTCGCGCGGGTCCTTCGGCAAAAGGAGGGCCTGGAGTTCGAGCTCCAGCGATTCCAGCTCTCCACTGGACTGTGCGATCTCTTCGCGCGCCATCTCCACCATATCGGCATCGGCATCGTCGAGCATCGCACGCGCGTCTTCGAGGTTGCGCTGTACGCGGGTGAACTGCGCGAAGCACTTCACCACTTCCTCCAGCTCCGAGTACTCGCGCGACAGTTCGCGAAAGCGGTTCTGGTCGGCGATAGTCTCCGCGTCACCCAGCAGTGCGGATACCTCCTCATGCCGGTCGGTGAGCGTTTCCAGCTTGCTTAAGAGAGAAGCCTTCATTGCAGGGTGCGTCGTGGGCGATCACCCGCAGGGCGCACTGCATCCTGATCGTCCTGATCCAGCGGCGACTCAAGCGCCGTGTCCACTGCGTCGTCAAACGACTCATCCAGGCAGTTAGCGTGCACCTGCAGAGCCCGCGTGTCATCCACCAGACCCAGCAGCTGACGCGCGTACTCGAGGCGGTCATGACGGCCATCGAGACTGGCCTGCTTGATCGCGGTAGTGGGCGCGTGAATGAGTTTGTTGGTGATGCCACTCGCCAGCCGCGCCATCACCTGTTCCGGCGGCTCGCCGCGCCCGAGCGCGCGCAGCGCGCGCTTGAGCTCACTGTCGCACAGGCGCTCGGCCATGCTGCGATACGCCTTCACGTCGTCGACGACCGCCAGGCTGCGCGCCTCTTCGAGATACAGGCGCACGCCCTCTTCGATAATGACATCGGCCTTGCGCGCTTCGCTGCGACGGCTGCGCAGGTTCTCGTCCACAATCTCGCGCAGGTCGTCCACGCTGTACAGGTAGACATCACGCAGCTCGCCCACCTGCGCTTCGATATCACGCGGCACCGCGATATCCACCATCAGGTAGGGTCGGTGCTTGCGCACTTTCAACGCCTGCTCCACAGCGCCCTTTCCCAGGATGGGTAACTGGCTGGCGGTAGAGGTAATGACGATGTCGGCGTGCACCAGTTGCTCGGGGATTTCCGCCAGCAACACCGCTTCGGCGCCGAATTTCTGCGCCAGCTCACGCGCCCGGCCGAGGGTGCGGTTCGCGATCACGATGCGCCGCACTCCGGCTTCCACCAGATGCCTGGCCACCAGCTCCACGGTCTCACCGGCGCCCACCAGCAGCGCGTTGCAGCGTGTCAGATCGGAAAAAATATGCCCTGCCAGATCTACCGCGGCATACGCCACCGAGACCGGGTTCTCGCCGATCGCGGTATCGGTGCGCACGCGCTTGGCAATCGCGAACACGCGCGGAAACAAGCGCCCCAGATGGCTGCCCACGCTACCCGCTTCACTGGCGACCGCGAACGCCGATTTCAGCTGTCCGAAGATCTGCGGCTCACCCAGCACCATGGAATCCAGCCCGCTGGCCACCTGCACCAGATGCTTCAACGCATCGGCGTCCTCATAGTGATAGGCACAGCGATGAATTTCCTCGGCGGACAGATGGTGATAGCTGGCGACCCACTCGATCAGCTGCGCCGCCTTGGCGACAGCGGCCTGGCCCTCGGGCACGATCGCGTACAACTCCGTGCGATTACAGGTGGACAGAATGACGACCTCGGGCACATCGCAGGCCTGTCGGGCGTCCAGCAGTGCCTCGCCCACCTGCTCCGGCGCAAACGCGACGCGCTCGCGCATTTCCACGGCGGCCGAGTGATGGCTGATTCCAAGGGCGATGAAATTCATGGCGGGTATGGCGTGCTCCGCTGCGGCCCGAACAGACGTCGCGCGACCGGTTCGCGCAATGCGTACGGTTCAGGTAACGCAAAAACATCCGCGATTTTAAAAAGTTAGGCGTCAAATGACAGCGCAGCCGACGTCCCAAGAGAAAAAACACCCGGCAGCTGCATTGGGTTTAGGACGCGGGGTGTGTCATCATTGGCCCTTGTTGTACCTTCGGAATACCCCGCCGCTCTTGAACATGTTGCGCCTGCTCGCCATTGCCATCCCGGTTGCACTGCTGACCGCCTGTGCCGCACAGGCGCCCGTGGCGCCACCACAGGACAGCATTGCGCCGGTAACGACGACGGCTGTCGTGCCCGAGCGACCTTTCCCCCACGACAGCCTGTATGCGCTGCTGGTGGCGGAGTTCGCCCTCCGCCGGGGGGCCTACGACGTGGCGCTCGAGCAGTACCGGGCGCAGGCGCCCGCGCTGCGCGATCCCGCGGTAAGCGCCCATACCACGCGCCTCACGCAGTATCTGCATCGCGACGAGGCCACCCTGGAGGCCGCCGAGCTTTGGGTGGAGCTCGCACCCGACGACATGGAAGCGCGCAACAGCCTGGCCCGGCAGCTCGTGGCAAGCGGGCGGGGCGCTGAGGCATTACCGCACCTGGCGGAGATCGAGCGCCATGGTCACGGCGCCAATTTCCCCCTCGTGCTCACTAATTTTGAGCGACTCACCAACGTACAACGCACAGCGCTTGCAGCGGATGTAGACCGGCTTGCCCGGGAGTTTCCCGACAACACGAGCCTGTTGTTCACGCAGGCTCTGCTGCTGCATGAAATGACGCAGGATGATCAGGCGCTACGCAAGCTCGACCGACTGTTCTCTCTCGAGCCGGAGCAGGTGCAGGCGCTACTGCTGGAAGGCCGTATCCTCTCCGCGCAGGGCAAAGCCAACCCGTATGCGCGCATCGAGAAAGTGCTGAAGGAAAACCCCGATGACAACGCCCTCCGTCTGCGCTACGCACGGCTGCTTGCTACCTCGGACATGGCGGCAGCGCGCGACCAGTTCGAGCTGCTCTGGGCACAGGCGCCGGAAGACACTGACCTGCTGTATTCGCTGGCGCTCATCAACCGGGAGATCGGCGACAACGCTACCGCCAGCGTCTATCTGCGCAAAATGCTGCAACTGGGCCAGCGGGTCAACGCGGCGCAGTACTACCTGGGGCGCATCGAGGAGGACAACAATAATCCAGACGCGGCGCTGGACCACTACCAGGCGGTGGGGCCGGGCCAGGAGTATCTTGCCGCAGGCAGCCGCATCGGCCACATCCTGGTGGACTCCGGGCAACTGGAGCGGGCCAACGCCTGGTTCACCGTCCAGCGCGACAGCTACCCCGAACAGCGAGAGCCGCTGATCGGCCTTCAGGCCGAGCTGTTGAACACCGCAGGGTACCGCGAAGACGCGATGGCCCTGCTCGACACCGCGCTGGAGCAGACGCCCGAGGCAACGACGCTGCTCTATTCCCGGGCCATGCTGCGCGAACAACACGACGACCTCACCGCCATGGAGACAGACCTGCGCGCCATTCTCGCGCTGGATGCCGACAACGCGACCGCGTTGAATGCGCTCGGCTACACCCTGGCCAATCGTACCCGGCGTTTTGCCGAAGCGCTGGAGCTGGTGTCGCGCGCGCTGGCGCTGGAGCCGGACGAGCCGGCCATTCTCGACAGCATGGGCTGGGTGCTTTATCGCCTCGGTCGCATCGAGGAATCGCTCACGTATCTGACGCGCGCGTACGCGGCCTTTCCCGATGCCGAGGTGGCGGCGCACCTTGGCGAGGTGTTGTGGGTGAGTGGCGACACCCGGCGCGCCACGCAAGTGTGGCAGGAGGCCGCACGGGTCGACCCCGACCACCCGGTACTGCGCGATACGCTGGAGCGACTGCAGGTACGCCTGCCCAACACGCCCGCGCCGGCACCGATGATCGACACGGATCGCTGAGCGTGCACGGCGCGCGCATTGCCGCGTTCTGGCTGGCAAGCCTGCTGCTGGCAGGCTGCTCGGGCCTGGACGGCCCGGGCCCGCAATCCGCCACTTGGAAGGAACATGCCGCGGCCGTGGCCGCGCTATCCCACTGGGATGCCAGCGGCAAGCTCGCGCTGCGCAACAGCCAGGCGCAGGAATCCGCGGGCATGCAATGGCAGCAGCGCGGCAGGCAAACCCAGGTTCGCCTGAGCGGGCCGATGGGAGTGGGCGCCACAGAAATTTCCAGTGACGGCGCGCGGCTGGATATTCGCCAGGGTGAGGAACACCGGGTGCTCGACGTCTCCTCGCGACAAGCCATTATCCTCAATACCGGCTGGGATCTGCCGCTCGCGGCCCTGCCGTACTGGATACGCGGCCTGCCCGAACCGGATAGCGACATACAGGCGCAGGAGATAGAGCCGGAATCCGGGCTGCTGCGCACGCTGCGCCAGCGCAACTGGCAGGTGCGCTACACCGACTACGCGCTGTTCGACGCATTGATGCTGCCCACTCGACTGACGCTGGAAAACGGCGAGACCCGCGCTACGCTGCTGATACGCAACTGGCTGGTCCTGGCGCACTGATGGCGCTGCTTACCTTGCTGTCGCCGGCCAAGCTCAACCTGTTCCTGCACATTACCGGGCGCAGGGCCGACGGGCTGCACGAACTGCAAACGGTGTTCCAGCTGCTCGACTGGGGCGACACTTTGCGTTTCTCCACGGACACCAGCGGCGCCGTCGGCCTCAGCGGCGATGATCTCGGCCTCGCGCCCGACGACAACCTCATCACCCGCGCCGCAAGTCTGCTGCGACACGGCAATCACGGCGTGCGCATTCACGTCACCAAGCGTATCCCTGCCGGCGGCGGCCTCGGCGGGGGAAGTTCGAACGCGGCCACTACGCTGCTGGCACTGAATCGTTTGTGGCAGTGCGGTCTGTCGACGGCGGAGCTGACGACGCTGGGAAAAACGCTGGGAGCGGATGTGCCGGTATTCGTCGGCGGCCACAGCGCCTGGGCGGAAGGCACCGGCGATATCCTCACGCCGCTTGAGCTGCCGGAGCGCTGGTACCTGATCGTGGCACCCGATTGCCACGTCTCCACCGCCGAAATATTTTCCCACCGGCAATTGACACGCAACTCTCCCCACATCAAAATGTCGGCCTTTTTTCAGGGGTACTCCCGCAACGACTGCCAGCCCCTCGTCAGGCGACTTTACCCGGTCGTGGACGAGGCGCTGACCTTGCTTGAGCAGTTCGGGGAGGCTCGGTTAACCGGCACCGGCGCCTGTGTTTTTGTCAGTTTTGACACGGCGGAACAGGCACAGGACGCCTGCAGCCGGCTACCCTCTGAGTGGTCTGGCATTGTCGCCCGCGGGGTAAACCGCTCGCCCGCGACAGCCGCCCGGGACTGAACGAACAGCATATTGGGGTGTCGCCAAGTGGCAAGGCACCGGGTTTTGATCCCGGCATTCGGAGGTTCGAATCCTCCCACCCCAGCCATTTTCACAGCGCCATGCCACTGCGGTGACGGGCGCTCGAGCACAACAGCCAGGCACTGAGGCTGCTACCCAGGGGTGAAACGCATTGTCCTCTAAAATGATGGTCTTCACGGGCAACGCCAACCCGGAACTCGCCCAGAAAGTGGCCAGTCGTTTGTACCTGTCCCTGGGCAAGGCTGATGTGGGCCGCTTCAGCGACGGCGAAACCGCCGTGGAACTGAACGAGAACGTGCGTGGCAAGGACGTGTTCGTACTGCAGCCCACCTGCGCGCCCACCAACGACAACCTCATGGAACTGGTGGTGATGATCGACGCGCTGCGCAGGGCTTCGGCCTCGCGCATCACCGCGGTCGTGCCCTACTTCGGCTACGCGCGCCAGGATCGTCGGGTACGCTCCGCCCGGGTACCCATCACCGCCAAGGTGGTCGCTGACATGATGGTGGCCGTTGGCGTGGATCGCGTCCTGACGGTGGACCTGCACGCCGAACAGATCCAAGGCTTCTTCCGCTGCCCGGTAGACAACGTCTACGGATCGCCGGTGCTCAAGGACGACATCATGGCCTGCCGCTACGAAAACCTGATCGTGGTGTCATCGGATATCGGCGGTGTGGTGCGTGCGCGAGCCATCGCCAAACAGCTGGACGACGCGGAGCTGGCAATCATCGACAAGCGGCGCCCCAAGGCCAACGAGGCGCGCGTGATGAACGTGATCGGCGAGGTGGACGGGCGTACCTGCCTGCTGGTGGACGACATGGTCGACACCGCCGGCACCCTGTGCCAGGCCGCCAATGCACTCAAGGAACGCGGCGCGGCGCGGGTCGTCGCCTACTGCACGCACGCGGTGCTCTCCGGCAATGCGCTGGAGAACCTGAGGAATTCCGAGCTGGATGAGCTCGTGATCACCGACACCATCCCCCTGCGGGATGAAGCCCGGTCGATCGAAAAAATCCGTCAATTGACTATCGCCGACCTGCTGGCGGAATCCATACGCAGGGTGGCAAACGAAGAATCCATCAGCGCGCTGTTCCAGTAGGGCGGCGCAAACACCCACTCACTGCCGCGCCGGTCGCAAGCGCTGCTGTGATTATTCAAAGGAGTCATGACAATGTCTGACCAGTTTGATTTGAACGCACAGGTACGAGAGGACTTGGGGAAAGGTGCGAGCCGCCGCCTGCGTCGTCTCGGCGATCTCGTCCCCGCCATTCTTTACGGCGGCGACAAAGACCCACTGCCCCTGACCCTGATTCGCAAGGATCTTGAGAAATCAATGGAGAGTGAAGCCTTCTTCTCGCAGATCCTCAACATCCACGTGGCCGGCGGCAAGGAAAAGGCGATCCTCAAGGATCTGCAGCGCCATCCCGCGAAAAACCGCGTGATGCACGCGGATTTCATGCGCATCAACGAGAACGAGGCGCTGAAAGTCCACGTACCCATTCACTTCATCAACGAAACCAGCTGTGTGGGCGTGAAGATGCAGGGCGGCATCATCCAGCACCAGGAGACAGACATCGAAGTGCTCTGTCTGCCGGGCGACATCCCCGCCTACATCGAAGTCGATATGGCCAAGGTAGAAACCGGCCAGATCGTCCACCTGTCGGAAGTGACCCTGCCACCGGGCGTCACCTCGGTAGCGCTCGCCCTGGGTGAGGACCACGATCTGGCGATCGCATCGGTCATCGCGCCGCGCGGCGGCGACACGGAAGAGGATACGGACGCGCCGGCAGCTGCCAGCAGCGAAGAAGATGCCGACGACGCAGAGGACGACAGCGAGGATTAATCCCCTCGCTGCGCCACGTGTGCCGCAGCCGTTCGCCTGATGGCCGTGAAGCTGATTGTCGGGCTGGGTAATCCGGGCAGTGAATACCGGGGCACCCGGCACAACGCCGGCGCCGACTTCGTGGAGGCGCTGGCGCGCAAACACGGCTGCGTGCTACAGGAAGAATCACGCTTTTTCGGCCTGACCGGGCGCATTCACGTGTCCGGTCACGACCTGCGCCTGCTCGTTCCCACGACCTTCATGAACCTTAGCGGCAAGGCGGTGGCTGCACTCGCCGGTTTCTTCAAGCTGGCGCCGGACGAAATACTGGTGGCGCACGACGAACTCGATATTCCCTGCGGCAGCGCGCGTTTCAAGAGCGGTGGCGGACATGGCGGCCATAACGGCCTGCGCGATATCATTCCCGCGCTCGGCAACAACCGGGACTTCCTGCGCCTGCGCATCGGCATCGGTCATCCCGGCAGCGCCGCCAGGGTCACCGGCTACGTACTGGGCATGCCGTCCAGTGAGGATCGCGCGCGCATCGATGCCAGTATCGACGCGGCCATCGACGCACTGCCGCTGCTGCTGGACGGCAAACTGACCCGTGCAATGACGCAACTGCACAGCGCCAAAGCGCCCTGAACCCCCACTGAGGAGACTCCATGGGCTTTAAATGCGGTATCGTCGGCCTGCCCAACGTGGGCAAATCGACCCTGTTCAACGCCCTCACACGGGCCGGCATCGGTGCCGAGAACTTCCCGTTCTGCACCATCGAGCCGAATGCGGGCGTGGTGCCCGTGCCCGACCCCCGCCAGCGGGAAATTGCCGCAATCGTGAAGCCGGAACGTGAAATCGCCACCACCATGGAGTTCGTGGATATCGCCGGCCTGGTCGCCGGCGCCTCGCGCGGCGAAGGCCTGGGAAACCAGTTTCTGGCCAATATTCGCGAGACCGACGCGATCGCGCACGTGGTGCGCTGCTTCGAGGATGACAACGTGATCCACGTGGCCAACCAGATCAACCCGCGTGCGGACATCGAAGTGATCAACACCGAACTCGCTCTGGCCGACCTGGAGAGCTGTGACAAGCAGCTCGCCAAGGTCGTGCGCACCGCCAAGGGCGGCGACAAAGACGCCATCGCACTGAAGGCGCTGCTGGAGAGCAAACTGCTGCCGCACCTGAACGAGGCGCTGCCGGTGCGCTCACTGTCGCTGGACAGCGCGGAACGCAAGCTGCTGCGCCCGCTGTTCCTGCTCACTGCCAAGCCCACCATGTACATCGCCAACGTGGATGAAAGCGGTTTCGAGAACAATCCGCACCTCGACGCGGTGCGCGACATCGCAGCCGCGGAAAACGCCAGCGTGGTGGTGATCTGCAATCAACTGGAGGCGGAAATCGCCGACCTCGAGGATGCCGAGCGCCTGGAGTTCCTGCAGGAGATGGGCATGCAAGAGCCCGGCCTGGATCGCGTGATTCGCGCCGGCTACCAACTCCTCAACCTGCACACCTACTTCACCGCCGGGCCAAAAGAGGTGCGCGCCTGGACAGTGAAAGTGGGCGCCACGGCACCGGAGGCGGCCGGCGTAATTCACACCGACTTCCAGAAGGGCTTCATTCGCGCCGAGGTGATCGGCTACGAGGATTTCGTCACGCTCGGGGGCGAACAGGGCGCCAAGGACGCGGGGCGCTGGCGACTGGAAGGCAAGGACTACGTGGTCGCGGACGGCGACGTGATCCATTTCCGCTTCAACGTTTAGCCCGCAGGCCGGTTACACGGCCTCTCAAACGGCGGGCCAGGACCCGCTCAGGCTCGGGCCCGCCCCTGCCCTGTGCTAGTCCTTGCCGAGAATCAGGGCGCCGGTCGGCACCCCGACGCCGCTGCTGACCAGCACATGGTTCACCGGTTTATCAGGCTGGCTGGTGGACGTGCCGCGCACCAGGCGCACGCCCTCGGCAATGTTGTTCAGGCCGTGGATATAGGCTTCTGACAGCAACCCGCCATGCGTGTTATTGGGGAGCCGGCCGCCGGGCTCGAGCGCCCCGTCGCGCACCAGATCCTTGCCCTCGCCGCGCCCGCAGAAGCCGAAGCTTTCCAACTGCATGATAATTTCCGAGGTGAACGCGTCGTACAGGCTGGCGGCGTCGATGTCGTCGGGCCCCAGACCCGCCATGGCGTATACACGGCTGGCCGCCAGTTCCATTTCCGGCAGGGAATCCAGGTCGTCACGGTAGAAGCTCGTCATCTGCTCCTGTCCGCGGGTAGACGCCTGGGTCACCCCGCGAATCACTGCCGGCGGCTGGCGCAAATCACGCGCGCGCTCGGCGCTGGTCACGAGTATCGCGCAACCGCCGTCCGTTTCCTGGCAGAAATCGTACAGGCACAAGGGCGATGCCAAAAGCGGCGACTCCAGATACTGCTCCATGGTGAGCGGCTTGCCGTAGCCGAAAGCGCGGGGATTGTTCAGCGCGTAGTTGCGCTGGGCTATCGCCACGCGCCCGAGGTCCTCGCGGGTGACGCCGTACTTGTGCATGTACTTGTTGGCGATGAGCGCGATCCAGGAGCCGGGAATCAACATCCCGTAGGCCATGTACCAGGACCAGTGAATGAGGTCGGAGCTGATGATGTTGCCGGACACCCCCTGCCCCATGCGCTGGCCGGAGCGCCCGTTGAGGGCGCGATAAACCACCACGGCATTCGCCTGCCCGGTGGCCACCGCCATCGTCGCCTGCGCGATGGTGCCCACCGCCGCGCCACCGCCGTAATTGATCTTGCTGAAGAAGGTCAGGTCACCGGCGCCCACCGCACGCGCCACCTCGATCTCGTCGTTGGAATCCAGCGTGTAACTGACAAAGCCGTCGATTTCCGACGGCGCCAGGCCCGCGTCGTCGCAGGCGGCCTTCACGCACTCGGCGGCAAGCGACAGCTCGCTCACACCGGACGCCTTGCTGAATCCGGTCATGCCGATACCGGCGATTGCCGCTGCGTCGCGCATCGCGATGGTCATCACGCATCCCTCCGCAAGCGGAACACCGGCAGGCGAAAACCGTCCGGATCCTCGTGCATGACCATGTCCACGGGCAGGTCAAAATCCACATCGTCCGGGCTGCAATCCACCAACTGGGAGGTGACGCGCGTACCCTCTTCCAGGTCTACCAGCACGATGATCAACGGGTATTCGTAGCCGGGAAACTTCGGGTGCGTGAGCGTGGTGAAACTGCAGATCGTGCCGCGCCCGCTGGCTTCCACCGCGTCCCATTCCATGCTGTGACACTCGCCGCACATTGGCCGCGGCGGGTGGCGCAGGGTGTTGCAGCCGAGACAGCGCTGAATGCCGAGTTTGCCCTCGGCGGCCATCTCCCACCACCATGCGTTGTCGTGCCCCAGAGGGGGTTTGATGCGTGATGCCTGCGTCATTGGCCACTCCTTCGTTTGAACCAGAAACCAGTTTAACGAACTACGCAGCGGAGTCACCGGCGGCGCAGAACTCGCGCGACATTTTTGCCCGCGGGTATAAAAAAACGTCGGTCGCGCCTTGATGCAGGTGTTTCGCCACGAATGAGCGCGCAAAAAAAAGCCGCGCCTGAACAACAGCGCGGCAGCAAGGAAACAGCCAGGGGCCGACCGCGCCCTGCAGGCAACGGGCGGCGCAGGTACCCTTAGAACTCGTAAGCCAGTTCAACGCCCCAGGTGCGTGGATCACCATAGTTTTCAGTGATAAGCCCAACGCTGGCACCGAAGTTGATCGAGTACACCGGGTAATCCGCATCCGTCAGGTTCTTGCCCCACAGGCTCACGCGCAGGCTACCGTCGCCCAGTTCGATGTTTTCCAGGCTGAGGCGGGCATCGAGTACCGTGCGCGCATCCATCACCTGGTGCGGGTACACCCGGGTTGCCATCCACTACCGCCGTCCAGGCGGCCGTCTCATACCATTCGTCCTGCCAGTTGAGATTGACGAACGTGGTGAGCTCACCGAAGTCGGTGCGCGCAATCAGGTAATCCGCAAACAGGTTGAGCTGGTTATCCGGGGAACCACCGCGCCTGGCGAAATCCTCGCCCTGCAGGCATTCCTGTGGCACGTTGGTGCCGCAGAGATCGGGGAACTCCTCGAAATCGCCGTCGAGATGCGAATAGCTCAGGCCCACGACCAGGTCGTCGACCGGCGCGACCAGAATCTCCACTTCTCCACCCCAGCGTTCCGCTTTCCCCGCGTTGACGATACGGGTTGAGGGCGTGCCGTTGATGATCTCGATCTGGCTGACCTGCAGATCGTCCCAGGTGTAGGCGTACAGCGCGGCGTTCAGACGCATGCGTCCGTCCCACCAGTCGCTCTTCATGCCGATTTCCCAGGTTTCGATGGTCTCTTCCTCAAACGGGGCGCTGGCGAAGCTCTCGCCGTTGAAGCCGCCGCTACGATAGCCGGTGGCATAGCGCAGATAGGTGTTGAGGTCGTCGGTTGCCTGGAAGGCCACGGTGAGATTGCCGCTAACGTTGTCGAAGCTCTCGTCGTCGCTGGAGGAAGCGGCGGGAATCGGTGGCGTCAGCACGCCGACCTGCGCGTCGTTCTGAAAGTCGATGTCCTTGTCTTCCTCGGTGTACCGCAGGCCACCGGTGATCGCAATGCGGTCGTCCAGCCAACCGGGCGTCCAGGTGGCCTGACCGAACACCGCCCAGGCCTCGGTTTGCAGGTTGTAGAAGGTTGTGCCGATGGGCGCAAGCGGCACCAGGGCCAGCGAGGTGCGCGTGTACTTGGCCTCGTCGTCGAAGTAGTACAGGCCGCCGACCCATTCGATGCTGTCGGTAGAGCCCAGCACCTGGAACTCCTGTGAAAACTGCTCGTAGTCGGATTCGCTGTTCTGCGAGAAGTGCGGAGCGCCCCCGGCGGCGTCGATCGCGCCCCAGAAGGCATCCAGCGGCACCTGCGGGATACCCGGATCGAAACCGCCCGTGGCGCCGTATATCTGCCCGAGCGTCAGGTGCGCCGTATCGTTGAAAGCGCCAACGCCGTTGGCATCAATCGAGCTGTCGATATCGTCGATATCACCGAAAGCGCTGACCTCTACTTCGCGGTAGGCGGTGATCGACTTGAAGGTAATGTCGTTGGCATCCCAGGCCAGCGTCAGTGCGTGCCCGGAGGAATCCACTTCCGAGCGCGGTTCAAAGTCTACAGCGCCACTCCCTCGACGGCCTTCACCCTGAGCGAGGCTCTGTTCGTACACGTCAATGGTACGCTCCAACGACGGAATCCAGCGCGACGCGATGCGAGGATCGGTACCGGGCGTGGCGGCCCAGCCGCGTGCCTGGGCCAGCGTCCCCTGCAGTGCGGTTACCCTGTCGACATTGCCGGCGGAGTCGAGCGGGTTGAAGCCCACCACTGCGTCCATGTTGTTCACTTCATCCAACTGGCTGCCGTCGTACGCGTAGTCGGCAAACAATTTCTCACGGAAGTTAAGGCTGATCGCAGCGCGCCAGGCCTGACGGTCGAGGTTATTGAAATCGTCGCCGCGTGAATTATTGTCGTAAAAGCCGTCGCGCTCGCGCGTCTGGAAGCCGAAGTTCGCCGCAAGCTCGCCGATACCGGTATCAGCGTCGCCCAGCGCCGGGGTATCGACGTTCAATTTCAAACCGTACAGATCATAGTCGCCTGCGGTACCCACTGCGCGCACGCCAAACTCGCCTGCGGGCTTGCGGGTAATGTAATTCACCGCGCCACCGGTCGCGTTGCGACCATACAGCGTACCCTGCGGCCCACGCAGCACCTCAACCCGCTCAAGCTCCGCCACGTCGAGGGCGCCACCGGCCATCTTGCCGATGAACACGCCATCCAGATACGTCGCAACGGCCGGGTCGAGCGACAGGTTGGCAGGCGAACCGCCCGCCACACCACGAATGGACAGGCCGGTGGTACCGCGGCTGCCTGGCGCTGAAAACCCGCCCACGCCGGGAATCTGGCCGATCAGATCTTCGGTGTTCTGAATACCCCGGCGCTCGATGGCGTCAGCGCCGAACGCGGTGATGGAAATCGGGACGTCCTGGTTGCTTTCCTCGCGCTTCTGCGCGGTCACAATCACTTCTTCCAATACCCCTGCCTGCGCCGCCACCTGCTGGCTAACCGGCATCGCCAGAAGCGCAACGGCAATCGCCAGGGCGCTTCTCGCGCCCACTGCAACGCTCATGCTGGTGGTCTGCGCGCGCGCAAGCTCTCGTTTGTTGAACTTATCCATCTGCTCGAACTCCTAATTATCGGTTTGATCAGGAACCCCACCTGCCTTGCGGAGCAGATAAACGCGGGGCCATTTAGCACAACGGATTATCCCGATAGCGACAGGGGAACAACAAAGCGATTTACGTCATATGTATAGACATTTGGCTTCGCGCGGCCGCGCTCGGGCAAACGCGGCACGGGATGCGGGGCGCGATCGCCCCGACTCAGGGAAGGGGTGCCTCAGAACTCGTCCGGCCTGAACACCGCATCGTGCCCACCGTCGACGAACAGCACGGACCCGGAGATGAAGCTGGCCTTGTCGCTCAGCAGGAAACTCACCGCGTTGGCCTGGTCTTCCGGCAGGCCGGGACGGCCGATGGGGATGGACGCCACGAAGTCGCGAATCGCCTGCCCGTACTTGGGATCGTTCTTGCCCGATTCCGTCATGCCGGTTTCGGTGTAGCCCGGCGCGATGGCGTTGATGCGCACCCCCGCCGCCGCTGCCGCGCTGTTGTTGCGCCGCATCCAGCGCACCAGCGCCTGCTTGCCACCACCGTAGGCGCCCTGGCCGTCCACCGGGCCCTCTTCCACCATCTTCACGGCGGTGTCGCGATCGCCGTTCAACAGCGCCTGCATATAGTCTTCGTTGTAAGCCGTCATGCGCGATGAATTGGAGCTGATCAACACCACCGCGCCGCGCTTCTGTTCCAGCGCCGGGCGCAGCCCGTCGACCATGGCCACCACGGCAAAATAGTTCACCAGGGGCAGAAGCCTGGGCGCCGGCGCATCAGGCCCCACGCCCGCGCAGGGCACGAAACCATCGAGGCCGTCCGGCGCGCGCTGCTGAATGTCCTCGACCGCCGCCGCACAGGCATCGGCGTCGGCGAGATTGGCCACCACGTCCGCATCGCGAATGTCCACGGTGATCACCTCGTGACCCTCCGCCCGAAGTGCGTCCGCTACCGAACGACCAATGCCGCTCGCTGCGCCAGTTACTGCATACAATCCCATAAATCTCTCCTTGCGTTGTCATGATCGCGGATCGGGGCCATCAGGCACCGCATGCGCGTTTAGTCTACCGGCGGCTCCCAGTTGACACCGTTGATATGCCCTCCGCCGTCCACAAACAGCGTGTTACCGGTGAGGTAGCGCGCGTCTTCCGAGGCCAGGAACACCGCTACGCCGCCAATATCCCTCTCCGGGTCGCCCATGCGCCCCATCGGGTTCTGCTTGAGCATCAGTGCCGCGTTGTCCGGCGAATACTGCTGGAATTTTTCGAAGGCGGCGGTGCGTGCCGCGGGGCAAATCACGTTCACGCAAATGCCGTGTTGCGCCCACTCCCGCGCCGCAGTGCGCGACAGACTTCGCAGCCCCTCTTTTGCCGAATTGTAGGGCGCGGTATAGGGGTGCGCGTTCACCCCGTTCAGCGAGCAAATGTTGATCACCCTGCCCCAGCGCCGCTCCTGCATACCCGGGAACGCGGCCTGCATGGCCCACCAGGCGCCCATGAAACCGGCCTGAAACGCGATATCGAAGGCCTCGTCGGTGAGCCTTTCCAGGCGCGCCGGCGGTGTGCCCGTGGGATAGGCATTGTTCACCAGGATATCGAGCCGGCCATGGCGCGTGAGCGTCTGCTCTACCGCGCCCACCACCTGCGCGCGGTCAGATACGTCCACCTGCAGGAACTCGCCGCGCTCCAGCGACTGCGCGGTGCGTTCGCCGCTGTCGGCGTTGAATTCGGCGATCACCACAGAAGCGCCCGCCGCATGTAAACGCCGCGCGATGCCTTCACCGACGCCCTGCCCTGCGCCCGTCACCAGCGCGACCCGACCCTCAAGCAGCATGCTCTCTCCTCCTGTTTACCCGCAGCGCGTTTCGTCACCGGGTACGGCTACGCCGCAGCCAGCAAGGCAGTATGCCGTGCTCCAGGCCCGCGAGAAGCGTCGGTAAAGACCGTATGCATTGACAAATTCGCTCAACGCCGGTGACGCGACGCCGGCGGCATCAGGACAGATCCCGGAACTCCTGCTGATACTCGAACGGGGTTTTGCCGGTCCAGCCCTTGAATGAGCGCACGAATGATCCGGGGTCGGCGAAGCTCAGGTACTCGGCAATGTCTGCGACCTTCAGGTCTTCGTTGAGGAGCTTATCGATCGCGATGTCCCGCCGCAGTTCGTCTTTCAACGCCTGGTAGCTGACGCCCTCCTTCACCAGCCGTCGCCGCAGGCTGGAACCTGACATGTTGAGCATCTGGGCCACCTCGACGAATGACGGCAAGGAGCCCGAGGTAAAGCTGTTGCTGATCAGCGATTTAATGGCGGAGCCGGTGCTGTTGGTGCGGCGCTCCACGGAAATAAGATGGTAGATCGTGACATCCAGGAATTCGCGCAGCGATTCGCCGTTCTGGATGATCCGCTTGTCGAGAAACTTGCGCGCGAAGGTGAAGCTGTTTTCGTCGGAATCGAAATACAGGGGGCAGTCGAAGATCGAGGAAAGGCTGTTGAACAGCGCCCGCCCGACGTAAGGCGCCTGGATTTTCGCCTCCGAGAGTTCCAGATGGCAACCGGTTAGCCAGCCGCAGATGCTGTGCCACACCGCGAGCCCCGAAGCGCGTGCGATGGTGGGCTGATAGCGCCCTCCCTCCCACACTTCCGGGGCAACCACGATAGGCGAGCTGCTGTCGAGATCCACCGTGTAACTGAGCTTCACCCACTCGCTGTCGCCCGCGTCCGCGAGGCTGACACCATGGTGTATCAGCGGAGCCATCAACTGGTCATAGCGCTGCGCGAGCTCCAGCGCCTCGCCCAGCGTGCGCGCACTGATGAGCGCACGGCACATGAACTCAAAGGCATCGCTGCCCACGCCCGCCGCCCAGGGGATGGGCTGCTGCATCTGTTGCATGCGCATCACGGCGAGCTTGTACAGCTTGGCGTACTGCAATACCGGTAGCTGGCGGTTCGGGTCGACGGCGGCGATCCGCGCCGGCGAAAGGCTTAATGGCGCCGCCACCTCCTCGGGATCAATGCCCACCTGCCTGAGGTATTCGAACAGGCGGGCGAACTTGGCGGCCCCCACGGTGATATCACTGTGCATGGAAAAAACGGCGTATTATGCCTGTCAATTCGACCTCTCAAGCTCTTATCTGTAGCCTGCGACAGAATATCATGGCTGGCTGGGCATTTTAACTGTGCCGGCCGGCCGGCAAACGGAGAGACTCAGCCCACTTCACTACTGCAGAAGCAAGAAGGAGCGCGATGAACCAGGCATGGAAAGTTGTTGGCGGCGGCTTTGTGGCCCAGCTGTTTGTTCTCGGTTTCTTCACCTACGCCGTCAGCCTGCTGGTGGAGCCCGTGCGCGCCGAGTTTGGCGCCTCTCTGGAGCAGGTGATGTACGCTCTCACCGTGGGCACGATCGCCGGATTCGTGCTGCAACCGGTAGCCGGCGTGATGGTCGACCGGTTCTCCGTGCGC
The DNA here is from genome assembly GCA_041396005.1 of Halioglobus sp. Taxonomy (GTDB): domain Bacteria; phylum Pseudomonadota; class Gammaproteobacteria; order Pseudomonadales; family Halieaceae; genus Marimicrobium. The sequence continues at coordinate 194,488 of JAWKZK010000006.1, forward strand.
TGGATCATGGCCGCGGGCACCTTACTTTACGCGGGCGGGCTGTATGCCACCTCCCAGACGGGCTCGCTGGGCCAGTACATCGTGCTGTTCGGGCTGACCATGGCCCTGGCCAACGCCTTCGCCGGCTCCCTGTGCGCCTCCGCCGTCATTTCCCGCTGGTTTACTGCCACCCGGGGCCGCGCGCTGGGTGTGGCCGCCATCGGTACCTCGCTGGGTGGTGTGTTGGTACCCTGGATGATCGCTTTCTGGCTGGCCGAGCATGGCTGGCGCGAGACCCTGGAATTGTTTGCCCTCACCACGCTACTGGTGATGCTGCCCGTCGTCCTGTGGACCATTCGCGATACGCCCAAACACGCGGCGGCGGCAAGCGCCTCGGGGGGCACCGCCACGGCGACCGCGCCGCCCGCCGCCGATGCACTCTCGCTGCAGGGTATTATCGGCCAGCCGGGCTTCTGGTATCTCGGCCTGAGCCTGGGGCTGTTGTTCGCCGCCTACACGTCGTTTCTTGCCAACATTGAACCCTACATTACCAACGGCGGCGGTGCGGCCACCTATGGCGCCACGCTGATCACGGTGATTGCGGTGTCCGGTTTTATCGGCAAACTCGTCTTCGGCATGGCGGCAGACAAGTTCAACCTGAAGGCGGCCCTGTGGACGGCGCAAGGGCTGGTGATCCTGGCACTGCTGCTGTTTGCCCGCGCGCCGCTCCCGGGGCCTCAGATGATTGCGGCCACCCTGCTCGGCCTTGCCGCCGGCGGCATGCTGCCGGTGTGGGGCAGCATGATGGCGCAGCTGTTCGGGCTGGCGAGCTACGGCAGGGCGATGGGCTTGATGAGCCCGCTGATCACGCTCTGCGTATTGCCGAGCTACCCGCTGGTAGGCCGGCTGGTCGACGAGACAGGCAACTACACGTTGGGCTTGTACGTGGCAGCCGCCTGCACACTGTTCGGGGCGCTACTGCTGGTTCTTCTGCGCCTGCCCAATGCCGAGGACGCTGGCCAGAGCGGGCAGTAACAGTATCGCCCCCAGCATGTTCCAGAAGAACATGAAGGTCAGCAGCAGGCCCATGTCGGCCTGAAACTTGATCGGCGAGAAGATCCAGGTCGCCACGCCGGCGGCCAGCGTCAGACCGGTGAACGCGACGGCCGTCCCGCTGGACTTGAGCGCCTCAAAATACCCCTCGCGCAGCGAATAGCCGTGGTTCAGGTAGTGCTGTAACGCACTGTAGATATAGATGCCGTAATCGACGCCGATCCCCACACCCAGCGCGATCACCGGCAGTGTGGCCACCTTCACGCCAATACCCAGCCAGGTCATCAGCGCCTGCCCCAGCAGGGACGTCAGCATCAGCGGCAGGATGATACAGGCAGTGATACGCAGCGAGCGGAAGGTGAGCAGGCACAGCAGGATCACCACGCCATACACCCAGGCCAGCATGCGGTACTGCGCCTCGCTGATCACGATATTGGTGGCCGCCTCGACGCCAGCATTGCCCGCGGCAAGCTTGTACTCGATCCCGTCGGTATCGTGCTCTTCAGCGAAAGTTTCTACCGCGTTGATCACGCGCGTGAGCGTGTCGGCCTTGTGATCTTCCAGGAACAGAATCACCGGCACCATGGAGCAATCCGTGTTCAACAGGTCGCTCGGCACGCGGCTCAGCGAGTTATTCAGGATGTAACGATTGCGGCTGATGGTATGCCACTGCGGGCTGCCCTCGTTCATACCCATGATCACCAGCTTGGAGATATCCACCAGTGACATCGCAGACTGCACGCCCGGCACCTGCTCCATGACCCCCTGGAAGTAGTCGATGGAAGACACTGCTTCAAAAATACCGCACTCCTGCGGGTTCGTTTCCACCATCACCACGAATACGTCGGTACTGGTGGAGTAATTCTCGGCGAGGTAAGCGGTATCCTGGTTGTAGCGGGCATCGGGACGCAACTCCGGCGCGCCCGCGTCCAGGTCGCCGATCTTCTGGTCGCGGCCCTCGATAAAGCCGATCGCAGCCAGCACGATTCCGATCACCACCACGATGCGGGCGCGCGACGGGATGGTGATTTTGGACGCCGCCTGCCAGTGGCCGTAACCGCTGTTTTCCTTGCCCTTGCGATGCTTGCGGCAGCTGTTGCTGATACCCGCGTAGGACAGCAGCACCGGCAACAGGATCAGGTTGGTGAGAATCAGGATCGCCACGCCGCTGCTGGCCACCCACGCCAGTTCGCGAATCACCGGTATGTCGATCACACTCAGCGTGAAGAAACCCACGCCATCGCTCACCAGGGCGATAAAGCCCGGCTTGCTCAAGCGGACGAAAGTGAGCCACGCGGCATCGCGCTTTTCCATCCCCTGGCACATGTGCTCGCCAAAACGATTGATCATCTGTACCGAGTGGCTGATACCGATCGCGAACACCAGAAACGGCACCAGCATGCTGTACGGGTCTATCCCCAGCCCCACGGTCTCCAGCAAGCCGAGTTGCCACACCACCGCCGCGGTTGAGCACACCAGGGGTACCAGCGTGCACCAGTGGCAGCGGCTGTAGAGATACAGCATGAAAGCGGTAATCAGGAACGCAATACCGAAAAACGCGCCCACCAGGATGGCGCCATCGATGAGGTCGCCCACCAGTTTGGCGAAGCCCGTGATGCGTATCTCGATGGTGTTGCTCTGGTATTTTTCGCGCACCAGGCGTTCCAGATCCTCCGACAGCAGGTGGTAGTCCAGCTTTTCGCCGGTCTCCGGATCCACTTCCACCAGCGGCGCGAGGATGGTCGCGGATTTGAAATCGTTCGCGACCAGCCGACCCACCTGCCCGGATTTGAGCGTGTTCTGCCGCAGCTTTTGCAGACTGCGCTCGGAAGCGTCGTAGTCGTCAGGGATCACAGACCCACCGACGAAGCCCTCCTCCGTCACTTCCTGCCAGCGCACGTTCGGCGTCCACAACGACTGCAGGGCGGAGCGATCGACGCCGCGCACGTAGAACACCTCATCGGTGATAGTGCGCAACAGTTCCTGAAACTCGGCGGTGAAAATATCGCCTTCACGGGTTTGCACGGTAATGCGTACGGCATTCCCCAGCGCGGCGAGATCAGCCTTGTTGTCCAGATAATTGATGATGTAGGGGTGCGATACGGGCACCATTTTCTCGAAGCTCGCGTCCGGCTTCAGGTTGCTGGCCTGGTAGCCGAAGAAAACGGTCGCGGCGATGAACAGCAGCACCAGCAACGGGCGGATGCTGAAAATCAGGTTGGCGATCGCGGGACGCAGCTTGCCGTCTTCCGCCTCCAGCATCTCGGCGGCAGATGTTACGCCCCCGGCCGGCTGTGTCTCATCCCGCGCTGTCATTCGATAGCCTCTTTCAACGGCGCTATGCCTCCCAAACCCACTACCAGCGCGTTATCGCGCCCGGCGCCCGCCACTGATGCCAGCGTGCTGCGCCCGGGCATGGAGCCCGGTTCGAAGGCGTCACCGCCCGCCTGCTTGTACAAGACAGCACCGCCGGCGCCCACCAGTACCACGCTGCCGTCTTCCAGACGACCGCCGCCGTACAGGCTGAGTTGCGGATCATCGCGCACCTCGGTTGGCGACCACGTGTCGCCCGCGTCGGCGCTGCTGAAGATGTGGCCGCGCAGACCGAACACCAGCACTGAGCCGTCCATCTCCGGCACCACACCAAACAGGGTGCCGTCGTAGCCCGCCTCCAGACGTTGCCAGCTCACACCGTCATCGCGTGAGCGATACAACAGACCCGCCTCGCCGCAGAGAAACAGATCGCCTGCCGCGGAGCGCGCCACGCCGTAGTAATGAAAGCGGTCCGGGTTGTCGATGCCTGCAACGCCGATCTGCCAGCTCTGGCCGCCGTCGGACGTGCGATACAGCATGCCGTAGGCCCCAACCGCGATACCGGACTGCTGGTCGATAAAGAATATGTCGAGGAACGGATCGACCGGGCCGTTGTCCACCGCCGCCACCGCGTCTTCAACGCGAAATTCCGCGTCCTCCAGTGCGAAGGTGATGTCGTCGACGAGGTCCGCATGGGCTTCGTCACCCGTGGCTTCCTCCGCCGCCTCCAGCGCCTGCTCCAGACGCGACAGCTCCGAGCGCGCGTAAGCCAGCCACTGTGCGTTGGCCTCGTTCCCGTCAAACAGCAGTGACCAGCTGTCACCGGCGTCCTGGCTGCCCAGAATCACGCCGCCATGGCCGGCCACGTAAATCCGGCCGGGGGCGGGACAGGAGATGGAAGTAAGCAACTGGCTCACCGGCGACGCCACCTGGCGCCAACTGGTACCGGCGTCGTCCGACAGCAGTATCAGGCCACGCTCCCCAGCGGCCACCCACCGCTCACCGCAGCGGGCAATGTCCAGCAGGCCCGACCGGGTGGGGTCAGCCAGCGAGAGGGCGGGTTTGAACATGTAGTCCGCCGTGGCCGCCAGCGACCACAGCGAGAGCAGCACCGCGGCTGACAGCCGCGCCGACCGGCCCATGGCCACGACCTAGCGGCGGCCTGCGCGACGCAGGGCTGCCGGTGTGAAATCCTCGAAGCTTCCCTGCCAGGAAAAATCGTAGGTGTAGCCGTCTTCCTCGTTGTCCAGGCCGATGATCACGTAGCGACCGGAGTTGAGGTCGTTGAGGGATTCCGTCGCCAGCCAGGGCACACCCACCTGGTAGTGAACGATCGGATGCCCTTCTTTCACCTTCCACAGTTCACCACGCCCGTCGTAGTTGTCGACCACGGCGATCTGCCAGGTGTCCTCGTCGATATAGAACGTGCGACGGGCATAGATGTGACGCGCCCCATCTTTCAGCGTGGCATCCACCACCCATACCCGGTGCAGTTCGTAGCGCAGATACTGCGGGTCCATGTGGCCGGGCTTGATGATATCGTCGTAATCCAGATCGCCATCCCACAGCTTGTAGGAGTTGTACGGGATGTACATTTCCCGCTTGCCTTTCAGCTCCCAGTTATAGCGATCGGGCGCGCCGTTATACAGGTCCAGGTCGTCCGCTGTGCGCAAACCATCGGACGCCGTACCGGGGCCGTCGTAGGCGATATTGGGCGCGCGACGCACGCGACGCTGGCCCGCGTTGTAAACCCAGGCCGAGCGAGGCTCTTTTACCTGGTCGATGTTTTCATGCACCAGCAATACGTCGCCCTCGAGACGCGCGGGCGCGAGAATACGCTGCAGGAAGACGAACAGACGGTTCGGGTACGGATTGTCCGGCACGCGGGAGGCGAACAGGGCCTGTTCCTCGAACAGCACCGGCGCAAAGCTCCCATTGGCCTGCACGGGCGCCTGGATGTAGCGGCGCTCAAAGCCCAACGGCGTGCGATAGCGCGTAATGTGATTCCAGATCGCTTCCAGCCCGTTGGACGGGATGGGGAACGGGCTGCTGGCCAGGAAGTCCACCAGGCCGTTGCCGCCTTCCACGAGTTCCGTGCGCGTGGCGTATTCCTTGATCAGCGCGTACTCGCTGTCTGGCAGGAAGGCGCTGCGGCGGGTGGGGTACACGGGCATTTCGTAGGTATCCGGGTAGCGTTTGAACATCGCGATCTGCCCGGGAGAGAGTTTGTCGGCATACTGGTCGACGTTTTCCGCGGTGATGGTAAACAGCTTGTCGTCGTCGGCGAATGGATCCACCAGACGCTCGCCGACCTTGTAACCCTCGGGGAATTCCTTGACCCCGCCCGTCCACGGCGGAATGGTACCCTCGGCATTGCCGGCGCGCTCGGCGCCCACGGGCGTCAGGGTATCGCCGCCCAGCTGCGCCGCCTGTTCCGGGGTGATTTTCGCCAGTACCGGCCCGGCCATCAGAACCGCAAGCAGCGCGCCAGCGGTATTCAGTTTACGTATCGACATGCGTACAACTCCATTTACTCGATGTTATCGGTTTAATGCGATCAGAACGCGACGGAGAAACTCAGGGAGATAAAATCCCGATCCTGCTGATCATCATAGTCGGCCCCACCGAAAAATGTCGTGTAGGACAGGTCTGCCTGGTAGGTGCTGAGGTAATCCGCTTTCACGCCCACGCTGAAGGCCATGCGATCCTCGATGAAGTTCGGCGGCGGTGAATTGCCCTGCACATCATGCGACCAGGCCATATTGGGGGTGACGTTGATGCCTGCGAACAGGTCGGAATAGTCCAGGCCCGCGCGCACGCGATACCCCCAGGAGAAATCGTCCGTGAAGCCATCGTCAGTACAGTAGGAACTGTTGGTGTTGGGCTTGAAATTGGCCAGCGCCTCCAGCGCGGTATGCGAATTGCAGGTGACGGTAACGCCCGGGAAAACCTGGCTTTCCAGTGGGTCGAACTTGCCCACGCCGTAGGTGGAACTGCGACCGTACACCTGGTCGTCGTCCATGCCATCGAGGAAGGTGGCGCCCACTTCTGCGGCAAACGAGAGACGCTCGGCGCCCATGATCTGCTCGAAGAACTTGATGAAGGTCATCTGGAACTGCGTATACTCCACGTCGTCGTAGCCCTGCACGCGCCCGCCGGGGCCGGCATCGGCAGAGCGCTGCGCGACCGTGGACCATTCGGCGAAGCTACCCAGCACCGCGGCCTGCAGAATTTGTGTCTGGTTGATCTGCAGCGGGAAATCCGGGCGATAGCTCAACTCACCCGACCAGGCCCATGACCCGAGGTTGGTGGCGAATGTGAGGGCGTATACCTCGATATCTTCCGGAAACTCGAAGATGTACTGAGGGTTGGAGCCGAGAATAAAGGGCTGGCCGAAGTTCTCGGTGGGGTTCACCGCACTGAAAATCGGGGTACGGCTGTGGTAGTTCACGTAGTAAACACCCAGCTCGGTGGCATTCAGCGACTCGAGGAAGTAACGCGCCGCAATACCCCACTGGCCGCTGTCGCTGGGCGTGTCGTCCGGTGCGCGGGGTATGATGAACGGCGGATCGTCGGTGGTCTGCTCCAGGTCGCTGGGGCTGCCGGATGCGGTGAGGAAATCACAGCCCCCGCCGTACGGATCGCCCGAGTTCCAGTAGGTACCGCACTCATCCAGAATGGTGCGTTCCCAGTCGTACTGGTAGAACACTTCCACACTCAGGTCATAGGTGACGCCAAAGTTGCCGTAGAGCATGCCCACCGGCAATAGCGCTTCCTTGATCTCGGACCCCGGCTTGCGCAGCGCCGTCACATCGAACGGGTTGATCACGTTGACCCCGTTCTGGATGAAGGTGTTCTCGCCCCAGCTCAGCACCATGTTACCGGCGCGCAGTTCCACCGGCTTCTCGGCAACCTCGAAACTGCCATACACGTAATAGTCGAGAAACTCGAAACCCTGCTCCTGCGCCAGGCTTTCGAAATCCGACAGATCCAGCTCCTGATCGGGCACATAGCCGGTGGCGGCATGACCATGCGGCACATTGCCTTCGGCCAGCTCGTAGTCGTACCAGTATTTGAAGCGGGTAAAGACCCCCACGCTGCCGTTGTTCAGGTCGAAATCGTGTACGCCCTTGAACAACATGGAGAACATGTCGCCTTCTTTATAGTTCAGGTTGCCGTCATCGGTCACGCTGGACGCTGCTCGACCCTTGCCGTTGGTGTTGCCCGGGCTCACCACCCGCAGCGACGGATCTTCAGTACGCCAGCTGGCGCCTACCGAGAGATTGGAGTTGAAGGTGCCTTCCAGCTCTCCCCAGTTGAACTTGAGGGCCATAGCCTGGGGGCTCAGACTCGCGGCCGCAACAGCGCTTGCGCATGCCAAAACCATTCTGGATTTTTGAGCGGTGAACCGCATGATCGGTTTCTCCTGTTATGAGTATAGTTGGCGAAATTCTAGGGCGCCTCGATACTGACAGTATTGTGTCAAATCAAGTAAAACGCGAGCCGCACACGAAAATTTCTGCCTGCAGGCCAGGAGGCCTCACGTTCGCACAGTCAGCGGTACTGCGCCGGCTGACTCGTCCTTACGGCTACAGCATTCACGCTCCTGACTGAATTTGCAAGGCCTACACCCCCCCAAAGGCTGACCCGTGCAGGCCATACTGCGTCTCAAGCTGGTCTTTTTCATGACGCGCGAGCCCCTGCCAATCTGCGCACAACTCGCGCCAGACCACCGCCTGGAAACTCTTGGCCACCGCGCGAAACGGCCAGCCCTGCAGTTCGCCGGGGTACAACGCCCTGCCCAGATCGAAGGCCGCCTCGTTGAACAGTGTTTCACCTTCATCGGAGGCACGCCGATAGGCCGCATGGTTCTGCTGCATCAGAGGCATGAATGTCTCCCGTATCGCCTGCACCAGCGGCGCCAGCGCATCGCTGGCGTACAGCGCACCGGCGCTGGCCACATGCCGACCATCGCGGATGCCGCGCAACCAGTCGAAGGTGACGGGCGCCAGTTCCTGCAGCAGCTCGGCGGCCCTGCCATCAACCAGGTTCATACTCAACTGCCCGTAGGCGCTGGCATCCGCCAGCGTGAAGCGCTCGCCCAGCAGGTAGGGCTGGTGTTGCAGGACGCTTTCCATCGCTGCCAGATACTGCCGCCACGCGGCATCCAGCAAGCCGTGCGTGGGCGGAAACCCCGGGCGTGAGGGCGGCGTCAACCCCGGGCTGACCCCGGCCTCGTACCCGGCCGGCGCCACGCTCATCAGATAAGGCAGGCGGCGCACCTGGCGGCGCGGCATTCGTTTGGCCACCAGGCGCGGCACCAGCGGGGGCAACAGCTTGCGCAGCTCGCGCGCCGTGGTTTCCCCCATCACGTTGGTGGCGGCGGAGGTTACCCAGCGATTGTGGTGCACCATGTACAGCCCGAATTCGTCGAACGCCTCGTCGATCAGGCGGCAGAGAAAGGCAAGCCGGGGCGACTGGGCGGGCACCAGCGGGCGCCCATGCCGCTGCGGATGCTGATCGAGATATCGGGCCAGTCCACTGGAGTCATAGCTGAACTGCCTGCCATCCTCGGTGTAGAAAGGCACTGCGGGGTATTCGTCTTCACCCTGCGCCAGCCCGGAAAATTTGCTCACCTCCCCGCGTCGCTTCGCCCGCGCGAGCCGCAGCGCCATCATCAGCGCCTGCCCGCGACTCGCCTGTTCCGGCCAGCGCTGCCAGGCATGTTCGGCATAATCGAGCAGCGCCTGCATCTTGAGTTGGTAGGGCGACGGGGTGATGCCCCACAGGATGAATGCCGACACGCGAGGCTCGCAATTACATGATGACGCATTATGATAGCAGGCGCGCGGTAGCAGGCGCGGTGCCGCGTCCGGCGCCACACGCCGTGGATCACCCGCTCTTATCTGGCACCTGATCATGGGGAGAATTGATCATGCTGAGAGGCCTCGGACTCACTGTGATACTGCTTGGCATCGGCCTCGCCGCTGGCTGGTGGTACCTGGAATCTGATCCCGCACGGCCCACGCCCTCAACACAGGCCTCCGTGCCCGCTTTTATCGGCAACGCGGCCAGGCCCCGGCCCGTTGCGGCCTACCCGCCGCCGGCGCAACACCCTTTCCTGGCGCCCGCCGGCGTCAATAGCATGCACAACGATGCCGCGCAGAGCGACAGCTACTCCTGGGCGGGCCCTCTGGGCATCAACCCGCAGGTGTCCTCGCGACAGTTCCATCGCCTAACCGGAAGCTGCGTGGCCCAGAGCTTCAATCGCGAGGGTCTACTCCTGGGCACCTGCGTTACCCCCTTCGGCGTGACGCTGGTGGCACGCCGGCCCGACACGCTGGACATACTGGCGCGCCAGGTGATCACGCGCTGGCTGCCCATCGGCTCAGAGTTCAGCGGCGGTGTGTACTTCCATCTCGACCACCGCGACCAGGTGCTGCTGGCCACCAACACGCCCGCAATCCAGCGCTGGGCGCTGCGGGAGGAGAACGGCCACTACCGCTGGCAGCTCGCCGCTGAACGCCCGCTGGGCGAGCTGCTGGAAAGCCGCCGGCCCGGGCCACATCGCGTTATCGACGCGATGCCCGACTGGCAGGGCAACGACTGGTTTATCACACGCGAGGGGCTGGTGGGCGTCGTGCGGGCCGATGGCGCGCAGGGGCAGGTGATCGAATTGCCCGGAGAGCGCATCGACAATGCCATGGCCGTGGGCAGGCACGGCGTGTTCGTAGTGTCGGATCACGCCATGTACCGCTTCGCCCTTGCGCAGGACGGCAGCCTGCACACCGTATGGCGGGAAACCTACGCGCGCGGCAGCGGCCCCAAGGCCGGCACCATGGGCTGGGGCTCGGGCACCACGCCCACGCTCGTGGGCGACGACTACGTGGCCATCACCGACAATGCCGACGGCCGGGTGAACATCATGGTGTATGCCCAGCGCGAGAGGCCAGGTTCGCAGGTGGTGTGCAAGCACGGCATTTTCCGGCCCGGGCTGGGTACTACCGAGAACTCCCTGGCCGCGGTTGGCAACAGCCTGATCGCGGAGAACAACTACGGCTACTCGGGCCCGAGGAACGTGCCGGACTCTCAGCCGGGCATGGTGCGCGTGGACATCCTCCCCGGGGACGCCGGCTGCGAAACGGTGTGGGAAAACGACCAGGTCACCTCGCCCTCGGCCGTGCCGAAGGTATCGGCCGCCAACGGCCTGGTGTATGTGTACACCCGCGACGCATCCAACCCGGCCGATTTGCACGCCTGGTATTTCACCGCGCTGGACTTCCACACCGGCGAGCTGGTGTTCAAGGTGCTCACCGGCACCGGGTGGTTATTCAATAACCACTACGGCTCGATCTCCATCAGCCCGGACGGCAGTGCCTACGTGGGGATCATGGGAGGGCTGGTGAAAATTGAGGATGGCGAACCTGCCGGGCCTGACCGGGCCGGGCCTTGACTTGCCGGACCATTTTCTGGAAAATTCGCGGCCTTTCGGGGCGCCTGCCCCAAAGCGATGTGGCTACGTAGCTCAGCTGGTTAGAGCACAGCATTCATAATGCTGGGGTCGGTGGTTCAAGTCCACCCGTAGCTACCACCCTCCTCCTGACATTTTACAAACCTCCGCTCCAACTCGCTGTTCGATACGATGTTCGCGTGATAGCATCAGGTGCCTATACGCTGCCACTCCACAACAATGAGGGTACTCATGCGCACTGTCGTCGGCATCCGCTCTGAAAAGCGGGCCAGCAAAGCATCCAGCCACAATGAAGAACCCACGCCCACGGTCTGGTTCGCGTCATGGCGCCAGTTGGCCGGCGTGTTGTCAGACGAGAACCGGGCATTGCTACGTTTGATAGAGGATAAACAGCCGCGCACGGTTCTGGAACTTGCAGAATTGTCTGGACGCGCGGCCAGTAACCTGTCGCGCACACTGCGCAATCTGGAGGGTTACGGCCTGGTCAAGCTGCACCGCAGCCCGGACACCCGCGCCGTGCGCCCGGAAGCGCTGGCCACCGAATTTCTTGTGGTGCTGGACTGACCCCCACCGCGACTGAACGACAGGAACTATCATGGCCAAGGGCAAAAACAAGAACAGCGGCGGCAAGCCCCAATCGCAACTGGGCTTTGAAGCCGATCTATTCAAAACCGCCGACAAGCTGCGCGGCAACATGGAGCCCAGCGACTACAAGCACGTCGCCCTGGGGCTGATCTTCCTCAAGTACATTTCCGACGCTTTCGAGGCACGCCACGCCGAACTGCTGGCCGAAGACGCACAAGCAGCGGAGGACAAGGATGAATACCTCGCTGACAATATTTTCTGGGTACCCAAAGAGGGGCGCTGGTCGCACCTGAAAGCCAACGCCAAACGCCCCGAAATCGGCACCCTCATCGACGATGCCATGCGCGCCATCGAGAAGGACAACGAATCCCTGAAAGGCGTACTCCCCAAGGACTACTCCCGCCCCGCGCTCAACAAGGTGATGCTGGGAGAATTGATCGACCTGATCTCCGGCATCACTATGAACGAAGAAGGCGGCAAGAGCCGTGACTTACTCGGCCGCGTTTACGAGTATTTTCTGGCGCAGTTTGCCGGCAGCGAAGGCAAGCGCGGTGGCGAGTTCTACACCCCGCGCTCGGTGGTGCAGGTGCTGGTGCAGATGCTCGAACCCTACCAGGGCCGCGTCTACGACCCCTGCTGCGGCAGCGGCGGCATGTTCGTGCAGAGTGAGAAGTTCGTGCTGCAACACGGCGGGCGCATCGGCGATATAGCCATCTACGGCCAGGAGAGCAACTACACCACCTGGCGCCTGGCCAAGATGAACCTGGCCGTGCGCGGTATCGACTCGGATATCCGCTGGAACAACGAGGGCAGCTTCCACAAGGACGAGCTGCGCGACCTGCGCTTCGACCACATTCTCGCCAACCCGCCCTTCAACATCTCCGACTGGGGCGGCGACCGCCTGCGCGAAGACCCGCGCTGGCAGTTCGGCGTGCCGCCCGTGGGTAACGCCAACTACGCCTGGCTGCAACACATCCACTGGCATCTTGCGCCCTTTGGCACCGCCGGCGTGGTGCTGGCGAACGGCTCCATGAGCTCCAACCAGAGCGGCGAAGGCGAGATTCGCAAGGCGATGGTAGAAGCCGACGCCGTGGACTGCATGGTGGCCCTGCCCGGCCAGTTGTTCTACTCCACGCAGATTCCCGCCTGCCTGTGGTTCCTGGCCCGCGATAAATCCAACGGCAAGCGCGGCAAGGAAACCCTGCGCGATAGGCGCGGCGAAGTACTGTTTATCGACGCCCGCAATATGGGCATGCTGGTGGACCGCACCCGGCGCGAACTCAGCGACGAGGACATCCAGAGAATCGCCGACACCTATCATGCCTGGCGCCAATCCGGCCGGGGTCAGACCGCCCAAGGCGCTCTGACCCCTTATCAAGACATCCCCGGCTTCTGCAAGAGCGCCAGCCTCGATGACATCCGCAAGCACGGCCATGTGCTCACCCCCGGCCGCTATGTGGGTGCCGAGGCTGTGGAGGATGACGGTGAGCCATTTCCCGACAAGATGCAGCGCCTGAGTGCGCAGTGGCGCGAGCAGCAGCAGGAAGCGGCGCGGCTGGATGCGGCGATTGAGGCCAATCTGAAGGAGCTTGGGTATGGGAGGTGAGTGGAGAGAACTTTCGCTCGGACCATCACAATTGGGCAACTCTGAAGATGGCATTACCGAACTCAGACTGGGCCGTTTGGGACGCAGCTTCATGCATATGACTACGTTGAGGATGGCGTGCCTGTAGTGCCAACAGAAGCGGTCCGAAACAGGCAGATAGATCATTCTGTGTGCTTCCTAAGATTTCACGTAACAAAGCGCAGGAGCTAGCGCGGCATGATTAGGACTTGGCGACATTCTCTTTGCCCGCCGAGGTGTACAAGCAACTGGGCATATTGGTTATTGTTCGGGAGGCAGAAGAAGGATTCATATGCGGAACAGGTGCGATACGTCTTCGGTAAAGAGTAATGATCGAGACGTTTGTCAGACTTTCTATCTCATGTCCTCGCGAATCCAGCTGCTATTGCATGGTTCAAGTTCCACGCGATTGGAGCGACGATGCCAAACCTCAATGAGGGCATCATTCGGTCTTCCCCTTTGCTGCTTCCCGAAATCCTCGGAGGCAACACTGTGCCGCTATCCTCGGCACGCTGGACGACAAGATCGAACTCAACCCGCCGCCGCAACCGACCCTGGAAGCCATGGCCCGCGCCCTATTCCGAGGACTGGTTCGTCGACTTTGGCCCCGTCCGCGCGCCAAGATGGAAGGCCGCGAACCCTATCTCCCGGCCGACCTCACTGGCAACTCTTCCCCGACTGTCTCGATGATGAGGGCCAATCCTCAGGGGTGGGAGATTCGAGCGCTTGGAGATGTTGCCGATCATCCACGGCGCAGCATCCAACCTGAAGAAATTGAAACAGGTACCGCCTATATAGCACTCGAACACATGCCCAAGCGGTGTATTGCCTTGAGCGAATGGGGGAGCGCAGACGAACTGGGAAGCAACAAGTACGAATTCAAGAAGGGGAGATTCTATTTGAAAACTACGCCCTTATTTTCGCCAAGGTTGGAGTAGCGCCGTTGGTGGTGTTTGCTCTACTGACATTGTCGTAGTCACCGCCAAGAAAGAGCAATGGTTCGGATATGTGCTTTGCCATGTTTCAAGTGACGCGTTCGTCGAATACACAAATGCTGCCTCTACAGGCACGAAAATGCCAAGAACGAACTGGTCGGATATGGCCAATTACGAGACGGCTATTCCGCCAGCGGATTTGGCTGAGAGCTTCAACAAAATCATCAGGCCTCTGATAAACCAAATAGTAGACAGCATTCACGAATCCCGCACCCTCGCCCACCTCCACGACACCCTCCTCCCCAAACTGATCTCTGGCGAGCTGCGCGTCAAGGATGCGGAGAAGTTCATGGAGTGTGCCACCTTATGAAAAGCATTCGCAGGAAAGTTGACCTCTACATTCTGTCGCTGGGATTGCTGTTCGTATTCTTCCTGATTATTTCAACGGTGCTTCCAGACTCATCGTTTGTTTATTCAGACGTTTCATCCTGGAAGCATCTGATATTAAGCAACCCGCTCTCTATCGCATCGGTTTTTTCCTTGCTGTATTGCCTGTTCGCCTACTTGCGCTTTGATTTTGACCTCAAGGGCACAACCGACATTCCATTTGAGATAACCAAAATCGAAGACATCAATTACGAGCATCTGACTTTCCTTGCAACCTATGTCGTTCCCTTGATCAGTTTTGATTTTGGCAGCGGGCGGCAAATGCTCGTGCTTGGTCTTCTTTTGGTTGTAATGGGCATCATTTACATCAAGACGGATCAGTTTTACGCGAATCCGTCATTGGCACTTCTGGGGTTTCACATCTACAGAGCCAATGGCTCCTTCAAAAATGGGCAGCGAGAAGGCATTGTCCTGATTTGCCGGGGAAGGCTAAGCGAGAAGCAAAAAGTCGCTTATATCAAGCTGGATGACCGAATATTCTTTGTCCGAGGGGGCCGGGGATGACCGCAGAAGAACTCAAGGCCGCCATGGCGGAATTCCAAGCCGAGTACGATAACATTGGTGTAGCGGTATATGCGCTACTGAAAGACGCCGAGGTATCCCAGCCAGTTAAACTGGATATCGAGCATGAAGCGTTGGAAGGCCTCAAATCGCTGTTCATGGAAAGTTTGCGTGAAACTATTTCTGACAACGAAGAGCTCGCCGTACTCAACCTGTCCTCGTCAGATGAACGGCTCGATGCCATTTATGTTTACGACCTTGAGGTGCCCGTAGAGCTTGCGGCACTGGAAGCAGTGATTACGCAAGATGACTTACCCCTACTAAACCTGAACACTCAAAGCCTGTCGTCAATCAAGGCACTGCTCATCGAAATTGGAAACCATATCGGTCAAATCGTACTTTACAAGACCATGGCACCCGTCAACATCTTCGGAAGGGCCAGCTTTTTTTTGAAAAAGTCAGCAAGTCGCCTCGAACAGCTTAATGACGAGTTTCTTCGTGTCAGCGCGGGCTTTCAGATGCTCAGAATCAACGGCACCGTATTGGTGATTGATCTTGGTGCGCTGGAGAGAAGTTTTGGCTTTCATGACGCCATCAAGCGGGAGGCTGCTTTTGGGCTTGCTGCTATTGAAAGCGCTGAGCTGGTTTCAAACCCTGAGGTACTGCACGAGCTTATCGATGATGTCAAATATGCGAGGAGGCTAACCAAAGTCGCCAAGTCTTCGCCCGTACTGAAAGCTGGCGTCTCCAGTGCGAACATCATTCAGTTCTGCCAGACATTTCCAAACCTTGTCGGAAAAATCAGATTCAACGAGGCGCAAGACAGGATTTTGTTGGATACCAAAGTTTCCAAGGATTTGTTTATCAAGCTTTTGATGGACGATTTTCTGACTTCGGAGCTGACAAGCTTTCATTACACAAGCGTAGCGAAAGATAGCGTAGATGACGTAACTCCGGTGGAAGAAGCATGACCCGCATCCCTGTCAACCCCGAGCTTCTCACCTGGGCGCGCGAGCGCGCCGGGCTGGATACGCTTGCGCTGGCGGGACGCTTTCCCAAACTTACGAAATGGGAAGCCGGAGAACTGCAACCCACCTTACGCCAACTGGAAGATTTCGCACGCGCTGTGCACGTGGCCGTTGGCTATTTATTCCTGCCGACACCGCCACTGGAGCCGCTGCCGATTCCCGATTTCCGCACTCTGGCTGATCGAGACGTGATTCGCCCCAGCCCCAATCTGCTCGACACTATTTATCTGTGCCAGCAACGGCAGGACTGGTTTCGCGATTATGCCCGCGTGCACGCGCTGCCCACGCTGGAGTTTGCCGGCAGTGCCACGTTGCAGCATACGCCCCAGCGCGTGGCCGAGGCCATACGGCAAACTCTCGCGCTCAGCATTGCCGAACGGCAACAACTACCCAACTGGACCGACGCCCTGCGCCAGTTAATCGGCAAGGCCGAGGACGCAGGTGTGCTGGTGATGGCCAGCGGTGTGGTTGGAAGTAACAGCCACCGCAAGTTGGACGTGGAAGAGTTTCGCGGCTTTGCGCTGGCGGATGATCTGGCGCCGCTGGTGTTCATCAATGGCGCCGATAGCAAAGCGGCACAGATGTTCACCCTGGCCCACGAACTGGCACACCTGTGGCTAGGCGAAAGTGGCATATCCGATCCCGAGGCAGGCCGACTTGCCGAGCCGGGCATCGAAAGCTGGTGCAACGCCGTGGCGGCGGAATTTTTAATGCCGCTAGCTCTGTTGCGGCAAGATCATCAGGGCGCCATACCGATCGCGGAGGAGATTCAACGCCTGGCGCGCAGCTTCAAGGTCAGCACGCTGGTCGCGCTGCGACGTCTTTTCGATGCGGGCTTTATCGACGAGCCCACCCTTTGGCAGAGCTACCACGAAGAGCTTGCCCGCATCCGCACGCTCGACCGAGGCGGCAGCGGAGGCGGCAACTTCTACAGCACGCTCGGTGCACGCACCGGAAAGCGTTTTGCGCGGGCCGTTCTGTCGAGCACGCTGGAAGGGCAAACTCTGTTTCAAGATGCCTTCCGAATGCTGGGCATGCGCAAGACATCCACCTTTTATGAAGCAGCACGCGAACTAGGCGTGATGCTATGACTTACCTGCTCGATGCCAACGTGTTTATCCAGGCCAAGAACCTGCATTATGGGCTGGATTTCTGCCCTGCCTTTTGGCGGTGGCTACTCGACAACAATACCGCAGGGCGCGTGTTTAGTATCGATAAAGTGGCCGATGAAATTACCGCGGGTGGTGATGAGTTGACCGACTGGATGCGTAATCATGGCAATGGCATGTTTGTGAAGACTGGTGCCGCTGCCGCCGCCCAGTTCGGTGCGGTGAGTACCTGGGCCACGCAGCAACAGTACGAACCGGCGGCCATCAACACCTTCCTGCAAGTGGCCGACTACTACCTGATAGCCCACGCCCTCGCAGACGGGCACGTGGTGGTCACCCACGAAGTGCCTGCCAACTCAGTGAAGCGCATCAAGATTCCCAGTGCCTGCATCGGCCTGAATCTGCGTTTCATGACCCCTTACGAAATGCTGCGCCGGGAACGAGCGCGGTTTGTTTTGGGAGAGGCGCAGCCATGAATAACATCGTGATTTTTGAAGCCGAAAATCAACCGGTACAAGTGCGACTGGAGGGCGAGACTGTCTGGCTGGTTCAGGCGCAAATGGCGGAATTATTCGGCACGTCGGCTGACAATATCAGCCTGCACCTAAAAAACATCTTTAAATACAAGGAGTTGGACGAGGCGACAACTACCGAGGATTTCTCGGTAGTTCGTCAGGAAGGGGCGCGCCAGGTCAAAAGGCAGCTCAAGCACTACAATCTCGACGTCATCATCTCGGTAGGCTACCGGGTCAGTACCACTCGCGCTACCCGCTTCCGCCAATGGGCCACCGGCGTACTGCGTCAGCATTTGGTGGAGGGTTTCAGCCTCAACCAGCAGCGATTGGAGGAACGCGGCATTGAGTTCGAGCAGGCGTTCGACCTGCTTTCCAGCACCCTGGCGAACCAGCAGTTGGTCAGCCCGGAGGGTGAAGCGGTGTTGCAGGTGATCGCCGACTACGCCCGCAGTTGGAGCATGCTGCAGGGCTACGATGAGCAGAGCCTGATCGGGCAGACCAGCACGCAACGCGGTATGCGTTCGTTGCACCTGGACGACGCACTCCCCGCGATCGCCCAGCTCAAGGCGGAGCTGATCGCCAAAGGCGAGGCCACCGAGCTGTTCGGCCAGTTGCGCGGCGACGGGCTTGCATCCGCCCTCGCAACCATCGAGCAGGGCTTTGGTGATGAACTGTTCTACCCCAATGTTGCCAGCCGGGCGGCACACCTGCTGTATCTGGTAATCAAAAACCATCCCTTGGCCGATGGCAAC
The DNA here is from genome assembly GCA_041396005.1 of Halioglobus sp. Taxonomy (GTDB): domain Bacteria; phylum Pseudomonadota; class Gammaproteobacteria; order Pseudomonadales; family Halieaceae; genus Marimicrobium. The sequence goes on from JAWKZK010000006.1 coordinate 212,800, forward strand.
AAGCGCACTGGCTCATTTCTGTTCCTGTGGTACTTGCGCCTGAACGAGCACCTTTTGGCGCGGCCAGTGGAAAGGCTGATTAACGACAATACGCTGGTAGCGCTGGCGCTGCTGGTAGCCGAGAGCAAACCCGCGCAAAAAGAGCTGATGGTGAAGCTGGTGGAGCATTTTGTGTTATTGACAACTGACTCGGCGGCCAGGGACGACTGATGGCCTTTCTATCGGAGGCACAATTGGAAGCCGCGCTGTTGGAGCAGCTTGCTACGCTGGGCTATACCTGCGCCTCCGACGATGTCATCGGCCCCGATGGTATACAACCGGAGCGAAATGCGTACGACGAGGTGGTACTCACGGCGCGACTCACCGCCACTATCGCGCGCCTGAACCCGGCGTTACCGCCAGAGGCGCAAGCGGATGCCGTGCGCCGCCTCACGCAATCAGAATTGCCGAACCTGCTGGAAGAGAACCGCCGCATACACAGGCTGCTCACCGAAGGTGCCGATGTGGAGTACTTTTTACAGGATCAGGGTGAGGACGGCACGCTCACGGCGGGCCAGCTTGTTGCAGCGAAAGTGCGGCTGATCGACTTCGAACAGCCTGCCAACAATGACTGGCTGGCAGTGCAGCAGTTCACGGTAGTGGCAGGGCCGCTAAAACGCCGCCCGGACGTGGTGGTGTTCGTCAATGGCCTGCCGCTGGCGGTAATAGAGCTGAAAGCGCCCGGTGGTGAAAGTGCCACACTGAGCAGCGCCTTCAACCAGTTGCAAACCTATAAGCAGCAGGTTCCGGCTCTGTTTCATAGCAATGCCTTGTTGGTAACCTCAGACGGATTGATGGCCCGCGTCGGCTCGTTGTCGGCGGAGCAGGAGCGCTTCATGCCCTGGCGTACCACCGATGGCACACGCATTGAGCCAAAGGGCATGCCCGAGCTGGCCACGCTGATCGAAGGCGTATTCGAACAGGGACGCTTCCTGGATGTGTTACGCCACTTCACCGTGTTTGGCGAAGGCCCGTCTGGTCTGATCAAGATCATCGCCGGCTACCACCAGTTCCACGCGGTGAAGAAGGCTGTCACATCAACACTGCGGGCCAGCATGGAAAACGTGCAGGCGGAAGACCCCGCCGAGTACGGCCTACCCAGTGTGAAAAGCCAGCCTGAAGGTGACCGCAAGGCGGGCGTGATCTGGCACACCCAGGGTTCTGGCAAGAGCCTGCTGATGGCTTTTTATGCGGGCCTGCTCGTATTCGACCCGCGCATGGCCAACCCCACGCTGGTGGTGCTCACCGACCGCAACGATCTGGACGACCAGCTGTTCGCGACCTTCGCCCTGTGCAAAGACCTGTTGCGCCAGACGCCGGTGCAGGCGCAGGATCGCGACAACCTGCGCACGTTGCTCAATCGCGCTTCCGGCGGCGTGATCTTTACTACCCTGCAGAAGTTTGCACCCAAGGCGGACGAGACCGATTTTCCGGCACTGACCGAGCGCTCCAACGTGGTGGTCATTGCCGACGAGGCGCACCGCAGCCAGTATGGTTTCAAGGCCAGGGTGGCCAGCAAAACCGGCGAGATCGCCTATGGCTTTGCCAAGTACCTGCGCGATGCACTTCCCAATGCTTCCTTCATTGGCTTCACCGGCACACCCATTGAAGCCACCGATGTGAATACGCCGGCCGTGTTCGGCCACTACATCGACATTTACGACATCAGCCGTGCCGTGGAAGACGGCGCCACAGTGCCTATTTACTACGAATCCCGGCTGGCGCGCATCGAGCTGGACGAGGATGAGAAGCCCCGCATCGACGCTGAGATTGAGGCGCTGCTGGAGGACGAGGACGAGCCCAGCGCCGAACGCACCAAACAGAAATGGAGCACAGTGGAGGCATTGGTCGGCAGTGACAAGCGCCTGGCGCTGGTGGCCGACGATCTGGTGCAGCACTTCGAAGACCGGGTAGCGGCGCTCAGCGGCAAGGCGATGATGGTATGCATGAGTCGCCGCATCTGCGTGGCGCTCTATGACGAGATCATCAAGCTACGGCCGCAATGGCACAGTACCGACGACAACGCCGGAAGCATCAAGATCGTGATGACTGGCGCAGCCAGCGATCCAGTGGAGTGGCAGCAGCATATCACTGGCTCATCCGGGCAGAAGGCGCGCCGCGACCTGTTGGCAAAGCGTGCCCGTGATCCACAAGATCCGCTCCAGCTGGTGATCGTGCGCGACATGTGGTTGACCGGCTTTGATGCGCCCAGCATGCACACCATGTACATCGACAAACCGATGCGCGGCCATGGCCTGATGCAGGCTATCGCGCGCGTCAACCGCGTGTTCCGCGACAAGCCCGCTGGCTTGATCGTGGACTACATCGGCATCGCCCAGAACCTGAAGTCGGCGCTTGCGCAGTACTCCAAGCCCGATCAGGACAACACCGGCATCGATGAGTCTGAGGCCGTAGCGGTATTGCTGGAGAAGTACGAGATCGTGCGCGACATGTTCGCCGCACAGGGAAGTGCCAGTGTCGCGGGAGGCAGGAAGCCGGGAGCGACCCACGGCTTCGACTACCGCACCGGCCTCCAAGGTACCCCAGGCGAGCGGCTGGCGATGATGGCCGGGGCAATCGAGTGGATTCTCACCAGGCAGCAGCAGTGGGCGGAGGCGGAGAAAACAGCGGAGGCCAAGAAGGTGGCGCATCGGCGCTTTGCCGATGGTGTTCTGGCGTTATCCAAAGCGTTTGCGCTGGCCGCCAGTTCGGATGAGGCGCGCGGCATACGCGAGGAAGTCGGATTTTTCCAGGCGATCCGCGCCGCGCTGGCTAAGACGGCGGGCGGGTCAGGCGCTACTCGGCAAGATAGGGAGCTGGCCGTCCAGCAGATTGTCAGTCGAGCCGTGGTCTCAACCGAGATTGTCGATATTCTCTCTGCAGCCGGTATCCAGACACCGGACATCTCCATCCTCTCCGACGAGTTCCTGCTCGAAGTGCAGCAGATGGAGAAGAAAAACCTGGGGCTGGAAGCCCTGCGCAAGCTGTTGGGTGACAGTATCAGCTCGCGCACCCGCAGCAACGTGGTAGAAACCCGAGCCTTCACCGAACGGCTGGAAGACGCCATCGCGCGCTACCACGCCAATGCGATCACTACCGCCGAGGTGCTGCAGGAGCTGATCAAGCTGGCCCAGGACATCCGCGCTGCCCGTAACCGGGGAGAAGAACAAGGCCTGTCTGACGAGGAGATCGCCTTCTACGACGCGCTGGCAGAAAACGAATCTGCATTGGAGGTGATGGGTGATGACAAGCTGCGCGTGATTGCCCACGAACTCCTGGTGAGCCTGCGCGAAAATGTCGCCGTCGATTGGGCCCACCGCGAGTCGGCCAGGGCACGGCTGCGCGTGCTGGTCAAACGTATCCTGCGCAAGTACGGCTACCCGCCCGACATGCAGGATGCGGCGGTACAGACGGTGCTGCAGCAGGCCGAGGTGCTGTCTGCCTTGTGGCAGCCGGGGCATTCACGTGCATGAGAAGTCCTTCCGGTATTCGCCAGAGCAATATTTCTCTAACCTGATGGTCACATAAACCTATGCGCTGCTGAATGAACGTGAAACACAAAAGCCGTTATTTCACTTTATGGATTAAAAGTGAAATTAGAATCCCCTTATTTCATTTGCAGCGGGTTAAAAGGAGAGGCGAGGCGATCAAGGCACCACTGCGATAGAACACTGATCGCGGTTCGCCACCGGCGACCCGACATTACCGTTGCCTGAGCCCGGCAGCATCCGCATTGAAAGTGCACTTTTCGGCAATTTCACCGTTGCTCGCCGCCCGAGCGGCGCTAAAATCACAACGACACGCGAGCAGAGCACGCAATGAACGTCCTGACCAGAGCCGCAAGAATCATCGCGCTGACCAGCATCGCCTGCATGGCCGCAGGGACGGCTGCGGTAATGGCCGATGTGCCGATGCTGGGGTCACCTTCTACAGGCAGTTCGCCCAACGACAAACAGGTGAAGGTTTTCAAGTACACCAACCGCTCCGGCGTCACCTCGTTTTCCGACCGTGCGCCCATGGATCGCGCCTACAAGGTGATTGAAGTCTCGCTGACCTGCTATGCCTGTAATCTGCACTCTACCGTAGACTGGCACAGCACACCTTTGCACCTGAGCGCCTACAACAGCGCGATCGTCGCAAACGCCAATTTCTACGGCGTGGATCCCGCGCTGGTGCGCGCCGTGATCCACGCGGAAAGCGCCTTTCAACCGGCGGCCAGGTCCAGGGTAGGCGCGATGGGCCTCATGCAGCTGATGCCCGAGACCGCCAAAGACATGGGCGTGCGTGACCCCCTCTCGCCAGAGGACAATATCCGAGGTGGCGTTCGCTACCTCGCCTGGTTACTGGAAAAAACCCAGGGCAATATCACGCTGGCCACGGCGGCTTACAATGCGGGCCCGGGGGCGGTGGAGCGTTTCAACGGCATTCCGCCCTACGAGGAAACCGAGACGTACGTCCGGCGCGTGAGGATTCTGCACAGTCGCTACAGAACGGCATTGGCCGATTCGACTTAGCGGCCGCTGGGCCGCCAGGGATTGTGCGCGGTCAACTTGCGAGCGCACCGGTGCCACTCACTCAACGCCCTTTTCTCGACCCCACAAGACCCAAGACCGCACCCTGAGGATCAATCGCGCTCAACGAAAACTCTCCGCCGGGAATCTCAGCAGGCTCCTGCAACGGCGTGCCCCCGTTTTCAGTGATGTAGCGCAGCGCCTGATCGATATCCGGCACACGAAAGTAAAAGGTCCACAGGCTGACAGGCATTCCGGGCATCAGGGGCATTAGCGCGCCAAGCATGTGTCCCCTTTCATCGCCGACCCTCCAGAATTCGTATTTGCCCAGCTCGCCCATGTCCATGTCGCCTTCCTGCAGCCAGCCAAACTGCTTGCCATAAAACGATTTCGCGGATGCGGGGTTCGCGGCGGCAAGTTCGTTCCAGGCACAGTGTCCTTGCATCGGCTCCATCGCGGCAAAGCTTCTGCTCACCGCTTCGGGGTTGTCAGCCGGCGGGATGGGTTTCATTACGTAGAACTTGGCGCCCTGCGGGTCAGCCAGAAACGCCATACGTCCGACCTGCTGAATATCCCACGGCTCCCGGTACAGCGTTGCACCCGCCGCCTGCATTGCCACAGCGCTGGCATCGACGTCGTCCACCGCAATATAGCCTGCCCACATGGGCTGCGCGCCACCCTCAGTCATTTCTCTCGTCAGCTGGAGCACCCCGCCGACATTCGAAACCGGCGACGAAAAGATTCGATAGTTCGTATCCGGCTCCGGGCCCTGCTCGAACCGCCAACCGATGAGGCCGCCATAAAATGCCTGCGCGGCATCCGCATCGGTGGTCATCAGTTCGTACCAGATGAAATCTCCCTGCCTGTTTTGCATCATGCTTCCCCCCTGCCAGAGACACTCGGCCCCGGGCCCTGCAAATCCACGACCGGCACGAAGCCTCCGAAAATCATCCGCTTTCCATCAAAGGGCATCGGGTTCCTGGCCGGATCCATGCGCTCGTCCTTGAAATCCCCAGACAGCATCGTTGCGAAGGCCGCGTCGCGCGTCGCCTTGTCCGGCCATTCAATCCAGCTGAAGATCACTTCTTCATCGGCCGTTGCTTTTACCGCCATGCGAAAATCGGTGGTTTGGCCATCTGGCACGTCCTCGCCCCAACACTCCACCACACGCAAGGCACCCATCTCGATAAACAGGCTGTCGCTGCGCCCTGCATGGTCAATGAACGCCTGCCGTTTGTCCTTCGGGCAGGCAATAACAAATCCGTCGATATAGGTCATTGGCTTTCTCCCCCTGCAAACAGCAGTTCAACCCAGTGTGTCAGGTGCCCCGCAGTGACGCGGGCGAAACCGGTTTCACCCGCTTACCTGCTCAGTCTAGCAGCGACGATTTCATCTGTGCGACAGAAATCGCTTCGATCCGCCACCCACCTTCAACATACCGGTAAAGTACGTCGAAGCGTATGGCGAGAGGCCTGTAGCTGAAACTGCGGCGATGCTAGCGCATGCAGCGCTGCACAAACCACACCGCTACCAGGAGTACTGAGCCCCGACTCTCGCGCCCACGCTGCCCTCGTTCAGGCCCGTACCCACTCCGGCGGAGAGTACGAAGGACTGGCTGGCCCGATACGATGTAGCCAGTGCGAAAGCGGATTCATCCTCGTAGTAACCGAAGCCGCCACTGAGCGCAAAAGTCGCGTTGGCCGGCACATAGGGCGATTCCATCGCAAGAGCAATCGCAATACCCGCGCGATTCTCCTCGATGTCATCCCTGTTCTGGTTCACAAGCCGCCCCTGCGCATCAATACGGGCGTTCTGTTCTGTCAACGCCTGGTTGAACCTTGCATCCAGAAACGTTGCACCATCGATTGTGCCAAGATTCCCGTTTGCATCTGCGGTCACAAGTTCGGTAGGGCCACTTTGCGCCGAACGGCTGGCGTCGGAACCAACCCCCGCGAGCGTATAAGTGTTCGACGAGGATCCAAGTGCCACCTGACCTGCGCGACTGGTCGAAACGCCGGCACCGATGGCCACCGAGTTTTCCATGTCCGCGCTGCTTTCGTCGCCAATCGCAATAGCTCGTGTGCCAGGGGACGATGCTGCTTCGCCAATCGCCACTGAGCGAACCCCTCCGGCGTTGGCGAGGTGGCCCAGCGCCGTGGCACGCTCAACCGACGCAGAGCGCCAACCGTATGCGGTGGATCCAGGCCCGGAGGCCACGGCCTCGCCGCCAACAGCGGTGGTTGATGGACCCTCGGCGATGGTTGAGTCGCCTACAGCCAGGGCATCCGCACCATTGGCGATAGATTCATTGCCGATGGCAGTGGCGTTGTCGGATTGCGCATCGGCATTCTCGCCAATGGCAACAGAGCGCACTCCGGTCGCGGTAGCCAGATGACCCAGCGCCGTGGCGCGCTCACCCGAAGCAGACTGCCAGCCAAAGGCAGTCGAGCCGGGGCCACTCGCCACCGATTCGCCACCCACCGCGGTGGTGGAAGGGCCGCTGGCGGAACTCGCCGCGCCAGCGGCCACAGCATCCTCACCGACGGCGGATGCTCCCACTCCACACTCTGTAGTTGTCATATCACCGCCGTTGCTATTGCAGGCCACAGTACCGTCGGCCATTGACGGCGCGCTGTATGCGCCCAGCAGACAGACCGCCGCCGCAATAGGAGCCAGAACGCGGCGTGGGGATTGATAGTGCGCTGTATTCATAACGTTCACCTCTTCGGTTGGGGGAATCGCTCGCGAAACCGAGCTCAAGCGATCAGGGAGGCCCAGTTGGAGCTCTCAGTGGCGTTACGCCGGCCGGCGCGTCTATAGATGCAATGCAGTAACATTTTTTTCAATCTGAGCCCGCGCGCGATTGCGCGCTGGTCAAGCGCGTATACTCTTGGGGAGACATCCATCAATCGAAGGTATATGCAGTATGCCACGCATCCCGCTTCTGCTGATCGCCCTGTTCTTTGTCACCGGCGGCATTGGGCACTTTGTGTTCCTGGATTTCTTCTCGGCAATAGTGCCCAACTACCTCCGCTGGCCTCGAGAGATCGTCATCATCAGCGGCGTCTTCGAGATACTGGGAGCGGTTGGCATTCTACTTCCCGGGACACGTCTGATCGCGGCCTACGGGCTAATGGCACTGGTTGTGGCGGTGTATCCGGCCAACATCAACATGGCGCTACACCCGGAGCAATTTCCAGACGTGTCAGCGACGCTCCTGTACGTCCGTCTTCCGTTTCAGTTTTTCTTTTTCTGGTTTATCTGGTGGGCTGTGGCACCGGAGCGAACCGCAGGTAAGCCGGCGCGTAGTTGATCGGCTCAATCCGCGACGAATAGCAGAATACTGAGTAGCGCTGTATTGCACCGCAGCACACATCGAGCGCGCGAGCCGCGGCGTCAATGGTCATCTCGCCAGGGCTTCAAGTCCCCATCAAGCTGATCATTTTTTTCCAGGTAGTCGCACGCGTGGCCACACGGCCGTCCCTGCTGGCGCTGAATGCCGCGCAGCGATCCGGGGTATATCCAATCCATGGTTTTCGACAAGCCGGAAAAACAGTGCCTGTACCGCAAAAATGAAAGAAAAATGTTGCACTTCCATTCCCATATAGCGAGCCTATAAGGACTACACTTTCGTCCATGTCTGGCAGGTAGGGTTCATCGTGCGTTCAGTAACGGCTCTTTCCTCCCCACGAGGTGAAGGATCATGATAAAGGTATCTGGTTTCCGCGTGGTCGCTGGCGGCCACGGACACCCCGACACCGTTCTCGAAACGGAGCAACTCGAGGCCGTTTTACCGAACCTCCAGCGGGGCTGGGTCGGAGACCGTCTCGGCATGAAAGCCCGCCGTGTAGCGCTTCCGCATGAGCGTGTCGCCGACCTGGGCATCTCCGCCACGCAGCAGGCGCTTGAACATGCAGGGTGGCAAGGCAGTGATCTGGACCTCCTGGTTTGCGGCGCATCGTTTCTCGAAGACCTGATGCCAGCGAGAGCGTCGGTCATCGCACAGGCTGTCAATCCCGACGCCGTGGCATTTGACGTCAATGCGGCGTGCTCATCCGCGCTGTATGCGGTGGCCGTTGCCCATTCATTAATGAGTGTCGATTCGTCTTTGCGTCGCGCGGCGGCGTGTGTGGTAGAGCGCCCCACGGCAAGCGCCGATTACCGAAACTCCCACTCCTCAGTATTCTTTGGCGACTCTGCAGCCTGTCTGCTGGTTGAACGCGACGCTACCGCGCCCGGCTTCGATATCGAAGCCATCGCAATTCAGAGCGATGCCAGAGAAACGGAGGCCGTGCGTGTGCCTCGCAACGGGCACTTCCATCACGACAACCAAAGCGCGTTTAACCATGTAATGAAGCTGGGGGAACAGGTCACGCGGGAAGTACTCGACGGAGCTGGCCTGAACGTGGACGATATCACCTATTTCGTCGGCCACCAGGCCAACCAGAGCGTATTGACCTCACTTGGCAAGCGCCTCGACCTCCCCTGGGAACGACAGTGGCACAACTTCGAATGGGCCGGGAACCAGGGCGCCGCCGGCGTTCTTACTGCATTCTGCAATGAATGGTACAAACACATCGGCGCCCTCTCCAATGGAGATCGCGTCATGCTCACTACGGTAGGTTCGGGCTACAACGGGGCAGCCGTGCTGCTGCGCTACACCACTGGATAGCCGCTCTTGACTGGACGCGCAACAACACCCGGCCCGGGACTCGGGCTTGTGCTGCCCAGAGGCCCCGGCCCTGCATCCGACTGGCCCCGGGCAGCAGAAATTTTCGCCCGCCTTGAATCCGACGGATGTTCAGCGCTATGGCTGACCGATCACCTGTTCTTCCCGTCGGATACGCCCGACGCCCTGACGATGGCGGCCGTTGCGGCAAGCGCGACCACTGAGTGCGTCATCGGCACGGGTGTTATCCAGTTGCCGTTGCGCCAGCTTGCCGCTGTCGCCAAGGCCTCCTCGACACTATCGGCGCTGTCGGGCGGCCGCTTTGTACTGGGCGTCGGGGTCGGGGAACATCGAGAAGAGTACGAGCGCGCTGGTGCCTCCTTTCAGAACAGGGGAATGGCTCTCGACCGCGGCATTAAAGAACTGCGCGAGTTGTGGACGCCCGGGGATACCTGGTTCGAGCAACGCCCCGCCGCGCCGGATATCCCCATTTGGGTTGGCGGTCGCTCGGCGCGCTCCCTACAGCGAACCGCCGAGACCGGCAACGGGTGGTTTCCCATGTTCATCTCGGCTAACGGCTTCGAACGATGCTCAGCGCAGCTCGACAACATGCTCGTAACATCGGGGCGGGAGCCCACCTCGGTGCACCGCGCCGTACTTGTCATTGCCTCTGTGGACCGGCCCGGATGGAGCGCCGACGACGCGCGGGCCTGGGCCACCGCCCTCTTTCGCGCAGACAGACAGGCCATTGAACGGCATGTGATTACCGGGTCAGCGTCGCACGTTGCCTCACGCATAAAAGAGTTCCGCGAGGCCGGCGCCCAACACACCGCAGTCCTCGTCAGTGATGATGACCCGCGTCCAACATTCACGTCGCTTGCCGGGCTCTGCAGTTGACACTACCCGCTTCCAGGTTAATTGAGCCTGAAGCCGCCGGTGCGTTGCCGAGCTCCTGTCGCCTGCAATTGGCCGGCCGACCCCTGCGCCTCGTCATTCCCAGGTCATTGCGCTGTCACTACAATCGCTCTACGGACACGGTTTGACTCACCGGGTAGATCGCCGGGCCGAACTGGTTGTAGATCGCCACGTCGGCGGCATCCCGCCCGTAGCCGATGGCCACGTAACCGCCGCGCTTGATTGGCTGCGTTGCGTCGAAGGTGTACCAGCGGTCGGCCACGTAGGCCTCGAACCAGGCGTGCAGTTCCATCGGCTCGAGCCCGTGCAGGTAGCCCACCACCATGCGCGCGGGGATGCTCAGGCTTCGGCACAGGGCCAGGCCCAGGTGCGAGAGATCGCGGCAGACGCCGGATTGCTGCTGGTTCACTTCGATCGCCGATAGCGGAGACGTACTGCTGCCCGGCTGGTAGGCGATCGTGGTTTTCAGCCAGCGTTCGATCTCGGCCACCTGGTCGTAGCCGGGCAGCTGTTGGGCCGTGATCTCCGTGGCCAGGTCTCCAAACCGATCCGACTCGCAGTAGCGGCTCGGCAGCAAATACTTCAGCACGGCGTCAGGCAGGTTCTGTACGTCGACAAACGGGGCGCCCGGGTACTCATCGATACTGTCCGCCGTGGAGATGCGGGCGGAGGTTGCCACACTGAACTCGCCCGGCGACGCAACCAGCCGCTGGCACAGGTTGCCGTAGTCGTCGGTGAACTCGAACGCGGGCACACCCGGCTCAAGCAGGTACTCCTCACTGGCCACCCACTGCTGGGCGCCGCTGCGCGGACGCAACATCAGAATAAACGGCGTGGGGATATCGATGATGAACGCGAGCTCGCAGCGCGTTTTCAGCCACATGGTGTTGTCTCCCTCTAGGCGACCGGCGCCTGGTCCAGCTCGATGACAGATACCTGCACGCTCATACTCGCACCGGGCAGGCCATGGAACGCGCCCGCCACCGGCGGCACGGATTCGGGCAATCTCGCCACGGCCACCGCAATATGCTCGGCACCTACGATACTGCCGATCGTGGGGTCAAAGCCCTTCCACCCCGCCCCGGGCAGGAATACCTCCGCCCAGGCATGCGTGGAGCCCGCCGGATCAAAGGGGCCGGAGCTGGCGGGCGAGTACAGGTAGCCGCTGACAAAACGTGCGGCAAAACCCAACTGCCGCGCGGCGGCCAGAAACAGGCAGGCCGCATCACGGCAGGAGCCAGTGCCAAGGGCCAGCGTCTGCTCGGCGGTCTGCACGCCCTCCTCCTCGCGTCTGCGGTAGGTGACCTGCTCGTATATCCGCTGGTTCAGGCGCAGCAGCAACGCAAAGCTCTGCAGCGCTTCGCCGCCTTGCCACACGGTATCGACCCAGGCTTTCAGCACTGCAGGGTTCTGCGCACGCGGATGAAAGCGATACGGCGCCAGCAGTACGCTGTCTTCCTGCGCGTACTCGAACGGGTAATCCACTGCATAATCGGCCACCAGGAAGTCGTAGGGCGCCTGGTCATACTGCTGGATGATCACCTCGCTGTTGATCTGCAACCGGGTTGCGCGCGTGTTGAAGGTGGCGGTAGCCACCGAGTTCCCTTCGACATCGCGCTGCCAGCGAAGTGTGGCCTCGGGCGACAGCGCCAGCGTGGAGCTCTCCATCCGCAATTCATGGCCTTCACGCGGGCGAAGCCGCAAGGTGTGGGGCAACAGCTGCACCGCACCCGAGAAGTCGTAGCGAGTCTGGTGAGAGATCTTGTAGCGTTTCATAGCATGCCTGGTGGAAGCGGGTGAACCGCCGTCTGCACAGGCGGGCGGAGGCCCGCAGCCTACCTTCGCAGCGGCAGATGCGGCCCGGGAAGTCCTTTGGCGGGCGGGCGTCACGCCCGGGTGCAGGGAGTGCAGGCGCGCTACCCCGATAATGGCCCCGCAGCCACCGGCAAGGCAACGCTTTTCTTGGGCGATTGCTGACTGCCGGGGTGTTTTGCTCCACCGACGGGCGTGCGCTGCCGCCAGCACGCGCGCCTCGCATTCGCCCGGGCAATTGACTACTATTTGCGGCTGCCGTTCAACGCCCACATGACATTTCCGCGGAAAACGCGGACCCAAGGTGCCTGATTCATGACCGAGTACACCAAGATCCTGCTCGAGGAGCACGAGCTACCCACCCAGTGGTACAACATTGTCGCCGACCTGCCGGAACCGCCCCCGCCGGCGCTTCACCCGGGAACACACCAGCCGGCAACCGCGGAAGATTTCGCGCCCCTGTTCCCGAAAGCCCTGGTCGAGCAGGAAGTCAGCACCGAGCGTTACATCGACATTCCGGGCGAGGTGCTGGACGTGTACCGGCTGTGGCGCCCCACGCCGCTATTTCGCGCGCGTCGCCTGGAGAAACTGCTGGATACCCCGGCGAAGATTTTCTACAAGTACGAGGGCGTCAGCCCCGCCGGTTCACACAAGCCCAACACCGCGGTGCCGCAGGTCTGGTACAACGCGCAGGAAGGCATTCGCAAACTCACCACCGAGACCGGCGCCGGCCAGTGGGGCAGCTCACTGGCCTTTGCCTGCGCCCAGTTCGGCCTGGAGTGCGAGGTGTGGCAGGTAGCGGCCAGCTACCGCAGCAAACCGCATCGCCGCACCATGATGGAGATCTGGGGCGGCAAGGTGCACCCCAGCCCGTCCAACCTCACTGAGTTCGGCCGCAAGCTGCTGGCCGAAAACCCCGACCACCCGGGGTCCCTCGGCATTGCAATTTCCGAGGCCGTGAGCGAAGCCGTGGCCGACGACACCGTGCGTTACGCCCTTGGCAGCGTGCTGAACCACGTGCTGCTGCACCAGACGGTGATCGGTGAGGAAGCCCTGCTGCAGCTCGCCAAAGTGGGAGAAACACCCGATGTACTGGTGGGCTGCACCGGCGGCGGCTCCAATTTTGGCGGCCTCGCGTTTCCCTTCCTGCGCGAGAAACTGCTGGGCAAGATGAACCCGGTGATACGCTGCGTCGAACCCACCGCCTGCCCCACACTCACCAAGGGCGAATACCGCTACGATTTCGGCGACACGGCGGGCCTGACGCCGCTGATGAAAATGCACACCCTGGGCCACGGTTTCATCCCGGAGCCGATCCATGCGGGCGGCCTGCGCTACCACGGCATGGCGCCGCTGGTATCGCACGTCTACGAGCTCGGTCTGGTCGAGGCCATTGCCATACCCCAGCTTGAATGCTTCGCCGGTGCCATCCAGTTCGCGCGCACCGAGGGCATCGTGCCGGCGCCTGAACCCACCCACGCCATCGCCGCGGCCATTCGCGAGGCGCTGGCGTGCAAGGAAAGCGGCGAGGAAAAGACCATTCTCACCGCGCTTTGCGGTCATGGTCACCTGGATCTCGCCTCGTACGACAAGTACCTGCGCGGCGAAATGCAGGACCTGGACCTTGCCGACGAGGTCATCGCCGAGGCCATGCGCCACGTGCCCCGGGTCGGCTGAAGTGCGCTTCGCCGCCCGCACCCTCAAACACCGATAACAAGGACGACACCATGCATAGAACCACCCAATCCAGAGCGTTTTCCCTGGCCTCGGCCCTGCTCGGGCTCTACGGCCTCGGCGGCGTCACTCCCCAGGCGCTGGCGCAGCAGACCGGCGCGGACAAGATGCTGGAAGAAATCGTGGTCAGCGCGCGGCGTCGCGAGGAAGGCCTGCAGGAAGCGCCTATCGCCATTTCAGCCTTCACCGGCGATACCCTGGCGTATCGGGGCGTCACCCGTCTGGACCAAATTGAAAAGTTCGTGCCGAACCTCTCGCTGCAGAACAACCCCAGCTTCGGCGGCGCTTCCAACTCCGCCGCAATCTACATTCGCGGCGTGGGCCAGAAGGAATTCCTGCCTACCACCGAGCCGGGCGTGGGTCTCTACGTGGATGGCGTCTACATCGCGCGCTCCGTCGGCGCGGTACTCGACCTGATCGATATCGAACGGCTGGAAGTGCTGCGCGGCCCGCAGGGCACGCTGTTCGGGCGCAATACCATCGGCGGCGCCATTTCCATTACCACCGTGAAGCCCGAGATTGGCGGTGACTTCGGCGGCTCACTCGGTGCAGCCGTGGGCACGGATGAACGCATCAACCTCAAGGGCGCCGTCGATATTCCGGTGGGGCCGGACATGGGCCTGCGGCTCTCCGCTGCCACGTTCAGCCAGGACGGTTACGTGGAGCGCGCAGACGGCGTGGATCTCGGCGACGACGACACGCTCACCGCGCGCGCCGCGCTCGCCTGGGAACCCACGTCGCGCCTGCGTGCCGACGTCAGTCTGGACTACACCAAAGACGAGGAGAACGGCCCCGCCCTGGAACTCATTGCCATCGACTTCACCGACCTCAGCCAGTTGCAGGGCGTGGTGGCCGCGCCACCACCACCGCTGGCTTTCATTCACAACGTGACCACCGCCGCAGCGGGGCCCGGCATGCCGTGCGCAGCCACCGACGCAAACGGCAACGGCGTTACCTTCAACCCGGCAGTACCAAACTGCTACGACGAGCGCTACCTGCGCCAGAACGGCAAGAACGGCGGCACGGCACCCGCGCAATCGGATGCCGAGGTTGTCGGCGGCTCGATCAATCTCGACTACACACTCTCCGACGAATTACGCCTCAAATCGATCACCGCATGGCGCTCCCTGGACTCTGAATTCTCGCGCGACGGCGACCACTCGCCGCACCGCATCTCCACACTCTACGACGACCTGGAACAGGACCAGTTCAGCCAGGAGCTGCAACTGCTGGGTGAGCACGGCGCGCTGAACTGGATCGCCGGTGCCTACTATTTCACGGAGGACGGCGACAACGAGAATATCCTCGACTTCACCGTCTCCAACTTCCGCTCCGGTGGCGAGTTCGAGAACGAATCCTGGGCCGTGTTCGCGCAGGGCACCTATGACATCAGCGACACCCTGCACCTGACCCTGGGCGGGCGCTACACCGAGGAGACGAAGCAGTTTCTCCCCGACCAGATCATTTTTACCAACTATTACGCCGGCATCAGTGAGGTCGTGCCGCCCGGCAACCCGCTGGCGGACCTCGACGCGCCCTTCCTGCAGGCGGGCACGCGGGTGCTGCCCTTCCTCGAGAAGGAGATCGACATCAACGAGTTCACGCCGCTGGCGAACCTGTCGTGGGATGTCGCGGAAGAGGTGATGCTGTACGCCAGTTACTCCGAGGGTTTCAAGTCGGGCGGTTTTACCCAGCGCGTGTTTCCGCCCATCGTGCCGCCCTTCACCGCCCCGCCCGGCACGCCGGACATTGACCTGATCCCAACCTACGAGCCGGAATTTGCCGACGTGTACGAGCTGGGCTTCAAGTCGACGCTTGCCGACGGCCGCGTCCGCCTGAACGGCGCGCTGTTCCACACGGATTACCAGGATCTGCAGGTGCAGGTGTTCAACAGCGTGGCCCCGGTCACCGAGAACATCGGCTCCGCCGACATCAACGGGCTCGAACTGGAACTGCAGGCCTCTCCCGGCGCCGGCTGGCTGGTGGAGGCCACCTTCGCCTGGCTGGATGCGCAGTACGACGAGATCGATACCGGGCTGACCCTCATCGGCGAGGACTTTGAATTCGAGCGCGTGCCCGAGTACAGCGGCAGCGTTGGCGTCTCCAAAGAATTCTCCCTGAACAGCCTTGGCACGCTGGTGCTGCGCGGCGACGCCAGCTACCGCGACGACACCTTCAACGACGCCTTCAACACGCCGGCGCTGGAAACAGACGCGTACACGCTGGTAGACGCGCGCGTGCGCTGGATCAGCGCCGGCGAGGCGTTCAGTGTCACCCTCTCGGGTATCAATCTCACCGACGAGGAGTACCTCGCCACGGGCGTGTACGGCACGGCATTCCAGGTGTTCGAGGGTGTCTACGACCGCGGCCGTCAGTGGCTGCTCGAAGCGCAGTGGGAGTTCTGATATGGCCAGGGTCAACATCGTCAAACCGGAATCGGTGGATGATCCCGCCATCGAGGGGATATTTGCCTGGGTCACCGAGATGGAAGGCGCGGTACCCAACCACTTTTACGTGGAAATGAACTTCCCCGAGTTCTTCCCGGCCAAGCTCGGCGCCACCAAAGTGCTGTGGGAAGCGGGCGAGCTCAGCATGGAGGAGATCCAGCACA
>JAWKZK010000007.1:0-226151 GCA_041396005.1 Halioglobus sp.
CTGCTGGAGCGCAATGTGGCGCTGAAAGACCTGTTTTTCGACGTTCTGCAGTGTCTGCGAGTCGTCGAGGAATGGGGCCCGGAATACCGGCTGCAGCTGACCCGCTCGGAACAACCACAAAGCCTGGTCGTGCACTTCAACTGTCTCGATCCCGCGCGACTGCTGGCGTTGCGCCAGGCAAAAGCGCATGCGGTGACCGCGTTCTCGGCAACGCTCTCGCCACTGGCCTGGATGCGTGGCCGCATCGGCCTCGCCGACGACGCGGTGTGCACCCGCGCGGTCTCCCCTTTCGCGGCACGCCAGCTGCAGGTGCACCTGGCCACGCACATCGACACGCGCTTCACCGCGCGCGAGCGCACGCTCTCGCAGCTTGCCTCACTGCTGGGCGATTGGCTCGCCACGAACCCGGGCAACTGCATTATTTACTTCCCCTCCTATCGCTATCTCAGCGATTGCCATGCACTGCTTGAGCAGCAGTCGCATGCCCACAGGCTCTGGGTACAACAGCGCGAGGCCGACGAGGGACAACGCCAGGCGCTGCTCGAGCAGCTCGCCGCAAGCCGCGACACGGCAGCGCTGTGTATTCTCGGCGGCGTTTTCGGTGAGGGAATCGACCTGCCGGGGGAACAACTGCGCAGCGTGGTGGTGGTCGGGGTGGGCATGCCGCAGGTGAATCGTGAAACCCGCGAGTTGCAGGCCTGGTACCAGCGGACAACCGGGGCGGGCTTCGAGCACGCCTTTCTCTTTCCCGGTATGCAGAAGGTCGACCAGGCGCTGGGGCGTGTAGTGCGCCGCATGGAAGACAGCGGCAGCGCGCTATTGATCGACGCGCGGTACGCAAGGCCTGAATACCGGGATCTGCTACCACCCTGGTGGGAGTATCTGCCGTGGCGACAGGCGGCCCGGACATCGTGAACGCCACGGTCTAATAAATTGGGCTGCGGAGGGCTTGTTGTGCGCCCGCAGGGTGCCGAATTAGCCAGCTCGCGGGGCTCTGCGGTAGGGTTTGCGACCCCCAAAGACCGGGGGGAGATTCAGCAGCTGAATATTGGCCATTATTCCAGCCGTCTGCCGCCTGTGCTACAGTCGGCGGCTGCTCTGCACACCACCAACTTAACACGGCCGCTCCTGCGGCTCACAACCCGGCCCGTTAGAGGCCCGTCAAAGGTTTCTTGCTGCTCCTGCAGTGCCTGAGACAACAACGGTTTTAGGGAGATTACACCGCATGCGTATTGCCATTCCCAGAGAAACTCATCCGGGAGAGAACCGGATTCCGATCATCCCCGCCGACGCCAAGAAACTGGTGCGCCTCGGTGCCGACCTGGTCATAGAAACCGGCATGGGCTCGGGCGCCGGCTTCTCCGATGAAGAATATATCGAAGCGGGCGCCAGTGTCAGCAGTGACCGCGACGCACTGTTTGCCGAGGCCGACGTGCTGTTGCGCCTGCGCAAGCCGCAGCTGGACGACATCGGCAAGATGAAGCGCGGCGCCGTGCATATCAGCTACCTCGATCCGTTCAACGAGCACGGCCTCGTCAACGCTTTCAAGGACGCGGGCGTGACTGCCATCAGTATGGAAATGATTCCACGCACCACGCGCAGCCAGAAAATGGACGCGCTCAGCTCGCAGGCCAACCTGGCAGGCTATGTCATGGTCATGCAGGCGGCCACGCACCTGCCGCGTATTTTCCCCATGATGATGACGCCGGCCGGTACGCTCAAGCCTGCCAACGTGTTTGTCATCGGCGCCGGCGTGGCGGGCCTGCAAGCGATCGCCACGGCCAAGCGCCTGGGCGCCAAGGTCACCGCATTCGACACGCGTCCGGTGGTGGCAGAGCAGGTGCAATCCCTGGGTGCCAAGTTCCTGGAGATAGACCTGGGCGAAACCGGCGAGACGGCAGGCGGTTACGCCAAGGAGCTCACCCCCGAACAGGTTGAGAAGCAACGCCAGGCACAGAAAGACGTCATCGCCAAATCCGACGTGGTGATCACCACCGCGCAGGTATTCGGCCGCAAGCCTCCGGTGCTGGTCACCAGAGACATGATCGAAGGCATGGCGCCGGGTTCGGTGATTGTGGACATGGCGGCGGAAACCGGCGGCAACGTGGAAGGCTCGGTACCCAACGAGGTGGTTGAAATCAACGGCGTGACCATTATCGGCAAGGGCAACCTCGCCGGCGAAGTCGCGCGCGACGCCAGCCAGATGTATTCCTCCAACCTGTTCAATCTGGTGGAAGACAGCTGGAATGAAGAGAGCAAGCAGTTCGTGGTCGATTTCGAGCACGACATCCTGCCAGGCTGCATCATCACTCACGGTGGTGAAGTGACCAACGAAACCATCAAGAACGTCCTGCAAGGGGGTGCCTGACATGATACCGGCTGAAGTATTCCTGACCTTTATTCTCATGCTGTCGATATTTCTCGGCTTCGAGCTCATCAACAAAGTTCCGGCCACGCTGCATACCCCGTTGATGTCCGGCGCCAACGCGATTTCCGGTATTACCGTGGTGGGCGCGATCAGCCTGGCCGGCACCGGCCAGCAGGATCTCGCCAACTGGCTGGGGGCCGGCGCAGTGGCGCTGGCGTCAATCAACGTGGTAGGTGGCTATCTCGTCACCGACCGCATGCTCGCCATGTTTAAAAAGAAGAAGGGGGCATAAGGCGTCATGGATATGCTGATTCAATTTGCCTATGTAGTCTCCGCAGCCCTGTTCATCTTCGGGTTGAAACAGCTTGGCTCACCCGCCACCGCAAGGCGCGGCAACCTGATCTCCTCGCTCGGCATGCTGCTGGCTATCGTTGCCGCGCTGCTCGACCAGGGCATCGTGGAATACCAGTGGATCCTGATCGGCTTCGCCGTGGGCGGCGCCATCGGCGCTGCCGCCGCACGCATGGTGCAGATGACGGCGATGCCGGAAATGGTAGCGCTGTTCAACGGTTTCGGCGGCATGGCCAGCCTTCTGGTGGGGTGGGCCGCGCTCACGCCCGGCGCGGGCACCTTCACCCTTATCACGATCGTGCTGTCTATTCTCATCGGCGGACTGACCTTTACCGGCTCACTGATCGCCTACGGCAAGCTCAGCGAGAAGATCGGCTCCGGCGCAGTACTGTTCAGCGGGCAGCAGGTGGTGAACAGCTTTATCGTACTGGGCATTCTCGGCAGCGCGGTGATGTTCTGCCTGGACCCGGGCAACCTCACCTGGCTGTTCGTGGTGATTGCGCTGTCGCTGGTCTTCGGCGTGATGGCGGTTATCCCCATCGGCGGTGCCGACATGCCGGTGGTGATCTCGCTGCTGAACTCCTACTCGGGGCTCGCAGCCTGTGCGGCGGGCTTTGCGGTAGACAACAATATCCTGATCGTGGCCGGCTCCCTGGTGGGCGCATCGGGCATCATCCTCACGCAGATCATGTGCAAGGCCATGAACCGCTCGCTGTCCAACGTGCTGTTCTCCGGTTTCGGCAGTGGCAAGCAGGAAGTCACCGAGGTGGAGGGCGAGATCAAGCCCATCTCGGTGGAAGACGCCTTCTACGTGCTGGAAGCGGCGAGCAGCGTGGCCATCGTGCCGGGCTACGGCATGGCGGTCGCGCAGGCGCAGCATGTGGTGAAAGAGCTCATGGAACTGCTGGAGGAGAACGGCTGCGAAGTGAACTTCGGTATTCACCCCGTGGCCGGGCGCATGCCGGGACACATGAATGTACTGCTGGCCGAGGCGGACGTGCCCTACGACCAGCTCCTGGAGATGGACGATATCAATCCGCGCATGGAAACAGTGGACGTGGCCATCGTGATCGGCGCCAACGACGTGGTGAACCCGGCAGCGCGCGAGGTGGAATCCTCTCCCATTTACGGCATGCCGGTAATCAATGTGGACAGCGCGCGCACGGTATTCGTGCTCAAGCGCTCGATGGCGTCCGGCTTCGCCGGCATCGAGAACCCGCTGTTCTACAAGGACAATACGCGCATGCTGTTCGGCGACGCCAAGGAATCGATCGGCGGGCTGATTCGCGAGTTCAGCTAGCGTTTGGCGCCTGGTGCGAGTTCTAACAAGCCGGCTTGGTAGCCGGCTTTTTTTTGGCTGGTCGGGGCCTGTGGCGTGGAGGCTGGCCTGATGGTGTCAGGGTTGCGGGGCGTGGGATACGGCCTGACGGTGCGAGGGTTGCCGGGCTCGGAAGGCTGAGATACTCGCCCGGCAACCCTCGCACCGTCAGGCCACTCACCGCCGCTAGGTGACGTTTGGGAGGCCGCAGACTCAGCTCCTTGAGACGGTCCTGCCCCGGCACGCTCGTTCGCTCCACGCCCGGCGGCCCTGCGGGCTGCCTTCGGTCGGCCGTGAGCCGGTGAAGCGTCGTCTCCCGGCTCTCCCTCAGCGCCGGGCGCGTTTCCGCGAACGAGCGTGCCGGGGCAGGACCTTAGTGATTTCGGGGGATGAGGTTTTGCGGTTATTGGGAAAGTGCGAGACCGGATGAATTGCGCTGAATCGTCAGGTCAAGCCGTTGCGTGCAACCATCGAGCGAACGGTCGCAAACACAGGTTACTCAAACCGCCACATACCAAACCACCTGACTCGCCCACACCAAGGCGGGAGAGGGGCTGTGGGCGCCGTTGCAAATCTCGCGCCGAGGGAAAGACGAGAGACGCGTAGCGGCTCACGGCCGACCGAGGGCAGGCCGCAGGCCCGCGAAGATAAACGGCGCCCACAGCCCTCTCCCGCCGATATTGGAACGCAAAACTCCTCCCGCCGTTGGAGGCCTGAGTCGAAAAGGAACAAGCCCGGCTCTGGCAGGATGTGCCCCCGCAGGGCGTGGCCTTTTCTTTTCGACCAGCGGGGGCATATCCTGCCAGAGCCGGGCGGTTGGCTTCACTTTCCGACCAAAGAGGGGGGAAGACCCCAAAAGGCCCCAACGCTGAGCCTATAACACCGCGCTATCAACACCCGCGCCAATCAAACGCCAGCACCTCACGCAAATCCGCCGCACCCAGCGCCACCATCAGCAGGCGATCAACACCCAACGCCACGCCACTGCAATCCGGCAGCCCATGCGCCAGCGCCGCTAACAGGTTTTCATCCAGCGGACGCAGCGATTGCCCACGTTCCGCGCGGCGCAGGTTGTCGCGCTCAAATCGCCGGCGCTGCTCGGCGGCATCGCCCAGTTCGTGATATCCGTTGGCGAGTTCCAGTCCGTCCACGTACAGCTCGAAGCGCTGTCCCACCATGACATCCTCGCTGCGTTCGATGCGTGCCAGGGCGGCCTGTGACGCCGGATAATCATACACAAAGCACAGGCCGCGGCCGGCCAGGCGCGGCTCTATCACGTGGCTCATGAGGAGATCCAGCCACAGGTCGCGATCACCGTTGATATCGCCCGCGTCAATATGCTCACGCGCGCAGCTCGCCAGCCTTGTCACGTCGGCCGTCATGGGATCGATGCCCAGTTCGATGTGAAACAGCTCGCGATAGGAGACTGTGTGCAGCGGGCGCTCGCCAATGCAGTGCATCACCAGCGCAGCCACTTCCGCCATCAGCTGGTGATGATCGAAACCAGGCCGATACCACTCAAGCAGGGTGAACTCGGGGTTGTGCCGCCGGCCGGCCTCGCCGTCGCGAAACGCCTTCGCTATCTGGTATACCGGTACCCCGAAAGCCGCCAGCAGGCGCTTCATCGCGTATTCGGGAGAGGTTTGCAAATAACGCGGCCCGGTAAGGGATTCACCCCGCTCCACCAGCAGCGGCTCCAGCGCGGGATCCGTCACTCCGCTGCTGCACAGCAGCGGGGTGTCTACCTCAAGTACATCGCGAGCGAAAAAAAATTCGCGTATCTGAGCCACCAGCCGCGCACGTCGCCGCACAGCCGACAGGCTTGCCCTGGGCTGCCAGCTCATTCAGCTAAAGCGCGCAGGCGCGTCAGGATTTGCTCGCGCGACTCTGGTACTCGCCGGAACGGGTATCTACCCGCACCACTTCGCCCTGGCTGATGAACAGCGGCACCTTGACCACGGCACCCGTGCTCAGCTTGGCGGGCTTGCTGCCGCCACTGGCGGTGTCACCCTTCAGGCCCGGATCGGTTTCCACTATTTCCAGTTCGACAAAGTTCGGCGGCGCGACAGACAGCGGCGTGCCGTTATAGAGCGTTACCTCACACTGTTCCTGTTCCTTGACCCACAGGTAGGTGTCGCCCATCGCGGCCGCATCCGCCTGGTATTGCTCGAAGGTGTTCGGCTCCATGAAGTACCAGAACTCACCGTCGTTGTAGAGGTACTCCATGGTGCGGTCCATCACATCCGCGCTCTCCAGGGATTCGCCCGACTTGAAGGTGCGCTCCCAGACACGGCCGGTCTTGAGATTGCGCAGTTTCACGCGGTTGAAGGCCTGGCCCTTGCCGGGTTTGACGAACTCGTTGTCGAGAATGCTGCAAGGGTCGCCCTCCAGCATAACCTTCAGCCCGGAGCGGAGATCGTTGGTGGTGTAAATTGCCATGGTGTACCCGTGAATGGTGTGGGAAAACGGCGCTCATGATACCGCAGCGGCGTCTGCAATGGCAGATACCCGGTGGTGGTCACCACGGCACTGGGATATTCTAGGCACCTGCGTCAGTCATCACGACGATCACATCAGGAGCCTGACAACATGGCGGGTGAAGCGAAAATCCGGTTGACCATACCGCGCCAGGACCTCGCTGAATTCATGCCCTTCAGACTGACACGGGTTGCCGCGCGCGAGTGGGCCATGCGCCTGCCCGTGACGCGTATCGAAGCGGCGGCGCAACTGCTGCTCGAGACGCTCACGGATCTCAACCGCTACCGCATCTCGCCGGAGACCCGTTTCGAGATTCTGGAGGCGCTGCGGCAGAATGTCGACACCGCCCTGACCCGGCTGAGCAAGCGCTATCTCAACCAGCCGCTGGTGATGCCGGACGAACCCCGACAGATGGCGGAACTCGGCAATCAGCTGCTTGCGGCGACCGGCACCGGTTATACCATCGTCGCCGTGGAGGCCATTCAACAGCGCGACTCCCTGCGCGAGATGAACGCCGCGAGGCTGACCTGCGAATCGATTCACCGCGCGCTGCTGCACTATAATCGCGCGGCTCTGCAGACCTTCCAGTTGTACAAGCCGCTGCGCATGCACGGCTGGCGTGTACTGCACCAGCTGTTTGCACTGGCCGAGAGCCAGCAACTGGCAGATCTCCCGGTGCCCGAACCACTGTGGGGCGCAAGCACTATCCGCGCCACTTACCTGCAGTGCATACTCCTGGGCTGCTGCAAACTGAACCAGCTGCGCCAGACCGATATGGCACTGGTGTTCAATGCGCTGCGCGAGTGGGCCGGCCTGGTGAGCCTGCTACCCCCGGGCAGCGAGGGCGGGCTGTTTGTCGTGGATATCAACAGCGATCAGCCGCCGCTGTACAGCTCACTGCATACGCGCACAGCCCTGACCCACAGCCGCTACATCAACACGGCGAAGCTCATTGACCAGCTCTACCAGGCAAAAGCCGGGGCTGCCGCGAAGGAGCTGCGCAACTGGAACCAGAACACGTTGCCGCCGCATATCATCGATCACCTGATCACTTCGCTGGGCAACATGAGCATGCGCAATTTCAAGCGCACGCCCACCCAAGCACCGTTGCGCGTTTGCCTCGGGCTAAGCAGTACGCACTACCATGTTGCGGGAGGACGTCATTTCGAAGCGCTACTGTCGGGTTCCCGGCATATCGTGAATGCCACGCCGACATCGGAGAAGAACCCCTTCATGTTGGGCCACGAGCCGATCGACGCCTGGCAGATGGCCAACCCCGATGCGGATCACCTGCGTCACGCAGACCAGCGCACCGCGCATCCGGAAGAACGCATAGAGTATGACCTGAACGTGGATGCAAGTACCCGTGCGCGCTTTCTCGAGGAAGTGGACATCGCCCTGCCCCAGGACGAGCGCTACCCGGTGTTCAACGTTCCGCTGGCGGATGCCAGCCCCGGCGGCTATTGCCTGCAGTGGACGCGGGAGCTGCCCGGCGACGTACGCACGGGCGATATCGTCGGTCTGAAGGAGGAGCACAGCCATGACTGGGTGATCGCGGTGATCCGCTGGCTGAGCCGGCTGGAAAGTTCGCGCACGCTGATCGGCCTGGAATTGCTCAGCCCCAGGGCGCTGCCTTTTGGCGCGATCATTCACCAGGCTGACGGCAGCAAAACGCCGCCCATGCGAGCCCTGTTGCTGCCGGAGATAAAACTGGTGGGTCAGCCCGAAACCCTGCTCACGCCCTACGCCAGTTTTCGTGAGCGCCAGCGCATCACCCTGATCAACGGTCGCGAATCGCATACCGTGCAGCTGGTCAACCAGGTGGCCGGCTCACCGGGTTATTCGCGCTTCGAGTTTCGTTACGTCAAGGAGCTGGGCGACGTCATCGCCAACGAACACCAGCACCTGCTCGAATCGCCCTACGATTCGGTGTGGAGCAAAATCTAGGTGCCCGCCACTGTTGCGGTCACAAACGCTAGATATTGCCCTGATAGCGATCGGAAAAACCCAGGAGGTAAAGGATTGCGTCCAGGCCCAGCGTGGAAATGGATTGCTCCGCAGACTGCTTCACCAGTGGCTTCGCCCTGAACGCAATACCGAGGCCGGCGATGCTCAACATTGGCAGATCGTTGGCGCCGTCACCCACGGCTATTACCTGCTGCATGTCGATCCCCTGCTCTGCAGCCAGTTGTCGCAGCAGCTCAGCCTTGCGCGCGCCGTCGACAATCACGCCCTTGATCCTGCCGGAGACGGCGCCATCGACAATATCGAGCTCGTTCGCGTAGATATAATCGATGCCCAGGCGCTGTTGCAGGTGACGCGCAAAATAGGTGAATCCGCCTGACAAAATAGCGGTCTTGTAGCCCAGCGTGCGCAGCGTTGCAATCAGGTGTTCGGCGCCCTCGGTAATACTCAACTCACCTGCCACCTGTTCCAGCGCGCTCTCGGGTAAACCTTCCAGCATCGCGACGCGGGCGCGAAAACTCTCACTGAAATCCAGCTCTCCACGCATTGCACGCTCGGTGATCGCGCTCACCCGGTCACCCACGCCGGCCAGACGGGCCAACTCGTCGATCACCTCCGCCTCAATCAGCGTGGAGTCCATATCAAACGCCACCAGCCGGCGGTTGCGGCGATACATGTTGTCTTCCTGGAAGGCCAGGTCTACTTCCAGTGCGCCGGCCACTTCGAGCAGTTCTCGCCGGAACGCCGCGGCGTCCGGCAGCGTGCCGCGCGCGGAGAACTCCACGCAGGCCTTGCTCTGCGCGGGCAGCTCACCCAGCGGTATGCGCCCCGATAGCCGGTTGATGCCATCGATGTTCAGACCGTGGTCGGCCACTACCGCGGTCACACGGGCGAGCTGATCGGAGGTGATTTTGCGCGCAAGCAGGGTGATGATGTAGCGCGCGCGGCCCTGGCCCTCCACCCAGTGGCTGTAGCTCTCGGGTGAAACGCGACTAATGCGCAGGCGCAAATCGCGGGCCCGGGTGAACTCCTCGATGTCTGAAGACAGTTGCTCACGATTACAGTGCTCGGGCAGTTCCGCAAGAATGCCGAGTGAGAGCGTGGCATGGATCACAGACTGGCCGATATCCAGCACGTTGGCTGCGTTATGCGCAAGAATGCCGGTGACGCCAGCGGTGACGCCGGCCTGGTCCTCGCCGGATATCGTTATCAGCAGAATGTGATTCACTCGGAATGCTCCGGATTCAATCGGCCCGCCATTCTACTGGTCGCACAGGACACTGCAAAGCACGCGCGGCTGCGTGACAGAATTACGCCGCCACGCGCATACACGCCCGGGGGTCTGGTTTATACTGCAACGCACCCAAAGACGATACAGCCTCGCCTTCCGTGAATAGCCGCCTGCGCAATACAAGTCTGGGTCAGCAACTGGCCGTTGCCGCCGCGTTGCTGTGCCTGGTGGTCAGCCTGGCACTGGTCACGCTCGGCGCCATTTCCAGCAAGCACATGCAGGCTCAACTGCAGCAAAGCTACGGCAGCTCGCTGGCGCAGTTGATTGCGCGCAGCGTGAGCACGGCAATGGAGAGCGGCGACCTTCTCAGCGTTTCCGCATCACTGCAGCGTTTCGTGTCTGTCTCCGCCGCCGATCAGGTGGTGCTGACCGGCGTCGACGGCAAGGAACTCGGCCAGGCCGGCAACGCGCTCTCCGCCCTGAGTCAGCGCTACACGGCAGAGGTGTATATCGATCAGGACGTAGCCGGCCGTGTGACCGTCACGTTGGACGATACGGCGGCCCGCGCCGCACAGCGCCGATTCGTGTTGAGCCTGCTGGGTCTGGCGATCCTGTTGAGCCTCACCGCCTACGGCGCGGCGCGCCAGCTGGGACAGCGCGTCGGCAAACAACTGCGGGCCATGGCCCGCTCCATCACCCTGGCGGAAGAAGAGCCGGGCCAAACTCCCGCCAACGAGGTTCAGGCGCTGTCGCACCAGATCGCGGCACTGCCCATGGATCTGCTGCGCACCCGCTCGGAGCCCCGGCCGCAGGATGAAAACTACCAGACGACGGCCGTGCTTTACCTGCACCTCACGAGCCTGTCCGGATACGTCGATACGCTCGATGAGGCCTCACTGCAGCGCTATACCAACCAGCTGCACCAGGTAGTGTATGCCGCGGCGGGTTTCTACGCCGGCGATCTGCAGGTTGCCCGGCAATTCGGGCTGGCGGTGTATTTCAGCGGCCACAGCAAGGCGGGCACCGCCGCCTTTCGCGCGGCGTCCTGTGCCTGGCTGGTGCGCGCGGTCTGCCGCGAGCTGGAGCAGCAGATGTCGCTGTCGATGAACATTGCCATGGCAATCTCCCAGAGCGAGCTGGGCGTGGGCAACGCCGACGACATTTACCCCGGTCTCTACATGCAGCATACGCTGGACGAGCTCGCCCTCATCTGTGCCAGCAAGCCGCCGCAGCTGCTGTTATCTCCAAAGGCCTGCGAAGACCTGGACATCGCAAGCCGCCTGCAGGTGGCGCCCACGGACGTGGGCGACTATGCGCTGATCGAGGAGTTTGCCGGCAGCTACCGCGACCTGCTCGAACGTCAGCTCCGCCTGATCATGAAGCGGCTGACCGACCCGGCCGTGGCGATGCGCTAACGGCCCGACCGAGCGCGCCTGCCCGCGCTACTCGCCGGACTTGCTTTCCACTTCCACGCGATCCACTTTCTGGAAGCCGCGCGGCAGCTTGTTGCCGCGCCGCCCGCGTTCACCGCGGTAATGCGCGAGGTCGTCACCTTTCAGCCGTATGTGGCGCTTGCCGGAATACACCACCAGCGCGTCATCCGCAGCCAGCACCTCAATGGCCACCACGTACTCTTCCCGGCTCAATACGCGCGCAGAGGGAATGCTGATAATTTTATTGCCCTTGCCGCGCGGCAACTGCGGCAGCTCGGCGAGCGGGAACAGCAGCATACGGCCCTCGTTGGATACCGCCACCACCCAGGCGTCATCCGAGGACGACGGCAGCCTCGCCGGCTGCATCACGCGCCCGCCCTTGGGCAGCTTGATCACCGCCTTGCCGGCCCGGTTCTTGGTTTGCAGGTCTGACAGCGCCGCCACAAACCCGTAGCCCGCGTCCGAGGCCAGCACGTAGCGCGCGTCGTCCGCGCCAATCATCACGCCTTCGAAGGTCGCGCCCGAGGGCGGATTGATACGCCCGGTGAGCGGCTCCCCCTGGCCGCGCGCCGACGGCAGGTTGTGCGAGGCAATAGTGTAGGCGCGACCAGTGGAATCCAGCAGCACCGTGGGCTGGTTGCTGCGCCCGAACGCCGCCATCTTATAGGCATCGCCAGATTTGTAGCTCAGCCCGTGGGGGTCGATATCGTGTCCCTTGGCGGCGCGTATCCAGCCTTTTTCGGACATCACAACCGTGATCGGATCGGCGCTCAGCAATTCGAGCTCACTGAAGGCCTTGGCTTCGCCGCCCTCGACCAGCGGCGAGCGGCGCGCATCGCCAAACTGCTCGGCCACCGCTTTCATTTCATTGCGGATCAGCGTTTTCATGCGCGCCGCACTGCCCAGCGTCTGCTGCAGGGTGTCGCGCTCGGCACTGAGTTCATCCTGCTCGGCGCGGATATTCATTTCCTCAAGCTTCGCGAGGTTGCGCAGCTTTAACTCCAGTATCGCTTCGGCCTGCACGTCGGTCAGTTCGAAGCGCTTCATCAACGCGGGCTTGGGCTTGTCCTCGGTGCGAATAATGTGGATCACCTCGTCGATATTCAGGTAGGCGATCAGGTAGCCCTGCAGCACGTGCAGGCGCTTCTCCACGCGCTCCAGCCGGTGCGTGAGACGCCGCCGGACCGTTTCCGTACGAAATGACAGCCACTCCCGCAGAATGCCGTCCAGGCCTTTCACACCGGGCCGCCCGTCGATCCCGATCATATTGAGATTGACGCGGTAGCTGCGTTCGAGATCCGTGGTGGCGAACAGGTGGCTCATCAGGGATTCCAGATCCACGCGATTCGAGCGCGGCACGATCACCAGTCGCGTGGGATTCTCGTGATCCGATTCGTCGCGCAAATCCGCGACCATGGGCAGCTTGCGCGCCTGCATCTGCTGCGCGATCTGTTCCAGCACACGCGAGCCCGACACCTGGTAAGGCAGCGCATTGATCACGATGTCGCCCTGCTCCTCCTCCCACACGGCACGCATGCGCAGGCCGCCCCGCCCACTTTCATACAGCGCGACGATCTCCTCGCGCGGCGTAATGATCTGCGCCTCGGTGGGAAAATCCGGCGCCAGCACGTGCTCACACAGCTCGCGCACCGTGGTTTTGGGTTTATCCAGCAGGAGAATCGCCGCTTCCACCACTTCACGCAGGTTGTGCGGCGGTATGTCGGTGGCCATGCCTACCGCGATACCCGTGGTGCCGTTCAACAGCACGTTGGGTACCTGGGCCGGCAACACCAGCGGTTCTTCCAGCGTGCCATCGAAATTGGGAATCCAGTCGACCGTGCCCTGTCCCAGTTCGCCCAGCAGCACATCCGCGTAGGCGGTGAGGCGCGACTCCGTATAGCGCATCGCGGCAAAGGACTTGGGATCGTCCGGCGACCCCCAATTGCCCTGGCCGTCGATCAGCGGGTAGCGATAGCTGAAATCCTGCGCCATCAGCACCATGGCCTCGTACGCCGCGCTGTCCCCGTGCGGGTGGAATTTGCCGATCACGTCGCCTACGGTGCGCGCCGACTTCTT
The DNA here is from genome assembly GCA_041396005.1 of Halioglobus sp. Taxonomy (GTDB): domain Bacteria; phylum Pseudomonadota; class Gammaproteobacteria; order Pseudomonadales; family Halieaceae; genus Marimicrobium. The sequence goes on from JAWKZK010000007.1 coordinate 13,221, forward strand.
GTACTTCGCGGTGGCCTTCAGCCCCAGTTCGCTCATTGCATACACGATGCGGCGCTGCACGGGCTTCAGCCCGTCACCCACGTGCGGCAGCGCGCGGTCCAGGATCACGTACATGGAATAATCGAGGTACGCTTTCTCGGCGTATTCTTTCAGGGATACCTGTTCGGTGCCGTCGCTATCAATCTGGAAGGTTTCAGACATTCATTTGAGCCTGTGCGTAACGTTGCATGACTTTGCGTGACTTTGCTTGGGATGCAGATGCCTAACTGCGAATCAACTCGCTCGCCGCGTGCCGCGCAGGCCCACGAGTTGCTCGTTCAGGTTGACGATGGAATTCGCCATATCCACCAGCAGGCTGTGAATCGTGGCGGGATTGCTCTTGATCAGTTCCGTGAACTGCTCCTTGGGGACCTTGACGACTGAGCAGGTGGTTTTTGCGCGCACGGTCGCGCTGCGATCGGCATGCGTGAGTGCCGCCATGGCGCCGAAAATCTCGCCCTCGCCGATGCGCCCGACACTGACATCGTCCACCAGCACTTCCGCCACGCCGGAGGACATGTTGAATACGTAATCTGCCCTGTCGCCCTGACGAATGATAATGTCGCCCGCCTCGTACACTTCAAAGCCCGGGGTAGCGGTGGTGTCCTCCGGGGCGTTGGCCGCAGTAATGCGCAGGGTCATGCCGGCGTAGGTGATGAGCAGACGCGTCCACAGGCGAATAGCCTGGGGGTCGTCGAATACACGCTGCATGAAATCCAGTGCGGGATAGGCGTCCACGCGAGCGCCGGATTCGCTGTGGTAGTACACCGCGATCTGCTGATCACCGATGCCGGTAATGTCGGGAAGCAGGATGTCGCCTTCCTCCAGGGTGTAAATGGTTTTGCCCTGGTAACGCGCCGTGACCAATCCGCTGCGCACGACGTAGAACTGCTTCTCGTCGAAACCACGAAAATTGCCGCCGGGCGAAGGCTCAACCTCCAGGGCGATGGCCGGCATGCCCACGCTCTGCACCAGGGCAGCAACCAGCCCCCGGAACTGCTCTCCCAGCGTTGCGAAATCAACCTCGTCAGTGTTGGCCAGCATTCTTGCCACTCCGTTTCAGCATCGCTATAGACCGTTGCGGAACCTTGCGTTGTCGCGCCAAAGAAGGCACCCGGATCAGGCATCGCCGCCCGCCAGGGCAGGCTCCGGGGCATGCGACAGTGGAGGCTTTTGCCGCGGGCGCGAATCGGCCTATAGTAACAACTAAAAACCCGGCGGAGAACGCCGGGCCCGATTATTCTGGAGGCCCGCCATGGCATTGCAGTGGAGCACACTCGCCTTTGACGAGCTCAGCCGCGATGCGCTCTACGCGGTGCTGCGCCTGCGACAGCAGGTGTTCGTGATCGAGCAGAACTGCGTCTATCCCGACCTGGACAACAAGGATCAGGCCGCGTGGCACCTGCTGTGCTGCGAGGACGGCGAACTGGTTGCCTACCTGCGCTGCCTGTCGCCCGGCGTCAGTTACGAGGAAAGCGCACTCGGGCGCGTGGTGGTGGAGCCCCGCCGGCGCGGACGCGAGCTGGGGCGGGAAGTGGTTGCGCGCGGCATGGCATTCAATCTGCAGCGCTGGCCGGAAAGCGACATCTGCATCAGTGCGCAGGCGCAGCTGCAGGCGTTCTACCAGTCACTGGGGTTTGTTGCCGAGGGAGCAGAGTACCTGGAGGACGACATGCCGCACCGCAAGATGCGTTACGCGGCGGGCGCCGGGGTTATCCCTCCAGCAGAAACGTAACCGGCCCATCGTTCACCAGGCTCACCTGCATATCGGCACCGAACTTTCCCGCCGCCGCCTGCGGATGTCGCTCGCGCAGCCCGTCCAGCAAAACGCCGTAGAGCGCCTCGGCTTCTGCCGGCGGCATTGCCGATGAAAAACTCGGTCGCAGCCCCTTGCGCGTATCGGCCGACAGCGTGAACTGTGACACCAGCAGCACGCCGCCGCCAATGTCGGTAACGCTGCGATTCATGCGGCCCGCCTCGTCACTGAACACGCGGTAGGCCAGAATCCGCTCGAGCAAGCGCAAACCGCTTGCCGCGGTGTCGTCCCGATCAAGCCCCAGCAGCACCAGCAAGCCCTGCTGTATCGCGCCGATGCGTTGCCCATCTACCGACACGCTGGCGCTGGACACACGCTGGATCAGGGCGCGCACTGACGACACCTCAGCCGCGCGAGGCGCGCTTGCGCTCGTGTTCGCGCAGGAGCTTCTTGCGCAGACGGATACTCTGCGGCGTCACCTCCACCAGTTCATCGTCTTCGATGAACTCCAGCGCCTGCTCCAGCGAGTGTTTCACGTGCGGCGTGAGCGTCAGCGCTTCATCGGTGCCCGCGGCACGCACGTTAGTGAGCTGTTTGGCCTTGGTGGGGTTTACCGGCAGGTCGTTGCCACGGCTGTGCAGGCCCACGATCTGGCCCTCGTACACGTCCTTGTTGGGGCCGATGAACAGGCGCCCGCGATCCTGCAGGTTGTAGAGCGCGTAGGCCAGGGTCTTGCCGTTTACCATGGACACCAGTACGCCGTTGCTGCGGTGGATGATTTCCTGGTTCTTCACCGGCCCGTAGTGATCGAACACGTGGGTGAGAATACCGGAGCCGGAGGTCATGGTCAGGAACTGCGAGCGGAAGCCGATCAGGCCGCGCGCGGGAATAATGAACTCGAGGCGCACGCGACCCTTACCGTCGGGCACCATGTTTTCCAGCTCGCCGCGCCGCCGACCGAGTTCCTCCATCACCGAGCCCTGATGCTGATCCTCGCAGTCCACCACGAGTTGCTCGTAGGGTTCGTGGATTTCACCATCCACCTCCTTGCGAATCACTTCGGGCCGGGAGACACCCAGCTCGAAACCTTCGCGCCGCATGCTTTCGATCAACACCGAAAGATGCAGCTCACCACGCCCGGACACGCGAAACCGGTCTGGGCTGTCGCCGGGCTCGACCCGCAATGCCACGTTGTGTATCAGCTCGCGCTCGAGACGCTCCTTGATATTGCGCGACGTCACGTACTTGCCTTCCTTGCCCGCGAACGGCGAATCGTTCACCTGGAAGGTCATGCTCACCGTGGGTTCGTCGACCGACAGCGGCGGCAGCGCCTCCGGTGCCTCGGGGTCGCACAGCGTATCGGAAATATTCAGGCCCTCGATGCCGGTCACGCAGACGATGTCGCCCGCCTCGGAGTCGGTTACCTCAACCCGCTCAAGGCCCATATAGCCCATCACCTGCAGCACGCGGCCCTTGCGCTTGTCGCCCTCGCTGGAGACCACCACCACCGGCGTATTCGGCTCAAGGCGACCGCGCGTGATACGCCCCACGCCGATAACGCCCACGTAGCTGGAATAATCCAGCGCCGAGATCTGCATCTGCAACGGACCGTCGGCATTCACCGCGGGCGCCGGCACATGGGTGACCACGGTGTCAAACAGCGCCTGCATGTCGTCGCCCATCGCGGCGTGATCGAGCCCGGCAATCCCCTCTATGGCCGAGGTGTAGACGATGGGAAAATCAAGCTGCTGCTCGGTAGCGCCCAGGCGGTCGAACAGGTCGAACACCTGGTCGACCACCCAATCGGGCCGCGCGCCCGGGCGGTCGATCTTGTTGATCACCACGATCGGGTTCAGCCCGCGCTCAAACGCCTTGGAGGTAACGAAGCGCGTTTGCGGCATGGGGCCGTCCACCGCGTCTACCAGCAGCAGCACTGAATCCACCATGGACAGCACGCGCTCGACCTCGCCGCCAAAGTCGGCGTGGCCTGGCGTATCGACGATATTGATACGATACCCGTTCCATCGAATCGCCGTGTTCTTGGCAAGAATGGTGATGCCGCGCTCGCGCTCCTGGTCGTTGGAGTCCATGATGCGCTCGGCGCCTTCAGAGCGACGGTCGAGCGTACCCGACTGCTGCAACAGGCAGTCGACGAGGGTGGTCTTGCCATGGTCGACGTGCGCGATGATGGCGATGTTGCGAAGTTTGTCTATCAAGGGAGTACTCTACGTTTGCTGAGGGGCCGGGGCGTAAAACGGCGCGGATTGTACTCCAAGCCAACGAGAAACACCCCATATCGCTAATGTGATTATGGCCACTCCGCGCGGGTGCCTTCAGGGGGAATGCTTGACAAGCCGCCGCGTTAACGCGATAAACCCCAACGCTTGATGAGGGCGGCGCGTTTGCTGGCGTCGTCCCGAAGGCGTGCAGGCCGGTGTGGACGACCACGACACCTCTTATGCACTTATTTGGTGCGACAACGCACCATTTGGGTGCTGGCCGCACGAATTCCGCACAAACTGTTGCATAAAGTTCAGGCTTTTCAGCGAGTTATCGCTAGCACCCTTTTGGCACAGCTTTTGCTTTCCATCACGCAGTTTAGCGAGACTGGTTCAAACGTTCGGGCAGCCCGCCTTATCCGGTGCCAGAGAGCGACAACGCGGGCCAGCGTGGCTGGCTGATTTTTACCTACGGAGGACACACGATGTCAAAGAAAACCCTGGACCTCATCAAGGACAGCGAAGCGCGCTGGGTTGACCTGCGCTTCACCGATACGCGAGGCAAGGAACAGCACGTTACCATCCCGATCAGCGAAGTGAAGAAAGACAGCTTCTTCGAAGACGGCAAGATGTTCGACGGTTCATCCATTTCCGGCTGGAAGGGCATCAACGAATCCGACATGATCCTGATGCCGGACGACAGCACCGCCGTGCTCGACCCGTTCACCGACGAGCCCACCGTTATCGTGCGCTGTGACATCGTTGAGCCTTCCACCATGCAGGGTTACGACCGCGACCCGCGCTCGGTGGCACTGCGCGCCGAAGAGTACCTGAAGTCCACCGGCATCGGCGATACTGCCTTCTTCGGCCCGGAGCCCGAGTTCTTCGTGTTCGACGATATCAAGTGGCACGCCGATATCAGCGGCGCCGGCTACACCATTTCTTCCGACGAGGCCGCATGGTCGTCCAACCGCATGTTCGACGAAGGCAACACCGGCCACCGTCCGCGCGTGAAAGGCGGCTATTTCCCGGTACCCCCGGTTGATAGCCTGCACGATGTGCGCGCCGCCATGTGTAACACCATGGAGCAGATGGGCCTCGCCATCGAGGTGCATCACCACGAAGTCGGCACCGCCGGCCAGTGCGAAATCGGCGTAAAGTTCAGCACGCTGATCAAGAAAGCCGACGAAGTGCAGATTCTCAAGTACTGCGTGCACAACGTGGCGCATGCCTACGGCAAAACCGCCACGTTCATGCCCAAGCCGCTCGTTGGCGACAATGGTTCGGGGATGCACGTGCACCAGTCCATCTCCAAGGGTGGCGAGAATATCTTCGCGGGTGACGGTTATAGCGGCCTGTCCGAAACCGCCCTGTACTACATCGGTGGCATTATCAAGCACGCACGGGCACTGAACGCCTTCACCAACGCCTCTACCAACAGCTACAAGCGTCTGGTACCCGGCTTCGAAGCGCCGGTGATGCTCGCCTACTCGGCGCGCAACCGTTCGGCGTCCATTCGTATTCCCTACGAGCCAAGCCCGAAGGGCAAGCGCGTGGAAGTTCGCTTCCCGGATCCCTCGGCGAATCCCTACCTGTCTTTCGCTGCCATGCTGATGGCGGGCCTCGACGGCATCAAGAACAAGATCCACCCCGGCGACCCTGCCGACAAGGATCTGTACGACCTGCCGCCCGAAGAAGGCAAGGCGATTCCGACGGTTGCTTCCAGCCTCACCATGGCACTCGAAGCGCTCGACGCCGACCGCGCGTTCCTCACCGAGGGTGGGGTCTTCTCGGACGACATGATCGACGCGTACATCGAACTCAAGCAGCAGGACGTGCAACGCCTCGACATGACCACGCATCCGGTCGAGTTCGATATGTACTACTCCGTGTAGATCAGATCGCAACTGCACTTCAAGGCCCGCAACTGCGGGCCTTTTTTTGCCATTTAATACCAGCGCGGGCCGCATCTCACCGCATGCAGGCCTCCGCTGCAAGGCCGTGCCCGCTGCTCAGCCGCCTTCGGCCCACGCGTGCGGACGCGTTCACTCCGCTGTCCGTTTTCTGCTACGGTATAGGCTTTACGAACCCCCGGGAGAGAGGCTGATGCTGCGCAAGGTGTTTGTTCGATGGTGCTCCGGGGGCCGATCAGCCTGTCTTGTCCTGTCCCTGCTGACGCCGCTGCTCGGGATAGCCGACAGTTCCATCTATCGCACCGTGGATGCAGACGGTAATGTGATATTCACCGATGCACCGCCGGCCAACCCCGACAGCCAGAGCGAACGGGTGGATGTGCGGCGCACCAACACAGCGCCGCCACCACCCACCGCCCTGCGCCCCGCAGAAGCGGCGACGCCCGAGCCCACCGACCCCAGCAAGGCCAGCTGGACCGTGAGGATCACCGCCCCCGCAAACGAAACGACCATACCGATGGGGCCGGGAAACTTCTCCGTGAGTGCCGCGGTAACACCCGCGCTGGGTGCCGGGCAGCGTCTGCAACTGCTCATGGACGGCGGCCCCCATGGCGATCCACGCCAGGACGGCGCCTGGCAGCTCACCAATGTGTTTCGCGGCGAGCATAAACTGGCGGTTAGCGTGGTGGATAAATCCGGCAAGGCCCTCGCCACCTCCGAGCCTGTCACCGTCTACGTCATGCGACCTGTGCGGATACGCGCCCCCGCGCCCGGCGGCTGACCCCGCTGGACACTTCGCCCTGAACGCACCATAATAGTGCACAAGGGCGCTGCCACTACCCGATCACAACGCTCTGGCGGGCGTGACATGCCAATAAACGCCTGCGCAAACCCTTGGCGTGAGCACTCACTTACTTTGAATGCACTGAATTCACGCAAAAGGGAGTATTTCATCCCGACAACGCTCCGATGGCCTCATTTTTGCTACGTGTAGTGGCCCCCGCAGGCGCTTGCCGTCTGCGCCTGCCAACAGGCGAAGCAGGCCGGGGGACACAACCTGGGACGCATCATGAAGAAGGACCAGATCATTCTGGACAATCTCAGCACCGGCATCATCGCGCTAGACGACAAATTGCGGGTCACCGCCCTGAACGCCGCCGGTCAGGCCATGCTGGAAACTTCCGACACGCGCTGCATTGGCCAGAACGCCGGCTGCCTCGTGCTGCAGGCCGGTGAGTGGCTGGACACGCTGGAGCAGGCGCTGGCCAGCAACAGTCCGCATGCCAGCCGCAGCATGCCGCTGGTGCTGCACTCGGGGCAGGAGATTCACGTGGACGCCATCATGACGCCGGTGAACGAACACGACGGCGATTTCTGCCTGATCGTCGAGTTGCTGCCGGTCGACCGCCTGTTACGGATCACCCGCGAGGAAAGCCTCATGCACTCACACGAAACCACGCAGGCGGCGGTTCGCGGCCTCGCGCATGAGATCAAGAACCCCCTGGGCGGAGTACGCGGCGCGGCACAACTCCTCGCCCGCGAGCTGCCCGACGAACGGCTGGCCGAGTATACCGACATCATCATCCGCGAGGCCGACCGCCTGCGCGATCTGGTGGACAGGCTGCTGGGGCCGAACCGGCAACCGGAGCGGGCGCCGCTGAATATTCACGAAGTGCTGGAAGACGTGAGCAAGCTGATCGCGGTGGAATCCGGCAACCGTGCCAGGATAGAGCGCGACTACGACCCAAGCCTCCCGGAACTCTCCGGCGACAAGAGCCAGCTGGTGCAGGCCGTGCTGAACATCATGCGCAATGCCCTGCAGGCGGCAGAAGACCCTGACCAGTGCGTGCTCACGCTGCGCACCCGACCGCGCCGCCAGTTCACCATGGGCAACCGTCGCCATCGCCTGGTCTGCCGCGTGGATATCATCGACAACGGACCGGGTATCGCGGAGCACATACTGCCGGTGATCTTCGCGCCCATGGTCACGGGCCGCGCCGACGGCACGGGCCTGGGGCTGTCCATCGCGCAATCCATCGTCAACCGCCACGGCGGTGTCATCAACTGCGACAGCAGCCCGGGTGAAACCACGTTTTCAATTTACCTGCCAATGGAATCCGAACATGCAGAGAGAGGCTAAAGTCTGGGTAGCAGACGACGACAGCTCTATCCGCTGGGTGCTGGAACGCGCCCTGAGTCAGGCCGGCATCGCCAACGAGAGCTTTGCCGACGCCGATGAACTACTCAACACCATCGCGCGCGAACAACCCGATGTCATCATCAGCGACATCCGGATGCCGGGCACCGACGGGCTTGCGCTGCTGGCGCGCATCGGTGAGCAGTACCCCGAATTACCGGTGATCATCACCACCGCGCATTCGGATCTCGACAGCGCCGTCGCCTCATACCAGCAGGGCGCATTCGAATACCTGCCCAAGCCCTTCGACCTTGACGAAGTGGTGGCCATCACGCGCCGAGCCATTGCGCATTCGCGCGAAAAACGCGGCGCGTCCGCCGAGGCCGACGTGCTGCCACAAACCGAAATTATCGGCGAGGCGCCTGCAATGCAGGAGGTGTTCCGCGCCATCGGTCGCCTCGCGCACAGCAACATCACGGTGCTGATCAACGGCGAATCCGGCACCGGCAAAGAGCTGGTCGCCAGGGCCCTGCACCGCCACAGCCCGCGCGCCAGCCAGCCCTTCATCGCCCTGAACATGGCGGCGATACCCAAAGACCTGATGGAGTCGGAGCTGTTCGGGCATGAGAAAGGCGCATTCACCGGCGCCAACAGCCGGCGCGAGGGCCGCTTCGAACAGGCCGATGGCGGCACATTGTTCCTGGATGAGATCGGCGACATGCCGCCGGACACGCAAACCCGCCTGCTGCGCGTACTGGCCGACGGAGAGTTCTACCGGGTGGGCGGGGCCGTACCGGTGAAGGTGGATGTGCGTATCATCGCCGCGACCCACCAGAACCTGGAGGGCCTGGTGCAACGCGGCAATTTTCGCGAGGACCTGTTTCACCGCCTCAACGTGATTCGCATTCATATCCCGAAGCTGGCCCAGCGCCGGGAGGATATCCCGCGCCTGATGCAGTATTTTTTCCAGCAGGCGGCGCAGGAACTCGGCGGCGAAACCAAGGTGCTGCTGCCGGAAACCGAAACTTTCCTCACCCATCTGGAATGGCCCGGTAACGTGCGCCAGCTACAAAACTGTTGCCGCTGGATTACCGTGATGGCCTCGGGGCGCGAAGTGCACCTGTCCGACCTGCCGCCCGAACTGGGCACCGGCAGCATCAGTCATAGCGAACAGGAACAGACCGACTGGCGCGACATGCTGTACAACTGGGCGCACAACGAACTCGTGCTGGGCAGACAGCGTATCCTGCAGGAGGCGGTGCCCGCCTTTGAGAAGGTGATGATCGAGGTGGCGCTGAAGCATACGCATGGACGCAAACGCGATGCCGCCGAGTTGCTGGGCTGGGGCCGCAATACGCTCACGCGCAAAATGAAAGACCTGGAACTGTAGCGACGCGGCCGCTGCCTGCGTGTTTCGCATCGTACTGTACCAGCCGGAGATTCCACCCAATACGGGCAATATCATCCGCCTGTGCGCCAATACCGGCTGCTCGCTGCACCTGATTGAGCCGCTCGGCTTCAGCCTGGATGACAAGCGGATGCGCCGGGCCGGGCTGGACTATCGGGAATTCGCCGCGGTCCGCGTGCACCGCAGTCTGGAGGCTTTTCTGGCGAGCGAGGACCATCCACGACTGCTCGGCGCAACCACCCGCGGCAGCACGTCCTACCACAGCATTGCATACCGTCAGGGCGACGCCCTGCTGTTCGGGCCGGAAACCCGCGGCCTGCCCGAGGACGTGTTACAGGCGCTGCCACCGGGCCAGCGCATTCGCATCCCGATGATGCCCGACAGCCGCAGCCTCAACCTGAGTAATGCCGCGGCGCTGATCACCTACGAGGGCCTCAGGCAACTGGGCTTTCCGGGCCTGGCCTGAACGCCCGCCTGCCGGGGCTTAATGCGTGGCCGGCTCGCCGTCGGCAGCCGCGGCGCCGCCCTGTTGTTTGGCCTGCTGCTGAGCCTGCTGGAACAGCGCGTCAAAATTGACCGGCGCCAGCATCACGGCGGGGAAGCCGCCCTTCACCACCAGGTTGTCGATCGTCTCGCGCGCATAGGGGAACAGGATATTGGGCGCCGCGGTACCCAGAATCCGGCGCAGATCGTCCCCGGCAAAGCCCTTGAGCAGAAACACGCCGGCCTGGTGCACTTCACACAGGAACGCGGTTTTCTCCTGCACCTTCGCGGTAATGGTGATCACCAGCACCACCTCGAAGTTGCCTTCTTCATCGACCTTGTCGCTGCGCGTGTTCAGCTCCACGTTGACCTGGGGCTGCCACTGCTCACGGAACACCCCGGGTGTCATGGGCGATTCAAAAGAGAGATCCTTGGTGTAAATGCGCTGCACGGCAAACTGCGGTTGCGGCTGCTGATTTCCTGCTTGTTCTTCGGCCATTTAGCCGTCCTCCGATAGGGTCTTCAATCTATGAATGGGAAGCTTATGCCAGAAGGGCATCCAACTGCCCCCTGCGCTCCAGATCGTACAGATCGTCGCAGCCGCCCACGTGCCGCTCGCCGATCCATATTTGCGGCACAGTGCGCTGGCCACTGCGCTCCATCATTTCACGGCGTCGCTGCGGCTCGGCATCCACGCCGATCTCCCGATAACTCACGCCCTTGGCATCCAGCAGTTGCTTGGCACGCACGCAGTAGGGACAGTAGCGCGTGGTATACAGGGTGACGGGGGCGCTCATCGATTCACGGTGGGCAACTGCAGGTTGCCCCACTCCAACATGCCGCCGGCCATTTTATACACCTGCTCGTAACCAGCGGCTTTAAGCTGTTTACCGGCAGCGCCGGAATGCTGGCCCATCTTGCACACCAGCACAATCGGCTTGCCCTTGTGCTTCTCCAACTCCGTCATGCGATCCGGCAGTTTCGCCGCAGGAATGTTGATGGCGCCGGACACATGCCCCTGCTTGTACTCCGAGGCGTCGCGCAAATCGAGAAAAACACCACCCTCTTGGTTGACCAGGGAGACGGCCTGCTGCGGACTCAGTGACGGGCCGCCCTTGCGCGTCTCGTGTGTGAGCAGCATGACGATCACCACCAGAAGCGCGGCCACCAGCATCCACTGTTGCGTCAGAAATTCGAAAAACAGAGCCATGCTATCGCTTGTGCTTACCTGTCTGCAGGGGTTGGATTAGCCAGAGAGCAGCGCTGCGGTGAACCCCGCCCGGGCCGATACTGCGGCTGAAAGGGCGGCAGTATACAGGGTCTGCCTGGGCTCAACCAGTGCGCGCAGGGCGTTGCCCGCGGGCAATCAGGGCCCTGCTTCGGGCTCCTGCCCGTGACCCTGCACCCCGCATCTGGAGGGGTTGCAATCTCGATAAAGCTGCTATGCTTTCCGTCGCGCGCTATTCGCCATTACAACCTGCCCGCCAGGGCCGCAAACATGCTTTCGGAGGTCATCCATGCGTCATTGCATCCGTATTTTCGTGGTTCTGTCGCTGTTGGCGGGCTGGCAGGCCCGTGCCGACATCAGCTACGCCCAGCGCATCACCGTGGAGGCATCGGGCGGCATGGCGCTGTTCGCGTCGCAGGGCACGGTGCTCACGCAGATCGCGGGCGACAAGGCGCGCATCGAAAACGATATCCAGCTCAATTCCCGGCTGGCGCGGGCTTTCGCCGGCAGCGGGAAAAGCGCGGCCATCGTGCGTCTCGACAAGAACCTGCTGTGGAACCTGGAGCCGGATGAGCGCCGCTATACCGAGTTGAGCATGCAAGACCTGCGCGCACAGCGTCAGCAGGCCATGCAGGCAATGCAGTCGCAACAGGGCAGCGGACAAAACCTGCCGGTGTCTGCCGAATCCTGTCAGTGGAGTGACAGCGAAATCGAATTTGAACGGCCGCGCGGCAAGGAGAAAATCGCCGGGATAAAGGCCAGCAAGAACATCGTGCGCATGCACCAGTCCTGTCGCGACCCGAAGACCGGCAACACCTGCGAGATGACCTGGGTTATGGAGAGCTGGCTCGCCAGCGATGTGCCCGGCGAGAAAGAGGCCAACAATTTCCGCGCCGCGTGGGCGAACGCACTGGGCATCAGTGAGGCGATTCCGGCGATAGAAGGCCCGGCCGCCGGCCTGCTCGGCATGTTCGCCAGCAACTGGGAGGAAATCGCCGGTGAACTGGAGGAGATGCGCGGCTACCCCCTGCGCAGCACCCTGCAGATGGAGATCGGCGGCGAGCAGTGCAAAACCGCCGGCGGCACCTCGATCGCCATGGATGAACTGTGGACGGACGCCTCCACCGCGGCGTACAACGCGGCGCTGCAACGCAGCGGCAGCGAGGCAGGCAGCGCGATAGGTACTGCGGCGGCTGAATCGCTGGGCGACAGCGTTGCCGGTTCGATCGGCGGCGCAGCGGTAAGCGCAGCCACCAGCGAGCTCATCGGCGGCCTCACCGGGATGTTCAGAAAGAGTAAAGAGACTCCTCCTCCGCAGGCGGAAAGCGTCTCGCCCCGCGTAACGCTGTTCAGGATTTCCACCGAGGTGACAAGCTGGAGCGAGATCAGCATCCCGCGGGAGCGGTTCGACGAGCCCGCGCAGTGGACCAAACTGTAAACCCGGCGCCCCCCGGCAAAAGCCTCGTCACAGCGCCACTCACAGCCCCTCGCTGTCCCGCAACACCCCGGTCCACGCACCTCCCGCCAGGGAGACCGTGGACACTGGCTGCGAGGCGGCGCCTGCAAACAGTGATTCAGGCCACAGCGTCAGCCTGCAGCGGATGCGCACCCCACCCATAAGGGTTAGAATTGCGCGCTCTGAAAATTCCCCGCTACGAGTGCTTTGGACAGTTTATGAGCGAGACAACACGCACGCCGACGCTACTGATTATCCTGGATGGCTGGGGCTACCGCGAGGAGACCCGCGACAACGCCATCGCGGGTGCGCATACCCCGGTGTGGGACGCACTCTGGCAGGAGGCGCCGCATACGCTGATTTCAGCCTCGGGCACCGACGTCGGGCTGCCCGGCGGCCAGATGGGCAACTCCGAAGTGGGCCATATGAGCCTCGGCGCCGGGCGCGTGATCTACCAGAACATCTCTCGCATCGACAAGGCCATCGCCGACGGCAGCTTCAACACCAACCCGGCCTATACCCATGCCATCGACCAGGCGCGAGAGGCGGGCGGCGTGGTGCACGTGTTCGGCCTGCTTTCCACCGGCGGCGTGCACAGCCATGAAGACCATATCTTCGCGGCAATCCGCCTCGCAGCAAGCCGTGGCGCCCGCGTTTACCTGCATGCGTTCCTGGATGGGCGCGACACCCTGCCGCGCAGCGCCGGGCCATCGCTGGCACGCGCCGATGCACTGTTCGCCGAGCTGGGTTGCGGCCGCACCGCCAGCCTGTGCGGCCGCTACTACGCCATGGACCGCGATAACCGCTGGGACCGTATAGAAACCGCCTACCGCCTGCTCACCGAAGCGCAGGCACCCCACACCGCGGTGGATGCCGATTCCGGGCTGCGCGCGGCCTACGAACGCGACGAGAGCGATGAGTTTGTCTTACCCACCGTCATCCGCGCAGAGGGTGAAGACACCATAACCGTGGGAGACAATGACACGGTGCTGTTCATGAACTTTCGCTCTGATCGCGCGCGCCAGCTCACGCGCGCCTTCGTGGAGCCCGACTTCGCCGGGTTCGAGCGCAGGGTCGTGCCAAAACTCGCCGATTTCGTCATGACCACGGAGTACGCCGCCGACATTCCGGCCACCTGCGCGTTCGGCCCCGAAAGCCTCGACAACGTGCTGGGAGATTATCTCTCACAGCGCGGCATGACGCAGTTGCGTATTGCCGAAACCGAGAAATACGCGCACGTGACCTTCTTTTTCAGCGGTGGCCGGGAAGCGCTGTTTCCCGGCGAAGACCGCGAACTGGTGGCCTCGCCGAACGTTGCGACCTACGATCTCAAGCCCGAAATGAGCGCCGGCGAAGTCACCGACAAGCTGGTGGCCGCCATCAGGTCCGGCAAATACGACTTCATCGTGTGCAACTATGCCAACGGCGACATGGTGGGCCATACCGGGGTTTACGCCGCCGCGGTAAAAGCGGTGGAGGCGCTGGATGAAAGCCTCGGACGCGTGATCGAAGCCCTGCGGGAAGTGGGCGGGCAGGCACTTATCACCGCGGACCACGGCAATTGTGAGCAAATGCTGGACTACGACTCCGGCCAGCATCACACACAGCACACGACAGAGCTGGTGCCGCTGGTGTACGTTGGCCCGAAGCAGCTCGAGCTGGATGCCAGAGGCGGCATTCTCGCGGATGTCGCGCCCACCCTGCTGGGCCTCATGGGGCTGCCGCAGCCCGGCGAGATGACGGGCAGCAACCTGCTGACCAAGCCCGCCTGAGACGCGCTGCGATGGCGAGCACGCCTGCGATGCCGAACAGGTCTCCCGGGTTACGCACCATCGCGTGCCTGGTGCTCGCCCTGCTACTGTGCCTGCCTGACGGCTCCGCCGCGCAATCTGAAGAAGAAAAAGCGCGCGCGCGACTCGGTACGCTGGAAAAAGACATTCAGCGCATCAACCAGGAAATATCGGTGGCCAGCACGCGCCGCAACACCCTGCAGCAACAGCTGAGAACGGCCGAGGTGGAACTCGGCAAACTGCAGCGCGAGGCCAGCGAAACCCGCGCCAGCATCGCCGCCAACGAAAAAGAGATCGCGGCGCTCGCATCCCGGCAGGGCGAGCTCGAGATAGCGCGCGACACTCAGCAGGCGCGCATCGCGCAGGAACTCAAGAGTGCCTGGCAGATGGGCGGCCAGAGTCAATTGAAACTGCTGCTGAACCAGGAGGATCCCCACACGCTGGCGCGCATCATGGCCTATTATCGCTACCTGTTCGCGGCCCGCAGCGAGCTCCTGGACGCCTCCCGGAAAACGCTGGCCGAGCTGGCGGACGTGCAGCAGCAGACCGATGCCTCCACCGCGCTACTCGCGAAGCGTGAGGAAGAGCTGAAGGACCAGCAGCAGGCGCTGATCAGCGCGCAGGGCGAGCGGGAGATCGCGGTGCGGGACTTGAGCGCCAGTATCGACGACAACGCCGAGCGCCTGAAGGAAAAAGAAGCCGACCGGCAGAAGCTGGAAAAACTGCTCAGGGCCATCGAGGAAGCGGTGGTGAATCTCAGCGTGCCTGAAAACTACCAGCCCTTCAGCAAGGCGCGCGGCAAGATGCCGTGGCCGCTCGCCGGGCCGCCCAGCAATCGTTTTGGACGCCCGCGCAACGAGGGCAAGATGCGCTGGCAGGGCGTGACCATACCGGCGAAGGAAGGCGCCACGGTGCGTGCCATACACCACGGTCGCGTGGTGTACGCCGACTGGCTGCGAGGGTCCGGCCTGCTGCTGATCATCGATCACGGCGAGGGCTACATGAGCCTGTACGCACACAACCAAACGCTGCTGAAGGACGTGGGCGAGTGGGTCACCGCGGGCACCGCCGTCAGCACGGTGGGCAACACGGGCGGGCAGGAGAGTTTCCTGCTGTACTTCGAGGTTCGTCACAACGGCAAACCGGTAGACCCGGCCGCCTGGTGCACCGGCTAGCGCTTGGCACTGCCGGTGGCGAATAGGGTAAACTGCCCTGTCACGATCAAGAGGCGCCGGCTGCGGCAGTGATTATGCGTTTCCTTTCTTTGCTCCCGCGCGGGTTGGCTGTCTGTGCGACGGCTATAGTGCTAGGCGCTGCACCGGCGCAGGGCGCTGTGGAAGAGACCGGCGCACTGCCGCTGGACGAACTGCGCACCTTCGCCGATGTGTTTCACCAGATTCGCATCGGCTACGTGGAAGAGATCGACGACAGCAAACTCCTGGAGTACGCCATCCAGGGCATGCTCATGAGCCTGGACCCGCACTCCGCCTACCTGACCGACGACGCCTTCCGCAGCCTGCGCACGAGCACCAGCGGGGAGTTTTCCGGCCTCGGGCTGGAGGTGGGCATGGAAGACGGCTACGTCACCATCGTGTCGCCCATCGACGGCTCGCCCGCTGCGGAGGCCGGCCTGCAGAGCGGCGATGTGATCCTCAAGCTCGGCAAGCAGACCGTAAAAGGCATGGGCCTCAGCGAAGCGGTAGGCAAGATGCGCGGCCCCAAGGGCAGCACCATCACGCTCACCATCGGCCGCCCGGGCGAGAGCCAGCCCTTTGAAGTGACGCTGGTGCGCGATGTGATCAAACTCGCCAGCGTGCGCCAACGCTGGCTGGAGCCGGGCTACGGCTATATCCGCGTTGCGCAGTTTCAGAACAGCACGGGGGACGACGTCGGCAAGGCCCTGGCAGTCCTCATGGCTGAGCAACCGCTGAAAGGACTTGTGCTGGATCTGCGCAATAACCCGGGCGGCATTCTGCGTGCCTCGGTGGATGTGGCCAGCCTGTTCATGGACGGCGGCAACGTGGTGTATACCGAGGGCCGCGTTGAGAATTCCGATATGCGCTACGACGCCGACCCGGGCGATGCCAGCGACGGCGTGCCGCTGATCGTACTGATCAACAGCGGCTCCGCCAGCGCCTCGGAAATCGTCGCGGGCGCACTGCAGGATCATGGCCGCGCCGTGGTGATGGGCACGCCCAGCTTTGGCAAGGGGTCGGTGCAGACAATCCTGCCGATTTCGGAAACGCGCGCGGTGAAACTCACCACCGCCCTGTATTTCACGCCCAATGGCCGCTCCATACAGGCCGCGGGCATCAACCCGGATATCCTGGTGGAGCGCGCTACCGTTACCGCGTTTGAGGGCAGGCCGCAGATCAAGGAGGCAGACCTTACACGCCATCTGGACAACGCCAATGGCAATGGCGAGGGCCGAAAGAAACCTGTGACGAGCAAGCTCTTCTCCTCTGACAACCAGCTGTACGAAGCCCTCACGCTGCTCAAGGGCCTCAACGTACTGGGCATGCGTGAGCACAACGCGAAAGCCGGGGTCGGGAAGGAATCCTGACACCCGGCGTCTGGCAGCCCGGCCGATGGTCGGGTGGCTTGCCACTGTTGCGGCGGTGCTTTTCACTCTCGGGGCCAGTGCCGACGACGAGGCTTTCACCCGCCACTGCGCCAACCCGCTGCCCGAACGGGATCGCGACACGCTGGTTATCATCATTGATGATGTCGGTAACAATCTCTCACGCGGCCGTGCTGCAGTGCGCCTGCCGGGCAAGCTCACCTACGCGGTGATACCGTTCACGCCCTACGCGCAGCAACTGGCGCAAGCGGCTGACGACGCGGGCAAGGAAGTGATGGTGCACGCGCCGATGAGCGCAGTGGAGAACCTGCCACTGGGCCGGGGTGCGCTCACCGGCGAACTGTCGCATGAGGCGTTTCTCACCGCACTGCGCGACGCGCTGGACTCGCTACCGCAGGCGCGCGGCCTGAACAACCACATGGGCTCCGAACTCACGCGGCAGCGACCCCAGATGGCCTGGCTGATGCAGGAATTGCGCGCGCGCGATCTGTATTTCGTGGATTCGCGCACCTCGGATGAAACAGTGGCGGCCACGGTGGCGGCGGAGTTCCGCGTGCCGCATCTCTCGCGACAGGTATTTCTCGACAACGAACGCTCGCTGGAGGCCATAGATGCGCGCTTTCGCGATGTACTCGCGCTCCTGCATGAAACCGGCTTCGCGGTGGCCATCGGCCACCCGTACCCGGAGACGCTGGAGTACCTGCGAGCCGCGCTGCCCTTACTCACGCAGGCCGGCATCGACCTGGCGTTCGTGTCTGAGGTGGCAAGCCCCGCGAGCGCCGTCAGCGCCTGTGCGGAAACCGTGGAAAAGGTGAAAGCCGCAGCGCGCGCGGCGGCAGGCTAAAGACGCACCTCTATACCGTGGCTCGCCATGTAGGCTTTTGCCTGCGGCACGGTGTACTCGGCGAAGTGAAAAATACTGGCGGCCAGCACCGCGTCCGCACCACCCAGCGTAATGCCCTCCACCAGGTGATCCAGATTGCCGACGCCGCCCGAAGCGATCACCGGAATCTCCACCGCGTCGGTAATCGCACGCGTCACCCCGAGTTCAAAGCCGTTTTTGGTGCCGTCGCGATCCATGCTGGTGAGCAGTATTTCGCCCGCGCCCAGGTCAGCCATCTTGCGCGCCCATTCGACCGCGTCTATGCCAGTGGGCTTGCGTCCGCCGTGGGTGAAAATCTCCCAGCGCGGCGCGCCGTTCACGTCGTCCACGCGCTTGGCATCGATGGCTACCACGATGCACTGCGAGCCGAAACGTTCGGCGGATTCGCGCACCAGCTCGGGGTTGTGAATGGCCGCGGTGTTGATGCTCACTTTGTCGGCGCCGGCATTCAGCATGCTGCGTATGTCGTTGATGGAGCGGATTCCGCCGCCCACGGTGAGCGGGATAAATACATGCTCGGCAATCTGTTCAACGGTGTGCACGGTGGTGTCGCGGCCTTCATGGCTCGCGGTGATATCCAGGAAGCACACTTCATCGGCGCCCTGCTCGTTGTAGCGCATGGCGATTTCCACCGGGTCGCCCGCATCGCGGATACCCACGAAGTTCACGCCCTTCACCACGCGACCGTTGTCCACGTCCAGACAGGGAATAATGCGTTTGGCGAGGCCCATGTCAGGCGGCCAGCCCGTCGCACACGCGCTGGGCCTCGGCGACATCCAGTGTGCCCTCGTAAATCGCGCGACCGGTGATGGCGCCCACGATACCGTGGTGCGCCTCGCGGGCGAGTGCGTGGATATCGTCCATATTCGTGATGCCGCCGGAAGCGATCACGGGAATGCTGGACGCGTTCGCCATGGCCACAGTGGCCTGCACGTTGACGCCCTGCATCATGCCATCGCGGGCGATATCGGTGTAGACGATTGCTGCCACGCCGTCGCTTTCGAAGCGCCTGGCGAGGTCGGCGGCCTGCACCGTTGACACTTCCGCCCAACCATCCGTGGCCACCAGCCCGTCTTTCGCATCCAGGCCCACAATCACCTTGCCCGGGAACGCCGCGCAGGCTTCCTGCACAAATTCAGGCTCCTTCACCGCCCTGGTTCCGATGATCACAAAACTGACGCCGGCCTTTACATAGTGCTCTATGGTTTGCAGGCTACGAATACCGCCGCCGATCTGTATCGGCAACGTGGGATAGGCGCGCGCGATCGCGGTCACCACGTCGCCGTTCACCGGCTCCCCGGCAAAGGCGCCGTTCAAGTCCACCAGGTGCAGGCGGCGACAACCGGCCTCCACCCAGCGCGCCGCCATAGCGACAGGGTCGTCGGAGAACACGGTGCTGTCGTCCATGAGGCCCTGGCGCAGACGCACGCACTGGCCGTCTTTCAGGTCGATGGCGGGAATTATCAGCATTGGCCGTTCCAGTTCAGAAAATTGTGTAGCAGCTTGAGCCCGGCTTCGGCGCTTTTTTCCGGGTGGAACTGCACCGCGAACAGGTTGTCGCGCGCCAGCGCCGCATCAAAGGTCACGCCGTAGTCCACGCTGCCGGCCACCAGGCTGCGATCCTGCGCCTGCACGTAGTAACTGTGCACGAAGTAAAAGCGCGTACCGTTTGCGATGCCCGCCCACAGTGGGTGATCGATCACCTGGCTGACCTCGTTCCAGCCCATGTGCGGCACTTTCAGGCGTTCGCCGTCGGCGCCGGCCAGGGGGTTGCCGAAGTAGCGCACCTCGCCGGGGATCATGTCGAGGCAATCGATGCCGCCGTTTTCTTCCGAGTGCGTCATCAGCGCCTGCAGGCCCACGCAGATAGCGAGCACCGGCACGTGCTCATCCAGCAGCGCCTGCTTCAGAAGCTCATCGCAATGCAGGCGGCGGATTTCCGCCATGCAGTCGCGGATGGCGCCCACGCCCGGAAACACCACGCGATCGGCGCGGCGAATTTCCTCCGCGTCACAGGTCACCACGACTTTTTCGGCGCCCGCATGCGCGAGCGCGCTCGCCACGGAGTGCAGGTTCCCCATGCCGTAATCGATAACGGCGACAACACCAGTCATAACGGCTTCACGGCTTCAGAGCACGCCCTTGGTAGAGGGCGTAACGCCCGCCATGCGCGGATCCGGCGTGAGCGCCATGCGCAGCGCCCGACCGAAGGCCTTGAACACCGTTTCGATCTGGTGGTGGGTGTTCTCGCCGCGCAGGTTGTCCACGTGCAGGGTGACCAGGGCGTGATTGACGAAACCCTGGAAAAATTCGAAGAACAGGTCCACGTCGAAACCACCCACGCTGGCACGCGTGAAAGGCACGTGAAACTCAAGCCCCGGGCGGCCCGAAAAATCCACCACCACACGCGAAAGCGCTTCATCCAGCGGCACATAGGCGTGGCCGTAGCGGGCAATACCTTTTTTATCGCCCACCGCTTTGGCGAAGGCCTGGCCCAGCGTGATGCCGATATCTTCCACCGTGTGGTGATCGTCGATGTGCAGATCGCCCGTGGCGTTAACGCCCAGGTCGATCATGCCGTGGCGCGCCACCTGGTCCAGCATGTGCTCCAGAAACGGCACGCCGGTGGCGAACTCCGCCTTGCCGGTGCCATCGAGGTTCACCGATACGGTGATCTGCGTTTCCAGCGTGTCTCGCGTCAGCGTGGCCTTGCGCTCAGCCATGGGGGTCTCCCGCTACTCGGGCTGTGCCCGAAAAGGCGGCCATTATAGAGGAAGACCAGTTTGAATTCATTGGCATGCGGGCACACAAACAACACGCCAACCTGGCCCCCAAACGCCGGCAAGCGCACCCCAATGCGCCAACGATGACAACCAGACGGCGTGACGGCATTCCCGCCGGCTCCGCCATCCTTTACACTGCCGGGCCACAACAGATCCACAGCCATGACAGCTTCTGCAACGACATTCTCCCGCCGGGTACTCGCCTGGTTTGACCAATACGGGCGTCACGACCTACCGTGGCAGCGCGATACCACCCCCTACCGCGTGTGGGTGTCCGAGATCATGTTGCAGCAGACCCAGGTAAAAACCGTTATCCCCTATTACCAGCGCTTCATGGCCGCCTACCCGACCGTGCAGGCGCTGGCCCGCGCGCCGGAGGACAGCGTGCTGCACCTGTGGACGGGCCTTGGCTACTACGCGCGCGCGCGCAATCTGCACCGGGCGGCCAAACACGTGGTGCACGAACTGAATGGCGAGTTCCCGCGCACACTGGATGGCCTCACCGCCCTGCCCGGCATCGGGCGCTCAACCGCCGGCGCCATTCTGAGCATCGCCTGCGGCGAGCGCGCGAGCATTCTCGACGGCAACGTGAAACGGGTGCTGGCGCGCTACCACAGGGTAGGCGGCTGGCCCGGCGACAGTGCCGTACACAAACAACTCTGGGAGATCGCCGAACGCTACACGCCCACGCGGCGCTGCGCGGACTACACCCAGGCAATGATGGACCTCGGCGCCACCGTGTGCACACGATCGGCCCCGGCCTGCAACCGCTGCCCGCTGCAAACGAGCTGTGAAGCGACTGCGGCGGGCGACACCGGCGCCTACCCCGGCAAGAAGCCCCGCAGGGTGCTGCCGGAGAAATCCACCTGCTTTCTCATCGCGCGCACCACGGCCGGCGAAATCTGGCTGGAGAAACGACCCGGCCACGGGATCTGGGGCGGGCTGTGGTGCTTTCCCGAGGTGGGCTCCGCCGAGGAAGCGCGCAAGGCGTGCCACGATCTCTGGGGCGAGGAACCGGAAAGCTTGAGCGAATGGCAGCCGTTCCGCCACACCTTCAGCCACTATCATCTGGACGTCACGCCGTTGCTGGCAACCGTGAACCGGGCACCGGTGGGCGTCATGGAAGCCTCCCGACAGCTCTGGTATAACGTGCAGCAGGCGCCCCGGATCGGCCTCGCCGCGCCGGTAGCGGCGCTGCTGGCAAAACTCGCCCCCGGGGGGCAACAGGAGTAAAGCGCATGTCACGCACGGTTTTCTGCAAGAAGTATCAGCAAGAACTGGAAGGCCTCGCCGCGCCCCCGTACCCCGGCCCGAAAGGCCAGGAGATTTACGACAACGTCTCGCGCAAAGCCTGGGAAGACTGGCAGGCGCACCAGACCATGCTGATCAACGAGAAGCACCTGAGCCTGGTGGACCCTGAGGCGCGCAAGTACCTGCAGCAGGAAATGGACAAGTTTTTCGCGGGGGAGGATTACGACAAGGCGGAGGGGTACGTACCGCCGGCGGAGTGAACGCAAACGGGTGGGGCGGCGGCCCGGGCCCGGCCCAGCGCCTGCCGGCCTGCCGCGGCCCGATCTGCGCGGCCTACGCGGCCCGGCCCGGCCCGGCCCGACCTTGACTAGCGGCACGCGGGCAGGTTTAATACGCCGCTCTTGCGCCCGCGCAACGATTTCACGACTACGCCCAGATAGCTCAGTCGGTAGAGCAGGGGATTGAAAATCCCCGTGTCGGCAGTTCGATTCTGTCTCTGGGCACCATATAATTCTTTTTGATTCAATCAGTTGGCTTCACGATATTGAGCAGGAAAGTGTTCACTTTCTATTCCCCGTGTCGAGAACCATATTTTGCTCAGTTTATCAGCGGCGAACTCTCTATAAATTCGTGGAGCCAAGTCCGGGATACTTACACAAGCTCCCAGATACCCGCACTTGGTTAGCTCTGCCAGGTCGAGCCCGACCTAACACACATTCGCCAGAAAGGTGCCACTTATAGGATGTCTTCTATGAACCATGCTGAGAAAGCATACCTTCCACTCAGACCCGCTTTCTTGTAAATGGATGATGCCTGCTGACGGATAGTTTTTTCGCTGGTTCCGCGTAATGCGGCTATCTCTCTCAAGCTAAAACCTTTTAGTAACAGTAGCCCGATTTCACGTTCACTCTTCGTCAGCAGCCACGATTCAAATTGATCCGTTATTACCGTTGCCAACCTCCGTTTAATCTCTACGACCTCTTTCGGCTGAGTTTGCGGCTGATTTTTCAGCTCTTTCAATTCAATTTGAAGCTTCCTCAGTTCCCGGTTATTGGAACGCAGGCTAAAGCCAATCCAGCCCAGTGAAGCCAATGCGATGACTAGAATTGTCGCCTCCTGTAGTACATGAGAAGTGTTTACACCCTCCTGTAAGTCAGCAACTAGATCAATAGTACTCGCGATTGCCACAAGCAGAAGAAACACAACGATAAAAGGTTCCTGTGCAGTTTGTCTGATCAAGTTTTACCTCCTCTCGTTATCCGGCAAATGTCCTAGATCCCTCAAATTATCGCATTCGTTCGATGAATAAGCTCGATTAACCAGTCAATATTCAGGAAATCAATCAACGGATACGGATTCAACATGTCTGAAACAGTCTACGTTTGGGATCGGTTCGTCCGGTTCTTCCACTGGTCGCTAGTTCTACTTTTCATTACCAGCTATCTCTCTGGAGAGGAGGAACACTGGATACACATATATTCGGGCTACGCAATCATCGCCTTGGTGACCGCCCGCATCCTATGGGGCTTCATTGGTAGCAGGTACGCCAGGTTCTCAGAGTTCATCTACTCTCCGTGGAAAGCTATCGGTTATCTGAGGGGATTGGTAACAGGTCAAAAGCCGCCCCGTTACCTAGGGCACAATCCGGCAGGCGGCCTGATGGTTCTGGTTATGCTGGTCACACTGTTAACCATAGCTTTCAGCGGCTTGAAGCTCTACGCGCTCGAGGAAGGCAAAGGGCCTTTTGCAAACTTAAACGAGGTCAGCTTTGTCGAAAAGGTATACGCAGATTCCAACGATGATTACGATCGCGACCACGATGACGATACCGAGAGCGGCAATGATGAGGAAGGGCACGAAGAAGCGGAGGAGTATTGGGAGGAGATACACGAAGCATCAGTCAACTTCATGATTATTCTGATCATTCTACATGTTGGCGGTGTATTGCTCTCCAGCCGGGCTCATGGCGAATCTCTCGTTAGGGCGATGATAACTGGCCGCAAGGATTATCGGGGTCAGAGTAAAAATTAGTTTCAGGATCGCGACATCAGCCATCGGGGTTTTTACTCTGACCCCTGATGACCCGATACCGTTTCGGCGGCATGTTAAACCAACCACGGAACGCCCGGTTAGGATTATCGGGGTCAGAGTAAAAATTAGTTTCAGGATCGCGACATCAGCCATCGGGGTTTTTACTCTGACCCCTGATGACCCGATACCGTTTCGGCGGCATGTTAAACCAACCACGGAACGCCCGGTTAAACGCGCTCTGCTCAGAATAACCCAGCAGAAACGCCACTTCGTTCAGCGACAAACTTGAATCCGACAGATAGTGTTCCGCCAGTTGTCGCCGGGTTTTCTGCAGTATCTTTTGGAAGTTTAGTCCCCGTTCTTCCAGGCGGCGATGCAGGGTCCGCGTTGATACATTCAGGCGACGGGCGATGTGGGCAAGGGTCGCCTCACCCTGGGAAATGGCTTCCACCAGTATCTTCTGTAGCTCGTTGAGAAGTTCATCATGGAAGCCTGTATCCACAAGCGCTTCTGCCTGCTTCTCTAGCAATGACAGCAAGTAGGGATTGTGGCTGTTAATGGGAATGTTCAGGGCACTGAGCTGAATTTCCACGGCAACCCGCTCACAGCCAAAACGTACCGGGCAACCAAGCAATCGCTCATAGTGGGAATGCTCAAAGGGGACCGTATGAATAAAGTGAATCTCCCTGGGCACAAGGTCCGCCCGGCCAGTGACCCTCTGGATAAACGTCATCAGGCCCGACAGAAACACCTCGTCGGAAAGCTGCGTGGATACGCCCTGTTCCAGATCCCAGCTAATCACCAGGCTTTCAGGCCTGGCCTCGATATCCATCAGGGAAAAATTGTGAATCAACTGCTGATAGCGCTGAAAATGCAGTAGTGCCTCGCCTGCGGTTTTGCAATACATCACCATATAGCCCATGACCCCGGAATCCTCGGGCTGCACGCAAGCGCCAATCTTCACGCCCAGAGCCGGCTCATTGCGTATCAGCTGAATCTTCTCCAGCAGGTCCCACCATTCATCCATGGGCATGCGGCTGTTGGCGGGATAGGCGGCCAGCTGCGCATTGATATCCGCGGCCTGGATCCCTTCCTGCGCCAGAAACCGTCTTAGTAGTCCCGCCAGGTCACTGGCGACGTAAACACCCTGGGGCATCAGCATCCTCCCGAAGATTCCATGAATCGCCTGACAAACAAAGCGAGTCAGCCCGCCGGCCGCATTGGCGAGCCAGGTCAAAAGTGTGGCGATTATTGTCAATAAGGGTAGCCCGGATTCTTCCAGAATACAGCCAGACAAGACAAACTACCCAATACGAGTTGAGGTCATTCCCATGGACGATGTCGTGCATGCCGTTATGTTTATTTTTGCCTTCGGCGCACTCTTCGTTTCAGTGATTGCTGCGGAAGCCTGGTATCTGCATCGGCAAGGCAAGAAGAATGCCTACTGCTGGAAAGAAACGCTGACCAACCTGACGATGGGTTTGAACTACAAGATTGTGGATGGTATTGCGGTTGCCGTCTTTATTCGATTTTTCTACGACTGGGTTCATCAGTTCGGCTTTCAATACGAACCCGTTCATGGCCTGTTCAGCGTGTTGCTGATTTTTCTGGTTTCCGATCTGGCCTTCTGGTTTTTTCACTTTCTGATGCACAAGGTGCGCTGGTTCTGGGCGGTGCATGTCACCCATCATTCTTCAGAGCGAATGAATTACTCTACCGCGTTGCGCCAGAACTTTACCTTATTGTTCAACGGCGGCTGGTTATTCTGGTGGGTACCCATAGCACTGATCGGGTTTGATAAAAACTGGGCCACCATCGCCATCGAACTGAACCTCGCGTATCAGTTTTTCCTCCACACCGAAACCCGGAGCCCGCTGAACAAGCTGGGATGGATATTCAACACCCCCTCACACCATCGCGTGCATCATGGCAACCAGCCGCAACAGATCGATACCAATTTTGGCGGCGTGCTGATTATCTGGGATCGAATATTCGGCACGTTTGTCCCGGAAAATGAGGCCGGCACTGTTCGATATGGCCTTACAAACAGACAACCCGCATCATTGAACCCCTTCTATCTGCAACTGCATGAGTGGGTGGATATGTTCGGGGATTTCTGGCGTACGAAGGACTTCAGGGTGTTTGTTCACGGCCCTGCCTGGCAGCCCGCCTCGCAGGTGTCCGCCAACGCTGACGCGGGTCAGGAGCTGCCGGCCCCTGGTTCTTGCGGGAGATCTGTGCGCTCGGCAGCGAGTCTGCTCCTGTTACTGCCTGCCGTATCGATACTGGTCGCTCTATCGGCAGGGTGTTCAGATTCGACTGACGAGCCCATCACCAGTAGTGACGTCGAGATGTGGCTTACACTCGGCGATGAAAGCAAGAAGCTTTACCAGGAACGGGATCTATCCTGGCAAGCGGGCTCGAGCGCCAACAGTGAATCCATCACTATAGATGCCGCGACACGATTCCAGAAGATGGAAGGCTTTGGCGCCGCCATGACCGATTCATCTGCCTGGCTGATCATGAACAGACTGGACGACAACCAGCGTCAGCAGTTAATGCGTAACCTTTTTACACGTGAAGGCGAAGGCATCGGGCTGAGCTATGTGCGCATCCCCATGGGCGCCTCCGACTTTGCACTGCAGAGCTACACCTATAACGACCTGGCGCCTGGCGCAACTGATCCTGATCAACTCTACTTTTCCATTGCCCACGACCAAGAGTACATCATACCGTCGCTACAACTTGCCCTGAACCTGAACCCGCAACTGCGGTTCATGGGCTCTCCCTGGAGCCCACCAGACTGGATGAAAACGCGTAACGCCTCGTTCGAGGACGGCGTACTGATCGGGCGCCAACTCAAGGATGAATTTCTTCACGCATTCGCGGCATATCACGTGAAGTTTGTGCAGGCCTACGCGGACGCCAACCTGCCCATTGACGCTGTCACTCCCCAGAACGAACCGATGCACTGGACACCCAGTTACCCCACCATGCAGATGCTGCCACAACAACAACAGGCCTTTGTCCGGGACCATCTCGGCCCCGCCTTTCGCGATGCCGGGTTAGCTACCCGTATCGTTATCCTGGACCATAACTGGAATCTGGTGGACTACGCGTTGGAAGTGCTCTCGGACGACGCAGCCGCCGCATATGTCGACGGTGTGGCCTTCCACTGCTACCGCGGAGACGTTGCCAGCCAGTCGCGGATGCACAATGCTTTTCCCGACAAGAGTATCTGGTTCACGGAATGTTCCAGCGGCAGGTGGGATCCCGACTTTGGCAGCAATCTCAACTGGACGATGCGCAACCTCGTCATCGGCAATTTCCGCAACTGGGGGAATAGCCTGTTGCTGTGGAATCTGGCTCTGGATGAGAACGACGGCCCGCAAAACGGCGGGTGCGAAAATTGCCTGGGACTCGTCGCTATTGACCAGGCCACGGGCGCGGTCACCTATAATTCCCAGTACTTCATTCTTGGCCATGTCAGCAAGTTCGTAGACCCCGGCGCGTACCGCATTGCATCTACCGTGCATGGCTCACCAACGCAGGGCCACGTTGCGTTCCTGAATCCCGACGGTTCTATGGTTCTGATAGTCCACACGGAGGAAGCCGCTGAGTTTTCCGTCGATTGGAACGGGCAGCATGTCAGCTTTCCCCTGCCATCGCGCGGAGCGGCCACCTTGAAATGGCGCGGCCGGCACCGGTAACGCCTCAGCTTCCCGCCATCAACGCAGCCCATGAAAACAACGCCTTTGCTATCAGGCGCTTTGACCGCGACAGCGGTAGATTCCCTCGCTAAAATTCTCTTCCGGCTTGCGTCTGACTGCTAACAGCCGGGGGGGAGCCCCTCGCACACATCGCCTCTGCCGCTGCCATTGCTATCGAGTTGGTCTGGGTTGGGGATAAGGGGGCAATTGTCAAAATGATTGATCACGCCGTCATCATCGTCATCGGGTAATCCGCTCTCGGGAATTCGCGTGAACTGCGGCACCCCGGCCACACTGGTTACCACGAGCAGTTCGTCTACCGCGCCAAAAATACGCAGCGGGTCGCCTGCCACCTGGAATTCTCCTTCACCCTGGAAGCTCGCGTTCCACATCTGTACCGCCGCACCCGTTCCGGCCGACGCCCTCATCGTGAACATCGTGTTGTACAGCCACGTGATATCCAGAACCACATTGGGCAGCGTCAGAAGGTGAACGAGAGATATTCCCCCATAGACGCGACCGGAACCGAGCACCACCACCTGCCCGTCAGGCCGCACGCGTATTGGTGGCTGGATGCCTGCACTGCTGTGCAGCGGGGAATCCTGCTTGTTGCCAATAACGCCGGTCAGCGGATCAATGACTTCCCAGAGCAGGTCATTTGGGGATGTGCCATCCCGGAAGAAATACATCCTTTCATTCGCATCGCTCCAGATGAACTCCCGCGAGGGGTAATTCCAATCTACGGCAGACACCAGATCACCTGCCGGAGAAAACGTGTAGTGCGATTCCCACGCACCGGCCGCATCGCACGCAAACACATAGTTACCTGCCATGGACAATCCCAGTGGCGGGTACGCCAAAGCAGCGAACGGTTGGTCACCCGGGGGCGGGGGCGCAGGGCTGAAACTGCCGTCAAACAACCCCAGCTTGTTGATTTGGCCGTTGGCGTAGGCCAGGTAGATCGTATTCGATTGCGTATTGGCCGCCATATACTCGGGAGAGCCCACCAGCGGAAGCGAATCTACATACTGTTCCGCGTGAATCGACCAGACGAAAATACTGCGGTGCAGTTTACTCAGCAGGTAGATGTAGTTGTCGTCGGCGTCATAACTGTAGGCATCCGGCGTGTACACCAGGCCATCGGGATTCACCACCGCGCCCGGCACCGGAGCGGCAAACTGCGAGCTGCTGAACGTCTCTACGGTGTAGCTGAATCCGCCACCGCCAAACACGAAGATGTCTTCGCCGTTGACCGCCAGTGCCTGTGCCTCTGCAAGCGTTACGGGGTACGAGCCGGTGGGAAGAAGCGCGCTCGAGTAGGCCGTTACTTCACCCTGCCGCAGCACAATGGGGGTCTCCCCCATAAACGCCAAATCAATGAAGTTACCTGCCAGGCTTCCCTCAAAGGCAAGTGACTCGCCGTCGAAAGCAATACCGCCGCTGTCGACAACGCTTGAACCATCGGCAAAGACAAAGGTCCGTGAGCCACTGGGATAATCCCTGGAATCCGGGCTGTCGTCTACCGTCACGATCGAACCCGCCGAGTTGAGTTCCAGTACACCCAGGTAATTGGGCGAGGCGCCAGCAGAGCGTCCGTAGACGCGCATCGTCGCCTCCGCCGCACTCATACCTTGCACAAAATTCCGCGCGTTAAAACCGGAAATGGAATCGACGAGAGTAAAGTCGTTCGCACTGATAATCTTCAATTCCTCAGCGGAGGACACAACAAGAAACTCGTCCAGCTTCACCATGTCTCCGATGATCTCGCCTTGCGACCACACGAGCGTTTCGTTGCTGCCATCAGGCTGGTATCGAAATATCTGACTGCCAATTGCAACGAGCAGATGGCCGTTGTGAATTACCATCGCGGCACCCGTGTTCGCCAGGGGTAGCGTTACCGGGGGAAGCCACGCCTGCGCACTCATATCGTAGCGGGAAATGGCATTGGGGTCGGAGTAAAACAGGTAGGCGGTGTTGCCAATGTAGCCGACGTCTTTGTGGCCACCGACTGCATGCGCCGAAGTGAAGAGTATCGCGAGGGTTATGAGCCAGATCCGCATAGCGAGCTTCCTTGGGTATTTCTTTTATTGTGTCTGTACCAGCCTAGACCGTTTACGCCTTGGCAACAAGCCGGGCACTGCTCAGGCTCGACGCCGCCATGGCCGAAGCGAGAATCCACCCCGGGCACGTCCACTGGATTTCTCGACAAAATAGAACAGCTCGTTCTCCAGCAACGGGCTTGACTGATACACATGTGTCAGTGGGTTGTCCGGGCGCAGCCGGACAGATTTCACTGTTTTCTCCAGGAACGTAAAACCCGCATCAAGAAAGATGCTTTCGAGCTGCTTTGCCGTCAGTTTATTCAAGGCCTCATACTGACCGAACATCCACCGCCGCTTGTTCTTCTCACCCTGATCCAGCGCCGGATTCTCGGCATCTTCAACAAGCGCTCTCAAAGCGCTGTGGGAGAGCGACAGATGGGCCCAGGGCTCATCTACGAAATCCCGAAGATGCGATCCATACGGTGAGTAATAGAGCGGCGCAATCTGGCAGAATACGTGGCCTTCATCGCTCAACGAATCAAACATGTCATTCGCGATCTGTGTAAGCAGGCTCATGTCTATATGCTCGAAAACGGACCAGCTATAGATAAAGTCCAACGAACCGAGAGCACCCAAACTCTGCCCTGGAGAGATCTGATGAAATCGGAGGTTTTCGGGTATACCGGCTAACCCCAGGTGTTTTATTGCAAACACCGTCGCTCGTTCAAAGGCCTGGGTCACATCGACGCCGATGACTTCAATCTCCGGTCTTTGTAACGCAACCGAGAGTGCTTTCAATCCATGGCCACATCCAAAATCCACTACACGCTTTGCATCCATTCCCTGAGCCGGGAGGTAGGACAAAATCTTCTCGGGGCACTGATTAAACTGATTATCGATAAAGGCGTCAGGCGGGGACTTCCTGAGCGATTCAATTTTATTTGTTTGTTTGGCATCCAAATCTCTATCCTTTTAAGGCATTTTACGCGTTACCGGGCTTACCGGCGTTCCAGTATCAACCGGCTCAACGAGAAATCACGCCTGTCTTGCTATCAAGTATAGGGAACTCGTCGAGACACCGCATACACGGTAACAAAATTTTTTCGGCCGTGGACACCGACGGCCTTGCCAGACGAATAGTGGCCAGTGTTCGGCACAGGCTGGGTAGCCTGCGCCGGGCGTTATCGAAGTAACGGTGCATCGCTCACGGCGAATACCACACCAGTGACCCGTCGCCGTTCCCGAATGGTTCGCGGGAACGGCGCGTCAAGAGACCATGCCCCCTTCATTATCCGCGCACCGCCTGATAAATCTGGGCAAACGAGCAGGCGCGCTCGGAAATATCCACCGGTACGTGCAAAGCCCTGGCAATATCGCTGGAGGAAACGATGCCGCACACGCAGCGCTTGCGGTCGTCTACCACCAGAACATGCTGGTCGCCGTAGGTTTTCATGGTGAGCAGTACGTCACCGATACTCGCGTGGCCGAAGTGCTGAATATCTATGGCGTGAAGATCGGCTCTCGGCGTCATGACATCCGCCACGGTCAGTTCGCTCGGTGTGAGCCGGTTTTTTTCTGTCGCCTGCATCACCTTTACCGACAGCAGATCGGTAAAGCTGATCAACCCACGAAAACGTTCATCGCGATCAATCACCAGCTTCAGGCGCACATGTGCCCGCTTCATCATCTCTCTCGCCGTGCCGAGGGGGGTGCTCTGCTCGATCATGAAAGGGCGCGTGCGTGTGAAATCGGTCAGCAAGTGGCGCGCCGGGCTGTGCATGTCGATGTGCGTATCACATTCGGGCCTTTGTATGGTGTCTATCGCAGACAGTGGCAACGTGGGTAAGCGCTTGTATTCGCTCATGGAAGTCTTCTCCTGTCCCGCATGCGCCGGTACATTCCCTGGCACGCCGGGCTCATCAGTGTGTGAACAGTGGTTTATCGAAGGAGAAGCAAGGACGGCGGAGCCCTGGGTGAGCTGGCGGAGTACAGGTCCGAGGTAAAATACGCAGCAGGGAGATCGTAGCGCCGACTCGGTAACGCGACGGAAGCACCTCTTGACGCAAGCGTGCACGCGGGCGCAAAAACATCGTCGTCAGCACTTTCCTCAAGCGCAACGGCAAGCTCCAGCGGCGCCGGTTGGTCGTTAAAACCATCACCGGAACCGGGCGTGGCATGGGTGCTCAACGCGCAGAGCAGCCCCGAGAGCGCGCACAACAGCAACGCCGGCCACATGAGCCGTATTCGCTGCGCCGCGCGCGCTTGCCTGGTTGTGTGCATGCCCTTCCTGCGCTCAAACATGAGCTGCCATTAGAAGTATAGAGGCCGGCAGGCCTGCCGGCATGCTGATACCCGGGAAATTCTCGGTAAAAGTGGCATTCTCGCTCGAACCCGGATGTACCACCGTCACGCCATGACCCGGGCTTTGCGCAAGCTGCGGCCACGTGTATCTTGCGCGGTAGCACTCAGCCGGGGAGACACACCATCATGCGGGCATTCCAGGGCACGGCGTGGCGCCGTTTACTCGCGTTGTTCTGCGCGTACCCGCTCACGGCGCTACTGCTGTGCACTCACGCGGCCGCGCAGCCTGCTCCGACCTATCTCGTGGGTCGCGGGATCACCGACATCACCGGCCCCGCGTTGGACGTGCAGTTCTGGGGTTTCGGACGACCGGACCAGATTGGCGAGGGCATCCATACCCGGCTGCGCTCGCGAGCGTTCATCGTGGCCGATCCGGCAAACACCGACGCGCGGCTGGTGTACGTGAGTGCGGAACTGGGCAGCGTCGACCACCACATCACACTGGCTGTGGTGGAAAACCTGCAACGGGCATTCGGTGATCAGTACCACCTCGCCAACGTAATCATCACGGCAACACACACCCACTCGGGGCCTGGCGGCTACTGGCAATCGCGCACTGCTACGGGACTCGATGGCGGCCTTTACCCGCAACACTTTGACGCGATCGTGGCGGGCATCACCGCGTCGATCATCCAGGCGCACGGGGATCTCGAACCGGGCAACGTTTATATCAACCGCGGTCGCGTGGCGAATGCCGGGGTGAATCGCTCTGCGGTGGCCTACCGGGAAAACCCGGAAGCGGAACGGGCGCGCTACGACGCCGACACCAACACCGAAATGCTGTTGCTCAGGTTCGCGGACGCCTCCGGCGACATCGGCATGCTCAACTGGTATGCACTGCACCCCACCGCCATGAATTTTCACAACCACCTGGTATCGGGCGATCACAAGGGCTACGCCTCGCTGATGATGGAGCAGGCGCGCGGCAGGCAGCCCGGTTCGAAGGGCCACTTTGTCGCGGCCTTCGCACAGTCCGACCCCGGTGACGTAACGCCCAACACCGATCTCGACAATACCGGCCCCGGCGCCACCGACGTGGACACCACGCGCATCATGGGCGAGCGGCAACTGCAGGCCGCCAGCGCCCTGTTCGACAGCGCAAGCGAAGCGCTGCGTGGCCCGATTGAAACACGCCAGGTGTACGTAGACTTAAGCCACTACCCGGTGCGCGCTGAATTTACCGGCGCAGGCGAACAGCACACCTGCCCTTCCGCCTACGGCTACTCGTTTGCCGGTGGTTCGTCCGAGGACGGCGGTGGACACTTTTTGTTCCGCGAGGGCATGACCAAACAGCAAACCTGGCGGGACTGGCTGATTCGCGTGGTCACCGGCGCGCCGCGCTGGACCGAGGCGGTGCGCCGCTGCCAGGCCCCGAAACCGATTCTGTTCGAAACCGGCAGCGGCAATCCGCCGCTGCAGTCACAGGTGCACTCGGTGACGCTGGCGCGTATCGGCCAGCTGGTTATTCTCGCGCTGCCTGCGGAAGTGACCACCATGGCGGGCCGACGCCTGCGCGAAAGTGTGCGGCAAGCGCTGGGGGACTGGGCGGGGTACACCGTGCTGGCGGGCTACGCCAACGGTTATGGCGGTTATGTCACAACACCGCAGGAGTACATGCTGCAACAGTACGAGGCGGGCCACACCCTGCACGGGCGCTGGACGCTGCCCGCCTACCAGCAGGTGGCCAGCCAGCTTGCGCGCGCCCTGCAACACGGCGGCCTTGGCAACAGCAGCGCCCGCTACGATGACTGGCGCGGCAAGGCCCAGGGCAAACCCTTGCCGACTGGCGAGCCACAAGCGCTTCCTGCGGGCGCAGAGCCCGGCGATGCGCTGCCCATGCGCCGCGCCGCCTACGCGCCGGGCGAGACAGTGGCCGCGGAGTTCTACTCCAGCCACCCCAACAGGGGCTTTCCCCGCAGTGCCCCGTTCCTCCGGGTCGAGCGCAAAGTCACAACCGGCTGGCAGACGGTGGCGGACGACAGCGACTGGCGCACACGCATACGCTGGCAGGCCATGCGCGGCGTCCTCATTGCGCGTATTACCTGGGATATTCCGTTCGATGCGCAGGCCGGGGAGTATCGCGTGGTGCATGAGGGCCAGGCTGCGCAGGGCAAATCGTTTACAGGAGAATCCGCGCCGTTCAGCGTAGCGGCAACGCCGTAGCGCGAGCCGCAGCACTGCGGGAGCTGGCGCACGTTCTCATGCCCGACGTGTTCAGTCCTGACTAGCCGCGAGACTGTTTCACGCGTGGCCGGCTTACCGGCCTGCCTGCCTGAAGGCCCGCCAACCACCCAGTGCGGTGATCTCTGTGGCGCCCTCCAGGCCGTAAGGCTCACACAGGAATCCGCTGAGCCACCGGCCATCCTCCAGTTCGAGTTTGCCGATACCCAGCGGTGCGGGTATGCCGGCCACGAAACTGCCGAACTCCGCAGCGGGCACCGACCACACTTCCACCTCGATGCTGCCGCCGCCCTCGATATCGCGCACCAGCCCCGGGCGCTGCGGCGGACCGCCGCTCAGTGCATACAGCCGATAGTGCGGACTGGTACGCGTGCTGTCACGCAGGCGCGCGCCGCGTTCACACAGCTGCCAGTTCAGCGGCATGCCATCCAGGTGGGCGCCGCACACGGCGACATCAATGCACGCACCCAGGCTGGCCGGCGCGGGCGCGTCCACCGCCAGTGGTTTTGCGAGGGCGCCCACCGGGTGGGGGAAGCGCGCCTGCCAGGCCTCGGCGCAGGCCAGCAGGGCCTGATCGTGCATCGCCGGGGCGGCCAGGGTCACGCCGAAGGGTTGCCCGCGGGCATTAAAACCCGCGGGCAGCGCAACGCCGCACAGGTCCAGCAGGTTCATGAAGTTGGTGTAGCGCCCCATGTTCGCATTCAACGCCAGCGGCTCGGCCTGCAGCGCTTCGATGGTGTACGTTGTCGGCGCGGTGGGCAACAGCAGTGCGTCCAGCGCTGAAAACATCCGCGCGGCCTCACCGCGAAACGCCTGCATGCGATACTCCGCCCGCCACTGATCCACGGCAGAGAGGCTGGCGGCGGGCTCGATAATGGCGCGCACCACAGGGTCCATCGCCTGCGGATGCGCGCTGATAAAGTCACTCAGCGCGGCATAGCGTTCCGCCACCCAGGGGCCTTCGTACAGGAGCCTGGCGGCGTCCAGCAGCGGCGCTATATCCACCTCCGTGAGCTGCGCGCCAAGCGCCTGCCAGCGTTCGAGCGTTTCCTCGAACAGGTCCGCATTGGCGGTGTCGCCACAGAAGTCCCGCTGGTCGGCGCGCGGGACGCCCAGGCGCAACGGCGCTTCCGGCAGCCCGGCGCCGCGCGCAGTATTGGCGAACGGGTTGACGCGCGCGTAGGGGTCATGCGGATCCGGCTCGGCCACCACGTCGAACACGCGGCGCGCGTCTGCCGCGCTCAGCGCGAAGATGCTCGGGCAATCCAGTGAGCGGCAGGCGGGCACAACGCCGCTCATACCGAGCAGGCCGCGGCTCGGCTTGAGCCCATACAGGTTATTGAGCATGGCGGGCACCCGTCCGGAGCCTGCGGTATCCGTTCCCAGGCTGAAACTGGCCAGGCCCAGCGCCACGCCCACGGCGGAGCCCGAGCTGGACCCGCCGGAAATCCACTGCGGATCGAGGCTGTTCCTGCACACGCCGTAATCCGGCGAACGCGTGCCCACGAGTCCGGTGGCGAACTGGTCCATGTTGGTTTTGCCCAGCGGGATGGCGCCGGCAGCGATCAGGCGCTCCACGATGAACGCGCTGCCCTGTGGCCGGTAGGCAAATTCGCGACAGCCGGCGGTGGTGTCGACGCCCGCGAGATCGATATTGTCCTTGATCAGGAACGGAATGCCGTACAGCGGCAGCTCGTCGGCCTGCTCAGGCGGGAGCGCCGCCAGCCACGGCGCAATCTGCTCCGGGCTGAGGCAGGTGATAAACACGTTGTGTTCGCGATACGTCCCGGCCCGCGCCAGCAACACCTCGAGCACCTCGGCGGGCGTGAACTGTCCGCGGCGGTAGCCGCGTTGCAATGTGGCGATATCCGGTATCAGCTGATCCAGGCTCATTCTTGCGGCTCCAGGTAAACCAGTGCCTGTCCGGGCTGCACCGCCGCCCCGGCAATGCCCGACAGGTGACGCACGGTGCCGGCCAGCGGCGCCTTCACTTCAATCTCCATCTTCATGGATTCCAGAATCAGCAGGCAGTCGCCCGCCTCCACCGCCTCTCCTTCCGCCACTCTCAGCTGCCAGATACTGCCGGACACCGGGCATTCGATCCTGCGGTAGTGTGCCGGCACCGCGATCTCCGCGGGCGGCGGCGCGTCTTCTTTCGCTTCGAAATGAAACTGCCCCTCTCGCTTCCAGTTATCCAGCTCCTCCTCAAAGGCAGCCTCCCGCCGAGCCTGAAACGCGTGGATATCCGCGCGGTTTTCCTGCAGGAAGCGGTCGTAGGCATCCAGGTCGAACTCGGTATCTTCCACCTGCAGCGTATAGTCGCCGCTGAGAAAATCCGCGCGGATCTGTTCCAGCTCATCGCGCTCAACCTCGTAGAACTTCAACTGGTCGAAGAAGCGCAGCAGCCAGGGCTGCTGGAAATCCCGCGTCTTGCGGTAGCGGTTCCACATTTGCAGGGTGCGGCCCACAAACTGGTAGCCGCCGGGGCCCTCCATGCCGTAGATGCACAGGTAGGAGCCGCCGATCCCCACCGAGTTCTCCGCCGTCCAGGTGCGCGCCGGGTTGTACTTGGTGGTCACCAACCGGTGTCGCGGGTCCAGCGGCGTGGCCACCGGCGCGCCGAGGTACACGTCACCCAGGCCCATCACCAGGTAGTTCGCCTCGAACACCGTGCGGCGCACCGCCTGCAGTGATTCCAGCCCGTTGATGCGGCGAATGAATTCGATATTGGAGGGATACCAGGGCGCATCGGCACGCACGCTCTGGTTGTACTTCTCTATGGCCAGCTGGCACTGCGGGTCGTCCCAGGACAGCGGCAGGTGGATGATCCGCGATGCCACCGGTTCGGCCGGCTTTTCCGCCACGGCGCGCGCGCGCTCGATCAGCGCGTCCATGAGAGTCGCGCCGCTCACCGCCAGCGGCGAGTAATGGATCTGCAAACTGCGAATGCCCGGCGTGAGGTCCAGCAGCCCCGCCAGCGGCTTGTCCTGCAGCGACAGCATCAGGCGATGCGCGTGGAAGCGCAGGCGAATGTCGAGCACCGGCGGCCCGTACTCCACCAGCAGCCAGGCGTCTCCGCTGCGACGAATGGTGATGGCGATGCCATTCGACTCAAGGCGATGGATCTCCGGCTGCAGTGCCGCGGATGCCGGCGCAACAGCCGGCGGGGCGGGAGTGAGTGGAGCTGCCGGCGGCCCTGCGCTTTGCAACGCGGCCTCCTGTGCCTCGAGCGCTGCTACGGCCGCGGCGAGCGTTACCGGCTGAAAGCGCAGCGTATCGCCGGCCGCGAGCTGTCCCAGCTTCCAGAGGTCTGCGCCAATCACCGTGGCGGGGCATACGAAGCCGCCCAGGGAGGGGCCGTCGGGCCCTAGAATCACCGGCATATCGCCGGTGAAATCGATCGTGCCGATGGCGTAGGCATTGTCGTGGATATTGGAAGGGTGCATGCCCGCCTCGCCGCCGTCGCTGCGCGCCCAGTCCGGGCGCGGCCCCACGAGGCGAACTCCGGTGCGACTGGAGTTGTAGTGCACGCGCCACTGCGCGCTGTAGAAGCGCTGCAGATACTCCTCGGTGAAATACTCGGCGGTACCCTGCGGCCCCGGAATCACGCGCAGCAGCCATTCGCCGTCGGCGTCCGGCTGCAGTTCAGCCGGTGGCGGCAGCGATGAGAATCCTGCGACCTCCCCCGGCCCGGGCGAGGAGCGCCATCGCAGCACGTCACCGGCGCGCAGCGCCCTGCCGCCGTGTCCGCCAAACTTGCCCAGCGTAAAGGTGGAACGGGAACCGAGATACGGCGGGCAGTCCAGCCCCCCCGCGAACAGCAGATAGGCGCGCACACCCGCGCCCTGCGGCGCACCCATGGACAACACCTGGCCGGCGCGCACCTGCACTGCCGTCCACGGCGTCAGCGGCTCGCCATCCAGTTGCGCGATAACGGACGCGCCGGTTAACGCGATACGTGTGTCCGCGCGAAACTGCAGCTCGGGCCCCTGCAGCGTGATCTCCAGACCGGCGGCATCCGGCGCATTTCCCAGCAGTCGATTGCCGAGCCGGAAGCTCAGGCTGTCGAAGGGTCCGGAGGGCGGCACACCCACATTCCAGTAGCCGCCGCGCCCCGGGTAATCCTGGATCGTGGTGAGAGTGCCGCCCGACAGTATGTCCACGCCGGCGGAGGCGACGCTGAGCTGTTTCAGCGTATTCGTAAGGCAACGGCCCTGCTGCAGGGCAGGCAGTTCGATCAGGGCGAGCAGGTACTCCAGGTTCGATTCAATGCCGCTCAGGCGCGTGGCCTCGAGCGCAGCACCGAGCCGCGCCAGGCTCTCGCTACGGTCAGCGCCCAGGGCGATGACTTTCGCCAGCATCGGGTCGAACAGGCCGCTGATCTCCACGCCGCTTTCAATCCAGCCGTCAATGCGCAGCCTCGTCCTGTCTGCGGGCGGAAATGCGACGTCGGTCAACAACCCCGCCACGGGCTGGAACGCCCGGTAGGGGTCTTCCGCGTAGATCCGCGCCTGGATGGCGTGCCCACGCGGGCGCAAGTCGCGCGCGAGCTCCTCCAGCGGCGCCAGCTCGCCACGGCCCAGCTCAAGCATCCAGCGAACAATATCTACCGACCATACCGCCTCGGTGACGCCATGCTCCACCTGCAGACGCGCATTCACCTCGAGAAAGTAGAACGCCTGGGTATCGGCGTCGAGAATGAACTCAACGGTGCCGGCGCTGCGGTAGCTCACCGCCGCGAGCAGGCGCACCGCCGTGGCGTGCAGCTGCTCCCGGATGGCGTCACTCAGGTTGGGCGCCGGGGTTTCCTCGAGGACTTTCTGGTTGCGCCGTTGCGCGGAACAGTCGCGTTCACCCAGCGCAATCGCGTTGCCACGGCCGTCGCCGAACACCTGTACCTCGATGTGGCGCGCATGCGGCAAAAACTTTTCAACGATCAGCACGCCGCTGCCGAAGTTGTTCTCGCTGATCTGCTTCACCGATTCCCAGGCTTTGCCCAGGGCGGTCTCGTCCTGGCAGATGGCCATGCCGATACCGCCGCCGCCGGCGGAGCTTTTCAGCATCACCGGGAAGCCGATGTGGCGCGCGGCCTCGACCGCCGCCTCCAGCGTGTCGACGACATCGCTGCCGGGCAGCAGTGGCACGCCGTTGCTAGCCGCGAGTTCGCGCGCGCGATGCTTCAGGCCGAAGGCCTCCATCTGCTCCGGTGTCGGCCCGAGAAACACCACGCCGCGCTGCTCGCACAAGCGCGCGAACTCCGCGTTCTCACTCAGGAAACCGTAGCCAGGGTGCACCGCCCAGGCGCCCGACTCGGCGGCGATATCCAGCAGCAGTTCCTGGTTGAGATAGGTGTCCTGCACGCTGCCGTTACCCAGCGGGAACCGGTGTGTCGCCTCTCGCACGTGCAGCGATTCTGCATCCGCCGCGTGGTACACCACCACCGGCTCCATGCCCATCTCTCGCAGCGTGCGCGATATGCGCACGGCAATAGCGCCACGGTTGGCGATAAGAACGCGCGGCGCTGGCCCGGACTCAGTCATTCCACACCAGCACTTCTATCGGCGTGGGGTTGAAACCACTGCAGGGGTTGTTCAACTGGGGGCAGTTGCTGATGAGCACGATGACATCCATGTGCGCCAGCATCTCCACGTACTTGCCGGGGCCCGAGATGCCATCAGCGAACTCAAGCCCGCCCTCCTCGGAGATGGGCACATTCATGAAGAAGTTGATATTGTGCGTGACGTCGCGCTTGGTAACGCCAAACGCGGGATGTTGCGCTATGGCGTTCATCCAGTTATCGCGACAGGAGTGCATGCACTTGCGATCGTGCGCGTAGCGTACGGTGTTCGATTCTCCCGCACAGGCGCCCGCCAGCGTATCGTGACGCCCGCAGGTATCCGCCGCAATCTCGAGCATCGGATTACCCCGGGTGCTCAGTAGCACACTGCCGGTAGACAGGTACACATTGCCCTGCTCACGCACCGTGTCCACCGCGGAATACCGCTCGGCAGTGTCGCGCGCGGAATAGAACAGGGTGTCTACCGCCTCGTTGCCTTCAATGTCCACCAGGCGCAGGGTCTGGCCGCTGGCTAGCGGCGCAAACCAGAATTCTCCCGCGGGCACTATCTTGCGCAGGGCGGCATCGCCGGCCACGCGCTGACTTTCCACAAGCATGTCAGGCTTCTCCCCACTGGTAATAGCGCTGATTGTTCTCGAATCCGCGCCGGTTCTCTTCACAGGCATTCAGGCACACGTCATCGGCAGCGATCGGAGCGGCCCTGCCGACGTCAAGAACCACGGGCGTGTCGGGGTATTCGGTGGCCGGGTTGAGCGGGTGCGGGCAGGTGTGCAACAGCACCAGCGTATCCATCTCGAACCGCAGCAACACCGCTGCTCCGGGATGACTGTGGTTTGTGACGTAGTGCAAAGTGCCGTCAGAATCTGCGACCACCTTGCTGAAGAAATTCGCGTTGGCGCACAGGTCTCGTTCACCCAGGCCGTGTTTCGCCATCTCGACCTTGAAAGCGTGCTCGCCGCTGATGGTCCAGTTGTTCAGGGCCTGCTGAAACGACCGCACCGGGTACTGCGCCTGTAACTGGCGCTCACTCAGGTAGCCGCAGACCGTGTCATGCCAGCCGAGATCGTCCTCGATGATCGAGCAAAAAATCCTTCCCATGTCGGAGTACAGGCAGTTGCCGCGCGCCAGGCGAAAGCTGTGCTGGCACTTCAGGGTGTCCGGCGCGTTGTAGCGTTCAAGTTTGTCCAGCGGGTTGTAGAACAGCATGCCCACGTTGGCGCCGCCCGCCACATCGACGAGGCGCAGTTGCGAGCCCCTGCGCATAAGGAAAGACCAGTGCGCACCGGAGGCAATTTCGTCGCGATAGTGGAAACCTGCGTTGGCGGTGGATGAACTCATGGTATGGCCTACCGATCTGCTGATGTCGGTGTTCTATTGTCGGTTCACCACCCAGGCATTAACATTAGTTTTTCATGAAGCCGACATTTGCCATGGCGTAAGTGTCGCCCACCGGGACGCCCCTCTCCATGCTGCAGTGCCAATGCTAGGCAAGCTTCAGGACGCTGATATCAAGCTGCTGCGCATGTTTCGCACCATCGTGCAGTGCGGCGGCTTTACCCCCGCGCAGGCACAGCTCAACATCAGCCAGTCCGCGATCAGTACACAGATGGCACAGCTGGAAGCGCGACTGGATTGCCGGCTGTGCGAGCGCGGCCGCGGCACGTTCGAGCTTACCGAGGAAGGCAAGGCGGTGATCGAGGCCAGTGACAAGCTGTTCGCCGCGCTGGAAGATTTTCGTACCGAGGTCGCCGGCGCGAAGGGCCATCTGGGCGGCGAACTGCGGCTCGGGCTGATCGACAATACAGTGACGCACTCAAACTCCCTGATTCGCGACAGCCTCAGCCATTTTTGCGAGTCGGCGCCGCAGG
Source organism: Halioglobus sp. (assembly GCA_041396005.1). Lineage (GTDB taxonomy): Bacteria > Pseudomonadota > Gammaproteobacteria > Pseudomonadales > Halieaceae > Marimicrobium. The sequence goes on from JAWKZK010000007.1 coordinate 54,919, forward strand.
CCAGTATCGGTATCTACGTGGGCAATGCCCTGGAGCTGGAGCAGCAATTACTGGACAGCCGGCTCCACGTGGCCATCGGTATCTTTCATGGCCGACCAGATACGCTCGAGTTCTCGGACCTCATGCAGGAGCACCAGCAACTGTATTGCGCCAGGCATCACGCACTGTTCGATGATGCGGCCGGCGCCAGCCTGGAGCAGATTGCGTCTCTCGCTTACGTGAGCTGGGGCTACGCGGAGAGGGAATCGCCCGTCACGGGGCTCATTGCATTCAACGAGACGGCACAGGCGCAACATATAGAAGGTGTCGCCTACCTGATTCTCACGGGGCAGTACGTGGGGTTCCTGCCCACCCACTATGCCGACTACTGGGTACAACAGGGCCTGATGCGGGCGCTGCAGCCCGATGCGCTGCAGCGAAGCTCGGTGCTCAGCGTTGCGTATCGAAAGACGGGGCGCACGTCAAAGCTCACCGACCACTTCCTGCAACTGCTGAAGCAGACGGCGGGCCAGTAACACAGGAGCAGTGCGGCGGCAGCGCCGTTCGCGGTGCCCGACCCTGCCCCCTAAAACGCCACCTGCACACAGGGCCCCGGATTCACCGGATTGCAGCGGGCTTCTCCTCCGCCGGGCAGTTGCACCTGGTAATCCGTGAATCGCGGGTCGGGCAGCGGGTAATCGGTGCTGATGAAATGCGCGCCACTGTTGAGCGCCGCCTCGCGCTGCGTGGTGTCGCCACTGCGCGCCTGTTCCGTATCTGCATCCGCGCGGGTGCGCACCAGGTAGCCCTGCTGCACCAGCATTTCAATCTCGCCGGGGTTCGACAGCGGGTTGTTGCGTTTCATAAAGGCCGCCTCGGGCGTTCCCGGCGGTGAGTCGGTGAACATTACACGACCCTCCAGGGATGTGTGGCCCTCCACATACAGATCCCGCTTGTCGCCGCCATTGTCCAGCGCGAAAATGATCTTGCCGCGCAGGTCGGAAATCAGGGGCCAGCCACGCGTCAGAACGGCGAGCTCCAGCGTGACGTCGTCACCGCGCACGTCGTCCGGCAGAATGAGCCGGGCGTCGTCAAACACGCTGCGTATTTCCGTGTCGATCAGGTCGAGCGCCGCACGCCCGAAGGGCTCCGGCACGGAAAAACCCAGGTTGAGGGGATCCGGTATCGGGTCGTCCTTCGCTTCAACCAGCACCATGATCGGCAGGTGCGTGGGATTGGCATCAGACCACGCTTTCACTTCCTGCAGGCAGCTGACGAAGGTGAAGCAGGTGGTCTCGTAATCGATCTCCTGCACGTGCAGCACTTTCAGGCCCGGCGCATCCAGCTCGGCGATGCCCGACGCCGGGTCTTCATTGAACAGGCTCAGCGCCTTGCGGTCCGCGTACAAACCGCCGTCCGGGTCATGAAATACATCCAGTTCGATCTGGCGAATGCCCTGCGTGGCAAACTGTTCCGTCAGCGACACGTGGGAGTACTGCAGCGTGGGGGCCACATCCGGAATAAAGGCCAGCAGCAGCTCGAAAATATCGGTCCGGGGCTCGATGTGGTAGCTGTTGTGCGTACCCAGAAACTGGAGCTGGTTATACCGCACCGGCTCGGTTAACACCTGCATGGGGCTGTCGGAAGAATCGGAACAGGCGCTGAGCGCCAGCCCCGCCGCCATCACCGCCAGCAGCCTGCGCAGCGCATACACTCCAGGGACATTGTTCAATGCGGTTTCCTTGGTTTTCCAGTCGGTTTTATTCACTCCACGGCGCTCATTGTAGCAGCCAATAACGCTACGGTGGCAGCGAGAACAGGCGCACCGCGCCCAGGTCGATCCAGTCTGGCTGTGTGGCAGGGTCGTACTGGCCACTCTCCAACAGGTGCGTGGGTGCGGCAACGCGCAGGCCGCGCAGCGGTTCCTGTGCGTCGAACACACTGGTGAGCGTGTGCCAGCGGCCGTCGCGGCGGGGGAACAGCTCGATGTTGCCCGGCTCCTTCGAGCCGTCCCAGCGCAGGCGGACACGCCCGGCGGTGGCCAGCCTGAGGTCAAGTTGCACCGCGTAACGCCCCGCCGGCAGGCCGTCCAGGCTGGCGGAGGCAATCTCCGGATAGAGGCCGCGTGCCTGCATGCGCAGGGCGCCCCTCACAAAAGCCAGCTCCACCTCACGCGCCGCCCGCCAGCCCGATTCGCGCGAGTGCAGCTTCCATTCCCGCAGCAGCACCGCGCCCACGGGCAATAACTCCACCTGTTTCGGGATAACATAGTTCGGCTGATAGAACGGATTGACGGTGGGTAGGGCCACCCCGGTGTCTTCCAGCCAGTCGTCCAGGGTCTTTTCCAACACCTGCGCCACGGCGGGATGCTGCGCCGCGAGATTGCGGCTTTCACCCGGGTCGACGCTCAGGTCATAGAGCTGCAGCCGTTGCCCGAACGGCTTCAGCAGGCGCCAGTTACCCTGGCGCACCGCGGCCACCGGCTGAAATGGCTCGGCTCTCGCCGTCAACCCGCTGGTCACGTTGTACCAGAAATGCGGCCGGTCGCGCAGTTCCGGCATCGCTGCACCGCGCAGCAGCGGCACCAGGCTCACACCGTCCACCGGTTGCCCGGCCGGCCGGGGCACGCCGGCGAGATCGAGAATGGTCGGGAAGAAATCGATCAGGTTCACCGGCTCCGCCACATCACCTCCCAGCGTTACGCCGGGCCAGTACACGAACAACGGCACCCGCACGCCGCCTTCATAGCTCAGGCCCTTCTCGCCGCGCAGCGGCGCCATGGAGGTCACCGCGAGGGAGCCATAGAGTTCCACGCCGCCATTGTCCGAGGTGAAAAATCACCGTGTTGTCGGCAATGGCAAGCGCCTGCAAGGTGTGCACGATCCGCCCCACGCCCTGATCCACCACATCCAGCATCGCGGCGTACGTGGGGTTGAGGCGCGGGTCATTCAGCGCGCGCTTTTTCTCACGATACTTTTCGACCATGGGCTGCGGTGCCTGGATCGGCGTATGCGGCGCGTAGTGCGACAATTGCAGGTAGAAGGGCCCGGCCTGCTGTTGCCGGATGAACGCGATGGCTTCATCAGTCAGGCGATCGGTGAGGTACTCGCCCGGCGGCGCGGCGACATCGCCGGGCAGGCCCGGATAGGGCGCGAAAAAACTCTGCACCGCGCCAACGCGCTGCGCGCCGCCGAAACTGCGTTGAAAGCCCTCGCTTTCCGGCGTGATGTCGCCGGCCACCTCGCCATAGTGCCACTTGCCAATGTGCGCCGTGGCATAACCGGCTGCCTGCAAGGCCTCCGGCAGGCTGGTGAATGCCGAGCGCAGGCCGGTCCAGGCGGCTGCACCTGCTGCGGCGTAGGGCGGCGCGCCGCGTGGCGCATCCGGGTTGGCGAGTTCCGAGCGTCGCGACCAGGCAGTGCGCGCAGGCCACTGGCCGCTGATCAGGCTTTGCCGGGTAGGCGAGCAGAACGGGTGGGTGGCGTAGGCGGTGGCAAATCGCATGCCCTGCGCCGCCAGCGCGTCGATGTGCGGGGTTTCGATGAACTCGTTGCCCGCAAAACCTGCATCGCGCCAGCCCGCATCGTCCAGCAGGATCACAATGATATTCGGCGGGCGGGTTGGCGCGGCGGGCACTGTCTCTGCCCGTGTCGCGGACACCACCCACAACAGGCTCGTGAGGGCGAGCGCAAGGCACGCCCGACGCCGGCTTCCGACCGGGCCTGGCAGGGCGATGCGCCGGAAGGAGCCGACACCGCCGACATGCGTAGACATGATGTTTTACCCGGGTACAGGCCAGAGGGCCGCGAGGCTGCGTCGCCGGAGATCATGCCACACCGGCATGCCGCTGCGAAGGGGGTGCCCGGTCTACCCGGGCCGGGTATCATGCGCTGCAGCGTCTCCTGCCTCGCGCCGTGCCCGACCAATCCCGCGACAGGAGCGGACCATCCCGAAGGCGGAGAGATCTGGCAACGAATCGCATGAGCAGCAACTACAACATTTCCTATTCCTTCAGCATCGGCGGTACGCAATCCGAAGAGCCGCCTCCGGCTGCGCCGCTCTATGCCTTCGGCGACTGCCGCGAGTGCAATCTCGGCAATGGCGCGGTGCTGCTGGTGAACCGAGCGCGTTCCGCGCAGGCCGTCGTGTCGCGGGATGTCGCCATTGCCCTCGATCACTGCCGCGAGTTTCGCAGCCTGCAGGCGCACGCGGAGTATCTCACCGCGTACATGCCGGAACTGGGCGGGGATGTGGCCGCCGTGCGCAGCGTACTGGAGCACGTGCGCGACAGCGGGCTGCTCGAGGCGGCCGCGGACTATGCCGGCTTGCTCACGACAGGCGGCGCAACACACCAGGCTGCGGACGTCACTCGCACGGCGCCACCCTCGCGGGTATTCATTATCACCTGTGACCGGCCGCAGGCGGTTGCACGCCTGCTGGAATCCATGCTCGCCAACGCCGAACTCGGCCGCCATGAAGCGCTGTGCCTGGTGGATGACTCGCGCGACAGTGCCAACGCAGAGCGCAACCGAGAGCTGGTGGCGGACTTCAACCTGAAAAGCGCACGGGACATGCGCTATTTCGGCCTGACAGAGCGTGCGGCGTTTATCGCCGCCCTGTCCGAACAATTGCCACAACACATACCCGCACTACGCTTTCTTCTGGATCGCGCACACTGGGAGGGCCATAAGACCTACGGCATGTCGCGCACGCTCTGCCTGCTGTTATCCGTGGGGCGGCGCGCGCTGGTCATGGACGACGATGTGCTGTGCAAGGCCTTCGCGTCGCCGTTTTGCAAGCCCGGGCTGGTATTTTGCGAGAGCCTGTGCGAGGCGGATTTTTACCCCGATCCGCGGAGCTGGCTGGCGCGCCTGCGCGCGCTGCCCGAAGATCCGCTGCGCGCGCACCTGCAGTGTCTCGGCCACGGTATGGCAGGCGCACTGGAGGCGCTTGATTTTCCGTCGTTGGCTGGCGAGGACCTGGCCAGCTCCCAGGAAAAAATTCTTCGCGGGTTGAACGCCGCAAGCCCGGTGCTGGTCACCCAGAATGGCACGCTGGGTGACCCCGGCACGGGCGATACGAGCTGGGCCTACAGCCTCACCGGCGAGTCGCTCGCGCGACTGCTGGGGGAGCCGGGCTCCATCGCGGAGAAGCTTACGGCGCGGCAGTTCTGGATGGGCTGGTCGCAGCCTGTGTTCGCGCGACGCGCCAACATGTCGCAGGTCACCGGCCTGGACAACAGCGCGCTGTTGCCGCCCTACTTCCCTGCCTGGCGCGGCGAAGACCAGCTCTTTGGCGGTATGCTCAGGTACCTGCATCCCGATGCCCTGGTGCTGAACTACCCGTTCGCGGTACCGCACCTGCCGCTGGAGGCGCGCCAGGGCGCTACTGCGGGCAACCCGGCGGTCCCGAGCGGCCTGGCACTGATCGACGCGTACCTGGCGCAACAGGCCACGGACGTCCCCGGTTTCACGCTCGCAGATCGCCTGGCGTCGCTGGTGCAGCTGATGCGCGGTGCCGCACGCAGCGGCGATGCGCAACTGGCGGCACTCTACCGGGAGCTTCTCGCGACCGCGCAAACCGACACCCTGCGTCAGCTCGGCGATGCGCTGCGCGGCCCGGGCAACCACCACAGCGAGTGGCGCGGGATGCTCGAGGCAAGGCAGCGCAGTTACTTTGCCGCCATCGGCCGCCAGACTGTGCCGGTGCAGCTGTTCGGCGTCGCAGAAGGCACACCCGAGGAGCACATCTGGACCCAGTTTCGCCAGCTCGCGGGCGAGTTTGCCAACGCGCTCGAAGCCTGGCCCGCCCTGCGCGATGCCGCCGCCGAGGCGGATCCGCTCGCTGCACGCGCTACCACGCCGTGATTGTCGTATTCGCGGTGAATCTGGCGGTCATCGGCCTGGCGGTGGCACTGCACTATGAATGCCTGCACCGCATCACGCTGCTGCTGCCGAAAATGCGCGTGCGGCACCGGTTGCGGATCGTGTTCGGCGTATTTCTCGCCCTCTCCGCGCATGCCGCCGAGGTGTGGATCTTCGCGCTGTCTTTCTACCTGATGCACCATGCCGAGGGCTGGGGTCACCTCACCGGCAACTTCAACGGCAGCCTGCTGGATTGCGTGTATTTCTCGTTCACCTCCTACACGACCCTGGGCACGGGGGATATCGAGCCGCACGGCGACCTGCGCTTTCTTACCGGCCTGGAATCCCTGACCGGGCTGCTGCTGATCACCTGGACGGCCTCATTCCTGTACCTGGAAATGACCCGCTACTGGGACGAGGGCTGACAGGCGTCGGCTGCGCCGGGGCGGCTCAGCGCAGGCTCACGCGCCAGTCTGACTCCGGGTCGGGTGCCGTGCGTGTACCGATGATCGCTGACCGATCGTAACCAGCGGCACGCAGCGCGTTGCACAGCGCCTGTGCCCGATCGCCGGGCACAGACACCAGCAGGCCGCCGCTGGTTTGTGGGTCGTACAGAATTTGCGCCAGCCGCGCATCGAGCCCCGGGGCGACGCGCAGTATCCCGCCCGCTGCGCCGACGTTCGCCGCATGCATACTGCTGGCAACACCCGCCTGCAACAACGCGGCTACCCCGGGCAACAGCGGTATCGCATCGAGACGCAGCTCCGCTGCGCCACCGGCACCCAGCATTTCCAGCAGGTGACCGAGCAGGCCGAAGCCGGTGATGTCGGTACAGGCGTTGGCCCCGTAATCCAGCGCGAGTTCTGCCGCCGCGCGGTTGGACTGCAGCATGGCCTGCAGTGCGGCCTGCACATCGCGCCCGTCCGCGACCAGCTGCATGTGGGCGGCGAACACCAGGCCGCTGCCCAGCGCACTGGTCAATACCAGCGCATCGCCTTCGGCGCCGCCGGTTTTCGCAAGGGTAACGCCGCTTGCGGCGAGCGGCGTGCCGGTTACCGCGAAGCCAAGGCTCAATTCTGCGCCCTGCATGCTGTGCCCGCCGGCCAGTCGGCAATCCGCCGCCCGGAATTCGTGCAGCGCGCCGTCCAGCAACTGGTAGAGCTCTCGCTCCAGCAGCGTTTCGCTGGCGAAGGGCAGGGTCACCGCCGCCAACGCCGAGAGCGGCCTTGCGCCACAGGCGTAGAGATCGCTAAGGGCATGCTGGGCGGCAATGCGGCCCATCAACCACGGGTCGGCAACGATCTGGCGCAATACATCCACACTCTGCAACAGCATGCCACCGGGCTGCGCGGGCAAGCGCACGGCATCTTCCGGCTCCGCGGCACAGTGCTGCGGATACTGCCGAGACAGCGCCGCGAGCGCCGCGCCCAGCGGACTGGCGCCCACCTTTGCGCCGCAGCCGCCACAGGGCGCCTGGGCAGGCGCAGGCGAGCCGGGCAGGCGCTGCCGCGAGACTGCCGGCATTGGAGATGGCAGGTCGGTGAAACGCGCCATGAAGCTGCGGTCGATGTGATCTTTCCAGCGCCATACGAGACGTCCGCTGGCGCTGAACGCACCGCGATCGGCGGCGGCGCGTTTGTCCCCCAGCGACAGCAGCGAGAGGAAACGTTTTTGCGGGCGGTAGGGTTTGAGCGGCAGGCCCAGTAGCGCCGCGCGCAAGTTGTGCGCCAGCACGGGCGCCTGGCGCACCGCGAACACGCCGGCCTTGGGGCGCGGGTTGTCGAGCTGCGTGGCGATATCGCCCGCTGCAAAGACACACTCATCGCTCAGCGACTGCAGGGTGTCGTGCACGGCGAGAAAGCCCGCCGCATCCGTGGCCAGGCCGCTGCGGGCGACCCACTCGGCAGGCGCTGCGCCGGTACACCAGAACAATACGTCGAAGGCCGCCTGCGAGCCTTGCGCCAGTTGCAGCCGCCCGCGCTGCACATGGGCGACCCGCGCGCCCAGGTGCACCACGATGCCCGCGTCCGCCAACGCCCGCGTTACCGCCGCCCGCGTCCGCCGGTTGTAGCCCGCGAGCAGGCAAGGCGCGCCGCACCAGAGATCAAACGCCACCGGTCGCCCCGCAAGCCGCCGCGCCATCGCCAGCGCAAGCTCCACGCTGCCCGCGCCGCCGCCGACGATACCGATGCGGTACGCTGTTCCCGACGCGCCTGCGAGCTCCGCCTCGATCGCCTGCCAGCGCCGCCAGAACCCGGCCACGGGCTTCACCGGTACGACATGCTCCGCGGCGCCCGGCACACTCGCCAGCTCGGGCTGCGAACCGATATCAAGACTCAGCAGGTCGTAGTTCATGGCCGGCCGCCCGGCGAGCGTCAGACGCCGCTGCGCGGGGTCGATACCGGTCACCTCACCGGCCACGAAGCGCGCGCCCGCCCACTGGCACAGGCGCGCGAGATCGATATGCGAGTCGGTAAAGCCATAGTGTCCGGCCACCAGCCCCGGCAGCATGCCGGAATAGGGCGTGTGCGATGCGGGTGATACCAGTGTAATGCGCACACCCTCCAGGGGCCGCATGGCGAGCCAGCGCAATGCCAGCGCGTGGCTATGCCCGCCGCCCACCAGCAGCAGCTCGCGGCGCAGCTCAGCGGCCGCCAGCATCCGCCGCGTGCTCCCGCGCCCAGGCGATCACCGCCGCGCGATCACCGCTGAACAGTCGCTTGCCCGCGCGCAGCCCGAGCTGGTGTTCATACATCGGGTCGTAGTAATGCTTGAGCAGAAAAGCGATCCAGTGGCGATGCTCCCCGGTGTCGCCACTGCGCCACTGGTGGTCGAAGGCCCGTTCCAGCATTGCGCCAACCTCGGCGAGGCGCGCACCGCCCAGGCGCCTGCCGATACGCTGCAGATCCTCCAGCAGTTTCTCCCGGTGCCGTTGCGGGCCATCTTCGGCGTACAGCAACAGGTAGCGACGCCCCAGGTCGAGTACGTAATCCTCGAGCACCACCTCCACACGCTGCTCGAAGGCCTCCTCCACCACCACCATCGGCGCCTGCGCCATCACGGCCCGCAAGGTTTCCGGCAGGTGCAGACGACCCACGAGGCGCCCCTCGTCCTCCAGAAAAACCGGCGCGCCGGAGGCCGCCACCAGGCGCAGGAGCTCGATGCTGAGGCTGTTTTCAAAATCGATCTGGCTGGGCTGTGGCGTCGGCAGACGCCCGAAGGTGGAGCCGCGATGGTTGGCCAGGCCCTCGAGATCCACGGCGCGTCGCAGACGCTCGATCACCCGGGTTTTGCCGCTGCCGGTGGGGCCGCTGACGAGCACGAAACGCCCCTGCGCCAGCGAGTGCTCAAGCTCGGCAAGCAGGAACCGCCGCAGGGCCTTGTAGCCGCCGGCAACTCGCGGGTACTCAATACCCTCGGCCTGCAGCCAGGCCTGCACGGTGGCGGACCGCAGCCCCCCGCGCCAGCAGTACAGGCACCCGTCGGGATAGCGCCGCGCAAAACCCAGCCACTGTTCGAGACGCTGCGCACGCACATCGCCGGCCACCAGGCGGTGTCCCAGTGCGATAGCGGCCTGCTGACCCTGGCGCTTATAGCAGGTGCCCACCTGGGCACGTTCATCGTCGCTCATCAGCGGCAGGCTGATGGCGGCGGGAAACGCGCCGCGCGCAAACTCCAGCGGCGCGCGCAAATCGATCATCGGGGTGGGTTGGAGAAACAGCGCGCGGTAATCCTGACGTTCCGGGCCCGCACCCATGCAGAGGCTACTGCGCCTCGCCGCCGAACAGGGCGAGCACGCGCCCTGCAGGGCGCTGATGGCGTCAGACATCAGGGCGAAATCGGCGTCCAGGCGCGCCGCCTGGTCAGCCTCGGGTATTTCCTCGTTTTCTTTCATCAAGGCATCCGCGAAACGCAGTCGTCGCAGGCACAGGTCTTCCGCCAGTAGCAGGGCAACGCGCTCATCCCAGTTGAGGGCAATACGCGCGACCTGTTTGCCCGCATGAAGATGAGTTTCCACTTCTTCACTGGTCAAATCAACGCCGCGACAACGCACCACGCCGCCCTCTTCTCCGGGCTCACGCAGCTCGCACTCGCTGCCGAGCTCAAAATCCTGCGGCAGGTTACGGTGCACCAGCCAGCCCGTCATGGTCGCCGCGGGCGCATCGTTCACCTGTGGCAGCAGTACCGGGAAACTCCCGATGCAGTCGCGCAGCAGGTTGAGGAGTTCCTCGGCGCGCGCGGCGCTTGCGCTGTCGACAAAGATCCAGTTGGCGCGCACGTCGATGTAGGCATAGATGAACGTGGAACGGCTGAATGCGCGCGGCAGACAGTCCTGCACGATTTCGTCCTGCATGCCGAGGCGCTCCTTGCGGTACACCTTGCGTGCCTGCTCGTGCTCGATGGCCGCGATTTTCTCTTCGAGTTGCTCGCGCACTACCGCCGAAGGCAGCAGTTTCTCTTCGCGACGGGCCTTCAGTAACAGGCGTCCGCCGGCGGCATGCACCAGCGGCGCGCTGTCATCGCCCACGGGCGCAACCCACCCCAGCGATAGCGCCTGCGACTTCGCACAGGGCGAAAACGCGCGTTCGGCGAGCTGCTCGCCCAGTGTCTCCGGTGACAGGTCAAAAGGGGTGCTCAGGCGATAGGCGCGAATATTCTTGAACCACATGAAACAGGCAGGCCTCCGGCAAAGCGGCGCATTGTACCTCACGCGCGCGGCAAGAAACCGCCTTCACGTACAACAATTTAACCCGGCTCGCGACGCACGGCGTTGTAAGCGCGCAGCGAAAGGGCTTTAATCCTGAGTCCTCCCGAATAATGCCAGGGCGCGGCACGCCCGCGCCCGAGACCGAGGTAACCAACATGTCGGAACAGGACAAGACCACGCCCTGCAGGCCCCGCAAGGCCAGCCAGGTCCGCCGGTGGGACAGGGAAACCGACGTCGCCATTGTCGGCTTCGGCGGAGCCGGTGGCTGCGCAGCCATCGAGGCCGCGGACGCGGGCGCCGACGTCATCCTCTTCGAACTGGCCAGCGCCAGCGGCGGCTCCACCGCGATGTCCTCCGCAGAAATCTACATGGGCGGTAGCGGCGGCACGCGCGTACAGAAAGCCTGCGGCTTCGAAGACAGCACCGAGGACATGGTCACCTACATGATGATGGCCGCCGGGCCGCAGGCGGATGAGGCCAAGATACGCAACTACTGCGAGCACAGCGTGGAGCATTTCAACTGGCTGGTGGATCTCGGCGTGCCCTTCAAGGACAGCTTCCACCAGGAACGCGCCATCATGTGTCTCACCGACGACGGGTTGCTCTACACCGGCAGCGAGAAAGCCTATCCGTTTGCGCAGCAGGCCAGGCCCTGCCCGCGCGGACACAACCTCTATATCGAGGGCGACAACGGCGGCCCGCTGTTCATGAAAATCGTCACCGAGAACGTCGAGAAGCGCAAGGCGATCCGCGTGGAGTACGAGACCCGCGCACTCACGCTGATCGAAGACGACAGCGGTGCGGTGGTAGGGCTCGTCGTGCGCCAGAACCAGCAGGAGCTCAACGTACGGGCGCGCCGCGGCGTGATTCTGTGCGCGGGCGGTTTCGTGATGAACGACGAGATGGTGCAGAAATACGCGCCCAAACTGACCGTCGGCACACAAGCCATCGGCAACCCCGGCGATACCGGCACCGGCATCATGATGGGCATGGCGGTGGGTGCCGCCGCCATCAACATGCACGAGGGCTTCATCAGCCTGCCCTACTATCCGCCGGCGAGCATGACACGCGGGATACTGGTGAACGATAAAGGGCAGCGGTTCATCAACGAGGACGTCTACCACGGCCGTCTTGGGGAAATCGCACTGCGCCAGCAGTCTGACCGGCTGTATTTTGTGCTCACCGTCGAGCAGTACGGCGATTATGAAAAAATGAACTTTCTCGGTGCGTCCATTGCCGGCACCGGTGAAAGCGTGGCCGAACTGGAAGAGGAACTGGGCCTGCGCAAGGGCACGCTGCAGCAGACCGTTGCCCTGTACAACGAGGACTGCGCGCAGGGTGAAGACACCCAGTATCATAAAGCGGCCGAATGGCTGGAGCCGCTTGAGCCACCCCTGGTGGCGCTGGACGTGACACCCGGACGCGGCGTGTTCGTGCCGTATTTCACCCTCGGCGGGCTGGATACGCTGCCCACCGGCGAGGTGGTCAACCCGCAACGTGAGGTGATTCCCGGCCTGTATGCCGCCGGGCGCACGGCCTGCGGCGTGGTGCGTCGCGCCGAGGGCTACTCCAGCGGCATGTCGGTGGGCGATGCCACCTTCTCCGGCAGGCTCGCCGGAAAACAGGCGGCCGCGCGCACCCTCGCCGAGGCTGTCGCCAGCTGAACGGACGCCGCGGGCTTGTCAGCCCGCTGGCGCAAACCTACTATGGTGGAAACGCTTCACGGGCTGCGCTGCATCCCGCTTGCCTTTATTTGGCCACTATCTCCGGGGTTAGCCCTATGAAATACCTGCACACCATGGTGCGCGCGAAAAATCTCGAAGACACGCTGGATTTCTACTGCAACAAGCTCGGGCTGGTGGAGGTGAACCGGCACGACAGCGAAGGGGGGCGTTTCACGCTGGTTTTTCTCGCCGCACCGGACGACGTGGAGCGCGCGCGCGAAGGTAGCAGCCCGCTGCTGGAGATCACCTGGAACTGGGATCCGGAGGATTACGACGGCGGGCGTAACTTCGGACACCTGGCCTACAGCGTGAAGGATATCTACGCCCTGTGCCAGCGGCTGATGGATGCGGGCGTGGTGATCAACCGACCGCCGCGCGACGGCCATATGGCGTTTGTGCGCTCACCCGACGGCATCTCCATCGAGTTGCTGCAGGCCGGAGAGCCCCTCGCGCCCGCCGAACCCTGGGCTTCCATGCAGAACACCGGTAGCTGGTAGCACGGCGCCCCAGCATGTCCGGTAGTATTGCCGGCCGCCTGATTCGGGTGCTCAGCCTCTGCACCGTGGTGGTGTTGGGCTGTGGTCTGGCGCTGAACTACAGCCTGTCACGGCAGGCCATTCTCGAACGCCTCACCACCGAAACACGCGAGCGCGTGGCGGCGGCGGTGGTCGACCTCGACAACCTCCTCTACGATGTCCAGGCAACCACGCGCCTGCTGGCCTCCGTGGTTGCGCGTGCGCCCCTGGACAAGAATGCCATGCGCGAGCTGCTGCGCGATGCCGTCGCCGCCAACAGGCACGTCTTTGGCGGCACTATCGCGCTGGTAGGTGGCGCGGAGGGCGATACAGGCTTTGCGCCCTACTATTTCAAGCGGGACGGGGCACTACACTATCGCGATCTGGATACGGCGGATTCACCCTACCGGGCAAGCGCCTGGTTCGCCGGGGCCATTGCCGCCGGCGCGCCTCGCTGGAGCGAGCCCTATTTCGACGCACCGGGTGGCGGCACCTGGATGACTACCTACTCGGTGCCGGTTTTTCGAGCCACAGACTCCGGCGCCCGCGTGCCCTATGCGGTGATCACCGCAGACATCACGCTGGATGCGCTGCGCACCTATCTCACACGGCTGTATCCGGGAGGCGGCGGGTTCGGCCTATTGCTCTCCAGGCGCGGCACCCTGCTCAGCGCCATACAGCCGTCGGGCGCACCCGGCACCGCCCATGCACTTCTGGGCGACAATGCCGGTCTCGAGGCCTGGAACAAAGGCCTCGGCGCCCTCGCCGCAGACACGGAGACCGTACGCGATGTGCCCTGCCCCCAGGACACTGCCCGCGACTGCCGCTTGCACCTGCGCGCGCTCGCCAGCACGGGCTGGCCGGTGGGCATTGTCTATTCCCCGCACGAGTTTCTTGCCCCCGTGCGCAGCTTCACGCTGCAAACCGCGCTGATCGGCGCGGCTACCCTGCTGGCCATGGCGATAGCGGTCGTGCTGGTGTCGCGTCGCGTGTTGCGACCACTTCGCTCGCTCGCGCAGGCCAGCGACAGCATCGCGCGCGGTGAGCTGGACGTGGCGCTGCCGAGGGCCCGGGGACATGACGAGGTGGCCCGGCTCGTCACCTCCTTCGCGATGATGCGCGACGACCTCGGGCGCTACATCAGCGATCTGCGGGTCAGCACCGCGGCGCGCAGCCGCATCGACGCAGAACTGGCCGCGGCGGCGGATATCCAGATGGCGATGCTGCCCAGCGGGCCTCAGGCACTGGAGCAGTGGCAGGCCGTGCGATTGTGGGCGGGACTGCGCCCGGCGAAATCCGTGGGCGGCGATCTCTACACCTACACGCTGCGCGGCGAGCAGCTGTTCTTCGCCGTGGGTGACGTGTCCGACAAGGGCGTGCCCGCGGCCCTGTTCATGGCGAGGGCCATCGGACTGCTGCAGCAACTCGCCAGCGAGGAGGATTGCCCCGCCCGCGCACTCGACCGGTTGAACGATGCACTCTGTCAGGGCAACGAGAACTGCATGTTCCTGACATTGTCACTCGGCACTCTGAACCTGCAGGCGCTGCACCTGGAGTTCGCCAGCGCCGGGCACCCGGCTCCCCTGCTGTTGCGCGACGGGCAGGTATCGGCCCTTGCCCAGGAGGCTGGTCCCGCTCTGGGGCTGGCACAGGGGCTGCGCTACGCGGCAAACCGCGCGCAACTGGCAACGACAGACCGGCTCGCCTGGTACACCGACGGCATCACGGAAGCGTTCGACGACGCCGATGCCATGTTCGGTTTGCAGGGATTGACCGAGGCGCTCAGGCAAACCGCCACCGCTTCGCTCACGCAGGCCGGCAGCGGCATCATCGCGGCCGTGGACGCGCACTGCGGCGGGTGTGCGCAGTCCGACGACATCACCGTGCTGCTGCTGCAATGCGGCGAACGCGAGGGCGAACGCGGCGAGCACCGACAGCGCTTCCACGGCGCACAGGACCTCGCCCACCGCGTGCTGCGCTGGCTGCGCAGCCGGCTGGGCAAGCTGCCCGCCGGCACCGCCCGACAGTTGGAGCTGGAGCTGCTGGCCGAGGAGATTATCACCAATATCGAGAAATACGCCGGGCTGCCGGCCGATGGCCGGGTTGACGTTGCGCTGACGTGGAACACCGGCGCCGTGACCCTGGAATTTACTGACGATGGAAAGCCGTTCAATCCGCTGCAGGCGAGCCGCCCCGGCAACCCGGCGGACACTGCTGATGGCGGCGGCCTTGGTGTACACTTGATTCGGCAACTGGCGCAGGAGCAGCACTACCAGCGTGTCGACGAGCGCAACCTGCTGCGTGTACGACAACCGATACACAGCGAGCTGGAAAACACGGCGCAGACGCGCTCCGCCAACCACTCAAGCGCAGGCGACACCATGCAACTGAGCACCACAGTCTCGATAGACACGGAAAACAGCCTGGCGCGGGTGGCGCTGACCGGCGCACTCAACACCGAGACGGCGCCGGCATTCGAACATCGCCTGCAAGACGTGCTCGCGGGCGGGGAGCAGCTCGTGGTACTGGACATGCGCGATCTCGATTACATCAGTTCCGCCGGCCTACGGGTGATCTTCAAGGCGGCCAAGCAGGCCGTCCGGGAAGGCCGACGCCTCGCGGTTGCCAACCGCAAGCCGCATATCGACAAGGTGTTCGAGATTCTCAGGGCGCTGCCCGATATGGCGGTATTTGCCGACGACGATGAACTCGATGCCTATCTCGCGGCCATGCAGCAGCAGGTACGGGACGGCGAATAACGCCGGGCGGCGGCGCTACTGTTTCAGGAAGTTGAGTATCCAGCGGGCAACGCGCGCGCTCTCGGGCTTCACCTCCAGCGACTGCATGCCCCTGTGGTAGGTTTCTTCACCGAGCATCTCGCGCCGGAACTGCATGATCTCGCGGGAAAACTCCGGCACAAACTCCGGATGGCCCTGGAACGTCAGGATATGGTCACCGATCTGCGTCACCGCGTTCTCGCAGAACTCACTGCTGGCGAGTACCTGCGTGCCGGGCGCCACCTCCATCACCTGATCCTGGTGGCTGACCAGTATCGACAGCGCGGAACTGCCGCCGTCATGCCACGCGGGCCTGCTGCTGAATTCGTGCGTGTGCACGCCGGCACCCCAGCCCTTGGGAGACTTTGCGGTGCGCCCGCCGAGCGCGTGCGCCACCAACTGAGGGCCGAAGCAAATGCCCACCAGCTTCTTGCGGCGCGCATGCAGGTCCTGCACAAATGCCATGAGCCGTTTGATCCAGGGCTCGTCGTCGTACACGCTGGCCTTGCTGCCGGTGATCAGGTAGGCATCCACCTCGTCGATGTCGGCCGGATACTCGCCCGCCTGCACGTCATACACCACACACTCAAGCGACGGGTCCAGATCGCCGAGCAGGCGTCGGAACATGTCCGGGTATTCGCCGTAATTGCAGGCCCACTCCGGACGCACCGCGTCCGTTTTGAGAATACCCAGTTTCATGTCCGCACCACGTACGCAAGCCTCTTCATCGGCGCCCAATCATAGGTAGGGGCGCGCGCACTGTCCATAGCGGCGCCGGGCTGGTAAGGTACCCGTCCTGCCCGTTTGCACGGATTCCTCCACGCGTGTTTCTCGCCCGCATTCTCGTCATTGGCCTGCTGTTACAGGCCGCCACCGCGCTCGCATTCACCGGCACTGAAAGCTGCGTCGACTGCCATGCCGAAGAGCACGAAAACTGGCGTGGCTCGCATCACGACCTCGCCATGCAGGCGGTCACGCCCGACACCGTGCTCGGCGATTTCGACAATGCCGAGTTCACCTATAACGGCGTCACCACGCGTTTCTATCGCGATGGTGAGCGTTTCATGGTGCGTACCGACGGCGAAGACGGCAAGCTCACCGACTTTGAAGTGGCCTACGTGTTCGGCGTGTATCCCCTGCAGCAATACCTGCTGCCGCTGTCGCGCGGGCGCCTGCAGGCGCTGAGCATTGCCTGGGACGCGCGCCCGCAGGCACAGGGCGGTCAGCGCTGGTATCACCTGTATCCCGAGGAGCGCATCGACCACCGCGATCCGCTGCACTGGACAGGCCCCTACCAGAACTGGAATACACGTTGCGCTGAATGTCACAGCACCGACCTTAAGAAAAACTACCAGGCGGCAACGCGCAGTTTCGATACGCGCTACGAGGAAGTGAACGTGGGTTGCGAAGCCTGCCACGGGCCGGGCGAGCAGCACCTGGCACTGGCCCGCAGCGGGAAACTGTCGAACGCCCCCGCCGGCGGCTTCCCGGTGAACCTCGCCCAGCGGGGCCAGTGGGCAATGCCCGCGGGGGGCCACATCGCGCGGCGCAGCGAGGCGCTCGCGTCCGACGCACAGATCGATACCTGTGGGCGCTGCCACTCGCGTCGCGGCACGCTCGGCGATTACCACTACGGCGCCGACCTGTTGGACACGCACCGACTCGCCATGCTCGAAGCGCCACTGTATTACCCCGACGGGCAGATCCTCGATGAGGTCTACGTGTACGGCTCTTTCGTACAAAGCAAAATGCACCAGGCGGGCGTGGTATGCAGCAACTGCCACGAGCCTCACAGCCTCAAGCTGCGCGCTCCGGGCAACGATGTCTGCGCCCAGTGCCACCTGCCCGCACGCTACGACACGCCGACACACCATCATCATCCGGCAGATTCCAGCGGCGCGTCCTGCGCCAACTGCCACATGCCGGAGACCACCTACATGGGCGTCGACCCGCGGCGCGATCACAGCATGCGTGTACCGCGGCCTGACCTCAGCGCGGTGATCGGTACGCCCAACGCCTGCAACCAGTGTCACACCGACCGCGATACGCGCTGGACACTCGATGCGCTGCGCGACTGGGGCGTGCAGTTCCGCGATACCGGCAAACACCCCGCGCGCGCATTCCACCAGTTGGCGCAGGGCGATAGTCGCGCTGTACCGGGCATCGCCGCGCTCGCGAATGACACCGGGGCGGCGCCCATCTGGCGCGCAACCGCCATGGAGGCACTGGGGCGGGTCGGCGGGCGCGAGGCGCTGCAAACCGCTACCACCCTGCTCTACGACGACGACCCGATGCTGCGCACCAGTACGCTACGCGCACTGCAGTTCCTGCCGCTGCAGCAGCGCTTCCAGCTTCTCATGCCGCTGGTGGACGATCCCGTTACCAGCGTACGCAACGAAGTAGCGGTGTCGCTTGCCGGCGTGCCGCTGGCGCAGATTCCCGCCGACCAGGGCCGCAAGCTGCAGGCGCTGTTCGAAGAATACCTCGCCATCACCCGCCAGCATGCGGACATGCCCGAGGCGCAGATGCAGCTCGGCGTATTCCTGGCCGCTCGCGGCGACGCCGGGGGGGCCGAGGCCGCCTATCGCGAAGCCCTGTTCCTGAACGACCAGCTCATTCCGGCCTATATCAATCTCGCGGATCTGCTGCGCAGCGCATCGCGGGACGACGAGGCGCGCCAACTACTGCTCAAGGCGCTCGAGGTGTTGCCGGGACACGGCCCCACGCTGCACGTGCTGGGCCTGCTGGAAACGCGTAGCGGCAATACCGAGGCGGCCCTGCGCTACCTTGGCGAAGCCGCTGCCGTGGAAACCGGGGATACCCGACACCGCTTCGTGTATGCCATCGCGCTGCATGATCTGGGCAATCCCGAACAGGCGATCAAGGAGCTGCAGGCACTGTTGCGCAGCGCGCCGCAGAATACCGACGTGTTGCTGGCGCTCGCCAACTACAGCGCGGAACTGGGCCGACAGGAACAGGCCCTGCGCTACGCCCGCACGCTGACGCAACTCGCGCCGGGCAACCAGGCCTATCGCCAGCTTTTCGAGCGTTTGTCCGCCGCCAGCCAGTGACGGGCGGCTGCGCGGCCGACACAGCGCAAGCCACAACCGTATGCTTCCCCCTGGCCGCAGGGTTCAAAGCTGCGCGAGAAACTCCAGCAGCGCGGCATTGGTGGCCGCCGGTTGTTCCTGCTGCACAAAATGTCCGGCGTTCGCCAGCAGCTTCACACCCCTGAGATCCTTGACGAGGGCACGCATGTGATCAAACTCCGCGGCGGAACCGAGCTTGATCACCGGATCCTCCTCGCCGCCGATAAACAGCGACGGCAGCGTGACGGGCGCGTGCGCAATATCCCGGCACAGTGCCCAGTTGCGGTCCATGACGCGATAGGCATTGCAGCCACCGATAAAGGCACGCCCGGGCCCCGCACACAGGTACTGCTGCAGGTAGTAGTCGAAATCCTCCGCCGACAGCCACGGCCAGGGCGGTGGTGATGGCGGCTCCTCAAGCACATCGATATAGGCGGTTCCCTCGCTTGGGAACCGCACCCAGCCGAGCAGGTTGCCCTGCGCGCTGAGCGCCCAGAACAGACGCATCAGGAATTCCCGCTCGCGCCCGAGGCAGGACGCTTCTGCGATACCGACCTGCTGGTAATAGTGCATGTGGAAAAAATGTTGTTGCGCGATACCGGCGTAAAGCCGGGAGGGCGGTACGTCGCTGCTGCCGGCCAGGGCCATGTCGTAGGGTACGCACAGCGCGACCACGCCGCGCAGCCGACCCGCGTGGCGCACCGCCATATGCCACGCGAGATTAGCGCCGAAGTCGTGCCCCACGAGTACCGCACGCTGCTCACCGAAATGATCGAGCACGGCCAGTACGTCGTGCGCCGTGCGATCAAACCCGTACGCGGCGCTGGCCAGCGGCCGGGAGCTGCGCCCGTAACCGCGCATGTCCAGCGCCACCGCACGATAACCCGCCGCCGCCAGCGCCGGGAGCTGATGACGCCAGCTGTACCAGAGGCCGGGAAAACCGTGGCAGAACACAACCAGCGGGCCATCCCCGGCAACCGCCAGATGCAGCTCTACGCCATTCGCCAGCAAACGCTCGTGCTGCACGCTCACCAGCATCGCTCACTCAGCCGGCGCGAACACCAGATGCAGGGTGACGGGAACGGTATCGCTGATGCTCTTCAGGCCCGCGATCTCCACCAGCGCGGCAACGCCCGCCTGCAGGCCGAAGTCTGCAGCGCTCAGCAACACCGGGCGCGCACTGAACACCTGCAGCCTGCCGCCCTCCTCGCCGATCACCACCACAGGTACCGTCACGGTTTTTGAGAGCCCATGCAGCGAGAGCGTCACCGGGATATCCGCCGTCACCGTGGCGCCTTCCGCTGCCGCGGCGATCAGCGCGGGCTCAACCTCGGCGCTGACGCGCGCGACAGGGAATTTCGCGGTTTGAAACAGCTTCTCGCGCATGCGCTGGTTGCGAATATCGATCTTCGTCTCAACGCTGTCCAGATCGATATCCACCTGCACGTCGCCTTCGGCGCTGACAAACCCGAGCAGCGACCCGAACCCGTGCAGTTCACCGAGATCGCCGTTCTTGATCGAGACAAAACTGATCGAGGAACGCTCGTTGACCAGATCCCACTGGGCCCAGGCGCCGCTCCAGGGGAGCGCCAGGCACACAAGGCAAACGGCCAGAGACAGTTTCCGGGAAACATTCATCGCACTACTCCAAGGTAACAAACCGCTTCAAGGACCGTAGTGTAGCGCGGAATTCCCGGACACGCTGCTCGCGTCAGCCAATCGCCCAAGTTAGTGGACGGCTCCCAGGGAGCCTCAACCGCGTGCGCGGATCATCGCATCGGCGATTTTTTCTGCCACCATCATCGTTGGAATATTGGTATTTGCCCTCGGCACCATGGGGAAAATGGAGGCGTCTACAACGCGCAATGCCTCTATGCCGTACACCCTCCCTTCGTTGTCGGTCACCGCCCTGGAATCTTCGGCCGCTCCCATGCGACAGGTACACGAGGCGTGCCAGACTCCCGAGGCGGCCTGGCGAACGAATTTTTCCAGCTTGTCGTCATCGCGCATTAATTCTTCAAACGTAGTGCCCTCGGTCACCACATGTCGCATCATGAACGTGCGAACCCGCTGTGAAATGTCCAGCAGACTGCTCAACATAAACGTCAGAACGCGGTTCTTCAGATTCACAGCGGCCAGTTTGCGCACACGCAGCGAGTAGCTGGAGGGAAAGGGATCGGTCACGACCGACTGCATTGCCTCTCCCAGATGCAGGCGCCCCATTTTTCGAAAGCCGTCCATCAGCCGGTGCAGATCACGCTTGTCAGACAACAGGTTGAAGTCGACAATCGGTTCGTCCCGCCAGTTGGCGGAGCGCAGTTTCACCTCACCGGTTTCAGAAAACGTGTAATTCAGATACACCAGGAATGATCCAACGCGAGCACCCACGCTGTGCCAGGCTGACCGGGATACCACCACCGCACACATGTCGTTGTCAGGAGCTCCGCCGATACCTGACGAGTAGCGCAAGCCGACCTGCATGTGCCGCCGTGTATAGGCGTTCATGCGGGCAGAGCGCTTCAGATAGCCGGCTACCGCCACTGACGGGTGGTCCATCAGCCCCTGTCCGACACCCGGCAGCGCATGACGAACCTCAATGCCTAGTTGTCTGAGCTGGTCGGCGGGACCGATTCCGGATCTCAACAGGTGTGCCGGCGAATGAATGGCGCCGCAGCACAGGATCACCTCCTTCGCAGAGAAAGTGTCTTGTCTGCCATTGCACATCGCCCTGACGCCCACGCAGCGCTTTCCCTCAAACAGCAGTTCTGTCACCTGGCAGCCGGTCAGTATTTCCAGGTTCCTACGCATCCGGGTAACAGGGTCGAGATAACCGATCGCTGAAGACACCCTGCGCTCATAGGCGTTGGAACACGGCAGCGGGAAATAACCCTCGCGATACTCCCCGTTCTGGTCTTCGAGATAATCGTAACCCTCCGCGGCAAACGCCCGCGCCGCCGCTTTGGCGTGTTCTGTCCAGATAGACGGAAATACACGGCGGATGGGTATCGGGCCGTCACGTCCATGCAGGGGCCCGGAGAAATCCATGTCCCTCTCCAGCTTTTTAAAGAACGGCAGCACGTCCTGCCAGGACCAGCCGTGGGCCCCCCGGGCCTGCCATTCATCATAGTCGTCAGGCGAGCCCCTGTTCGCCAGCTGTGCATTGATCGAAGAACCACCGCCGAGTATGCGCGCCTGCTCATACGGTCGCTGGCCGCCGTAAACCGGCGGGTAATCGGGATCTCCAACGGGCTCCGTGGTCACCCGGAGATTGCGCCAGAGATAGCGCGGGTTCAGGTAGGGCTTGCCAGGAAAACTGTCCAGGACATCCTCAGGCACACCCCCGTGAGGCGTGTCCTGACCGGCCTCCAGCAGCAGCACTCGCGCATAGCCGGACTCAGAAAGGCGATTGGCCATCACGCAACCGGCCGAGCCTCCGCCAACAATAATGTGGTCGTACACGTTATTCTCCAGCCTTGAACTATGGCCAAGACTAGTATGTTACTGATATATTAACAAGCGTATCGGACGACCCAGTAACTTCGGGCCCACCATGTCAGGCGTGGCAATAATTGCGTAACCCAATGAGAAACAACGCTATATTACGATTCTGCTTTTCGGGTTATCTGGCAAAGTCCGCGACCTGGTGATACAGCAGAGCCCTGTTCCGGGGAGTAAAACCGTGGACAAACGCACCACTGAGGAGCTGCATCGCGATCTGGTCGTGGTCGGCGGCGGCGCCGCCGGGGTCGCGACCGCTGTGACTGCGGCACGTCAGGGGCTCCGCGTTCTGCTGGTGGAACGCTACGGCTTCTGTGGCGGCGGTGCCGTCGCCGGCCTGTCCGGCACGGTCTGCGGTTTGTATGCGGCCAGCGATAATCAGCATGCCGCACCTGAGCAGCTGGTATTCGGCTTCGCCGATGAGTTCACGACGCGACTTTCCGCCGCTGGAGGGCTGGCACCACCGGTGCGCTACGGCAAAACGTTCACCAGGGTTCATGATCCGCTGCTGTGGCGTGCAACCGCAGATGCCCTGCTCATGGAATCCGGCGCGGAGGTACTCTTTCACGCCGTCGCCACCGGCGTACTCATGGATTCGCAGGATTCGCTGGAGGGCATCGAAGTATGGACCAAGCAGGGGCCGCTGCGGGTGCGGGCGCGCATGGTGGTGGATGCGAGTGGTGATGCCGATCTTGTTGCCATGGCGGGGCTGGAAAATTTCATTGGCAACGAAGGTCGCGTGCAGAATCCAACGATGATCTTCCGCATCAATGGTGTCGATACCGAGCGCTTCACTGCCACGTACGGCGCAGACACGATCATGCCCGCGGCGGTCTCCGAGCTTATTCAGCAGGCCAACCACAGTGGCGCATACGTTCTTCCGCGCGCGAAGATCTGGCTGTTTCGTACTACCCGACCGGGCGAGCTGTTGTGCAACTGCACGCGCGTCATCGGTCGCGACGGACGCGAACTCAACACTCTGCTGCGCGAGGACTTTACCGAGGCAGAGACTCAAGGGCGCCTCCAGGCGCGCGAGTACGCCAGATTCTTCCGTGATCACCTGGCGGGTTGCGAGGCGTCTTATATCGACGATATGGCGCCACAGGTTGGCGTTCGCCAGACTCGCCAACTGCGGGGGCAAAAAATCCTTAGCAACACCGATGTACTCGGCGCCACTAAATCCGCCGACGCTATCGCCCGTTCTCCCTGGCCGATTGAACTCCACAGTGGCGAAAAGCCGCGCGTTGAGTGGCTGCTCGAAGACTACTACGAGGTACCGCTGGGCTGTTTTATCCCACGCTCTGGCGCCGGCCTGTTAGTGGCGGGGCGGTGCCTGTCCGCGGAACACGAGGCTGTGGCCTCAGCGCGGGTCACCGCTCAGTGCTTTTCCTATGGTCATGCCATAGGCCATGCGGCCACGCTGGCGCTGCGAGAGAATATCGCCACCGCGGATCTGCGCGGCGAGGACGTCAGGTTGCTGCTCAACCGGGAGGACGCCCGACTTGACTGAAGCCAGAGCCGGCACCTTTTCGCCAATACATTGGGATGGCTCACCATCGTAAGGACATCTTATCTATGACAGCGTCTAAAGTGGTTTCTGCCGAAGCGGCCGTGGACCTGATCGCCGATGGCGACACCGTTGGCATACTTGGCTGTATCGGCTGGGTGACACCCGATGCGGTGCTGAAAGCCCTGTCAGAGCGCTTTGAGAAAACCCGGGCGCCGAGGGATCTCACTGCTTTCTGCCCGGTGGGAACCGGCGATATGCGCGAGATACTGGGTATTGATCATATCGCCAAAGAGGGCCTGCTGAAGCGCGCCATCTGCGGTAGTTGGCTGAACGCCAGGAGTCCGATCACCGGCGAGCGTCCAGAGCTGTTCAGAATGCTGCGCGGGAACCTGCTTGAATGCTACGCCTGGCCCATGGGTGCAATGATGCACTGGCTGCGCGAGGTTGCGCGACACAGTCCGGGGTATCTCACCTCTGTGGGTATCGGCACCTACGCTGACCCAAGACTGGACGGCACGCGCCTGAACGACTGCACTCCCGAGGGCCTTGTTCGAGTGGTGGAGTTTGAAGGCGAGGAGCAACTGTTCTATCCCACCTGGCCGGTTAACGTCGCCATAATCCGCGCGACCAGCGCGGATGAAATGGGCAATCTGTCGTTTGAAAACGAGCCCCTGATTTCCTCCGCTATTGCGTTGGCGCTGGCAGCGAAGGCCAGCGGCGGTATCGTGATCGCCCAGGTTAAACACCTGTGCGAGCCGGGCAGGCGGCGCACACAGGATTGCAGGTTCCCGGGTGCCTACGTCGACCGTGTTGTCGTGGCAGATACACAGACCATGGGCACCTACATGGTGCATGACCAGCGTTTTCTCGGAGGCATTCCATTCGATAAAGCGTCACTGGCCACAATGCCTGAAGGCCTCGACAAGGTCCTGCAGCGACGCGCCATGGCGGAGGTTGAAAAACACGTCGTCACGATTTTTGGCTACGGCCTGGCCACTTGCATCCCGTTGGTCATGGCCGAAGAGGGCCTCCTGAATGAACACAGCCTGCATGAGTACCTGTTTACCACGGAGCACGGCCCCTACGGCGGCGTGGTTATGCCGGGCGCATACTTCTCTCCCAATATTTATGCCGACGCCCTGTTTGACGGCCCCACGCAGTTCGACGCTATCGATGGCGGCCTGTGTAAGACAGCGTTTCTGTCATTCGGCCAGTTCGACGCACAGGGCAACATCAACGTGAGCCGTCTGGGCGACACCATTGTCGGGGCCGGCGGATTTATCGATATCGCACATAACGCAGAAAAACTTGTACTGGTGGGGACCTTTACGGCGGGCGGACTGGAAGCGGATGTCGAAGATGGCATGCTGAGCATCCGACAGGAAGGACGGGCGCGCAAGTTTGTGGAGCGTGCGGAACATATCACTTATCCGGCACTGCAGGGTGTGAGACAGCGGGGACAGCAGGTGAAGATCATCACCGAGAGAGCCACCTTCGAACTTCGCGAGAACGGCCTTCTGCTGACGGAGATTGCCGCAGGCGTGGACCTGCAGAAAGACATCCTGGATCAGATGGCGTATCCGCCGGCCGCCATTGCTGACCCGCTCCCACGCTCGACACTCCCGTCAACACGCGCGGCGACGGAGGCGCAATCATGACGGAAGCGGCCAAAACCAAAGACGCTGTGCACGTGGGGCTGGACACCGGTTGCCGCAGCTACTGTGTGGATCAGGAGAAGATCGATACCTTCAACCGCGGCCTGAACGTTGACAACCCGATCTACAGCCGACAATCGCCCTTCGGTGATCCGGTTGCGCCATCGCTGATCCGGCACTCCGAGGTTTACGAAAACGGCAACTGGTACCTGCCGAATATGCACGGATTCCTGCACGCCAGGCAGGAGTTCGAATTGTACGCACCGATTTTCGCGGGCGAACACGTTACCACGCACACATTCGTAGCTGAGCGCTACGCGAAGCGAGATCGGGACTACGTTGTCTGCGAATCGCTGGTGATCGGCAGCGACGGCCGCGTCTGCGTGAAGGGCAGAACACATCAGAGCTTCCTGAAACCCGAGGCGCCCGCCATGTCCGGCGAAGTGCGCGGATCCTCGCGCGCAAACCGGACGTTCAGCGTCGGCTCCGAACCGGCGCTGGAAACGCTTCCGGGCCTGAGCAGGACGGTAGGCCCGGAAATGTGCATGAATTTCTCCGGGCCGGGAAAGAACCTGCACAACGACGAGGAGCAGGCCAGACTGCTGGGCTTTCCCACGGTCATCGTGCAGGGGATGCTGTCTATCTGCCTGCTGTCTGAACAGCTCACAATGCGCTTCGGGGCCGGTTGGCTGCAGGGAGGCAGGCTCGCCGTGAGCCTGGTGAATCCGGTATGGATGGGCGAAGAGATCACAACGCATGCAAGAGTCATCCGGGAAACGCCGGAGGGTGCCAGACAGCGCAAAGAGCTGGAAGTGTGGTGTCAGAAGCCGGACGGCACAGTCGTCATAACCGGTACAGCTCAGGCGGTGGAATAACATACAATCGAGTCCGACAGGCAACTATCTCAACCCGAACGCCTGACACAGGTATCCAGCAAGCGATGACCAAACAGCAGAAAACGCTCGTTTCCAGCGAGCCGGGGATGTCTCTGGCGGAACACGCCTACCAGGAATTGCAGCTCAGAATCATCACCCTGCAGCTCAAACCCGGGGTAATGCTGTCCGAGAAAACCCTGTCGGAGGACCTTGGCCTCGGGCGCTCGCCCGTTCGCGAGGCACTGCAGAAACTCGAGAGAGAACAGCTTGTAGAAGTTCATTCCAGGCGCGGGGCGAGGGTCACTGAACTCGACGTGCTGACGCAGCTGAATCTGCTGGAAGTGCGACGCTCGCTGGACGTGCTGGCAGCGAAAGCGTCAGCGGTGCGCGCGTCAGAAGACGAACGGCTGTTGATGTTGCAATACGCCGCGCAACTGCGCGCCGCTGCCGGCAATCAACAGAATACCGACGTGATGCGCGTGCTCATGAAAGTGCACGCACTGGAAGCCAGCGCTGCCCACAATCGGGTGCTGCTGGCCTCGTTGGAACTACTGCAGCCGCTCTCTCGGCGTTTCTGGTACTCGCGTGTGCAGTCTGCCGACACACTCCTCAAAGGGGCTGACCTGCACGCGCGGCTGCTTGAGAGCATCGCCCATCGACAACCCGACCAGGCGGCCGCGAACGCGCTGGAGCTTATCGATTACCTGGAGCATCTTGCTCGAACATCCTTCGAATCCATTGCTGTCGAACCCGGGCCATAAACAGGCTGACAGGCTGTAGCGCGGTGAACCACCCGCTACCCTCGCAATTCAACCACATGGAGAATAAGAATGTGTAACGACAACCCATACACGTGGCAGGACGCAACAGTGATCTGGGCCGATATGGCCATTAGTGAAGACACGGCAATGGCGCTGCTACCACCCGGCATCCGACCGGCGGCCTCTCCCTGCGTGACGTTCTTTATCGCCGATTACCCCCATACCAGCTACGGATTCAGCTACCACGAGGCCGCGGTATGGGTGCACGCGGTGGACGACAGCGGCGAACTGCAGCACTGCCCGTGGATGCTGGTTGACGATGACCAGGCGCTGGTGCTCGGGCGCGAGCTCATGGGATTTCCGAAAATGCTGGGAGAGATCAGCCTGCATAGCGACGGACAGCACGCACTGGGCCGCGCGGTACGCAAAGGGCGCGAGATGCTGCGCATCGAGGGCTCGCTGGCGTCCGACCACGTTCAGCCGCCGGTGCTGTTTGACAAACGGGTGATCAACCTCGTGGGCTCATCACTCGTCGGGCTGTCGTATCTGGAGTACGGGGCGGGCGGCGAACGCTTTCACACCTGCCGACGCGGCCAGGGAAGCATTACCGTCGCATCCAACCCGATGCTGCCGGAGATTGCGCCGGAATCGCCCTGCGATATCTGGCTGGCGACCATGGATATTTCCGACAGCCGCAAGGACAACCCGATGACCGTTGGCGCGCAAATCGAGGACGATGCCTGGGTGCAGGCCCGCTACCTCACACAAACCTTCAGCTGAGCTGCGCCAGCTGGAGCGCAACTCGCGAGGAATCTGACCATGACTGGCAAGCTTAGCGTAATCACCGGCGGCTCCTCGGGCCTGGGTCTCGCACTGGGCAGGGCGCTGGCAGCACAAGGCGACCGGGTGATACTGGTTGCCCGAAACCCACTGAAGCTGGAGGCGGCGCGCGACGCCATCGCGCGTGACACAGCCTGCGATACGATTGGCTGCGCCGTGGCCGATGTGTCGCTCGCCGATGAGGTACAGGCGGTCATGGATTCCATCGCCGCAGAGCATGGCGGCATAGACCAGTTGATCAATTCCGCCGGCATCATGCGCGAAGGTTATTTCGAGTCGCTCACCGATGCGGACTTCCACCAGGTGCTGGACATCAACCTGTTCGGCACCGTCAACTGCATCCGCGCTGCGCTGCCGCACCTGAAACGCAGCCGGGGGCGCATCGTGAATATCGCATCCGTCGCTTCTCTCACCGGCGTGTTCGGATACAGCGCCTATTGCGCCTCCAAGCATGCCCTCAAGGGCCTGAGCGAATCCCTGTATCATGAGCTCGGGCGTTATGGCATCCGGGTCCAGTTGATCTGTCCGCCGGAGTTTGAATCGCCCATGGTGGACGCCCTGGAGCAGGGGCGCTCGCCCGAGAACGCCGCGCACTCGCTGATGATCCCGCGACAGCCGGTGGAGGTGATCGTGAAAGAAACGCTGGCAGCCATGCAAACCGACCGCTTCCAGACCATTCCCGGCCATGCCGCCCGGGTGATGGGCTTCGCGCTACAGCACTTCCCCGCGCTGTCAAGATGGCAGGCGCGGCGCACCATCGCGCGTGCTTCGAAATAAACCGCTGGCGCCGGCCCGGGGTCCGGGCATTACCTACCGCTGAAGAGCCGCTAGAGCGCGAGCTCGGCGAGATCGCCCTTCTTCTCCAGCCAGGCCTTGCGGTCGGGGGCACGCTTTTTCGCCAGCAGCATATCGAGCATGTTGTTGGTGCCGTCGCCGGCGTCCAGCTTGAGACGCACGAGGCGGCGGGTGTCCGGATCCATGGTGGTCTCGCGCAGCTGTATCGGGTTCATTTCGCCCAGGCCCTTGAAGCGCTGCACGTTGACCTTGCCCTTCATCTTCTCCGCCGCGATGCGATCCAGCACGCCCTGTTTCTCGCCTTCATCCAGCGCGTAGAACACTTCCTTGCCGACATCGATGCGGTACAGCGGCGGCATCGCCACGTACACATGACCGGCGGCTACCAGCGGACGGAAGTGGCGCACAAACAGCGCGCAGATCAGCGTGGCGATATGCAGGCCGTCGGAATCCGCATCGGCGAGAATACAGATCTTGTGGTAGCGCAGGCCGGAGAGATCGTCGCTGGCGGGATCGATCCCCATGGCCACGGAAATGTTGTGCACCTCCTGCGAGGCGAGAATCTCCTGTGAGTCCACTTCCCAGGTATTCAGGATTTTCCCGCGCAGCGGGAGAATGGCCTGGAACTCACGGCTGCGCGCCTGCTTGGCGGAGCCACCGGCGGAATCGCCCTCCAC
Source organism: Halioglobus sp. (assembly GCA_041396005.1). GTDB lineage: Bacteria > Pseudomonadota > Gammaproteobacteria > Pseudomonadales > Halieaceae > Marimicrobium. The sequence continues at coordinate 84,186 of JAWKZK010000007.1, forward strand.
CAGGAACAACTCGCCGCGCGAGGGATCTTCCCCGGAGCAGTCGGCCAGCTTGCCGGGCAGCGCGGGGCCAGCGGTAACCTTCTTGCGCGTGACCTTTTTCGCCAGGCGCATGCGGCTCTGGGCATTGTTGATGCACAGCTCGGCGAGCTTCTCCGCCTCGCCGGTATGCTGGTTCAGCCACAGGCTGAAGGCATCCTTGGCGACACCCGAGACGAACGCGGCCGCTTCGCGGGAAGACAGCCGCTCCTTGGTTTGTCCCGAAAACTGTGGATCGGACAGTTTCGACGACAGCACGTAACAGCAGCGATCCCAGATATCCTCCGCCGTGAGCTTCACGCCGCGCGGCAGCAGGTTGCGCAATTCACAGAAATCGCGCATGGCCTCGAGCAGACCGCTGCGCATACCGTTGACATGCGTGCCGCCCTGCGCGGTAGGGATCAGGTTGACATAGGATTCCGCTATCACCTCGCCGCCTTCCGGCAGCCACTGCACCGCCCAGTCCACGCCCTCGTGATTGCCCTTGAAACTGCCAATGAAGGGCTGTTCGGGAATCACCGGGAAATCGATGGTGGCGTCCGCCAGGTAGTCTGCCAGGCCGTCTTCGTAATACCACTCGGCCGATTCGTCCGGTTTCTTTTCATCGGTGTACTTCACGCGCAGGCCGGGGCACAACACGGCCTTGGCGCGCAGCAGGTGTTTGAGGCGCGGCACGGACACGTTTACCGAATCGAAATAGCGCGGGTCGGGCAGGAAGGTGAGCGACGTACCGGTGTTGCGCTTGCCGCAGGTGTCGATAATCTCGAGATCGGACGCCTTGTCGCCGCCCTTGAAGGTCATGCGGTGCACGTTGCCATCGCGCCGGATAACCACTTCCAGCAGGCTCGACAGCGCATTCACCACCGACACGCCCACGCCGTGCAGGCCGCCGCTGAACTGGTAGTTCTTGTCGGAGAACTTGCCGCCGGCGTGCAGCGTGCTGAGTATGACCTCCACGCCGGGTTTGCCCTGCTCGGGGTGAATGTCCACCGGCATGCCCCGCCCGTCGTCCACCACCGTCACCGAGCCGTCCTTGTGCAGCGTGACATCGATTTGCGTGGCATGGCCCGCCAGGGCCTCGTCTACGCTGTTATCAATCACTTCCTGCGCGAGGTGGTTGGGCCGCGTGGTGTCGGTGTACATCCCGGGGCGCTTGCGCACCGGCTCCAGCCCGGTGAGGACTTCGATGTCTTCGGCGGTATATTTGCTCATGCGTGCTGCTAACGGTTGCTGCCCCGGCACGCATTGTACATCGCGGCGGGGAGATGGCGAGCTATAAGTAACCCCGAGACGCGAGATCCACGTCAAAGCGCACGTCCAGCACGCGCGACACGCCGGTCTCGAGGCCGCCATCCGAGCGCAATTCCAGCCAGCGATAGCCTGGCGGTTTGTCGTCTGCCTTGAATGCCTCACTGCCGGGCGCAAACTGCACGCAGGTAGAGGGCGAACCCAGCAGCCGCACCTGCTTGCGGTAGGTATCCACCTCCTGGTGTATGTGCCCCCACAGCACGCCGCGGACGCCGCTGAACCTATCCAGCACGCCGAAGAACGCCTCCGCGTCCGCCACCATCTGCTCATCCAGCCAGGCGCAGCCGATGCGCACAGGATGATGGTGCAGGCACACCAGCGTATGCAGTCCTTCCCGCGCGGCACTCGCTAGCGCCTGCTCCAGACGCTGCAATTCCGACGCGCCGAGCCGGCCGCCGACCTCGCCGGGAATCTGGGAGTCGAGCAGAAGAATCTGCCAATGACCGGCGCGAACCTCATGACACAGCCGGCCGGCCCCTGCCTCGCTGCTGGCCATGACCGCGCGCGCGTCGTGATTACCCGGCAACCAGAAAGACGGCGCGGGAATCTGAGCGAAATAGTCGCCGAGGCGGGCATAGGCCGCTTCCGCGCCATTGTCGGCGAGATCGCCGGTACCGAGCACCAGATGCGTTACAGGCCGCTCCTGTAGCAGTTGTTGAATTACGCATTGCAACGAGTGATCGGTGTCCATGCCCAGCAACCTGCCCCCGCGCTCTCGGCACAGGTGCGTGTCGGTGAGTTGCACCAGGCGCAGCGCATCGTCGTCCAGGGCAAGGCGCTCGATGATGTGCGGCAAAGTCTTCATGGTCTGCGGTGGCCTGCGTGTCCCCTTCAGGCATCCGCGACGGGAATCGTCACGTCCACGGGTGCGCGACCATTGTGCAGACAGTGCTCCATCCAGTCTGCGAGAAAACGGTTCTGCTGGTATTTTTCATCCTGCTGAAACATCTTTGCATTGGGATAGGCGTAGCGCGCGGCAATTCTCCGGTGCGACTGGAACATGCCGACTTCCAGCATTCTCGCGTCGTGGTAGGCGCGCACTTCTATGCGCAACCTGCCAAGCCAGCGTGACGAGGCGTGTGTCTGGTGCAGATGAAAAATCGTGGTGTACCGGCAGCGCTCAACCACCTCGAGGCACACCTGTGCGCTGCCCACCACCAGCCGCCGCTGATTGCAGGTTTCGTAATCCGGGAACAGGCGCAGCATGCGAGCGTAGTTGGCATCGCACAGAGCATGCAGCGCTGTCAGATCGAGCTTGAATGATTTTTTCTTCGGCTGTTGCACGGCCTTTCCCGCGGTAATGAGTGACTGCATCCCTCAACGCTTTCCGGCTTCAACGGATGTTCCCGGCGCTGGCGATACGAACTAAGATGGCATAATCGCCACCCAAGTTCACCCTTTACATGTCACTTTAATCACATGCATGGGTGCCCAGAGGCTGCTAAACTGCGCGCACTGAAACGCCACGAGACCTCAAGGGATTATTGCATGAAAAGCTCGCTTGTCGCGCTCACGACGCTGGCACTATCTCTCACATCCTATGCTTTACAGGCAGATTCGCTGCGCGATATCTACGAGCTTGCGCTGGAAAACGACGCGCAGTTGAAAGCGGAAGAGGCGGTGTATCTCGCGCGGCGCGAAACCGAGGCGCTCAGCCGCTCGCAACTGCTCCCGCAGGTCACCGGCAGTTACTCCTTCCAGAACAGCGACGCTGATACCACCGGCCCGCGACCCAACTTCGATACCGGCGAGTTCGTGCTGATCGACACGTTTGAAAATCGCGACGCCGATACCGAAGGCTACCGGATTTCACTGAACCAGGCGCTCTTCGACCTGCCCGCATGGTTCAGCTTCCGCTCCGGGCGAGAGGTGACCAGGAAGCTGAAGCGACGTTTGCGGCGAACCAGCAGAACCTGATCGTGCGTGTCGTGGAAGCGTATCTGGGCGTGCTGCGCGACAGGACAATCTCGCCGCGTCTGAGGCTACCGAGCGTGCCTTCGAGCGCCAGCTCGAACAAACACAGCAGCGCTTCGAGGTGGGCCTGATCGCCATCACCGACGTTTACGAGGCCCAGGCCGCACGCGATCTCGCGCAGGTGAATCGAATCGTCGACGGCAACAATGTCTCGGTCGCGCTGGAGCGCCTGGCGGTGCTGACCGGGCGCGAGCACAGCAACCTCAACGTGCTCACCGGGGATTTCAAGATCAGGCCGCCGCAGCCGCTGGACCGCTCCGCCTGGGTAGACTTTTCTCTCGCCAACAACTTCCAGCTGCAGGCCGCCCGCTATCGCGAGGAAGCGGCCCGGCAGACCGCCACGGCGAACAAGCTCGAGCATGCACCCCGGATCACCGGCGGCTACGAGTACTCCGATTTCGAGACGGACGGCGACCTGGAAGTGCGCCCGCCCACCGGCTTTGACGTACCCCCCAACAGCGATCGCGAAGAGGAGGTATGGAATATTACGTTGAGCATGCCCCTGTACACCGGAGGCGCGATCAGCGCCAACCGTCGCAAGGCTGCGCAGGAATTTAACGCGGCGCGCGAGGAGCGCATCAACCTCACGCGCAATACCGTGACCAATACCCGCTCGCTGCACATGACGGTGGTGAGCGATGTCGCGCGGGTGGCCGCCCGCGCGCAGAGCATCGTGTCCTCAAAAAGCGCACTGGATGCCACGCAGGCCGGCTACGAAGTCGGCACGCGCAACGTGGTAGATGTGCTCAACGCGCAGAACACCCTGTTCAGCGCACAGCGCGACTTCGCCAACAGCCGCTATGACTACATCCTCAACCTGATGCGCCTCAAGGAGCAATCCGGCCTGCTGAGCCCGGAAGACATTTACGCGCTGGATTCCTTTCTGGCGACGCCGCCGCCCCCGACGGCGGCCGGCACGCCCTGATCAGGCCCGTCGTCAGACAGTAACTCGGCCGCCACCTTCCCGACCGCGGCGCTTGCGCCGCGCTCCCGCGCCATCACCGCCAGGCCGGCCCGTGCCATCGCCATGCGCCTTGCCGGGTCTGAGAACATCTCGTTCAGAACCTGCGCAAGGCGCTCGGGATCCGACAATCTGATCAGCGCACCCGCATCCGCCAGCCGCGCGTTCACGTCGTCAAAGTTCCGCGTGTACGGCCCGCAGATCACGGGCACGCCCCAGGCAACCGCTTCCAGCGGATTTTGCCCGCCCCGATCCACCAGGCTGCCCCCTATCACAGCAACGTCCGCCAGGCCGCTGAGCAGGCGCAGTTCGCCCAGGGTATCCAGCAACAGCACGCTGTCCTGCGCCCGCACGGGGCGCGACTCGCTGCGCAGACAGACGGACAGACCCTCGTCTCGACAGTACCGGGCCACTGCGGCACAGCGTCGCGGGTGCCGCGGTGCGAGCAGCAACACACCGTTGGGCATGCCCGTCAGGAGCTGCTTGAACGCCCCGATCACCAGGGCCTCCTCCCCGGGGTGCGTACTGGCAGCCAGCAGTACCGGTCGGCCACCGAGCATCAGCGCAGCGCGCTGCGCCTGCCGTTCAGACCGCATCCGGTCATCGACCGCATAGTCGAACTTGCTTGTGCCGGTAACCGCCAGGGCCTGGGGCGACAGCCCGAGCGCGAGGAAGCGCTCACCATCGACCGGCCACTGGCAGGCCACATGATCCAGGTGGCTGAGCATCGCCCGCGTGAGGGACGGCAGGCGCGCATAGCGCCGCGCGGACGCTGCGGACAGCCTCGCGTTAGCAAGCACTTGCTTACAGCCGGAGGCACCTGTCTGCTCCAGCAGGTTAGGCCAAAGCTCTGTTTCGAGTAGTATCAGTAGGCGCGGCCGAACGCGGGTGAGGAAGCGTTGTACGGCACCCGGGAGGTCCAGCGGCAGGTAGGCCTGGGACACGCGCGCGGCAAACAGTTCGCGCACCAGCGCCCTGCCCGAGGGCGTGGTTGTCGTGAACAACAGCTGCTGCTTGGGGTGCTCGCGCAATAGCAGCGCCACCAGGGGCGCCGCGGCGTGCACCTCGCCCACGGACACCGCATGCACCCAGATCACTCCGCGCGAACCGGCCGGCAACGACACGAGTCCAAAGCGCTCGAGCCAGTGCCGCCGGTAAGCGGGCTCGCGTAGCGAGCGCAGTAACAGACGCAGCAACACCAGGGGCGTGAGCAGATACAGCAGAACGCTGTAAACATGGCGCATAGCGGGTTCCCGGTGGACCTGTGCACCAGCATATCCGCAGCGGCCTGCGGCCGCCAGCCGCACGCGCACATTGCCGCGCACCGGGCGCGCCAATTACACTGCGACCATGCCAGCCCCCTGTTCCGCATATCACCCGTGACCAGCCGGCCACTGCACCTCGATGTCGTCATCATCGGCGGCGGTGTGGCTGGCCTGTGGCTGCTCAACCGGCTGCGCCAGCGCGGCTACAGCGCTGTGCTGCTGGAAAGCGGCGCGCTTGGCAATGGCCAGTCCATCCACGCCCAGGGCATTATTCACGGCGGCGTCAAGTACGGTCTCGACGGCAGCGGCAGTGCCGCCGCGAACGCCCTTGCGGCAATGCCGGAGGTGTGGCGCGAATGTCTTGACGGCAACGGCGAAGTCGACTTGCGCGCCTGTCGCATGGTTAGTGAATACGTACTACTGTGCGCGCCCGCGCAATCTGCCGCGCGCCTCGCGGGGGCATTCGCGTCCAGCGTGCTGCAGTCGCAGGTGACACGGCTGACACCGCAGCAATACCCACCCAGCCTGCGCCGACCCACCGCCCGCGGTGCGGTGTATCGCCTGGAAGAGCCGGTACTCGATCCCGCCTCCCTGATTGCGGCACTGGCCAGCCCGCACAGGGATGCGATCCGCGCAATCGACTGGGCACGGGCAACGCTGCAGCGGCAGGACGCCAGGGCGAGCATCGAACTGCCGGGGTGCTCGCTGCGTCCCCGGGTTCTGCTGCTGACGGCAGGCGTTGGCAACGAGTCGTTGATCAACACGCTGGGCGGACAGGTGCCGGCCATGCGGCGCCGGCCGCTGCAGCAGGTAATGCTTTGCCACCCGGGGCTGACGCCGCTGTTCGCGCACTTTCTCGGCAGCGCTGCGGCACCTCGCCTGAGCATCACCAGCCATCTGCGGCAGGACGGCGCGCTGGTGTGGTACCTCGGCGGTGAACTCGCCAACTCGGGCGTCGGCTGCGAACCCGCCGCACTCATCTCGCACGCACAGGCAGAACTTCGCGCCTTGCTGCCGTCACTGGACCTGAGGGATGCCGAATGGAGCACCTTCAACGTCGAGCGCGCGGAAGCCGAACCTCGCAGGCTGGGACGCCCGAACGGGGCGTATCTCGGGGCGGTGGGCAGCGTGGATAACGCGCTGGCCGCCTGGCCGGTCAAACTCGCACTGTGCCCGGAGCTGGGGCACAAGGTGGAGAAAGCCCTGATCGAGCGCGGCGTTCTGCCGCATCACCCGCAAGACTTGTCTGCCCTGCCACTGGCGCCGGCCCCGGCGCTGGCCAGGCCCTGTTGGGACGATCCCCGCTCATGGGCTGGATGAGGCCGCTGGGCGCCACCGGTCTGCGAGTGAGCGCGCTGGGTCTGGGCACGGTAAAACTCGGGCGCAATACTGGTGTACGCTACCCGCGACCATTCGACCTGCCTGACGACGCACTCGCACGCAGCCTGCTCGATACCGCGCGCGACGGCGGTATCAATCTACTCGACACTGCGCCGGCTTACGGCTGCAGCGAGGAACGGCTCGGCCAGCTGCTCAAGGGCCAGCGTGACGACTGGCTGATCTGCAGCAAGGTGGGGGAACGCTACGACGCTCACGGTTCGCGCTTCGATTTCTCGCCCGAACACGCCAGGGCATCCGTCTGCGCGAGCTTGAAGCGCCTGGCAACCGCCGTGATCGATATCGTCCTGGTGCACTCAGACGGCAATGACCTCGACATCATCGAGCGCCTCGGCACCCTGCAGGCGCTGGCCGAGCTCAAGCAGGAGGGCCTGCTGCGAGCCTACGGCATCTCGACCAAGACGCTGCAGGGCGGGTTGCGCGCGGCGGCCTGTTGCGACGTGGTGATGCTCACCCTCAACCTCGAACAGCGAGAACAGGCAGCGGTCGCGGAAGCCTGCGCGGCCGCCGGCACGGGCGTTCTGGTGAAAAAACCCCTCGCCAGCGGGCATCTTCCACGCGGGGATGAGAGCCGCTTCCTGCACAACAGCATGCGCCTGGTACTCGGTCAGCAGGGTGTCAGCGCGGCGTTGGTGGGCACACTCTCACCGTCACATCTGCGCAGCGATATCGCTGCTGCGCGTGATGTCCTGGCGTAGTTAATACTTACTGCCGCCAATGATGGAGTCGACCAGTGCGCTGGTTGAGGCCCCGGGCAGCTGCTCGGCAATACGCACCTCCCCGCCATAGGCCTCCACGATCTGCCAGCCGACGATCTCTTCCTTGCGCGCGTAATCGCCGCCCTTGACCAGAACCTCGGGCTGCAACAGCTGAAGTAGCGCCTCGGGGGTGTCGTCATCGAAACCGACCACCCAGTCGACTGCCGCCAGCCCGGCCAGCACGGCCATGCGCCGGTGCTGGGCATTCAGCGGCCTGCCGGGGCCTTTCAACCGAGCCAGTGACGCGTCGCCGTTGACGGCAACGACCAGCCTGTCGCCCATGCGACGCGCCTGTTCGAGATAGCTGACATGGCCTGCGTGCAGAAGGTCAAAACAGCCGTTGGTGAACACCACCCGCTCGCCGCGGGCGCGCGCCTGGCTCAGCGCGGCCTGCAGTTGCTCGAGAGAGACCACCCCGCGCTCCGGCCCGGCTTCTCCCGCCAGCGCCTGACGAAGCTCCGGCGCGCTGATCGCCACGGCGCCGAACCGCCCCACGGCCAGGCCTGCGCCAATGTTTGCCAGCACCGTGGCCTCGCGCAGGTCGGCGCCGGCCGCCAGCGCGGCGGCCAGCACGCCGATCACCGTGTCGCCCGCGCCGGTCACATCGAACACCTCGCGTTCACGGGCCGGGAGATGAAGCGCCTCGCCGTCGGCCCGCACCAGCGTCATCCCGCGTTCGGCGCGCGTGACCAGGAGGGCTTCGAGCTGCAGGTCTGCCACCAGCGTGCGCGCATGCGCTTCCAACTCGGCTTCGGTAGCGCAGACGCCGGTGACGGCCTCAAATTCCCGGAGATTGGGGGTGAGCAGGGTTGCGCCGCGATAGCGCGTAAAATCAGGGCCCTTGGGGTCGACCAGCACGGGCACCCTGGCTGCCCGCGCGGCGCGAATGAGCGGCTGGGGGTCATGCAGCACGCCTTTGGCGTAATCCGACAATACCAGCGCTGTGCAGGCGGCCAGCCGCCCGCCGGGCGCGGCCAGCGGCATGGGGTCGAAGGCGGCCTCCGGCGCCCGCTCGAAGTCCAGCCTCAGTAGCTGCTGGCGCCGCGCAATCACCCGCAGCTTTACCGTGGTGTCGCGACCTGCCAGCCGTTCGATACCGCAGGTCACGCCGGCGGCCTCCAGCATGGAGACCAGGGTAGTGGCATCGGGATCGTCGCCGGTTTGGCCGATCAAGCGCACATGGGCGCCCAGGGCGGCGATCGCCAGTGCGACATTTCCGGCGCCTCCCGGTCGATCCCTCAGGCTGTCGACAGTCACCACGGGAACCGGCGCCTCGGGAGACACCCGGGACACCTCGCCCTCACAATAGCGATCCAGCATGATGTCGCCGACGACCAGCACACGGGCGCGATCAAAGTCCGGCAGTTGCGATTCCATAGGCTTCCCGACAGCTCGACCCGGTGGGCACGCGGGTCTGCAAACGGCCAGCATCATAGCATGCGGTCCACGCAGCGAGGCGCGGCTCTGCGTGCTGTGGCACGCGCAGCGACATGCCCGGCAACTTGTCAGTCCCGATCAAAAACGCTAACTTGCCCTGCCGCCGCCACCCACCCCAGGCACACACCGGAGCCCTGTATGCTTGCCGACCTGCCCGCAGACTTTGACCAGATCAAGGGCTTCCTCGCGCACGACGAGGCCGAGGCCCTGTACGCACAGGCGGAGCAGGCCTGCCTGCTCGGACCGGTGCTCGAGATTGGCAGCTACTGCGGAAAATCGACCATTTATCTCGGCCTCGCCTGTCGCGCAGCCAGCGCCACGGTGTTCGCGCTGGACCACCACCGTGGTTCCGAGGAACACCAACCGGGCGAGTTTTTCCACGATCCGGACCTGTTCGACAGCGCGCTGGGCGAAGTGGATACCTTCAGGGAGTTCCGCCGCAATATCAGCAGTGCCGGGCTCGACGACATCGTGGTGCCGATCGTTGCGAGTTCCGCGAACGCCTCCCGACACTGGCGCACGCCACTGGGGATGCTGTTTATCGACGGTGGGCACAGCCTTGACGCCGCGCTGACAGACTACCGCTGCTGGGAGCCGCATCTGCTTCGTGGCGGCATTCTTGCCATCCACGACGTCTTCGACGATGCCCACGCCGGCGGGCAGGCGCCTTACGCCATTTACCGCATGGCCCGGGCGTCGGGCCTTTTCGAGGAGATCGGACGGGTCAACAGCCTCGCGCTGCTGCGCCGCCTGTAACAGGCGGCGTTAATCCACCCGGGCGCGTCGCGTGCGGTCGTCCGCCGCGTCCGCTCCCAGCAGCCGCACGCTGCTGAAAAGCCTGGACGCCTGCGTATGTTCGGTCAATGCATCAGCCGCCAGCAATATGGCGCCGGCTGTCCAGGTGGGCTTTTCCTCCGGCCAGACCAGATCTTCAACCATCTGGTAGCCCGTCCAGTAAGCACCGTCACTCGCTCGCCACTGCTGTAACCAGCTATAAACCTCTACCGCTCGCGCATGATCGTCGGCTGCAAGCAGCGCCATCACCAGTTCGCAGGATTCCGCTACCGTCACCCAGGGCTCATCGCTGACACAGCGGCAGCCAAGACCGCGTTCGACGAAAACGTTCCAGCGCGATGCGATCCGAGCACGTGCTTCCGCACCAGTGACCACACCGGTTAGCACCGGATAAAACCAATCCATCGAATAACGCGCCTTACTCTCCCAGGTGCGATCAAACCGTTCCGGCTTGCTACGCAGCGCCGTGCCGAGACGTTTTCGCGCTGGCAACCACTCGGGCCGAAGTTCTCCCAGCGTATAGGCAATATTGTGCGCGCACTCCAGGCTCTTGTAGATGGAACTGCAGCCGGTGACAAGAGCATCACGCTTTGGCTCTCCGGCGCCATCCACTGCCCAGTGGATTTCGCCGTGCTCGGTTTGCAGCGCCAGTACGAAGCCCACAGCGGCGTCTACCGTGGGCCACATAGCGCGTAAAAAATCGATGTCGCCGGAAATGAGGTAGTGGTGCCAGACGCCGGTCGCCACATAGGCAACGAAGTTGCTCTCGCGCCGGTGGTCGTTGTCCACCTCCTCACCCCGATAGGATGCCCACCAGCTGCCGTCGGGCAATTGTAAATCCGCCAACCACCGGTAGGCTCGCTCGGCTGCCGCGGTTTCGCCGGCAATGGAAAGGCCCATCGCGGACTCAACATGATCCCAGGGATCGGTATAGCCGCCATCAAACCAGGGAATCTCGCCGCTGTCGCGCTGGCAATCCATAAGATAGCGCACAGTGGGCCGCAAGAATTCTTCCGGGTACAGGCCCCGACTTAAGTAGAGTCCACTCATTGCGCCGATTCCTTGCGAAAATACATCACCACACTCTTGCCCATGATCGGGTTCATGCTCTTCTCCAGTGTCCGGGTGAGCGCCGGATTCTCTAACAGATCCCAAACCAGCAGGCGATGATACTGCCGCACCAGCCAGTTACTGTCCTGGCTCTTCCAGAACAGGCACTTCAACCACCAGAACGGTGCATGCAGCGCATGCGCCCAGTGGCGGTAATAGTGTTCAAAGCCCAGATGCTCGATCTCGCTGCGCAACGCCTTGCCATTGAATATGCGCAGGTGACCCCCCGGCACCCTGTAATACGCCTCGGACAGCCACCAGCAGATCTTCTCGGGCCAGCGCCGAGGTACGCTGGCGCAGAACAGGCCCCCCGGCTTCAATACGCGCTCGATCTCTCGCAGGGCCCCAGCATAGTCCGGAATGTGCTCGAGTACCTCACTACAGATGACCTTGTCGAAGGTGTCGTCGGCGAACGGCAGGCGCAGCGCATTGGCCGAGGCCAGGCCGAAGGCTTTCGCAGGATTGTCAGGCTCCGCAAATTCGGCGAACTTGTCTCGCGTGGTTCGCAGGTCATCCACCGAAAGATCCACGCCCACCGCGGTCACGTCGGCATGATAGTAAGCGGAAATGACGTGGCGGCCTTCGCCGCAGCCGAGATCCAGCACCACATCGCCAGGCTCCAGCGGAAAGTGCTCGAAGTTAACCGTCTGCATTGTCCAGCACCTGAAGGTAATACGCGGTCATCTGCCGCGCGCAGACCCGCCAGCAGAAGCGTTCTTCAATGCGCCGCTTGGCCCGCTCTCCCAGTTCTGTGCGGCGCTCCGGGTCACGCAACAGGCTGTCGATGGCGGCCACCATGGCATCGACATCCCGGGCCGGAAACAGCACGCCGGCATCGCCGACCACCTCCGGCAAGGCACCGCCGTCGGACGACACCACAGGCACACCGCAGGCCATGGCTTCGCCGGCAGGCAGGCCGAAGCCTTCATACACCGACGGGCAAATCGCCATCGTTGCCTCGGCGTAGTAACGCACCATCTCTTCGGTACTGATACCGTTGACGAACTGCACGCGATCGGCGATCCCCAAATCCCGCACGAGTCTCTCCGTGGCGCCGCCCGGGTTGGGTTTGCTGATCAGCAGCAACTCGAGATCAGGCCAGGTATCCAGCAGGCGCGCATAGGCGCGCAGCAGGTAGCTCAGCCCTTTCAGGGGCGCGTCGGCCGAGCAGGTAGCCATCAGGCGGTTGGTTCGCCGCTCCACCTGGGGCAGCGGCCGGAACTCTTCGGTACAGATACCGTTGTGCACCAGGCTGATACTTGACGGCTGCAGGCCAAAATCCCGCGCGATATCCGAGCGCGAGCAATCGGACACCGTCACGATATTATGCAGTTGCTTCACCACCTTTTTCTGCATGGAAAGGAAGGAGTGCCAGCGCCTGATCAGCAGCCGTTCACGCCAGTTACTGGCGGCCGCCAGCGCAATTCGCAGGTCACTGGTAATCGGGTGGTGTATTGTCGTGACCAGCGGCAGGCCCATCTGCTGTATTCGCAGCATGCCCCAGCTAAGGCTCTGGTTATCGTGGATAAGGTCGTACTCGTGGCCGTGCTGGCGCAGATAGCGCACCGCGCGACGCCCAAAGGCGTACGGCTCGGCAAAACCGCCAGTCAGCTTGCTCACCCACTCCACGACATTGCTGTAGGACTTTAGGTGATGCGGGCGCAGCGAGAACAAACCGTTCTGGAACAAATCCAGGCTGGGCAGCTGTATCAACCGCACGCGCGGGTCGAGATGCGGATAAGGCGGGCCGGAAATCACGTCCACCGAGTGTCCCGCGTCCACCAGCGCCTTGCTCAGGAAGCGCAGATAAACACCCTGGCCCCCGCCGAACGGCTGGCTGCGATAGCCCAACAGGGCAATGCGCAAGGACCGCGCCGCCGCACCCGCCTGAGCACCCGCGACCGCGCGGGAGCGCGTGGGCAAATCTGCCTGCACTGAGCCAAGGTGCCTGATAAGGGCTTCCTCTCGTAAAATTCGGGGCGGATGAACACACCGGGCTGGGTTATACGTGGACAAGGCCTGCCCGAGCTAACACAGCGAGCGCTTGAAAAACCCGCAGCAAAAGGGGCTAGATTTTAATCAGCCGGTGGTCAAAAATCCACCCCGGGACGCGTTTACACTCTCTGGCCTTCCGGCGACCCGCCATGCCTTTTAATCGTTATAATCGACGGCCGCTTTTCCAGGAACGATAACCATGACAAAAAAACCGCATAAGGGCCTGATCCTCGCGGGCGGTTCAGGTACGCGTTTGCATCCACTGACGAGCACGGTGAGCAAGCAGTTAATGCCGGTTTACGACAAGCCCATGATCTACTATCCGCTGGCGACCCTGATGCTGGCAGGCATTCGCGACATTCTGATCATTACCACTCCTCACGACCAAAAGGCTTTCAGCAAACTACTCGGTGATGGCTCAAGTTGGGGCATCAATCTCCGCTATGTCGTGCAGCCGAGCCCCGATGGGCTTGCGCAGGCGTTTATACTGGGCGAAGACTTTATTGGTGATTCACCCGCCAGCCTGGTGCTTGGCGACAATATTTTCTATGGTGGTGGCTTTACACAGCGCCTCGCCAGCGCCGCGCAGCGCGATCACGGGGCATCGGTGTTCGCCTACTATGTGCAGGATCCGGAGCGTTACGGCGTGGTCAGCTTCAACAAGAACGGCGTGGCTGAGGATATCCAGGAAAAGCCCGAGCGCCCGAAATCCCACTACGCCGTCACCGGTTTGTACTTTTACGACAATGACGTGGTAGACATTGCCAAGAGCATAAAACCCTCTCGCCGCGGTGAGTTGGAAATCACCGACGTCAACAAGGTTTACCTTGCGCGAGGCGACCTGAAGGTGGAAGTCATGAGTCGCGGTACAGCCTGGCTGGACACTGGCACGCACAATTCTCTCCTTGACGCCGCGAATTTCATTCGCGTAGTCGAGGAACGGCAGGGACTGAAAATTGCCTGCCCAGAGGAGGTGGCCTATCGCATGGGCTATATCAGCGCCGAAGAACTGCTGGAACTGGCGCTGCCGCTGGAGAAGAGCGGCTACGGCGTTTACCTGAAAAACCTACTCAACGAAGAAGGCACGGTGTTCGCGTGAATATCGTTGAAACGCCGCTGCAAGATCTGCTCGTTATCGAACCCAAAGTGTTCGGCGATGAACGTGGGTTCTTCCTGGAAAGCTGGAATGCCGCCAGGTTCGCCGACGCGGGCCTCGATCTGCACTTCGTGCAGGACAATCACAGCCGCTCAGCACGGGGAATTCTTCGCGGCCTGCACTATCAATTGGAGCATACCCAAGGCAAGCTGGTGCGCGTGACCTCGGGTGAAGTATTTGATGCAGTGGTAGACTTGCGGGAAAGCTCACCCAGTTTCGGCAGAAGTTTTGGTCTGTTACTGACTGAGAACAATCACCGGATGCTCTGGATACCACCGGGCTTTGCGCATGGCTTCTATGTCACCAGCGATTACGCTGATTTCCAGTACAAATGCACCGATATTTATCATCCACAAAGCGAAGTGAGCCTCGCCTGGGACGATCCTGTCGTGGGTATCGAATGGCCATTGTCCGCCGGTGAAAAGCCACTGTTGTCAACCAAGGACAGCGCGGGGCTGAGCTGGGCGGAAGCCCCAAAGTTCCCCTGACTGCGTGACTCGTGGCGTCTGTTTGGTGAGCGAACAACCCGCAGTGCACTGCTAACCAATCAACAGGGGCCGCCACCAGTCTTCATTATCCAGATACCAATCCAGCGTGCGCTTCAGGCCTGTCTCGAATGTCTCCCTGGGCGCGTAGCCCAGCTCCTGCATGATCTTGCCGGCATCAATCGCATAGCGCCAGTCGTGGCCGGCGCGGTCTTCAACAAATGTAATCAGCTCGCGGGCACTGCCACCGGCGGCACCGGGCGCATCACAAAAATGCTCGGCGAGCGCGGCGTTACTGCTGAAACGCGCATCCATCTGGTCGCATAGAAGATACACGATATCGAGGTTGTTCCATTCGTTGTTGCCGCCGATATTATAGGTTTCACCGACCACGCCTTTCTCGAGCACCAGCTCAATACCGCGACAGTGGTCTTCCACGTACAGCCAGTCACGAATGTTGCTGCCATCGCCGTACACGGGCAGCGGCCGACCGCGCAGGATATTGGTCAGGCAAAGCGGGATGAGCTTCTCGGGAAAATGGTAGGGTCCGTAATTGTTGGAGCAGTTGCTGGTAGATACTTGCAGATCATAGGTGTGGTGGTAGGCGCGCACCAGGTGATCAGACGCGGCCTTGCTCGCCGAATAGGGTGAATTGGGTTCGTACTTCTGCTGCTCGTGAAAGCCAGGCGCCTCACGACTGAGAGAGCCGTATACCTCGTCTGTGGATACATGGTGAAACCGGTGCGGCACACCGCTGCCGCTACCCAACCAGTGCTCCCTCGCGGCCTTCAGCAGGGCGTGGGTACCCACCACATTGGTTTCGATAAAAGCGTCCGGCCCGGAAATGGATCGATCAACATGACTCTCGGCGGCGAAATGCACAATCGTATCCACCGAATGTTCGCGCAGTGTGCTGAGCACGGTGGCGTCGTCGCAGATATTGGCATGCACGAAACTGAAGTGCCTATTGCCCTCCAGCGGCGCAAGATTGGCTCTATTGCCGGCATAGGTCAGCGCATCGTAGGCAACGACCCGGTCGTCGGGATGCTGCTGCATCCAGTAGTGCACGAAATTTGCGCCTATGAATCCAGCGGCACCTGTTACCAACAGGCTTCTAGACATCATCGAGCTCCTTGAGGTCGGCCAGCATGGCACGCAGCTGCTGGCGCCAATGGACAGCGGGCAGCGCCAGGTCACGCCAGCTTGCAGACTTATCCAGCACGCTGTATGCGGGCCGTCGCGCCGCGGTGGGATAGGCGGCACTGGGAATGGGCAATACGCTTACCGGTTTTCGCAGCAACCCGACCGCCCGGCCCTCCTCGAAAATAGCCACGGCAAAATCGTACCAACTACACACACCGGCATCGCTCCAGTGATACACGCCTTGCAGTGTCCGCCGGCCCGTTGCGGCCCACAGTGCCGAAGCCAGCCCATGCGCCCAGGTGGGTGTGCCAACCTGATCGACTACCACAGACAGCGTATCGCGCTCCGACATCAGGCGCAGCATGGTTTTTACAAAATTACTGCCATCGACGGAGTACACCCAGCCGGTGCGCATGATCAACGCACCTGGCAGCGCTGCCATTACCGCCTGCTCACCGGCAAGCTTGCTGCGTCCGTATTCGCCAAGCGGCCCAGGCTCCGCCGTCGGGGCGTACGGCACGCTGGCGCTGCCGTCAAAAACGAAATCCGTGGACACGTGCAGAAGGCGAATATCCCGATCAGCGCAGGCGCGCGCCAGTATCTCGGGACCCTCTGTATTGCCCCGTCGCGCCGCCGCGTGTTCTGTCTCCGCCTTGTCCACTGCAGTATAGGCGGCGGCATTGATCACCTGTGTCGGCGCGAGATCGGCCAGCTGGGCACTAACAGCCGCGCAGTCGGCAATGTCCAGCTCTGCCCGGGTCGCGGCAACGCATTCCACACCGACTGGCACCGAGCGCAGCAACGCCTGCCCCAATTGGCCGCCCGCGCCTACTACCAGAATTCGATCCAACACACCCTGCTTCCCGTGTTGTGCCGGGACCAGTATCGTTCGTCCCATGGCGACCTGTGCGCGCGCCAAACGGCGGCGCAAAACGCCGGACATGATATACCACGCCTGTCGCACAGACCATTAGGGCCACCCGGACTGAGTCAAGTCTTGACCTGCGCGCGTCGCCGGGCGGTACACTTGCTGACTGCTGCGTAGCCGACTGCCTGCGGCAGAGGGACGTGCACCTCAGAGGAGCCTCCGCCATCACAAGAGATATCGATCAAGTAGAACTGCATGCGCTGGCAGTGCAACTGTCACAGGGCTATCTGCCTGCCGGGTGGCAGCCGGTGGCCAGCTCGGCGCACACGCGCGTAGCGAGCAATCTCGACAGGCAGCTATACTACAAGGAGTTCCTGCGCCGCAGCCCGGCGGAAGCCTTCAAGGCGTTGCTGCGCGGCAGCCGCGCGACGCGGGCGCGACGCAACGCCGATGCCCTGCTGCTCGCCGGCATCGAGGCGCCGCAAAGCGTCCATTGGGGCAAGCTTCCAGGCGGAACGGAATACCTGTTCAGTGTGAGCCTCCCCGGCCGGCGCATTGATCACTGGCTGGGAGGCGGTCAGCGCCACAATGACGCCACCGATCTCGCCACCCGGCGCGCACTGCTGGCTTCCCTGGGTACGTTTATC
Organism: Halioglobus sp.; assembly: GCA_041396005.1. Taxonomy (GTDB): domain Bacteria; phylum Pseudomonadota; class Gammaproteobacteria; order Pseudomonadales; family Halieaceae; genus Marimicrobium. The sequence continues at coordinate 101,522 of JAWKZK010000007.1, forward strand.
GGGCGTCTGCATGCGACGGGCTTCATCCACGGGGACCTGCGGCCTGGCAATGTGCTGGCGGAACGGCATGGCGACCGGTTTCGCTTCGCGCTGCTGGATAACGAACGCAACCAGCGAAGGTCGCCACCCCCGGGCCGCATGCTGCTGCGCAATCTGATGCAGCTCAACATGCTGCCCTGCCAGGTGCTGGGTAAAACGGATCGCATGCGCTTCTTCACCGCTTGGCGCGCGCACATGCTCGAATACTCCGCGCCGGAAGCCCGGGTCATGGCAACCGAGGCCTACGCCTGGGCCATGCGGCGCCTGGCCCCGGCCCCGGCGAGGCAGGATCGCAACTAGAGCAGGGGGTGCGGCTCGACGCCGTACTTGTGCAGGTGACGCCCCCGCAGCTTCTGCAGATGCGGCTGCATGCGCCGGACCAGCGTATCCCTGTCGACGCCGCTTTTGCGCAGGTAACTGTCGAGAAATTCCTCCAGCATCGCCGCCGGCACACCCGCTTCTTCCGCACTGATCGTGAACCGCGCCAGGTCACGGGCGCGACGCGAGGCGGCCAGCAATCGCGGCCTGCGGGCGCCGTCAAGATCCACCAGGTAGCAGCGCTCTTCACTCCAGAGCAGGTTGCTCCACTTGCAGTCGCCGTGCGTATACCCGACGACGTGCAGATCGGCGATGGATTCACCCGCTCCACGCATCATGCGGCTGAGCGTATCGCGCGACGGTCGCGCGTCCCAGAGCTGGCAGTAATCGCCGCCGCCGGACAACCCTTCAGTGAGCAGCAGTGCGCCCTCCGCCACTACTGCGCAGCTCAGCGGCCTTGGCACCAGCACCCCGTTCGCCGCGAGCACCAGGCCGGTCTTGTAGGTGCGTAGCGGCCTGCCGATGCGCATCAGCAGTAGCAGTTTTCGCAGCAGGGACGGCCGCCGGTACAGCTTGAGGAAGCAGTGCCTCTCCCTGATGCGCAGGTAGCCCACCAGGCGGGCCGGGTCGTCCTTCACGACCTGCGTATGGCGTTGCATCCACGCAACGATACCCATCGGTGGCTGCCGCAACCGCTCTGCCAGGCGATGGCCCCAACGCTTTCCGTCTATCACGAGCATTCTATTTATCATTCTGGCTCCCGCGACTGTGCCGAGTTTACCAATGATGGCTCAACCCCGTAGGTTTTAACATACAGTCGCGACGCTTTCCTCTGCACGCGCCGCCAGATTCGCGGGTTATGCCGCAGCGCCGCTCGCAACCCACCGTCGCTGTAATACCGCAGGAAGCGCAGGATATCCCGCCGCGTAAGGCCGCACCGCATGGCCGAGAAATATAAACCGGCGAGATCCTTGACGCGCCAGCGCTGCGGCAGTCTATGGCGTCGGCGCGCCCGGTGCAGATCGATCAGGTAGAACACCGGGCAGGGATGGGCCAGGCTGGCCGCTATCACGTGGACATGGCAGAGATAGAAGTCCCGGTGCTGCCAGCCAGCGCCGTGCATGCGGCGTGCGATGTTCGCCACCCCAAGGATGACGCGGTGGCGCACGGCGGCTTGCGGAGGCTCGAACGCCCAATCGGCGCACAGCTGTTCCAGACTCTGCGTACCGGGCAACGCATCGGTGAGCAGCAGCGAACGCCGGGTTGCCGGCGCTTCATCAGCGCGGGCGTAAGCGGCGATGCGGGGCACGGCGATGCCCGCGTCTGCCAGCGAGTGAATGGCGCGGTATTCACGGCCCGCGTCCAGCGCGGGCAGCCCGCCGCGCAGCAGGTTTTTCAGCAGTTCGCGCCAGCCCACCCCGGTGTGCAGTTTGAGGAAAAAGGTGTTGCTTCCCAGCGCAAGGCGCAGCGTCATGCGGCCCTCGCGCTGGCGATAGATCGCCTCGGGCGGCGCGTCGACAGCCGCTCGCTCTGCCCAGGCGAGCAGGGATTGTGCAGACTCGCACCCGGACAGCGCGCCGGTAGCGAGGTCCTCACGCAGGAAGCGCTCAGCCATGTTGCCTGCGCGGCTGCGTCGACAACACGTCTTCCAGCCACTGCGCCGCGACGCGATGCAGACTGTACAGATCGAGGTTCTGCGTGTAACGACGCGCGTTTTCACGGCAGTCCGCGCGGTATACGCCATCGAGCGCTCGCAACAGTGCCCGGTTGAGCGACGCCTGCTGAAACGGCTCCTCGAGCACAACGCCGGCGCGCGCCGCGGCGATATGCGGCGCATGCCCGCAGGCTGACGTCGTGAGTACCGGCAAGGCCTGAGCCAGCGCCTCCAGCAATACTGCGGCGCCGGCGTCACTGCGCGCCGGGTGCAGCAACAGGTCTGCCCCCTGCATCAGCGACACCACATCGTCGCGCCCCCCCAGGAACTCCACCGCCCCGGCAATGCCCAGGCGAGCGGCCTGCCGCCGATAGCGGCGCGGCCTGCCGCTGCCAACCACCAGCAGGCGTGCGCGCGCCCCGGCTGCTCCTGCAACAGATGCGCCAGCGCACCGATGGCTCGATCCAGGCCCTTGGTGGCAAACGCAGAGGCCACGAACAGCAGCACCAGCTCGCCCTCCGCCACATTGAGGCTGGCGCGTAGCGCACGGCGCTCGGCAGCCGCGCGCTGCGATGGCGCACGGTCGGGCCTGATCCCCGGTGGCAGCAGGTGCAGGCGTGTTTGCGGGGTGTGGTATTGCGCCAGGCAGGCGGCGCGCTGCGCGGACGCAATACACAGGATGTGCGTACCGCCGGCCGCGCCATACACCGCCTGCTCGGCGGCAGCGAAATGCCGGTAGCGTGGGGAATAACGCCGCCACCAGCCGGGCCGCCCCGCCATGCGTTCGCGGTAGCAGGCATCCCCGGCGAAATACACATCCAGGCCGGGCATGCGCGTGAAACCCATCACGCCGTCTACCGGCTCGCGCGCCAGATCGGCCAGCACCCCAGCGTGAAACTGCGCATCGCGCCGGTGATTACGCAGGGCGCGCACCGGCAACTGCCTGACATCAACCCCCTCGGGCGGCGCGCCCTCCCACCGGGTACAGTACACACGACAATCGTGCCCGCGCTCGCAGAGCGCCTCGAGAATGCCGTAAAAATCCCGCTGCAACCCGCCGTAGGGAAAGTAGCGATAAATGACCAGGGCAAGGCGCATGGCTCAGTGCACGCGCGCGCAGTTCGCCCAACGCGCGCCACACCTCTGCCGGGGGGATCGTCGCCAGGGAACCGCCCGGCGCGGCACACACATGACGCTGCCAGGCACCGCGTGTGCCGACCCGCTCAACCTGTGTCGGACCGTACAGCGACACCGTCGGCACCGCTAGCGCAGCGCAGAGGTGCCCGAGGCCGGTATCAACGGCGACGGCAGCGCTGCTGGCACAAACCTGCTGGGCCAGCGCCGTGAGACTCATGCGCGGCAGAACCTGCACCAGCTCAGCTCCCGCCGATGTCTTCAGCCGCCCGGCGCGCGCACGCTCCTCTTCGCTGCCCCAGGGCAGCAGCACACGCTCGCCCGCCGCTACCGCCAGCCGAATGAGCTCCGCCCAGCAGTGCTCGGGCCAACACTTTTCGACGCGTGCGCTGCCGTGAAGAAAGACCAGGGGCGCCTGCGCCACGTCGACCCAGCGGGAAGCCTGTGTGTGAGCATCCCGGTTCCCGGGATACGCAGCGGCGAAGCTGGCGCGCGACAGACCATAATCCTGCGCGGTGGCGGGCAGCGCATACCCCAGAGCCTGCGCAAACAGGCGGCGCACCCGCTCCACTGCATGCAGGTTGCGCGCCACGGCGAAGCGTCGATCGTAGCCTGCGCTGGCCAGCGGTTCGCGCGCCGAATGCCAATCCAGCCCACAGCGCGGTCCGCGCGCATAGCGCGCAATCCACGCGCTTTTCAGCAAACTCTGCGCGTCGATGACGGCGTCGTGGCGCAGCCCGCCCAGGGCGCGTTTTACGGCGCGCCACTCGGTTAGCCAGGCAGTATCCAGCGGATGCCTGCGCCAGCGACGAAGCGCAACCGGGATCACCCGGTCGACGGCAGGATGCCAGGCCGGAACTTCCGCGAAGGCCTCCTCCACCACCCAGTCGAAACGGATGCCGGGAAGCGCCGCGGCAGCGTCCGTCAGCGCCGGCAGCGTGTGCACGACATCACCCAGCGACGACAGTTTCACCAGCATTATTCTCACGCGCCGCCCTGATCGTTCAACGCAGCGTCGAGCCGCGCCAGTACAGCATCCGGTCGCGTATCGCGCATGCAGCGGTGATGCCCCAACGGACACTCGCGCGCATGGCAGGGCGCGCAGCTCACGCCGGGGCTGATCAGCGTGGCGCGCCCGGACAGCGGCGGCGTAAACGCTGGCGACGTCGGTCCATAAATGCCCAGCACCGTGCGCCCCAGCGCGGCGGCCACGTGCATGAGCCCTGAATCATTACTGACAACGGCGTACGCCTGCGACAGCAGCTGCACGGCTTCGTCGAGCGTGGTGCGCCCGGCGAGGTCCAGGCATTCGCCAGCGCCGCCGCTGGCGGCGGCGATGCGCCGGCAGGCGGCCCTGTCACCGGCCGCACCCAGCAGCAATACCTGCCAGCCGCGGGTCAGGCAGGCGCGCGCCAGCTCGGCGAAATACTCCGGCGGCCAGCGCTTGGCCGTGCCGGCGCCGGCGCCGGGGCACAGCACCAGCAAACGCCGGCCGGAGTCCAGACCTCGGGCACGCGCCAGTGCTTGCGCGGTTTCGGGCGACACGCGCAAGCGCGGGGCGGGCATAGCGGGTGGCAGCTCGGCACCGCGCGGCAGCCCCAGCGCGAGAAATCGCTGCGCCATCTGCGGCAGGGCGGCCGGATTCAGTCTGCGTAAGTCATTCAGCAGGCCATAGCGCATTTCACCGCGCCAGCCCGTGCGCCGGGGTATCCCGGCGAACCAGGGCACAAGCGCGGACTTCCAGGAGTTGGGCAGGACAATGGCCTGGGCGTAGCCTGCGGGACGAAGGCGCTCACCGATGCGACGCCGCTCACCGAAACCCCAGTCGCCATGCTCCAGCGGCATGGGAATGCTGCGATGCACCTCCGGCATGCGCGCGAGCAGGGGCGCACTCCACCCGGGCGCAAGCACGTCGATGACGCATCCCGGGCGGCTTTCCGCGAGCTGTCGGTAGAGTACCTGCGACATGACCATGTCTCCCACCCAGGCGGGACCCACCACGAGAACGGCGTCGCGCGGCTCAGTCACTCCCACCGGCGGTCATCGCCGCCCGCCAGCGCAGGTGCAGGCAGATCAGGCAACCGGCTCCAGCCACTCGCTGTTCTCACTGCGATTGCCGCGCACGCTATCGAAATACATCGCCTGCAGCTGGGCGGTGATCGGCCCTCGAGAGCCACTGCCGATCGCGCGTCCGTCGAGTTCGCGAATCGGCACCACCTCGGCAGCGGTACCGGTGAAAAACGCTTCATCGGCAATGTAAACCTCGTCGCGCGTGATCCGTTTCTCTTCGATGCTCAAGCCCACTTCCGCGGCCAGCTTGAAAATCGTGTTGCGCGTAATGCCATCGAGGCATGAGGTGAGCTCTGGCGTAAACAGACGCCCGTCGCGCACGATAAATACGTTCTCGCCGCTGCCCTCGGCCACGTAACCCTCGTTGTCGAGCATGAGCGCTTCCTCGGCGCCACAATCCAGCGCCTCGCGCAGGGCGAGCATGGAGTTGATGTAGTTGCCGTTGGCCTTGGCCTTGCACATGGAAATGTTCACGTGATGGCGTGTGAACGACGAGGTGCGCACCTTGATGCCACGATCACGCGCCTGCGGATCCATGTAGGACGGCCATTCCCAGGCGGCAATCATCACGTGCGAACGCAGGTTGTCCGCGCGCAATCCCATGCCCTCGGAACCGTAGAAGCACATCGGCCGCAGGTAGCCTTCCTTCAGGCCGTTTTCACGCACGACATCTTTCTGCGCCTGGTTCAGCGTGGCCTTGTCGAAGGGCATCGGCATGGCGAGGATATGCGCCGAGCGGAACAGTCGATCGGTGTGCTCCTGCAGGCGGAAAATGCAGGTGCCGCGATCAGGCGTGTGGTAGGCGCGAACGCCCTCGAACACGCCGAGGCCATAATGGAGTGTATGCGTGAGCACATGCACCCGCGCCTCGCGCCAGGGCACCATGTCACCATCCATCCATATCAGACCATCGCGATCGGCCAACGTCATGTCTCTACTCCTGTCTCACTCACTCTGACTCTCGTGCTCACAAGACGCAAACAATTGCTGCCACTTTTCCGTGACTGCCGTTCGGGCGTCCATGAATTCATCTGCCCCTACCGTGTCGGGCTGTTGCTGCAGGGAAAGTTGGTGCGCAGCGGAACGGTAGGCGAGGTAGGCATCCTTGAGCGCATCGCACTCGTGCTGCTCGAACAGGCCTTTCTGGCCCAGGGTCTCGAGAATGCGGACGTTGTCCGACCAGCGCGCCAGCTCAGGCTCGCGATGCGACCACGCAAGAACCGCATATTGCACCATAAATTCAATATCAACGATACCACCGGCGCCCTGTTTCAGGTGAAATTCCTGTTCGCGTCGGGCACCCGCGGGCAGCAGGTGCGCGCGCATGCGCTCGCGCATAGCCACCACTTCGCGCGCCAGTTCCGCTGTATCGCGCTGCTGACACAACACCTCGCGCCGCACTGCGTCCACCCGTTCGGCCAGCGCGACATCGCCGGCAACGAAGCGCGCTCGCACCAGCGCCTGGTGCTCCCAGGTCCAGGCGGACTCACGCTGGTAACTGTCAAAGCCCTCGACACTGATCACCAGCATGCCGGACTCACCGGAAGGTCGCAGACGCATGTCGACCTCATACAGCTGCCCCATGGTCATACGGGTTTGCAGAATATGGATCATGCGCTGGGCAAGGCGCGTATAGAACACCGCATTGTCTATGCTGCGAGCACCATCGGTGCTGCCCGACTTGACGCTATCGCAGATGAATACCAGGTCGAGGTCAGAGCCGTAACCCAGTTCAATGCCGCCCAGCTTGCCGTAGGCGTACACGGCGAAGCCGGTATCCGTTGACGCGCGCGCCGGTTCGCCATGTTTGCGCGTCAGGTCGGCCCAGGCAACGGCCAGCACCTGCTCCAGAATCACCTCGGCGATCAGGGTGAGTTTGTCGCTCACCTGCATCAGCGGCAGTCGTCCCACCAGTTCACTGGCGGCCACCCGCAGCACATGCGCAGCCTTGAAGTAGCGCAGGGCGTCCATTTGCGCTTCCAGGTCGTCGATCGCAAGGCGCGCCACCTGCTGGCGCAGCTCCTCCTGCAACAGGGCTTTGTCCGGCGCCGTGTAAAGGCTCGCGCGATCCAGCAATTCATCCAGCAGCACGGGGTTGCGCGCCATCTGCTGTGCGATCCATGGGCTGGCGCCGCACAGTGCCACGAGCTCAACCAGGGCGGGCGGGTTCTCCATCAGCAGCACCAGATAGGCGCTGCGGCGCACCACGGCAAGCACCAGCGGCAGTACGCGCGCAAGAGACATATCCGGGTCGGGCGCCTCGGCGCAGGCGCCGAGCAACAGCGGCATGAACTGTTCGAGCCGCTCGCGCCCGGCGACCTGCAGCGTTACCACGCGACCGTTGTGGCGCAATGAATCCAGCAATTCAAGGGATGCCCCGGGATCCCGGAAGCCGAGCTGCGCCAACGCATCGACGCCGAGGCTCTCATCCCAGGGCGGTGCAGGCTCAGGCCCCTCCGGCTCTTCCTCGGCGGGCGCGATGAGAGCCCCGAAATGGCCGGCGACGATCGCGCGATGCTGATCCAGCCGCGCCAGGTAGGCCTGCCAGTGTTCGCATCCCATGACCGTCGCCAGCGCCTGCTGTGCCCGCTCGTCGGTGGGCAGCTCCTGGGTCTGCCTGTCCTGATAGCCCTGAATGCCGTGCTCACTATCGCGCAGGAACAGGTAGGCGCGGGTGAGTTCTTCCACCGCCGCGGCGGGCAGCATGCCGAGCGCGGCGCATTCGCGCAGCACCGGCAACAGTTCACGCTGCTGCAGGCCAAGATCGCGACCGCCGCGAATCAGCTGGAAACACTGCGCGATAAACTCCACCTCGCGAATGCCGCCATGACCCAGCTTGACGTTATTTTCCAGGCCTCGCCGCCGGACTTCGGCGGAAATCATCTGCTTCATGCCGCGCAGGCTTTCTATCACGCCATAATCCACGTACTTACGGAATACGAAGGGGCGCAGCATGGCCATGAGCTCCCGCGCCGACTCTGCGCTGCCGGTGACCGGCCTCGCCTTGATCAGCGCGTATCGCTCCCAGTCGCGACCCTGATCCTGGTAGTAGGCCTCCAGGGCGCTGAAACTATGCACCAGCGCGCCGCTCTCGCCATAGGGGCGCAGGCGCATGTCAACGCGGAACACGAAGCCGTCTGCGGTTACCTGATCCAGCGCATTGATCAGGCCGCGCCCCACCCGGGTGAAGAATTCCTCGTTGCTGAGAACGCGCTCGCCACCACGGGTTTCGCCCGCCTCCGGGAAGGCGAACACCAGATCGATATCGGACGACACATTGAGCTCGCGCGCGCCCAGCTTCCCCATGGCCAGCACAACCAGCTGTTGCCGTTCCCCGCTGTCGCGACCGATGGGCTCACCGAATCGCGGCTCAAGCTCTGACTGCACGCGAACCAGCGCTTCGGCAATGGCCGCTTCGGCGAGCAGAGACGTATCACGCACCGTTTCGAGCGTATCGGCCAAGCGGCAAAAGTCCCGCCATACAATGCGCAGCATGTGCCACTGGCGAAACTGTCGCAGCCCCTGCTGCAACTCACAGCCATCGGTATCGAGCCGGCGCCTCAGATCGTCCAGGAAAAAGTCCTGCGCCAGGGAGGCGTGCAGCTGACCACTTGCGAAAAGCTGGCACAGCAGTTCGCCCTTCGAGCGCAGCTGATCCGCGACGAACGGGCTGCAGGCCAGCACGCGGGCCAGTTCGCTGCCGGTACCGGCTGCCTCTACCGCCGCTTCCAGGCGCGCCGCGAGCGGCGACCCGGCGCGCTCCAGTATGTGCTGCCAGGCCTGTTGCGCTTCGTTGGCCAGTGCCGGCGGCAGGTCGGTGACATCCAGTTGCATCGCTTCTCTCAGGCATCAAGAGGCGGGGCTACGCGCATCACCTCTTCAATCGTGGTCTCGCCCCGCGCAACCCGCGCGGCGCCGCTCAGGCGCAGTGTCTGCATGCCTTCTCGCATGGCCGCCGCGCGCACCTCGGCGGTGTCGAGCTGCGGCAGGATCAATGCCTGCACCGCAGGGCTGTTTACCAGCACTTCATAAATGCCCTGGCGGCCGACATAGCCGGTGTTGCGACAGGCGCGGCAGCCGACAGGCCGCGCCAGCTGATCCGGCGGTGGCAGTGTAAACGGGTGCGTGAGCTGCTGCCATGCATCGAGATCAACCGCGCCGAAACGCTTGCACTGCGGACAGAGAATGCGCACCAGCCGCTGCGACATAATACCGCGCACCGTCGCCTTTACCAGGTAGGCGGGCACGCCCAGTTCCAGCAGCCGCGACAGCGAGCCCGGCGAATCGTTGGTATGCAGGGTGGACAGCACCAGGTGCCCGGTGAGCGCGGCCTGCGTCGCCATATTGGCGGTTTCCAGGTCGCGAATCTCACCGACCATGATAATGTCCGGGTCCTGGCGCATCAGGGCGCGCACGCCGGAGGAAAAATCCAGCTTGATCGCGTGGTTCACCTGCATCTGGTTGAACGCGCTCTCCACCATCTCAATGGGATCTTCGATCGTGCAGACGTTGACCTCGGGCTGCGCGAGCTGCCGCAGCGTGGAATACAGGGTGGTCGTCTTGCCCGAGCCGGTGGGGCCCGTCACCAGCACGATACCGTTGCCGGCGGAGGTCATGCGGTGCCAGTTTGCGAGGTCGGCATCGCCCAGCCCGAGCTGCTCGAAACTCCGCTGCAGCACGTCCGGATCAAAAATCCGCATCACCAGTTTTTCACCAAACGCCGTGGGCAGCGTGGCCAGGCGCAGCTCCACCTCGTTGCCCTGAGGGCCCCGGGTTTTCAGGCGGCCATCCTGCGGCCGGCGCTTTTCCGCCAGGTCCATTCGCCCGAGGATCTTGATGCGCGATGACACCGCCGCGCCCACCTGCGCCGGGAGCTGATACACGGAGTGCAGCACGCCATCGATGCGAAAGCGCACGTTGGAGAATTCACGGCGCGGCTCGATATGGATGTCGCTGGCACGCTGGTCAAAGGCATACTGCAACAGCCAATCGACGATATTGACGATATGCTGGTCGTTGGCATCAGGCTCCTGGATGCTGCCCAGCTCCAGCATCTGCTCGAGGTTGCCGAGTTCCACCCCGCCACCCTGTCGATCCACCGCGCCGGCGCCGCGCACCGAGTGCGCCATGCCGTAGAAATCGGCGGTATGCCGCGCGAGCTCGCGCGGGTCGGCAAGCACGCGCCGGATGGGCTTGCGCAGCGCATGCTCGAGGTTATTCTCCCAGGCCCGGATGTAAGGCTCGCTGCTGGCGATCACCACTTCATCGGCATGCACTTCCACCGCGAGAATGCGGTGGCGTTCGGCGAACGCGCGCGACATGACCTCGGCGACCGCCGTGACATTCATGCGCAGCGGGTCAATTTCGTACACCTCCTGCCCGCAGCGCTTGCCCAGCCAGGCCAACAGGGCGTCCATGTCCAGCACCGCGCCGGGGCGTGTCGCGTTTGCCAAGCGCTGCTCCGCGAGGTACACAAGCGGGTGCACGCGGATGGCGGCGGAGTGATTGACGCGCGCCATGTCACTCTCGGCTATCAGGCCGTCGGCAAACAGCGCCCTGGCGAGCGACGACAGGCTCAGGCGGTGTTCACGATGCTGTTCGTTACTGCGGGTTTTCATGTTGGAGACGGCCCATTGCCTGTATTTTTTCGCGCCGCTCATGCTATCACAGGGCCGCGCCAAGCCGCTTGGCGATGCGCCGACAAGTGACTAGACTGGTCGCCACGGCGGACATCCCGCCCCACCCCGGCCAAGCGGAGCGCGCATGCCCTCTTCCCACCAGATCGTCATCGACCAGTTGCGCCAGCTGGTGGGCTCTGCCTCGGTGAGTTCCACCGATCCGGACTGGGACCAGGGCAACCGCGGCGTCATCGACCTGCTTGCCGCATGGCTGGCGGATCTGGGTTTCGCCGTCGACATCCAGTCCGTCAACAGCGACGGCAGCAAGGCCAACCTGATCGCCACACTGGGCAGCGGCCCCGGCGGGCTGGTGCTGGCGGGTCATACCGATACGGTGCCCTTCGATGAGGGCCGCTGGCAATCAGACCCGCTCCGGTTAACGCAGCGGGACAACCGCCTGTTCGGCCTCGGCAGCACGGACATGAAAGGTTTCTTTCCGCTGGCGCTGGCGGCCGCTCGCGCGTTTTCGCCCGGGCAGTTGCGACAGCCGCTGATCATCCTGGCAACGGCGGATGAGGAAAGCTCGATGGACGGCGCACGCAGCCTGGTGGCCTCAGGTCGGCCACTGGGGCGCGCCGCGATTATCGGTGAGCCCACTTCCCTGCTACCGATGCGCATGCACAAGGGCATCATGATGGAAGCGGTACGCGTCACCGGCCGTGCCGGACACTCCTCCAACCCGTCGCTGGGCAACAATGCGCTGGACGCCATGCATACGGTGATGGGCGAGCTGATGGCCTTTCGCTCGGAACTTGCGCAGCGCTATCGCAGTGAGTTTTTCAACGTCGCCTTTCCCACCCTCAATCTTGGCTGCATTCACGGCGGTGACAGCCCCAACCGCATTTGCGGCCGGGCGGAGCTGCACTTCGACCTGCGAATGACGCCTGCGGGCAACAACGCCAGCGTGCGCGCCGAACTGCAGCAGCGTCTCGAGGCGGTGGGCAAACGGCATGGCCTGCTGGTAGAACTGCAGGAGCTGATACCGGACGTGGAGCCGTTCGAGCAGCCCGCTCAGAGCGAACTGGTGCAACTCGCGGAGACACTCACCGGGCATACCGCGGCCGCGGTGGATTTCGCCACCGAAGCACCTTTCATGCAACAGATGGGGATGGAAACCATCGTCATGGGCCCGGGCTCGATAGACCGGGCCCACCAGCCGGACGAGTATCTGGAGATGGACCAGATCAAGCCCTGCATCGCCCTGCTGGAACAGTGCATCGGGCACTATTGCCTGTAAGGCCGCCCGTCGGATGCAGGCCGGGATGGTAAATAATGCCTTGGTGCCGGGTTGCCGCTTTCGGTAACCTTGGCGAGCTTTCTTCTCAACACAGCCTGGACAGCATCGTGACGACATCGGGGCGGGAACACATACGCTGGTTTCGAAACACCGCACCCTACATCAACGCACATCGGGGCAAGACCTTCGTGCTGATGTTGGGGGGCGCTGTTGCACAACATCCGAACCTGCCGCACCTGATCCATGACCTGGCGCTGCTGCACAGCCTCGGCGTACGCCTGGTGCTGGTGCACGGTGCACGCGAGCAGATAGACCAACGGCTTGAACGCGCCGGCATTAAGGGCCTGTTTCACGGCAGCGTGCGCATCACCGACACGGAAACGCTGGAGCACGCCAAGGATGCGGCCGGTGCGCTGCGCGCGCAGATCGAGGCGCTGCTGTCGATGGGGCTGCCGAATTCGCCGATGCAGGGTTCACGGATGCGTGTGTGCTCCGGTAACTTCGTCACCGCTCGGCCGATAGGCGTGCTCGACGGCGTCGACTATCTGCACACCGGGGCGGTGCGCCGCGTGGATGTGGAGGGCATTCAGCAGCAGCTCGCGGCGGGCTCGATCGTGCTGCAATCGCCGCTGGGCTACTCACCCACGGGCGAAATTTTCAACCTAGCGCTGGAGGATGTCGCCGTGCATTGCGCCGCGGCCATCGGTGCCGACAAACTGCTGCTGCTGGGCAGCGGCGAAGGCATCGTCAACGCCGCGGGCGAGCTGGTGCGCCAGTGTGCCGTGGGTGACATCGGCGCGTTGCAGATTCCCGACGCCGAGCAACACGCGCTGCTTGAGACCGCGCGCAGGGCCTGCCTGCGCGGCGTTCCGCGCTGCCATATCATCAGCTTTACGGAAGACTGCGCGCTGCTGGAGGAGCTTTTCACCTACGACGGCAGCGGTACGCTGGTGGCGAGTGACGACTACGAACAGGCGCGCTCCGCGCGCATCGACGACGTGGGCGGGATTCTTGAGCTGATTGAGCCGCTGGAACGAGAGGGCGTGCTCCTCAAACGCTCCCGCGAGCTGCTGGAAACCGAGATCGGCCAGTTCCGGCTGCTTGATCGCGATGGACGGATCATCGCCTGCGCGGCCCTGTATCCCTTTCCCGAGGAAGGCTGTGGCGAAATTGCGTGTATCGTTTCCCATCCCGAATATCGCGGCGGCAAACGCGGGCAGCGCCTGCTTGCCATGCTCGAACAGGAAGCGCGGCACCAGGGGCTGGACCGGGTGTTCGTGCTGACGACGCAAACCGCGCACTGGTTTATCGAGCAGGGCTTTGTTGAAACCACGCGGGAAGCGTTGCCCGCCCGCCGACAGGCGCTGTATAACCTGCAGCGCAACTCGAAGGTGTTTTTCAAGTCGCTTTAGCGGCCGGCGGCGCTGGCGAGCGTTGCCGCGACGATACAGACGCAGCGGGTCGGGCCATGCATCCACAACGAGCACTGCGGTTTCTCCATATACCCAAGACTGCGGGCACATCCTTCAACGATTGCCTGTTTGCCCAGTACCCGCGCGCCTATTATTTCCGCAGGCTGTTCGTTTTTTCCGGCGATCCCCGCTCGGACCTGCGCCGCCTGCAGGCCATGCCGGAGAAAAAGCGCGATGCGCTGCTGTTGTACACCGGACACGGCCCGCTGAACTGCGGCGACGAAAGCGTCGCGCGGACGCCCACCATCACTTTTCTGAGGGACCCGGTGTCGAGGGTCGTCTCCCTGTGCCAGCATATATTCGAAGGAAAGAGTCCCGAGATCAGCACCCGTCGCCTGTCAAAGCCTGGTGCACTCGACGCCTGGCTAGACAGCGGAGAGCCCCAGCTCAGCAACATGTACGCTCGCGCCCTCCTCGGCGATCTGGACTACCGGATACCCGGGGGAACCGATGCACAGTTGGCCGAACGATCGATCGATATTCTCGAAAACTCCCTGCAGGCGTTCGGGTTGACCGAGAACTTCGATTTGTCGCTACTGGTTTTTCGACAGGCGCTCGGCTGGCGTTGCATGCCGCGCTATCGCAGGAGGAATACGAGAGGCCGGGAGCGACTGCGTTTTACCGATCGCCAACTGGAGCGGATCGCCGAGCTGAACAGCATTGATCAGCGCATCTATACCGCAGCCGTCGCAGTGTTCCAGCAGCGGGTTGCACACTACCTCGGGGATTCACTTCCCAGCCCGGAAACACTGCGACACACTCTCACCCGTCCAAGCCTGCGGCTAGCCGCTCTCGAGGCAGCGCGCGTCCTGGCGCGGCGGGGCGCCCGGCCTGACTCACTCAACTGAACTGGTCGCGCAGGTCTGGCGTTCGCAGCAGCGCCTGAGGGTTACCCTCATGGCGCGGTTCCGAAAAAACGCGTTACAACTCGCCTGCAGTGGACTGTTGCGCCAGCGGCCCCGGCAGGCTCTGCGCTGCTGCACAGTGCGCCCCGCCCTCGCTACCACCCTGCACCGCCAACGTGATGAAGTCGTTACGGTAGCCTGCAAGGCGTTTGCGCACACGCGCATCCTGTCGCTGCGAACGAATGTTCAGGACGTTCGCCGCGAGTCCCTGCAGCACCGCAACGTTGTAGTTCAACAGCTCGGTGTACTGCGCCGATACCGCGGTGTCACGTGTCGCGATGATCTCACGCACGCCCTGCTGCCAGCCCGGCTTGCGCTCAAGCAGGCTCGCCAGCCGCTGCAAAAACGCGGCTCTCTCTGCCAGCCAGACATCGTCCGCCCGCTTCAACTCCCGGCTACCCGCACGCAACAGGTCGCGCTGCGGCGGCTGCAAGCGCCCGAGGAAGTCCTGGGCCGTATCGACCATCGCATCGTAGCTATCGTCAAAAAACTCGTCATCGCTGCGCGGGAGGTACTCTTTTTCCAGGTCTTTGTGGCGCTCCTCCAACTCGGCGAGAAATGCCGCAATCTGCTTGTCGGTCAGCTTCTCTCCCAGGGCCAGCAAACGCTCCAGCGCCTCGGCTTCGGTGCGATACCAGGCCGATTCAAACGCGCGCATGAGCCCGTCGATATCGCCGGCAGACAGCGCGTCACTGGACAGCATGTTTTCCGCCCTGTCCACCAGCGTCGCATAGCAGGGTAGCTCCTGCGTCCTGTGCCAGCGCAAAAACGGGTCCAGCAGTTCATCGAGATAATCCTCCTGCTCCCTGTCCAGGTCGGCGTAGCTCTGAATGTACCAGGGCAGCAGGAAATCCAGCCTGTTATAGACAAAGGTGGGACTACTGCAGCCAGCCAGCAGGGCGAGCAGGCCCAGCAGCAGACAGCATGCACGCGCACGCCGGGCCATCATCGCCAGGCCGGCACGGAGCGCACGCGTGGCGGAATCACTACCGGCTCGGTCGTTGCCACCTCCACGCGATTGCGCCCATTGGACTTGGCGAGATACAGGGCCGCATCCGCGAGCTTGAACCAGTGCTCCACACTGCTGGCGCAACTCACGTCGCACACACCGATGCTGATGGTCATGCTGCCCTCGGGCAGTATTCTTGCGGCCGCCACATCACTACGCAGCTTGTCCGCTACGCGCGTTGCAATCGCCGTATCAGCCTCGCTCAACAGCAACACAAATTCCTCGCCGCCGAAGCGGCACAGGGTATCCCCGCCGCGTATCCGCTGACTGATCAATTTGACCAGGTCCTGCAAAGCCTGGTCGCCGACGGCGTGGCCGAATTTATCATTGATGCGCTTGAAGAAATCGATATCGATAATCAGCAGCGACTCGTGCCGCTCGTAACGCGCCCAGTCCTCGAGGCTTTTTGCAGCGCGCAGTTCCAGATACCGCCGATTGAAAGCGCCTGTCAGGGGGTCGGTTATCGCCATGCCGCGCAGGCGTTTGGCCTGCGCAGTCAGCGCAAACACCAGCCAGGCACTCACCAGCCAGGTCAACCCCAGCGTCAGGCTAATGGCGAACACCGTCATCGGCTGGAACCGCTGTAGCACCAGCGCCATAATCAGCAGGAGCGTGCTCAGGCAAATCACCCTCGAGGCGCGCCAGCGAACCAACACCGGCACCGCAACCAGCAGCGGATAAAGGAAATACAGCGCGAAATCCTGTCCGACATACACCGCGGCAATCGCCAGGCCAATGCTGGCCACCAGCACCGCCAGGGGCGAGGCCAATGCTTCGCGACCGGCACTCAGCAGGACCACGTTCACCAGCATCACCACCCACAGAATGCCCACGGCGCCTGCCAGAAGCCACTGGCCGACATAGTAGTTGTAGGCAATGATCGGCAGCAGCACCGCCGCCAGGAGAATCAGGATGTAACGATAGGCATTGCGCCAGCGCTGATCGCGCCAGTCTTCTCCCGCGTCAGCGGGTTCCCCCGTAAACTGGGGAAAGAGCATTTCACCCGAAAACGATTCGGTGAAGTGCCCTTTAACCTGCCCCCAGAGGTTGTCATGCGCTGTCGCGCGCTTGCTGTCCATCGCCGAACGCCCCGCCACCTGGCTGGCAGCCGCCGCCTGAAAAAAGGCCCTGTAAGCCGATACAATACCCCAGCGCCGGACACGTTGCCATCATCCGGCAACGGCTGCGTCCGCGTTCTGGCGATACTCAGGCGGCCGCGTTCCTCTCCCGGGACATGGCGCCGTTGATCGCCCCCAGGATCCCGTCCAGCGATGCCTGGATGATGTCGTGGCTGCGACCGACGCCGCAGAAACGCTCACCGTCGATGCTGAGCTGGATGTAGCAGATGGCTTCCGCATCGGCGCTCTGGCTCAATGCGTGTTCGCTGTATTCCACCAGCACGATTTGCTTGCCGGTAAAGCGCTGCATGGCGTCCACGAAGGAGGCCACCACACCGTTGCCACTGCCGCTCAGGCTCTGCGTCGCAGCACCCTGCAGCAGTTCGGCCTGTAACTTGTCGACGCCTTCCTCGCGGCTGACCTGATAATTACCGAGCCGCCAGCGGCCCTTGTCCGCCAGGTAGGTTTCCTCGAACAGACGGACAATCTCATCGGAGCTCACCTCCGACTCGCGCGCTTCCGCATAGGCCTGCACGGTACCGCTGAAATCGATCTGCAGCCAGCGGGGTAACTCCAGGCCATGATCTCGCTGCAGCACATAGGCGATGCCGCCTTTACCCGACTGGCTGTTGATGCGAATCACCTCCTGGTAGGAGCGACCGATATCCGCCGGATCAATGGGCAGGTAGGCCACCTCCCAGGGTTGTGCGCCGTCCCGCCGGGACAGGCACTTCTTGATCGCATCCTGATGGCTGCCCGAGAAGGCGGTAAACACCAGCTCGCCCGCGTACGGGTGGCGCGGGTGCACCGGCAACTGCGTGCATTCGCGACTGGTTTGCAGAATCTCATCCATGTGGCCGAGCTGCAGTTGCGGATCCACACCCTGGCTGTAGAGGTTCATCGCCATGGTGATGATGTCCATATTGCCGGTACGCTCGCCGTTGCCGAACAGCGTGCCCTCGACGCGATCAGCCCCGGCCAACAGCCCGAGCTCAGAGGCAGCCACCGCGCAGCCGCGATCATTGTGCGTGTGCAGGGAAATCACCAGGCTCTCGCGATTCGCCACATGATCGCAGAACCACTCGATCTGGTCGGCATACACGTTCGGCGTGCTCATCTCCACCGTCGCAGGCAGGTTGATAATCACCGGCTTCTCCGGCGTGGGCTGCCATACCGCCGTGACCGCGTCACACACCTCCACCGCAAAATCCAGCTCGGTACCGGTGAAGCTTTCCGGCGAATACTCAAACACCCACTCGGTGCCAGGATGGCGCGCGGCACATTCCTGTACCAGGCGCGCACCCTTGACGGCGATATCAACGATGCCCTTGCGATCGAGGCCGAAAACCTGCTCCCGCTGCACTGTAGAGGTGGAGTTGTAGACGTGCACGATGGCGCGATGCGCGCCGCGAAGCGCCTCAAAAGGTTTTTTCGATGAGATCGGGTCGCGCCTGCGTCAGCACCTGAATCGTGACGTCCTGCGGAATCCGGTCATTGTCGATCAGCTCGCGCACGAACTCATAATCGTGGCTCGACGCAGAGGGGAAGCCCACCTCGATTTCCTTGAAGCCGATTTTCACCAGCTGATCCCACAGCAGCGACTTCTGGCGCGCGGTCATCGGCTCGATCAGAGCCTGGTTGCCGTCGCGCAGGTCCACGCTGCACCAGCGCGGCGCCTGCGTAATCACCTGATCCGGCCAGCGCCGCGAAGGCATGGGCACGGGTTTGAATGCCGGGTACTTGCTGTGATCAAAACTGCTCATTCGGGATCTTCCCTGTACAAGATGACTAGGAGGCTGGTCACGCGAGCGGAATGCGGCGCCCTTGTGGGGCGATTGCCAGGCGCTGGGCAGGGGTAGATGCCCAGGGCAGGCCACTGCGCGTGAGGTCTCAGCCAGCGACTAGTATACGCGAGCCGAACAGGTCAATGTATGCAAGTATGTCGACAAATCGGGTATTTTTTGCATTTAATCACTAATTTTATTATCTAAAATAGTGTTTTCAGCTATTATGTCGGCAAAGCGCGCTGCCAGCGAGAACCCCGTGAAACTCGACCGAATCGACCGCCGAATCCTTGGCGCGATGCAGGAAAACGCCAGGATCAGCAACCTGGAGCTCGCCGACATCGTAGGGCTGTCGCCCACGCCCTGCTCAAGACGCGTAAAGCGGCTCGAGGAGTCGGGCATTATTCAACGTCACGTCACGCTGCTCGACCAGGCCAGGCTGGGCCTCAAGCTCACCGCCTACATCGGCATCAGCATGGATCGTCACACCCCTGACCGCTTCGAAGCCTTTGAGGCCGAAGTGGTCACCTATCCGGAGGTCATGTCCTGCTCGGTCGTCACCGGCCAGGCTTCGGATTACCTGCTGCGCGCCGTGGTCCCCGATATGGCGTACTACGAGAAGTTCCTGCTCGGGCGCCTCACGCGCATCGCGGGCGTCACCGGCGTGCACTCCAGCTTTGAACTGCGCCGCGTTCTGCAACGCACCAGCCTGCCGCTGGACCACATCAGCGACACCACGTGGCTCGAATAACGCGCCATCTGCGCCAGATGCGTCAATTCTGCTGGCCGCTCAGGCGCTTGCCCCGACGGGGCGGCACGGGCAGTATGCCCCGCGACTGACACGACTGACACACCAGGGAGTCACTATGATTGATATGGCAGGCAAACTCGCGATTGTGACCGGCGGGGCCAGCGGCATGGGTCGCATTACGGCGCTGCGCCTGGCGAGGCAGGGCGCCAGGGTCGCCATTTTCGACGTGAATGAGCTGGCGTTGACGAGTACTGCTGCCGAGCAGGCAACTATTTCCGCTTTCCGCTGCGATATCTCCAGCCTCGAGGACGTTGAAGCACGCGTCGCCGAGGTCATCGCCACGCTGGGGCCCATCGATTTGCTGGTACACGCCGCCGCCCTGATGCCGGGTTACCAGCTCATCGAGCACTCGCATGACAACATGGAGCGCTTGTTCCGCATCAACTACTTCGGCACCACCTACATGCTGCGCGCAGTCCTGCCGGGCATGATCGAGCGCGGCGAGGGCCGCATCATCGCCTTCGGCTCCATTGCCGGTATCGCCCTGGTGCCCAAAATGGGCGCCTACTGCGCGACCAAGGCCGCAGTCAATGCCTATGTGGAAGTGCTGCAAAACGAGATCCGGCATACCGGTGTGCGTATCCATCTGGTTTGTCCCCCGGCCGTGAATACCCCGCTGGTTGACCAGACCATCGAAACCGATACGCCCGGGAGTATCATCGAGGCCAAGAAAAACGGTCGCCTGGCCGATCCCGAGAAGATGATCGATGCGATAGAAAAAGGCATACGCAAGGATCGCGACATCATCTACCCGGGCGAAGCGCGTCTGCTCTACCTGTGGCGTGCGCTGTTCCCGCGCCTGTGGTGGAAAACCGTCATGAACTTCGAGAAGTAAACCGCGGCGTTTGCTTTGCCATGCCGGTGAGCATGGGCTAGCATCGCCGGCCCATGAGTTCCCGCTTCCTGCATCACGAGTCTCCCTGGCTGCTGGCACTGCTTGCGGCCCTGGTGGCGCTCGGCCCGCTGAGCGTCGACATGTACCTGCCCGCCATGCCGCTGATGATGGCGGCGCTGGACACCGATATCAGCCACATGCATCTCACGCTGAGCACGTATCTCGCCGGCTTTGCACTGTTTCACCTGGTGTGCGGGCCGCTGGCCGATCGCACCGGTCGTCGCCCGGTGCTGATCGGGGGTACGCTGCTGTTCGTCGTGGCCTGCATTGGCTGTGCGCTGTCCAACACGGTAGAGGAACTGATGATCTATCGCTTCGTGCAGGGCGTGGGTGCCTGTGTAGGGCCAACCCTTGCCAGGGCGGTGGCGCGCGATGTCTTCGGGCCGACACGAGCGGCCCGCGCGCTATCACTCATCGCGATGCTGATGGCGCTGGCGCCGGCGGTGGCTCCAACGCTGGGCAGCATCCTCCTGCTGTGGTTGCCGTGGCCGGTGGTGTTTCTTTTTCTTGCGGTTTACGGCGTAGCAATGATCGTACTGATCCACCTGTTTCTCGCCGAATCCCTGCCAGTGCGCCAGAGCCTGCATCCCATCGCCATTGCGCGTAATTACGCGGAGCTGGTACGCGACCCGCTGTTCCTCGCCGCCACATTCGGCAGCGGCATGGTCTACGCGGGCCTGCTTACCTACCTCTCGTCGTCCAGCTTCGTGTACATCGACATGCTCGGCGTGCCCATCCAGTACTTTGGTTTTATTTTCCTGACCTCGGTGGCGGGCTACATGCTCGGCAGCGCATTCAGCGCACGCCTCACGCGACACTTCCTGCCGGAGCAGACCGTGTTGCTGGGCAGCCTGCTCACCACCACCGCCAGCGGGCTCATGCTGCTGGGCGGCCTGGCACTGCGTGACAGCGTGCTCGTGCTGGTGCTGCCCATGATGCTGTACGCAACCGGCATGGGGCTGGTGCTGCCCAACGCCATGGCCATCGCGTTACGGCCGTTCCCGCACATTGCCGGCACTGCGTCTGCGTTACTGGGTTTCATCCAGATGGCGCTGTCGGCTGTGACCACGGCGCTGGTCGGCGCCTTTCTCAGAGATACGCCGGACCCCATGCTATACGGCATGTTCGCCCTGAGTGCGCTGGGTATGTTGCTTTGCCTGCGCGTGCACCGCGACCGCGAAACGATTAACGCCTGACCGGGTAGCCCGCCCTGTGGCATACTTTTGACGAGCACTCTGGAGTACCCCCTGTGGACACGGCGAAAGACGTCACCCATCTCATCGGCAACACACCTCTCCTGCATCTGAAACAAGTGTCCGAGGACACCGGCTGCACCATTCTCGGTAAGGCCGAGTTTATGAATCCCGGAGGCTCGGTGAAGGACCGCACAGCGCTCGGCATCATTCGGGCGGCCGAGCGCGCCGGCGAACTGCGGCCCGGCGGTCGCATCGTGGAGGGTACGGCGGGCAACACGGGTATCGGCCTGACGCTGCTGGCCAACGCCCTCGGCTACAAGAGCACCGTGGTGATGCCGGCTACGCAGAGCAAGGAAAAAATCGATACGCTGGAGCTGCTGGGCGCGGATCTGCACCTCGTACCGGCCACCAGCTATGCCGACCCGAACCACTATATTCACACGGCTGAACGCCTGGCGGCGGAGTTCGCTCGCAAGGAATCGAACGGCGCAGTCTGGGCCCGACAGTTCGATAACCTGGCGAACATGGAGATTCATGCGAGCACCACCGGCGTGGAGATCTGGGAGCAAACAGCGGGAAAGGTCGACGGCTTTATTTGCGCTGCCGGTACTGGCGGCACGATCGCGGGAGTCTCACAGACGCTCAAGGCACGCAATCGGGATGTCGCTATCGGTATCGCAGACCCGGCCGGCGCGGTGCTCTATGAATACTTCAGCCACGGACGGCTGGAAAGTTCGCCGGGTACGTCGATCATCGAGGGCGTCGGTATCAATCACATCACCGGCAACCTGGCACAGGCCCAGGTGGATCACGCGTGGTGCATTCACGATGACGAGGCCCTGCCATACATCTTCGATTTACTGCAGCATGAGGGCCTTTGCCTGGGCGGCACCTCCGGCATCAACATTGCCGGCGCGGTGCGCCTCGCGCGGGAACTCGGTCCCGGCCACACCATCGTCACGATTCTGTGCGACTACGGCAACCGCTACCAGAGCAAGCTCTTCAACCCGGCATTCCTCGAGAACAAGGGCCTGCCGATGCCGTCCTGGCTGGCAATCTGACCCTGCGTCGGGCAGAGCCCGGCACTGCGTTACTGCGTGGCAGCCGACCCGCGAGCAGCGCGCTCTTTCGCCACCAGGAAATCAGCGACCTTGAGCATATCCGCCTGGCTGCCGGCCTTGCCGGCCGTAATCAGGTATTTTCCCTCGACCATCATTGACGGCGTTCCGGTGAGCCCGGAGCCCTTGCCGGCGGCAATGGCCTGGCGCACCTGACTGTTGACGCCAAAGGAGGTGAACGCCTTGTTGAAATCTTCTTCGCTCACGCCGTTGGCCGTGAACACCCGGGCGATTTCCGCCTGGCTGGCGAGCGGTTTGCGATCCACGTGCATGGCCTGGAAAATCGCGGGATGCAGGGTTTTCGCGACGCCCAGCGCGTCGGCTGCAAAATAGGCTCTGGCGTGCAGCTCCATATTTTCGCGCCAGACGGCCGGAATGTAGCGAAACACCACGTCTTCCGGCAGATCTTCTTTCCAGCGACTTACCATCGACTCGAACGTAAAGCAGTGGCTGCAGCCGTACCAGAAGAACTCCGCCACTTCGTACTTGTCGCGGGGCGCCGTCTTCGCAACGGGTCGTTCGATCACGTCGTAGTGCTGTCCTGCGACGTAGTCCGGTTGCGCCGCCTCCTGCGCCGTGCACGACAGCGCGAACAGGGCCAGCATTAAAGGAAGCAGGATGTGTCTGATCATGGCGTTCTCCAGAGTGCGTTCTATGCGAAATAAGACAGCGCCGACCGCGCGTGGTTCTGGCGGCGACCAGCGCGGCGTAAATCGTCGCGCCGGTCGCCGCGACGAAGCTTACTGCAGACCGGCGACGTAACTTGCCACGGCTTCGATTTCCTTGTCGCTCAAACCGAAAGCTGTCTTGCGCATGATCTTGGCGTCGCCGTCATTCGTGCGCCCAGACGCATCCTCATAGCCCTTGCGATAGGCTCGCAGGGAATCCGCCACGTACTGCGCATGCTGCCCGGCGAGCGCGGGATACCCCGCAGGCGAGTTGCCCTTGCCGAGGGGCGAGTGGCAGGCGGTGCAGGCCGGTACGCCACGCTCCGCTACACCACTGCGGTAGACCTTCTTGCCCAGTTCAAGCAGCGCCGGGTCGGTCTGGCCCGCACTCATGGTCTGCGCAGCATAAAAGGCGGCTATGTCGGCCAGTTCCTGGTCCGTCTTGTTATCCACCTGCCCAACCATGGTGGGCACGAGACGCGCGCCATCACGAATATCGCGCATCTGCTTGTACAGATACTTCTCGCCCTGCCCCGCCAGCTTGGGAAACGGCGAGGCGCCGTTCCCATCAGGCCCGTGGCAGGCGGCGCAGGTGACTGTGAGGCTTTTACCCGCTTCGGCATCGCCGGCAGGTTTCACTTCGGCGGCAATCGCCCCGGAGGCCCACCCGAGGGACAGGCCGAGCAGTAAAACAACTTTGTTCATGATTAATCCAGTTTGTCGGTGGATCACCGGCCTAGTTGGCCGGCGCCGCCATATAAATGATCAGGGCCTTGTACTCTTCATCGGTGCAGGTTGCGCACAGACCCGTGGGCGGCATGGCGTTCATGCCCTTCTTCACGGACTCGACCAATGCGTCCATACCCTTGGCCATCCGCGGCTCCCACGCAGCCACATCACCGGTCTTGGGCGCGCCTGCGGCACCGGTGGAATGACAGGCAAAGCAGGAGCTCTGGTATTTTTCCGGTGCGTCTGCGGCCCAGGCGGCAGCGGTGAAAGACAACAAAACTCCAACCAACAATGTTCTCATAATAAACCTCGGCTATGGGAATGATGCCTGCCATGCGCTCAAGCATTTGAAAACAGGCAAAAAAGCTGTGGCATTATATACGCTGTTCCCCACAGCGACAAAGGCGACTGATGAATACAAGTGACACGCTGGAGGTCGCCCCGGAGGCGCCGCCCGACTACCGCCGCGCCGCATTCCTGACCAGCGCGGCAAAACTGTCGCAGTGCCCGCCGGACGAGGGCTGGGAGGTCGCCTTCGCCGGCCGCTCCAATTCCGGAAAATCCAGCGCCATTAACAGCTTGACCGGCAACAAGAAGCTCGCAAAGACATCCAGGACGCCAGGGCGCACGCAGCTGATCAACTTTTTCGAGGTCTCCGCCCGGCAGCGTCTGGTTGACCTTCCCGGCTACGGATTCGCCAAGGTTCCCCTGGCGGTCAAACGCGAGTGGACACGCCAGCTCGAAAATTATCTGCAGCACCGTGAAAGCCTGCGCGGCCTGATCCTGCTGATGGACGTACGTCACCCGCTGCAACCGTTCGATCGGCAGATGCTGCAATGGGCGCTCGCCGCCGACATGCCGGTGCATATCCTGCTGACCAAGGCCGACAAACTCAAGCGCGGAGCGGCCAGCCAGGCCCTGCTGGGCCTGCGCAGGGATCTCGTCCCGTTTGAGAATCTCGTCAGCGCACAGCTCTTCTCTGCGCTCAAGCACCAGGGTCACGAACAGCTGATCGCGGTACTGGATGCCTGGCTGACGGACGCCAGCGCACTCACAAGCGAGGCATAGCGGGATAAAAAACCCGGCCGCCTTCCGGGGGGGAAGGTGACCGGGACACCTAGGGTCTCTGGGAACTAGAGACTCACTGCAGTGGCTCACGGAGATAACCACTGGGGAGAGTAGCTTGCGCTACGAGTACTCAGACGCCGGCTGTCGCGAAAAGTTCCCCCGCGCGGCATAACGAGCGGCGAGTCAGTGTGCTTCGTCCCAGTTATCGCCGCTGCCCGACTCCACCAGCAGGGGTACAGCCAGTTCGGCCGCCTCAGACATCAGGCTGCAGATTTTCGCGCTAACGTCCGCCACCTCCCCGGCGGCGACCTCGAACACAAGCTCATCGTGAACCTGCATGATCATGTGTGCATTGACATCGGCGTCGGTCAGCCAGGTGTCAACGGCAAGCATTGCCCGCTTGATGATATCGGCCGCCGTGCCCTGCATGGGCGCGTTGATCGCCGTGCGTTCCGCTGCCTGCGCACGCATTTTGTTGCGGGCATTGATCTCGGGCAGATACAGCCTGCGGCCGAACAGCGTTTGCACGTAACCCTGCTCTTTCGCCAACGCCCGGGTGTTGTCCATGTACCGGGCTACGCCGGGATAGCGCTCGAAATAGCGATCAATATACTGCTGGGCCTCATTGCGCCCCAGATGCAGCTGCCTGCCCAGGCCAAACGCCGACATGCCGTAGATCAGGCCGAAGTTGATCGCTTTCGCCTTGCGCCGCTGCTCGCCCGACACTTCGCCCAGCCCCACGTCAAAGACCTCCGCCGCCGTGGCACGGTGCACGTCCTGTCCCTCTCTGAAGGCGCGCAGGAGACCTTCATCCCCAGACAGGTGCGCCATGATGCGCAATTCGATCTGCGAGTAATCCGCAGCCACGATGCGGTAGCCTTCCGGGGCGATGAACGCCTGGCGAATGCGCCGGCCTTCCTCCGTGCGAATGGGGATATTCTGCAGGTTCGGATCCGACGACGACAGGCGCCCGGTGGCCGTCACCGCCTGGTGATAAGAGGTATGCACCCTCCCCGTTTCGGCATTCACCATTTCAGGCAGCTTGTCAGTGTAGGTAGACTTCAGCTTGCTGAGGCTGCGGTGCTCCAGCAGCAGTTGCGGCAGCGGATAATCCAGCGCCAGTTCCGCCAGCACCTCCTCCGCAGTGGAAGGCGCCCCCTTCGGGGTCTTCTTGATGACCGGAAGCTTCAGCTCGTCAAACAGGATTTCGCCCAGCTGCTTGGGCGAGCCCAGATTGAACGCTCTCCCCGCCAGGCGATGGGCCTCGGCTTCCAGCTCATCCAGGCGCCTGCCCAGTTCCACGCTCTGCGCATGCAGGCGCTCGCGCGACAGCAGGGCTCCACGGCGTTCGATACGCGACAGTACGGGTACCAGGGGCATCTCAATATCCTGCAACACCGCCGCGAGCGCGGCCTCTTTCTCGAGCCGGGGCCAGAGCGTGTGGTGCAGACGCAGGGTGACGTCGGCATCCTCCGCCGCATAGGGGCCCGCCTGCTCCAGCTCGATCTCGTTAAAGCGGCGCTGTTTGGCGCCCTTTCCCGCGATATCTTCAAAGTGGATGGTTTTCTGCCCCAGGTACTTGAGGGCGAGGCTGTCCATATCGTGCCGCGTTGCGGTGGAATCCAGCACATAGGATTCCAGCATGGTATCAAAGCGGATACCGCGTAATACGATGCCGTGATTGGCCAGGACACTGGCGTCGTACTTGAGATTCTGTCCTACCTTCGCACGCGCATCATCCTCCAGCAGCGGCTTGAGCTTCGCGAGCACCCAGTCTCGATCAAGTTGCTCGGGCGCGCCCAGGTAATCATGCGCAAGCGGCACATACGCCGCGCGACCCGCTTCTACCGCAAATGACACACCCACGATCCGCGCTTGCATGTAATTCAGGCTGGTGGTTTCGGTATCGAAAGCAAACAGCGCGGCGGACTCGAGTGCGACAAGCCAGTCTTCAAAGTCTTCGGCGTCGGTCACAATCTCGTAATCCCCGCTGTTGCGCGCCGCCTCCGCCGCATTGTCATCGCGTGCCAGCAGTTCATCCAGCCAGCCGCGAAACTCCAGGCGGGTGAACCAGTCGATCAGTGCCGCCTGGTCGGGCGCCGCGTTTGCGAGGTCTTCGGGACGCATGGGCAGCTCGACATCCGTTTTAATGGTAGCCAGCGCCTGGGACAGAAACGCGTTGTCTTGCTCCGCCGCCAGTTTAGCCCCCAGGCTTTTGGCACCCCGCAGGGGCAGCTCGGACACACGCTCAAGATCAGCGTAGATTTCATCGAGGCCGCCAAGTCCCTGCAACAGGCCAAGAGCCGTTTTCTCGCCGACCCCCGGCACGCCGGGAATGTTATCGACCTTGTCGCCCATCAAAGCCAGAAGGTCGACAATCCTCGAGGGCGGAATACCAAACTTTTCCTCCACCGCGCGCTCGTCCAGCACGGTTTCCGTCATGGTATTCACCAGCGTGATATTCGCGTCCACCAACTGCGCCATGTCCTTGTCGCCTGTGGAAATCACCACCGCCCTGCCCGCCTTGCTCGCCTGCTGCGCGAGCGTGCCGATCACGTCATCGGCCTCCACGCCAGGCTCGCAGATAAACGGCAGGCCCATGGCCCTGACGATGGCATGAATCGGCTCGATCTGCTCGCGCAGTTCATCCGGCATCGCGGGACGGGTGGCCTTATAAGCGGCAAACAGTTCATCGCGGAAGGTTTTCCCCTTGGCATCGAACACCACGGCCACCGGGCTTTCCGGATACTCCGCGACCAGCTTGCGCAACATGCTCACCACGCCCCTCACCGCGCCGGTGTTCAGCCCCGAGGATGTGGTCAACATCGGTAGGGCGTGAAAGGCGCGATACACGTAGGACGAACCATCGACCAGGACGATGGGCGCGGATTGATCAGTCATAGGGCCTGTTATTCCTTGGGGAGCGCAACACCCCGCCCGTTGCTGGGGGCGGGGCCGTGGGTGAATTAAAGCCCATACCGCGAGCGTGTGCAAAAGACGTCGCCAGCGGCTGGTCGGCGCCGGTCACTCATCGCGTCGCGTCTGAGAATTGTTACTTTTTGGCAGTTTTCGTTACTTCGTGCCCAGAGCTCGCCCTGCAGCGACGTGAATCTGCAGATTTCTCCAGTTTTTTCTGTTTTGTTAGGTGCTTATAGCATTAAAGTCTAATCCACTGCGCTTGATTTCCGACTATAAGGACATATTCTGAGTGCAATCTACCCAAAAAGTGTTACTGTTGTAGCGCATAGGGTAACAAATGGTAGGAGACCCACTGATGAACATTTATCTGATAGCAGGCATGTTGTTGGCCAGCGTGACCCTGGCAGGACACGCTGGGGAAACAGGAGCGCCCTCCGCGCCCGCTGACGCCATCAGCACCGCGGGTGACGCCGTCACCCTGGAGTCCGGCAACGCAGACACCACTCAGGCTCGTTTTGGAACTAGCATTACCGATGCGGTCATGCTGGACATCAGCAGCCGGGTTGCGGATGCACTGACGGCGCGGATGGCGATTGAGCTCGACGCGCGGGAAGCGCCTGACGCCGCTCGCACCAACGCTTTGCTAGTAAGCACCAACTAACCCAGAGCCCTCTTAGTGGTTGCGCTCCCAGGCGGAGCGCACCGCACGATAGGTGAGCAGCATGTCTGCCTGCGCCAGCGGCGTCTTGAAAAACCCGTGGTAATCACCCCGCGGGTTTATCAGTACCACATTGGCACTATGATCCACCAGGTAGTTCTCTGACTGTCCAGGCACCTTGCGAAAAGGCGTATTCAGCGCCGTGGCAAATCGGTGGATATCCAGGAACTCGCCGGTCACACCCACAAAATCGGGGTTAAAGAAGGGCACATACTCGGCCAACTTGGCTACCGTATCGCGGGCCGGATCCACCGACACCATCACCACCTGGGTGGTAACCCTCTCGTTTTCGTCCAGGGCTCCCACAAATTCGTTCAGCAAGGCCATCGTCGTTGGGCATATATCCGGGCAGTAGGTAAAACCGAAAAACAGCAGACTCCATTCGCCCTCGAAGCGCGAGCGCTCAAACGGTTGCCCGCGATGGTCAACCAGCTTGAGCTCCCCAAAGCTTCTGGGCGTTTCGAGAAGGTACAGGCCGTGCACCTTCATCTCGGCCTCGGTCATGGCCCGCGGCGCGCCAATGCGATACACAAACCCGGCCACCAGCACCAGCATGAAAGCCAGCAGGAAGGCGACGGTAATCTTGATGTTGGCGGACTGGCTCATAGCGTGCTCACAGGAAACAGATAATGGTCGACCAGCATGATGACAAACAATGCCATGAGATAAATGATCGAGTACTTGAACGTTTCCATGGGCGCATTGGGGTTCTTGTTACGCAGCAGCTCAATGGCCCAGTACAGAAACCCCACGCCCAGTACCACAGCACCGAGCAAATACAGCGGCCCGCTCATGCGTGTGGCATAGGGTAACAGGGTGATCAACACCATGATGATGGTGTAAAGCAGTATGTGCAGCTTGGTGAAGGCGACCCCATGCGTGACAGGCAGCATGGGGATCTCCACCGCTGCGTATTCCTCGCGGCGGTGAATGGCCAGCGCCCAGAAATGTGGTGGCGTCCAGGCGAAAATAATCAGCACAAGCAGCAGGGCATGTCCGTGGATTTCTCCGGTGACAGCGGTCCAGCCCAGCAGGGGAGGGGCCGCGCCCGCCAAGCCGCCGATCACGATATTCTGGGGCGTCGCGCGCTTGAGAAACATGGTGTACACCACCGCGTAGCCCAGCAGCGACAGCAGCGTCAGCCACGCTGTCAGCGCATTGATCCAGATAAACAGTATCGCCATACCGGCACCGCCCAGGAGAGCGGCAAACAGGCCGGCCTGCCAGTTGCCCACCCGACCACGGGCAACCGGCCGATTGCGCGTACGCGCCATCTGCAAATCCACGCGCTGGTCTACCAGGTGGTTGACAGCCGCGGCGGCGCCGGCGCACAGGGCGATACCGAGATTCCCAAGCACCAGCACATCGAGCGGCACCATCCCGGGTACCGCCATGAACATCCCGATCACGGAGGTCAGAATCATGAGGAGAACGACGTTCGGCTTGGTCAGCTCCTTGTAATCGCGCCACGACACCGTGTCAGCTTGCTGCATGTCTCCCATATTCCCTCAGCCGCTGGAGTTCTTCAGCAGGAATTTCAAATCACTGGTCACGTCCTTGTAAGAAACGTCCGCATCGTAAGACATCATTATCCAACCGCGCGGGTCCACGAGATACCAGGTGCTGGGGTCCGCCAACCACTCGGGAAACAGGCGCTCACTGGCGCCGGATTCCAGGCGCAGGGCCTCCATGCCACGATGCTCACCCGCGAGCAGGGCACTGAGAGAGTCGGGCGCGTCCTGGCCGTCACTCAGCGAGGCAAGGGAAAACGCAGTATCCTCCACTGTAAGCTCACTCACGTAGAGGCGGCGCAGGCGATTGAAGTCTTTGCCCATTCCCAGGTGAATCTGCCGCGTGAGGTAAAGATTGCGCTCACAGAAGCTGTCACACAGTGCACCACCTACCACCAGCATGGTCCAGCGCAGCTGCTCGTGTTCCGCATAGGGGTAGGGTACGCCCGCCTGGTTCAACAGGGTTTCGTCGTCAATCTGGCGTGGCGGCTGCACCAGCTCACCGCTGTTTGCCGTGCCGAGCGCGCCAACCAGATCCAGATCACCTTGCACCACGAAATACCATAGCCAGGTGGCTGCCAGCACTATGGTCAGCGGAATGCCTGCGATCAGTAGCAGCATCATGCGATTGTTGCTTGCCTGACGATTATCCATGCACGTTCATCCGCTTAAATATCCCCTGCATCTGTGGCGTCCCGTTGGCGAAAACTGCGCGCGAGCCAGAACAGGGCCAACACGGTAGCCATGGTAAACCATTGCACGGCGTAGCCGGTATGCTTCGCCGGACTCTGGTTAAGCACCTGCCAGTCGGTGAGCAAGGCCCCGGTGCTATCGGCATCGAGTCGCAGCGGGTAGGGGTACAGTTCATCGGCTGACACGCCCAGCGCGTCGGCGATCACATCCACTTCCAACGCCTGAACGCGCTTCGGCCAGCCACTCTCAAGCTGCTGCTCGCCTAGCAGATAGGGCTTGTCGGGCGCCACGTACAGGTAACCGTTCAGGCGGACCACACCTTCAACCCGCTCAACCTCAGGCAAAGAAAGGCGCGCTGGGTCAGCAGGCACCCACCCGCGATTCACAAGAAAGAGGCGATCGTCGTGCGCGGCGGACAAAACCTCCACGACTTCGTTGCCAAACACGCCCCCCCGCAGCCGATTATCCAGCAGAAAGTAACGAGCTGCGTCCAATTGCCCTTCGAGGGTAACCGGCAGATAGGCAAGATCGGCGCTGGACAAGCCGTCGAGCGCCAACCCGGAGACCGGCGGCCGAACCTGTTTGGCGGCAAAATCCGCGGCAAGCGCAGCCTTCTCGTCCGCGCGCGCAAGTTGCCAGAAACCCAGGCCAACCATGAGCGGTGCCATCACCAGCGTAAACACGGTGATGCGCCACTCGGGCTGGAAAACCCGGCCTCTGTTCATGCGCTGTCCGAACGGCTGTCGCCGTGAGTACGCCAGCGGCCGATGACTGGTTTATACTGCCTGCCTGTGGAAAAGGAGTTACCCATTGCTCAAAGCCGCGATAATCGTATTCATGCTCGCCCTTGTCGCCAGCCTCGCCAGCGGGTTTTACTACCTGATGCTGGATCAGGGCGATAAAGCCAGTCGCCGAACCTTTCATTCCCTGGGCGTGCGCCTGACGCTGGCGCTGATGCTGGCGAGCCTGATTGTCTATGGCGTGGCGACGGGACAACTGGGGCACAGGAACCCCTGGGATGCTGGACCACGGCCTGCTGCATCACAGCAGCAGTAAAGCCGGGCGGCCACCCTGTCGGGGTGGCCTGCCCCGACGCTTACAGGATATAAACGAACAGGAAGAGAAACACCCAAACCACGTCGACAAAATGCCAGTACCAGCTTGATGCCTCAAAGCCGAAGTGGTCCTCCGCCGTGAAATGCCCCCCGCGCACCGAGCGCAGTAACTGGATCAACAGCATTGTCATGCCCATGAACACGTGGAAGCCATGGAAGCCAGTGAGCATGAAGAAGGTCGAACCATAGATACCCGAGTTCAGCGTCAGGCCAAAATGGGCATAGGCTTCATAATACTCATAAATCTGTACCGCCAGGAAGATCATGCCCAGCAGCACCGTAAGAGTCAGCCAGAGATTGAACTTCTTCTTGTCACCGTTGAGCAGGCCAAGGTGGGCAATATGAACGGTGACGCTGGAAGACAGCAGGATCAGCGTGTTCCACAGAGGCAACCAGGTGAACCAGGATTTCACCTCGCTCACATCCATGGTTTTTTCCGCGCTGGTGAATGAACCGTTGTTCGCAATCAATTGCGATCCCGCACCACCTACCGCCTCCTGCGGGGTTTGCACCATCGGCCAGTTAAACTCGAAACCCGGCCACAGCAGCACGTTGGAAGCGCCATCGCCTTC
Organism: Halioglobus sp.; assembly: GCA_041396005.1. Taxonomy (GTDB): domain Bacteria; phylum Pseudomonadota; class Gammaproteobacteria; order Pseudomonadales; family Halieaceae; genus Marimicrobium. The sequence goes on from JAWKZK010000007.1 coordinate 133,953, forward strand.
GCCCGCCAGCCAGGGGCCCGCGAGCACGCGCACATAAAACAGGGCGCCGAAAAACGCGGCGAAAAACATGACCTCGGAAAAAATGAACCAGAACATGCCCAGCACATAAGATTTCTTTAACTGGGCGCTGTTCAAGCCCGCTATGTTCTCGCGAATCGCGGTGCGGAACCAAACAAACAGCGTACCCATGAAAAAAAACAGGCCGCAGAGGAAAATTGACCAGGAGCTGGTAGCCTCGTTGGGATCACCAAAGGTCATGTCGTTCATGATGCTGGCCGCGCCAAAAATACTCAGCACCAGGCCGATAGTCGCGCATACGGCCATCTTGCTGCTTTCAGGCACGTGGTACTTTTCGTACTCTTGGGAAGCCGGACTACTCATCTTATTTCTCCGTGATTATTGCGCGATTCGAAAATGGCGCGCTTCAGCGACTGGCGACTGCCGAGTTCGCCATGTCGGTTACGTCAAACATTGTGTAGGACAGGGTGATCGTCTGGATGTCCCGGGGCAGATTCTGATCGACGATGAACTGCAACGGCATCTCGGTAGAGGTTTCGCCCTCCAGAGGTTGCTGGTTGAAGCAGAAACACTCGGTTTTATGAAAGTATTCCGCTGCGCGGGAGGGCGACACACTGGGAATTGCCTGCGCCACCATGGCGCCCGGCAATGGGTTGCGTGCGTAAAACACCGTGTCGTTAACCGCGCCCGGGTTGACTTTCATCACGTTGGTTGTCGGGCGGAACTCCCAGGGCATGCCCTGATTGTTGGTGGCCACAAACTGGATCGTCACCACACGCTGTTCATCCACCCTGGCTGGTACGGATGTGTATGCGTCGGAAGATGTTTTGCCGTTGATACCGAGCGCATCGCAAAGCACATCATACAAAGGCACCATCACTACGAACACAAACGCGAACATACCGATGGCTACCGTGACCAGCTTGATCAGGGTATCCATTACCGGGTTGGCGCTGACACGTAGCATGGTAACGTCCCTCCTCAGGAATGTGCGTGCGCCGGATCTATCCTGGGCGGCGTTTCAAAGGTGTGATAGGGCGCGGGCGTTGGCAGCGTCCATTCCAGACCCTCTGCGCCGTCCCACACTTTCTCGTCGCTGACCGGCTTGCCGGAAACGATCGTCGCGATCACGTTGTACAGGAACAGTATCTGCGACGCGCCGTAGATAAAGGCACCGATACTGGACATCATGTTGAAATCCGCAAACTGCAGGGCGTAATCCGGGATCCTGCGCGGCATCCCCGCGAGTCCGACAAAGTGCTGCGGGAAAAACGCGAGGTTGAAGCCGATGAACGAGATCCAGAAGTGGGTTTTACCCATGGCCTCGTTGTACATTTTTCCACACCACTTCGGCAGCCAGAAATACACCGCCGCGCTCATGGAGAATACCGCACCCGCCACCATCACGTAGTGGAAGTGCGCGACCACAAAGTAGGAGTCGTGATACTGGAAATCCGCCGGCGCGATGGCCAGCATCAGGCCGGTAAAACCGCCGATGGTGAACAGCACCAGGAAGCCGATGGCGAACAGCATCGGTGTCTCGAAGCTCAGGGCGCCACGCCACATGGTGGTAACCCAGTTGAACACCTTCACGCCGGTCGGCACCGCAATCAGCATGGTCGCGTACATGAAGAACAACTCACCCGCGATCGGCATGCCCACGGTGTACATGTGATGCGCCCATACGATGAATGACAGGAAGGCGATCGCCGCCGTGGCATATACCATGGAATCGTAGCCAAACAGCGGCTTGCGAGAAAAGGCCGGAATGATCTGCGACACCACACCGAAGGCGGGCAGGATGATGATGTACACCTCGGGGTGACCGAAGAACCAGAAAATATGCTGGAACAGTACCGGGTCACCGCCACCCGCAGCGGAGAAGAAACTGGTACCGAAATGCACGTCCATCAACATCATGGTAACGGCCCCCGCCAACACCGGCATCACGGCAACCAGCAGGAAAGCGGTGATCAGCCAGGTCCACACAAACAACGGCATTTTCATGTAGGTCATGCCGGGCGCACGCATGTTCATCACGGTCGCGATGATGTTGATCGAACCCATGATGGACGACAGGCCCAGGATGTGAATACAGAAAATAAAGAACGTGACTGAGGGCGGCGCGTAGGTCGTCGACAACGGCGCGTAGAACGTCCAGCCGAAGGCGGGTGCACCGCCTTCCATGAACAGGGTAGAGGCGAGCAGCAGGAACGCCGGCGGCAGAATCCAGAAACTCCAGTTATTCATGCGCGGCAGCGCCATGTCCGGCGCGCCGATCATCATCGGGATCAACCAGTTGGCCAGGCCCACAAAGGCCGGCATGATCGCACCGAACACCATCACCAAGCCGTGCATGGTCGTCATCTGGTTGAAAAAAGCCGGCTCTACCATCTGCATGCCGGGCTGGAACAGCTCGGCACGAATGACCATGGCGAAAAACCCGCCCAGCAAAAACATGGAGAACGAGAACCACAGGTACATGGTTCCAATGTCTTTATGGTTAGTGGTGAAGAGCCACCGCGAAAGGCCCTTGGCGGGACCGTGGTGATGATCGCCCATCGTAATTACCTCCAGTTAGCCCTTCTTGTGGTTGTAGACATCGATCGGCTGGGCCATGTCGCCCATGTTATTGCCGAACGCATTGCGCTGATACGTGATGACAGCGGCCATGTCTACGTCATTCAATTGCCCGCCGAACGCCTGCATGGCGGTTCCGGGCACGCCGTTGATACCAATTTCCAGATGACCATCCAGCGCGCCAGTCGCTACGGCGCTGCCGGCAATCGCCGTGCCCACACCACCCTCGCCATTGGCCCCGTGACACGCCAGGCAGCTGCGCGCGTAAACGTCCTTGCCGCGTGTCATCAACTCGTCCAGTGAAAAAGTCTGGGCCATCAGCTGCTTGATCTCCGCTGCCTCGGCCTGCTTGGTGTTGAACCAGTCATCGTATTCCGCCGCTGACACCACGTTGACCACGATCGGCATGAAGCCGTGGTCTTTACCGCACAGCTCGGCGCACTGGCCGCGGAAGATCCCCTCAACATCGGTGCGCGCCCAGGTTTCGTTGATGAAGCCCGGAATGGCATCCTTCTTCACCGCCAGCTCGGGAACCCACCAGGAGTGGATGACGTCGTTTGCGGTGACCAGAAACCGAACTTTCTTGCCGACAGGCAACACCAGTGGCTCGTCCACTTCCAGCAGATAGTGTTCGCCTTTCTCGGCCACGTTGTAGATTTCACTCTGGTCGGTTCGCAGGTTGCTGAAAAAACTGACATTTTCGCCGTTTTCGTTGATGTACTCGTACTTCCACTTCCACTGGTAACCCGTCACGAGGATGTCGAGGTCAGCGTCTTCGGTGTCGTAGATTTCCAACAGCGTCGACGTGGCGGGAAACGCCATGCCGATGAGGATCAGAAAAGGCACCACCGTCCACAAAATTTCGACCTTGGTGCTCTCGTGGAATGTGGAGGGTGTCACCCCGCGGGATTTGCGGTGATAAATGATCGAGTAGAACATGACCCCGAAAACGCCGAGGCCGATCACCACGCAAATCCAGAAAATCAGCATGTGAAGGCTGTAAATCTCCTGACCCAGCTCTGTCACACCCGGTGACATGTTGATCTGGTTCACCTCGCCGCCGGCGGCGAGAGCTGCGGCGCTCAAGAGCATCAGCACAGGACCTGATGCGAGCCTCAACAGCCGCTTCGCTTTAAAACCCATATCCCATGTCTCCATCTAGTCAAACTTTTTATACCAAAACGGCCCCGATAGCGGCACCGACAGGCTCGCGTTCGCACGTGTGTGGTCTGCCTTCCAGCGCCTGACGTACACCGTTATACACAGGTTTCAGGCGCCGCAAGTGCGGCAATGTCCAGCAGAATGGCGTCTTTCCGGGGGTGCGTCAAAAAGTCGCAGCCCTGGCGCGCGCGAATTATAGCGGAACTCTCGCGCAAAAACACATGACTTGAGTCACATGAACCGCATTGCCGGACACCCCGCACACAGCATCCATTGTGCCGCAGCCAGGCCGGCGGCACAAAATCCGAAGGCGGGGCGCGCAGGCAGGCCCGCACGTGAGCCTTTGCTTTAATTACGTAACACCCGGCAGCCGCGACCGGCAGCGATTCAACCGGGCTTCTTGCCTGACGGGTCCACCAGGGTCACCACCTCGGCTGGTGTTTCAACGCGTCGCGCAGCCGCCCGGCTGACCCGCGTGCTCAGCTCCTGCGCGGCAGGGTTTTTCGGGCGCGCCTCGGTGAACCCGCAACTGACGCAAAAACGCTGGTCCAACGCCAGATCCACGGCAATCTTGTCCATGGCACCGCAGCGTGGACAGACAGCCCCGGCAATAAATCGTCGTCCTGGTGTCTGCGCCATGCCGCCCCTCCTGCGATCCCATTGGCAAGACCAAAGCCCCGGCGCTATTGTAGCAGCCTGAAACCTGGGAATGGGAAACGCATGAATCACTACACAGCCACCAGTTTACGCAGCTTCAACGGCGCATCGCCGCAACTCGGAGCCCGCGTATTCATTGACCCCAGCGCAGTCGTGCTCGGTGATGTGATGCTCGGCGACGACGTGTCAATCTGGCCGCAGGTCGCGGTGCGCGGCGACATGCATCGCATTGCCGTGGGCGCACGCACCAGCGTTCAGGATGGTTGCGTATTGCACATCACGCACGCCGGGCCATTCAACCCGAATGGCTGGCCCCTACATATCGGCGAGGAAGTAACCATTGGACACAACGCCACCCTGCATGGCTGTACCGTGGGCAACCGTGTACTGGTGGGTATGGGCGCGATCATCATGGACGGCGCGGAGGTTGAAGACGAAACCGTGATCGCGGCGGGAGCACTGGTCACACCGGGCAAACGGCTGCGGTCGGGCTTCCTGTACGGTGGCAGCCCGGCGCGCGAAATGCGCGCCCTGAAAGACGCTGAAATCGATTACTTCAGCTACAGCGCGAACAATTACGTGAACCTGAAAGACGCGCACATCCAGGCGCTGGAGCGTTCGACCGGCTGAGTGCCTGCGGCTCAGGCAGCCTCCATCGCCTCACGCAACTGGCGAATCACGGGGCGCGTGTCTGGCCGCACGCCACGCCAGAGGTAAAAGGATTCCGCAGCCTGCTCAACCAGCATGCCGAGACCATCCGCTACCGCCCAGGCCGCTTCACGCGCCCCCCAGCGCATGAACGCAGTCGGCTCGGCACCATACACCATGTCGTAGCAGCAGCTGCGTTCTGTCATCAGGCTACTGTCGAGCTCGGGCATGTTTCCAGAGAGGCCGGTGCTGGTGGCATTTATCACGATATCGAAGGAGCGCTCGCCGATCAGCTCATACGCCCCTCCCTGCACCGGCCCGATTTCGCCGAACTGCTGCGCAAGTTCCGCTGCGCGCTCCGCGGTGCGATTCACAATCAACAGCTCAGACGGGCGTTCGCGCAACAGCGGCTCCAGCACACCGCGCGCGGCGCCGCCGGCGCCAAGCAATAAAATCCGTTTGCCCTGCAGACACCAACCGAGGTTGCACACCATATCGCGCACCAGGCCCACGCCATCGGTGTTGTCGCCATGAATCAACGGCGCGGTGTCTCCCTGGCGCGTCAGCGTGTTCACCGCTCCCGCACGGCGCGCCCGTTCGCTGGTCTGGTCGGCAAACGCAAACGCCCGTTGCTTGAACGGAATGGTCACGTTCAAACCCGCGCCGCCGCTGGCAAAGAAATCCCTTGCGGCGCGCTCAAAATCATCCAGCTCGATACGCACAGCGCGATACTGCAGGTTTTGCCCACACTGCTCGGCGAACAGTGAGTGGATCGCAGGCGACTTGCTCTGCTTCACGGGATTGCCAAATACGGCGTATCGATCCTTGTCCGTCATTGCTCGGCTTCACCACCCGCGTGCGGCGCAAGCCAGTCGCGGTCCGTGAGGTAGTAATCGGTAAGCTCGGCCTCCGGGCTGCCCGGCTCCGCAACGTAGTCGTACTCCCAGCGCGCCAGCGGCGGCAAGGACATCAGTATGGCCTCTGTGCGCCCGCCGGACTGCAGACCAAACAGCGTGCCGCGATCGTAAACGAGGTTGAACTCAACGTAGCGTCCGCGACGATACAGCTGAAACTGACGTTCACGCTCGCCAAAAGGACGCGCTTTATTGCGCGCCACGATCGGTCGGTAGGCGGGGATATAGGAATCACCCACGGCGCGCATAAAAGTAAAACAGGTGTTGAAATCCCACTCGTTCAGATCATCGAAGAATAACCCGCCGATACCCCTGGGCTCATCGCGGTGCCGCAGGTAGAAGTACTCGTCACACCAGCGCTTGTAGCGCGGATACACCTCCTCACCGAAGGGTGCGCAGGCATCGCGGGCAACACGGTGCCAGGCGCTGCAGTCATCCGCGTTTGCGTAGAATGGGGTCAGGTCGTATCCACCGCCAAACCACCAGACAGGCTCTCGCCCTTCCGCCTCCGCGACGAAAAACCGCACATTGGCATGGGAGGTAGGCACGTAGGGGTTTCTGGGATGTATCACCAGCGACACGCCCATTGCCTGGAAGGAGCGGCCGGCCAGTTCGGGGCGACCGGCGCTCGCGGACGGGGGCAGGCTGGCGCCGTAGACATGGGAGAAGTTAACGCCGCCCTTCTCGATCACCGCGCCATCGGTAAGCACACGGGAGCGGCCGCCGCCGCCTTCATCGCGCTGCCATTCATCGGTGACGAATCCGGCGCCACCATCTTCATCAGCCAGCTCGCCGCAAATGGCATCCTGCAATCCCAGCAGATAGGTTTTGACGGCGTCGATGTCCATGCATGTCCTTCCCGGTGACGATCGGGGCCGCATTATACGGGCCGCTGCCGGGCTAGGCTCGAATAATTTCGCCGCTGTTGAGATCGCGAATGACCGTTGGCCGACCAGAGCCACCCAGTCTTCCCGGCAGAACGTAATCGAGTTGATCGCCAAAGTAGCGTCGCACCCGAAAATGGGTGCGCGCGGGAGGCGACCCGCCCGGGTTCGCCGACGTGGAAACCACCGGGCCGCCGTACGCTCGGCAAAGGGCTACCATACCCGGATGGTCGCTCACCCGCACCGCAACGCTGTCGTGGCCACCCGTCACCCAGGCCGGAACCCGGCCCCGGTGCGGCACCAGAAACGTCACCGGGCCCGGCCAGCTCTCTCTAAGAGTGGCGCGCTGGGGGCGGGGAAGATCTTCCAGCAGGAATTCTACCTGCGCCTCGCACGCCGCAAGCAGGATCAGGCCTTTACTGACGGGCCGCTGCTTCAACTGCAACAGCCGCTCCACGGCCGCGCGAGCAAACGGCTCACAACTCAGGCCCCAGACGGCTTCCGTCGGGCACGCGATCACGCCGCCTGCGGCCAATACCTTCGCGGCCATGGCAAGTTGCAGCCTGCCGGGTGGCGGCAGCAACCCACCGCCCGGCGAATGCCCGGCGTCTCTTGATGCAATGTTCACTGCACATCCTCCACTCAACGCAGCGTCAGCGATTCGCCCTACGCAGCTCATCCGTTGGAATGTAAAGCAGGTGCCAGAGCCCTGACAAGCGCTGTGGCCCGCCGTGATATCCCGGGCACCGGTTGCTCGCGAGCAGCATACGCCACCGGTCGCCCTAGCAACGGATATAGCCACCCGGCACGCGTGCCACCACCCCGCTGAGCTCGAGTGCCGCGAGTTCACGCAAAACGTCCGCCACGGGTGTTCCGCTGTCTGTCACCAGTTGATCGAGGCTTGTCGTCTCGAAGCCGATAAGCCGCAGCAATGGGGATGGCGCGACCATGTCTGCCGCAGTCGGGTCAACCCGGGCTGTCGACAGTGCCTCGCTGTGCAGACGATACAAGGGGCCGAGTTCCTCGAGCACATCCTCCACGCGCTCCACCATCTTCGCGCCGTCACGCAGCAACTGCAGACAACCACGCCCGCCCTGATGCAGGGCAGACCAGGGCAAGGCAAAGACTTCGCGCCCCTGTTCCAGCGCCGCGCGAGCGGTGATCAGGGAGCCGCTGCCGGGCGTGGCCTCCACCACCAACACACCCAGCGATAGCCCGCTGATAATGCGATTGCGCTGCGGAAAGTGCTCGCGACGTGGCGGCGTGCCGGGTGGGAACTCCGTTACCAGGCATCCTTTTTCCGCCAGCCGGGCGGCCAGCGCCCGGTGTCGCCGCGGGTAAACGGTGTCAATCCCGGTGGCCATAATCGCCACGGTGACTCCACCCGCCGCCAGGGCGCCGGCATGCGCTGCACCATCGATGCCCAATGCGAGACCCGAGCAAACCACCAACCCCGCATCGGCTAGCCCGCCCGCCAATTGCGATGCCAGGCGGAGGCCTGCGGAGCTTGCACGGCGACTGCCCACAATCGCCAGGTGTGGCTGCAGCAGGGCTGCCGGATTGCCTCGAACATGAAGTGCTTCAGGGGGGTCGTGAATACTGCTCAACAGGGGCGGGTAGCCTGCATCTTTGCGGCGAACCAGCATGGCGGGGGCGCGGGGCCCCGGCTCGACAACATCCATACATCATCCTTGACGTCAGTCTGTCGTGGTTACTCAGCGCCGTCGCCGCACGGCGACGACGCGTCTGTCAGGGGTTCTTGACCTTGTCCATGACCTTCAACGGGTGGCTGGCCTTGAGAATGATGGCGTAGCTGACTTTTTCGAACGCTTCGAACACCATGGCAAGCCCGGCGCGGGTATCCGGCAATTTCACGTTACTCTGGGCAACCTTGTCGAAAACCAACGGCCCCGTCTGGTAGACCGCAAGCACGTGACCGACTTCCAGGCCCTCACGTTTGCCGCGATTCAAAACCACAATACTCATATCGCCAATCTGGGTGAGCCCGCCGTCCACCGCGATCATGTATGCATCCTCGATCGCAACCGCCGGTGCCCGCGGCTGAAAACTGGCATCCAGCACTCGCTCTTGCAGAGGCAGCAAACGATCACCGATGCGCACCTCCTCATTGATGCGGGTGACTTCGAGCTCGGTAACCGGATCTGTGTTGCTGCTTAACAGCCGCGCGTTACCGACATCCATGGCCTGGTAGCCCAGCAGCTCCTCGGTGATCGGATCCACGTAGCTCTGCCCGGCGCGATATACGGCGTAGGCGCGCTCCCCATCGGGGAAATACCCGCGCCCGAATACGCGATCACCGGGGCCGCTGATCAGATGATCCTGGTCGCCCGCCACCACATAGGCGGAGTTGTTCAGCTCGGAAGCGTCTACCACCCGATGACGCATCAGCCAGGGGCCGATTTCATCCAGAGGGATGACCGGTATCGCCAGATCCAATGGCTTGACGCGCATATTCGGCGAGAGCTTTACGTCGCGGCCGCGGCGCATCCGCAGGCGCGGCTGGCCGTCTACCCACACCAGGTACAGCTCATCGCCCGGGTAGATCAGGTGCGGGTTGTCAATTTGCGGGTTCACATCCCACAGCTCGGGCCACAGCCACGGCTCGGTCAGGTACATCCCGGAAATGCCCCACAGGGTATCGCCTTTCTTGACGACGTAGGTTTCCGGCACGTTGTCGTTGAGCTCCACCGCCGAGCGCGCGCTCCAACTGAACAGCACAGCCAATGCCAGCAGGCAGACAGAAAGTGACCTTGTTTTCATTGTTCGCGTCCCTGTAATAGCCCCATTATTATCCGCCGTAGGCCCTACAGAGCCGTCGGAAACAGCGGCGAGCCGCCCTCGCACAGCAGGCGAGAAAACGACCGCGTAACAACCCGTGATTCAACCCGCCGCCGTGTCTCCCGAGCGCCGGCAACGCCCTGGACGGCGCATTAGCGGGGGAGGGCGCTAGGCACCCCATAATCACTAGTTGTATACTCATCACAGTTTGCTGCCGGCAATTAGCGCTGGCAAGCCAAATGTTATTAATTCACGCAGCCAATTCCGGCCACGTCCGGGCCGCTATCCGGATCAGCAACAGCATGGCAATACTGGACATTCTCGAATTTCCCGACCCCCGGCTTCGCACCGTGGCAGAGCCTGTTGCGGTGGTGGATGACGCCGTGCGCGCGCTGGCGCAGGATTTGCTGGAAACCATGTACGCCGCACCGGGTATCGGCCTGGCGGCAACCCAGGTGAACGTGCACAGGCGGCTGCTGGTGATGGATGTCTCCGACGATCACCAGCAACCCCTGGTCTTCATCAACCCGGAGGTTGAAGTGCTCGACGCCGAGTTGGGTGAATACGATGAAGGGTGCCTGTCCGTGCCCGGCTTCTACGAGACGGTACAGCGCCCACAACGCGTGGCCGTGACCGCGTTGGACACCGATGGCAATCAACGCACACGCGAACTGGAAGGCCTTGCCGCCATCTGTCTGCAGCACGAAATCGATCACCTCGACGGCAAGCTGTTCGTCGATTACCTGTCTCCCCTGAAGCGCCAGCGCATTCGCAAGAAGCTGGAAAAAGACCAGCGACGACGCGCCTGACCTGCATGCCGGCTTCGCCCCTGCGGCTCATATTCGCCGGAACACCGGACTTCGCGGCCCAGCACTTGGGAGCACTTATTGATAGTAAGCACCAACTAATCGCGGTTTACACGCAACCCGACCGGCCCGCCGGGCGAGGCCGCGGCCTGCAGGCCAGCCCGGTAAAACTGGCGGCGGAGCGCGCCGGTATTCCCGTGTACCAGCCCGCTTCATTGAAGAATACGGATGTGCAGGCAACGCTCTGCGCCCTGCAGGCTGACCTCATGGTGGTGGTAGCCTACGGGCTGATCCTGCCACAGCCGGTTCTCGACGCCACCACGTACGGCTGCGTGAATGTCCATGCTTCACTGCTGCCCCGCTGGCGCGGCGCAGCCCCGATTCAGCGGGCCATCGAGGCGGGTGATGCCACCACCGGCATCACGATCATGCAGATGGATGCGGGCCTGGATACCGGCGCCATGCTGGCCACCGCGAGCTGTCCGGTGGGCCGCCACACCAGCGCCACGCTGCACGCCGAACTCGCCGCCCTGGGGCCTCCGCTGCTGCTGGAAACGCTCGACCATCTCGAGGCGTATCGGAGCAGGGCGCAGTCGCAGGATGACAGCGCCGCCACCTACGCGCACAAGATAGACAAGCGCGAGGGGCTGGTGGACTGGCACTGCCCGGCACGGGAGATCGAGCGCCGTCTGCGCGCCTTCGACCCGTTTCCCGGTTGCTACAGCTTCCTCGGGGCGACCAGGGTAAAAATCTGGCAGGCGTCGGTCGTGCATGCGCCGACAGACATGGCGGTGCCGGGTTCGATTGTCAGGGCAAGCGATGCCGGCATCGTGGTCGCCTGCGGGGGAGATCTCCTGTGTATCACACAGCTGCAACTCCCCGGCGGCAAGCGCCTGGAAGCGCGCGAGGTGCTGCACGGCCACACGACGCAGTTCACCACAGCAGGCGTGTTCCGCTCATCGCCGGATGCCGCCGGGTGACGGCAAACACCCGCGCCGTCGCCGCGCAGGTTATTGCGGCGGTGCTGCAGGGCCAGTCGCTCAGTCAGGCGCTACCGCCCGGGCTTGATCGGGTTGCCGCCGCAGACCGCGGCCTGTTACAGCAACTGTGCTACGGCACCTTGCGCGACGCTCCCCGACTGCAGGCGCTGCTGGCGCGACTTCTCGACAAGCCACTGCGCAAGCGCGACATCGACGTACAGGCGCTGCTATTGCTTGGCCTGTATCAGCTTGAGGGCAGCCGTATACCCGATCACGCCGCCGTCGCCACTACCGTGGACGCCAGCCGTCAGATGCAGAAAACCTGGGCAGGCGGGCTCACCAATGCCATCCTGCGGCGTTTCCTGCGCGAGCGTGACACCCTCTTAACCACGCTCACTGCAGCCGAAGCGAGCGCTCACCCCGGGTGGCTGCTTGCGCGACTGGAGGCGCAATGGCCACAGCGGGCGGCCGGCATCATTGCGGCCAACAACAGCCAGCCGCCCATGACGCTGCGCGTGAACGCGCGGCTCACCACCCGCGCCGACTATCTGCAGGAACTGGCGGCTGCAGGCATCGAGGCGCGAGCAGGTTTGCTCGCGCCACAGGCTGTCTACCTCGACGCGGGTATCGATGTACACGCGCTGCCAGGGTTCACCGAAGGCAGGGTGAGCGTCCAGGACGAGGCCGCGCAGCTGGCGGCCGTGCTGCTGGGTGCGCAACCGGGTGAGCGGGTTCTCGATGCCTGCGCCGCTCCGGGCGGCAAAGCCTGCCACCTGCTCGAGCTGCAGCCGGGTATCGCGGAGCTGGTGGCCATGGACATCGATGCCGAACGTCTCGCGCGCGTTCGCGAGAACCTCGGGCGGCTGAAGCTCGCTGCACACTGTATCCAGGGTGACGGCCGACAGCCGCCAGACAGCCTGGCAAACGCTATCTTCGATCGCATCCTGGTAGACGCCCCATGCTCCGCCAGCGGTGTGATCCGGCGCCATCCCGACATCAAGCTGTTGCGCCGGGAGGCCGACATCGCGCAACTCCAGCGCCAGCAGATCGAAATCCTGCAGGGACTCTGGCCACTGTTACGCCCGGGCGGTGTGCTCCTGTACGTCACCTGCTCGCTGCTCGAAGACGAGAACGCCAGGGTGATCGATAGTTTTCTTGATCGCAGGGACAGTCGTGAGCTTGAGGAGCGTCTAGAGCATGCGGGCCGTCCGCAGTCGTTGCCACTGGCAGTGACCTGGGGCGAACCGGCAGGCTGCGGGCGACAGTTGCTGCCCGAGACCGATGGCAGCGACGGGATGTTTTTTGCCCTGCTGCAAAAGCCGCGCTAATACTGTGCACAATTTCGCGCCAGCGGCCCTTACAATCGCCAGGCCTTTTCACTAATGTGCAGGCAGGTTTGTCGCCTGCAACACCGGAACGAGCACATCGGGTCATGAAAATCATCATTCTCGGCGCGGGACAGGTTGGCGGCACCCTGGCCGAACACCTCGCCGACGAACAAAACGACATTACCGTCGTCGATACTGACGGCGACAAACTTCGCGCGTTGCAGGACAGGCTGGACATCGGTACCGTTACCGGCGGCGCGTCCTATCCCAACGTGCTGGAGAAAGCCGGCGCGCGGGATGCCGATATGCTCATCGCGGTGACCAACAGCGATGAGATCAACATGATGGCCTGCCAGGTGGCGCATACGCTGTACGGCACCACCAAGAAAATTTCCCGCGTGCGCTCACCCAGCTATCTCAAAGAGCAGGACAAACTGTTTGGCCGCGAGAATATCCCGGTGGATGTGATTATCGGCCCTGAGCAACTGGTTACGCAGGCCATCCAGCGGCTGATCTCCAACCCCGGCGCCCTGCAGGTACTCGACTTTGCCGACGGCCTGGTGCAACTGGTTGCGGTGAGGGCGGTTTACGGCGGGCCCATCGTGGGCCAGGAGCTGCGCACTATTCGCAAGCATATGCCGAAAGTCGATACCCGTGTGGCCGCGATCTTCCGCCAGAACCGGCCCATCATCCCCGAGGGTACAACCGTCGTCGAAGCGGGGGATGAGGTGTTTTTTATCGCCGCCAAAAACGATATCCGCGCGGTCATGGCCGAACTGCGCAAAATAGACAAGCCCTACAAACGGGTCATGATCGCCGGAGGCGGCAACATCGGCGCCACCCTGGCCCAGAACATCGAGCGCAAATACCAGGTCAAGATCATCGAGCGTTCCTATCCGCGGTGCCGCCAGCTATCGGAGCGCCTCAAACACACCATCGTGCTCAACGGCAGCGCATCGGAACCCCAGCTCCTCAGTGCCGAGAATATCGAATCCACCGACGTGTTCTGCGCCCTCACCAACAACGATGAATCGAACATCATGATGTCGATGCTCGCCAAGCGCATGGGCGCCAAGAAAGTGATCACGCTGGTGGCGAACCCCGCCTACGCCGACCTCGTGGGCGATGAGATCGACATCGCCATCTCGCCACAGCAGATCACCATCGGCAGCCTGCTTACCCATGTGCGGCGCGGCGATATCAATAACGTGCATTCCCTGCGGCGCGGCGCGGCGGAAGCGCTGGAGGTGATCGCGCACGGCGATGCACATTCGTCCAAGGTCGTAGGTCGGAGCCTGGCGGATCTGCAACTCCCAGAGGGCGTTAACATCGGCGCCATCGTGCGCGGCGACAAGGTGTTGATTGCACACGGCGACGTGGTGATTGAAGAGAATGACCACGTCATCGTGTTCTTTGTCGACCGCACCAAGATCAAAGCCGTGGAAAAGCTTTTCGCCGTCGGCATCGGTTTCTTTTCCTAGGCGCCCGCATGCATTTTTCAGTATCAATGCGCATCCTGGGTATTCTGCTCATGATGTTCTCGAGCGCCATGCTCATTCCACTGCTGCTCGCGGTACTGGCCGAAGATGAAACGTTGCAGAGCTTTCTGTGGGCGCTGTGCATCACCTTTTTCGCCGGCCTGACACTGTGGCTGCCGGTGAAGGGCGCGCAGCAGGAACTGCGCATCCGCGACGGCTTCCTGATCACTTCGCTGTTCTGGACCGTGCTGGGATTATTCGGGGCGCTGCCGTTCGCCCTGACGCCGTCTCTGGACATGTCCACCACCGACGCGATCTTCGAATCCATATCCGGCCTCACGACCACCGGCGCCACCGTCATCACCGGTCTCGATGAGCTCCCGGCGTCTATCCTGTTCTATCGCCAGTTGCTGCAGTGGCTGGGCGGCATCGGGATTATCGTGGTGGCGGTGGCTGTGCTGCCGATGCTTGGCATCGGTGGCATGCAGCTCTACAAGGCGGAAACCCCTGGGCCCTCGAAAGATACCAAGCTCACACCGCGCATCACGGAAACCGCGAAAGCGCTGGCATCGGTTTACATCGCGCTTACCATCGCCTGCGCCGCCGCCTATTACTTCGCCGGCATGTCGACTTTCGACGCCGTCGGCCATGCATTCTCCACGGTGGCCATCGGCGGATTTTCAACCCATGACGCCAGCATTGGCTATTTTGAGGACAACACCATCCTCGCCGTGTGCAGCGTGTTCATGGTGATCTCGGCGATCAACTTCGGGCTGCATTTCACCGCCTGGCGGCAACTCGCGTCACCGAGCAAGCGCCGACGGGCGCTGTTCATTTACGCCAACGATTCCGAAACGCGCTTTTTCGCCTCGGTCCTGCTGATCGGAATACTGATTACCTGCGCCTACCTGTTCGCCACCCGGACACTGGGGCCCGAGGACAGCCTGGTGCACGGGGTTTTCCAGGCAATCTCGATCGCCACCACCACCGGCTTCGCGACCCAGGACTTCGCTGCGTGGCCCTCGTTTCTTCCCATTATGCTGCTGATGCTGTCGTTCATGGGTGGCTGCGTAGGCTCCACCGGCGGTGGTATGAAAGCGATGCGCGTGATGCTGATCTACAAGCAGGGGATACGCGAGCTCAAACAGCTGGTACATCCAAATGCCGTGATCCCGCTGAAGGTAGGACGATCACGGGTAGAGGCAGCCGTTGTCAGTGCGGTGTGGAGCTTTTTTGCCGTCTACACCACCTGCTTCATCATCATCATGCTGCTGCTGATGGCCACCGGGCTGGACTTCACGACCGCCTTTTCCGCGGTTGCCGCCGCCCTGAACAACCTGGGGCCAGGGCTCGGCGAGGTGGCCGCCAACTACGGCAATATCAACGAAGTGGCCAAGGGACTGCTGTGTTTCACCATGCTGCTGGGACGACTTGAGGTGTTCACGCTGCTGGTACTGTTCACACCGATGTTCTGGCGCCTGTAGACAAGGGTATGCTTGCCCCGGCCGGCGGCGGGCTTGAGAGGCTCAACTCGCTACTTCTTGATACCCCGGTGCTGTCGAATCATCTCGTAGGCCGCCTGCACATCCTGTGAGCGTTCCGTTGCCAGCTTTACCATATCCTCGGGCACGCCACGAGCAATCAGTTTGTCCGGGTGGTTCTCGCTCATCCGTTTGCGGTAGGCGCGCTTGAGTTCGCGGTCGTTTACACTGCTGGCGACACCCAGCGCCGCATAGGCGTCCTCCAGGCTCGCCTTGGCCGGTTGCCGGGCGCCGCCGGCACGCGAATGAAAATGCTGCTGCCCGCGCGTCATCTGCAACAGTAAATCGAGTTGCAGGACGTTCAGGCCAAGCAGGCGGGTGATGCGCCGCAAGGCGTCATGCTCCGAGGGCTGTAGCTGCTCATCAGCTTGCGCCAGGGAAATCAGAAACAGCAGCAGCGTACGCTTGAGTTGGTTGCGATTACCGCAGGTCTGTACAAACCCGGCGACCGCGGGCTCCGGCATGAAGCCAGCCGCCGAGCCCTGTTTGAACAGTGAAATAGCGCGCTGGCGCTGCGCCGCGTCGAGGCCCATCTGCACGAACACCTGTTCGGTATGGGCGACTTCCTTCTCCGATACCCGTCCGTCGATCTTGGCCAGATAACCCGACAACAGGAATGCCGTTTCAAAAAAACTCTCACGCACAGCGTGCAGGCTCTCGGCAGAACCCAGGCCAAACTGTCGCGCAAGTGCCCGGTCAAACAGGTGGCCGAGCACGCCGCCCACAATCAGGCCGGGAAAGCCGCCCGTGACGAGGCCGATCAGACCAGCGATGATCTTGCCCAAAACCATTTTCAGCCTCTGCTTACGGAAGATGCGACACCGGGCCGCCTGACAACGCGCCATTGCCCGGCACGTCGGACATCGCCGTGGCATTCACTTTCAGGGAAAGCGCATATTATGCCGACTAAAGAGCCGCTATAATAGCCAGCTTTTTTGCACAGTCGGGCGGACCCGTGGCACACAGCAACAGCAAAGTACTCACCTTTCAGGCGCTCATCATGCGCCTGCAGCAGTTCTGGGCGGAACAGGGTTGCGTGGTGCTGCAACCGCTCGACATGGAAGTGGGCGCCGGCACGTTTCACCCGGCCACCTTTCTGCGCGCACTCGGCCCGGAGAGCTGGAACGCCGCCTACGTGCAGCCGTCACGCCGGCCAACCGATGGACGCTACGGCGAGAACCCCAACCGACTGCAGCACTACTACCAGTTTCAGGTGGTCATGAAGCCGTCACCGGATGACTTCCAGTCGCTATACCTGCGATCACTGGAAGCGCTGGGCATCGACTCGAGCGTGCATGATATTCGATTCGTGGAAGACAACTGGGAGTCGCCCACGCTGGGTGCCTGGGGTCTGGGCTGGGAAGTGTGGCTCAATGGTATGGAGGTCACCCAGTTCACCTACTTCCAGCAGGCGGGAGGACTGGAATGCTACCCGGTGACCGGCGAAATCACGTATGGCATCGAGCGCATCGCCATGTACCTGCAGGGCGTGGACAGTATCTACGACCTGGTCTGGTCGCAGGGTCCGGCCGGCACGGTGACTTATGGCGATGTGTTTCACCAGAACGAAGTGGAGATGTCCCGCTACAACTTCGAGGAAGCGGACGTGGAGTTCCTGTTTACTTCCTTCGACCAGTGCGAGAAAGAGGCCCTGCGACTGGTGGAGGCGGCGCTGCCCCTTCCGGCCTACGAAATGGTCATGAAAGCTTCGCATGCGTTCAACCTGCTGGATGCCCGGCATGCAATATCCGTCACTGAACGACAGCGGTTTATCCTGCGCGTGCGCAGCCTCGCCCGTGCCGTCGCACAGGCGTACTTCGACGCACGCGCAGCACTCGGCTTCCCCCTGGCACAGGCCGCGCTGCGCGATGAAGTGTTGCAACGCCTGCAGGCGGAGGCCAGCTGACCATGCAAACAGATGCGCTGTTGATCGAAATCGGCACGGAAGAGATGCCGCCCACCGCGTTGCGCACCCTGGGTGAGGCGTTTCGCGACGGTATTGTCGCCGGCCTTGGCCAGCGCGAGCTCCAGCACTCGGACGTGCGCTGGTTTGCCACACCTCGCCGGCTTGCGGTGCTCATCCACGGCGTCCAGTTGCAGGCGCCGGACCGCACGCTGGAAGCGCTCGGCCCGCCGGTGGATCGCGCCCGCGATGAGGCGGGCAACTGGACGCCCGCGGCGCTGGGCTTCGCCCGGAACCAGGGCGTGGAGCCGGAATCGCTGCAGCACCTCACCACCCCGAAAGGCGAGCGCCTGGGCCTGCGTAGGACAGAAGCGGGCCTGAGGGCGAAAGACTGCCTGCACGACATCATTCGAGACAGCCTGCGTGACCTGCCTATTCCCCGGCGCATGCGCTGGGGGGCCAGCCGCGAAGAGTTCGTACGTCCGGTGCACTGGGTCGTGGTGCTACTGGGCAACGACTGTATACCCGGCGACGTACTGGGCGTGCCTGCGGGTCGAGTCACACGCGGTCACCGTTTCCACTGTCCCAACGATATCGAGCTGACCACACCGGAAGACTACGAACAGGCATTGCAAACCGCCTATGTCATCGCCTCGTTCGACAAACGTCGGGATCTGGTCAGATCTGCGGTCGAGGCTCAGGCCGCAGCGATCGAGGCAACGGCGGTGATCGATGATGCGCTGCTCGATGAAGTCACCGGCCTGGTCGAATGGCCAGTGGCGCTCACGGGTAATTTTGAAGAGCGGTTTCTCGCCGTACCCGCTGAAGCGCTGGTATCGTCCATGAAGGCACACCAGAAATACTTCCACCTGGTAGACCAGCAGGGGAATCTGCGGCCGCACTTTATCACCGTCGCCAATATCGAAAGCAGCAACCCCGCCGAGGTGATCGCAGGCAACGAACGCGTCATCCGACCCCGTTTGTCGGACGCCGCGTTCTTCTTCGAAACCGACTGCAAGACAGCGCTGGCCAATCGCGTGGCCGCGCTGGAAAGTATCGTTTTTCAACAGTCGTTGGGCAGCCTGTACGAGAAGACACAACGGGTGCAGCGCCTCGCCGGCTGGCTCGCGGAGCAGATCGGCTCTCCGGCCGATTTGGCCGAGCGCGCCGCGCTATTGAGCAAGGCGGATCTCGTCACCGATATGGTGCTCGAGTTTCCGGATATGCAGGGTATCGCGGGCTCCTACTATGCCCTCAACGATGGCGAGCCGGCCGATGTCGCTTCGGCCATCGCCCAGCAGTACTGGCCGCGCTTTTCGGGCGACAGGCTGCCGGAAACACTCACGGCCCAGGCCCTGGGTCTGGCTGATCGACTGGATACGCTGGTGGGCATTTTCGGCATCGGCCAGCCGCCCACCGGCTCGAGGGATCCGTTTGCGCTGCGCCGCGCATCGCTTGCGGTATTGCGCATCGCAGTAGAGCGCGAGCTCGACCTGGACCTGGCGGAGTGTCTGGCCGTTGCTGCGGACAGCTACTCCGCCGACATCGTCGCCGAGAGCACGGTCGAAGAGGTGCTTGCGTACATGCTGGAGCGCTTCCGCGCCTGGTATGAGGAAGCGGCGATTCCGGGGGAGGTGTTCCGCGCCGTCAGCTCACGCAATCTGAGCCGGCCGCTGGATATTCACCGCCGGGTGCTGGCGGTGGATGCCTTTTCCCGCCTGCCGGAAGCCCAGGCGCTGGCCGCCGCCAACAAGCGGGTAGCCAACATACTGGCAAAGGTCGACGACGGCCATGTTTTCGGCGATGTGAGCGCCAACTTACTCCTGGAGCCTGCAGAGAAAGCGCTTGCAGCGAAGGTCGAGGAACTCGAAAACAGCGCGCCGGCGCTGCTGGAACGCGAGAACTATACACAGGCCCTCAGCGAACTGGCGGCACTGCGCGCGCCGGTGGACGCATTTTTCGACGGCGTCATGGTCAACGACGAAGATCCCGGCCTGCGCGGCAACCGGCTCAACCTGTTGAAAAAGCTGCGTGGCCTGTTCCTGGAGGTCGCCGATATTTCACTGCTCGTGGTTGCTCGTTAAAGGGCCGCGGAGCGCGACTCGCAGACCGCGCGAAAACACGACAGGTGATCCGGGCACAGCCCATAGCGCAGCGCGCTATCTACCCGTTTGCTTTAAACTGGCGGGCACATCGGGGGCTGTATGAACATTAACGCTGACACTATTCTCCTGGCTGCCGCCGCGCTCGCGGTCTCGATCGTCCTTGCGCTGGTCGTGAGCATCTGGCGCGGCCTGAGCACGCGCCGTGAACTCGCACGCAGCCAGGATGCTCTCACCACCGCACAGGCGTCACTGGGCACTGCGCAGCTGGAGGTGCATGGGCTGGCGGTGGAGCTGGACCAGGTTCATGGTCGCTTGCACGAACGCCAGACTGACATCGAGAGACTGCGCGCGGAAGCCGCAAAACTCCAGCAGGCGCTGCAGGACGCGCTGCGTCACAATGCCGAACTGGAGACGTCGCAGCGAGAGCGTGCCAGCCAGCATCAGGAGCAGCTGACGCTGCTGAACGATGCGCGCGATAACCTGAAGCGGGAGTTCGAGAACCTGGCCAACCGCATTTTCGAGGACAAAGGCCGCCACTTCACCCATACCAGCAGGGCGTCGCTGGAAGACCTCTTGAAACCCTTCCGTGAGCAGATCGCAGGGTTTCAGCAGCGCATCAATGAAGTGCATTCGGAATCCATCAAGGGCAACAGCACACTGGAGGCGGAGATCCGCAAGGTGCTGGACGTTGGCCTGGAAATGAACGCACAGGCCGCAAACCTGACACTTGCCCTGAAGGGAGACAAGAAAACCACCGGCAACTGGGGCGAGGCGCAGCTGCAGCGCACGCTCGAGCTGGCCGGGCTGCAGGCCGGGGAACACTACGAGACCCAGGCGTCATTTCGCGATGAACACAACAAGCGGAAAGTGCCGGACTTTGTCATCAAACTGCCGGATGGCAAAAATATCGTTGTCGATTCCAAGGTCTCTCTCGTGGATTACGACAGGGCTATCGCAGCGGACAGCGACGAGGGGCGCACCGAGGCGCTGAATGCACATGCGCAGGCCGTGCGACAACATATTGATGATCTCGGCACCAAGGACTACGCGAACCTGCCCAACCTGGGCAGCCCGGATTTCGTGCTGATGTTCATGCCGGTCGAGCCCGCCTATATCGAGGCGATGAAGCACAACAAGGATCTGTTCAACTACGGCTACCAGAAAGGCGTCATCATGGTCTCGCATACGACGCTGATGCCGATTCTGCGCACGGTTGCCAACCTGTGGATGATCGACCAGAGCAATCGCGAGGCACGCGAGATCAGCGACCGTGCCGGGGACATCTACAACCAGGTGTGTCGCGTGGCCGAGCGCCTGGACCGGCTCGGCAACTCCATGCGCGCCGCACAGAATCACTACAACGATACAGTGACCAGCCTGGCAGGCAAGCAGGGGCTATACGGCAAAGTGGAGCGATTCCAGCAGCTGTCGGCAAAAACGCGCGACAAGCTGCCTGGCATCGAGCCGATTCATGAAGACCTCGAGCAAACCCGGCTCGAGGCGGTAAGCCGGGACATGGAGACAGCAACCAGCAACACCGAGCCGGACGCGTCGCCGACCGCCGGCGGTTGATCGCCGGTACGGCCGCCGCCACTACGCCACTAAAACATCGCGCTCTGGCCTGGTCTGGGCGTTTCGGCGGGCCTGCGCTGCTGTTGCCAGAGCTTTTCCGACAACACGTCCATTGCCCGGGGCTCTCCGTGCACGAGCACCACGCGCGTGTCAGCGGCGAATTGCTTCACCCAGGTCAGCAATTCAGACTGACCAGCGTGTGCGGAAAACCCGCCCAGGGTTTCGATGCGCGCCTTTACCGCATACTCCTCGTTGAACATGCGAATATGCTTCACACCGTCGACCAGCAGCCGCCCCAGCGTGCCACGCGCCTGAAAACCGCAGAAGATGATCGTGTTGCGCTGATTCCAGATACGCTGCTTGAAATGGTGACGAATGCGCCCGCCGGTGCACATCCCGCTGCCCGCGATGATGATGGCACCGCGCTTGATTTTATTGATGGCCATGGATTCTTCGGGTGTAATCGACAGGGTCAGAGGCGGCAGGAACGTCTCCAACGTCTTTTTGCCCTCAGCCCGTAGCGCTTTCAACACATCGTCATCCAGTTGCGAGAGCCAGCGGCTGTACACGGCCGTGACCTTGATTGCCATCGGGCTGTCGAGATAGATCTGCCAGTTATCCAGCTCACCCTGTTGATACAGGCAGCCGAGATGGAATAGCAGCTCCTGGGTACGACCGACCGCGAAGGCGGGTATCATCACGTTACCGCCTTCCTGCCAGGTGTCGCGCAGCACTTCTTTCAATTCGGTGAGGGTGTCTTCCATCGCACGGTGATCGCGGTCGCCGTAGGTACTTTCCATCAAGAGCAGGTCGGCTTTTTCCAGCGTGGCCGGGGGGCTCATCAATGTGGAATCTGTTTTTCCCAGGTCACCCGAGAAGACCAGGGTCTTTTCCTTGCCTGTCTCGCGCAGACGCAGTTCCACGATGGCGGAGCCGAGAATGTGGCCGGCATCATGGAAGATGAGCGTTGCCTGCTCGCCAATCTGTCTTGCTTGCCCGTACTCGATCGGCACGCACAGTCGCAGCGCCCGTTCGACATCTTTTCTGCCGTACCGGGCCTTGATCGGCTTTTTACCGCGTCTCGCACGACGCAGGTTTTCTCTCTCAAGATCCCGCTCGTAAAGCCCCACGGAATCTTCCAGCATGATCTCCAGCAGATCGCGCGTTGCCGCGGTGCAGTAAATCGGGTTGCGAAACCCCTCGTGTACCAGCTTGGGTAGCAGCCCAGAGTGGTCGAGATGCGCGTGCGAGAGAATGACGCCATCGATCGACCCCGGATCAAACTCGAACGCCTCCTGATGCAGGCGTTCCACCGCATCACCGCCCTGGTGCATGCCGCAATCAAGCAACACCGTGCCAAGCGCGGGTGACTCAAGGCGGTGACAGGAGCCGGTCACCTCCTGCGCGGCGCCGAAAAATGTGACTGTGGCCATGCTCTAGCTACCTGCGACGTTATACATCCAGATTTGCCACCGATAGTGCATTCTCTTCGATAAAGTCTCGTCGCGGCTCGACCTGGTCGCCCATGAGGGTGGTGAAGATCTGGTCGGCGGCGATGGCGTCGTCGATGGTCACTCTCAGCATTCTGCGCACCTCCGGATCCATGGTGGTTTCCCATAGCTGGTCGGGGTTCATTTCACCCAGGCCCTTGTAGCGCTGGATGCTGTAGCCCTTGCGCGCTTCCGCCATCAGCCAACTGAATCCTTCCGCGAAGCTCCGCGTGGCAAACGTCTTGTCACCGCGCTGAAAGTAGCCGTCTTCGTCTATCAGGTTGTTAACGGTGTTACCCAGGGCGACCATTGAGCGATATTCGCCCGACGCGAAAAACTCATGGTGATACTCGGTCTCTGTCTCGGTGCCATGGGCGAGTACTTTCACTACCGGAAAATAGAGCTGGCGCTCCTGATCCCGGCGCATCACCACAGAAAACAGACCATGGCTGGGGTCAACGGTTTGTAAGCGCTCACTTAGCTGGTCGCAGAAGGCCTGGACAACCGCCTCGTCGCGCATGCCCTCGGGCGTGAGTGTTGCGCCATACACCATCTGCCAGAGTACGACCGGCGCGTACAACCGGCACAGCCTCTGGATGGTCGCATCCACAGCGCGATACTGATTCACCAGCTCCTCCAGGGGGCCCTCGGAAATCGGCGGCGCATCGGGGTTCACGTATACAGAGGCCCCGTCCAGTGCCGACTGCGTCAGGTACTGAACCAGCGCATCGTCGTCCTTCAGATACTGGTGCTGTTTACCCTTGGCAATTTTATACAACGGCGGCTGGGCAATGAATATGTGGCCGCGCTCGATCAGCTCGGGCATCTGGCGAAAGAAAAACGTCAACAACAGGGTTCTAATATGAGACCCATCAACGTCGGCGTCCGTCATGATAATGATGCTGTGATATCGGAGCTTGTCGGCATTGAACTCGTCCTTGCCGATGCCACACCCCAGCGCCGTCACAATGGTACCCACCTCAGCCGAACCCAGCATCTTGTCGAACCGCGCTTTCTCTACATTCAGGATCTTGCCTTTCAAGGGGAGGATCGCCTGGTACTTGCGATTACGCCCCTGTTTCGCAGAGCCTCCAGCGGAATCACCCTCCACCAGGTACAGCTCTGACAGGGCCGGATCCTTCTCCTGACAGTCAGCCAACTTGCCGGGCAGTCCGGCGATGTCCAGCGCGCCTTTCCGCCGCGTCATTTCTCGCGCTTTACGCGCCGCCTCGCGCGCGCGAGCCGCATCCAGCATTTTACCTACGACAGACTTTGCCTCTGCGGGGTTCTCCAGCAAATAGTCGTTGAACTGCGCGCTTACCGTTTGCTCCACCGCCGTTTTCACCTCGGAAGAGACCAGCTTGTCCTTGGTTTGTGATGAAAACTTCGGATCGGGCACCTTGACCGAGATAATGGCGGTCAAGCCCTCCCTGGCATCATCACCCGTAGTATTCACCTTGGCTTTCTTGGCCAGCCCTTCCCTTTCGATATAGGTATTCAGGCTGCGAGTCAGCGCGGCCCTGAAGCCCGCCAAATGCGTGCCGCCGTCCCGCTGTGGAATGTTATTGGTATAACAGAAAATGTTTTCCTGAAAACCATCATTCCACTGCAATGCCACTTCTACGCCGATACCATCGTCGGTATCAATCTGAAAGTGAAACGCCTTGTTGACAGGGGTTTTGTTGAGATTCAGATAGTCGACAAACGCCCGCAGGCCACCCTCGTACTGGTATTTTTCTTCTCTTCCGCTGCGCTCGTCTTTCAGGCGGATGCACACACCGGAGTTAAGGAAGGCAAGCTCCCGCAAACGCTTGCCCAACTGCTCGAAGTGAAACTCGATATTAGTAAAGGTTTCAGGCGAAGGCTTGAAGCGCACCGTGGTGCCAGAGCTTTCCGTGGTGCCAACCTCCGCCAGGGGTGCCTGGGGGACTCCGTGGCGGTAGATCTGCTCGTACATCTTGCCTTCCCGGCGGATGGTCAGCACCAGCTCTTCGGACAGCGCATTCACCACCGACACTCCCACACCGTGCAGGCCGCCGGATACCTTGTACGTGTTGTCGTCGAACTTACCCCCCGCGTGCAGGACGGTCATAATCACTTCCGCCGCTGAAACTCCCTCCTCATGCATCTCGGTGGGAATTCCACGCCCGTCATCACTGACCGTGACCGACTCATCTGGGTGAATAGCGATATTGATCAGCGAGCAGTGCCCCGCCAGCGCTTCATCAATAGAGTTATCGACCAGCTCAAACACCATGTGATGCAGACCGGTGCCGTCGTCAGTGTCACCAATGTACATACCCGGCCGTTTTCTTACGGCATCCAGGCCTTTCAGTACCTTGATACTCGAGGAATCGTAACTATGCTCTTTGTCGTCGCTCATGCACCCTGTCTCTTCATTCCGGCATATTCGAAGGGCCGATGTTGGTGTTATTTGGCGTTAGTGCGGGCTGTATTACCCCATGTTCCACGTGGAACATCGCCAGTGCTTCAGATTCAGGCCAAACCGACCGGATCTCGTCTTGTTCCACGCAGGTGACGAACACTTGCGCCTCCATGGACGCCAGCAACGCGCAAACCTGCTGACTGTGCACGCGGTCCAGCTCGGACGGTAGATCATCGATCAGGTACGTGCAGGTACCCACACCCAACTCAGACATCAGTTGACCCTGGGCAAGCTTCAAACCACATACAACCAGCTTCTGTTGGCCCCTTGACAGGGTTTCCCCCGCCGAATGGCCCCCTACCGTCACTCGTATATCGGCGCGCTGAGGCCCCGCATGTGTGTAACCCTGGTCCAGATCCACCGCCTTACTCTGCTCCAGCGCATCCCTGTAGCTGCTTTTACTGTCCCACCCCTGCCGGAAACGCAGCTCGAGACCCTGAATGGAAGGGGCCAGGCGGGCCATCACATCCATAAAGCGCGGCACGAGTCGATCAAAATAGGCCTTTCTGTGATCGTTCACCGCGGTGGCGGCGATAACCAGCTCCTGCGTCCAAACCTCGAACTCTTGTTCTGACAGTTTACCATGTCGCAACAGCATATTGCGCTGTTTAATACAGCGCTGGAAGCGCTGCCACTGAGCAAAGAAGGTGTGTTCCACGTGGAACACACCCCAGTCCAGGTACTGTCGGCGGGACGCGGGAGGACCCACGAGCAAGCCGAAGCTGTCCGCATTGATCACCTGAAGCGGTAACTGCGCCGCAAGCTCGGCGACCGTCCGCACCGGCTTTCCAGCCACACGAATCTGCGCTTCACCAGACCTACTGCGTTGAACGCCCAGAGTGATCGTTGTACCGATCGCTGGCAGGCGTGTTACGCCAAACACCACACAGGCGTCCTCGCCATGCGAAATCACGCTTCTGAACCCCTGACCACGGAACGAGCGCGCCATACCGAGCAGGTGTACCGCTTCCAGAACCGAGGTCTTGCCGCTACCGTTGTGCCCAAAAAACACGTTCACCTGCTGTAAGCCGGGAAGCTCAACATTCCGCAGGTTTCGCACACGATCAATTTTGATGCGGGTAAGGGCCATACCACCAGAAGGCAGGCCCGTCAGGGCTCCCTCCGACCTCCTGAGCACCGGACCGAGGAGCGCGCCAAGTTTATAATAGTCGCCGGGTAAAGCTGGCGGGCATCACAGGCGCATCGGCATTACGACATAGAGAGAATCGTCGTCTTCCGATTCCTCCAGAAGTGCACTACTGTTCGGATCAGCTAGTGAAAGCTTTACGCTGTCGCCACTCAACACACCTAGAACGTCTAGCAAATAGCTTACATTGAACCCGATCTCCAGCGATTCGCCGCTAAATTGCACAGAAACCGTCTCTTCTGCTTCTTCTTGCTCCGGATTGTTCGCAAGAATATCCAGTGAGTTGTCTGACAATTTCAAACGCACACCACGGTACTTTTCATTCGAGAGAATCGCCGTTCGTGCGAACGCCTGGCGCAGTTCCAGGCGGGAGCCGAGCACAATTTTATCCGGGGAGCGCGGCAACACACGCTGGTAGTCTGGGAACTTGCCGTCCACAAGCTTGGACGTGAACGTAAAGTCCTGCGTCATGGCGCGAATGTGGTTATTGCCTAGCACGATGGAGATGTCTTCATCTTCGTCCATCAGCAATCGCACCAGCTCCAACACCCCTTTCCGGGGCAGGATGACCTGCGTGTCACCGTCACCCTTCACC
Source organism: Halioglobus sp. (assembly GCA_041396005.1). Classification (GTDB taxonomy): domain Bacteria; phylum Pseudomonadota; class Gammaproteobacteria; order Pseudomonadales; family Halieaceae; genus Marimicrobium. The sequence continues at coordinate 161,005 of JAWKZK010000007.1, forward strand.
TGCATTGGCTCACGGAGCGTGCACATGGCGAGGCGATGACCGTCTGTGGCAACTACTCGCAATAGCTGACCCTGCAGCTCCCACAGCATACCGTTCAGGTAATAGCGAACGTCCTGCTGCGCCATTGCAAACGCAGTGCGATCGATCAGGCGTTTCAGCTGGCCCTGTTTCAGGCTGAACCGATGCGTGCCGATACCATCCTCGACATTGGGAAACTCCCGCGCCGGCAAAGTCGACAGTGTAAAGCGGCTGCGACCCGACTTCACGGTGGCCTTGCCGTCGGCGAGACTGAAATGGATATCACTGCCTTCGGGCAGGGATTTACAGATGTCCGTCAATTTCCTTGCCGGAACCGTCACCTCGCCAGACTCGCCCGGGGATGCAAGCTGCACCCGGCCAACAAGCTCTACCTCAAGGTCCGTTCCCGTCAATGAAAGCCGGTCATCTTCCAGTACCATCAGTACATTGGCCAGTACCGGTAACGTTTGGCGTCGCTCCACCACGCCGGCAACAAGATTCAAGGACTTCAGGAGAGTATCCCGCGAGACACTGAACTTCATAAGGCTTTTATTCCTTCAAGTGCATGAGAACACAACATTCTCGGCCTGAACCGCTATCGGCGCGATGAAACATCCGCGCGCACCTCGCTCATGTTGTGAGAGATCGTAGCAAGTTCTTGTAATCTTCGCGTATATCGGAGTTTGTTTCACGAAGTTCTTTGATTTTACGACAGGCATGCAGCACTGTCGTGTGATCTCTGCCCCCAAAACTCTCCCCGATCTCCGGCAGGCTGTGGTTCGTGAGCTCTTTCGACAGGGCCATCGCCATCTGCCGTGGTCGAGCAACGGAGCGACTGCGCCGCCGGGACATCATATCCGAGACCTTGATCTTGTAGTACTCCGCCGCCGTGCGCTGGATGTTATCCATACTGACCTGCCTGTCCTGCAGGGCGAGCAGATCCTTCAGGCTCTCTTTAACAATGTCGGTATCGATGGCCTTGTCTACAAAGCGTGCGCTCGCCACAACGCGCTTCAATGCCCCCTCGAGTTCGCGCACGTTTGAGCGGATACGTTGCGCGATAAAAAATGCCGCCTCGGGGGGAAGATCGACCCCTACCTGCGCGGCTTTTTTCATCAGGATGGCCACCCGCATTTCCAGCTCGGGCGGCTCTACTGCAACGGTGAGCCCCCAGCCGAATCGGGATTTCAGGCGCTCCTCCAAGCCGTCGATTTCCTTTGGATAACGGTCACACGTCAGGATCATCTGTTGACCGCCTTCCAGCAAGGCATTGAAGGTATGGAAAAACTCCTCCTGGGAACGGTCTTTCTTGGCAAAGAACTGAATATCGTCAATCAACAGCGCATCGACAGAGCGGTAGTAGCGCTTGAAGTCGGTGATGGCGTTGAGTTGCAGCGCCTTCACCATGTCGGCCACAAAACGCTCGGAATGCAGGTACACCACTTTTGCATCCGGATTTCGCGCCTTCAACGCGTTGCCAACAGCTTGCATCAGGTGTGTTTTCCCCAGCCCGACACCGCCATACAGAAAAAGCGGGTTGTAAGACTCTCCGGGGTTCTCGGCCACCTGTTGCGCCGCCGCCAGGGCAAGCTGGTTGGATTTACCCTCCACAAAACTCTCAAAAGTGTGTGCCGCAAGCAGGCCGTCGCGGTGCTGCAGCGCGCCTTCAACATCAACCTTGCGAGCCAAGTTGCCTGACTGCGCAACCAGCCTGGGCAGCATCGGCATTGTCGTGCCACCCGCCACCGGCTCACCCGGAGTGCCCGGCGCCGGCGTCGTGCCTGCCGGTGGCTCCGCAACGGCATCTTCACGTGCCTGCAGGCGCGGCCGCTCGCCACCGATCTCAAGACACAATTCCAGCGAGCCTGCAGGGTCTGCATCGCGCAGCAGCTCTCGGATCCGCTCCGCATACTTTTCTGCCACAAAATCGCGTATAAATCGATTTGGCGCTCGCAACGTGAGAGAAGATTGGTCACAGCTCGCCTCAAGCGGCCGGATCCAGGTCGTAAACTGCTGGGACGGTAATTCATCCCGCAATTTGTCTATACACTGTTGCCACATCACTTCGGGCAAAGAAACCCCCCGTAGCGCGGCCTGTAGCCGCACTTCAAAAACCGTCTTTAATGAATATCCTGCCAGTACTAAACTGTCTTATTCTTTCGGCGGCAGCCACTCACCGAAGCGCAGATGATACGCCGCAATTGGCCACTTATCCACAGTAAAACCCAAAAAATGGAAAGTTTTTTTATCCTTAATAAACAACAACTTGATCGCTATCAGATCATATTTTGAGCAAACTCGTCCTGTCAGTGCCCGGCACAGAATTTCTGTGGATATCTTGTGTGTATCTTATGGGGAAAATGTGGGCTGATCGCCCTGGGTAGCGCCATTATTGACTTTGCTCGCTGCTTCGCCCATCGCCGTTTTCGCCTCCCGGCACAACCCGACAGGTGCCCACAATCAGCGGGAGATACGTTCGGCCGGGACAGGCGTGGCTGACAGGGTTGATGCCCTGAAGTGCGTCGCGCGGAGGTCACGCGAAGATCGTTCACGACAAGACGATTGAACTCACAAGGACTTTTACATAGAATACCCCACCTTTTTTGCGGGGTGCCGGGAAACCGGACAACCTCTCCTTTCATCTACAGCCCGGATCACTGTCATGAAAAGAACATTCCAGCCCAGCGTCATCAAGCGCAAGCGCACTCACGGTTTTCGTGCGCGCATGGCAACCAAGGGCGGTCGCCAGGTTCTCAATCGCCGTCGCGCCAGGGGCCGGAAAGTTCTGTCGGCATAAGCCCTCTTCGGCTGACAGCGCTATCAGTGCAGCGTCACGCTGTCGGCAGTACTACGGAGGGTTTCGGTTTCTGCAAGGCCAGGCGCCTGCTAAAGGCTTCGGATTTCAAAGCGGTATTCGATGAGCCCACGGCACGGGCCTCGCACCGCCATCTGCTACTCCTGGCACGCTGCAACGATCTTCCCCAACACCGCCTGGGTCTGGTCATCGCAAAAAAGCATGTCCGCCTCGCTGTGAACCGCAACAGGATCAAGCGCATCGCCAGAGAGTTTTTTCGTCAACTGCCGGCGAGCACACCCGCACTGGACGTCATCTTGCTGGCCCGAGCCGGAGTAGGGGATTTGGATAATTCACAGCTATCCTCTATATTGCTCCAGCAGTGGCAGAGGCTGTGTCAGACCGCCAGCAACGCCCACTCAAGCCACAGCCGGGATTCCATCTGATGCGTCGCGTATTTATTTTCCTGATCAGCTGCTATCAAGCGTGCATCAGCCCTTTCCTGGGTTCTCATTGTCGCTTCTACCCCAGCTGCTCAACCTACGCACAGCAGGCCATAGCCGAACACGGTGTGGTGAAAGGCTGCCTGCTTGCTCTGCGTCGCCTGTTGAAGTGCCATCCCTGGCATGAAGGTGGGGCTGATCCCGTTCCCCCCTGTGTCCACCACAAATAGAAACAAGATATCACTATGGATTTGCAACGGACTCTGCTGATAGGCGCCATCGCGATTCTATCTTTCATGCTTCTCACCGAATGGACGGCGTTTACCAACTCCCGTAACCAGGCCTCGACAGACAATGCTTCACGCCTGATTACAACCGATTCGGGCGTTGATAGCTCGCCGGCGTCGCTGCCTGAGCAAGCAGAAGCGACTGCGTCTGCAGACAACGATCTTCCAAAAGCCCCACTACCCTCGGGGCCGGGCACGGCCGTTGAATCAACCGTCACTCCAGGCAGGATAATTCGCGTTCGCACGGACGTGCTGCAGTTGGCGATCGACCTGACCGGTGGTGACATAGTGGAGCTGGCCCTTCCCGAGCATCTCGAAAAAATCGACAATCCGGACGAGCCTTTCGTTTTACTCGAGCAGAACGATAACCTGACCTACATCGCACGCAGCGGCCTCATCGGCACCAACGGCATTGACACCCAGGGCAGGGCAACATTCAGCAGCGAGGCCGCCGAGTACACACTTGCCCAAGGCAGCAACACGCTGGTGGTGGATCTACCCTGGACGGGCAGCAACGGAGTGAAAGTGACCAAGCGCTTCACCTTCACTCGTGGCAGCTACCTGATAGATATTGACTACCTGATCGAGAACACCAGTGACAGCCGCTGGTCGGCCATCCTGTTTGGGCAGATAAAACGGGAAAGCGGCCCGCCACCCACGCAGGAATCCTCCGCAATGGGCATGCAGCCGTTCCTCGGTTTCGCAACGACGACGCCCGAGGACCGATTCCTCAAGCTCAATTTCGATGATCTCCGGGAAGACCCTTTCAAGGCTCAGCTCAGCGGTGCCTGGATCGCCATGGTCCAGCACTACTTCCTCAGCGCGTGGATACCCGCTCAGGATCAGACACACAACTACAGCGCCCGGGCGACCAAGAGCGGCTTCAACCTTGCCGAGTTCACCAGTCCGATGATCGAACTCGACCCTGGCAAACAGGGCAGTACCGGTGCCAGCTTTTACGCTGGGCCGAAAGATCAGTACACACTGAAAGAGATATCGCCCTACCTGGATCTTTCGGTCGATTACGGCTGGCTCTGGTGGATAGCGCAACCGCTCTTCTGGCTCCTCACCAAAATCCAGGCAATCGTGGGCAACTGGGGCGTAGCGATTATTCTGCTCACCGTGCTGATTAAGCTGTTCTTCTACCGGTTGTCTGCCGCCAGCTACCGTTCCATGGCCAACATGCGACGCGTGCAACCCAAGATGATGGATATTCGCGAGCAATATGCCGACGACAAACAGAAACAGTCGCAGGCCATGATGGACCTTTACAAGAAAGAGAAGATCAACCCGCTAGGCGGTTGTCTCCCAATCCTGGTTCAGATGCCGGTGTTTATTGGCCTCTACTGGATGCTGATGGAGAGTGTTGAACTACGCCACGCGCCATTCTTCCTGTGGATCAAGGATCTTTCGGTGATGGATCCCTACTTTGTGCTGCCCCTGCTCATGGGCGCCAGCATGTGGTTCATGCAAAAGTTGAATCCGCCACCCCCGGACCCCATGCAGGCCAAAATCATGCAGTGGATGCCGATTATCTTTACTTTCTTCTTCCTCTGGTTCCCCGCGGGCCTGGTGCTGTACTGGCTGGTGAACAACCTGCTCTCCATCGCGCAGCAATACGTGATCACACGCCAGATCGAGAAAGCACACGCGCCATCCTGACCACATGCAAGCCCTTGTCAGCGCGGGTTCCCGATGACGACGGACACCGCCACTATTGCCGCCCTGGCCACACCGGTGGGCCAGGGCGGCATTGGCGTTATTCGCCTGTCAGGTGACGCGGCTTTAGCCATCGGTAAAGCCCTTACCGGCATCGACCTTAAGCCCCGTCACGCGCACTACTGCCATTTTCACTCACCAGAAGGTGAGATACTCGACAGTGGTCTCGCTCTTTTCTTCCCCGGCCCGAAATCGTTCACCGGTGAGGATGTAGTGGAACTACAGGGCCACGGCGGGCCGGTTATTCTCGATATGATACTCAAGGCCTGCTGTAGTCATGGAGCGCGCCAGGCGAAACCGGGAGAATTTTCTGAGAGGGCGTTCCTCAACAACAAGCTGGACCTTACCCAGGCGGAGGCGATCGCCGACCTGATAGCGAGCTCCAGTGAACGCGCCGCCATCAACGCCTCCCGTACCCTGCGCGGCGAATTCTCTCGCAAGATAGACTCCCTGACCGCGGCCGTCACCGAGTTGCGAGCCTACATTGAGGCGGCTATCGACTTTCCGGAGGAGGAGATCGATTTCCTGTCCGACGGGCGCGTTGCCGAGATGTTGGACAACGTTAAATCGTTATTCACCGCGATCCGGTCTGAAGCACGTCAGGGCAGCCTGATTTCCGAAGGCATGAAACTGGTCATCGCCGGTCGGCCGAACGCCGGAAAGTCGAGTTTACTGAATGCCCTGTCGGGAGAAGACAGCGCCATCGTAACGGCAATCCCCGGCACGACACGCGATGTGCTGCGCGAACAGATTCAGATCGACGGCATGCCCCTTCACATTGTAGACACCGCGGGTCTTCGCGACAGCGACGATGTCATTGAACAGGAGGGTATTCGCAGGGCAATCCGGGAAATGGCATCTGCGGACAGGATTCTCCTGGTGGTCGATAGCCACGAATCAAGTCCGGACGAATCAGGCCCATTGGAATGGCCGACGGAAATGCGTCACCCGGAGCTACAGGGGATACCCGTAACGGTCGTGCGCAACAAATGTGATCTCTCACAACAACCGCCATCTATCGATACGCAGGGGCAGGCAACGATGATTACGCTGTCAGCAAAAACCGGGGATGGCGTCTCGCTGCTGAAACAACACCTCAAGCAATGCATGGGCTATCACACCAGCGCAGAGGGTGCTTTCAGCGCTCGCCGCCGACATCTCAAGGCGCTTGAACTCGCCGAGAATCATTTGCTGCGCGGAGCAGAACAACTCAGCCAGACAGGCGCCGGCGAATTATTGGCGGAAGACCTTCGACAATGCCAGCAGAGCCTGGGGGAGATCACCGGCGTTGTCAGCAGCGATGACCTGCTTGGGGAGATTTTTTCCAGCTTCTGTATCGGCAAATAGACAGGTTTATATCCACAGGACGCCAACACGCGCTGTACGGGAAGCTCCCGCTTTATCCACAGAGGTCTCCGGGTTTTCCAGACCGTTCACAGTTTATACAACCAATACTCATCGCTTGCCCCCAGGACAGCCAGGACAGCCAGGACAGGGAATCGACAAACAGCGCGCGTCGCTCTCCAATCCCTGCATACACAGCCAAACGGGGAAAACCCGGTGACCGCCTGGGGGTAAAATCCCGCCGCTACACGCTGTCGTCGTCCACGTCGATTCACCAGTTAGATTACCCACCGGCGACACACGTGTTTACCACGTTGAAGGCAGCGTTTCACAACCCGGTTATTATCGCTCCAAGCACTTGTTCAGATTGATAAAAAGCATGTTTTCCAGTGCAAGGTGGCTGCCCAATAACTACAACTATAATTCTCTAATACATACCTATATATATTTAATAGATTAGTAAGTTATAGAGAATGGGACGAATCTGACCCTAAGCCCATCGGTGAAAGCCGGTTACTCCGGTGCCGGCCCCGGAAATTGCTCACGCAGCAGGCGCTTGAGTATTTTGCCGCTGGGGTTGCGCGGAATCACGTCGACAAACTCCACCACCTTCGGGAGTTTGAAGCGGGCCAGTTTACCGTTGCAGTGCGACAGCACCTCCTGCGGCGTCAGGGAGTCGCTGGACGGTACAATCACAGCAACCGGGGACTCCCCCCACTTGTCGCTGGGTTGGCCGATCACGGCAGCGTCAGAGACATCAGGGTGATCCAGGAGCACGTTCTCGATCTCGGCAGGGTAAACGTTCTCCCCCCCCGATATGATCATGTCTTTCTTCCGGTCTCGAATGGTGACGAAGCCCTCCTCATCCCAGGTCGCGACATCGCCCGTGTGTAGCCAGCCATCGATGATAGCTTCGGCTGTTGCATCGGGGCGTTTCCAGTACTCTTTCATAATATGTGGGCCGCGGACGAGAATCTCTCCCGGTACTTCGGGGGGTTGCTCCTCACCGTTCTCGTCCACCACGCGAACCTGCGTATGAAAGAATGATTTGCCCGTCGAGCCGATCTTGTTCACGGCGTCATCCGGACCAATCATGCACGCCGGTCCGCAGGTTTCCGTCATACCGTAGATCTGGTAAATCTGAATGCCCATGTCCATGTAAGTGTTGATCAGTGAAACCGGCACGGGCGCGGCGCCGCTGGACACGTATCTCAGACTGGAGCAATCGAACTGCTCATAGCCCGGAACCTTCAGCATGAAACTCAGCATTGCAGGTACCGCCAGGGTGGTGGTGATGCGTTCTTCCTGTATCAACTCCCACGCCCTGGCAGGGTCGAAATGCTTCAGCATGACCAGGGTAGTGCTGTTGTACGTGGACGAGTCAGCGGCGCGTCGGGCGCCGACGTGAAACATGGGCAACATCAGCAGGTAGCGGTCGCTGAAATGGCTGTCATGCAGTTGAGTGTGAGCATTGCCCAGTAGGCCCACCGTGTGGTGTGTATGCACAACCCCTTTGGGATTACCTGTTGTACCGGACGTGTACATGATGAACAGGTTGTCTTCCGCCGTGGATTTCTGCCGGGTTCTTGCTGCAGAACCCGCCGCGAGAAATTCCTCGTAGTCTTGGAGCAAAGTCCGGTGACGGGTTACCAATGCACACCCAGTGGACAACATCACTGCCCGCTGGCCCCATTGTCTTCCAGCTCCTCCACCAGCGGGAGAAATTCAGCGTCAAAGAACACTCACCCTGGCTCCACGGCGTCTTTCAGTATGAAAGGGCGTTCTGGCGCGGTCAGCCGCCAGTTCAGCGGCATCATGACTTTACTGCGTTTTCGCGGCGCCAAAAAAACATTCGGCAAACTGGTGGCCGTTGTTTGCCAACAAGGCCGCACGATCACCTTTTTTGAGCCCAAGGGATAACAGCGCATTGGCACAGCGGTTTGCGCGTTCGTTGAGTTCCCGGTAGGTCACGCGTTTGTCCAGCGCAACGTCGTAGAGCGCTTCTTTACGCGGATTCATGTGAGCGCGCGTGCGCAGGAATTCGCCAATGCTGATCTCGGTACTCATAGGGTAGCTCTCTCTCTATTGATCGGGTCGGGACCTTTTTTCACCAAACAGCGATACAAGCGCTTTTTCACGCGGTGTTACAAATAAGGCTGCACTTTATCTTCGAACAACTTCAGGCTGCTCCATGCCTCGGCCAGTGGTACACCACCACACAGGGGGGCGAGGTGTAAACTGCCGGTCTCCTCGATCAGCGCGATGGCCTGTTCAGGTGTCACGATTCGGTACTTGCCCTCAGAGATGAGTTCCTCCAGGTTGCCAGCGAAGGATTCGGCATAGGCGCGTCGGTTTGGGTGTCGCCAGGCGCCGTATGCCGTGGCATCGTACAAAAGGTATTCCCCAATCCTTTTCCAACAAGGTTCCGGGTCTTCGCTGATGAAGGTCGTTGCGGGCTCTCTCGGGTGGATGGTAAAACCGAAGGAAACACCGTGTTCGATGCATGCCTGCTGATAGATCTGTTCCAGCGCGGGATCGTCGATAGCCGGCGAAAACAGTAAGCCAAATCGCGCGGCGCGCTTGGCTGCGGCAGGACTGTTACCCCCCACCATGAGCAGTGCCTGGACAGGCGAGACGGGCGCGGGATTAAGGTATACGTGGCCTCCGTTATAATCCACGCGATGCCCCTGAAGTGCCTGCACCAACACTGAAAGCTTTTCATCGAACACCTGGCCCCGTTTGTGCCAGTCAACGCCGAGTTGATCGTATTCGAGTTTCCGGTATCCCAACCCCGCGGTAGCGGTAAAGCGGCCCCCCGACACGAGATCAAGCACGGCGATATCCTCTGCCAGGCGCAGGGGCTCATGCAGGGGGACCAGCAGCGCACTCACGTTAATCCTGACGCGCCTGGTTCTCGCTATCAGCATGCCTGCGAGGGCAAGCGGCGCGCTGAGGAAACCGTCGTCGGTAAAATGGTGCTCGGAAAGGCCGACGACATCGATAGCGTGTTGGTCGGCCCACTCTGCCATATCAATCACGGCGCGGTAGCGATCAGCGGCAGTATCGGGGCAATCTGCGGCTGCGCGCATATCGAAGCGCAAAACGATATTGCGAGAAGCCTGTAGGGGCATGGTTCTGGCCTAGCCGCTTTTTTGTTCCGCCTCGCGAGTCTTCTTCGCTGTGATCCAGGCGCTGATCATGGTTCCCATATTTTGCGGGTTATAGGCGTCTTCCTCGTATTTGAACAAACCGTTGCCGGCGTAGTGCAGTATGGTGATATTCGGCTCCTGGTGGATCTTCCCGTCGCCGAGATCCTCCATACGGTTCATGACCTCGCAGAATATCCAGCCCCTGTTCTCGTCGATGGAGTACCAGGTCACGGGGAAAGCTGTCATGTGGGACGCCGGCCACTCGTTCATGGTGCGGGTGATCCAGTTCAGAATATTCTCACGCCCCCAGAAACGACCGTAGTGGTGTTCGAAATACGTCGCATCCGGGGTAAAACACGCTGCCCAGTCGCTCCAATCCTTGGTTTGCGCGCCCTTCAATGCCGCTGCCTGGTATTTGTCAAAAGCGTTTTCCAGTTCCTCGCGTTGCCAGCGTGCCATTCCTTCTACTCCTCTGTCTCACCCTGAGTGGTGTTCGCAAAAAAAATAACCCCGGGTTTGGGCCGGGGCAATAGTTGTAAAGCCTGTTCGGAAGATTAGCGTGCTTACAACAGCGGCGCTATCACCAAACTGACGATAGCCATAACGTTGATCAGAATATTCATCGAAGGGCCGGAGGTGTCCTTGAAGGGATCGCCAACGGTATCACCTACCACGGTGGCAGCATGGGTATCGGAACCCTTGCCGCCCAGGTTCCCTTTCTCGACAAATTTCTTGGCGTTGTCCCAGGCGCCACCGGCGTTGGCCATCATCAGGGCCATCAGGACACAACCCAGCAATGCGCCGCCGAGCATGCCACCCAGCGCCGAGGCGCCGAGGCCGAAGCCCACGATGGGAGGCGTTACAACGGCAATGGTGCCGGGCAGAATCATCCTGCGCAGCGCGGCGGTCGTGGCGATGTCAACGCATTTGGCCGTATCCGGCTCGGCGGTACCTTCCAGCAGGCCCGGAATCTCCCGGAACTGACGGCGTATCTCGTTGATCATATCGAAGGCGGCATCACCCACGGCGGTCATGGTGATAGACGCGATGAGGAAAGGCACCGTACCGCCGATAAACATGCCGACGAGTACGATGGGATCGGACAACTCCAGTGAAAAGTTCGCGTTGTGCACCTGGACGGTTTCCACGAAGGCAGCGATGATCGCCAGAGCGGCAAGGGCCGCCGCGCCGATAGCAAAACCTTTGCCGATAGCCGCGGTGGTGTTGCCTACCTCATCCAGACCATCGGTAATCTTGCGGGTTTCCTCACCCATGCCCGCCATCTCGGCTATACCGCCGGCGTTGTCGGCTACCGGCCCATATGCGTCAATCGCCATCGTAATGCCGACCGTCGCGAGCATGCCCACGGCAGCGATTCCCACGCCATACAACCCGGAGAGCGATGTAGAGACGAAAATAATCGCAGCCAGGAATAGTATCGGCAGTACTACCGACTGCATGCCAACGGCAAGCCCGGTAATCATCACCGTGGCGGGGCCCGTTTCGCCGGACCGCGCGATCTTCTCGACTGGCGCGCCGCCAGTGTAATACTCGGTAATCAGGCCGATCGCGACGCCGCCCACTGCACCGCATACCACGGACCACCAGATATTGGCGGGCAGGCCCATCGCCTGGATCAGAAACCATGCGAAGATCGCAAAAATCAGCGGCGCCATCAGGGTACCGGCTCGCAGTGCGGCCTCCGGCGCTGCGCCCGAGCGCGCCCGAACAATCACGATGCCGAACATGGAGGCGATGAGGCCGATACTGGCGAGCGCCAGTGGCAGGAACATCATCGCCGCCTGTGTTTCAATCGCCATGGTGGACGCAATCGCGATACAGGCAATCATTGAGCCGCAGTAGGATTCGAAGATGTCCGAACCCATGCCCGCGATATCGCCCACGTTATCGCCCACATTGTCAGCGATCACGCCGGGGTTGCGCGGGTCATCCTCCGGGATACCGGCTTCGACCTTACCGACAAGGTCGGCGCCCACGTCAGCGCTCTTGGTAAAGATACCGCCGCCGACGCGTGAGAAAAGCGCCACGACCGAGGCGCCCATGCCGAAACCGTGGATAGCGTGCGCTGTTTCCGGATCGCCGCCGAAGAACCAGTACACGCTGCCGAGGCCCACCAGGCCGAGCGATGCGACGCACAGCCCCATAACTGACCCGCCATAGAACGAGATGGACAGCGCCATCCCCTGGCCATGATTGTGTGCGGCCACGGCGGTGCGCACATTGGCCTTGGTTGCGGCGAACATGCCCAGGTAACCGGCGGTGGCAGAGGACAGCGCGCCCGCCACGAAGGCTATCGAGGTGTTCATGCCCAGGGGGGATACAAAGATAGCCGCTAGCAATGCCAGTGCGAAAAGGCTCAGCATCTGGTATTCGCGGCGCATGAATACCATCGCGCCGAGGTGAATCTGGTCGCCGATCTTCTTGACCAGCCCATCACCGTGATCGTGGCGAGTCATGATGTGGTAGATCACGAACGCAACGGCCAGACCTGCAAGCCCCAGCAACGGGGGTAGTGCAAAATACTCTGTCATGACGGCACTCCAGATTGTTATTTTTAGGGTGTCTCCGCATGCTACCTAACTTTCCTTTACAGTGACAATAGAATCTGTTAACCGAAAAATGCGGCGGACAAAGGCGGGTATCGACGCTTGTGGCTGACACCTTGCTCCGGTTAAATGTGCGGCCTGTTTCCAAGGCCTGTTGAAAAACCCATGAAGCACCATGACGGCAGAATCACCGCCACCGGCGGGCGCGGCCTGTTCTACCAGGTATGGGAGCCCGATTCCCCTGCCGACGCCCTGCTGCTGCTGGTGCACGGCGCAGGTGAGCACAGCGGACGCTATCGAGCGCTGGCAAGCTGGTTTTGCGCGCGGGGTTTCACCGTGGCCGCTATTGACCACAGCGGTCACGGACGTTCCCAGGGGCGACCCGGATACGTAGAGAGCTTCAACGTGTTTGTCGATGACCTGGCCGCATTTCATCGTCATGTGACGGCCGGTCACGCGCAATTGCCGCAGTTTATAGTGGGACATAGCCTGGGTGGGTTGATCGCCGCGCACTATCTACTGCGCCAGCAAGCCAGCTTCAGCGGCGCGATTTTCTCGGGCCCGCTGGTATCGGTAGAGCCAGCTCCGGGCTTGCTGCAGCAGGCGATTATCCGACTGCTGGCTCGGGCAGTGCCGCGTCTCGGGATACTGCAGATCGACCCGCAGGGCGTTAGCCGCGACCCGAACGTGGTAGCCGCCTACACGGCCGACCCGCTGGTGTTCCACGGTCGCATGTCGGCGCGGCAACTGCGCGAGATGTTCGATGCCATGGCGCGACTGCGGCGCGAGGTTGACAGGATCACGCTACCGCTGCTGGTTTTGCATGGCGAGCAGGATCAACTTGCCGCCCCGGCCGGATCGAGGTTCCTGGCCGCAGCAGCCGGCAGTCGCGACACGACGCTGAAGATTTACCCCGGCCTGCAGCACGAGATCTTCAACGAACCCGAGCACGAGCTGGTATGGCAGGACCTGCTCACCTGGTGCGAGGCCCATGTGCAGGCGAAGCCGGCTAAATTGACTGAATTTTGAACAAGGCGCCATGCGGGCGTATAATCGCGCGCCCGGTCCGCGACAGTTGCCCTGGCCGGCCGGCAATCAGGCATTCAACAGGCGAGGCGCAGTCAGGTGGAGTACGCACAGCAGTTTGACGTCATAGTGATCGGTGGCGGCCATGCCGGTACCGAGGCCTGCCTGGCCGCCGCGCGCATGGGCTGTCGCACATTACTGCTGACCCACAGTGTCGACACGCTGGGGCAGATGTCCTGCAATCCGGCGATCGGCGGCATCGGCAAAAGTCATCTGGTGAAAGAGGTGGATGCCCTGGGTGGGGCCATGGCGCTGGCAACAGACCGTGCCGGCATACAGTTCCGCGTGCTCAACCGACGCAAGGGGCCCGCCGTGCGCGCCACGCGGGCGCAGGCCGACCGCGTGCTGTATCGCAACGCCATACGCCAGATTCTGGAGAACCAGCCCGGCCTGTCTATCTTTCAACAACCCGTTGACGACCTGCTCATCGAACAGGGCGTGGTCGCGGGCGCTGTCACCCAGATGGGCCTGGTATTCCGCGCGCCGCGGGTTGTGCTCACCACAGGGACCTTTCTGGGCGGCAAACTGCACATCGGCCTGCAGAATAGCGCGGGCGGGCGCGCCGGTGACCCCCCGTCGATAGCGCTCGCGCAGCGTTTGCGGGAGCTGCCGCTGCGGGTGGAGCGGCTCAAGACCGGCACGCCGCCACGCATTGACGCGCGCAGCGTGGATTTCTCCGGGCTGCAGGAGCAATGGGGAGATGAGCCCCGACCCGTCATGTCCTTTATGGGCCGCCCGGAGGATCACCCGCAACAGCGTTGCTGCTGGGTGACCCACACCAACGAGAAAACACATGACATCATCCGCGCCGGGCTGGATCGATCGCCCCTGTTTTCCGGCGTCATCGAGGGAGTTGGTCCACGTTACTGTCCCAGTATCGAAGATAAAATCCACCGCTTCGCGGACAAGACCTCGCACCAGGTGTTCATCGAGCCGGAGGGGTTGACTACCACGGAGCTGTACCCGAACGGTATTTCCACCAGCCTGCCCTTTGATGTGCAGCTCGATCTGGTGAGGACGATCCGGGGATTCGAGAATGCGCATATCACGCGCCCGGGCTACGCCATTGAGTACGACTACTTCGACCCCCGCGACCTCCGGCATTCTCTGGAGACCCGCGCCGTACCGGGCCTGTATTTTGCCGGCCAGATCAATGGCACCACAGGCTATGAGGAGGCAGCGGCGCAAGGATTGCTTGCCGGCTTGAACGCGGCCCTGGCTGTGCGCGACGAAGCACCTTGGTGCCCGCGCCGCGATGAAGCCTATATCGGGGTGTTGGTAGACGATCTGATTACGCTGGGTACCCTGGAGCCCTATCGAATGTTCACCTCGCGGGCCGAGTACCGTTTGCTGCTGCGTGAGGACAACGCCGATCTCCGTCTGACCGAGAAAGGCCGGCAGCTCGGCCTGGTGGACGACGCGCGCTGGGCCCGATTTACGCAGAAACAGGCGGCTATCGTCGCCGAACAGGCGCGCCTGGCGACCACTTTTGTGCATCCGGGAACCCCTGCGGCGACGGCCCTGGAAGCGCAGCTCAGTAAACCCATCACGCGCGAATATGCCCTTGGCGAGTTACTGAAGCGCCCTGAGCTGGAATACGCCGATCTGGCGCATGCGACCGGCGAGGGCAGCGCCGACCAGGAAGTGGCCGAGCAGGTGGCGATACAGGCCAAGTACGCGGGCTATATCGATCGGCAGCAAGACGATATCGACCGCCTGCGGCGGCACGAGGACACGGCGCTGCCGGCGGATATGGATTTCCACGCCGTCGATGGCCTCTCGAATGAAGTAAAACAGAAGCTGAGCGCGGCGCGTCCGGAAACGCTGGCGCGCGCGGGCCGCGTACCCGGTGTCACGCCAGCTGCGATTTCGCTGCTGCTGATTCACCTGAAAAAGCGTGGCGCGCTCGCCGACCGCGCGGCTGCCGACCGGCGCCAGCTTGCCTGACACCGGCGCAGCACAGGGGCTCGAGCTGCAAGCCGGGTGTCGTGCGCTCGGCCTGGTCCTCTCGCAGCCGCAGGCGGCGCAACTCGCGGACTACCTCGCCCTGCTGGCGCGCTGGAACAAAAGCTACAATCTCACGGCCGTGCGAGACCCGCGCGAGATGGTGACCCGACATATATTCGACAGCCTGTCGGTGGCGAGCCGTATCGAAGGTGGCAGGGTACTGGACGTGGGTACCGGCGCGGGACTGCCCGGCGTGCCTTTGTCGATTGTGTTTCCGGAGCGGACGTTTCATCTTTTGGATAGCAACGGTAAGAAGACGCGCTTCCTGTTTCAGGTGAAAACTGCCCTGGGCTTGGATAATATAGTGATTCACCACACCCGGGTGGAGTCTTTCGCTGTGACCGATGGTTTTGATACGGTCGTCTCCCGGGCGTTTGCTTCCGTAGCCGATATGCTGGAGCGCTGCCGACACCTGCTGGCTCCCGGAGGTGTTCTGCTGGCGATGAAAGGCGTGTATCCGGCGCAGGAATTGAATGCGGTGTCTCTGCCCGGCGCGGGGATCACGGTACATCCGCTGGCCGTGCCGGGCCTCAACGAACAAAGGCATCTGGTGGAGATGCGACTGCAATCGGCAGTCGCGCCCCGGCAGGCGTAATTTCAGGGATATCCATTGGCTAAAATTTTCGCGATTGCGAACCAGAAGGGTGGGGTAGGCAAGACCACTACCTGCGTGAATCTGGCCGCTTCCCTTGCCGCCATGGGGCGACGGGTGCTGCTGGTGGATCTCGACCCCCAGGGCAACGCCACCATGGGCAGCGGGATTGACAAATATGCCGTAGCGCGAAGCATTTATGATGTTCTCGTGCATCGTGCACCGGTGAACCTGGTTGCGGTTCGGGCGCCCGAGGGCGCGTTCAGCGTGCTGCCCGCGAACGGCGATCTGACCGCGGCCGAGGTGGAATTACTGGAGGTTGAGCACCGCGAGCGACGGTTGCGTACGGCCCTCGCCGAGGTCGGGGCAGATTACGACTACGTACTGATTGACTGCCCGCCATCGCTCAACATGCTGACGATCAACGGCCTGGTGGCCGCACACGCGGTAATCATTGCCATGCAGTGCGAGTACTTTGCGCTGGAGGGCCTGACAGCCCTGATGAGTACCATCGAGGGCGTCGCCAGGTCGATTAACCCCGAGCTGCAACTCGAGGGCATATTGCGCACCATGTATGATCCGCGCAACAGCCTCACCAATCAGGTATCGGCGCAGTTGCACCAGCATTTCAGCGGCAAGGTTTACCGTACGGTGGTGCCGCGCAATATCCGGCTGGCGGAGGCGCCCAGCCACGGCCTGCCGGTGATGCACTACGACAGGAATTCGCGCGGTTCGAAAGCGTACATGGCCCTGGCGGGTGAAATCATCCGCCGGCAGGAGAGCCAGCATTCGCCGTCAGCGGCGCCGTCAAATACCACCACCAGCTAGCGCCGTTGTCGCGCGCCGGCGACTGCGCGCCAGCGACCGCGCGGCAGAATATGGAGAAGTGAGATGTCTGGGAGGAAACGGGGTTTGGGACGCGGCCTGGATGCGCTGCTTGGCGCCAGCGCCGGCGCGCAAGCCGCCGAGGATTCATCGTCCGCCGAAGGTTCGGCAGCGCGTGATGCTGGTGTGCGCTCGCTGCCCGTCGAAATGCTGCAGCGGGGGCGCTACCAGCCACGCAGGGATATAGAACCCGAATCGCTGCAGGAGCTGGCTGACAGTATCCGTGCCCAGGGCGTCATGCAGCCGATCGTGGTGCGTCCCATCTCTGACAGCAAATACGAGATCATCGCCGGCGAGCGTCGCTGGCGCGCTACCCAGCTTGCCGGCCTGGACAGCATTCCGGTGGTTGTGCGCGACGTCTCCGACGAGGCCGCTATCGCCATGGCCCTGATCGAAAATATCCAGCGCGAGGATCTCAACCCCATTGAAGAAGCGGTTTCACTGCAGCGCCTGCAACAGGAGTTCGAGCTCACGCAGCAGGAGGTTGCCCAGGCGGTCGGAAAATCCCGCTCTACCGTGGCCAATTTGCTGCGCTTGATGACGCTTGAAGAAGAGGTGCGGCGCCTGGTGGAGCATGGGGACCTGGAAATGGGCCATGCGCGCGCTCTGCTGGGCCTGCAGGGCCAGGTGCAGACCCAGGCCGCCCGCAAGGTCGTAGGCAAGGGGTTGTCTGTACGACAGACCGAGGCGCTGGTGCGCCAGCTTCTCGCCCAAGACAGCGGTGCGCCGCCGTCGAGGCCTTCAGAGCCAGACCCGAATATCCGCCAGCTCCAGGACGAGTTGTCGCAGCGCCTCGGCGCACGTGTACAGATTCAGCACAGCGCGCGGGGCCGGGGCAAGCTGGTGCTAAGCTACAACAGTCTTGATGAACTGGACGGTATCTTGCGGCATATCAAGTAACAGCCGTGGCGGACCATGAAGCCGCGTAAGGCCCCAGGGTTCGAGCGGTTGAACGCCCTTGGGTTTCAACCTATAATGCGCGCGCCCGAATCGAGGATGAAACCCGTGTGGCCGATGAGGTGGGGAGTAAGGCGAGGCGCCGATGTCGGGTGCTGATATAGCGCGCCCCCCCGTGTACCGTATCAGCCTGGCTCAGTTGGCCCTCCTTGTTCCGCTGTGCCTGATGATCGCAGCATACGACACAGTGTATGCCTACTCCGTTGCCAGCGGAGGTTTGATCGCAATTCTGCCCCAGGCATGGTTTGCTCATATGGTGTTTCGGCGGCGCGGGGCACGTGGTGCCCGGGCTATTGCCGGCGCGAGCTACGCGGGTGAAACAGGCAAGTTTCTGCTCAGTGTCGCAGGGTTTGCGCTGGTGTTTGCAACGCTGCGGCCCATAGAGGGTGCCGCAGTTTTCGGCGGGTACCTTCTGATGCTGGTGCTCCAGATTACAGGTAGTTGGCTGCTGTTAGCGCGCAGCCGGTGACGACAGACAGACGACAGAGTGTTTTAGATGGCAGCTTCAGGCGAAACACAGACAGTTTCCGAATACATTGTCCACCACCTGACCAACCTGACTTACGGTAAGCTTCCTGCCGGCTTTGAGCGTTACGACGGCTCTATCGTGGGCGAAGGCGGCACCTGGACGATGGCCCATGGCGCGGCTGAAGCGTCGGCAATGGGCTTCAACGCCATTCACGTCGACTCCATGATGTGGTCTATCGGCCTCGGCATCGTGTTTTGCTACCTGTTTCGCCGTGTGGCCAAAACAGCTGAGTCCGGCGTGCCCTCAGGCATGGTGAATGCGTTCGAGATGATTGTCGAGTTTGTCGACAACACCGTGCGCGATACCTTTCACGGACGTAATCCGCTGGTTGCCCCGCTGGCCCTGACGATTTTTGTCTGGGTTTTCCTCATGAACCTGATGGACCTCGTGCCGGTAGACCTGGTGCCCTGGCTGTTGATGCAGGCGGGGGTCGAATACCAGAAGATCGTGCCGTCAACAGATCCCAATATCACCATGGGCATGGCGCTGGGCGTGTTTATCCTGATGCTTTTTTATTCGGTGAAAGTGAAAGGATTCGGGTTCGTACGCGAGTTAACCATGAACCCGTTCAATCACTGGCTATTCATTCCGGTCAACCTGTTTATGGAAGTGGTGGGCCTGCTGGCCAAACCCTTCTCTCTTGGTCTTCGTCTTTTCGGCAACATGTATGCCGGCGAGATGATCTTTATTCTGATTGCAGCCCTGTTCAGCGCCGGTATTGCCTGGATGTTGCCCGCGGGCCTGCTGCAGATTGGCTGGGCGATTTTCCATATTCTGGTGATCACCCTGCAGGCTTTTATCTTTATGGTGCTGACGATCGTATATCTCAGCATGGCGCATGAAGATCATTGATGACACCCAACTACTTTCAACCCTTTGCAACGACTGTTGTTAACCCTAGGAGAAAACGATGCCTGAATTAATCTATGTTGCCGCCGCGATCATGATGGGTCTGGGCGGCCTGGGAGCCGCTATCGGTGTGGGTCTGCTGGGCGGCAAGCTCATTGAAGGCTCCGCGCGTCAGCCCGAGCTGGCCCCCAAGCTGCAGGTGACCTTCTTTCTCGGCGCCGGCCTGGTAGACGCTATCCCCATCATCGGCGTTGGTATCGCGATGTACCTGATCTTCGTGGTTGGTGGCTAAGATCCCGGCCGGGCAACGGGGCGTGAGTTTGCAGGCCCCTAAACACAAAGTGAGGAGTAAGGCGTGAATATCAACCTTACGCTTATCGGTCAGCTGCTGGCGTTTGTCGGCTTCGTCGTGTTCTGCATGAAGTTTGTATGGCCGCCGATTATTGCCGCCATGGCTGAGCGCGAGCAAAAGATTGCCGACGGCCTGGCAGCCGCCGACCGTGCCAGCCACGACCTTGAGCTGGCTCAGGAAAAAGCCGTCGAGCGTCTCAAGGAAGCCAAGGAAGAGGCAGCAGGCATTATCGAATCTGCCAACAAGCGCGCCAACCAGCTTATCGAGGAGGCCAAAGAGGCCGCCGTTGTCGAGGCTGAGCGCGTCAAGGCTTCCGCCAGGGCAGAAATCGAGCAGGAGACCAACCGGGCGCGCGAAGCACTTCGCAGCCAGGTGGCCACGCTCTCGCTGGTTGGGGCCGAGAAGGTTCTGGGTGCCGCGGTCGACCGGGAAGCTCATCGCGAGCTGGTCGAAGCGCTGGCAGCCGAACTCTAGGCACGAGGACGCTATGGCAGAACTGAGCACACTGGCGCGCCCTTATGCAAAGGCCGCTTTCGAATATGCGCGCGATACGTCGCAATTGCCCGAGTGGTCGCGTCAGCTCGCCACTGTAGCGAGTATTGCGGCCGACGACCGGATGGCAGCAGTGCTGGACAATCCGGCGCTGACCAACGAGCAGCAGGCAAGCAAACTGAATGAGGTTTGCGGTGACAGCGCCAGCACTGAGCTCAAAAACTTTGTGCGTATTCTGGCGGGCAACAAGCGGCTGGCCCTGCTGCCGGAGATACAGCGTCAATTTGAGTTGTACAAGGCCAACCAGGAGAAGTCCGTGGAGGTGGAAGTGATTTCCGCCTACGAGCTGTCGGACGATATGGCAGCGAGGCTCGCCGAAGTGCTCGGCCGAAAACTCGAGCGTGAAGTCAAAATGACGACATCAACCGATGAACGCCTGATCGGCGGCGTGTTAATCAGGGCCGGCGACATGGTGATCGACGGCAGTGTGCGCGGCAGGCTGAACAAGCTCGCCGAGGCAATGAATTCCTAAAGCGTTAGGACACAGGATTGAGGAAACCAGCATGCAGCAACTGAATCCATCTGAGATCAGCGAGATCATCAAGTCGCGCATCGACCAGCTCGATGTGACCTCTGAAGCTCGCAACGAGGGCACTGTAGTCTCGGTGTCGGACGGCATTATCCGCATTCACGGCCTCGCCGACGTCATGTACGGCGAGATGATCGAGTTTGAGGGCGGGATTTACGGGATGGCGCTCAACCTCGAGCGTGACTCGGTAGGTGCGGTGATTCTGGGCGACTACAAAAACCTGGCGGAGGGGCAGAGCTGCCGCTGTACCGGCCGCATTCTGGAAGTGCCGGTGGGCCCCGAGCTGCAGGGCCGTGTTGTCGACGCTCTGGGCACGCCGATCGACGGCAAGGGCCCGATCAATAGCGCGATGACCGACGCGCTGGAGAAGGTGGCGCCCGGCGTTATCGCTCGCCAGTCGGTCGATCAACCGGTACAGATCGGGCTCAAGGCGATCGACGCCATGGTGCCGATCGGTCGAGGCCAGCGTGAGCTGATTATCGGCGACCGCCAGATCGGTAAAACCGCTATCGCCGTAGACGCCATCATTAACCAGAAAGGCTCCGGTATTAAATGCATCTACGTGGCGGTGGGCCAGAAAGCCTCCTCGGTCGCCGCCGTGGTACGCAAGCTGGAAGAGCATGGCGCGATGGAACACACCATTGTCGTAGCCGCCACCGCGTCCGATCCAGCCGCCATGCAGTACCTCGCGCCCTTCGCTGGCTGCACCATGGGCGAGTACTATCGTGATCGTGGCCAGGACGCCCTGATTATTTACGACGACCTGACCAAGCAGGCCTGGGCCTATCGCCAGATTTCGCTGCTGCTGCGTCGTCCCCCGGGTCGTGAGGCGTATCCCGGCGACGTGTTCTACCTCCATTCGCGTCTGCTGGAGAGAGCGGCGCGCGTCAACGCGGCCTACGTGGAGAACTTCACCAATGGCGAAGTCAAAGGCAAGACCGGCTCGCTGACCGCTCTGCCGGTGATTGAAACCCAGGCCGGTGACGTATCCGCTTTCGTACCCACCAACGTGATCTCGATTACCGACGGCCAGATTTTCCTTGAGGCTGACATGTTCAACGCGGGCGTCCGGCCGGCCATGAATGCCGGTATTTCCGTGTCCCGGGTAGGGGGTGCAGCCCAGACCAAGATTATCAAGAAGTTGTCGGGGGGTATTCGTACAGCACTGGCTCAGTATCGCGAACTTGCCGCATTCTCGCAGTTTGCATCCGACCTTGATGAGGCAACGAAGTCGCAGCTCGACCACGGGGAGCGCGTGACCGAGCTGATGAAGCAAAAGCAGTACTCGCCGCAATCGATCGCGGAGATGGGGGTAATGCTCTACGCCGCAAACGAAGGCCACCTCAAGGATGTCGAAGTTAACAAAATCGGCGATTTTGAGCGCGCGCTGCTGTCCTACATGCACGCGGAGCACGGCGCGCTGATGGAAGCCATCGTGCAGAACGGTGATTACAACGAAGAAATTGAAGCCACCTTTAAATCCGCGATAGACGCATTTAAAGCGACGCAGAGCTGGTAAAGCGGAGAATCATCGATGGCAGCCGGAAAAGAAATCCGCACCAAGATTTCGAGTATTCGCAGTACGCAGAAGATCACCAGCGCGATGGAGATGGTCGCTGCGAGTAAAATGCGCAAGGCTCAGGAACGTATGCAGCTGGGCAAGCCCTATGCGCGCCGCATGCGTTCCGTGGTGGGACATATCGCAAACTCCGCGCCGGAGTATCGGCATATTTTCATGGAAGAGCGTGAGATTCGACGCGTGGGTTACATCGTGGTGTCCACCGATCGCGGTCTCTGCGGCGGCCTGAACATCAACCTGTTCAAAACTACCATCAAGTCGATGAAAAACTGGGCCGACCAGAACATTGAAATCGATCTGTGTCTCGTGGGCGCCAAGGCTTCGGCGTTTTTTGGCAGCTATGGCGGCAATATTACGGCGGCCGTGCGTGATCTGGGGGAAGATCCTTCGCTTGCCGATCTCATCGGCGGTGTAAAGACCATGCTCGACGCTTACGAAGACGGGAAGATCGATCGTCTGTTCCTGGTGAGCAATGAGTTTGTTAACACCATGACACAGATTCCGACCGTAGAGCAGTTGTTGCCGCTGGAGGCGGATGACGCCGGGGAGATGCAGCACCATTGGGATTACATCTACGAGCCGGACGCGAAAGAACTGCTCGAAGGCCTCCTGACGCGCTATATCGAATCGCAGGTGTATCAGGCGGTCGTGGAGAATGGTGCCTGTGAACAGGCGGCGCGCATGCTGGCGATGAAGAACGCGACAGAAAACGCGGGCGAGCTGATCGACGATCTGCAACTGGTATACAACAAGGCGCGGCAAGCGGCAATCACGCAGGAGCTGTCGGAAATCGTCAGCGGTGCCGCAGCAATCAGTTAAGCGAAAAAAACATCGACGGGGGCCAGCGGGCTTTCCCGGCGAGAATCGAACATTGAAACAGAGGATCCGGACATGAGTAGCGGACGAATCGTACAAATCATCGGCGCGGTTATTGACGTGGAGTTTTCACGAGACAGCGTTCCGCAGATTTATGACGCACTGATGGTGAGCGAGAAGTCTCTCACGCTTGAGGTGCAGCAGCAGTTGGGTGATGGCGTGGTACGCACGATTGCGCTGGGCTCCTCGGAGGGGCTGAGCCGGGGCCTGGCGGTAGAAAATACCGGAGCGCCCATTTCCGTGCCGGTCGGCCTGGAAACGCTCGGCCGTATCATGGATGTACTGGGCAACCCGATTGATGAATGTGGCCCGATCGGCGAGAAAGAACGGGCGGCGATTCACCGCGACGCGCCGACGTATGAAGAGCTCGCCGCGGCGGAAGAGCTGCTGGAGACCGGTATCAAGGTGATCGACCTGGTGTGTCCGTTTGCCAAGGGCGGCAAGATCGGCCTGTTCGGTGGCGCCGGCGTGGGCAAGACCGTCAACATGATGGAGCTGATCAATAATATCGCAACCGAGCACTCGGGCCTGTCGGTGTTCGCTGGTGTTGGTGAGCGTACCCGCGAAGGTAACGACTTCTATTTCGAAATGCAGGAATCCAAGGTTGTGGACGTGGAGAACTTTTCCAACTCCAAGGTGGCCATGGTCTACGGACAGATGAACGAGCCGCCGGGCAACCGCCTGCGCGTGGCACTCACCGGCCTCACCATGGCCGAGAAGTTCCGCGACGAAGGTCGTGACGTACTGCTGTTCATCGACAATATTTATCGTTATACGCTGGCGGGCACCGAAGTATCGGCACTGCTGGGCCGCATGCCTTCCGCGGTGGGCTACCAGCCGACACTGGCGGAAGAAATGGGTGTACTCCAGGAGCGGATCACCTCCACCAAGGTGGGGTCTATTACCTCCATCCAGGCGGTTTACGTACCGGCGGACGACCTGACCGACCCGTCTCCGGCGACCACCTTTGCCCACCTTGATGCAACCGTAGTACTGTCGCGCGACATTGCGGCGAAAGGCATCTATCCCGCGGTGGATCCGCTGGATTCCACCTCGCGCCAGCTCGACCCGCTGCTGATCGGCAACGATCACTACGAGACGGCGCGGGGCGTGCAGTCGGTGTTGCAGCGGTATAAAGAGTTGAAAGATATCATCGCGATTCTCGGCATGGATGAACTGTCGGAAGAAGACAAGCAAACTGTTGGGCGTGCGCGCAAGATCGAGCGCTTTCTGTCACAGCCCTTCCACGTGGCCGAGGTATTCACCGGCTCTCCCGGCAAGTACGTGTCGTTGAAAGACACGATTGCCGGCTTCAAGGGCATTCTCGCGGGCGAGTACGATCACCTGCCGGAGCAGGCGTTCTATATGGTCGGCGGTATCGAAGAAGCCGTCGAAAAGGCGAAGACCCTGAAATAAGGGCGGGTGAGGCCGAGATATGGCAATGACAATTCACTGCGACATCGTGAGCGCCGAGGAGGAAATATTCTCCGGGCTGGTGGAAATGCTGGTCGCAACCGGTGATCTTGGCGAACTGGGCGTCAGCTACGGGCATGCCCCGTTGCTGACGTCACTGGTACCGGGGCCTGTGCGCATTGTGACCGCAGCCGGTAACGAAGAAGTCTATTATGTATCGGGTGGCTTTCTCGAGGTGCAGCCGGGTATCGTATCGATTCTTGCAGACACCGCAATTCGCGCGCACGACGTTGACGAGGCCGCCGCCGAGGAGGCGCGCAAGGAAGCGGAGCAGGCCCTCGCCAATCAATCCGGCGATTTTGACTACGGGCGTGCATCGGCGCAGCTCGCCGAAGCCGCGGCGCAGCTTGCGACGCTGCGTAAGATGAAGAACAGGGCTGGTCGCGGTTAGTACCAGCCGCCACAACGCACACCATCAAGCCCCGTACTCCGGGGCTTTTTTGTGTCTCATCGCGGTGTGCCGGGCTTTTATGCTACTTGCCTAACCTTGGCGGGTTTTCAAGCTTCCCGTCCGGCGCTTGCGGGTTTTCATGCTACCCGCCCGACCCTTGCGGGAGGTACCCGCGCCGGTCGAACGGCAGGGGCCACGCCCTGCGCGGGTACCTCCCGCAAGGGCCGGGCTTCTTTCTGCGATACCCGGGTATCCAATGCGATAAAGCGCTTTGCGCTCCGTTGCCGGCGGGAGAAGGGCCGCGGCCAGCGTTTGATCTTCGCGGGCCTGCGGCCTGCCCTCCTCGGTCGGCCGCGAGCCGCTGCGCGTCTCGAGGCTGTCCCTCGGCGCGAGATTTGCAACGCCGCCCGCAGCCCCTCTCCCGCCTTGGACGGGCTGGCGGATGGGTAGACGGCTGAATCCCCACGCCGGACCGTCCCCAAGAGAACGGACCCACCAGCACCCCCTCGTCACGAAGCGGCAAAGAATGGCCTGGCGGTGCCCGCGTTGCGAGGCGAGTATCTCAGCCTTCCGAGCCCCGCAACGCGGGCACCGCCAGGCCATGCTCCCCACCGTCCGCGGCTGCTGCTCGATTCGCCGGCGTTTTTTCAGGCAAACACCCGGGGCGTTAAGGCGGTCTCACTTTTTGTGACAAAAGGCGTTGCGCTGTGTAGGTGTCCGTTTAAACTGCTGTTGTGCCTGCAACCGCTCAAACAATAACCGAAAAGCCAACGTTCTCTTGCCTACCGACAGCGAACACGCCATGAAACTCGAAGTCGTCATCCTGGCCGCAGGCCAGGGCACCCGCATGAAGTCCGAGCTGCCCAAGGTGCTGCACCCAGTGGGCGGCAGGCCCCTGCTGGCGCATGTGATCAGTACTGCTCAGCTGCTTGAACCCGCAGCACTGCACGTCGTGATCGGGCATGGTGCGGAGTTGGTGCAAGAGGCGCTGGCCGACTGTCCGATAAACTGGGTGTTGCAGGAGGAGCGCCTGGGCACCGGGCATGCGGTGGCCCAGGCGCTGCCGGCGATAGCGCCGGACAGCGTGGTGCTGGTGTTGTACGGTGATGTGCCCCTGACGCGTCCGGCGACCTTGCGGGCGCTGGTAGAGGCCGCCAGCACGGGGCCGGCCCTGCTGACAGCGGAGCTGGCGGACCCCTCGGGCTACGGCAGAATCCTGCGCGACGCGAGCGGCGCGCTAACTGGTGTCGTGGAGCACAAGGATGCCTCGCCTGCGGAATTACGTATCCACGAAATCAATACCGGGTTGATGGCCGCGCCCTGCAGCGTGCTGGCGACCTATCTGCCGCAGGTCAAAAACCAGAATCAACAGGGAGAATACTATCTGCCGGATGTGTTGGCGCTGGCCGTGGCGGAGGGGCAAGCTGTGGCCACCTGCTCCGCGGCATCAGAGCTGGAAATACTCGGTGTGAACGACCGGGTGCAGTTGAATGCGGTGGAACGCGAGTATCAGCTGCGCCAGGCGCAGGCCCTGCTACGCGAGGGCGTGAGCATTGCCGATGCATCGCGTATTGATATTCGCGGCCGCCTGGAATGCGCCGAGGATGTGTTCATCGATGTGGGCGTTGTGTTTGAGGGCCATGTGAAGCTGGGTCGTGGCGTGTCGATTGGAGCCAATTGTGTACTGCGCGATGTCAGCATCGCGGACGGGACAGAGATACATCCCATGAGCCACTTGCAAGAAGCCGTGGTAGGTCGCGGTTGCAGTGTCGGCCCGTTTGCGCGACTGCGGCCAGGGACGGTGTTGGCAGCAGAATCACGTATCGGTAATTTTGTGGAAACCAAGAACGCGACGATCGGGGCCGGCAGCAAGGTGAACCACCTGAGTTACATTGGTGACTGCGATATGGGCGAGCAGGTGAACATCGGCGCGGGCACCATTACCTGCAATTACGACGGTGCGAACAAGCACAAAACGACCATTGGCGAGGGTGTGTTCGTGGGGTCAAACAGCACCCTGGTGGCGCCGGTAACGATAGAGGCCCAGGGCTTTATCGGTGCGGGTTCCACGGTGACGAAAACGGTTGAGCAGGGGGCCCTCGCAGTCGGGCGAGCGCGTCAACGTAATATTCCCGGCTGGGAACGGCCGTCCAAACAGCCCCGAAAGGACTGAATTATGTGTGGGATCGTGGCTGCGGCGGCGCGGCGAGAAGTGTCGGAGATTCTGCTGGAGGGGCTCAGGCGCCTTGAGTATCGCGGCTATGACTCCGCCGGTATGGCGCTGATCGACTCCTCGGGTGCGCTGCAGCTGCATAAACGCAAGGGCAAGGTCAGTGAGCTGGAGGCGGCCCAGAGCGATAGTCCCCATCACGGCAAGACGGGTATCGCACACACGCGCTGGGCAACCCACGGAGAGCCGTCACAGGTTAACGCTCACCCCCATTTGTCTGGTGATCGCGTGGCGCTGGTGCACAACGGCATTATTGAAAACCACGCGGAGCTGCGCGAGGAACTGATAGCGGCGGGCTATGAAATCCTCTCGGGCACCGATACCGAAGTGATTGTTCACTTACTGCATCGTGAGCTGGAGCACGGGGCCAGCCTGTTCGACGCAATGCGCACGACAGTGGGTCGGCTGAGTGGCGCCTACGCTCTGGCCGCGATAGAAACGTCAAAACCCTCGCAGGTGGTGGGCGCCCGTAAAGGCAGCCCGCTGGTGGTGGGCATCGGCATCGGCGAAAACTTTCTCGCCTCGGACCAGATGGCCTTGCGTCAGGTCACAGACCGCTTCATCTACCTGGAAGAAGGCGACCTGGTTCGGATCACACCTTCCAGCGTGCAGGTTTACAACGAGGAAGGCGAGGCGGTGGCGCGCCCGCGCACGCGCATTTCCGAGGCGGTGGAGGCGGCGGACAAGGGCGACTTTGATCACTATATGATCAAGGAAATCTACGAGCAGCCGCATGCGCTAGATGCAACTTTTGGCGGCGCGGCCAATTACCTGCAGCTTGAGGAAAGTTTCGGGAGCGGCGCCGGTGCGATGTTTGACCGGGTTGAGAACGTGCAGATCGTCGCCTGTGGCACCAGTTTCCATGCCGGCATGGTGGCGCGCTACTGGCTGGAAGAACTTGCCGGGGTAGCCTGTGAGGTGGAAGTGGCCTCGGAATTCCGCTACCGCAAACGTGTGCAGCATGAGGGCACGCTGCTGGTGGCCATTTCCCAGTCGGGTGAGACGGCAGACACGCTGGCGGCTCTGCGCAATGCGGCCGAAGATGAGTTCATCGGCAGCCTGGTGCTGTCGAATGTCGACAACAGCTCCCTGGTGCGGGAGTGCGACCTCGTGTTCCTGACGCGAGCCGGTGCGGAAATCGGCGTGGCTTCCACCAAGGCATTTACCACTCAGCTGGTGGGCCTGCTGATGCTGACACTGGCGCTTGGGCGCCGTCGCGGCATGAGCGAAGCACGCCAGCAGGAAATTCTTCACGCCCTGCGTACGTTACCGAGCTATGTGCAACAAACGCTGAAACTCGATGGCGCGATCGAGCGCCTCTCGGAAGACTTCATTCACAAGCGCCACGCTTTGTTCCTCGGTCGCGGCATTCATTACCCGATCGCCATGGAAGGGGCGCTGAAGCTGAAAGAGATTTCCTACATCCACGCCGAAGCCTATCCTGCGGGTGAACTCAAGCACGGGCCACTGGCGCTGGTGGACGATGATATGCCGGTAGTCGCAGTCGCTCCCAACGACGAGCTGCTGGAAAAACTCAAATCCAATCTGGAAGAAGTCCGTTCCCGTGGGGGTGAATTGTTCGTATTTGCCGACAGGGAGTCCGGCTTCACCAGCGAACCGCGGGTAAAACTGTTGCAGATGCCGCACTGTCCCGATGTGATAGCGCCCATCGTTTACACCGTGGCGCTGCAGCTGCTGTCTTACCACGTTGCCGTGCAGAAGGGCACGGATGTCGACAAGCCGCGCAACCTGGCGAAGTCGGTCACGGTGGAGTAGGTTCTGGAAGCCGACGGATAAGGCGCGGCTGTTCCGCTACATTGTCACGTCGAGAGAACCCATGAGCGCGCTTTACATCATTCACGTGACCTGCGCCGTGCTGTCCGTAGCCGGATTTGCGCTGCGCGGATACTGGCTGCTTCAGGCCAGCCCGCTGGCGGGGCATCGCATGACGCGAACGCTGCCCCACGTCATCGATACCCTGCTGCTCTTCTCGGCCGTGGCCATGCTGGTGAGCTGGCGGCTTTCACCCATGGGCACGCCCTGGCTGCTGGCCAAGATCTGCGCGCTGCTGCTGTACATCGCGCTGGGTATGCTGGCCTTCAGGTTTGCACGCAGTCAGCGTACGCGGCTGGTGGCGTGGCTGATGGCGTTGGTGACTGCGGCCTATATTGTGTCGGTCGCGCTGAGCAAGAATCCCTGGGGCTTCTGGGCTGCGCTGGCAAGCTGATGCGCGGGGCGTTGGGGTAAAGCGCCGCGGGTGCGGCGCTGCAGGGTCTTCTAGCCAGGATTGGCCGCTTTGTACTCGCGAATCTGTTTGTTGAATTCACCGGCCACGGCTTCTTCGCGCGATACCGCGGCGTTGTAGGCCTCCTCCAGTGATTTCAGCGCTGCGCGATCGCCGTCGGAGGCTTCTTCGGCGGTCGCCCTTGCCGAAGCCGCTGCGATCTGGGGATCAAGGCAGGTCATGTATTCCGAGTTGGCTGCCTGAAACGTTTTTACCGCCTGCTGGCCTTCCAGCATTTGCTCCATGCTGGCAGAGCTGCCATCGGGAATGGTGGGCGCTTGCGGTGCCGTGCAATCCTGGGCCCAGGCCGAGCCTGCACTGAGCAGGCCGAGTAGTGTGAGTGTTATCGCTTTCATGGTTTAACCCTTGCTATACGGGGAAAAAGACATTAACAGGACAGCGCGTTCCTGCCAAGCGCCCCGCCCCTTGGGCTATTCGTTGCCCACCCAGAGCTTTGAAAGGCCCCAGTCTTTCTCCAGCTTACGGGCAACGGCATCGGCGGCGGCGCGGTCTGCCAGGCCCACCACGCGCACGCGGTAGAACGTGTTGCCGTTACGGCTGCCCTCCGCCACGATCACTTTACCCGCACCGGGTTTCAGGCGCGTTGTCCACTGCTGGGCGGCCTCTCGCTGACCGTAGGAACCAAAGTTCACGAACCAGTCACCGTCCGCGGCGGGAGGCTTCGCGGGCGATGCCGCTGCCGGCTGTGCAGGTTTTGCTGCGGGCCTGGAGGCCGCAGTGACGGCCGGTTTGGTAGCGCCCGCGGCGGGTTTGTTGCCGGTGGCGCTGCCCGCTGCCGCCTGAATCTGCGCCTCGAGGCCGGCAATCGTGTCGATCAGCCGCCGGTTTTCCAGTTCCAGTTCGCGCGCCCGGGTCACCAGTTCGAAGTTGCGCTCATTGGCTTCCTGCAGCGCGGCCCGGCTGGCGTTCACCTCATCCGGACTGACAGCGGTAGCGAGTTCCGCGCGCAGCTCGACGATTTCTTCCTGCGTTGCCGCGCGCTGTTGCACGATGCCGTAGCCGCCGGCCATCACCAGAATCAGCGCTATAATGCCGACCGCGATGAGCCCGAGGGGCAGTCCGCCTGAGTGTTCCTGTTCTTCCACCGGGTACCCTTCTTCGTCTCTCCACTCGTCGGCGGATGCCGCAAGCTCTGTCTCGTCGTCCGGCCAGTCATCGTTCTCCGACCAGGTGTCTTCGCGCCAGTCCTCCTCCTCTTCGCCAGCGTCGTCCCAGTCGCGAGCGGTCAGCGGCGCGTTGTCCTCCTCGTCCCATTCGATATTGCGATCTTTTGCCGGTGGCCGGCCCGCTGCGGTGTCTCGCTGCGCACGCAAGAACTCCGACTGCTCCCTGAACAGCGATGCGTCATCCACTTCCAGGTCTTCCGGCAGGAGATCTTCGAACGCTTCGTCTTCGTCGAACAATTCCTCGCGAAAACCGGCGGCAATGTCCCGGTCCCGATCCGGCTCGTCGTAGCCTTCGAACGCATCCCTGTCGCTGCTGGCGGAAAACGGCGGGACATCGCGTTTGTCCGCCGGGGAGTGGGTTCCGGAAAATCCGGGAAGGGGCTGACTGCTGGAGCGTGAGCGACCGCCGCGTTCTTCTTTCATCGTCAACAGCACCTGGGAGTAGGGAGCGTGGGGGCGATAGTACCAGACAAATCTGGTGCTCGCGCTCGCCGATGCTGTGCAATTAGTCGGGTCGACGGTTGCCGGCGCATTTGCGCCGCCGAAACGCTGAGAAACAGTACGTTCGAAGCGCCCAGTCCGTTAGAATGCGTCGATGGATGTGTCGGATATCCTTTCCCCCCTGAACGAGGCCCAGCGTGACGCGGTCGCCGCCGAGAGTGCCAACCTGCTGGTGCTGGCCGGCGCCGGCAGCGGCAAGACGCGCGTGCTGGTGCATCGCATTGCCTGGCTGATTCGGGCCGAAGACTATTCTCCCTGGTCGATCCTGGCGGTGACGTTCACCAACAAGGCCGCCAAGGAGATGCGCGGGCGCATCGAGGAGATGCTGCACCTGCCCGCTCGCGGCATGTGGGTGGGCACCTTTCACGGCCTTGCGCATCGCCTGCTGAAGGCGCACTGGCAGGAAGCCGGCCTGCCGCAGAATTTCCAGATTCTCGATGCGGATGACCAGCTTCGCCTGGTGAAGCGGGTGTGCCGGGAGCTGGAGCTCGATGAGGCGCGCTGGCCGGCCAAGCAGGCCATGTGGTTCATCAATGGCCAGAAGGACGAGGGCCTGCGCAGCGTTCATGTGAATGTCGCGCCGGGCGATCTTTTTGCGCAGACCATGCGGCAGGTGTACCGGGCCTACGAAATCGCCTGCGAGCGCGCCGGCCTGGTGGATTTTGCCGAACTGTTGTTGCGCGCGCATGAGCTGTGGCTGAAAAACCCGGACGTGCTGGCGCACTACCAGGGCCGGTTTCGCCAGATCCTGGTGGATGAGTTCCAGGATACCAACACCATCCAGTACGCCTGGCTGCGGGTACTCGCCGGCACACGAATTCCGGTGGTTGCGGTGGGCGATGACGATCAGTCCATCTATGGCTGGCGCGGTGCGAAAATTGAAAATATCCAGCGCTTTACCGACGATTTCAGCGGCACCCGCATCGTGCGTCTGGAGCAGAACTACCGCTCCACCCAGACCATCCTGCGCGCCGCGAACGGGGTGATCGCGCACAATGCCGGCCGACTCGGCAAGGAGCTGTGGACGGCCGGTGACAGCGGCGAACCGATCAGCCTTTACGCGGGCTATAACGAACACGACGAGGCGCGGTATATCGTCGAGCAGATCGAACAGTGGCTCAACGATGGCAATAGTTGCGATTCCGTGGCGGTACTCTACCGCTCCAACGCACAGTCACGGGTGCTGGAAGAGGCGCTGATTCGGGCCGGCGTGCCCTACCGGATCTACGGCGGCCAGCGATTCTACGAGCGCCTGGAAATTCGCAACGCGCTGGCCTATTTGCGTCTGCTCGCCAATCGTGGAGACGATGCCGCCGTGGAGCGTGTGATCAATACACCGCCACGTGGAATCGGCAGCAGGACGCTCGAGGTGTTGCGCGAGTGCGCGCGTGAACGCGATCTTCCCCTGTGGTCCGCTATCGGTATCCTCATCAGCGAAAAACTGCTGCCCGCGCGTGCCCTCACGGCGCTCGAAGGCTTTCAGGTACTGATTAACGAGCTCGACAGCGGCAGCGATGCGATGGCGCTGGAAGAGCTGGTAGAACACCTGAACCACGCGTCCGGGCTGATGGAGTTTCATCGCAAGGAAAAAGGGGAGAAAGGCCAGGCGCGGGTAGAGAACCTCGAGGAACTGGTGAGTGCGGCGAAACAGTTCGTCGCCGAAGACGGCGAGCTGTCGCCGTTGCAGCAGTTTCTGGACAATGCCGCGCTGGATGCCGGCGACGCCCAGGCCGATGAACACCAGGCGAGCGTACAGTTGATGACGTTGCACTCCGCCAAGGGCCTGGAGTTTCCGCTGGTGTTTCTTGCGGGGATGGAGGAAAACCTCTTCCCGCACCGCATGTCGATGGAGGAGCCCGGGCGCCTCGAAGAGGAGCGTCGCCTGTGCTATGTGGGCATTACCCGTGCCATGCAAAAGCTGGTGATGACCTATGCGGAATGCCGCCGTCTGCACGGCAGCGAGACCTTCAACACGCTGTCGCGCTTCGTGCGTGAAATACCGGCGGAACTGATGCAGGAGGTGCGTCTGCACGGCAGCGTATCCCAGCCGGTCAGCAGCCTGAGTCGCGCGCAGGTGCCGGACACCGCGCTATCCCTCGGGCAGCGTGTGTATCATCAGGTGTTCGGCGAAGGCGTGGTATTAAACTTCGAGGGCCGTGGGGCCAGCGCGCGCGTCGAGGTGAACTTCGACGCCGAGGGCGGCAAGTGGCTGGTACTGCAATACGCCAACCTGCAACTGCTATAGCAAGAATCACAGGGAAGGTCGGGACATGGGCGAAGCCTCCACCGAACAACGTTATTCACCACTGCTTATTCTCGTTTTGCTCGCGGCGCTCGTCGTCACCGTGGGTCTCTGGGCGAGGCAGGAGGCCGGCGCCAGCGGCGTGAACGGCGCGCAGGCCGAAGGCGTGGCGTTTGGTGCGGAGCGCTACCAGTGGAAACTGGTCACCACCTGGCCCCGCCACCTCCCGGGCCTCGGGCTTGCCGCGGAGAACTTTGCGCAGTACGTCGAGGCCATGAGCGGCGGCCGCCTGAAGATTCACGTATACGGCGCTGGCGAGATCGTGCCCGCCATGGAGGTGTTCGACGCCGTGTCCCAGGGCGTGGCGGATGCCGGCCACGGGGCGGCGTATTACTGGAAGGGCAAGATTCCCGCCTCGGTGTTTTTTACCGCGGTGCCCTTCGGTATGAACGCGCAGGAAATGAACGGCTGGTTGCACTATGGCGGCGGTCTGGAGCTGTGGAGAGAGGTGTACGCGCCGTTCAACCTGGTGCCTTTTGCAGGCGGCAGTACCGGCGTGCAGATGGCCGGCTGGTTCAACCGCGAGATCAACTCCATAGACGATCTCAAAGGCCTCAAGATGCGCATCCCGGGCCTGGCGGGCGATGTGTTTGCGCGGGCGGGCGGTACCGCTGTGCGCATCGCCGGCGGTGAGCTTTACACGTCCATGCAAACGGGTGTGATTGACGCGCTGGAATGGGTGGGCCCCTACAACGATCTGGCGTTCGGGTTTCAGGAAGTGGCCAGGTACTATTATTACCCCGGCTGGCATGAGCCCGGGGCCATGCTGGAGTTTATTGTGAACCAGCGGTCGCTGGCCGCCCTGCCCGCAGATTTGCAGGCCATCGTGCAATACGCTGCACGTGCGGTGAACCAGGATATGCTCGATGAATACACCGCGCGCAATAATGCCGCCCTGCGACGGCTTGTGGACGAGCACAACGTGCAGCTGCGGCGCCTGCCGGACGACGTGCTGCTCGCCCTGTGGACAGGCTCGCGGCAGGTGCTGGATGAGCTGGTGGAAAAAGACCCGGTAGCGGCGAAAGTGTACGCCTCCTATCGCGATTTCTACCGTGGCGCGCGCAACTATCACCATATTTCCGAGCAGGCGTACATCAACCTGCGCGATACGGTGCTGGGGGAAGAGGGTTTCTGACAGCCGGGTCGATCACCCGGCCCGACGCGCTAGCGCTTGATAGCCCGGGTGCGACCGTTCTCATCGATGGCCACGAAGACAAACTCACCTTCCGTCACCTTGATCGGCTCGCCGTCGTGCTGCGAATTGATCCACACCTCGACGACAATGCGAATGGAGCTGCGGCCGATTTCGAGTACATCGCAGTAGCAGGACACCACCGCACCGACGTGCACGGGTGTCAGAAACGCCATACCGTCGATCGCCACAGTTGCCACGCGCCCGCCTGCCACCTCCCCGGCGGCGATCATGCCGGCGATGTCCATCTGCGACAGCAGCCAGCCGCCGAAGATGTCGCCGTTGGCGTTGGTATCCTTGGGCATGGCAACCGTCTGCAGTGAGAGATCGCCCTGGGGCATTGGTGTGGTATCGATGTCGCTCATGTCCCTGTCCTTCGGGCGGTGGCGTTGACGGGTGCCCGGCGCCGCTCAGTCGAGCACGCCAGGCAGCCAGGTGGCCATGGCCGGCCAGAACCACAGCGCAACCATTAACAGCAGCTGCAGGATTATAAAAGGAATCACGCCGCGGTAGATAGCGCCGGTGGACACCGTTTCCGGCGCAACGCCACGGAGATAGAACAGCGCAAAGCCGAAAGGCGGCGTGAGGAACGAGGTTTGCAGGTTGAGTGCGATCATGATGCCCAGCCAGATCGGGTCGAGACCCATGGCAAGCAGTATCGGGGCGACGATGGGCACGACCACGAACGTGATCTCGATAAAGTCGAGTATGAAACCCAGCAGGAAGATCGCCAGCATCACCACCAGGGTCGCGCCGACAACGCCTCCCGGCAGGGAGTGGAAAAACGCGTGAACGAGCTCCTCGCCCCCGAAGCCCCGGAACACCAGAGAAAACACCGCTGCGGCCACCAGTATCATGAACACCATGCAGGTGACCTGTAGCGTGCTGCGCAGGGCTTCTCCGAGCCGCGCCAGCGTCATCTGGCGCTTGAGACAAGCCAGCAGCAGTGCGCCCACTGCGCCGATACCGGCCGCCTCGGTCGGCGTTGCGGCGCCCGCTAGGATAGAGCCCAGCACCAGCACGATCAGCCCCAGCGGCGGCAGCAGACCTTTCAGTACCGCGCTGATCGCAATGGGAGGCGCGCTCGAAGGTGGCGCCGCGTTGGGTTTCAGATGCGCGTACAGCATCAGGTAGACCACGTACATCGCTACCAGCACCAGCCCGGGAACCAGCGCGCCCACGAACAGGTCACCCACCGACACCGTCTGCGGGTTGAAAACCTGCATCTGGAGCTGCGCCTGCTGGTAGGCGTTGGACAGAATGTCGCCCAGCAACACCAGTGCGATGGAGGGCGGGATAATCTGGCCGAGCGTGCCGGTGGCCGCGATGGTGCCGGTGGCCAGCGCGGGGCTGTAGCCGTTGCGCAACATGCTGGGCAGTGACAACAGGCCCATGGTGACCACGGTGGCACCGACGATGCCGGTGCTGGCGGCCAGGAACATGCCAACCACCACAACGGAGATCCCCAGCCCTCCACGCAGCCGTCCAAACAGGCGCGCCATGCTTTCCAGCAGTTCTTCGGCAACGCGGGATTTTTCCAGGATTGTGCCCATGAGAATGAACAGCGGCACCGCGATCAGCGTGGTGTTGTTCACGGTACCGAAGATGCGCCCGGGCAGTGCCGAGAGGAAACCCGCATCGAACACGCCCGCCAACACCCCGCCCGCGGCAAACGCAAGCGCTGTTCCCGCGAGCGTGAAGGCCACCGGGTAGCCGAACATCAGCAACAGGCAAACCGCGAGGAACAGGTAGAGGGACAGATACTCCATCAGCTGTGATCGCCGGCCACGAGTGTCAGTGTGTCACGCAGCAGCTCTGCAACGCCCTGCAGCGCCAGCGTCATCGCCGATAGCGGTATCAGTGTTTTGAGCAGATACACGGCGGGTATGCCGCCCGGCTCGGGGGAGGATTCGCGCATCGACCAGGATTCGGACACATAGTCGAGGCTGCTGAGCAGGATAAATGCGCACAGTGGCAGCAGGCACACGATGGCGCCAATGGCATTCACCCAGGCCTGGCCGCGCGGACTGAAGCGCCGGTAGAAGATATCCACGCGCACATGTGCGCCGGTTTTCAGGGCGTACGCGGCACCGAGCAGGAACAGCGCACCGTGCATATAGGTCACCGCTTCCTGACTGACGATACTGCCCATGTTGAAACCGTAGCGCAGTACCACGATGAAGGCGGTGAGCAGGGCCATGACCAGCGCGAGGCACGCGAGCAAACGACCGCAGTGCTCGGTGAACGCATCAATGCCGTTGATCAGGGAGCGCAGGAATGTCATGCCTACAGGACTTTTTGATTATTGGTGCGCAGAGTATCATAGCAGGATGCTTCGGGTGACCTGTGCACCCGGCTTCACCTGAGCGGATGTAATCGCATGCTGACAGTTATTTCGCCGGCGAAAACGCTGGATTTCGACACCAAACCGACCACCCGCAAGGCCACACAGCCTGTGTTTATCGAGCGTTCGGCGCAATTGGTCAGCGATGCGCGAGCGCTGAGCCCGTCGGACATCCGCTCGCTGATGGGCGTCAGCGAGCAGATCGCTGAACTCAATCACCGCCGGTTTATGAACTGGGCGCAGCCCTTCAGCCTGGATAACGCCAAACAGTCGATACTGGCGTTCAAGGGCGATGTGTACACCGGCCTGCAGGCCGAGACTATGAACAGCGAGCAGCTTGCCTTTGCGCAGAAACACCTGCGAATCCTGTCCGGCCTCTACGGTTTGCTCCGCCCCCTGGACCTGATGCAGCCCTATCGGTTGGAAATGGGCCTCAAGTTCACCAACAGCGGCGGCAAGAACCTGTACGAATTCTGGGGTGATAGCATCACCGCCTCGCTGAACACGCAACTGGGCAAATCCGGGTCACGGGTGCTGGTGAACCTGGCGTCCAACGAGTATTTCAGGTCGGTGCAGGCGAAGGCGCTGGAAGCGGATGTCATCACGCCGGTGTTCAAGGATCTCAAGGGCGGCAAATACCGCGTCATCAGCTTTTTCGCGAAGAAAGCCCGCGGCCAGATGGCGCGTTACATTATCGATCACGCGCTGAATGAACCGGATGGCCTGAAGAAGTTCCGTCAGGACGGCTATCGCTACAATAAAGCCGAATCAACGGCTCGCGAGCTGGTGTTCACGCGCGACAAACCGCCGGGTTGACTCCTCGAGGTGTGGATTCCCTGCCTTTCTCCCAAGCCTGCGAGAACAACAAGGCCGCCATTCTCGGCGTGCTGCGTCGCGAATTCGCCGAATGCTCCCGCGTGCTGGAGATCGGCAGCGGTACCGGTCAGCACGCCTGTTATTTTGCCGCCCAGCTGCCCCACCTGACCTGGCAGCCCACCGACATCGCGCAGAACCTTCCCGTGTTGCACCCGCGTTGCGCGGCCTACCCCGGGGACAACCTGCTGCCGGAGGTGGCACTGGATGTGTGCGACGACCCCTGGCCACTGCCCGTGCCGGACGCCGTTTTCACCGCCAACAGCCTGCACATCATGCCATTCGAGTCAGTAAGCTGCCTGTTCGCCGCGCTGGCCCGACACGCGGATCACGACGTGGTGCTGGCGGTGTACGGCCCCTTCAACTACGGCGGGCGCTATACCAGTGAAAGCAACGCGCGCTTTGACCAGTGGCTCGCGCAGCAGCATCCGCTCAGCGCTATTCGCGATTTTGAGGCGGTAGACGCGCTGGCGCGAGACGCCGGGTTTGCGCTTGCGAGTGACCATGCGATGCCCGCGAACAATCGGCTTCTCGTGTGGCGCAATTGACGCTCGACCTGCGTACCCCTGCCGGCATCTCCTGAGTGTGTTACTTGAACGGCAGCAGGCGGGCCGCATCTCCCTTGTAGAGGGCCACATGTTGCGCCTCGCGGCGCGTGAAATCCGCCACCGCCGAGGATAGCGCCGGGTCCGCTATCCAGTGATTCGATACGGTCGTGACCGGGCGAAAGCCGCGCTGGATCTTGTGCTCGCCCTGCGCCCCGGGGTCGAAGCGTGCGAGGCCGTTGGCGATGCAATACTCGATACCCTGGTAATAGCAGGCTTCGAAGTGCAGGCAGTCGAACTCGTACTCGCAGCCCCAATAACGTCCATAGAGGGTATCGCCACCGCGAAAACACAGGGCGCCCGCCACCGCCTGTGCACCCTTGTGGGCCAGTACCATCACCACCTGTTCGCCCATGCCCGCCGCAGTCTCGAGGAAAAATTCGCGGCTCAGGTAGCCGCCGTGCCCGCTGCGTTTGGCGTAGGTGAGCTGGTAGAAACTATAGAACTGCTGCCAGTCCTCCTCGGTGATGGCGTTGCCGCTGCGGGTGGTCATGCGCAGGCCCTGCTCGGCGATGCGCTTACGCTCGCGTCTCAGCGATTTGCGCTTGCGGCTGCTGAACGTGGAGAGAAATTCCTCGAAGCTCGCGTAGCCCTCATTGAACCAGTGAAACTGCACCGCTTCCCGCCGGTGCATGCCCTCCTCGAGCATGACGTCGCTGAGGGCCCGGGCGGGAAACAGCAGGTGCCAGGACGATAGGTCGCGCTCGCCTGCGAACTGCCGTATCGCATTCAGCATCAGCGGCGCCACCGCCGCTTCGGTAACACCCTCCCGTGTACCGACGCGTGGCCCGCTGGCAGGCGTGAAGGGAATTGCCGTGACGAGTTTTGGGTAATAGCGCAGGCCCCGGCTGTTCCAGGCGTCGGCCCACGACCAGTCAAATACGTACTCGCCGTAGGAATGTGACTTCAGGTACAGCGGCATGACAGCCTCAAGGCCTTCACCGCGCTTGAGCAACAGATGACAGGGCTGCCAGCCGGTCTCGGCGCTGGTGCAGCCCGTTTGCTCCAGGCCGAAGAGAAACTCGTGGCGCAGGAAGGGGTAGTCGGGGCCCGCAAGGCCGTTCCAGTCGGCCGCGCTGATATCTGAGAGGCTGGTGATAAATTCGGCGCTGATGGCGTCTCTGGCAGGTTGAGTCGACATGCTGTTCAACCGCCGCCAACAGAGGCGTAGTGTAGTGCGATGCCCGCGAAAATCGTCATGCCAACCCAGTTGTTGTGCAGGAAGGCCCGAAAGCAGGCCTGGCGGTCACGCGTGCGTATCAGGTATTGCTGGTAGGCGAACAAGGCCGCGGCAGCGGCCAGCGACAGCTGATACACCGTGCCAAGCTCAAACGCCAGCCCCGCCATGTACAGGCACAGCAGACAGCCTGCCTGCAGAGCGCCCACGATCAACCGGTCGTGCCGGCCAAACAGAATGGCACTGGATTTAATGCCTACCTTGAGATCGTCTTCGCGATCGACCATGGCGTACTTGGTGTCGTAGGCCATGGTCCACAGCAGGTTACCCGCGTACAGCAGCCACAGCGCGGGCGGCAGCGCGCCACGCTGCGCGGCGAACGCCATGGGAATGCTCCAGGAAAAAGCCGCGCCGAGTACGAACTGCGGCATGTGGGTGAAGCGCTTCATGAACGGATAGGTGGAGGCCAGCGCAACGGCGGCGACCGATAACTGCAGTGTGAGGTGATTGGTGAACAGCACCAGGATAAACGCCGCCAGCAGCAGCCCCGAGAACAACAGCAGTGCCTCACGTTCACTTACCGTCCCGATGACCAGGGGTCGCCCCTGGGTGCGCGCCACCCCGCCGTCCAGGTGTCGGTCGGCAAAGTCGTTGATGATGCAGCCGGCCGATCGCATCAGGAAAGTGCCTGCGGTGAAAATGGCCAGCAGCGCGTAATCCGGCACGCCCCCAGCCGCAATCCACAGTGCCCAGAGCGTCGGCCAGAGCAGCAGGAGCGTGCCGATCGGCCGGTCGAAGCGAATGAGCTGCAAATAGGCTGTGAGCCGTGAAGGGCGATCCATTGACGCAGGGCTGTCCGGGGTGAAACCGGTAGCTTACTGCGTTGCCGGCAGAATTGCAGTGCTTACCCGTCCGCGCTGGCTGCGTGGCAAGCTGAGGCCTGCCGGCCATGGCGTGAAGGCTTCCAGGAACACTTCACTGACAAGTAGCGCCTTGCCGCTGATATCGAAACGGGAGCGTCGGCCCCAGGCGGGCGCGTCCTGGCGGAGTTGCGGGTGCAGGTAATCGCTGTTGCCGGGCATCTGTGTCAGCTCGAAAGGCGAGCGTCGCATCGCGGGATCGCTAAACAGAATGGCCCCGGAGAGGTGTTCTGCAGCCTGCGCAGGTGTGTCAGGCCGCCGGTGAGACTGCTCACAGGAAACACGCTGCGCGCATACACCACGGGCTGGTCTCCGAGCCACAGCGCAACCTCGCGCACCAGCGCACGCTGGCGCGGCGGTGTCCTCCAGCAGGCGCCGCTCTGGACATCAGCGGCACGCCCCAGCCCTGCGAGAGGCGTTGCACGCGAAATTTGCCCTTCCCGAGGGCCGTCAAACGCGCGGTCAGGGAGCCGTCATCCAGCAACCAGTGGCGGCAGTCCAGCGGGAGTGCTGCACCGGCAAAAAGTGCTTGCGCGCGCCAGCGAGGCTCTTGGGAAATGCGCCGTGGCTGGAGGTTCAGGGGCTGCCGAGCGCTGCGCTTACCGGCTTCGCTGTGGGGGTGGGTGGGGCGCAAACGCGAGACTCCTGCCTAAACGTCGCGAGGATGCTTGATCGACGTGCGGCATGCAAGCCCGGTGGTTCGCTGCTCACTGCTGCCCGCGCCACTGGCCGTGCGCCACTCGCCGTGCGCCACTGGCCGTGCGCCAGAAAATCCTTGCACAATTGTGCAGCAACTCTATAGTGTTGCGTCTCAAATTTTGTCCCCCGTTCGGCCGTTTGTGGCCCCCGTTGGCGCGTTATCGTGCTCGCCCGGAGTCATCGGGAACACCAGTACTAGTGGAGTGAACTACCATGAGCAAGTGGGAATGCATTGTCTGCGGCCTGATCTACGATGAAAAAGAGGGTTGGCCCGATGATGGCATCGCACCGGGAACGAAATGGGAAGATGTGCCCGAAGACTGGCTGTGTCCTGACTGCGGCGTGGGCAAAGAAGATTTTGAGCTCCTGGAGGAGGCCCCTGTCGATGATACGCCGCACCACGAAGAACCGGTCGTCGACAAGGTGCATGCGCCGGTCGTGATTCTCGGCACCGGTCTGGCCGGTTACGGGCTGGCCAAGGAGTTTCGCAAACACGATACCGAGACACCCCTTATCCTGATTACCGCGGACGACGGCCGCTCCTACTCCAAGCCGATGCTGTCCACCGGCTACACCAAGGACACCAGCGCGAATGATCTCGCGCAGCTGGACGCCGGCAGCATGGCGCGTCAGCTCAAGGCCAGCGTGTGGACCATGACCAAGGTGAACGAGATCGACACGGTCAACCAGCTTATCAAGGTGGGCGACGCCCAGAGTGCGGTGCACTACGGCAAGCTGGTACTGGCGGTAGGTGCCGAGGTCATCCGCCCACCGATCAAGGGCGATGCGCTAGAGCTCGTATACTCGGTGAACGACCTGGCCGACTACGCGGATTTTCGAGCCGCTATCGAAAAAAATGCCGTTAAGAAGGTGTGTATCATCGGCGGCGGCCTGATCGGTTGCGAGTTTACCAACGACCTGCTCAATGGCGGCTTCGCGGTAGAGGCGGTTGACCCGCTCGGCTACTGCCTGCCAACGCTGCTGCCGGAGGCCGCGGGCAAGGCTGTACAGGCGGCGCTGGAGGAAAAAGGCGCACGCTTCCACTTTGGTCCGTTGGTGACGGAAGTGAACACGTCTGGCGACGGCGTTGCAGTCACCCTGAACAACGGCGAGACGATTGAGGCGGATATCGTCGTGTCCGCCGTTGGCGTGCGGCCGCGCACCGAGCTGGCGGCGGCCAGTGGTCTCGCCGTCAATCGCGGGATCGTTACCAATCGTATGCTGGAAACCAGTGCGCCGAATGTGTACGCCATGGGCGATTGTGCCGAGGTTGAAGGGCATGTGCTGGTTTACGTGGCGCCCCTCATGGCGGCCGCCAAAGCGCTTGGCAAGACACTCGCGGGCGAGCCGACGGCTGTCAGCTACCCGGCCATGCCGGTCACGATCAAGACGCCGGCCTGCCCGGTCGTGGTGGCACCAGCAGCGCCTGGCGCCCCGGGCGAGTGGACCATCGAGCAGGACGGCAATAGCGTCAAGGCGGAGTTTCGCGATGCCGGCGGCGAGCTGCTGGGTTTTGCGCTCACCGGCGATGCCACCAAGCAGAAACTCGCGTTGCAGAAAGAGCTGCCGGCTATCCTGGGCTGACATGCCAGGTTGCGGGGGCCGAGCAGGCCCTCGCGATCATACTTTCGCGAATCGCTCGCGGCCGCCGGCCCAGCGTCTGATCAACGCATCAACCCGCTCCGGGTGTTCCGCCCGCAGGTAGCCCGCCATGGCCTGTACTTCGGGCAGCAGCGGGCTGTGGCGGGGCAGTTCGGCAATACGAAATTCCATCAGCCCCGTTTGCCGTGTACCCAGTACCTCGCCGGGCCCGCGCAGCGCCAGATCTTTTTCGGCAATCACGAAACCATCGTTACTTTCGCGCATCGCGGTCAGGCGCTGTTTTCCGCTGTTCGACAGCGGTGTCTGGTATAACAGCACGCAGTGACTGGCCTCGGATCCGCGGCCGACCCGCCCGCGCAACTGGTGCAGCTGAGCCAGCCCCAGACGCTCCGGGTTCTCGATAATCATCAGGCTGGCGTTGGGCACGTCCACGCCCACTTCGATCACTGTCGTTGCCACCAGCAATGCGAGGTTGCCGGCCTTGAAGTCGAGCATGACCTGCGTTTTGTCAGCGGGCTTCATACGCCCGTGAATCAGGCCAACCGTGAGCTGCGGCAGGGCGCTGCGCAATTCCTCTGCGGTGGCTTCCGCGGCCTGCGCCTGCAGTGCGTCGCTTTCCTCGATGAGCGTGCACACCCAGTACGCCTGGCGCCCGGCAGCGCAGGCCGCCGCCACCCGGGCAACCACCTCGTCCCGCCGGCTGTTGTCGATGAGTACCGTAGTCACCGGAGTGCGCCCTGGCGGCAGTTCGTCAATGACCGAACAGTCGAGATCGGCATAGGCCACCATCGACAAGGTGCGCGGTATGGGCGTGGCGGTCATCACCAGTTGATGCGGCCGTCCGCCCGACGTACCTTTTTCCGTCAGTGTCAGGCGTTGGTGCACCCCGAAACGGTGCTGTTCGTCCACCACTACTAGACCCAGTCGCGCGAAGTGCACGTCCTCCTGGAACAGAGCGTGGGTGCCGATCGCCATGCGGGCTTCCCCCGAGGCGAGGCGCGCCAGGGCGGCGCTGCGCTTTGCGCCCCGCAGGCGACCGCTCAGCCATTCGATGGAAATGCCCAGCGCTGCAAACCACGCCTGAAAATTCTGCCGATGCTGCTCGGCCAGCAGTTCGGTGGGCGCCATCAGCGCCACCTGAAAGCCGTTGTCGATAGCGGCGAGCGCGGCGCCCGCGGCGATCAGGGTTTTACCCGAACCCACATCGCCCTGCACCAGCCGCAACATGGGGGCCGCTTGCGCGAGGTCCGCAGCCACCTCGGACAGCACCCGGCGCTGTGCGGCCGTTGCGACAAACGGCAGCGAGTCGAGAAACGACTCCAGTACCTGTTGCCTGAGCGGTAGCCGTGGAGCACCGTCGCGCTGGTGTTGTTCGCGCAGGCGCAGCAATGAGAGGTTATGTGCCACCAGCTCTTCCAGCGCGAGCCTCAACTGGGCGGGGTGCTCACCTTCGCTCAGCAGCGCCAGCGGCGCATCGGGCGGCGGTGCATGCAGGTAGTGCAGCGCCTCGGCGAGGTCATACGGGAAGGCCCGCGATGGCGGCAGCAGCTCCTCCACCTGAGCACCTCGCAGGCGTGTGAGCGCCTGTGTGCACAGGCTACGCCACTGATTCTGGCTGATTCCCGCAGTGGTGGGATAGATGGGCGTCAGAGCCTCCTCTACCGGGGCCTCGCCGGCGGCGAGATGCTGATACTCCGGATGGTACATTTCGAGGCCAGAACTGCCGCGCCGTACCTGGCCAAAGCAGCGCAGCCGC
The DNA here is from genome assembly GCA_041396005.1 of Halioglobus sp. GTDB lineage: Bacteria > Pseudomonadota > Gammaproteobacteria > Pseudomonadales > Halieaceae > Marimicrobium. The sequence continues at coordinate 205,655 of JAWKZK010000007.1, forward strand.
GTGCCGGCCTGCAGGTTGTTTTTCTGCGCGGCCGAAAAATGAAAAAAGCGCAGGGTGAGCGTGCCGGAGCCGTCCTGCAGCCTGGCCACCAGGCTGCGCCTGCGGCCGAAGGCGACATCCGCGGCGCGCACTTCGCCCTCAATCACGACGTCCGAGCCTTCGCGAGCGGCGGCGATGGGGGTGATACGGGTGCGATCCTGGTAGCGCATGGGCAGGTGAAAAAGCAGGTCTTCCACATGCCGTATGCCGTAGTCGGCCAGCGTATTGGCGAGTTTCGGGCCAACGCCTCGCAGTTCCCGCACTGCAATCCGGTTGATACCCTCCACGCGCGGGCTAGCCGGGCTTGACGGCGCGGGCAAGGATGTCGATCGCCTCGTGGCGTGGATAGCTGGCCCGCCACGCCAGCGCGATCGTGCGCGTCGGGGCCGGTCGTGTAAAGGGCCGCACGACCAGCGTCTGCTCGCCGTAGCTGGCCACGGTCGCAGCGGATCCCGGTAGTACGGTAATGCCGAGGCCGCTGGCTACCATGTGCTTCAGGGTTTCCAGGGAGCCGCCTTCCACCACGGCATGACCTTGCCCGTGATCGTCGCGTATCGCCTGTTGCAGGCCGGGACAGGCGTCCAGGACCTGGTCGCGGAAGCAATGCCCTTCACCCAGCAGCAGCACCCGGTGCCGGGCCAGCTCCGCAGGGTCGATGCGCTTGTTCGCTGCAAGTGCGTGGCCCGCAGGCAGCACCACCATAAACTCCTCATCGTAGACCCGTTTGGTCACCACATCGGTTTCGGTAAAAGGCAGCGCCACGAACACCGCGTCCAGTTCGCCGCGCGTCAGCCTGCCGCGCAGGTTGGCGGTGTAGTTCTCCTCGATGAACAGCGGCATGTTCGGCGCCAGCGCCTGCAGGGCGCTCACCAGTCTCGGGAAGAGGTAAGGCCCCACCGTATGGATGGCGCCTACCGACAACATACTGCCGAGCGGATCTTTCCCCAGCTCGGCAAGCTGCAGCAGGTTCTGCGTTTCCTGCAACACGGTGCGCGCCTGTTCGACCACGCGCTCGCCGGTGGGTGTGGTGGTCACCTGGTGGCGAGAGCGTTCAAACAGGCTGATGCCGAGTTCCGATTCGAGTTTCTTGATGGCGATACTGAGCGTCGGCTGGCTGACGTTGCATTGCTCCGCGGCCTTGCGAAAATGGCCGGTCTCGGAAAGCGCCACAAGGTAGCGCAGTTCTGTTAGGGTCATGTTGGTGATCGTGTGGTGACGGTGATCATAGTGTAACCAGTGAGTGATACGTTTATGAAGGGTCTGTCGGTATTGATGGTTGGCTGCGGTGATATTGGTATTCGCGCAGGCCTCAACTTACAGCAGCAGGGCTGGGAAGTGACCGGCGTGCGGCGCGATACCGCGAAACTGCCAGCGGTCTTCACCGCGCACGCGGCAGATTATACCCAACCCGGCAGCCTGGATTTTGCTGCGTCGCTCGCGCCGGATTGCGTGGTCGCTATCTTCAACCCGTTTGATCGCTCGGCGGCGGGATACCGGACTGGGTTTTACGCCGCCATGCAGAACCTGTTGCAGGGCCTGGGCGCGCACCGGCCGCGACACATCATCATGTCGAGCAGCACGCGGGTGTTCGCCGAGCGAGACGGCGGCTGGGTGGATGAGCAGAGTCCGCTGACCACGGAGGATGAGTGGGCGCAGGCGATTATCGCGGCCGAGGCGCTGTTGCTGGACAGCGGGCATTCGGCGTCCGTGGTGCGTTTTGGTGGAATCTACGGAATACCTGGCGGGCGTTTGCTGGCGCGTATCAGCCGCGGCGAGATCTGTCCCCCACTCCCCCTGAGTTACACCAACCGCATTCACCGCGAGGACTGCTCCGGTTTCATCGAGCATCTGCTGGCAGGCGTGGCGGCGGGCGAGGCGCTGGAGAGCGTTTACATCGGCGTGGATAACAACCCCGCACCGCGCTACGAGGTGGAGTCCTGGCTGGCCGAAAAGCTGGGTGTGGCAGTGGGCGCCGGTGCGAGCCTTGCCGAGCCCATCAGGCACAACAGCGCGGGCCACAAGCGCTGCGCCAACAAGGCGCTGCGCGCCAGCGGGTTTACGCTGAAATACCCGGATTACCGCAGCGGTTATGGCGCTCTGCTGGGGTTACAGGGCGAGGATGGCCTCAACCTCAATGGCGGCACCGCGCGGTAGCGCGGCAACCTGCACACAGGCCCTGGCGGGGTAGGGTTCCTTCACAAATGCCGTCATGACCTCGTTGACCGCCGCGAAGTCCGCCAGGTCGATCAGAGAGATATTGATCTTCACTGCATGATTGAGGCTGCCGCCGGCAGCTTCGGCAACCGCTGCCAGGTTCTCGAACACGCGCGTGGCCTGGGCGCGAATGTCGCCCGCCACCAGCTCCCCGCTCTCCGGCTCGAGCGGAATCTGCCCGGAAAGCCATACGGTGTTGCCGACCTTGACGGCCTGTGAGTAGGGCCCGATCGCCTCGGGGGCGGAGGGCGTGGATATAACGGCGCGGTTGCTCAAGCGTGCCTCCGAAGTTCGGCCGGGTTCACGGCCGCTCAGTGTTTGGTGCGTGTTACCTTGCGCACATGATTAATGCTGCGCAGGCGCTTCATGATGCGTGCGAGATGCACGCGATTCTGTACCAGCATTTCCATATTGACGTAGGTGAACTGGTAATCCTTGCTGTCGGTGGAGATCTTTTCGATATTCACGCCCATGCTGTTGATGCGCGTGGCGATCACCGCAATCATGCCGCGACGGTTTTCTACCTCCACGCGCAGATCCACAAGGTATTCGCCGACCACTTCCTCATCCCAGCGCAGGGCGACCAGGCGCTCCGAGGTTTCGCGCTTGTCAGCCAGATTGTTGCATTCCTCGCGGTGCACCACCACGCCCTTCTCGGAGCTCAGGTAGCCCTCGATGGCGTCGCCGGGGATGGGGTGACAACAGCGGGCGTAGCTGACCATGAACCCCTCGGTGCCGCAGATGGCCACGGGGAGATTGTCGCGTTCCTGTTGCGGGCTGGCATCGAGTTCACTCAACAACTGCTGCGCGGTGATGGTGGGCAGGCGGTTGCCGCGGGCTACGTCCACCAGCAGATCGTCCAACTGCTGGTAGTGGTGCTGTAACAGGAACGCGCCGAGATCGTCCTCGGGGAGCTGCTCCAGGCTGCTGCCAAAGCTTGCGAGGCTCTTCTGCAGCAGGGTTCGCCCGAGAGCCACAGAATCGTCCCGTGTCTGGTTCTTCAGGAAGTGATGAATGTTGGAGCGCGCTTTGGCGGTAACGGCGTAGTCCAGCCACGAGGGATTGGGACGAGCGCCCGCAGAGGTGAGGATTTCGACCGTCTGGCCACTCTCCAGCGGTTCCGACAGCGGAGCCAGGCGACGATTGATGCGGCAGGCCACACAGCTATTGCCCACGTCGGTGTGTACCGCGTAGGCGAAATCCACGGCGGTGGCGCCGCGTGGCAACTCGAGAATACGTCCCTTGGGTGTGAACACGTAAATCTCGTCCGGGAACAGGTCGATCTTCACGCTTTCAATGAATTCCAGCGAGTCCCCGGCGCGCTGCTGCATCTCCAGCAGGCCCTGCACCCACTCACGGGCCCGCGCATGACTGCCGTTGGTCGATTGCCCATCGCTTTTGTACAGCCAGTGCGCCGCGATGCCGTTATTGGCCATGTCTTCCATTTCCCGGGTGCGGATCTGTACTTCAATGGGCACGCCGTGCATGCCCATGAGCACCGAGTGTAGGGACTGGTAGCCGTTGGCCTTGGGAATGGCGATGTAGTCCTTGAACTCCCCCGGCACCGGTTTATACAGGCTGTGCACGCATCCGAGTACGCGATAGCAGGTATCCACGCTGTCGACGATGATCCGGAACGCGTAGATATCCATGATTTCAGAGAATGATTTGCGCTTGGACTTCATCTTTCGATAGATGCTGTACAGGTGCTTCTCGCGGCCCACCACCGCCACTTCGTGGCCCTCCTGTTCCAGGGCCGCCTGAATCTGGCTGCGGATCTTCTCCACCAGCTCGTTGCGGTTGCCGCGCGCCTGGCGGATTGCCGCGGCGATGCGCCGCGCGCGCATGGGGTACAGCGCGCTGAAACCGAGATCCTCAAACTCCATACGCACATTGTTCATGCCCAGGCGCATGGCGATCGGCGCGTAAATTTCCAGTGTTTCCCGGGCGATACGTCGGGCCTTGCTCGTATTGAGCACACCGAGGGTGCGCATGTTGTGCAGCCGGTCCGCCAGCTTCACAAGAATGACGCGGATATCGCGCGCCATGGCCAGCGCCATCTTCTGGAAGTTCTCGGCCTGCTTTTCTTCCAGCGACTCAAATTCCATCTGCGTGAGCTTGCTCACGCCGTCCACCAGGTCGGCGACTGTGGAGCCAAACTGTTCGCCGATGGCGGATTTGTCGATGCCAGTATCTTCGATAACGTCGTGCAGCATGGCCGCCGCCAGGCTCTGGTGATCCATGTGCATGTCGGCGAGGATGCCGGCAACGGCCAGCGGATGGGTCACATAGGGCTCTCCACTGCGGCGACGCTGTCCGTAGTGGGCCTGTTCGGCGAAGTAGTAGGCGCGTTTTACGTGATTGGCCTGCTCGGGCCGGAGGTAGGTGCGCAGGGTGTTGTCGAGGGCATCGATGGTCTGCATGGTGTTGTGCGTCACAAACGCGCGGCGATGCCCATGGGAATTTACAGTGCGTCGCTCGATTCCATGACTTCGGCGAGCTCGTCTTCGGCATCCATCTCGTCTTCGCGATTGAGGATGTCTTCGCTCACCAGCCCCTCGGCGATTTCGCGCAGGGCCACCACCGTGGGCTTGTCCGATTCTTCCAGCACCATCGGATCCTTACCGCCGGTGGCGAGCTGGCGGGCGCGCTTGCTGGCAATCATCACCAGCTCAAAACGGTTTGCTACGTGGTCCAGGCAATCTTCTACGGTTACGCGTGCCATGCTTGTGGTCTTCCCATGTGTGATGCGCCGGATGCCGGGGCTCTGTGCGCGGGTTAATCGGGGTCGGGGCGAGTCCGGGCGGCCTGATCCTGCGCGACCTTAACCTGCCCCCTTAACGAACCCTAAATTATAGCGTGAAGTACCGGGTAGTCGTCCAGTGGAATAACACCACCGGGCGGCCGGCTACAGACGCTCCTGTCAGGGCTGCAGCAGTTCGCCGAGAAGCCGGGCGAGGCGCACACTTTGCTGGCCGGTACGCGAGCGTTCGGCGCTGACGATGGATTCAAGCTCCGCCAGGGCACGTTCGAAATCGTCATTGACCACCAGGTAATCGCTTTCAACGTAATGCGACATGTCTTCGATGGCCTGGCTCATGCGGCGCGAGATGGTGGCTGGCTCGTCCTGCCCGCGCGCGGTGAGCCTTTCTACCAGCGTGTCGCGCGAGGGCGGCAGAATAAAGATGGCGCGGGTCTCGGGGAGTACACGTTTGACCTGGCGCGCGCCCTGCCAGTCGATTTCCAGCACGACGTCGACGCCTGCTTCCAACTGTTCCCTGACCCATACGCCGGAGGTGCCGTAGAGATTGTCAAACACCCGCGCATGTTCGAGAAACTCCGAGCGCTCCAGCATAGCGAGAAAGTCCGCCTCGGCGATGAAGTGATAATTCACACCGTCGCGCTCACCCGGGCGGAGGGCGCGCGTGGTGTGCGATACGGACACCCGCAGGCCCTCGCGCCGCGTAACCAGGGCATTCACCAGGCTGGTTTTACCCGCCCCCGAAGGTGCCGATACGGTGTACAGGGTGCCTGTGCTGCTCATAGTGTGTGTTCCGTGCCCGCTCGGTAGCGTTACTCGATATTCTGAATCTGTTCGCGCATCTGCTCAATCAACACCTTGAGCTCTACCGCGCTCAGGGTGGTACCCGATGACTGGGATTTCGAGGAGAGGGTGTTGGCCTCACGGTTCAGCTCCTGCATCAGGAAATCCAGCCGCCGGCCGCAGGGCCCACCCTTCTTCAGCGTGCGCTCAACCTCGCCGATGTGTGTTTCCAGCCGATCCAGTTCTTCGTCGACATCGGCGCGCTGTGCCAGGTAAACCAGCTCCTGCTCCAGGCGTCCCTGATCTACCTCGATATCCAGTTCGGCGATGCGATCCAGGATCCGCTGGCGTTGCGCCTGCATGATCCCGGGTAGCACCTCCCGCGTTGCCTGCACCTGCACCGCCACCTGGTCGAGGCGATCCTGTACCAGCGCTGTCAGCTTCTCGCCTTCGCGGCTGCGCGAATCGCGGAGGTTCTTCAGCGTGCGCGTGAAGAGTTCCGAGGCGGCTTCCATGAGTGAATCCTCGGATGCTTCGGACGCAGTGTAAATGCCTGGAAACTGCAGCACCTGCAGCGGATCCGGGGGCGCATGGTTGCCGGTGAGCTGCGCCACGTGTTGGGCGGCTTCCAGCAGATCCGCGAGCCGCTGTTCATCGACCACGGACTCGCCGAAATCTGTAGGCTGTTGTTGCAATCGCACCAGGCAATCCACTTTACCGCGCGCCAGGGCCTTAGCCATCTGCTCGCGCAGGCGTGGCTCCAGTGCGCGCAGCGAATCGGGAATCTTGAAGCTGCAGTCGAGAAAGCGATGGTTCACTGAACGCAATTCCACCGTGAGCATGCCCGCCGAAGTCTGCATGCTCTCTCGCGCGAATGCCGTCATGCTCTGAATGCCTGGCACGTAGCCCACCTGTAACGCGGTAAAGGCTGCGAGTGTAGCAGCTTGTCCCGGGTGCCGACAGTTGAGGGCCGGCCCTGCGATGCGCTCCAGGCTCGCGTATACTGCGGGTTTTTCAACCACGAGGCAGTATCATGCAGCGACCCAGCGGCCGCGCGCCAAACCAGCTACGCGAGATCAGCATTACCCGCCATTTCACGCGGCACGCGGAGGGCTCGGTGCTGGTCTGTTTCGGCGATACGCGGGTTATCTGTACCGCCTCGATCGAGGGCGGCGTACCGCGCTTCATGCGCGGCGAAGGGCGCGGCTGGGTCACGGCGGAGTACGGCATGCTGCCGCGCTCAACCGGCACGCGCATGGGGCGTGAGGCAGCGCGCGGGAAACAGGGTGGGCGCACGGTAGAAATCCAGCGCCTGATCGGGCGGTCCCTGCGCGCGGCGGTCGACCTTTCACGGCTGGGTGAGTACACCATCACCATCGATTGTGATGTGATTCAGGCCGACGGCGGTACGCGTACCGCCTCGATTACCGGCGCCTGCGTCGCGCTGGTGGATGCCATCAATCACCTGCAGCGCGAAAAGCTCATTGCGCAAGACCCGCTGGTACAGATGGTGGCCTCCGTCTCGGTGGGCGTGTACAACGGGGTAGCGGTGCTGGACCTGGATTACCCTGAGGATGCCTCGGCGGATACCGACATGAACGTGATCATGGGCGAGTCGGGCGGTTTCATCGAGGTGCAGGGCACGGCGGAGGGTGCGCCCTTCTCCCGCGAGGAGCTGGACAGCATGCTGGGCCTGGCGTCAGAGGGCATTACCGAACTGGTGGCGAAACAGAAGGCGGCATTGGCTGAGGGTTAAGACGGGGGGGTGGCGAATGCAGGGGTTGCTCGGCAGCACGACCGTCGTTATAGCTCCACGTCGTAGTCCATGATCACCGGCGCATGGCTTGAGAATTCGCGTGTTTTGTAGATCGCGCCATAGTCCACCGCATAGCGCAGCCCCTGGGAAACGATATGGAAGTCGGTGCGCCAGCCGTTCTGCTCGCGGTTGCCGTCGGGCCACCAGCTGAATTCATCGTGGTCGGAGTTAATTTCCCGGAACGCGTCGACGTAGCCGGATTCCAGAAGCTCGTTCATCCACTGCCGCTCTTCCGCGAGGAATCCTGATACGGTGCTGTTGCGCTCGGTATCCTGGACGTCTGCGGCGCTGTGAGCGATCTGCCAGTTGCCGCAGATAATAAACTCGCGACGCTTGTTGCGAACCTTCTGCAGGTGCGCGCCGAACTGCGCGAAAAAGGCATTCTTGCGCTCCTGTTGCGCTGCGTTGCCGGGTTCCGCGGCGGGTGCGAGCAAACACGCCACGCTCAGGTTCTCGTAGTCGGCCTGAATGTAACGACCTTCCATGTCGAAATCGGCGAAGCCCAGTCCGGTCATGATGGCCTTCGGGAGTTGCCGGCAGTAAATGGCCACGCCGTTGGCTTTGCCGTCGATATCATCGAAGAAGTAGGCGTTGTACTGACTGGGGAAGTACAGGTTGTCCTGCAGGTCATACTCCGAGCAGCGCAGATCCTGGATGCACACAAAGTCTGCGTCCTGATCGTCGAGCCAATCGTAAAAGCCCTTGCCCGCGGCGTCTTGCAGGCCGTCGGCACTGAAACTGATGATTCTCATTCATAGCCCCTTTGTCAGAGAGCGTGTATTATTTGTCAGGGCGAACCGGCTTGGCCCACCCTGTAAGCAGGTGGCAGGCGTCTGGAACACCGTTGCAGGTGCCCGCTGTCCTGATCCATCCACTACCTGATGTCGAGGCGTTCCCCGCAAAAAATAATGGCGCGGAATCCTCCTGCGAGTCCATGAGTGGAGAGCGGTGCCGGTCAGAATTGGGTATTCTATCGGCAAAACCGGCAAATACAATGCCTGCTTGCAGTACGAGACGTCATCATGCAGCCCTATCAAACAGATTTCATTCATCTGGCGCGCGAGCACGACGTGCTCAGGTTCGGTGAATTCACGCTCAAGTCAGGCCGCGTAAGCCCTTACTTTTTCAACGCGGGCGCCTTCGCGACGGGCCGCGCGCTGGCGGAACTCGGGCGCTGTTACGCCAGCCGCATAGTGGAATCCGGAGTGGGATTCGACGTGCTGCTCGGGCCCGCCTATAAGGGTATTCCGCTGGCGGCGGCAACGGCTGTTGCCTTGGCCGACCATCACGGCATGGACGTCGCCTTTGCCTACAATCGCAAGGAAGCCAAGACGCATGGCGAGGGCGGTGTGTTGGTAGGCGCCCCATTGACCGGTAGAGTACTCATCATCGACGATGTGATTACCGCGGGCACCGCGGTGCGTGAAGTCATCGCCATGATAGCGGCGGCGGGTGCGGAGCTGGCCGGCGTGGTTGTAGGTCTTGACAGGCAGGAGCGGGGCGAAGGGGCGCTGTCTGCGGTGCAGGAAGTACAGCGCAGTTTTGGTGCGCCGGTGTACGGGATTGTGCGGATGAACGACATTATCGAGTATCTGGAAACGGGGGGCACGGATGCACAGCAGGATTTACAGCGGATGCGCGAGTATCGGCAACAATATGGCGTCTGAGCGCCCGACTTGTACCGGATTCGGCCACGACATATATTTGCGCTCATGAATACCGTGCCCAGCAAGTTCGCAAGTGCGCCCGCCTGGGCGTTGTCGCTCGTGTGTCTGCTCGCGTTTGCCCCGCTGCTCGAGGCCAGGGAGCTCTATCGCTATCGCAACGATCAGGGCAACGTGGTGGTGGATTACCAGGTGCCCGCGGAGTACGTTGGTAAAGGCTACGAAGTGCTCAACGACGAGGGCATGGTGATCCGGGTGGTGCCGCGTGAACTGACCGAAGAAGAGAAAAAGGCCGCCGATGCACAGAAGAAGCTGGAGGAAGCCGCCCGTGCCGAGCAGGAACGGCTGCGACAGTGGGATGAATCGCTCATGCTGCGCTACAGCACCGTGGCGGATATCGAGGCAGCGCGCGAGCGGGCCCTGAGCAACCTGCGAATCCGGCTGAGCATCCTGAAAGGCAACCGCCGATCACTCAAGCAGAAGATCGAGAACTACCAGGCCGAAGCGGCGGACATCGAGCGCTCCGGCAGGCAGGTGGATATGGCGAGACTGCGCGCGATCGAGGAGTTGCAGGAAGAGATTGGCGCCACCGAGCGCGCGATCGCCGACCGCAAGCGAGAAATCGAGGACGTCTCTGCCGCTTACCAGACAGATATAGAGCGCTTTGAACAGTTGCTGGAAGTGGTGGAGCTGCGGCGCACGCTGCGCCAGAAGAACCCGTAAGGCAGCGCGTCCAGCGATTGTGGGGTGTCCGGGCCTGCTTTTTTGCAGAGGGCCCTGGCAGATGGGGCGGCCTAGCTTCCCTGACTGACGTAGGTTGAGGCCTGGCTGCCCACGGGCTGCGTCACCGCTTCCCGGAAGAACCCGTCTATCAGCAGCGCCCACTGGGTATTCCAGTCAGCGGTAGGTGAACGCTGGAAGCCGCTGCGCACGTACTGCGAAATCCGCCCTTCCGCGCTACTCATCAATAGGTTTGCGGCCGCCGGCAACGGAATGACCGGGCGCAGGCCTTCGCGTACTTCCGCCTCGCGGATCACCTGTTTCAGCTGCGTTTCAAAGCGATCGAACACCTGCGCCACCCGCTGGTGCAGCCGGTCTGTTTCGCCGGCGAGGGCATCGCCGGTGAGGATACGCGTGATGCCCGGGTTGCGCTCGGCGAAGGCCAGCAGGAGGAGCAGCATTTTCTCGCAACGCGTTGCCGCCGTTTGTTCCTCCGTGAGGATCAGGTTGACGCGGCTGAACAGGGTGTCTTCTATGAACTCGATCAAGCCCTCGAACATCTTGGACTTGCTTGGGAAATGGCGGTAGAGCGCCGCCTCGGATACGCCAACCTGCCTGGCGAGGCCCGCGGTGGTGATGCGCTCACCCGGGTTGGCCTCCAGCATCTGGGCAAGGGCTTCCAGAATCTGCTGGCGTCGTTGCGACTTCCTTGGAGGCATGACGATCCATATCGAATGACAGTGACAGTAATGCTAGCCGCTACCCGGGCGGGCTGCAATACGACCATCGCAAATGGCAGGCCTTTTTATGCGCTTTGGCGGGTTTGCGACCGCTCTCAACGGCGATTGCTGATCAGCGTGCCCAGCCCGTCGTCGGTAAAGGTTTCCAGCAGCACGGCATGCGGCACGCGACCGTCGATGATATGCGCGCTGGTCACCCCGCCTTTCACCGCATCGAGTGCGCAGGCGATCTTCGGCAGCATGCCGCCGCTGATGGTGCCATCGGCAACCAGCTCATCCACCTGCCGGGTGGTGAGCCCGGTAAGCGTGTTGCCCTGCTTGTCGAGCAGGCCGGCAACGTTGGTCAGCAGCATGAGCTTTTCAGCGCGCAGAACCTGGGCGAGCTTGCCGGCCACCAGGTCGGCGTTGATGTTGTAGGTGCTGCCATCTTCACCCACGCCGATGGGTGCGATCACCGGAATGAAATGGCTGGAGAGAATGACGTCCAGCACCGAGGTGTCGATCTGGTCCACTTCGCCGACATGGCCTATATCGATGATTTCCGGCGCTTTCAGCTCGGGGCTGTAGCGGGTCACCTTGAGTTTGCGGGCGCGAATAAGCTGTCCGTCTTTACCGGTGACACCCAGGGCCTTGCCGCCATTACGATTGATGGAGGAAACGATCTCCTTGTTGACGCTGCCTCCCAGTACCATCTCCACCACGTCCATGGTCTCTGCGTCGGTCACGCGCATGCCATCGATGAACTCGGTCTTGATGTTGAGCTTCTCCAGCAGCGCGCCGATCTGCGGGCCGCCGCCGTGCACCACCACCGGGTTCATGCCGACAAGCTTCATGAGCACGATGTCGCGGGCGAAGCTTTCGTGCAGCTGGGGGTCGACCATGGCGTTGCCGCCGAATTTGACCACCAGGGTCTTGCCGGTGAAACGCTGTATGTAGGGCAGGGCTTCGGTCAGAACCCTGGCGACATTCAAGGCCGCGGCGCGATCTAGAGACATGGAATTTTCCGGGTATGTGTCGTCGCCGGCGGCACCGGCGGCTGATTAAAAGTTGAGCTGGATCTTTGGGTCAACCAGGCCTATCTGGGCGCGAAACTCTTCCTGGATGATCTCGAGATTTTCTGCGGTATCCGCCTCGAAGCGGGCGGTGAGCGCCGCCACCGTGTTGGAGGCCCGCACCAGGCCCCAGCCGTCGCTGAAATCCACCCGTATGCCGTCCAGCGTGTTCACCTTGCCGGTGGAGAAGTCTGCGCTGCTGATGATCTTGCTCATCAGCTTGAACTTGTAGTCTTCGTCGACCGGAATGATGATTTCCGGAGTGTTGACGGTCGCGGGAAACTTGTCAATGCAGTCATCGAGGCTGTCGCCGTGGGTGCTCAGGATTTCCGCCAGCCGGGCAGCCGCATACATGCCGTCGTCAAAGCCGTACCAGCGCTCGCCGAAGAAGATGTGGCCGGAAAATTCGCCGCCCAGCAGCGCACCGGTTTCGAGCATTTTTTCTTTCATGAAGGCGTGGCCCGTTTTCCACAACACAGGCCGGCCGCCGTTGGCAGTGACCAGCTTGGTGAGGTTGCGGCTGCACTTCACATCGAACACCACGTCCGCCCCCGGGTTGCGCGACACCACATCCTGCGCGTAGAGCATCAGCAGCACGTCGGAGCGCACGATGCGGCCGCTGGAGGTCACCACTGCCAGACGATCGCCGTCCCCATCGAAAGCCACACCGAAGTCCGCTTTGTGTTCTTTCACCGCTCGCGACAAGTCCGCCAGGTTCTTCTCGTTGCTGGTGTCCGGCGGGTGATTCGGGAAAGAACCGTCAACCGTGCAGTACAAGGGGATGACCTCACAACCCAGTTCCTCGAACAGCTCGGGTGCGATATTGCCGGTGACGCCATTGCCGGCATCGATAACCACTTTCAGCGGTACGGCGATGGCGATATCGCGCAGTACTTCCTCGATATAGGCCTGCACGATGTCTTCGCGGATCATGCGCCCGTTGCCTTTGGTGAAATCGCCGGACACTACCCGGTCACGCAGATCCTGGATACCGCCCGCCGCGATGGTGTGCTGGTTGAGCACGATCTTCATGCCATTGTCGGGCGCCGGGTTATGGCTGCCGGTAATCATGATGCCGGAACGGTAGTCCAGATGCCGCGTCGCGAAGTACATCAGCGGCGTGGGTACCTGGCCGATATCGATCACATCGCGCCCGGTTTCCATGAGCGCCTTGATCAGGGCCGACTTGATGCGCGGGCTGGAGGTACGTCCATCGCAGCCCACGATGATCGCCTGCTCACCCATGTCACCCGCGATGGAACCGATCGCACGGCCGATTTTTGTCACCAGTTCGTCCGTGAGTTCTGACGTGGCATTCCCGCGGATATCGTATGCCCGGAAGATATGTTCCGGCAGGCCGCTCGCGCTGCTGCGAGCTGTCTGCACGCGTTCCTCTGACAGGTCGATATCCAGGTCCAGGGTTTCCTCTTCCTGGTCGAGCATGTTGCTGGTCTGGAACAGCGGGTTGGTGAGCTCCGCGCTGTCGTGCTCAAGCGTTTCAACGTCGGCCACCGGCAGGTGCGCGGGAGCGATGTTGCTCTGGCGCAGGGCGCGCAGCGTGGCCCGGCGCAGCTGTTTGGCGATCGTAACCAGTTCCGGAATGGCCAGCTCGAGCCGGGTTTTGCGGTCTGCCGCAGAGATGATCTTGCCCAGTTCGGCGTTCATCGCCAGCGGAAAGCGGAAGAGGATGAAGGCGATGGCCGCGGCCGCGGCCAGTATCGCCAGCGCGAGCACGGCGAGCAGCGGCTGTTGCGAGATATCGAGCGTGTTCAGCAGTGCGTCGGATGGCGTGAACGCCACGCGCCAGTTGGTGTCAGGTATGGCGGCGTAGTGCGTGTACTGGGTTGCGTCACCCGAGCCGCTTTCGGCGATGGTGTCTGAGCGTGGCTTGCCGGTGGCGGTGATGTGCTGCTGTTCCAGGCTGAACCGGCCCGCGTTGCTCGACAGGGACGCCATCTGGCTGGAGAGCTGCGCATTGTCCAGCGTCACGATGATCACAGCCTGACGGCTGGTGATGCGCGGATGCGTGACGCGTGCCGCAAGCGATGTCAGCCAGCTGTCCTCGAACCGGTAGGCCTCCGGCTGGGTATCTTCATCTTCACTGGCGCGACGCACCAGGTCGACCTCGATGTGATTTCGCAACCCGCGATTGCCCTCGGAGAAATCCGCCGTGCCGAGGTCACCGACCGGGATAATGCGCAGGCTGGCCACTTCCGGGAAATAATCCAGCATGGCTTCTTCCACCAACGCGATATCGCCCTGGGAACGGCTGGCGATGGCAGACAACGCCAGTGGCGATTGGGCGGCGCTGACCACGCGCGCCTCGAGGCGCGTAAACAGGCTGTGCACGTTGGTGGCCTGCTGCTCGGCGAACGATTGGGCGACACGATCAATCTGGTTTTTCTGTAGCGCGGGCTCGCGCAGCAGCAGCAAATAGGCAAAGCCGAGTCCAATGGCAATCAACAGCGCTATCAGGGCGGTCGATCCGATGCTGCGCAGCGCATTGCCCTTGGCGGTGATGCCCTGCGGCGCGTTCGCTCCTCCAGCGTTCCCGTTGGCCGGGGCGGTGGGGGCGTCCTTCTTGTGCTTTCTGATGGCGAGTTTCAAGGCATTTGTCCGCGGATGGTTGCGAAAAATGATATTACAAGGGTGCCGGCACTAAAATGCACAACTACGGATTTCTCCACTTTCTCGCCGGAGGACGGAGAATGTGTGCAGAATTACCATTTGTGGGCGACCTCAGGCGTCTGCGGCGAGCCGCTCCGCCAGCAGCCGGATAATGTGCCGCGCGATACTGTTCTTGGTGCTGCGCTTGAGAACCGCTTCACCCGTCGGCCACAGCACGGTGGCGGCGTTTTCTTCGCTGTTGAAACCGATGCCCCGGTGGGAGACGTCGTTGGCGACGATCATGTCGAGACCCTTGCGTTCGAGTTTTTCGCGCGCATAGGAGAGAACGTCCTGCGTTTCCGCAGCAAACCCCACGGTAAAGGGTCGAGGCCTGGCGGCCGCGACCGTCGACACGATATCGGGATTGCGCACCAGCTTGAGGGTCATCTCCTCGGCGCTCTTCTTTATTTTGTGTCCGGCCGTTGTATCCGGGCGGTAGTCCGCGACCGCTGCGCAGGCAATGAAGACATCGCACTGGTCGAGGTGCGCGAGTGCCTGCTCGAGCATCTCCTGCGCGCTTTCCACGTTCACGCGGGACACGTGCTCCGGCGTCGCCAGTGCCACCGGGCCGCTGATCAGGGTGGTTCTGGCGCCCGCCTCTACCGCCGCGCGGGCCAGCGCGAAGCCCATTTTTCCGGAACTGTGGTTCGACAGAAAGCGAACCGGGTCCAGCGCTTCGCGTGTCGGCCCTGCGGTGATCACCACGCGCTTGCCGGCCAGTGCGCCCGAGCTGAACAACGCCGCTGCGGCGGCGGCAATCGCGGCGGGCTCCTCCATCCTGCCGGGACCGACATCGCCGCAGGCCTGCACTCCCTGAGCCGGGCCAACCATGTGGGCGCCCCGTGCAGTGAGCGTGGCCACATTCGCTGCGGTGGCGGGATCGCGCCACATCTGCTGGTTCATGGCCGGCGCGAGCATCAGCGGCGCCGGGGTAGCGAGCGCCACGGTGGTCAGCAGGTCATCCGCCCGGCCGCTGCTGAGGCGGGCCAGCAGGTCGGCGGTGGCCGGCGCAACGAGCAGCAGATCGGCCCAGCGTGCCAGCTCGATGTGGCCCATGCCGAGTTCGGCCTCGCTGTCCAGCAACTCTGTGTGCACCGGGTTGCCGGACAGGGCCTGCAGGGTCAGCGGCGTGATGAATTCGCGGGCACCGTGGGTCATGATCACACGCACGCTGGCGCCTCGCTCCGCCAGCTGGCGCACCAGTTCAGCGGATTTATACGCCGCGATGCCGCCGCTCACGCCCAGCAGCACATTGCGATTGAAAAGATGTGCCATTCTCGCGCCCAACTTGGGAAGATAGCGCACGATACCATCGACTGCGCCGGTTGACACTGGCTCGGCGGCCGCTCAAGGAGGAGCGATATGGCGATTGCAGGGCTGGCTCTCGGCGAGGGCCCGCGGGAACGGCTCCTGGAACATGGCGCCCAGGCCCTATCGGATGCGGAACTGCTCGCGGTGTTGTTGCGCACCGGGTATCACAACTGCAGTGCGCTGGAGCTTGCCCGCAACCTGCTGGCGCAGTTCGGCGATATCGGTGGCCTGCTCCGCGCGGGCCAGCCAGCGCTGTTGGCGTGTACCGGGGTCGGCCCGGCGCGTTACGCGCAGCTGCGTGCGTCTCTGGAACTGGCCCGGCGCCAGGCCATGCAAGAGCTTGGCAGCGGCGACGTGCTGGAAAGCCCTGCCCAGACCCGCCGGTTCCTGCAGCATCATCTCGGCAGCCGCAATCGCGAGGTGTTCTGCTGCCTGTTCCTCGACAGCCAGCACCGCGTGTTGCGCTGCGAAGACCTGTTTTTCGGCACGCTGGATGGCGCCGCGGTGTATCCGCGGGAGGTGGCTGTGCGCGCCCTGCAGAACCGGGCGGCGGCGGTGATCTTTGCCCACAATCACCCGTCGGGTGTGGCCGAGCCCAGCAGCGCGGACAAACGTATCACCGAACGTCTGTGTGCAGCGCTCGGCCTGTTGGACATTCGCGTGCTGGATCACATCATCGTCGGCAGCGGGCGCGAGTATTCGTTCGCCCAGGAGGGGCTTTTGTAGGGTGCCCCGAGGGAAGTGCTGCGGTCTCCGGCCATCGCATGCGGCTTGCCAAGGCAGGGGTGCTCTGGTATAAAGTCGCGCTCTGCGCGGCAGGTGCCCTGTTTTCGGGGGCGCAGCCACATCCTAGTGTTTAATAATCCCGGTGTTTGGGAGAGTCTACAGTCATGGCGAGAGTATGTCAGGTTACGGGCAAGCGCCCCATAACCGGGAACAACGTATCACACGCGAAGAACCGCACACGCCGTCGGTTCCTGCCGAATCTGCATCAGCACCGTTTCTGGCTGGAGTCGGAAAAGCGCTTTGTGTCGCTGCGCGTTTCCAGCAAAGGCATGCGCATTATCGACAAGAAGGGCATTGAGCAAGTGCTGACCGAAATGCGTGCACGCGGTGAAAAGGTTTAGAGGACAGGATCATGAGAGACAAGATCAGAATGAACTCCTCCGCCGGTACCGGTCACTTTTACACGACCGACAAGAACAAGCGGACGACGCCGGACAAGCTGGAAAAGAAGATGTACGACCCGGTGGTGCGCAAGCACGTGATGTATAAAGAAGGCAAGATCAAGTAGCGATCGGCTTTTCTCAGCAGTTGCACCACCAGACCCCGGCACTGACCGGGGTTTTTTGTCTACGGGCTGCGCTAAACTGCCAGCCTGCCAATCCTGTACCCAGATTGCATGCCGGAATTACCAGAAGTAGAGACCACTCGCCGGGGTATTGAACCCCACTGCCGGGGCCGCGCCGTTCAGGCGGTGATCGTGCGCGAATCGCGACTGCGCTGGCCGGTGGCCGAGGATCTGGGTGATCGCCTGCGAGGCCAGGTGATCGAGCGCGTGGGGCGGCGCGCCAAGTACCTGCTGCTGCACACCGCCGCCGGTACGCTGATGATCCATCTGGGTATGTCCGGCTCACTGCGGCTGGTGCCGCCTGCCCTGCCGCCCAAACTCCACGACCACATTGACCTGCTGCTGGAAGGCGGCGTGTGTTTACGCTTCAACGACCCGCGGCGATTCGGCTCGTTTCACTGGCTGGCGCCGGGCGAGCCAGTGCCCCTGCTGGAGCATCTCGGCCCTGAGCCGCTTGCGGATGACTTCAACGGCGGCCTCCTGTACCGGCGCTCGCGCGGCCGGCGTGGCCCGATAAAGGCCTTCATCATGGATGGGAAAGTGGTTGTGGGGGTTGGTAATATTTACGCTAGTGAAGCGCTGTTTCTTTCCGGAATTCGTCCCGATCGCGCTGCGGGGCGCACGTCCCTGGCGCGCTACGACACCCTGGCCGCCAATATTAAGCAAGTACTTACTTCGGCTATAACCCAAGGTGGTACTACGTTGCGCGACTTCGTGGGGGGTGACGGCAAACCCGGGTACTTTGCCCAGCAGCTGCAGGTTTATGGTCGCGGGGGGCAGCCCTGCAGGCGCTGTTCCACCCCGTTGCGGGAGAAGCGGCTGGGGCAGCGAAGCAGCGTTTACTGCGTGACCTGTCAGCGTTGAAGCGGCTACACTTGTGCGTACAGGGGAATCAAGCGGGTACAAAACCCGGGAGTAGCAAGATGAAAATAAGCGCTGGCGCACGACGCCTCACAGCAGCTCTGGTTATTGTCGGCATGGCTTTGCCGCAAACACTCTGGGCACAGGAAGCAATCGACGAAAGTCCGAACGAGTTCGCCATGGTGGGAGACCTGCTGGTTGCCCGACCGATTGGCATGGTCATGGTGGTGGGCGGCACCGCAGCGTGGCTGGTGAGCCTGCCGTTTACGCTGCTCGCGGGGCACGCTGGCGAGGCGGCCGATACGCTGATCGCCGGTCCGGTGGAAACCACTTTCATGCGCTGTCTCGGCTGTCGCAACACCGGCTACACCGATAAAGACATCGAGTGGGCGCGCGAGATGAAAGCCAGGGAAGCAGCGGAAGCCGCCGAGAAAGAGGCCGCGGCCGCAGCAGCCACCGACAGCTGAGTACCGCCGCGCCGCCTGTTACGCGAATTTCTCCTTGAGTGCCCGGGCGACCTGCTCGGGTACAAAGGGGGTGATGTCGCCATGCAGCGCGGCAATTTCCCGCACCAGCGATGAAGAGATATACGACAGGTGCTCCGACGGCGTGAGAAACACGCTCTCGAATTCCGGGTTGATGGCCCGGTTCATGTTGGCAAGCTGAAACTCGTATTCGAAATCCGCGACCGCGCGCAGGCCGCGCAGGACACATCGTGCTCCCCTGCTCTGCGCGAAGTCGGTCAGCAGATTGCTGAAGCCTTCCACCTGCACGTTGTCCAGATGATCTAGGGAGGACCGGCACAGCGCGACCCGCTCCTCGAGCGAGAACAGCGGCGTCTTTTTCTCGCTATGGGCGATAGCGACAACCACCGTGTCAAACAAGCGCGCCGCGCGTTCGGTGAGATCCACGTGTCCGTTGGTGATTGGATCGAACGTGCCGGGGTAGATGACACAATTGGTAGCCATGACCATAGCCTGTAGCGGCGACAAGAGCGCGGATGGTAAACAATTTGTCAGGGAGCGACAACGCGGCGCCGATCATGTGCCTGCGGTGTACAGGCGATACGCCACACCGCCAGCCGTTTTCTCGCGATGCACCAGCCAGTTGGCGGGCACCTCGGGCACCGGCTCCGAGGCGGCCGTCTCCACGTACACCATGGCCTTTGTGGTGAGCAAACCGGCCGCTGCAAGCTGGCGGCAGGCGGTGCTTGCCATGTCGTGACCGAAGGGCGGATCGATGAAGGCAAGGTCGTAGCGTGTATCCGCCCGGCTGAGAAACGCCTCGGCGGTGTGTTGGTGGCAGTGCCCGCGCCCGGTTGCCTGCAGCAGTGCGAGATGCCCACGGATGCCGGCCAGGGCTTCCCGGGAGGGTTCCACAAAATCGCAGTGCGCCGCGCCGCGCGAGAGAGCCTCCAGTCCCAGGGCACCGCTGCCGGCAAACAGGTCCAGACACATCGCATCGCGGATTATCGGTGCCAGCCAGTTAAACAGGGTTTCGCGCGTTCTGTCCGAGGTGGGGCGCAGGCCCTGCGCGGGTGTGAATCTTAGCCGTCGGCCGCGCCACTCACCGCCAATAATTCGTAATTGACCGCTGCCGCCGCGCGCGCCTGATCTCGCCATTTCGTCGCTGTAAACAAAGGGTGATAGGATAGGCGCCTTCGCAGACGCCCGTTTGCGCACACTCTAACAGAACGCAGATGAAATTTTTCAAACGCAAGAAAAAGGCGCTTGCTGAAGAGGCCGCGCCGGCAGCTGACGCCATTGATGAACTCGCCACGGGACTGCCCGATGCAGATAATGAGTCTTCGGCCACGGCGTCTTCCGCCGGGAACGAGGCGCCGCATTCGCCGACGGCCGCCGCAGGCGAAGACCTCGTGCCCGCGTCGGCGCCCCTTCCCGCTACGCATGTCGCCGCTGAACCGATAGTCGAGCAAGCCGCGACGGCGCAAGCGACAGCGGAACAAGCCGTCGCAGAGCCAGCCAACGCAGAGCCAGCTACGGGAGACAGCAAG
Source organism: Halioglobus sp. (assembly GCA_041396005.1). Lineage (GTDB taxonomy): Bacteria > Pseudomonadota > Gammaproteobacteria > Pseudomonadales > Halieaceae > Marimicrobium. The sequence continues at coordinate 225,648 of JAWKZK010000007.1, forward strand.
CAAGGCTTTTTCGCCCGCCTGCGCAAGGGGCTCGGTCGCACCAGTGACAACCTGGTGCAGGGCATGGGCAACCTGTTTCTCGGTCGCAAGGAGATTGACGCGGAACTGCTCGAAGAGCTGGAGTCGCGACTGCTGATGGCGGACGTGGGCGTGGACGCCACGCTGGAGATCATCGGCCGCCTCACCCAGCGCGTCTCGCGCAAGGAGCTCACCAACCCGGCGGCCCTGCAGTCGGCGCTGCAGCAGGAACTGCTGGATCTGTTAACGCCCTGTGAGCAGCCGCTGACGATTTCCGGAGGTAAGCCCTACGTCATCCTCATGGTGGGCGTCAACGGTGTGGGCAAAACCACCACCATCGGCAAGCTGGCCAAGCACTTCATGGGCGCAGGGCACTCGGTGATGCTGGCAGCGGGCGATACCTTCCGCGCCGCGGCGGTGGAACAGTTGCAGGTGTGGGGTGAACGCAACAACGTGCCGGTAGTGGCCCAGCATACCGGCGCCGAC
>JAWKZK010000008.1:0-199097 GCA_041396005.1 Halioglobus sp.
TACCCGCTGCAGTGGTTGAACACGATCATCGGGGTACTCTCCATCGCCAGCCTGCAGATTCTTTTCGTCTCCCTGCTGGCGGACATTCTCGATGAGCATGAACGGGACACAGGCAAACGGCAGGAAGGCGTCTTCTTTGCGGCGAGCGCATTTGTGAACAAAACCACCAGTGGCGTGGGCTCACTGGTGGCGGGCATTGTGGTGCAACTTTCCGGCATTCAGGCAGGCAGCCAGCCGGGCGACGTGTCGGCGCAATCGCTGTCGTCGCTGGGCTGGTTCACCATCGTCATCATCACGCTGCTCGCGCTGGTCGCGTTTTTCTTCGCCCGTCGTATTCGTCTCAGCCGCGCCGACCATCAACGCCTGCGCGAGGAACTGGGGCGACGCGCCGGGGCCCTGGCGGCACCCGGCGCGGACAGCCCCGAGGGCTAGCGTATCAGCCCTCGAAAGCCACCGACGGCTTGGCAACGCCCTCGGATTCTTTGCCCCGAATGTAGGCGAGCATGGTGTCTGCATCCGACACTTCGAAAGGGTCGACCGGGCAATTGTCGCCAAACTCGGGCTCGATAAACATCTTCTCGATGTTGCCATCATCAACCAGCATCGAGTAGCGCCATGAGCGCATGCCGAAGCCGAGGTTGGCTTTGTCGACCAGCATGCCCATCTTGCGCGTGAACTCGCCGGAGCCGTCCGGCAGCAGAAAAATGTTCTTGTTGCCGATGTGCTTGCCCCACTGGAACATCACGAACGCATCGTTCACCGACACGCAGATGATCTCGTCGATACCCTCGGCCTTGAACTCCTCGTACAGTTCGTCGTAGCGCGGCAGGTGGTTGGACGAACAGGTCGGCGTGAAGGCGCCGGGCAGGGAAAACACCACCACACGCTTGCCACCGAACAGATCGGCGGTGCTGGCATCCTGCCAGCGGTAAGGGTTGTCTCCCTCTACCGATTCGTCACGTACGCGGGTCTTGAACACGACATTGGGTACTCGTTCTCGCATGGTATCACTCCTTTTGGCTGCGCCAGTTCTGTATGACGGAACCACTGTATAACGATTCTTGTGATATTTAAATTTGATTGTGGTTATTTAATCAATTGTTTTTGACTAATGAAATCCCGCGCCGCCAGCGTTACTGCGGCCGAAAGACCAGAGCCTGCCCGGCTGGCTGTGGTGGACGCGACGACACCGGCAGTAGCGCGCCTGCCAGCCAGCCGGGATACTGGTCGGCATAATAGGGACTGAGCGGATGACCGGATTGTCCTCCAGGCATGATGGCCAGCACACGCGGCGGTTTTGACATCTCGGCAACCACGCGCACGGTGGCGGCGGCATCGACAGCGAAGGGACGCGCATAGCTGTAGCGCGCGCGACCGACCGTCGAGGGGCCGCCGGCCCAGGGCACGTCAGCGGCATTGAACAACCACCCGGCGCCGGGCGCAGCGTCTCCCAGCGCATGGCGCAGGCGCACGTGCAGTTGCTCGTCCAGGCGCCAGCGGCTCATATCATCACCGTGTTTCCCGGCAAGCGTCGCGAGCGCGCGCTCCAGGCTCCGCGCGAGCAGCAGCGACCGCTCCCCGCGCCACCAGGGCGAATCCGGCGCGCGCAGAATCAGGTGATCCAGCGCCTGATTGAGCAGATAGCTACGGCCTGCGAGCTGCGGCCACAGCTCACCGGTGTCAGCGGCGAACAGTTCCTCGGCCAGCGACAGATACCACTGCTGGAACAGCAGCGCCGGAGCGCTATCGGCGTCGGCCACCGGATCAGGCAGCCAGTTCGCCAGTAGCGCCTGTGCCCGTTCAGCACGCGGCGACAGCTCAACGCCGTTCAAACCCTGCACAAGCGTGGGCAATACCATCGCCGCCTGTTCATCCCTGCGGTCCATTTGCAGCGCCTGCATATCCTCCAGCGTAAAGCGGCCAGGCCTGCCCAGCACCGCCTGCAGGCGCGCGATACGATAAGGCGCTGCGTTATCAGCAGACACCAGCGGGCCGTCGCCCGCGCGGTTCACGCGCGCATTCGCCGCCGCGAAAAAGCCCTCCGGGGGGTTCACCCGCTGCGGCATGGCCTGCGCCGCAACCATGCCCTGCCAGGCATTCGCGGGTTGTGAGCCGTCGAGCGGCATCAGGCCTTCACCCGTCCCCCGCAGCGGTAGCGCGCCCGCGGTACGGAAGCCGATCGTGCCCTGCACATCGGCGTAGGTGGCATTCAGCGAGGGCGCGGGAAACGCATCCAGCGCGGCGTTGAATGTTCGCCAATCACTTGCGAGATTGAGTTGCAGCATGCTGTCGAGCGCAGGCGCGGGCAAACGCTGCACCGCCCAGGCCAGGCTCAGTGGCGGATCGTCGCTGATCAGCGGGCCGTTGCGCGTGTGCAGTATGCGCAGCTCGCGGGCCTCCTCGCCGGCTATCGCGATCGACACGCTCTCGCTGCGCGCGCGATACCACGCGCCAGCAGACTTGAACAGGGTTGGGTCATCTGCAGAACGCTGCTCCAGGAAGACGTCCTGGGTATCGCCGATATTGGTAAACCCCCAGGCGATATGTTCGTTGAAGCCATTGATGACACCGGGCAAGCCGGCCACCGACCAGCCGCGCAGCTGGCGTTGCTCGCCAAAGAACAGGTGCACCTCGTAAAACAGGTTCGGCAGACCCAGTTCATCGTGGGAATCGAATGCAAACAGCGGCAGGCCGCTGGCACTTTTTTGCGCCGCCAGTACCCAGCCGTTGCTGCCGAAACCCAGGGTGGGCATGCGCGGGTTGGTTTCCGGATCCAGCAATGCGACGCGGCGAGCGGTGCGCGCCAGCGCTGTCTCATCCTTTGAGGATGGTGGTAGCACCAGCGGATAGGCCTGCGTGCTGTCATCCGCCGTGAATGCGCTGAAACGTTCGCTGTCGAGCACCTGTGCGAGGGCCAGGCGAAGCACCTCGTTCTGCAGATTGTTCGCCGACTGGAAGGCCATTAGCGCGCCCAGCGCAAACACATCGCTACGCTGCCAGTGCGGCCGCTGCGCGCGCACCAGCAGAAACTCCGGCGGCAAAACCGGGTAGCGCGCTATCCCTGGTTGACGCCGGCCACATAGCGGTCGATGTGCGCAAGCATGGCAGGCCCCGCATTCGCCTGCAGGCGCTGCGCAAGCTGCGGCACCCCGGCGCGCCAGAGTTCAGCATCGGTCTCGTGAGCCCGCGGGCCAACAGCAACGCCGCCATGCGACCGCTGCCCGCGCGTCGCAACAGCTCCATCTGCCACAGACGGTGACTGGCGTGCAAGCCCTGCACCTGCAAGGCATCATCCAGCGTTGCTGCCTGCACATAGGGCCGCTGCCAGGCGTCATAGCTCACGCGGGCAACAGCGCTTAAACCGGGCATGCCGAACTCGCCCTCAACGGGCGGCAGCGACGCGCGCAGCAGCCACCACAGCACGACCGCCAGCAACAGCCCGAGGGCTATCAGCGCACTGGCGACCCGCAGGACCCTACGCATGGGCTTTCATGCGGTGCGTTGCCGCGCCTACCCGACACGGCACCCGGCCATGGTGCTCGCGCAACCGCATGGCCCGTTCACCAGGGCAGCGCATCGAGATCCACATTACCGCCAGTGAGAATGACCGCCACACGCTTGCCGGCAAAACGCTGCGGATGCTGCATCAGCACTGCCAGCCCGAGCACGGCGGAGGGCTCCACCACCAGCTTCAGGCGCGTCATCACCAGTCGCATGGCCGCAATAATGGTGCTGTCATCGGCGGTGAGAATGTCGTCCACAGCGCCCAGGATCAGCGGAAAATTGCGCTCACCCAGCGCGGTGCGCAAGCCGTCGGCGATGGTATGCGGCGCGGTTTGCGGGAGCCGCGAACGCGCGAGAAAACCGCGACGCGCGTCGTCGGCACCGGCAGGCTCAGCGCCGATCATCTCGGTATCCGGCCACACGGCGCGGCTCGCTACCGCGCTGCCTGCCAGCAGGCCCCCGCCACCCACAGGCGCAAGCAGGGCATCCGGGGCGGCCTCGAGCTGCTTTGCCAGTTCCAGCGCGCAGGTGCCCTGCCCGGCAATCACTGCGTTGTCGTCGTAGGGCGGGATAAACACAGCGCCGGTGCGTGCACACAGCGCGGCGAGCGCGCTTTCCCGAGCGGCCTGCGTGGCCGCGCAAAACGTAATCTCGCCGCCATACGCGCGCACCGCCGCGACCTTTGGCGCCGGTGCATTCTCTGGCATCACGATATAGGCGGGTATCTGCAGGCGCTCTGCCGCCATCGCCAACGCGGCGGCATGGTTACCCGATGAGTGTGTGGCAACGCCCCGCGAACGCTCTGCCGGCGTGAGAGAGAGCACGGCGTTATGCGCGCCACGGGCCTTGAACGCACCGCCTTTTTGCAGGTTTTCACACTTGAACAGTACCGTGCAGCCAGTGACCTCGTCGATGAGTGTGCTGTGCAGCACCGGCGTGCAGTGCACGAACCCGGTGATACGCACCGCTGCCGCGCGTATAGCGTCAACGCCCACAGACACCGTGCCCTTCATGCGCGCTGTAAACCGAGTATCCAGCCGATATGCCGCCGCAACAGCCGCAGCAGCCGGTCCTTGTCGATTCGATCGCGTGGCACCGCGAGCGCCTGGTATTCCAGCGTCGTAACCGTGTTCAGCAACAGTTCGGCATCGGTTTCCGGATCGTCGCGGTTGAAGCGGCTGCACAGCAGGGTCAAGGGCTCTAGAAGCACCTTGCGGTGCGCGTCGCCGAGGCGCTTCAATTCCGGTGACAAGCGCGTGTGCGTAAACAGAATCTGCTCTACCGCCAGACCTACCGGCTTATCGATAATCTGCGTGATCAGGTACTGCGCGGCGCGCTCGGCCAGTTCTTCGCACACCTCTTCGCGCACGGCCACGCGGCGCAACTGCGCTGCGCTAAAGCCATCGAGATAGGAAAAGATCTGCGACCAGAGCAACTCCGCATCCGGTCGCGTACGCTGTGAAAAATGCCGGAACGCCTCGCGCAGCATGGCATCGATGTCGTCGAAGTAGTAGGTGGTGAGCGACAGCTGGACACCCGCTTGTGCGGCTACAGCCCGGTGCGTGACGCCGCGGGTTCCCTCACGCGCCACGATGGCGAGCACGGCCTCGAGTATTTTCAGGCGCGTTTGCTCGCCCTTCGCGCGACGGCCCCGCGAGGCGGTTTTCCTCTTCTGCGCTACACTGGTATCGTTCATGACACTGCTGTGGTCCCTCTCGCGGTGGCTCACTGGCGCACCGTCGTATCAATCGCCGCGCGCTTGACGCCGGGGCCGTCTTGCGAGCACCGGGCGCACATTGCGCTGGAGACAGTCTGCCCATTTTTGTACAATCGTGCAATATCAGGACAGCAGCGCCTGACCGCAGAACAGCCATTTTCCAGCGTGCGCTGTCTGGCAACGCTGGTCGCACAGCTTAAGGGTTACACGCCCATAACCCGCTGTACAGGAGAAGCGCATGACCAGAATGATTTACCCCACCACAAACCTGAAAGCCGTCGAGCAGCTGGTCATCGAGCGCGGCGAGGGCGTGTATGTCTATGACTCCCACGGCAAGCAATACCTTGAAGGCATGGCCGGGCTGTGGTGCACCGGTCTGGGCTACGGTAACCGTGAGCTGATCGACTGCATCAGTGAGCAGCTGGCAAAGCTGTCCTATACCCACATGTTCGGCGGCAAGACCCATCCGCCTGGCATGGCCCTGGCAGATGCACTCACCGCCATGGTGCCGGTGGACGATGCCCGGGTATTCTTCGGCAACTCCGGCTCGGATGCGAACGATACTCACATCAAACTGCTTCGCTACTACTTCAATGCCATCGGCAAGCCTCACAAGCGCAAGATCATCACGCGGGAACGCGCCTACCACGGGGTGACTGTTGCGGCGGGGTCGCTCACCAGCCTGCCTGCCAACCTCGCACACTTTGACGCGCCGCTGGAGGCACTGGGTATCCTGCGCACGGATCACCCGCATTACTATCGCGGCAGGCTGGACGGGGAAAGCGAAGGCGCCTTCGTGGCGAGGCTTGCGAACAACCTGGAAAGCCTGATTGAACGCGAGGGCGCGGATACGATAGCGGCCTTCATCGCCGAGCCTGTTACCGGGGCAAGCGGCGTCATCGTACCACCCGCGGGCTACTACGAGGCGATTCAGGCCGTGCTGGACGCGCACGACATTCTGTTCTGGGCCGACGAGGTGATCACCGGGTTCGGTCGCACCGGAAAACGCTTCGGCTGCGACACGGTGAACATTCGAAACCCCGCCATGATGACGTTCGCCAAGCAACTCTCCTCCGCCTACTACCCCATCAGCGCGTCGGTGATCCGCGGCGACATGTACACACCCATGGTGGAACCGAGTGCCGAGGTCGGCATCATCGGCCATGGCTACACCTACTCGGGCCACCCGGTGGCCTGCGCCGCGGCGCTGAAAACCCTTGAGATTTATGAGCGGGAGGGGCTCTACGCGCATGCGTCCGAGATGGGGAATTACCTGCAGCACAAACTCGCGCCCCTGGCCGAACACCCCCGGGTGGGCGACGTGCGCGGGGTGGGCCTGATCGCCGCGGTGGAACTGGTGCAGGACAAACGGTCGCACGCACCCGACCTGGAGCTCGGTAAACGCGCCACGCTACGCTGTCAGGACAACGGCCTGATCGTGCGCAACGTTGCGGGATGCGCGCTGGCGCTGTGTCCGCCGCTTATCATTAACCGGGAACAGATTGACGAACTGGTTGAGACGCTTGGCCGCTCGATCGAGGAGGCATGCGCACAGGGGTGACGGTCCTCCCGGGGCGTGCCTGCTGGCCGCCCCACGCGGGCGGGGCTGTTCTGCTGCCTGCCGGACCCCTCCTGGTTCTTCTGCTACCCGCCGGACCCCTCTTGGTTCTTCTGCTACCCGCCCGACCGCTCTTGGTTCTTCTGCTACCTGCCCGACCCCTCTTGGTTCTTCTGCACCCGCCCGGCCCTTGCGGGAGGTGCCCGCGCCGGTCGAACAGCAAGGGCCACGCCCTGCGCGGGCACCTCCCGCAAGGGCCGGGCTACTATCTGTGATACCCGGGTATCCAATGGCATGGGCAATCTTGCGTTCCAGTGTCGGCGGGAGAAGGGCCGCGAGCGCCGTTTGATCTTCGCGGGCCTGCGGCCTGCCCTCAGTCGGCCGCGAGCCGCTGCGCGTCTCGAGGCTGTCCCTCGGCGCGAGACGTTTGCAACGCCGCCCGCAGCCCCTCTCCCGCCTGGGACGGGCTGGCGGATGGGTAGACGGCTGAATCCCCACACCTGCAGCTTGCACCCAACAGAGGTCCGGCAAGGGGTGGCCGTTCGCGGAACTGCGGCCGGCGCTGAGGGAGAGCCGCGAGACGGTGCTTTTCCGGCTTGCGGCCGACCGAAGGCAGTCCGCAGGACCGCCGGGCGTGGAGCGAACGGCCGCCCTCTTGCCGGACCGCCCCCAAGAGAACGGACCCACCAGCATTCCCTCGTCACGAAGCGGCAAAGAATGGCCTGACGGTGCCCGGTTGCGAGGCGAGTATCTCAGCCTTCCGAGCCCCGCAACGCGGGCACCGTCAGGCCATGCTCCCGACCACCCGCAACGCGGGCACCGTCAGGCCAATCTCCCGACCACCCGCAACGCAGGCACCGTCAGGCCATGCTCCCGGCGGCCCAAAGGCCAGTGGCATCAAAGGCCTTACTTTTTAACCAGTCGATACACGAAAAGCAGCACGAAAGCGCCGGCAGTGGCGGTGAGAATGCTCGCCAGACTGAAGTCCCCGGTGGAGCCCACACCCATGAACGAACCGAGGTAGCCACCGACAAAGGCGCCCGCCACACCGAGCAGTATGGTGACGATCCAGCCACCGCCATCGCGCCCCGGCATCAGCCACTTGGCCAGTGCGCCGGCGATGAGCCCGAGAAATATCCAGGAAAGAATGTTCATAGCGTGCCTCTTTTTTGTGCCGCTGTCTGCTGCGGGGTTGGCGCGAACGGAAGGATCACGGGATCAATGTGGTCTGCCACACACCATTAGTCAAGCCACGCGCAGGCTTGCGCGAGCGGCTCCGGACGCCGCGGGTTCCACTAATACCTGATGAGCCGATAGGCCCACAGCAACAGCAGCGCATTGCTCAGGGCGATCGCACTGATCAACCACACCGGGCCATCTGGGCTGATGACAGGCGAGACGATGAATGGCCCGAGACCGCCGCCGAGAAGCGTGGTAAAGCCGTTGTAGACGCCCATGGCGGCCGCAGTCTTCTCCAGCGGTACAATGCGCTGCAGCATGGCGAACTCGCAGGCATTGAAGGCTGAGACCATGAAGACGCCGGCCGAGAAGCACGCAACAACCAGGATCAGCGCTTCGGCGCTGAGCGCCACGTACAACAACAACCCCGCCCCCGCGTAGCCCACTGCCGCTAACGCGGCGCGAATGTTGAAGCGATCCCCGAGCGTTGCCCAGAGCCCTATGCCGACGATGGAAAACAGGTAGGGCACCGCCACCAGCAGCGCAATGTCTTCGAAGGCGATGCCGCGGTTGTGGGTGAAATACGTGGGTAACCAGCTGGAAAAGCCCAAAGCCACTACATTATTGATGATACCGATGACCGTGAGCAGGATGAATTGCGGCCGCAGAAACAGTGCCCGCCACGCCAGACCGGCGCCATCATCCTGCGCTTCGCGCGCCCGCCCCGCGTTGATCAGTTCAATTTCCGCAGACGTGACCGCAGGGTCATCGGCCGGTGAATCGTACACCAGCGCCCAGACCAGCGGCAGGCTGATGAGCAAGCCGAAAACCGCCACCAGCACAAAGCCCCAGCGCCAGCCAAACTCGCTCATCAGCGGCACCAGCATCAGGGGCGACAGCAGCACGGCGAGGAACAACCCGGAAACGAAAATACTGTTCGCGCGCGCACGCTCGCCCAGCGGGAACCAGGTTTTCGTGAGCTGGCTCATCATGGGCACGTGCACGCCCTCGCTCAGGCCGAGCAGCACACGCGTCGCCAGCAACAGCACCAGCCACTGACTGACCCAGGCACCCATCGCGGTGAACAATGACCACAGACACACCATCACGAGCATGCTGCGCCTGGCGCCGAGGCGGGCGGCAAACGGTGTCAGGAACATGTTCGCCAGGCCGTAAGCGGCAAAGAAGATGCCCATGAGGAGCGAGCCGTAATCCCTGGTCTGCTGCTCGCTCCAGCCGAACTCGTCGGCCATCAGCGGCAGCGCGAAGGTAATGTTGTAACGGTCGAGATAGCCGACGAAAAACGTGACCATCAAAACCAGCGCCATCAGCCAGCGCCGATTTCCCGCCAGGGGCAGCATGCGGGTCAGTGCACGTCGGGGTTGTAGAGCCGGTTGACGAACTCACCGAGCAGCATTTCACGGCTGTTGGCCGGAAGCTGGTTCAGCATGTTGTTGATCTCCTCCATGCTCTCCGGCAGCGTTGAGCCATCACCGCCGATGATGTCGCCAAGTGCGTCCATCACCTCGGGCCCGGAGTTGACGATGAAGTCGCGCAGCTCATCCGGCAGCACAAATCGCGCTTTGCCCGCCTGCGCCGCGCGCACCTCGGCGGTCACGTCACGCAGATCACGAACAAACTCATCCACCTGGTGCGCATTGTGATAGCCCACCGACAAATGCATGTTTTCACTGGAGTTGGCGAAACCGAACTGCGGTTGTATGAACCAACCGCGCTTCTTCATTTCATCGGCCAGCGGGAAAATGTCGAAATCGGTGGCGCGCATCGCCAGCATGTTGATCTGCGCCTTGCCCATCATCTCAAGGCCCTCGATCTCTGCCACCGCGTCGACAATCTTCCGCGAGGCCGCCTGCGCTGCCTCTACCAGACGCAGGTACCCCTCCCTGCCGAGGTAGTTGAGAATCGCCCAGCAGGCGGCGATGGGGCCGCCACTCTTGGTTGAGGTGACGCCCGGGTTGATAACCGCGTAACCCGTCCAGTTGGCGTAGCTGAAAATCTGGTAGCGGCGTATCGCCCTATCCTTGTACAAGATGCAGGACGCACCCTTCGCTGCGTAGCCCCATTTATGGAAATCCATCGAAAGCTGGGTCACACCCGGCACCGACAGGTCGAATTCGGGAATGTCGTAGCCCAGTTCCCGGGCGAAGGGCAGGTACATGCCGCCAACACAGGCATCCACATGCAGGCGCAACGAATGCCGCAAGGCGATTTCACCCAGCGCCGCTATCGGATCGATCGCGCCATGCGCATAGGAAGGTGCGGAGCCCACCATCAGGATGGTGTTCGGCGTGATGGCCGCTTCCATTTTCTCCGGTATGGCACAGAAATCCTCGTCCACTTCCACCATCACCGCTTTGAGATCGAAATACTGGCAGGCCTTGTGAAACGCCGGGTGTGCCGTGACCGGCATGAGAATTTCCGGCTGCGTGATGTCCGGCTTGATATCGCGATAGTAATCACGCGTGGTTTTCAGCGACAGCAGAATGCTCTCGGTGCCGCCGGAGGTAAAGGTACCGGTCGCGTCCGCGCCGCCGTTCACAAGATCTACCGCCATGCCGATCACGTCTTTCTCAAGCTGCATGCAACTCGGGAACGAGGTGGGGTCCAGGCCGTTCTCCATGAAGTACAGGTTGAACGCATCCTTCAGCAGTTGCTTGGCCTCCTCTCCCGCATCATAGATGTAGGCGAATACCCTGCCCTCCTGCCAGGGCACGTCCCCCCCCTTGCGCTGCCCGAGGGTGGTGAGAATAGCGTCGCGTTGTTGACCGGTGGCGGGGAATTTCATGCTATGACCTCATCTGAATCATCATTGCGCCCTCACCGTACGGCGGTTGGCACATGGCGAGTGGCGCACGGCCAGGGCCGTTTCCTTGTCGGCGACTAGAACTTCAGTTCCGCACGCACGCCCGCCCAGCGCGGCCGCCCCACGGCGCGTTGGAAACCCGTGTAGAACGTTTCCAGATTCTCAACGCCGGAGCTGTACTCTTCGTCCGCGAGGTTCTCCACAAAGGCCTGCAGCGCATAACGCTGTGCATCATAGCCTACCCGCAGGTTCCATAAGTCGTAGCTGGCAATCTCGCGATTGGCGGCGTTATCGGCGCTGGTGTACTGGTCGTCAATGAAGCTGTAGTCGATGCGCGCCCAGGCTTCGCCTCCGGCCACGTCGAAGGCGTATTGCAGGCCGGCTGTGAAGCTGTTTTCGGGCGCCAGGGGCAATGTATTGCCATCTGCCTGAAACAGTTCGCCGTTGGTGTCGATCGCACCCTTGAAGTTGTCGAACTCCGCCTCCAGGTAACCGTAGCCCACATCCAGCGTAAGACCTTCCGCCAGCAATGCTTTCACTTCCAGTTCCAGCCCCTGGGTATGCGCGGCGTCCGCGTTAACCACCACCTGGCGCTGGGTTCGCACATCCTGCCCGCGCACCTGCAGATCGTTCCAGTCGAAATAGAACAGGGCGGTATTGAACTGCAGCCGTCCATCCCACAGGGTGGATTTGAAGCCCAGTTCGTAGTTCCAACCGGTTTCCTCGTCGAAGAAGGGCGAGACGATATCCTGGTTGGCGTTGAATCCACCCACTTTGTAGCCTTTGCTCACAGTGCCGTAAACGGTGACGTCGTCACTCGGCAGCCAGCTCAGGTTGACGCGCGGGCTGAGGTCATCAAAATTCTCATCGTCAGACACATTCGCCTCCGGAATGGTCACTGTCGGACGAGTCACCTCGAAGTATTCCACCTCATCATACGTGTAGCGCAGGCCGAAAGCCGCCGACCAGTCGCTCGCGAACTCCCAGGTGAGATCACCGAACAGCGCGTAGCTGCGGGTTTCTGAGCCACGATCCACATCCTCGAAATTGCCCAGGCTGACACCCGTGGGACCATTGTCGATAATGTCGAAAATATTGCCCGGCAGGCCGAACTCCAGCACACCGAGCACATCCCAGAGCACCAGGTAGGGATCGCTGGCGAGGTGGGTGCTGACGTCAGTCTCACTGGTTTCATCGTCTGAATAGATCGCGCCAACCATCCAGCTGACCGGTCCCGGCCCAACGGAACTCAAGCGGAGCTCCTGACTGAATGCGCTCATGTCGCTGTCGCGGCTCACGGTGAACGCCGGTGCGATAGAGGCATCGCCCTCGCCCGCCTGCGAAAATTCGTTGTCGATATAGCCGGTAACCGATGTCAGTCGTACACGACCGAAGTCGTACTCCAGACGCGCCGTGAGAATGGCTGTCTCGTTATCCTGGCGGCGATCAAGGTCGGTGGCGGTATCGGTGTGGTTCTCCGGGAAAAACCCCACCGTGTCCAGAGGCCAGATCGGTAGCCCGAAAGTGTCGAACAGGAAGCCACCGTCATCGACCACCTGGCTGGGAATGGCGCCGAGATTCCCGGTGGGCACCATGGACGGGTAATCCTGCTGCATGTCAGACCAGGAGAGCGTGACATCCGCCAGCAATTCCTCGTTTGGCTGCCAACGCAGGGCCAGGCGCAACCCGCGGTTCTCCTCCGAATTACTCGCATCCGAGGGCCCCTTGTTATCGATAAAGCCGGCGTAATCCTCGTAATAGGCAGCACCGCGCAGCGCCAGCGTGTCACCCAGTGGCAAGTTGCCGATGGCCTTGGCCATATAGTATTCGTCGTCGGTGGCTTCCAGCGAGAGCTTGCCGGATGTCGCGGTGAGATCGGGCTTCTCGGTAGTGATATTAATGGCGCCGCCCATCGTGTTGCGACCGAAGAACGTGCCCTGCGGCCCGCGCAACACCTCGATGCGAGCGATTTCAAACAGGTTCGGGTCGGCGGTGCGCGAGGTGCCGGTCGTGATCACATTGGGCACCACATTGACCTCGTCGACATACATTCCCACCGAGTTCGCCTGACCGCCCACGTTGGTCACGCCCCGGATGCCGAAGCGGGTGTCGGCGCGGCTGCCGCCCTGGCGAAAACCCAGGTTGGGCGTTTTCAGCGCGTAATCGCTGAAATCCGCGATGCCCGCACGATCGATTGTCTCGGCGGTAAACGCGGTGATACTCAGCGGCACATCCTGCTGGGACTGCTCGCGCTTTTGCGCGGTGACCAGCACTTCCTCCAGTACCAGCGCGGACGATGTGCCCTGCGCCTGGGCGGACGGCAGGAAGACCGCCACGGACAGCGCCGCGGACACGGCCGACAAAAAACGTGCTGAATAACGTGATTGCATGGACACCTCGCGGGCTCGACTGATCGTTATTGTACATTTGACCAATCTGCATTTTGCACATATGTACAATCAATGCAACTATCGGCTCGCGCGCTGTCTCCACGCCAGCAGCCCCTGGGCGTTGAGCTGCATATCGAACTCGAGGTCTTGCGCGAGCGAGGCCGCACCGCGGGTACAACCCGCGGCCGCGATGCGGTTCAACGCATCATCGGCCAGGGCCGCCTGCAGGGCCGATTCGTCGCTGGAATGGCGCTCGGCAAGCTCACAATAGGCCTCGATCTGCGCCGCCAGCTGCTGCAGCTTCTGTGCACTGAAGCGGATGGCGCCATAGTGCGTGAGGTACATGCGCCGGGGTGAAAAGGCCTGCAAAAGTGACAGCGAGGCGAGGTAGGCCACCGGGTCAAACTGGGTAGGCGTGGTGGAAGGCAGCAGGAAGTCACCGTCGGGGAACCGGCACCAGGGGTAGCACAGGCCGAACATATCGCCGGTGAACCAGCCACGACTCTGCTCGTCCCACACGCAGAAATGGTGCAGCGCATGGCCCTCGGTATGCCGGAACAGCAGGCGCCGCTCACCGAACGACACGCTCTCGCCATCCGCCAGGGCGCGCACTCGCGCCTCGGGAACCGGGAGGATGTCACCATACAGGCTGGCAAACAGCTCATCGCCGTACACGGCCCGCGAGGCCGCCACCAGGCGAGTCGGGTCCACCATATGGCGCAATCCGCGCGGATGAATCAGCAGGTGCGCCTCGGTAAACCGCTGCAGCATGGCGCCGGCGCCGCCGGCGTGATCGAGATGCACATGCGTGGGAATGACGTAGCGGATTTGCGCGTGGTCTATGCCCCGCGCGCGCAGCAGCCGATCGAGGTTGTGCAGGCTGCGGCTGGTGCCGGTTTCGATCAGCGCGTACTCGTCTGCGCTGCGCAGCAGGTAGAAGCAGGCCATGCCGGGGGCCACGTAATCGGCATCGACACACGTGATGTCATCGCCCAGATCGCAGTAATAGTCTCCTTCGGGGAATTCGTTCGCTGGCATTACTGTTTCTCCGGTGCCGGCGACGGATCAGCGGCGGAGATTCGACTGGACGTCGAGCACCACCGGCTCGCCCACGCGCAGGCTGATGAGTTGCTTCAGCTCATCTACGAGCTGCGGTGTCAGGGTCTGCGCGGCGCTGAGCTGCACGCGCACAAGGTGCGGATCGCCCAGCGTCACCTCGGCCGCGGTAATCGTCACCGGAAACCCCGCGACTTCTAACTCACCCAGCGGCACGTGCTCGAGTATGCGATCGCGCAGCACCAGGTGCGAGAATGACAGAGACAGCGGCACGCTGATCACCAGCATGATCGCCAGCGCGATCCCCATGCCGGCGCGGGCGCGCTTGAAGGGCGCGAAACCCAGCACCAGGAACGTGGCACTCGCAGCCAGCGCGATACCCACCAGGTTGGTCACGAACAGCAGGCCGGAGCCCCAGGCCATTTCCCAGTCGCCCCAACCGAGGCCGATGCCCACCACGCTGAGCGGAGGCACCAGCGCCACCGCAATCGCCACGCCCGCCAGGCTCTTGGCAATATCCTCCTTGGCATTGGCGTAGGCGCCGGCTATCCCGGATATCACGGCAACCAGCAAATCCAGCAGCGTGGGCGACATGCGCGCTTTCATCTCGGCGGTGGGGATTTCCAGCGGCATGAACAGCGCCACCGACAGCGCACAGGCAAGGGCCCAGCCCACGCCAATGGCGAGCGTACGCAGGGAGATGCGGATCAGGCCGGCGTCGGTGCGCGCCAGCCCCATGGACAGCGATATGATCGGCGACATGAGGGGCGCGAGAATCATCGCGCCGATAATCACCGGCGCGGAATTGGCGTACATGCCGCCCAACGCCAGCAGCACGCTGAGCACCATGAGCACCTGGAAGGTAGAGGTTGGTGTGGCGTTGTCGCGCAGGGCTCTGAATAACTCGCGGTACTCCTCTTCGGTAGCATGGTTGAACAGGGGCAGGTTCTTGTTCACCAGTTGTTTGGCGGCCTCGTCCAGCGGTATGTGATTCAAGCGCACGGTTTCCTTCTCGACAACGCGCGCCTCGTCACTGCGGCGCAACACCAATGCATTGCCGGGTAACAGACGCAGACGGGTTTCGAGCACCGCTAACTCCATCTCGTTAGCGTGCACGGGTTTACCGTCCAGCAGGTACTCCATACCGCGCGCTGCGCTGATAGTCAGGCGGTTGCTCTGCAACAGCGTCAGTGACGAGGGCAGCCGGGACAGGCGGATTTTCGTCGGCCACAGCAAACGCAGCAAGAACAGGAGGTAGTTGAAAACACTGCGCGGCGCGAACGCCAGCACCGACACGCGTCCGTCGGCGATGCCCAGCTCGTCGGAAAAGGCGCGTCCAACCAGGCTGCTCTGTGTTTGTCCCACCGCCACCATACCCAGCGCGGCAAGGTGGATATCGCGCGATTTGCCGGTGGTGATCTTGTAAGGCGAGAGACGCAGTTTGCCCACGCCTTTCAGTGCGCCGGTTACCAGGCTGCGCGCTGTCTGCGGACGATTGATGTCATACGGACGCAGCGCCAGCACCCGGCCGATCACCACCGAGGAGAACACCAGCTCGCCATTGCAGGTAACGGCGTCCGCCTGTATCACCGGTGCTTCGAGGTAATGCCTGAGCAACCCCAGCACATCGCCTTTCACGCCCATCGCAGTCATCGCCTGGCGCGCGTCCGGATGCGGCAAAATGCCCACCTCCCAACGGTTCTCCAGCGCCATCAGCGCCAGGTCGCGCACCTGCTCATCACCACAATAGACGAACACCCGCGCCTCGGCCGGTAGCGTGGCGCGCTCCGCCCAGGGCACTGCGGAAACGGCGGCGTCTTCGCACAGGGGCTTCACCAGGGCCAGGTCCAGCGAGCTGTCGTGCAGCAGGAAACGCGGGGGTGGCTTGGGCAGCCGGGCCAACTCCCCGGCGGGCTGATCGCTGTCGGTCGCGTGTTGCGCCTGTTGTGGCGCACTGTCATTCACGGGCGTTTTATCCGGCATTGGCCACCAGACCGCCATCCAGCACCAGTACCTGCCCGGTCATCCACGCGGACGCGCGCGAGCAGAGATAGATGGCGGTGCCCGCGGCGTCCTGCGCATCCCCAAGGCGGCGTCGCGGAATGCCCGCCGCCATCGCCTCCTCGTGTTCCAGCATGTGCGCGGTCATCTTGCTGGGGAAAAAACCGGGCGCGATGGCATTCACATTGATGCCCTGGGGGGCCAGATCCGCGCCCAGGTGCAGCGTCAACTGGTGCACCGCGGCCTTGCTGGCAGAGTAGGAATAATTATTCATGTGCGAATGGCAGATGCCGTTCACGGAGCCGATATTGATCACCCGGGCCGGATCGTCGGCGCTCCCCGCGAGGCGCAGCTGCGGCAAAAACTGCTGGGTGAGGAAGAAAATGGACTTCACGTTCAGGTCCATCACCTTGTCCCAACCCTTCTCCGGAAAGGTATCGATATCCTCGCCCCAGGCCGCGCCCGCATTGTTCACCAGGATGTCCAGCCGCTCCTCGCGCGCTTTCACCGCAGCGGCAAAGGCCGTGAGCCCCGCCGGCGTGGAGAGATCGCCGGGGATGGCGATGCAGTCACCGAGTTCGGCGAGTTCAGCCGCGGTGGCTTCCAGCTCCTGGGCGTTGCGCGCCGTGATGTACACACGTGCGCCGTTCTCCACGAAACCGCGCGCGATCATGGCGCCGATCCCGCGCGAGCCGCCGGTCACGACGGCGACCTTACCGTTTATATCGAACAGATTCTTCATATCACTGTCTCCTGGTATCCAGAAAGAATAACCGTTATGGCCGGGAAGCGCGCTACCACCCTACTGCATGCGGCGGCGTTGCTCACGCTGGCGATACTCGGACGGCGCGCAGCCGCACCACATTTTGAACGCGTTGGAAAACGAGGCCTGGTCGGAATAGCCGAGCAGCAGCGCGATTTCGGTAATGGCGAGGCGCGGATCATCGAGATAGCGCCGCGACTGCTGCTCTCGCACGTCCTGCAGTATGCGCTTGAAACTCGACCCGTGGGCGCTCAGGCGGCGCTGCAGCGTGCGACGCGATATACCCATGTCGGCGGCCAGGCCGTCGATGGTCAGTGCGTTACCGGGCAGCGCACGTCGAATCGCCGCGCGCGTGTCACGCAGGAACGGGTCGTCATCCCCACTGGCGGCGAACATGCGCGCCGGCCCCGCCCAGAAATTGCTCGCCAGATCAAATCCCGGCTGGATCAGCGGGTAGCGCACCGATTCGCGCGCAAAGTACAAACAGCTGGTGGCACAGCCGAACTTCAGGTTGGCGCCAAAGGCGATCTTCAGTGCCCGGGTATCATCCGGCGCAGGGTAGGTAAATTCCGCCGCACGCACCGGCACGGGCAAGGCGCAGATCGCGGTAATGATCTCCGTCGCGGTTTTCAGCATCTCATCCACCAGCGGACGCCAGCGCGCGGTGCGTTCGTCGAGCGGATGCCACTCCAGGCGGATGAAGTCCCCTTCCGGGCGAATCAGCACCCGCCCGGTGTCTCCGCGCAGCCGCAGTGTGCTGGGAATGACATTGAAATATTCCTTCAGATTGCGACAGATGGTGGTCATGTACAGGTGCAGGTTGAGTCCGCTGAAATACATGATGTGCCCGACATGCAAACCCAGGTCGGGATCGCCGCTGCGTTCCAGCGCGAGGCGATACAGCGCCATGTAGCTCGACAGCGGCACGCGCTCATCCGGCAGTGCCAGCAGGTCTGCACTCATGCCCGCATCGTGCAGCAGGGCGTCGCTGTCCACCCCGAGTGCGGAGGCCGCCTGCACCACCGCGCGCGGGCACAGGGCATGCACGCTGCCGCGGCCCGGAGAGTTCATGCGCGCACACGCGCCGCCGCCAGCGCGCGCAGCACCGCCGCACGGGTATCGGCGGGGTCGATGACTCCGTCGATTTCCAGAAACGACGCCGCTTCCGAGGCCTTGCCCACTTCGTACAGGCGCGCCACCAGTTCCTCGAACAGTTTCTCACGCGCCGCCGGGTCGGACTGTGCGTCCAGCTCCTTGCGGTAGCCGAGCCGCACCGCGCCCTCCAGGCCCATGCCGCCGAACTCGCCGGTGGGCCATGCCGCCGCGTATACCGGACGTATGAAGCTGCCGCCGGTCATCGCCATCGCGCCAAGCCCGTAGCCTTTGCGCAGGAAAATCGCCACCACGGGCACCGTGAGCTGCGCGCCAGCCACGAACAGCTCGGACATGCGCCGCACCGCCGCCTGTTTCTCGCTGTCCGGACCTACCATGAAGCCGGGCGTATCGGTGAGCGACAGTATCGGCAGGCCGTGCGCATCGCAGATACGCAGGAAACGCGCCGCCTTCTCCGCAGCCTCGGCATCCACCGCCCCGCCCAGCTGCTGGCAATCGTTGGCGATCAGCGCCACCGGACGACCCTCCAGGCGGATGAAGCCGGTGATGATCGGGCGGCCGTAAACGCGCTGAAGCTCGAGAAACGAGCCCTCGTCAGCCAGGGTCTCGATGATGCGACGCACGGGATAACCCCAGCGCCGGTCTGCGGGAATGGCATCGCGCAGACCGGCCTGTGGCCCCACGGACCAGCTATCCAGCGGACCCTGAAAATACGCCAGCAGGCGTTTTGCGATCGCCGTGGCCTCGGCCTCGTCCCCGGCAACGATATCCACGACACCGTTTTTCTCCTGCACCTCGATCGGGCCGATGTCGGTAGGTGCAAAGCTGCCCAGACCCCCGCCTTCGATCATCGCCGGGCCCGCCATGCCGATCCAGGAACTGCGCGTGGCGATGGTGAAGTCGGCACAGCCGAACAGCGCCGCGTTGCCGGCGAAACAGTAGCCGTTGTTGACCGCGATGCGCAGCACACGCCCGCTGAGGCCGGCCCAGGCCGCGAACGAACGAATGTTGAGACCGGCAATCTGCGTGGTGACATCGGTATCGCCCGGGCGTCCACCGCCGCCCTCGGTGTACATGACCACCGGTAAAGACCACTCCTGCGCCAGTTCACACAGGCGGTCCAGCTTCTGGTGGTGAAAAAATCCCTGGGTGCCGGCGAGCACCGAGTAATCGTTGATGATGACCGCAGCCCGCGCCCGCGCCTGCCCTATTTGCGCGGCATTGATGGTGGCGGTGCCGGTGATGATGCCATCGGCCGCGGTGCTGGTTTGCAGCTCCGCGTAGGGCCTGCGATTGCGCTGCGCGGCCACGGCGAGCTGTCCGTACTCCTGGAAGGAGTCGGCGTCCACGAGGTCGGCGAGGTTTTCGCGCGCGCTGCGATAGCCGCGCGCATGGCGCCGCGCGCACGCGTCCGCACGCTCGGAGTCGAGGGTGCGCTGCTGGCGTGCCCGCCAGGCGCGCAACTCGGGCCTTTCTTCAGTATCCACACACCTTCCTGATCGTCGCCAGCGGCCACTATACCCAAGTCGCAGGCCGTGCGTGTAGCCTCTTGCAGGATCGCAGGCCGGTCGCCAGGCTCAGGCATCGGCCTGCGCCATGGGGGACTCTTCGCCGCTCAGCGGCCTTGCCATACCGGCGCGCGCTTCTGCAGGAAGGCCGCCGCGCCTTCCGCTGCATCGTCGCTGGTGATGCACAGGTGTTGCAACTTGGCCTCGGTGGAGATGATCGCATCCACGGGGCTTTCCATGGCCGCGTTCAGCGCCTGCTTG
The DNA here is from genome assembly GCA_041396005.1 of Halioglobus sp. Lineage (GTDB taxonomy): Bacteria > Pseudomonadota > Gammaproteobacteria > Pseudomonadales > Halieaceae > Marimicrobium. Next base: position 19,875 of record JAWKZK010000008.1, read on the forward strand.
GCATGCCGCAGGGACAGCGGCGCCTTCCCCGCCAGCTCCTGCGCCCAGGCGAGGCTCTGCTCGAGCAGTTCCTCCGCCGGTGCAACGCGGTTGCACAAACCCCACTCGAGACACTTCTGTGCGCCGAGCTTCTCGCCGGTGGCAATAATCTCGAAGGCGCGCTTGCGTCCGAGCGTGCGCGCCAGGTGCCAGGTGGCGCCGCCATCCGGCACCAGGCCGATGGCCGCGAATGCCTGGTAAATATAGGCGTTATCGGCCATCACGGTGAGATCGCAGACCATGCCGAAGGCACTGCCGATGCCCGCGCAGGCGCCGTTGATGGCGCTGACCCAGGGCTTGGGGGCCTCGTGTATTTCCATCAACGCCGGCTTGTACTGGTGGTTGAGCTGGTCCTCCACCCGAAACTCTCCCGAGCTCAATTCCGCCACTTCCGTGAGATCGGCGCCCGCGCTGAACGCACGGCCAGCGCCAGTGAGCACCGCCACACGCACGCTGTCATCGGCATTCACCACGCGCACGGCGGCCAGCACGTCGCGCCGCAGGGCGGCGTTGAACGCGTTCAGGCTGTCGGGACGATTCAGGCTGACCAGGGCTACCGCGTCGTGTCGCTGCACACTGACCGTTTCAAAATCTCGCATTGGTTTTTTTCCTCTTTCGGGTATGAGGCATTCACAGGCCGCTAGGCCTGCGCGATGGCACCGGATGTTTTCAGCGCCGCCAGCTCCTGCTCGGCGAAGCCCATGGCCGATAGCACCGCATCGGTATCCTGGCCCAGGTCATGCGCGCCATGCCGCACCGCGGATGGCGTGCGGCTGAAGCGCGGCGCCGGCGCCGGCTGCACAATACCATCCACCTGCGTGTAGGTGTTGCGCGCCACGTTCGCCGGGTGCTTCGGTGCATCCATGAAGTTCACCACCGGCGCGAAGCACACGTCGCTGCCTTCCATCAGCGCGCACCATTCCGCCTGCGTTTTCTGCCGGAACACCGCCGCGAGCTTTTCCTTCTGCTCTGGCCAGCGGCTGCTGTCGTTCTGCTCGCCGAAGTCCTCAACCGACAGCTCTGCTTTTTCCATCAGCAGCGCGTAAAACTGCGGCTCAATGGAACCGATGGAGACATACTCGCCGTCGGCGCACTCGTAGGTGTCGTAAAAGTGCGCGCCACCGTCGAGCATGTTCGCCTCCCGGCGGGTTTCGTCCCACAGGCCCATCGCCTGAAAGCCGTAGAACATCCACATCAGCTGGGCCGCGCCATCCACCATCGCGGCGTCGATCACCTGCCCTTTCCCCGAGTTGGCGGCCTCCAGCAAGGCTGCCAGCACACCGGTCACCAGCAACATGCCGCCGCCGCCCATATCGCCCACCAGGTTCAAGGGCGGTACCGGCTTCTCGCCGCCGCGCCCGGTGGCATACAGCGCGCCGGTGAGTGAAATGTAGTTGATATCGTGCCCGGCGGCACGCGCCAGCGGGCCCTCCTGGCCCCAGCCTGTCATGCGCGCGAACACCAGGCGCGGGTTGCGCGCGAGACAGACGTCCGGCCCGATGCCCAGCTTCTCGCATACGCCGGGGCGGTAGGGGTCGATGAGCACGTCGGCGTTCTCGACCATGCGCAGCAGGGTTTCGATGCCCTGCGGGTCCTTGAGATTCAAGATCACGGATTTCTTGCCGCGCGCGCTGACATCCTTCATTACCAGCGGGCTGGTGCCCGAGGCGCGATCGATCCGAATCACCTCGGCGCCCATGTCGGCGAGAATCATGCCGCCCATCGGGGCGGGGCCGATGCCGGTCAACTCCAGCACCGTGTAGCCATTGAGTGGGCCCATAGCCGTTGTCCTTTAGCAGGTTTACCAAACCGCGCGGGCGAACCCGCGCGGTGTCGCTGACGCGTGTATCCGACGCGCCTACTTGGGCTGCATACGAATACCGCCATCCATGCGGATGCATTCGCCGTTGATGTAGTCGTTCTCGACCAGCTGCTGCGCGAGCTGCGCAATCTCGTCGGCCCGCCCCAGGCGCTTGGGATACAGTACCTGGCTGGCCAGCGGCTGCAGAAACTCCGCGATTTCAGGCGTCATTTCCTCGGCGCCGCCCATCATCAGCGGCGTGGCGATCAGGCCGGGTACGATGGTGTTCACGCGAATACCCAGCACCGCGAGGTCACGCGCAATCGGCAGCGTCATACCCACGACACCGCCTTTGGAGGCCGAGTAGGCCGCCTGCCCGATCTGGCCTTCGTAGGCGGCAATGGAGGCCGTATTGATAATAACGCCGCGCCCGCCGTCCGCATTCAGCACCTCGTTGTCCGCCATTTTCTCCGCGCACAGGCGCAGTACGTTAAACGTGCCGACCAGGTTGATCTGGATAATGAGGTTGAACTCATCCAGCGGGAACGGGCCGTTCTTGCCCATGGTGCGCTTGGCATTGCCGGTGCCGGCGAAGTTGCAGCAGATGTGAATGGCGCCAAAAGCCTCCATCGTCGCCGCGATCCCGGCCTTGACCGACTCTTCACTGGTGACATTCACGTTGCAGAAGATCACGCTGTCGCCCAGCTCTTCCACCAGCGCCTTGCCCTTCTCTTCGTTCATGTCAAAGATGGCCGCCCTGGCGCCGTTGGCCACAAACCGCTTCACGGTAGCACGACCAAGGCCGGATGCGCCGCCTGTAACCACTGCCACTTTATCTTTCAGTTCCATCACTTCTCTCCTTTGGATAAACCATTGTCAAACATGAAGCTTCGCGGCGACCTGCCGGTGCAGCCGCCTGTCAAAAATTGCGCGTGTTGAACGGCACGTAGTCGTCGCTCAGGAAATCCCGGCTGATGATGATCTTCATCACCTCCGAGCTGCCCGCGTAGATCGTCGAAATTTTCGCGTCGGTGTATTGCCTGCTGATGGGGTACTCGTCCATGTAGCCTGCACCGCCGTGCAGCTGTACACCCAGATCGGCCGCTTTCACCTGCAACTCGGACGTGAGCAACTTGGCCTTGGCCGCGTCGATCGCCGTGAGCGCGCCGGCGTTGAACGAGCGTACGCACTGATCCACGTAGACCTGCGCGAGATCCAGTTCGGTGCGCAATTCCGCGAGTTTGAACTGGGTATTCTGGAAGGCCGCCAGCGGCTTGCCAAAGGCCTTGCGCTCGCGCACGAAATCACGCGTGAGATCCCAGGATAGCTGGGCCGCGCAGAGGTAACCCGCGGCTCCGATCAATCGCTCTTCAGCCAGACCCTCCATCAGATAGTAGAAACCCTTGCCCGGCTCGCCCAACACATTGGCCTTGGGCACTTTCACGTCGTTGAAAAACAGCTCCGCCGTATCCTGCGCCTTGAGACCCATTTTCTTCAGGTTGCGGCCGCGCTCGAAGCCCTGCATACCGCGTTCCACCAGAAACAGGGTCATATGATGAGGGTTGTTCTCCGGGTCTGTTTTTGCCGCCACCAGTACCAGATCGGCATTGATCCCGTTGGAGATATAGGTCTTGGAGCCGTTCAGGAGCCAGTGGTCGTCTTTCTCCACCGCCGATGAGCGCATTCCGGCGAGGTCCGAACCGGCATCCGGCTCGGTCATGGCCACCGCGAGGATAATCTCACCACTGACGCAGCCAGGGAGGAAGCGTTCGCACTGTTCCTCGTTACCAAATCGCGTGAGGTAAGGCCCCACCAGGCGGCTGTGCAGCGTGTTGTACCAGTCGCCGCAGCGTGCGTAAGCCGTCTCCTCGATGATGATCTGCTCGAACCGAAAGTCGTTGTCGCCGGTACCGCCGTACTTCTCCTCCGGCCAGATCATCAGGAAACCCTTGCTGCCGGCGCGGCGGAAGGCGTCCCGATCCACGATTCCGGCCTCACGCCAGCCTTCCATATGTGGCACAATCTCCGACGCGAGAAACTTGCGATACGCGTCGCGGAACATGTTCTGTTCTTCGGTAAACTCTCGCTGCAGCATGGTACTGCTCCCCGGGGCAAAATCAGGCGGCCCACAGTATGGTGAGCGTGTGTTGGGCCAACAATGACCTGTCCCGACAAATTTATTGACTGGACATTACAGGGCTACGCGCCCACCCATAGAGACAGGCATGGAACTCATCGAAGCGCAGACCTGGGCCGTGATACACATCGGGTTGATCCTGCTGGTCACCACGGCGTTGATGGCCTGCGTCTATGTTCTGGTCGATTCCAGCAACCCCACCCCGGCTCTCGGTCTGTTCGCCGTCTATTTCATGGCCGCCCTGCTTGGATGGATTGCCTTCACGCTACAACAGGTGGCGGACATTCCCATGCCACTGGACGTTGCCTCGGTCGCGGCCATCATTAACAGCTATATCCTGTTTCTGGCGGTCGGCCAGCGCAGCGGCCACGGCGCGGGACGCATCGTACTTGGCGCTATTACCCTGAGCGCGTGCCTGAGCGCGTTCTTCCTGGACAAACCGGGTATGTTCATCGTGCAAACCGCCTGCGCTGGCCTGCTGTTCGGCTGCACGGGTGTACTGGCTGCAATACGCGGCTGGCAGCGCAACAATGCCGGCGATGGCATGCTCGCCGTCGCCACCCTGATCATGGTCTTCGGCGTGCCGACCAGCCTGTACTACCTGCTGACGCGCCAGCAACCCGATACGGCACAGGCCATTGCCTTCGGTACTCACAGCATCACCTACGTACTGGTGGGCTTCGCGTTCCTGACAAGCGTGCTCGTGGATTACCAGAAAAACCTGTCGCACCTCACCACGGAGGACCCGCTCACGCAGCTCCTGAATCGTCGCGGACTCGAGAGCACCCTGCAGGTGACGCTGGCGCATGCTGCGCGGCAGCAACTGACCACGTCGGCAATCATGCTGGATATCGATGGCATCCGTGAGATCAACAGCAACTTTGGTCCGGAAACCGGTGACCAGGTCATACGCGCAATCTCGCGCCAGCTGCAATACCTGAGCCGCGCCAGCGATGTGGTGGCCCGCGTGGGCGGTGACGATTTCCTGCTGGTGCTGCCACAAACGCCGCTGGACGCCGCGCGCACGCTCGCTGAACGCATTCGCGCGAGTATCGCCGATACGCCGCTGGCGGTCGCCGGCCAACAGTTGCCGGTCACCGTGAGCCTGGGTGTCGCCAGCGTCACCGGCGAGGCCGATTCGAGAAGCTCGTATGAGGCCGACCGTGGCCTTCGCGAAACGCGGCGGCAGCAATGTCGCCTCGGTGGAATCCAGGCCGATCCACCTCAAGACCGCCACCGCCCAAGCCTGATAGCCCGTGCGCGATCTCTCGATTTCCGTGCATTTCCTGCAGGCGACCCTGAAGCACGCCGTAGCGCACGGCCTTGACCCCGCCAGCCTGCTGCGCGCGCACCGCATTTCTCCGCGCCTGTTGAAGGAGAAAAACGCACGGGTATCCATCGAGCGCTACGCCGACCTGCAGGTTGCCACCATGCTGGCGATGCAGGATGAAGCGCTGGGCTATTCCTCGCGCCGCATGCCGATCGGCTGCTGGGCGATGATGTGCCACGCGGTCATCGGCTCCGCAACGCTCGGCCAGGCGCTGAACCGCTACTGTCGCTTCTACCAGATTTTCGAGTTCGACTACTTCCCGGAACTCGAGGAAACAGACGAGGTGGTGCAGCTGCGTTTGCAGCCCGCGACCGACGGCGCCATCCCCGACCCGTTCCTTGGCGAGATCATGCTGTTCCACACGCACCGCTTCGCCAGCTGGCTGGTGCAGGAACACCTGCCGCTGCAGGCAGCCCAGCTCAGTTCGGCACCCATGGCCGAGGCGCTGGACTACCGCCGCATGTTCCTTGCCAACCCGGTGGCGTTCGAACAGCCGGCCACGCAGCTCGTGCTATCCCGGGCACTGCTGGACAAGCAGGTCACGCAGAACGAGGCCTCCCTACGCCACTTTCTGCGCCACCCGGTACTGATGATGCTGACGCAGGACTACGCCACCAACAGCTGGACGACCCGCGTACGCCACATCGTGCGCCGCAAGCTCCTCGACATGCCGGAGCTGAACGATGTGGCCGGCGCACTGGAGGTGCATCCGCAGACCCTGCGCAGGCGTTTGTCGGCCGAGGGCACAACCTTCAAGGAGATCAAGAACCAGGTGCGCCGCGATACCGCGCTGCATTTTCTGGGCAAGCAGGGGTTGTCGATCGAGGATATCGCGCATCGCGCAGGGTTTTCTGAATCCAGCGCGTTTATTCGTGCCTTCAAGGGCTGGACCGGGGTGACGCCCTACAGCTATCGCAAGGGGCTGTAGCGCGTCCTCCACCGCGTCTGCGGTGCGGTCAGGGCACGGTATTCAGCGCCCGGCGGCAGACAGCCGTCAGGGCTCAGAAGGCTGAGATATTCGCCCTGACGGCTGTCTGCCGCCGTGCCCGATCGTACGCGGTCGCCAGGATCGCGGGGCGCATGCACCTCGCTACTGTCGCGCCTGACGATGCTCCGCCCGAGCGCGCTGCGGCCTGCGGGACAGGCCGTGCAGAGCGAGTATCTCAGCCTTCCGAGCGCCGCACGGCCTGTCCCGCAGGCCGCTCCCTCCGCAGGGCATGGAGCAGAAACCCAGCAAAACGAGCAACGCGAATGCCGGCTAAGGCCCGACCCGCGTCGGCCCTGTGAATACGCGTCCACGTGCTCTACTATTAAGAAGGCCGTAACAGACTGGAAAGGAACTACCGTGAGAACAGCCCTGCGCGCCCTGGCGATCATTCTCGCCGCGTACTACGTAATTACCCTGCTCATCATCACCCCGGCGCTCAACATCCTGCCCGGCTGGTATGTGGACAAAACCTGGGGGCGAACGCTGGACACGCGGTGGGTGATTCTCAACCCTTTCAAGCTGAGCCTCGACATCGCCTCGGCATCACTCAGCGAGCCAAACGGTGAGCGCTTCCTCAATATCGGTGAATCATCCGTCAACCTGTCGCTCGCCAGCCTGTGGCACACGGGCGTCGTGCTGGATGAACTGCGTGTGCACGACCTGTACGCGCACCTCGTACGCGAGGGTGAAGCCCGCTTCAACTTCTCCGACCTCCTGCCCGCGGAGGAGGCTGCCCAACCGCAGGCAGACGGCGGCCCGCCCCCCGGCATCACCATCCACCTGCTGAATATCACCTCCGAGGCGATCGTGCTGAACGACCAGACGCGGGAAGTGCCCTACCGCAGCGAATGGACGGGGCTCAGCCTGAACGTACAGGAGTTGTCCACGGTTCTGGAAGAAGGCAAGCCCTACCGGCTGCAGGTTAGCGGTCCGAACGGCGGCAGCCTCAGCTGGGAGGGTACGCTGTCATTGCCGGGCCAATTCACCGAGGGCAGCTTCACGCTGCAGGACATTCACCTGCCCAGCCTGTGGCAGGCCGCAGAGCCGTGGCTGGTGTTCGAAGTGCAGGAAGGCCGGCTGGCGCTGGCGGCCGACTACCGCGTCAGCTGGAAGGAACCGCTCGCCTATCGCCTGGAAGGCGGCAGGTTCGGACTCACTGGCGTGGCCATCGCGCCGCGCGACGCGGCGGCCCTGCCCGATACCGGCATAGCGCTCGACAGCCTGGCCATAGAGGGCATCGAAGTGGACAGTGACACGCTCTCGGCGACCGTCGGCGCAGTGACGCTCGAGGGCCTGGTCGCCGACGGCTTCAGCGAGGGGTCGCAGATCAGCCTGGCGGATATGCTGCTCGGCCCTGCCGACCCCAACGAGCCCGTCACCGCGGAACCGCCGCCAGACAAGGAAGATGCCGCCGCGCCCCAATGGCAGGCGAGCGTCGCGCGCCTGCAAATCAGCGACAGCGCCGTGAACTGGCGCTCGCCGTACACGGAGCCCGCGCTGATCGCCGTGACGCCCATTGCGGCGACAGCCAGCAACCTGCGGTGGCCTCTCGGGGGCACACTGCCGTTTGAACTCACGCTGGCGATCAACGAGACGGCGGGCCTGGAGGTGCAGGGCCAGGTGGACACGGACAGCGGACAGGCGGAAATCGACTACGCGCTCTCCGCCCTGCCGCTGGCCTGGTTCAACCCCAACCTGCCCGAGGCCCTGAAGGCCACGATCATGAGCGGCGAGGCGGCGTTGCAGGGCAGCGTGACCCTGCAGGACTTCGCGCCTGCCACGGTGGCGCTGGATGCGGCCATCACCGACTTTGCCACCCGGCAGCAGGATGTGGAGACTCACTTCACGCGCTGGAAAGCGGTGCGGGCCAACGGCCTCGCCGTTGACCTCAACGCGCAGAGCGTCAGCCTTGCGGAATTAGACATCAACGACTACAGCGGGCGGGTGCACATCTACAAGGACGGCTCAGTGAACGCCTCCAAAATCTGGCAGGCGGAACTCGACAGCGCTCAGGCAGCCGTGGATGGCGAGCAGACCGCCGGAGCCCAGTCGCCGGCATCCGCAGCGGAAGGCAGCGACGACGCAGGCGAGGACAGCGGGTCATGGGACGTGACGGTGAACCGGGTACTGCTGAGCGACAGCGAAGTGGACTTCATGGACGAATCCCTGCCAATCACCTTTCGCGCGGTGATCGGCGAGCTCAACGGTCACGTCACCGGTATCAGCAGCGCGCCGGATGGCTCTGCCGAGGTGGACATCGAAGGCGCCGTCAACGGCACGGCACCGGTTACCCTCACGGGCACCGCCAGCCCGTTCGCCGAGCCCATGGCGCTGGATCTCGAGCTGGATTTCAACGATGTGGACATGGCACTCCTCACGCCCTATTCAGGCACCTACGCGGGCTACGAGATCAAGAGCGGCCTGCTCGACCTGAAGCTCGACTACACGCTGGAGAACGACCTCCTCAAGGGGGAGAACTCTCTTCGCCTGGCCCAGTTCAAGCTCGGGGAAAAGGTCGACAGCGACAAGGCGATCAATGCGCCACTGGAGCTGGCCATCGCCATCATGACCGACAGCAACGGCATCATTGATCACTCGGTGCCTGACTCCGGCAGCGTCGACGACCCGAAATTCGCCCTCGGCAGCGTGATCGGCAATGCCATCGTGGGCGTGATTACCGGCATTGTCAGCGCACCGTTCAAGGCGCTCGCCAGCCTGGTGGGCAGCGAGGCGGATCTCCACCTGCTGGCCTTTGCGCCCGGTTCCTCGGAGTTGAACACCACCGCGCGCGACAAACTGGCGGACCTCACCGAGGCGCTGGCCCAGCGCCCGAAAATCCGGCTCACCCTGGATGGACGTGTCGACCCGGAGGCAGACCGTGAACGCCTGCAGCTCGATGCCCTGCATGCGCAGCTGCTGGCCAACGGGCTGGCGCCCCAGGCGCTGGAAAGCAAAGACGAAAGCTGGCGCGCGGCGATCGACAGCCGCTTCGCAGCGCTGCCGGGCGCAGAGACCGCCGAGGACTCAATCACCGCCCGGGAGAAGCAGCGGCAGGTGGCGGCCACCTTCGACGTGAGCGACGAGCAGCTGGTAGCCCTCGCCCAGGCGAGAGCGCTGGCCGTGAAACCTACCTGGTCGATCAGGGGGCGCTCACGCTGGCCAGGCTGCTGATCGCCGCCACCAGCCTGCGCCGACGACGCGCATCGCTTCAGCGGCGGAACTGATACGGCGCGCGGCCTACACCGGGGCGTAAACCAGCAAACCGGCGCATTTCACGCACCGGTAGCCCGCGCCCGCGCTGCACGCGATTGTGGCGTGTGCTGACAGCTCGTGCTGCCGGCAGCCACAGCGGTAGGGATGCGTTCTCCAGCCGCTGCGGGATGTCATCGAGATCCAGATTGAAGGTCACGCCGGATCGCACCCAGCGCCTGCATGAGGCTGCGCCACTCGGGGCCGTGAGGTTTGACGCCGCGACCGCCAACCGCATGCACCAGGTAGTGTAGACTTCGTGCACCGTGTCGCGCAGGTTTTCTTCGAAATACTTGGCGAATATCCACGGGTTATAGCGAATATCGCAACGCCTGCCATGGCGGCGGAACATTCCCGCGTGCGCCCGGACAGATCGAACAGCACTGGAATGCGCCGGAAGCGTCGCGCGAACAGGGACTCACCTCTTCGCGCATGCACTCCTCGGTGCGCTGCAACACCGCCAGCCGCCCGCGGCTGCCGATAGGTTCAACCACTGCCCGCTTCCTCGCACCGCCTGCGGGACCCCTCCCCACGATCAGCGGCTCTCCTGCTACACTGTGCAGCAGAATACCCGCGCGTCCGGCCACACACAATCAGCGCGTGAGGTGTCAGTTCCGGCACATTATTTTGTGCGGGCCTGCCATTGTTCCCGCGGCATGCGCCATCCAGACTTTGGCTCGGTTTGAACACGGCGCCTGGCCATATGACCTACTGCAGCCAATACCAAGATGAGACGATGACGACACAGATTCGACACGGCAAAACTGGGTGAATACCTGCGCAAGCACCTGCCGGGCTTTGATGGCCCGTGGTCATGCAGTGCATTCCCTCGGCGACAGTCCAACCCGACTTTCAAGCTCACGGCCGCAGGCCGACACTGGCGGTGCGATCGGCCGCCGGGCGAATCGCTGAATCCGCGACGCGGTGGACCGCGAGTACCGCGTGATCACCGCCCTGCAGGGTACCGCGGTGTTCGTACCCGCCACGCATATCCTGTGCGAGGACGAGAGCAAGTATCGCTCCATGTTCTACGTGATGGAATACAAGGATGGCCGCATTCTGTGGGATCCGCTGCTGCCTGATGCGCGTGACAATCATGAGCGTGCGGCCATTTACGACGCCATGAACGAAACACCGGGCTGCGCCAGATATCGACGTGGACGGTCGGCCTCACCGACTATGGCCGGCCCGGCAATTATTTCGAGCGCCAGCCCAGCCGCTGGAGCAAACAGTAGTATCGCGCGTCCGAAACAGAAACCATCGCCGATGATGAAACTTCCGCGCTGGCTGGAAGAGCGCATGCCGGAAGATGACGGGCAACGCGAGCCTGGTGCACGGCGATTACCGTTTGGACAACATGATGTTCCACCCCACCGAGCCTGTGGCGATCGCCCTGCTCGACCGGGGAACTCTCCACGCTGGGCAACCTGCTGGCGACCTCGCCAAACCAGTGATGGCGATGCCGCTGCGCGACGGCCGCATCATGGGCCTGGCAGGCGTTGACCGCGCGTCGCTGGGCATTCCCACCGACGAGGCGTGTATATCGCCCGCTATTGCGAGCGCACTGGTCGTAGCGGCATCGACAACTGGAACTTCTACCTGGTGTTCTCGCTGTTCAGGCTGGCCGCGATCATCCAGGGCATCGTCAAGCGGGCGCAGATCGGCACCGCCTCGAGCGCCGAGGCGCACAGCAGCGCCGACGGCGTGAAACAGCTTGCCGCACTCGGCATGCTGCTCACCGAGGTTAACTCACCCGGCGCCGAGGCGCCGGACAACTGGCAAGCATTCACCCACCGCACACTCAAGAGGACAACACAATGGCTGATAAAGTACTGGCAGACGTACAGTCGACGGCATCATGGTCGTCACGCTGAACCGCCCCGAGGCGAAGAACGCCGCCAACAAGGCCCTGGCCGAAGGCGTCGCCGCAGCGATGGACGAGTTGGACAGTAACGACGCGATTCGCGTGGCGATCCTTACCGGCGCGGGCGGTACCTTCTGCTCCGGCATGGATCTCAAGGCATTTGTGAGCGGCGAAACCCCGCACGTCGAGGGACGCGGTTTCGCGGGCCTCACCGAGCGCGGACCGCGCAAGCCGCTGATCGCCGCTGTCGAGGGCTACGCGCTGGCCGGCGGCCTGGAACTCGCCATCTCCTGCGACCTGATCGTCACCGCGGACAATGCCAAGTTCGGTATCCCCGAAACCAAGCGCGGGCTGGCGGCCGCTGCCGGAGGCCTGATCAAGTTGCCGCGCCAGATACCCCCGCGCATCGCCATGGAACTCGCGCTGACCGGCGATTTCATCGATGCCGGCCGTGCGATGCAACTGGGCCTGGTGAACGAGGTTGTGCCGGCCGGCACCGCGCTGGAGGCTGCGAAAGCCCTCGCCGCACGCATCGTCGCCAATGGGCCGCTGGCTGTCGCGGTGAGCAAGCAGGTGATCCTGGAGTCGGCGGACTGGTCCGCAGAGACCATGTGGCAGAAACAGAGCGAACTGGTCATGCCTGTTTTCGTCAGTGAAGATGCTATCGAGGGCGCCACCGCCTTCGCCGAGAAACGCGCCCCCAACTGGAAAGGTAAATAAGGAGCTAGACAATGTCAGACGCATGGATTATCGATCACTGCCGCACACCGCGCGGCATCGGCAAGAAAGGCAAGGGCTCGCTGGCCGACCAGCATCCGCAGCACCTGGGCGCCACGGTGCTCAAGGCGATTGCCGAGCGCAGCGGCATCAATACCGCCGAGGTCGGCGACGTGATCTTCGGCACCAGTTCGCAACGCGGGCGTCAGTCAGGTGACCTGGCGCGCATGGCCGCCCTGGAAGCCGGTTACGACATCCGCTCCAGCGGCGTCACGCTGGATCGCTTCTGTGGTTCCGGCATCACCTCGGTCAACTTTGCGGCCATGAGCGTCATGTCGGGCACGGAAGACCTGGTGATCGCGGGCGGTGCGGAAATGATGTCCGTTTACGGGGAAGAAGGTGCGGCGCCCACGCCGTTTCTGGACAACGGCAACCTGGCGTTGCGCGAGATGCACCCGCAACCGCACCAGGGCGTCTGCGCTGACGCCATCGCCACGCTCGAGGGTATCGACCGCAAAGACCTCGACGCGCTGGCCTATGTCTCGCAGCAACGGGCGGCCAACGCCATCAACAACGGCTATTTCGACCGCAGCCTGGTGCCGGTGTACTCCACCGATGGCACGCTGGCACTCGACAGGGAAGAATTCCCGCGCCCGCAGACCACGCCCGAGGGTCTGGCGGAGTTGCAGGCTTCCTTCGCCGGCATCGCCGACTACCCGCTGGATGAGGCCGGCACCACCTATCGCTCCATGGTGCTGAAGAAGTATCCGGGGCTGGAGATCGTGCATGTGCACCACGCCGGCAACTCATCCGGCGTGGTGGACGGCGCGGGCGCCGTGTTACTGGCCTCGCCGGACTATGCGAAAGCCAATGGCCTCAAGCCACGCGCCCGCATTCGCGCCATGTGCAACATGGGCGATTGCCCGACGCTGATGCTCAACGCGCCGGTGCCGGCCGCCAGGAAGGTGCTGGAGAAAGCCGGGCTAAGCATTGACGACATCGACCTGTTTGAAATCAACGAAGCCTTTGCAGTGGTCGCGGAGAAGTTCATCCGTGATCTCAAGCTCGACCGTGACAAGGTCAACGTCAACGGCGGTGCGATGGCGCTGGGACATCCTATCGGCGCCACGGGCTCATTGCTCATTGGCACCGTGCTGGATGAACTGGAACGACGCGACCAGACCCTGGGGCTGATCACCATGTGCGCCGCGGGCGGTATGGCGCCTGCCATCATTATCGAACGCGTTTAGTCCAAAGCCCGCCAGCTACCGCGCACCCGGTAGCTGGCGGCTACCGCCTTGCCACGCGACGCCCCTTCCACCGGCGCCCGCCAGGGCTTCCTGGCCGCTTCACCCTGACTCACCCGGAACCCCGAATGTTTGAATTCAGCGAAAAATCGCGGCGGTACCAGCAGCAGCTGACCGCCTTCATGGCAACCCATATCTATCCGCGCGAGGAGGAGTACGCGCAGCAACTGCACAGCGCGCCCAGTCGCCACAGCTACCTGCCGATCATGCACGAGCTGAAACAGGCGGCCAGGGAGCGGGGCCTGTGGAACCTGTTTATTCCGCCCTCTCTCGCGGAATACGCCGACCACGGCGGCCTGAGCAACCTGGATTACGCGCCGCTGGCTGAAACCATGGGTCGCGTACTGTGGTCACCGGAGGTATTCAACTGCAACGCACCGGATACCGGCAACATGGAGGTATTCATGAAATACGCCACGCCCGCGCAGCGCGAGCAGTGGCTGACGCCCCTGCTGGCGGGCGAGATCCGCTCCGCCTACGCCATGACGGAGCCGCAGGTGGCCTCCTCCGACGCCACCAATATCGAGCTCAGCATTGTGCGCGACGGCGAGGAGTGGGTGCTCAACGGTCGCAAGTGGTTCATCACCGGCGCGCTCTACGAACGCACCCGCATTTTCATCGTCATGGGCAAGTCCGACCCGGAAAACCCGAACCGGCATTTGCAACAGACCCAGGTCCTGGTGCCCAAAGACACGCCAGGCCTCACGCTGGTGCGCCCGCTGACCACACTGGGCTACGACGACGCGCCCTTCGGGCACGCCGAATTGCACTTCGACGATGTGCGCGTGCCACTGGACAACGTCCTGCTGGGCGAGGGCCGCGGCTTTGAAATCGCCCAGGGCCGGCTGGGGCCGGGCCGCATCCACCACTGCATGCGGCTGATTGGCGCGGCGCAGCGTTGCCTGGAACTTGCCTGCAGGCGCGTCACCACGCGCACGACTTTCGGTCGCAGCCTGAGCCAGCACCAGTCGGTACGGGAAGACATCGCGCGCTCGTTTTCAGACATCGAAATGATGCGCCTGCTGGTGCTGAAAACCTGTCACAAGGATGGACGAGGTAGGCGCCAAGGGCGCGATGGACATGATCGCCGCGGGCAAGACCAGCGTGCCGCTGATGGCGCAAACGGTGATTGATCGCTGCATGCGGGCACGGCGCCGGCAGCCTGACGGCCGACTACCCCATGGCCGAGGCTTTCAACTATGCGCGCTGGTGCCGCCAGGCGGACGGGCCGGACCAGGTGCACCAGATGGCGCTCGGCAAACAGGTTATCGCACGTTACGGCTAGCGGCACGGGCGTTTCGGCCCGCCTGATCGACTCCGCGATACCGGTGGGCAACGCGGCCAGCCTTAAAACTGCATGTTCAGCCCGGCGAACACCTGCCACTCGGGCTGACCGGGGCCTTCGTCCGCCACCGAATACTGTGGCTCGATGAAGGTGTTGTACACCACGCCGTCACGCTTGCTCACCTTGCCCAGGCGCAGTCCCAGCGGCACACCGTAATCATCACTCTTGAAATTGTAGTTCCACAGCGGCGCGGTGCCGGTGTACCAGCCTTCGCCCAGTTGCAGGAACGCGAACGGCTGCAGCGCGGCCAGACTGACGCGTTCGCGACCACTGGTGGGCCCCACGCCCGCGCGATAGATCAACAGGTAGCCGTACTGGAACACCGCAGACTCTGCATTGAAGTAGACATTGGCGATTCCGGCCTGCCACTGCTCACTGCCCAGTTCATCCTGCGACGCGGTGGGCGCTACGATCTGCGGCCCGATACCAAAACTCACAGCAGGGTTCCCGGTGTCGAACAGATAGGCCGCAAACACATCCGCATCACCCAGGCCGGTGTGGTGATCGCCGTTCGCCCGAATGGGATAGCTGTTGATCGGCAGGCTCGCGCGCATCAGCCAGTTGCTCTCACCGAGCGTGAGCGGCCGCGCGTAACGCAGGATGAACTGGTTGGCGTGTTCGTCGGACTCGGTCAACTCACCGATGTAGTAGTTCTGCAGATTGAGCGACGATACCGTTGCCAGCGGATTGTTCGCCTGCGCGGCGGCGCTGGCATTCTCGGCGGCGGCAGGCGTACCTGCCCGTAGCAGGGCCAACAGGCCACAGACAGCGACGACAGCGTGAGCGTAGCGCATGGGTGAATCCCTATTGAGTTCAGTTCAGTACCAAGGCAGGCCGACAGGCGAAACTCGCGTCCCGGCGCATTCGGTGTCCAGCAGCGCGAGCGTCCATCGCGGTGACCGCATTCAGGCGGCTTGCTTGCCCGATCTCGCGGGTCGCCTGGCAGCGCCCCGCGTTTTCGCTGCGGATGTCTTTCGCCTGGCGGCAGCGGTTTGTTTCTTTTGCGTCTTCTGCAGGTTGTCCGAATGCAGGTGATGTTCGCGCAGCGCTTCGCGGTCCGCCCGGTTCGGTGGCGGTCGTCGCCGCGACGAGCGCGGACGATGATACTGCGAGTCCTCCGGACGCAGATCACCCTGCTCAAAACGCAGCAGTATCTCTTCCATGGTGCGACTGATCTTGGTGCAGATGCGAATCGCTTCCACGCGCGGAAACGTGGAGCGCTCGCCGTTCTGCATCAGCGCTATGAGGTCCTTCTCGGACAAATGCGAGAGCAGCTTCGCGGGGTTGTACCAGCGGAAACTAGGCACGATGTTGATATCGCCACGGTAGTTCTGGTCCAGCAGGCCGTGCACGCTGCTGATCAGCATATTGAATCGCGGCCAGGTATCGTGACGCTGCTGCACAATACCGCGATAGAAGTTCAGCAGTTCGCGACCCAGCCCCACACCGAGACCGCTCAGAGCCTGGCGTATCGGGCTGGGCTGCCCGCGACGCTTGATGAACGGCACGACGATCGGGTTCACCATGCTCACGATAAAGTGATTGGTGCTGTACAGCCGCTGCAGGCGCTTGGCCGGCAGATCGTCGGCAATGGAGCCGTCAACCCAGCGTCGTGTTGGCAGGTACGGCTGCGGCTCCTCGTGCACGTTCTTGGCCATCAGCATGACCGGCGGGAATACCCCGGGCACCGCGCAGGACGCCATCACCGCTGAGCGCACGTACACGTTGGGTGAGGTCACCGCGTTCAACAACCGCGAACGCTGGTGCAGCTCTGCCGGCGCGACGGGAATACTGATCTGCCGCCCGGTTTTTTCATACGCTTCCTGGAAGGTCATATCCGGTATCAGCCGAGCGACGAGCTTTTCCAGGTCGCCCACGTCGATCTGCGGATTGGTGCCGAAGAACATGCGCGACAGCACGCTGGCCTCGCGTTCGGCCTCGAACAGCAGGTTGGCCGGATCGTAGAACTTCTCCAGTTCCTTGTCGGTGTGCGTACCCAGCACACCGGCCACCAGCGCGCCGGCGCTGGAACCCGAGATCACCCGCGGCAGGATACCCTGCTCGAGCAGCGTTTTTACCACGCCCAGGTGATAGAAGCCGAGCACGCCGCCGCCGCTGAGCATGAGCGCGGAACGCCCGAAGCAGACGTTCGCCCGGTAGAAGAAATCCAGTTTTTCCTGCACGCCGATCTCATCGGAGTCCAGCTCCGCCAGAAACCGCAGGGCATCGTCGATCTCATCGATGTACTGCTCGATCAGGCGCTTGGTGCCGAAGCGGGCGCGCGTGTACAGCGCGGGATTCCCCATACCGCCCATGTTGCCGTGAATGCCCTCGTTCAGCGTGAACAGCAAACCCTGGTGGTTGTGCCGGGCGCGCAGGCTGCGAATGCGGTCGAGCCGCAGGCGTATCTGGGAGTAATCGTACTGGCTGGTATGATCGAGTTCGCGCCAGCGCTTCTGCCCGCTGGCCTCATCGTGCGCCTGTGCGGCGCTGGCCCACTCCTCGTAGGTGACAGCCGCGTCCATCTGCTTTTCAAGCTGAGCGAGCTTGCGTGATTTCATCACCGGAAAACCTCTCCTGTGTTCGCGGCCCAAGACCGCATAATCCTCAAGGATAAGGGAAACGCCGGACAACTCCCAGCGATTTGTGGGCGCAGGCGCCAGGGGTTTGATGCGCATCAAGATAGGGGCACCGCCTGTACCCGGGCACCACCAGGACGTTGCCTCTGCCGTGGGCGGCAGCCTGCTCAGGGCTGCGGCATGCCCACCACAGGCGGCATGATTTGCGCAGTAGTTGGCCGCCCTGGAGGGGTGCGCCGCAGCGGCAAAGTCCCTACAATAGCCGTTCGCTTATCGATAGGGGCAACACGGCAGCCGACGGCGTGGTCACCACCTTTGACCGCTCCATTGTCACGCCAGTTAGCAGCCGCAGCGCGCATTGCCGATGCCGCGGCGCTGCGCTCACTTCAACAATAAGGGTCGTTCTTTGCGCGCATACCTGTTCGTTATCATGCTGCTCGTTGTGATATTCGGCGGCATCGCAGGCTACTTGTACAACAAGTTCTCCACGCTGGCCGCCACCGATTTCACGCCGCCGCCCATCACGATTGCCGCCGCGACCGCCAAGAACAGTACCTGGCCGACCCAGCTTGAAGCCGTCGGCACGATTCGCGCGCGACGCGGGGTTGAACTGAGCACCGAAACCAGCGGCGAGGTCATCGATGTGGCGGTAAGCTCCGGCGAAACGGTCCGGCAGGGCCAGTTGCTGGTCACGCTGAACGACAAGGTCGAGCAGGCGAGCCGCGAGCGACAGGAAGCCAACCTCACCCTGGCCAGGCTGCTGTTCGAGCGCGATGCCAGCCTGGTGAAGAACAAGTCCATCCCGCAAAGTCAGTTCGACCGTTCCCAGGCCGACCTGGACAGCGCCATCGCGCAGCTTGCGGAAACCGACGCCAGGCTTGAGAACAAACGTATTCTCGCGCCCTTCACCGGCACCACCGGGATCATGCGCGTGCGCGTGGGCGACTATGTCGAGCCCGGCACGCCGATCACCACCTTGCAGGATCTCAGCCAACTGGAAATCGACTTTTCCGTGCCAGCGCGCCATTTCCCCGATCTGCGTCCCGGACTGGCGGTTACCGTGTACACCGATGCGGTGCCCGATAAGGCCTTCAGTGCGTCCCTGGCGGCGCTGGATGCCAAGGTGGATGCCGGCACGCGCAACCTGCTGCTGCGCGCACAGCTCGACAGCAGCGAGGGCATGCTGCCCGGCATGTTCGCCCGGGTCATTGTGGATCTGGAAAAACCCCGCAAGGTCGTCACCGTGCCGGAAACCGCCGTGGCGTACTCGCTCCACGGCAGCACCGTCTGGGTGTTGCTGCAGGGCCGCGGGGAGACCAACGTACAGCCCCGCGTGGTGAAAACCGGGGCGTCGCGCAACGGCGAGATCGCCATCACCGACGGCCTGCTGGGCGGAGAATGGATCGTCACCGTAGGGCAGAACAAACTGTATCGCGGCGCCCGGGTGATCATTGACGACGCGATGGACTTCCGGCCCAATGCCAACCTTTACTGATCGCTTCATCCAGCGTCCGGTACTGGCGATCGTCGTCAGCTGCCTGATACTGCTGCTCGGGTTGAGTTCGCTGTCACGCGTGGAAGTGCGCGAATTTCCCGAGCTGGAGCGCAGCGTGATCTACGTGGATACCCTCTATCCCGGCGCCAGCGCCCGCACCGTGCAGGGCTTCGTCACCACCCCGTTGCAGATCAGCATCGCCGGCGCGCGCGGTATCGAATACCTCACCTCCGCCAGCAACCCGGGGCAATCCTCTATCGAGGTGCATGTGCGCCTCGGCGAGGACTCCAGCGCCGTGCTCACCGAAGTGATCGCCAAGGTGAACGAGGCGCGCGGGGAACTGCCGCGCGAGATCGAGGATCCGGTCATCACCAACGCCAGCGGCGGCGACGCCATGATGTACCTCGCGTTCTACAGCGACCAGATGAGTCCGTACCAGATCACCGACTACCTGGTGCGCAACGTGCAGCCGGAACTCGCAACCCTGGACGGCGTGGGCAGAGCGCGCATTTTCGGGCGTTTCCTGGCCATGCGCGTGTGGCTGGATCCGGTGCGCATGGCGGCGCTGGGCGTGACCGCCACCGACGTCAGCGCGGCCATCGAACGCGATAACTTTATCTCTACCTCCGGCTCCACCGACAGCAACCTGGTGCAGGCCACGGTGGACGCCCGCACCGACATGCAGACGGCGGAAGACTTCAAGGCGCTGGTAGTGCGTCAGGCGGGCGAAGACCGGGTGCGCCTGGGCGACGTGGCCAGGGTGGAGCTATCCGCCGAAACCACGCAGCTGAAAACCCTGTCCAGCGGGCGCGAGGCGGTGTTCATGTCGATAACGCCAACGCCTGACGCAAACCCGCTCGAGGTGTCGCGCAACGTACACGCCGCGCTGCCGCGTATTCAGGAAAGCCTGCCCGCCGACATGCAGCTGTTCATGGACTGGGACGGCAGCGTGGTGATCGACGAGGCGTTGAAGGAAGTGGTGAAGACGCTGGTGGAAGCGATGCTCATCGTGATCCTGGTCATTTACCTGTTCCTCGGCTCGTTCCGCGTGGTGTTGATTCCGCTGGCGGCGATTCCCCTGTCCCTGATCGGCGTGGTCTTCCTCATTTACGCGCTCGGCTTCTCGCTCAACCTGCTCACGCTGCTGGCCATGGTGATCGCCATCGGCCTGGTGGTGGACGATGCCATCGTGGTGGTGGAAAACGTGCACCGCCACATCGAGATGGGCGAGACGCCGGTGCGCGCCGCGCTCAAGGGAGCCCGCGAGGTGGCCATGCCGGTGATCGCCATGACGCTCACCCTGGCGGCGGTATACGCACCCATCGCCTTCATCGGCGGCCTGACTGGCGCGCTGTTCAGCGAATTTGCGCTCACGCTGGCGGGCGCCGTGCTGGTGTCCGGCGTTGTGGCCCTCACCCTGAGCCCGATGATGTGCTCGCGGGTGCTCACCGACCGGGAACACCAGGGCCGCCTCGCGAACTGGCTGGATGCGCGCTTCCACCGCCTCACGCGCCAGTACCGTGGCGTTCTCGAGATTTGCCTTGAACGGCGCGGCGCGGTCATTCTTTTCGCAGCCTGCATTCTCGCGAGCCTGCCGCTGCTGTTCAGCCTCGCCCAGGAGGAACTCGCGCCGGAAGAAGATACCGGTGGCGTGTTCGTCACCGGTACCGCCCCGCGTCACGCGAATATCGATTACGTTGATTATTTCCTGGCCGAGGTTGTGGAACTGTGGAAGGAGATTCCCGAATTCAGTCACTCCTGGCAGGTGATTTTCCCGTCAACCAATTTCGGCGGGATCACCCTCAAGCCCTGGTCGGAACGCGAACGCACCCAACAGGAGGTACAGGCGCAGTTCCAGAAAGCGCTTTCCGGCGTGGCCGGCATGGAGATGTTTTCCTTCAGCACTCCACCGCTGCCAGGTTCGGATGCCGGGCTGCCGGTCAGCTTCGTGGTGGCTTCCACCGCGGATTATCGCGAGGTCATGCGAGTCGGTGAGGAACTGCTGGCCGCCGCGCGGGAGTCGGGCCTGTTCATCTTCGTCAACCAGACGCTGGATTTCAATCGCCCTGAAATCGACGTCAATATCAATCGCGAACTCGCCGCACGGCTGGGCATCTCCATGCGCGACATCGGCCAGACGCTGTCGCTGATGCTTGGCGAGGCCGAGGTCAACCGCTTCAACCTGCAGGGTCGCTCCTACAAAGTGATCCCGCAGGCGATGCGCGGTTTTCGCCTGACCAAGGAAGAACTCGAGAAGTACTACCTGCGCGCGGCAAACGACGAACTGGTGCCGCTGTCGGCAGTGATATCCCTCAGTTCCAGTATCGAACCGAACGAACTGACGCAGTACCAGCAGCTCAACAGTACGGTGATCCAGGGCATCATGATGCCGCCCAACAGCCTCGGCACCGGGCTTGAATTTCTGCGCGACACGCTCGATGAGATCGCCCCGCCGGGCTTCCGCGATGGCTATACCGGCGCGTCACAGCGCTTCATGCAGGAGACGGCCTCCTTCCCGGTACTGTTCACGCTGTCCATTTTACTGATTTTCCTGGTGCTTGCGGCCCAGTTCGACAGCTTCCGCGATCCATTCGTGGTGCTGCTGAGTGTGCCCCTGTCCATCTTCGGGGCAGTGGTGCCCATGGCACTGGGCTTTGTCACGCTCAACATCTACACGCAGATCGGCCTGCTCACGCTGATCGGCCTGATCAGCAAGCACGGCATCCTGATTGTGGAGTTCGCCAACAAACTGGTGATGCTGGGTATCGACCGCCGCGATGCGGTCATACAGGCGGCGTCACTGCGCCTGCGCCCGATACTGATGACCACCTTCGCCACCGTGCTCGGGGTCTGGCCGCTGATTATCGCCAGCGGCCCGGGCGCCAACAGTCGCTTCAGTATCGGGCTGATGATTACCGCGGGCATGCTGGTGGGTACGCTGTTTACCCTGTTCGTGGTACCCGCCTTCTACCTGCCGCTGCGCCGAGGGGCTCATGCGGATGAAGAGGAAGACGACGCGACGCCGGAGTTTTCCGGTGCAACCGTGTCCTAGGGCCTGTTCACACTACTTGAGTTAGCCCTGCTGCCCGTGTCATCGTGCACTGCGCCGTCCTCTGCGCCCGGGCCTTTAGCCGGGCTTGCCGGAATCGTCGCCACGGATGGCGTCGCGGTAGGCGTCCACCAGGCGTCGCTTGTACAGTTTGCCGTTATCCATGCGCGGTAACTTTTCATTAAAGTCCAGCGACTTCGGCATTTTCAGATGGGAGATACGCTCGCGCAGCCACTCGAGAATCTCAATCGCGGTTTCATCGGTTGCGTCTGCCCAGTTGAGCGGCTCAACGACAGCTTTTACCTCTTCGCCAAACTCCTCGTTCGGGATACCGAACACCGCCACGTCGGCGACCTTGTCGTGCCCGACGAGAATGTTCTCTACCTCCTGCGGGTAGATGTTCACCCCGCCGCTGATGATCGTGAAGTTCTTGCGATCAGTGAGGTACAGATAGCCCTCTTCATCTACGTACCCCACATCGCCACAGGTCGCCCAGCCGCGGTCGTTGTAGGCGCCGGCGGTTTTCTCCGGTTCTTCGTAGTACTCGAAGGTGGTCTGCGCCCCGCCAAAGTACACATTGCCGATTTCGCCGGCGGGCAGTTCGTTGCCGTCGTCGTCCACGATGTGGATTTCGCCCAGCAGCGATTTCCCCACCGAGCCCTTGTGCCGCAGCCAGTCGGCGGCGTCTATCATGGTAAAGCCGATACCCTCGCTGGCCGCGTAGTACTCCACCACCGATTCGCCCCACCAGGCGATCATCTGTTCCTTCACCTCGATCGGGCAGGGCGCCGCGGCATGAATGGCGTACTGCATGGAACTCACATCGTAGGCCTCGCGAACCTCGGCGGGCAGCTTCAGCATTCGCACGAACATGATGGGCACCCACTGGCTGTGCGTGACGCGATGTTCTTCAATCAGCTTCAACGCCTGCTCGGCATCGAACTTTTCCATCACCACGATGGTGCCGCCGTTATAGGTAGTGCCCATGCAGTAGTGCAGGGGCGCGGCGTGGTACAACGGGGCCGGCGACAGGTACACCGTTTCCTCGCCAAAGCCGAACAGCGGGGCCATCAGCGCCGCGGCCATCGGCGGCGTGTCCACCTCCTGCGACGCGGGCGCCACGTAGACGCCCTTGGGCTGACCGGTGGTGCCCGAGGAATAGAGCATGGGCACGCCGTTGCCCTCGTCGTCGATGCGCGTGTCCGGCTGCGCATCCACGGCTTCCTCCCAGGATTCAAACCCGGGGACGATGCCGCCCACCATGTAGAAGTGCGCAATACCCTCGCAGCCTTCGCGCAGCTGCTCTGCCACGCGCGCCAGCGCGTGCGAGCCTATGAACAGTTTGGCGCGACAGTTCTGCATGATGTACGCGGTTTCGTCCCGCGTGAGGTGGGTGCTCACGGGGGTGAACACCAGGCCCGCGCGCTGCGCCGCCCACACGATCTCCAGGAAGTGGCGGTTGTTCTCCAGCATCATGCCGATGTGGTCGCCCGCTTTCAGGCCCAGCGAGCGAAACAGTTGCGCGCCCTGGTTGGAACGCTCATCCAGTTCCCGGTAGGTGACCATCTCGCCACTGCCGCCCATGATGATCGCAGGCTTGTGCGGATAGGTTTCGGCGGTGATGCTGGGATGTGGCATGGCAAGGTATCCTCTGCGGGTGAACTGCCGTCACTATAGTGACAACCGGCGAAACTTTACAGCCTCTAGCGAAAGCGCATCACGCCCTGTTGCATGGTCGTGGCGACCAGCCGCCCCTCACGGGTGAAGAAACTGCCGCGGGCCAGGCCGCGCCCGCCGCTGATCCGTTCCGCTTCCACCACGTGCAACAACCACTCATCGGCGCGGAAGGCTTCGTGGAACCACAGGGCATGGTCGAGACTGGCCACCTGAAAATCCGCACCGTCGAAATGCCGCCCGTGCACGATGAGGCACACATCGATCAAGAACGCGTCCGAGAGGTAAGCCAGAACCGACTGGTGCAGCCCGGGCTGGTCCGCCAGCGGTCCGGTGGTTTTCATCCAGCCCTGCAGCACGGGCTCGCGCGGCGCGGGGTTTTGCCAGTTCACCGGCTCCACCACGCGGATGTCGAGATCCTCGCCCGTGGTGATCATGAAGCTCTCATCCAGGTTGCCGGCCTCCAGGCTGAGTTCGCGCTCGCTGGCCAGCGATTCCGGGGGCGGCACCTCGGGCATCCGCGGTTGGTAGTCATCGCCGCGCGAGGGCACCTGAAACGACATAGAACTCACCAGGATGGGTTTGCCGCCCTGCAACGCCACTACGCGCCGCGAACTGAAGCTGTAGCCGTCACGAGCGCGCTCCACCTCGAACTCTATCGGCTCGGCAGGTTTGCCGGGGCGCAGAAAATACGCGTGCTGCGAGTGAATCTGCCGACCGGCAGGCACCGTGGCCACCGCGGCACTGACGCACTGCGCCAGCACCTGGCCACCGTAAACCCGAAACGCGGCCGGGTGCATGTTGTCGCCGATGAAGCGATCGTCGCCGACGGCGCGCGGATTCAGCACTGAGATCAGTTGGTCGAGCATGGTTTGGGTATCATGAATTCAGGAGCTCGCCATTATCCAGATTTGCAGCGCGCTGCCAACGCGGGAGAGCCGAACGGCGCTATGGGGAAGACTGCGGATATTTGCTATGCTGCGGCGGTTTCGCCGGTTTACCCTGGTGGGAGGGAGTGCCAGCATGAGCAGCAAACAGGAGCCGGCGGCACTGCGCAAGCGGATTCGCGAAGGCCGGCACCGCAGCAACACCTCCGGTTTGGCGCCCGGTTTCGTGCAGTGCAACCTGGTGATACTGCCCGCCGACTTCGCGCAGGATTTCCTGCGCTTCTGCCAGCGCAATCCCAGGCCCTGCCCGCTGCTGGCGACCGGCGAGCCCGGCGATCCGGGCCTGCCGACGCTTGGCGACATCGATCTACGCACGGATCTCCCCCGCTATCGCGTGTTCAGGCATGGCGAACTGGAAGATGAGCCGCACAGCATCGAAGCCCTCTGGCGCAACGACCTGGTCAGTTTCGCACTGGGTTGCTCGTTTTCCTTCGAGGAGGCGCTGCTGGACGACGGGCTGGAAGTGCGCAACATCACGGAAAAGGTCAACGTACCCATGTACCGCACCAGTATCGACTGCGCACCGGCCGGTCCGTTTGTCAGCAAGCTGGTGGTCAGTATGCGCCCCTTCCTGCCCGCGGACGCTATCCGCGCCATCCAGATCTGCTCGCGTTTTCCCGCCGTGCACGGGGCGCCGGTTCACCTGGGCGACCCATCGGGCATCGGCATCGCTGACCTCAGCCAACCCGACTACGGCGATGCGGTATCGCTGCGCCCGGCGGAGTTGCCGCTGTTCTGGGCCTGCGGCGTGACGCCCCAGGTGGCGCTTGCCGCGGCAAAGCCGCCGCTCGCCATTACCCACAGTCCGGGCTGTATGCTGGTGACCGATGTGCGCAACAGCCAGCTTGCGGTGTTGTAGCGTATGCCAACCCTGCTGCTCAATTGCGACCTTGGCGAGAGTTACGGTGCGCGACGTGTGGGTATGGACGCGGAGATCATGCCGCACATCCATCAGGCAAACATTGCCTGTGGCCTCCACGGTGGCGACCCCCTGACCATTGCCGAGACGCTGGCGCTGGCTCGCCGCCACGGCGTTGCGGTGGGCGCCCACCCCTCCTACCCCGATCTCGAGGGTTTTGGCCGGCGGTCCATGGACCTGCCCGCGGCGCAACTGGTTGCCCTCATGCATTACCAGATGGCCGCACTGGAGGGTATGGCGCTCACGCAGGGCCTGCAACTTGCCCACGTGAAACCGCACGGCGCACTGTACAACGATATGCTGGCGAAACCCGGGGTACGCGCGGCGGTATTGCAGGCGATGGCGCGCTATCACCGGCCGCTGACCCTCATTCTGCAGGCCACACCACAGGCCGATGCGCATCGCGAGGAGGCAAGAGCCGCCGGCGTGGCGCTGCAACTGGAAGCCTTTGCGGATCGCCGCTACCTGGCCGACGGTGCCCTCATGCCGCGCAGCGAGGCCGGTGCGGTGCTCGATGCCCGGCAAATGCTGGAGCAGGCCGAACGCCTGTGCAACGAGGGCTGTGTGATCGCCGCGGACGGCAGCCGGTTGCGTATCGCGGCACAAACCCTGTGTGTGCACGGCGACAACCCCGCCAGCGTGCAGGCCGTGAAAGCGCTGCGCGCGCTGGTTGCAGGCGGCTGAACAACGGTGAAACTGCGCGCCGTCGGCACTGACGCACTCATGCTGTATCTCGGCGACAGCATGCGTCCGGACACCCTGTCCAGGGTGACCGCGGCCAGGACCGCCATCGCAGCCGAACTGGGCGACGACCTGGTGGATATCGTGCCCTCCTACGCCTCGGTACTGATCGTGTTCGACGCCCTGCGCCACAGCCACGCAGCCATCGCCGCGCGCGTGCGGCAGGCGCTCACGGCGCTACCCGCAGACAAGGGCGAGCGGCCGCGGGAGATGAGTCTGCCCGTGTACTATGCGCCGGAAGCGGGAGAAGACCTGGAGACACTGGCACAGTCTGCGGGGCTGGCGATGGATGAGGTGATAGCACTGCACTCCGGCACCCGCTACCGCGTGTACGCGATCGGCTTCGCGCCGGGGTTTGCCTATCTTGGCGAGGTGAACGCGCGCATCGCGCAGCCGCGCAAAGCCACGCCGCGCGCGCGGGTGCCGCGCGGCGCGGTGGGAATCGCCGACCGCCAGACCGCCGTGTACCCGTCGGTATCCCCCGGCGGCTGGAACCTGATCGGGCGCTGTCCGCTGCGCCTGTTCGACCCACAGGCCGACCCCTGCATGCCCCTGCAGGTGGGCGACAGCGTGCGCTTTGAGCCGATCACGCGCGAACGCTTCCTTGAACTCGGCGGAGAGCTTCCATGAGCCTCACGGTGCTGGCGGGCGGCATGCTGAGCCTGCTGCAGGACAGCGGACGCCGCGGCGCGCAACATCTCGGCATGACTCTTGGCGGCGCGCTGGATACCGCGGCCTATCGCTACTGCAACCGTCTGCTACAAAACCCGCCCGACAGCACGCTGATCGAGATCAGCATCGGCGGCCTGGAACTGCAGGCCGAAGACGACACCTGGATTTGTGTCACGGGCGCCGAGATGCCGCTGCGCATTGGCGGCGAGGAGCGCGAGCGCTGGTGCGTGCAGCGCGTGCAGGCGGGAGACCGCATTGCGCTGGGCTTCGCACGCCGCGGCTGTCGCGCCTACCTCGGGGTGGCGGGAGGCTTCGACATTCCGCAGGATTTCGGCAGCGCCTCCACGGTGGTGCGCGAGGGTCGGCGGGCTCAATGGCGCGCCGCTGGCGGCCGGAGATCACCCGCCCAGTGCGCGGGTGACCGAGCCGGCAGGCGGCTGCAGCCGTCGCTGCGCTACCAACCACGTTATCCCCGGCGTACTACGGTACGCGTGGTACCCGGCTACCAGCAGCGCCACTTCAGCCGGGCGCAACAGCGGCGTTTTTATGCCGCGACCTTCCAGGTGTCCGAGCGCAGCGATCGCATGGGCTATCGTCTTGAAGGGCCAGCGCTGGCATGCGATATCGGCGGGGTGCTGTCGGAGGGAATATGCCTTGGCGCTATCCAGGTGCCGCCCGACGGCCAGCCGATTGTGCTGCTGAACGACCACCAGACCATCGGCGGCTACCCGAAAATCGGCACGGCAGTCATCCCGGACCTGTGGGCGCTCGCGCAGCTGGGCGCCGGCTGCCGCGTGAATTTCGCGCCGGTCACTCCAGCCAGCGCGCGGCGCGCGCTGCTGATGAGCGAGCGCTTCGGCCTCAACCATCCGCCAGGGTGAAA
Source organism: Halioglobus sp. (assembly GCA_041396005.1). Lineage (GTDB taxonomy): Bacteria > Pseudomonadota > Gammaproteobacteria > Pseudomonadales > Halieaceae > Marimicrobium. The sequence goes on from JAWKZK010000008.1 coordinate 47,611, forward strand.
CTCGCCTTTGATGACGGAACAGGCACTCGAAGCCATCGAAGCACTGCTGGTGGCACGCAACCCGCGCAGCATGCAGCAAGCGCGCGCGGCACTGCGCCCGGGGTATTTCCTGCGTGCGGCACAGCACCTGCGCGACATCCGCGGCACGGTGTTCATTGCCACGGGCTTCCCGGTCACCGGCACCTTCGAGACCGACGGGCCGGTAGGCGCCATATTCCTCTATCGCACACTGGAAGAACTCGGCGCCCTGCCCATGCTGGCCTGCGGCCCGCCGCTGTCCACGCGCCTCAGGGACGACTTCCGGGTACTGGAACTGTGCGCCCGCGACTTGCCGGCGGCGCAGCGCGAGGCCCGATCCCAACTCGCGGCGCTCTCGCCCTCCGCCATCATTTCCATCGAACGACCCGGGCTCGCGGCAGACGGGCACTACTACAACATGCGCGGCGTGGATATCAGCGAGCGCTGCTACTTTTCATCCCTGCTGTCACCTGTGCCAGCTGCCCGACCATCGCGATCGGCGACGGCGGCAACGAGATCGGCATGGCAATATCGACGCAGGCGCTGAGCGGACTGGACATCCCCCTCTCCGTGACCCCTGCGATGAACTGCTGGTAGCCGACGTGTCCAACTGGGGCGCCTACGGCCTCATGGCACTGCTGGGCATCTGGCGTCGCCGCGACCTGCTGGCCGATATCTCCCCATGGAGGTCACCGACCATCTCGCTGCGGCAGGCTGACGGCGTCACCGGCGAAACACGCTCACCGAAGACGGCATGGAGGCGCGCGTGGGGCTGGATATCATCCGGCAGCTGCGGATTCGCACCGCACGCTCGCCCACCGACCGGGGGACTGACGCCCGCGCAGGATTTTATGTGACAATGACCACTGATATGAGCACGTATACCTCAATGGTAACTTCCTGCCGATGCAGGAAGCGCGCATCTCGCCGATGGATCGCGGTTTCCTGTTCGGCGACGGCATCTATGAAGTGATCCCCGCGTACCGGGGTCGCATGGTCGGCTTCGGGCCGCACCTGGCGCGCATGCGTAACGGCCTGCAGGCGCTGGAAATCGATTACGCGGTGGACGATACCGAGTGGCGCACGATCTGCGAGCAACTTATCGAACGCAATGGGGGCGGCGACCTCGGGCTGTACCTGCATGTCAGTCGCGGCGCCGACACCCGTCGCCATCACGCCTACCCGAAGCACATCGCGCCCACGGTGTTCGCGTTTGCCTATCCGATACCGGCAGAGCCAGGCGTCGAGAAAGCCGGCGCCGCCACCTTCGCGGTATCCACTGCGGAGGATTTGCGCTGGCGTCGCTGCAACATCAAATCCACTGCCCTGCTGGGCAATGTCATGCATTTCCAGCAGGGCCAGGCGGCGGGCCACGGGGAGACGATCCTGTACAACGATGCGGGAGAGATCACCGAGGCCGCCGCCTGCAACGTGTATATCATCAAGCATGGCGTCGTCGCCACGCCGCCGCTGGACCACCAGATACTGCCCGGCATTACCCGCTACATCCTGCTGGATGTGCTGCGCCGGCACGGCGACATTCCCGTGGAGGAGCGCACGGTGAGCCTCGCCGAACTGCGCAACGCCGATGAAGTGTGGCTGTCCAGCTCCAGCAAGGGCATTGCGCCCGTGCTATCGGTGGACGGCGAGCGCGTGGGCAATGGCGAGATCGGCGATCTCTGGCTCGCCGCGCAAACGCTGTACGCCCGCCACAAGTTCGATTACTGATCGCCTATGGCAAGACCTTCACAGGCCCGGCTGAACCTGGCTGCTTTGCGACACAATCTCGCCCATGCCCGCAACCTGGCACCACAGGCGAAGATGATGGCCGTCATCAAGGCGAACGCCTACGGCCATGGCATCGAGACGATCGCGCACGCATTGTCCGCGCACACCGATGCCTTCGCGGTGGCATCGCTGGAAGAGGCCGCCCAGCTGCGGTCGGCCGGCATCAATACCCCTGTGCTGCTGCTCGAGGGCGTGTTTGAGGCGGCGGAACTGGCAGAGGTCGCTGCGCTGGACCTCTGGCTGACCGTGGCCAACGAGGATCAACTCGCCTGGTTGGAGGAAGCTGCCCTGTCGCGCCCGCTGCGCTGCTGGCTCAAGGTCAATACCGGCATGCATCGCCTGGGGATAGACCCGCAGTCCGCCGACGCCTGCTACCGGCGCCTGCGCGCCAGCGATAACAGCTGCGATACGCCGGTGCTGTTCACCCACCTGGCCTGCGCCGACTCCCTCGCCAGCGCCGCCACCGGCCGGCAACTCGCGCTGTTCGATACGCTCTGCCCCGGCGCCCCGCGCAGCGCCGCCAACTCTGCCGGCCTGATGGCCTGGCCTGCGGCGCACTACCAGTGGGTGCGACCGGGCTACATGCTGTACGGCAACTCCCCCATGCTGGAGGCACATGCCCATGCCGCCGCATTGCGACCCGTGATGACCCTCGCGTCGGCCGTGATCGCCGTGCGCGACGTCGCCACGGGAGATGCGGTGGGTTACGGAGGCACCTGGGTGGCCACCCGTCCCTCCCGCATCGCCACGGTAGCCATCGGCTACGGCGACGGTTACCCGCGGCAGGCGGGCAACGGGACACCGGTTCTGGTGGGCGGGCAAGCGGCGCACCTCGCGGGCCGCGTGTCGATGGATATGATCACGGTGGACATCACCGGGCTCACCGGCATACAGCGCGGCAGCGAGGTGATCCTCTGGGGCGAGGGACTGCCGCTGGATACCGTGGCGCGCCACGCCGGCAGCATCGGCTATGAACTCACCACACGCATGCCCGCGCGCACGCCGCGAGTGGTGATTGCCGACACCGGCGGTACTGACTGACGCATGCCGCAGCCCGCACCCGCCATCACCCGACTGCAGGACATACCGCAGTACCAGGCGCAGCGACAACCTGATGCCACGGCACTCTGGTGGGAGGGCGAGGCGATCAGCTACGCGGCGCTCCAGGCCAGGATCCACGCGCTCACCCGGCGCCTGGCGGCGAGCGGCCCTGCCGGTGAGCGCATTGCCGTACTGGCCTGGAACTGTCCCGAATTCGTGGAACTGCTCTATGCGGTGCCCGCAGCCGGAAAAATACTGGTACCGCTGAACGCGCGCCTCGCGCCGGCGGAACTGACCTGGCAGCTGCAGCACAGCGGCGCCCGGCTGGTGTTCGCCGACGCCGGACTGCGGGCCACTCACCTGCCGCAACCGGTAGCGGCCGACAGCCCGCGCATTGTCGAATTCGGTGAACCCCACGCGCAGTGGCTGGCCAGCGGGCCCTGCTCGCCGCCCCCGCGAACCGCTGTCGACGATCCGGCCTGGATTCTGTATACCTCCGGTTCCACCGGCCGGCCCCGGGGCGCGGTGCTCACACACCGTTCGTTCCTCGCGGGCCTTGCGTCGGCGGCGCTTGCCCGGCCCGTGCAGCCCGGCGATCGATACTACTACCCGTTCCCGCTGTTCCACGTGGCCGCGCACAACGTGCTCCTGCAACACCGCCATGGCGCCGCCGTGGTGCTCGCCCCCAGTTTCGAGGCCAGCGCCGCGCTCACGGCCTGCCGGGAGCTGCGGGTGACCAGCATGTCGCTGGCCCCCACCATGCTCGCCATGCTGCTGGATCACCCGGATTTTCGGCCCGAGGATCTGTCGTGGGTGCGCAGCATCGGCTACGGCGCCTCCGCCATGCCGGTCACGCTGCTCAGGCGCCTGTTGCGCGAAACCGCGGTCGACCTGTGCCAGAGTTACGGCATGACGGAACTCAGCGGCAGCGTGGCCTTCCTCACCGCCGAGGATCATCGCGCCGCGGCGGAATCACAGCCGGGCCTGCTGAAATCGGTCGGACGCGTGCTGCCCACTGCCGAGGTGCGTATTGCCGACGACGCCGGCGACACCCTGCCCTGCGGTGCCGAGGGTGAAATCCTGGTGCGCGCCGAGCAGTGCATGGCAGGCTACTGGCAGGATCCCGCCGCAACCGACGCCGCCCTCGCCGAGGGCTGGCTGCGCACTGGCGACATCGGGCGTTTCGACAGCGGCGGGTACCTCTACATTGTCGACCGCAAGAAAGACATGCTCATCAGCGGCGGCGAGAACATCGCCTCGCGCGAGGTGGAGGAAGTGCTGCGCACGCATCCTGCGGTTGCGGACTGTGCCGTGATCGGCCTGCCCGACGCGCGCTGGGGCGAGCGGGTGTGCGCGGTGCTGGTGCTGCGCGAGGACGCCACGGACGATGCACTGGCCGCTCACTGCCGCGCACAGCTCGCCGGCTACAAAACGCCGCGCCAGTGGCATCGGCGCGCCAGCCTGCCGCTGAACGCGGCGGGCAAGGTGGATAAACCCGCCCTGCGCAACGATTACGGCGGCGCCGATAGCGGCCCTTGAACGCCGGGCTAGTGCCTGTCCTGTGAATCGAGGAAATCCTCGAACTCCGCCTCGTACAAACGGAACAACACCAGCGTTATGGCAAAGATCAGCGGCCCATAGATCAGGCCCATGAGGCCGAACACCTGCAGACCGCCGAGCAGCGAGAAGAACACCACCACCGTGTTCATGCTTGCCCCCTGCATGAACATCGGACGCAGGAAGTTGTCGATCGAGCCCACCACCACGACGCCCCAGATGGCGAGAAACGCGGCCCAGGCATACTCGCCGGTCACCAGCAGGTACAGCGCCGCGGGCACCCAGATCAAGGCGGTGCCCACCACCGGGATGAGCGAGGTGAAGGCCATCACGACGCCCCAGAACACGCCCGGGAACCCCGCCAGCCACAGCGCGAAGCCGCCGGCAAAGCCCTGTGTAATGGCCGTGAGGAGCGAGCCCAGCAGGGCCGACTTGCTGACATCGCGCACTTCCTTGAACAGCACGTCTTCCTGCGTCCGCGACAGCGGCAGCGCGTGACGAATGAATTCCATCAGCCGATCGTGATCGCGCAGCACGAAGAACAACACGAACAGCAATAGCGTGCCGTTGATAAAAAAACGCGTGACACTGCCCAGCAGGGCCGTCGAAAGCGCCGCTAACTCTTCACCCATTCCGCCCGCTATCGACAGTGCGCGTGTGCGGATATTCTCCGGCGCCAGCGAACCCTCCGGCAGCATCTGGTCCAGCCAGGCGTGCACCTTCATCACGTAAGGCTGCGAGATCAGCTTGCGGATATTGTCCATGGTGGCCCACTCCTTCACCACCAGCGAGTAATCGATGCCCTGGCTGATCACCGCCACCATCACCACCGACAGCGGGATGAGAAATAACAGGAGCAGGATCAGGCAGCTCAACAGGGCCGCCAGGGAGTCGCGGCCGCGCAACAGGTGTTGCACATGCCGGTGCGCGGGCATGGCGAGAATGCCGATGAGCATCGCCAGCAGGATGGGTTCAAGAAAGGGTTGCAGCAGCCAGTAGCAGGCGTACAACGCCAGCGTCAGGCAGACCAACAGCACAATGCGGTTGGCACCGCCGGGGAAGGACAGGTTCATGGCGTGCTCCGGGTGACAAAGGCAACAACATAAAGCCTTCACGGCCAGAATCAAAGGCCCACGGCGGGGCCACGACCCTTTCTTCTGCCGCGAATCCTGTTAATGTGCGCTGTTTGCGACACGACCCGCCGCGCGAACGGCGGGTCGCAACAGGTCCTAGGCTATGTCTACAGCGAGAAGGATCCCCGACGGGCACCCCATTATCGTCGGTACCGGGCAGCACACCTGGCGCGAACCCAGCGCGGAACGCACGCCGCTGGACGCGCTGCAGGCGGCGGCCGCTACCGCGCTGGCCGACTGTGGCGTGGCCGACATGCACGCCGCGATAGACACGATCGCGACCATTCGCTTTATCGCCGACACCAACCCGGGCACGCGCGATCTGTTCCCGCGCGACCCGGGCGCCGAACTCGCACGCCGCCTGGGCATCCGCAACGCGGCGCGCTACCTCAGCACGATCGGCGGCAATACGCCGCAGTACCTGGTGAATCACTTCGCCCGGCGCCTTGCGGCCGGGGAAGTCGGCGCGGTGTTGCTCAGCGGTGCCGAACTGATCAGGAGCCTGTTCGGCGCACTGCGCTCTGGCGAGGACATCTCCGGCTGGGCCGGAGCTCGGGCCGAGGAGCCGCCGACCCTTGGTCGGGAGCGGGAGGGCCTGAGCGAGACCGAAATGCGCCACGGCCTGTACGAACCGATCAATACCTACCCGTTATTTGAAAACAGCCTGCAACGGCATCTCGGGCGCAATCGGGCAGAGCATCACGCGCTGCTGGCCGAGCTGTGTGCGGGCATGAGCCGCGTGGCGGCGAGCAACCCCCTGGCGTGGCGCACGGACGCCCTCTCGGCGCAAGAGATCGGGACCGTGGCCCGGCACAATCGTTATATCGGTTATCCCTACACCCGCGCCATGAATGCGGTGCTGGAAGTCGACATGAGCGCCGCGCTGGTGATGACCACGGCGGGCCGCGCGCGCGAGCTGGGCATCGACCCCCAACGCTGGATTTACCTGCGTGGCGGCGCCGACGCCAACGATATCTGGTACCCCATCGAGCGCGCCACTCTCCACAGTTCTCCGGCAATCGCGCTGTGCTGGCAGAGTCTCGCGCAGCACAGCGGTATCGGGCTGGATGATATCAGCCACTTCGATCTGTACTCCTGCTTCCCCTCCGCTGTGGAGGTGGCCTGCGAGGCCATCGGCCTCGCGCCGTTGGACCCGCGCGGCGTGACCGTTACCGGTGGCCTGCCGTTCTTCGGCGGGCCGGGCAACAATTACTCCCTGCATGCCATCGCCCAGACGGTGGATGTACTGCGCGAGGCCGGGAACGGCCATGCGCTGGTCACCGCCAACGGGTTTTACCTGACCAAGCACTCCCTCGGGCTGTACTCCACCGAGCCCGCCGGTGACCTGCGCGCGCCGATCGACGGCGGCGCCCTGCAGGCACGCATCGACCAGGGCCCCCGCGTGGTGCCCGCGGCAGACCCGGCGGGGCCCGCGACCGTGGAAACCTACACGGTGGCGTTCGACCGCAACGGCCCGAAACAGGGCATCGTGTTTGCGCGCAACGCCGCCGGCGAGCGCCTGGTCGCCAACACACCGGACGACCCACAGAGCCTGCAACACCTGCTGGCGGAGGATCCTGTCGGCCACGCGGGACACGTGCACTGCGACGAAGGGCGGAACATCTTCACGCTTTAGCCTGGCGGCCTCTGCACCACCAGGGCCCTGGCACAGCGTCCGGGCGTCGCGGAAAGTCACGCACAAGGTGTGCGCTGCGCCGGCCAATCCATTACCATTGGCTTTTCACGCCGCCAGACAGGGGATTCACCGGGCTTGGCTTCAGATTCGGATTCCGACACACCCGACACGCTGGCCGATGGCAGCCAGCTCGCAGCGGTAGACCTCGGCAGTAACTCGTTCCATCTCATCATCGCCAAGATCGAGCATGGTGAAATGCGCCCCGTACAGGTGCTCGCTGAGAAAGTGCAACTCGGGGCAGGCCTGGACAACGACATACTGAGCGCGGAGGCGATCGAGCGCGGCCTGGAATGCCTGTCGCGCTTCGCCCAGGCGCTGGTGAGCGTGGAGCCCGAGCGCGTGCGCGTGGTTGGCACCAACGCCCTGCGCATGGCCAAGAACCGGCTGGCCTTTACCCAGCCCGCATCGCGACTGCTGGGCACCCGCGTCGATGTCATCTACGGTCGAGAGGAGGCTCGCCTGGTGTATCTGGGCGTGGCCCACACGCTCGCCGACGACAGCCAGTCGCGCCTGGTGATCGACATCGGCGGCGGCAGTACCGAGTTGATCATCGGCGAGCGCTTCGAGCCGCGGGTCATGGAAAGCCTGCAAATGGGCTGTGTCTCGTTCGGCAAAAGCTGTTTCGCTGACGGCACGATTTCCAAGGCGAACTATCGCGCGGCCTATGATCGGGCGTGCATCGAGGCCTCGCACATCCGCCACCGCTATCACTCCCGCCACTGGCAGGAATGCGTTGGTTCCTCCGGCACGCTGCAGGCCATTGAAACCATTCTCACCCTGAACGGCTGGGACGACGGCGGCATCACCCGCAAGGGTTTGCGCAGACTGGAAAAGAAGCTGCTGAAATTCAAGCGACTGGCCAACATCCGCGTGGAAGGCCTGCCGAGCAACCGCCGCGAGGTGATTCTGCCCGGCGTGGCGATCACCAGCGCCCTGTTCGACATGCTCGACATCACTCACATGCGCACCTCGAAGGGCGCGCTGCGTGAGGGCGTGATCTACGATCTGATGGGCCGCCTCACCCACGAGGACGTACGCGAGCGCACCGTCAACGCACTCATGCAGCGCTACGCGGCGGACGCCGATATCGCCGGCATCGTGGAGCGTCGGGTGCGAACGCTGTACGGCGCCACCAGCCGCAGTTGGGGCCTTACCCGGGAAGATCGCGAGCTGCTGCGCTGGGCCGCACGCACGCACGAAATCGGCATGGCCATCTCACACAAACATTTCAACCGACACTCGGCCTATCTGCTGCGCAACGCCGATCTGGCCGGATTCTCGCAGCAGGAACAGGAACACCTCGCCGTGCTGGTACTCGGCCATCGCGGCAAACCGGCGGACGGACTGTTCGCGGAAGTGGCCGATGCCGACCTGCAACGCCTGCGCTACATGGTCGCCATCATGCGTATCGCCACCTGCTTCAAGTACGTGGAAAAACTGGAACAGCTGCCGGATTTCTCCATCCGCACCGGGCCGCAATCGCTGACGCTGGATTTCCCGGAGGGCTGGCTGGAGGCTCACCCCCTCACCGCGCAGGAACTGCAGGACGAGCGCAGCGCGCTGGCCAGCCTCGGGCTGGAACTGGATATTCACTAATCCGTGGTATCGCGCCTGGCCCAGGCCAATTAATCTGCGCTGATGGATGGCGGCTGAACGGCCGACGCCTGGAGCAGCTCAAACAATAGTGTGCTACCCCCCGGGGCACCGAGAAGCTGCAGCGTCACATCGACTTTCGCTTGCCACTCGCGCCGGTAGAACTCACTGCCTGCCGGGCGCTGATACACTTCCACACCGGGTAGCTGCAGACGATTGCCCTGAATGAAAAATTTTGCACCCTGATCGGGACACTCTCCAATCCGGTTTGACGCGCACAGGGCCACCGCCTGGCGAATGCCCGCATAGTACTCCGCCTGCAACTCCCTGAACTCGTTGAGGCCGAGGGTTTCCAGCGTTCTGTTACATAACCCGGGATAGCTGCTGCTCTTGGCAGGATCGGGGCAACTGTGATTACGCACATAGCCGCTCACTTGCTCGTCGATAATCTGCAGGTTTTCTGTGCACTCAGGCAGCGTGTAACGACCTTCCTCATTGGGCCCGGAGAAACCCAGTATCCAGCTGGAACCCAAGGGGAAAGTCCCGTTGAGTGGGTCGAATCTATTACCATCAATCAACACCGTGTCGCTCAACGGCTCACCCTGCAGCGTGGCAGACACGTGCAGTTGCATGTGATCCCATGGGTCCCTCAACCCATCGGCGTCAACAAAACCCACCACCGTGGCTTCCACAATGTGTGTCGCCAGCCTGTTCGGAGAGAGCATCGGCAGCCAACCGACGCAACTGAGCGCGGCCGCCGGTAGCGGCAAGCACAGTGCACCTGCAAGGCCGAGTGCCAGCGAGTTTCTGAGCAAATGCATGTGCGGTCTCCTGCGAGTGTGACCGTTGAGACAGCGGGTCGCAGAGATTCAATGCGCCGCTGGTGGAAAGCATAGCACGGTTACAAAAATTCACGCCGTTTCCACACGGAATCCTCGCGCCCTGTTCACCGAGCATTCACCGAGCTTCTTATTGCTCTGTATGTCGGCAAGGTACTGGAGCAGGATGGCGTTCACGGCGTCGGACGCTTCCAGTTGCACCATATGTCCCGCACCGGGAATCATGCGCACTTCGCGCAGCGTCGGGAAGATCGCGCGCATCAGCGCGATCGGATCATCGCCGTGAAAGCCCTCCAGATCGACATCGTGCTCGCTGCCGAGGAAATACGCCGGCACGGCGCTTTGAACGCCCTCGTAGGGTTTACGCTGCGCCCATTTCATATCCATGGAACGGTACCAGTTGAGTCCGCCGGTAAAACCGCTGCGGCTGTACTCACTCACAAAAAATTCCAGTTCCAGCTCCGACAGCCAGGGCCAGGGCAGCGGCGGCGGCTCCGCCATGGCGTCGATGTACGACGTGCCCGGGGGGTAGTTGAACACGTCGAAGTAATTCCCCGCGCCGCTCAGCGTATGAAACACCTTGTGCAGGAACCGGCGTGGCTCGGCGGCGAGTTCTTCGTCGGCGCGCGGCGGTTCGCGAAAATACTCGATGTGCAGGAAATGCTGTTCACCGGTGCGGCGATAGCCCACCAGCGGCGGTTCCTGCGGGTCGTGCGGCGCCGCAGGATTTTCCAGGCCGATGATCGCGATGACTTTCTCGGGGTGGCGCAGGGCGAAGTCGTAGATGGCGAAAGCGCCGAAATCGAGCCCGGCGAACACCGCCCGCTCGGCGCCGACATGCTGCAACAGGCCGAGCAGGTCGCCGCAGATATGATCGATGTCATAGGCCCGCGGCTCCGGGGGCGCGTCGGTCTGACCCATACCGCGCATGTCCGGCACGATCACGCGATAGCCCGCGTCGGCGAGCGCGGGAATCTGCCGGTGCCAGCTGAACCACAGGTGCGGAAAACCGTGGCAGAGCACGATCGGCATGCCCTGCCCCTGCTCCACGTAGTGCATGCGAATGCCGTTGATGGTGGCGTGGTGATGTTGCCAGTTCACGGGTGCTCCTTCTGCCATGGATGGTCTGCAGCATACACCAGAGTGGCTGTTGGGCGAGTCTTGTTGCAGTTGATGGGAGCTTGGCGCGATGACCGCGGGAGCGAGCTTGATGGCATGCCTGGGCGGGCCTGGCCTGTGGGTGGCGCCTGGCCTGTGGGGTGGCGCCTGGCCTGATGGTGTCAGGGTTGCGGGGCTCGGAAGGCTGGGATACTCGCCTCGCAACCCTGACACCATCAGGCCAATCACCGCCGCTTCATGACACGTGAACTTCTGACGACTTGGTTCGCCTGGAAACGGTCCTGCCCCGGCACGCCCGTTCGCTCCACGCCCGGCCCCCTGCGGGCTGCCTTCGGTCGGCCGTGAGCCGGTGAAGCGTCGTCTCCCGGCTCTCCCTCAGCGCCGGGCGCAGTTCCGCGAACGAACGTGCCGGGGCAGGACCTTGCTGATTTCGGGGGATGAGGTTTTGTCGTTTTTGGGAAAGTGCGAGACTGGATGAATTGCGCTGAATCGTCAGGTCAATCCGTTGCGTGCAACCATCGAGCGAACGGTCGCAAACACCGTTGATTCAAACCGTCACACTCCAAACCATCTGACTCGCCCACAGCAAGGCGGGAGAGGGGCGCGGCGCGTCTTCAAATCTCGCGCCGAGGGAAAGACGATCACGCGTAGCGGCTCACGGCCGACCGAGGGCAGGCCGCAGGCCCGCGAAGATAAAACGGCGCCCACAGCCCGCATCTCCCGCCGCCATTGGAACGCAAACTCTCCCGCCGTTGGTCAGATCTCGCGTCGAAAAGCTGAACAAGCCCGTTTCTGGCAGGGTGCCCAGGGCGTGGCTTTTTCTTTTCGACCAGCGGGGGCACACCCTGCCAGAGACGGGCGATTGGCATCACTTTTCGACCAGCGGCAGCACAGCCCGCCAGATTCAGCTAAAGATCATACCCGCGCTCATCATGCAGCACGAGATCGAGGCCCTCGTTCTCCTCGTCGTCGTTAACCCGCAGCCCCACCAGCATGTCCACCAGCTTGAGGATCACCCAGGTCACCACGGCGGTGTAGACAAACGTTGCCAGAACGCCGGTAGCCTGCACCATCAGCTGCCCGCCGATACTGGTAATGCCGTCGGAAAAACCGTTTCCGCTGAACAGGCCGAGCTGCGTGGAGCAGAACACACCCGCCAGCAAGGTGCCGAGGATACCGCCCACTCCGTGCACCGGGAACACGTCCAGGCTGTCGTCGATCTTCAACGCGTTCTTGATGTAATTCGTGGCGAAATAGCAGATCACGCCCGCGCTCAGGCCGATCACGACCGCACCGGCGGGCCCCACCGAGCCGGACGCAGGCGTAATGGTGCCGAGGCCCGCGACCATGCCGGTCACGATGCCCAGCACCGAGGGTTTCCCGTGGCGCAGCCATTCCATCACCATCCAGGCCAGCGCGCCGCAGGCCGCCGAGAGGTGCGTGACGAGCATCGCCATCGCGGCACTGCCGTCGGCGGCCACCGCGGAGCCGGCGTTGAAACCAAACCAGCCCACCCACAGCATGCCAGCACCCGCCACCGTCAGCGTCAGGTTGTGCGGCGGCATTGCCACGGAGCCAAAACCGCGGCGCGGGCCCATCACCAGCGCGGCCACAATCGCCGCCACGCCCGCGGTCACGTGCACCACCGTACCGCCCGCGAAATCCTGCAGGCCCATCTCACCCAGCCAACCGCCACCCCATACCCAATGGCATACCGGCGAATACACCACCAACAGCCAGATGGCGCTGAAGATCAGCATGGCCGAAAAACGCATGCGCTCGGCGAACGCGCCCACGATAAGCGCGGGCGTGATAATCGCAAACGTCATCTGGAACACGGCAAACAGGCTCGCGGGGATGCTGCCGTTGAGTGTATCCATGCTGATGCCGGCGAAAAACAGATTGCCGAAATCGCCGATGTAGGGGCCCTGCTCCACGCCGTCGCTGCCGAACGCGATGGTATAACCGGCGATGAACCAGAGCAGCGACATCAAGCAGGTCAGTGCGAAGCACTGCATCAACACCGAGAGCACGTTCTTCACCCGCACCAGCCCGGCGTAAAACAGCGAGAGCCCGGGGATGGTCATAAACAGCACCAGCGCCGTGGAGGTCAGGATCCAGGCGGTGTCCGCTCCGTTCAGCTCCTGGGCCTGCGCGCCCGCCGATGCAAGACCGACCGACAGCAATGTCGCTGTGGATATCATTATTCTTCTGGAGAGCATCACAGTCAGAGTGCCTCCTCGCCGGTTTCGCCGGTGCGGATGCGGATGCTCTGCTCCAGCGGCGTCACGAAGATCTTGCCGTCGCCGATTTTACCGGTGGCGGCCACCTTGCAGATCGCATCGATCGCCGGATCCACCTGGTCGTCGCTGATGGCGATCTGGATTTTCACCTTGGGCTGGAATTCCACCACGTACTCAGCGCCGCGGTACAGTTCGGTGTGGCCCTTCTGGCGACCGTAGCCTTTCACCTCTTCCACCGTCATGCCGGTGATGCCGATTTGCTGTAACGCATCGCGCACGTCATCAAGCTTGAATGGCTTGATGATTGCAGTCATCATTTTCATCGTGATTCCTCAGCGGTTGTCTCACCGGGCATTGTTATCTGAAACCACTTGCCGGCGTGTCAAGTTGCCCCGCCTGCTCGCGGGGAATCGCGCATCGTGCCACAGAGTGGTGCAAAGGTTAACCACTTTGACGGCCGGGCTGTGTTCACGCACCATAATGACGCCCTCGCGGCACGCAGCGACCGCACTGCCTGCCAACACCGCTGACCAGGACAGATCGCATGCTCAGACCACGCACCCCACTTCTTGCTCTCGCACTTGCGCTGTTCGGCGCGGGCGCCGGCGCCGAGCCCGCACAGCCGGCGGTCGCCTCGCCCCGACAGGTGATTCTCATTATCGGCGACGGCATGGATGACCAGCAGATCACCATTGCACGCAACTACCTGCACGGCGCCAACGGCAGGCTGTTGCTGGATACCCTGCCGCTGCGCGCCTCGGCCCAGGTACTGACGGTGGAGGACGCCGTGGACGGCAAACCGGTGTACGTTGCCGACTCCGCCAACACCGCCACCAGCATGGCCACCGGTCGCGTGACCAGCCGCGGCCGCGTCGGCACCGCGCCGGGCTCGGACGCGCCGCTGACAACCCTCACCGAACTGGCCAAGGCCGCTGGACTGCGCACCGGCCTGGTCACCACCTCCAGCGTCACCGACGCCACACCCGCGGCCTTCGTGGCGAGCATCAATTTCCGCCTGTGTGAGAACCCCGAGCTCATGGTGGATATCCATTACCGGGATATTCCGTTGGGCGACTGCTCGCAGCATCTGAAAGCCCGCGGCGGACGCGGCTCGATTGCCGAACAACTGGCGGAATCCACCCTGGACGTAGTGCTGGGCGGCGGTCGCAAGCATTTCAGGCCGCCGGCGGAGGATGGCAGTGCCAGCGTGGCCGATCTTGCCCGCTCGCGCGGCTTTCGCACCATCGAAACCGCTGAGGAACGGGCGCGCGCCCGGCCGGGTGAGCGCCTGCTCGGGCTGTTTGCCGACAGCACACTGCCGGTGCGCCTGCAGGGCCAGGATGCGCGCGAGGCGGAGGAGGCCGAGCCAAGCCTGCTGAACCGCCTGCACCCCTATCTCGGCTCTGTCACATTGCCCGCACCCATGACCTGCGAGCCGAACCCGGAGGCCGCCCGCGTGCCCAGCCTCAGGGCGATGACAGACAAGGCGCTGGCGCTGCTGGCCAGCGATAACCCGCGGGGCTTTTTCCTGATGGTCGAATCCGCCTCCATCGACAAGCAGTCACACGAACGCAAACCCTGTGGCTCCATCGGCGAGCTGCAGCAGCTGGATGAGGCGCTGGCCAGCGCGCTGGCATTTGCGCGCGAGCATCCACGCACGCTGGTACTGGTTACCGCCGATCACGCCCAGGCGGCGCAGCTCATTCCCTTCGAGAGCCTGTTTGCAGCCTACCCGATTCCCACCTTTCCGCCGGGCAAGCTGGCGCGCATCGTCACGCCCGAGGGCAGCCACATGACAGTGAACTACGCGACAACCAATTTCATGATGGAGGAGCACACTGGCGCAGCAGTGCCGCTGTACAGTAACGCCGAGGGCAAGGGCCGCGTGGCTGCGTTCGTTCGCCAGCCGGAGCTGTTCCAGATCATGCGCGACTATCTCGAACTGCCCGCGGCGCCTGCGAGCGGCCCGGCGCGGTCGGAAACGGCGTTACAGGTTGATCCAGCTGTTCAGGGCGCGCAGACGGAACTGGGTACCCTGGTAGGAGAGGATGACTGAATCGGGCAGTATGTCATCGACCTTCATGCCCGATACGGGGCTACCGCCAACGCGCAGCGGCTTGCCATTGAGCACCACGCTGGAACGGCCGGCGACGTCTGAATAATCATGGCGCTGGTAATACAGCGTGGGGATCGCATTCTTGGTCTGCTGCGACAGCTCCGCAATAAACGGCGCCGGGTGCTCCACAAGCTGCGCGTTCTCCACCTCATCGCGCGCCCGCTGCAACAGCTGCTCCAGATCCACCGGCTCCTCGACATCGCCGCGGGCCGCTTGCGCAGCCTGCCCGGTCGATGGCGGCGCTGCCGGCCGATCGCGTGCCGGCACCGCACCGGCAGGTTTCGCCAACGCCTCTTCCGCCAGCCGGGGCTCGACGTCCGGTTCGGGCGCGCGTTCGTAAAGTTCCGCCACCGCAGTGTCCACCGCGGCCTTCGCGGGCGCGCTGCCGGTACTCACAACGGCAGAGCTCGCGGTCAGGGCAGACTGTGCGTCAGGCGGGGCAGGTGTCCCCCCGGCGCCGGCAGACGCACTCGCCGGGGCTGTATTCGGAGGCGGCGCTGCCGCACCCGGCACGGGCAGCTCGGCGGGCGGAATCGCCGGCTGCCTGTGCGCCGTGGCACCGGCCTGCAGCTGATCTTTCATCGAGGCCAGCGCGCTGCTCATGTTGTCGGCCGCTTCCTGCAGGGGGGCGGTCACCGCAGGCTCGGGCCTGCTGCTGCGATCCCACAACAGCCAGATGATAAGCAGCACAGCCAACGCCAGCGCGAACCAGGGCAGATACGCGCGCGCGCCACGCGGGGCGGTCTCCGCGGCATGGTAGGTATCCAGCCCTGGCACCGGCGCCGCATCGCGCCGCGAGCGGTTGAGCGCATCGAGGATCAGCGACATACGCGATGACTCCCGTGTGCAGCAGTGCGATAAACGCTCATGGCGCCTCCGGCCGGTTGCTTGCATTGAATCGCCGGCGAGCCTCGGCGGCAGTGAGATCAATACCCAAGGCCTCGTTCAGCTTGAGCAGCGTGCGCGTGCCCACGACACCGTCGTCGGCGAGCCCGTGCTGGCGCTGGAACAGTCGCACACGTTCCTCCAGCGCGGTGTTGAAGCGATTGTCGGTGAGCGCCCTGGGTTGTCCATCGAGCTCGGCGAACAACCGGGCGACCGATGTGACCGCCACGCCGCTGTCGCCGCGCGCCAGCGGCGCACTGAAACCTTCCGGCGGACGCCACAGGTAGCGGTAACCGCCGGTCCACAGATCGGCGAGTTCAGCCAGCGGCATACGCGCCATTCCGGAGGCAACGCGTAGCCATGCCAGTTGCCCCTCGATACCCAGCAGCAGCGCTTCCGCGGAAAACCGTTCGGGGGTCAGCAGTTCCAGCACCAGCGGCCGGTCAAGGCGCGCCAGTTCGTCCCAGGATCCGGCCTCGTCCCCGGCGCACAGCAGGCCGCCCCGGGGGGCGCGTGGACAGGCGACCGATGGGGGAGGCAGATCGCTGGCCAACGTCCAGAGCGCGGCCATCCCCTCGCCGGGCGGCAATAGCGCAGCCTGCAGAGACGCAGCGGCCGGCTCCGGTGCGGAGGCCGGTATCGGCCTGGCTGCCTCGCCCGCGACCGCCACAGGGGCAGCGACCGGTGTCGCATCCTCTGCGGGCGTCGCCAGCGGCGGCGCCACGACCGCAGGCACGACGGGCGTTGGCGCCTGCCCACCGGGGGCGGCGGGACCCAGCAGTATCCAGCCCAGTGAGACCAGGGCCACCACCAGCGCAAGACCGCCGCCGATAGCCGCCGCCCAGCCCCAGAAACTGCCGCCGCCGTCCTGCTCACCCAGCACCTCTTTCACTGCCATCTGCAGCATCGCGGCATCCGCCCAGCTCTGGTTGCGGCCGTAGGCACCGAGCAGGATGCGATCGCACAGCACGTTGATGACCCGCGGAATCCCGCGCGTCGCCTGGTAGATGCCCTTCACCACCGCCGGCGGGAAAATCTCGCGATCCGGGTTCATACCGGCCACCTGAAGGCGATGATGGATATAGGCGCCCGTTTCTTCGAGATTCAGCGGCTGCAGGTTGTAGCGCGCGGTGATGCGCTGATTGAGCTGGCGCAACTCCGGGCGAGCCAGCATCTGCGCCAGTTCCGGCTGGCCGATAAGAATGATCTGCAGCAGCTTTTCGCTATTGGTTTCGAGATTCGTCAGCAGGCGAATCTGCTCCAGCACATCGAAATCCAGGTGCTGCGCCTCGTCAATCAGCAACACCGTCTTGCGGCCGCGCTGGTGGTTGTCCAGCAGGAACTGGTGCAGCCTGTCGGTCAGCGTCTTCAGGGTGGGCTGGGCCTGCGTCTGTGCGTAATCGATACCGAACTCATCACACACGCTCGCCAGCAGTTCGAGCGCATTCAGGGCGGGGTTGAGGATGATCGCAATATCGGTATCCTGCGGCAGTTGTTCCAGCAGGCAGCGGTTGATGGTGGTTTTACCGGTACCCACCTCGCCGGTGAGCAGTATGAATCCACCGCCCGCACCCACACCGTACAGCAGATGCGCCAGCGCATCGCGGTGCCGCGCACTCATAAAGAGATACCGCGGATTGACCGCGATGGAAAACGGCGCTTCGTTGAGCCCAAAGTATTGGTGATACATGCTGTTGTACGCCAGTCTACGCTGCCCGCTCGCGAGCCGGCATTATGCCCAAGGCCCGCGGCCAACGCCATGACCGCGCGTCCGCCCGCCGGGCTACCGACCTGGGCAGGAAGTGCGACCGCACGGCAAGCTGTTCTACAATGGCGCGTTCAGCCGCGCCGGCCCGGCGGCGCCACTCATTTCTACCGCCGCGGGTTTGCGAGCCATGACGCAGGACAGCCAGAATGCACGCAAGGCCATCTACCTGTCGCTGTTGATGGTGTCTCTGGCCAGTACGGCTGCGGCCGCCACCAAGTTCGCCTCCGGCGTGGCCAGTACCGCCGCCATCGTCACGGTACAGTACCTGGTCTGTACCCTGCTCTGCCTGCCTCGCATCCTGCGCGCCGGGAGCGGCAACCTGCGCTGCCGGCACCTGGGCCTGCACCTGCTGCGCGGTGTGGCCGGCGTGCTGGGGTTCTACCTGTTCTACGCCTCGCTGCAGCATATTCCGCTGGTGGATGCCATGTTGCTGCGCCAGAGCGCACCGCTCGTGGTGCCGCTGGTACTGTGGATCTGGCTGCGGGAAACCATTCCCCCCGCAGCCTGGCTGCCGCTGCTGGCCGGTTTCTGCGGCATCGCCGTGATCCTGCGTCCCAGCCCCGAGGGCTTGAGCCTGTGGCACGCGGGCGGCCTGGCCTCCGCCGTTACGCTGGCCGTTTCCATGGTAGCCACGCGCAGGCTCGCCGCGACGGAGCCCACCTCGCGCATACTTTTCTACTACGTGGTGTTGTCACTGGCCTGCGTCACACCCTTCGCCATCGGCGACTTCGCGCATATCCCGGCGCTGGGATGGCTGGCGATGCTCTATATCGGCGCGGCGATCTACTGGACGCTGGAACTGTACACCCGTGCCTACGGCATGGCGCCCACCGCGTTGATCGCCCCCATCAACTATTTCGCGGTGGTGCTGGCGGCCTTCTGGGGCTGGGTGTTCTGGCGGCAGGTGCCGGACGCCTGGTCGCTGGCGGGCAGCGTGCTGGTGATGGGTGGTGGCCTGCTCACGATACTGCTCGCCAACCAACAGCCGGCGGCAGACTGATGGGCGCGCGCCGTGACGCCGGCGCTAGTTGCGGTTTGCTGTGGCGTTGTTCTCGTACAGGGCGCGATGCTGTGCGTTGTAGTCCTGGCCCGATTTGCGCGCGTCGCGCTCGCTGTTCCAGGTTTTCTGGCGTGGCGCCTTCTTGTAGCGCTCGCCGCTGTCGAGGTTAACCGGGTCTACCCGTACCTCCTCTACCACGGTCGCCGCATCACAGGCCCGATCGGTAAAACTGGTTTTCCCCGTCGCGGCGTCTACACACATGTAGACTTTCGCCAAAGCAAGTTGCGGCAGCAGCAGCAACAGTGTCATCACAATTATCTTCATTTTCCCGACCCCTGTGCGAACGATGTCCTGATCCCCACCCCACTGTAACGGCGGGAACAAGCAGGAATCCAAGAAAAAGTGGCGATTTCTCCAGAAATCCGGTACCGCACGCGAATCCGGCCCGAGGTGCGAGGCCCGTTCAGGTCCTGCGGCGGAAAGCTCGCCCCGCGCTGCCGTCAGCCGGCGTATTCAGTTCTCGAGATCGGCCAGCAGGCCCAGCGCCTCATCGCACCAGGCGAGGAACTGTTCGCCCTGGGTGATGCCCGAGCGCAGCGCGAGATATACGCCCCGCCGACGCACCGGCAGTGCGGCAGGGTCGGCGTAGTGCGCGAGGCGAATTTTTTCGTACAGGTACAGCCGGCGCATCATCTGTTCGCGACGCTCGCTGATCTCCCGGGCCAGGTGCGCGGCGTTGTCCTCGCTCAGGTTGTACAGCTTGATGAGCAATTCATCTTTCGCCGCCTGCGTGCGGGTGTCGCCATACACCCAGGCATCCAGGGCCTTGCGCCCCGCCTGTGTCAGCCCGTAAACGATTTTGTTGGGTTTGCCGCGCTGGGTGACCTCGCGACTGTTGAGCCAGCGCTTGTCCGCCAGTTTATGCAGTTCCTGGTATATCTGCTGATGCGAGGCCTGCCAGAAAAAGCCGAGGGAGGTCTCGAACGCCCTGGCCAGTTCATAGCCGGACAGATCATCGTCAATCAGCGCCGTCATAATGGCATGAGCCAGCGCCATAACACCTAACCTCCCTGGAACCTGCTGGATTATTTGCCCGGTGGATCATCGTGGATGACCAGTTCAAGATCATGCGCCGGCGGCGCATGGTCAGGCAAGCGAATCCGCTCCACCAGTTCGCGCACCGCCAGCGGCGGCGCGGCGGTTACCCGTGACACCGCCAGCGCCACGCTGAAGTTCACCGCCGCGCCCACCGCACCGAAGGCGTTGGGCTCGATGCCGAAGAACCAGTTTGGCGGCATGTCTCCAAGAAACGCGGTACCGGGAATGAACATCACGCCCTTGTGCTGGAATACATAGAGCAGCGTGACGCCCAGGCCGCAAAGCATGCCGGCAATCGCGCCCTCGCGATTCACGCGGAAGGAAAAGATGCCCATCATCAGCGCCGGAAACAGCGACGACGCGGCCAGCCCGAAGGCCAGGGCCACCGTACCTGCAGCGAAGCCCGGCGGATTCAGGCCCAGGTAGCCGGCCCCCGCGATCGCCAGCGCCATGGCGATACGGCTGGCCATGAGTTCCTGGCGTTCACTGATGCGCGGCATCAGCATACCCTTGAGCAGGTCGTGGGAAACGGCCGATGCGATGGCCAGCAGCAGGCCGGCCGCGGTGGACAGCGCCGCCGCCAGCCCCCCCGCCGCTACCAGCGCAATTACCCAGTTGGGCAGGCGCGCGATCTCGGGATTAGCCAGCACCATGATGTCCTGGTCCACCTGCACCATCTCATTGCTGTCGACATCCGCTCGGTACTGGATACGCCCATCGGCGTTCTTGTCTTCAAAGGCCAGCAGACCGGTGCTCTCCCAATTGCGGAACCACTGCGGGCGCTCGTCGATTGATAGCGGTTGACCGGCCGCAGGCTCCAGCGTGTTGATGAGGTTGAGCCGCGCCATCCCGGCCACAGCGGGCGCGGTGGTGTAGAGGATGGCGATGAACAGCAATGCCCAGCCCGCAGAGCTGCGCGCGTCACGCACGCGCGGCACGGTAAAGAAGCGGATGATGACATGCGGCAGCCCGGCGGTGCCGATCATCAGCGACAGCGTGAAGGCGAACATGTTCAGGCTGCTGCCGCGCACGTCGGTGGTGTATTCGCGAAAGCCCAGGTCGGTCACCACCTGGTCGAGCCTGTCCAGCAGGTAGGTGTCACTGCCGCTCAGGGTACTCCCCAGACCCAACTGCGGCAGCGGATTGCCGGTGAGTTGCAGGCTGATGAAAATGGCCGGGATGGTGTAAGCGGTAATCAGGACGCAATACTGCGCTATCTGGGTGTAGGTGATCCCCTTCATACCGCCCAGCACCGCGTACAGGAACACGATCACCATGCCCACGTACAGCCCGGTGTCGTAGTCCACCTCCAGAAAACGCGAGAAGGCCACGCCTACGCCCTTCATCTGGCCGATCACGTAGGTCACGGAACAGATGATCAGGCACAATACCGCCACCGCGCGGGCGGTGCGGGAATAGTAGCGATCGCCGATAAACTCGGGGACGGTGAACTTGCCGTATTTGCGCAGGTAGGGCGCCAGCAGCATCGCCAGAATCACGTAGCCGCCGGTCCAGCCCATGAGAAAGACACTGCCGCCGTAGCCCATGAAGGCGATCATGCCGGCCATGCTGATAAACGAGGCGGCAGACATCCAGTCTGCGGCGGTGGCCATGCCGTTCTGCACCGGCCCGATGCCGCCGCCGGCCACATAAAACTCGCTGGTAGTACCCGCGCGCGCCCAGAAGGCAATACCGATATACAGCGCGAACGTCAGCCCGACGACCAAATAGGTGAGCGTTTGCAGTTCCATGGGCGGGCTCAGTCCTCCTCCACATGGAATTCGGCGTCCAGCGCGGCCATTTTCCGCGCGTAATAAAAAATCAGCAGCACAAACACGTAGATGGAACCCTGCTGCGCAAACCAGAATCCCAGCTTGTAGCCGCCGATGCGAAACTGGTTGAGAAAATCAAACAGCAGTATGCCGCAGCCATAGCTCACGGCAAACCACACCAGCAGCAGGCGCAGCATGAGATGCACGTTGCGCCGCCAGTACGCCTGCGCTCGATTCCTGTTGTCTACGGCCATTGTTGCGATACCTCGGCTTATTCTCTGTTTTGCCTGTCGCCCGGCGCTGATTCGCTGTGTCCGTCAGGCTTTTTCCTGCACGTAATGCACTTCGCGCTGCGGAAACGGTATGGTAATCCCCTCTTCGTCGAAGCGCACTTTCACTTCGCGCGTGATATCCCAGTAAGCACTCCAGTAATCGGCCGTCCGCACCCAGGGCCGCACAATGAAATTCACCGAGGAATCACCCAGCGAGTGCAGGCGGATAACCGGCTCCGGCTGCTTCAGCACGGCCTCGTGCGCGGCCACGATGTCCTGCAACACGCGCTCAGCCTGCGCGATATCATCGCTATAGCTGATGCCGAACTGCATATCCACGCGGCGCACTTTCTGCGCCGTGACATTCTTGATCACGTCGCCCCAGATCTTGCTGTTCGGCACCACCAGCGTCTGGTTGTCGAAGGTGGTGATCGTGGTGGATACCAGGCTCATTTTTTTTACCAGGCCCGAAGCGCCTGTGACCTCGATGTAGTCATCCACATCGTAGGGCCGGTACAGCAGGATCATGCCGCCGGCGGCGAAATTGCCCAGGGTGTCCTGAAGCGCAAAACCGACGATAAAGCCCGCCACACCGAGGCCCGCCAACATCGGGCCCAGCGAAATCCCGATCTGAGATAGCGCCATGAGCAAACCCATCACCATGACTGCACCGCCCGACACCGAGGCCAGCACGTCCTTCAGCAGGGTGGACATCTGCGCGCCGGAGCGATCACAGGCCAGCACCACCGCTCGCCGCACAAGGCGCGACAGGAACCGGAATACCAGCAGCACCAGCACAAATATCACCAGGTTGAACAGCACGTCAGGGCCGTTCTCCGAGAGCCACTGGCGCAGGGAGCGCCAGCCGTCACGCAGCACTTCGACAAACACGTCGCGCTCGAAGTCCTTCACGGAGAAATCATTGCCCTGCTGCAACAGAATGCTCTTGTAGGCGCTGCTGTCCACGTCGAGGGAATCCATGATGCCGACGATCGTTTTCAGGCGGTCGACATCCTCGGCGTGCGATGACGCGAAACGTCTGGCAGCATCCGCGAGATCCGCATTGCTGTCGTTGTCCTTGAGTCGCGCCTGCATTTCGGTGAGCGCCGCGCCGTGGAATTCCAGGCGTCCGGCAAGCGTTTCCGCGCGCAGCAGCAGCTCGCTGCGCAGTGTTTCGGCGAGATCGTCAGCCGCGAGGCCAAGCGCGCGGCGACTCTCGATCAGCCGGGCAGCCCCCTGGTAGGATTTGAGACGCAACGCCTTCAGACCGTAGACATAGGCCTGCAGGGCGATCTTCTGCGCGCCCTCAAGCGATTCAGCCTCCTCGGAGAATTTTGCGATGCGCTCGGTGATATCCAGGGTGCGTGCAAAAATCACATCGCCAAGGCTGGCGTACTCGTTTTCCAGCAATTGCGTGATCTGGCGACGGAAGGGCTCGTCCGTGGGCAATTCACCCACCGCCAGGGCCAGTTCATCCAGGCGCTCCAGCAGTTGAAAACTGCGCTCATCACGCCGAAACCGCAGCGCCTCCCGATCAAGCTCCGGCGCACCCTCGATCCGCGCGTCCAGCGCCGTCACCTCGACAACGCCCTCTTCGAGCCTTGCCAACTGTTGTTGCAGCGCGTCGATGCGCTCGGCGTTGACGCCACCGAGCGCCGCGGTGTTCGTACCGGACTCCGCCGTCGCCGGGGGCCCTGCCGCCTGCGGTTCCTGGGCGGCGCCCGATGCCGCTGCCACGAGCAGCAGAATGAGGCCGATAAGACGACAAACACGAAACATGCAAGCTTTCTCCACGCCAGCGCGATGCGCCGATGACGTTAGCATAATTCGCACGGCAACTCCCCTTGGTTTACACTGCGCGTTTCTACCCACAAGCCGCTGTGAATGCCGACAAGCACCACGCAAGCATCGCCCACCGATCCTGTTGCGCACGCCGCCCCTCCGAGCGCCGCAGCGGACGCGGCAAGCCAGCGCACTGCCAGACTGCAGTTTGCCTGCAAGACCGCACTCGCCCTCACCCTCGCCTACCTGGTACCCCTCTCGCAGGGCTGGCCCCAGCCGCAGACCGCCGCCATGACCGTGCTGATCATTGCGGCGACCGGTACCGCCTCGGAGTCGCTGAACAAAGGTGTGCTGCGCATTATCGGCACGCTGGCCGGCGCGGTCATCGGCCTCGGCCTGATCGCGCTGTTCCCGCAGGAGCGGATGCTGTACCTGCTCGCCGTATCGCTGGTGGTGACCGTTCTGATCTACCTGTACAACGCCTACCAGGGCGACAGCACCGCGCTGATGCTCACCGCGGTGGTCACGCTCATGGTATTCAATGGCGGCGATGCCGAGGGCGCATTCCTGTATGGCGCCGACAGGGCCTTCCTGACCGCCTTCGGGGTCATCGCGTATACGCTGGTGGCCAGCCTGCTCTGGCCGCCGCAAACCGCCAGCAACGCCCGCCGCCTTGCTGCGGACGCGCTGGCGCGCGGCGATGACGCCTTCACGCTGCTGTCTGCAGGCCATACCGCCGGGGACGACGCAACCCGCGGCAGGCTGCGCGCGCTCCTTGATGCAGGAGGCGTCTTCCGACAGCACTATCTGAAGGCACGCGGCGATGCGGAGGAGTTTGCTCGCTACCGCGCAGAATGGCAGCAGATTGCGGCCTGCCTGGACAGCCTGGAGGACACTCTGGTCCCGGCGCTGCAGCGCGATGCGGCAGCGCGCGACTGCGCGGCCTACATCCTCAATCACGCGGAGCTTCTGGTGGATATCCAGCACCGCTTCAGCCACGCCCTTCACACTCTCGATGGCGGCGATTATCACGCGCTGCCCGCGGCGCCGGCGGTCGCGTTAGCACCTGGGGCGCTGGCCGGGACCGACCCGCTGACAACGGCGGCGCTGGCGGCGCATGTGGAACTTGTCGAACGCCTGCAGGCAACGCTGGATGATCTGCAGCGCGCCCTCGACAGCCGCATGCACGACACCCGGCGCGGCGCGCTTACCCGGCGGCCCGCCGCGCAGCCCGCCTTTATCTGGTGCGATGCCGAGTACCTGAAGACCGCTGCCCGCGCATTTCTCACCTTCTGGCTGGCGACCGGCGTATGGATACTGTTCAATCCTCCCGGCGGATTCCTGTTCGTGACCATGTGCGTCGTTTTCGTGCCGCTGCTGTCCTTTACCCCCATCACCCCGCGCCTGCTGATGCTGCTGCTGACACTGGGATTCACCTTCGCCCTGCCCGCCTATGTGTTCCTGTTGCCGCAGATGACGCACTGGCTGGAACTCGCGACCTTTCTGTTCTGCTACGCATTCCTGGGTTTTATGCTGTTCCCCGGTCCGGTCGCTCTGTTCTTCGTCCTGGGCGTGTTTACCCTGAACATCCAGAACAGCATGCACTACCAGATGGATGCACTGTTGCTCATCATGTTGATGTTCTACCTGGCCTGCGCACTGTTGCTCGTCACCACGAATATCCCTTTCAGCAGCCGGCCGGAGCGCGTGTACCGAAATCTGCTGCGGCACTTTTTCCGGCACTCGGCGTTGCTGTTACAGCGTGACGATGGAGCCGGCCGCTGGCTACGCGCACAGCGATGGATGAGCGCCGGCTTAGGACGATCCCTGCTCTCGCGCATGGCGCTGTGGGCTGCGCGCGTCATGCCGAATCCTGCTGACCCGGCGCTGCCGGAGCGGCTTGCGCTGCTGAACCGGCGCTGTGGCATGCTGTTTGCCCAAATTCACGCGCTGCGCTCGCGGGCCGCGGAGTTTGCCGCCAACCCGCTGGTTCGCGAGGCCGAGCGACAAACGCCCGGCGGCGGGCTGGCGGACTGCTGCGCGGCGCTCGCGAAGGGCGATGCGAGCGATGAGTGCGTTGCTCTCACGGCCAGGCTGGGACACATCGAACAGCGCTTGAACCACTTCCTGGCAACGGCGGGCGCCGCCGATTACCACGGTCGCACGCTGGCGCAGTTCTATGTCTATCTCGCTCTCCAGGCGTCCATCCTCCAGGCGCTGCAGGGCGTTCAGGACGCGCAATCCGCCATCGACCCGGGGCTACTGACACAGACGCGGTTCCACGGATGACCTGCTCTCCCGCTAAAGCAGCACTGCTGGCCGCTGTGTTTCTCGTGCTGGGCGCATGCACGGTGGTGGGGCCTGACTACGAGGCGCCGCAGCCGGTGCCACTGCCCCAGGCCTGGGAGACACAGGCGGCCGCGGCCCAGACTGCCGAGATAGGCGCGTGGTGGCGGCAGTTCGGTGACGATACCCTGAACGCCCTGGTAGAGCGCGGTGCGCGACAAAACCTGTCACTGGAGGCCGCAGGCCTGCGCATCGTGCAGGCCCGCGCGGCATTGGGCATCAGCGATGCCCTGCGCTTTCCGCAGCTGCAGCAAATCAATAGCGGTGCCGCCGCGCTGTACCGTGACCGGGACTGGTTCCAGTCTGCCAACGCCAGCCTGGATATGGCCTGGGAAATGGATATCTGGGGCAAGTATGCGCGTGGCATTGAGGCATCGCAGGCCAGTTTGTACGCGTCGATCGCCTCCTACCGCGATGTGTTGGTGAGCCTGACGGCGGAGATTGCGCGCAATTACATCAACTACCGTACTGCGCAGGAGCGCATTGACCTGGCGCGGCAGAATATCGCCATCCAGGAACGCGTGCTGGCCATGACCGAGGTACAGTTTGACGCGGGCAATGTGTCGGAGCTGGATGTGCAGCAGGCAAAAACCCAGCTGTACGCCACGCGCTCAAACCTGCCAGGCCTGTTTATCGTGCAACAACAGGCGCTGAACGCGCTGGCGGTGCTGCTGGGCACGATTCCGGAAGCGCTTGCGCCGCTGCTGGCCCCTGCCGAGGAGCGCGAACCCGCAGATTTCCGCAACGCAGCGGGTGTCACCCAGCGGCCTGAGCTGACGCTCGATGCCTATCAGGCGGAATCGGTTATCCCCAGTGCGCCGGCACCTACCGCGCAACTCAGCGCTGCACTGCTGCTGCGCCGCCCGGATATCCAGGTCGCCGAGATGCGGGCGCGTGCGCAGAGCGCGCGCATCGGCATCGCCAGCGCGGAGCTGTACCCGCAGTTTTTCCTCGGGGGCTCCATCGGGGTCAGCCAGACACTGCCAAGCGGTAATCGTTTCGACCTGGGCGATGCCGTCACCGCGAACATCGGGCCGGGCCTGCGCTGGAATATTTTCCAGTACGACAGAATCAGGAACCAGGTTCGCATCGAAGACGCGCTGTTTCAGGCCAGCCTGACCGACTACAATCAGGCGCTGCTGGAAGCCGTGCGTGAAGTGACCAACGCGCTGCAGGGGTACCGGTTCAACCTGGCCCGCAGCGAACACGACCTCGATGCGGTAAAAGCATCGGTGCGGGCGTTCAATATCTCCGCCACGCAATACAATAACGGTCTGGTCACTTACGAACGCCTGCTCAGCACCGTGGAGAAGATGACACTGCGCGAGGATCTCTATGCCCAGACCCGCGGCGGCATCGCCAACCAGCTGGTCGCGCTCTATAAGGCGCTGGGCGGCGGCTGGGATGCCGTCGATCCGGGCCCGGTGGTGAAGCCTGAAACAGAGCGACAGATGCGCGAGCGCACGGACTGGGGCGACAGCCTGGATGAAGACACAAACGCCGCCGGAGCATCACGTGACTGAGACGCCGCATGAACTCGTCTGGGGCGACGTGCTGTTGTCACCCTGGCTGCCGGTATTCAGTCTGGCCCTGCTGGGCGCCTGGCTCACCGTCACGCTGCTCAACCGGCTGCGGCTCAGCCGCTACATCGTGTTTCCCTCACTGACATTCCTGTGCCTGATGGGGCTGTACATCCTGCTAATGAACGCGTTCTGGATTCGCGTATAACGAGGACATTGTGAAGCCGCTGAAAAAACTCCTGCTGATTGCGCTCAACCTGGCGTTCATTGCCGTGGTGTGCTGGTTCCTGTGGCAGATGGCGCGCGAGTACATCGCCAACCCCTGGACGCGCGACGGCCAGGTGCGTGGCCATGTGATCCAGATCGCCCCGCGCGTCTCCGGCATGGTGACGCGTATCGCCGTCATCGATAACCAGTTTGTGCACGCGGGCGACCTGCTGTTTGAAATAGATCGCGAGCCATTCGAGATCGTCGTTGCACAGGCCAGCTCGCAGCTGGAGCGGGCGCGGATCGGATCGCGCGCCTCCGAGATCGAGTACGAACGTCTCAGGGACATCCTGCGAAAAGACCCCGGCGCCGCATCACAGAAGGACCTGAATCGTCGCGAGGCCAACTATCTGCAGTCGCTGGCGCAGATAGACGTTGCCGCCGAGAACCTCCGCGCCGCCAACCTCAACCTCGGTTATACCCAAGTACATGCGCCGGTGGATGGGTATGTCTCAAACGTGGACTTCCAGATCGGTACCCAGGCGGTCGCCAACTCGCCGATTCTCGCGCTGGTGGACAGCAACAGCTTCTGGGTTTTCGGTTACTTCCGCGAGAGCGAGATCGGCCGGTTCAGCATCGGGGATCCGGCACGGGTGACCCTGATGGCCTATCCGGATACGCCCCTGCAGGGTCAGGTGGAATCGCTGGGCTGGGGCATAGCGCCCGCCGACGGCAACACCGGGGCCAAACTGCTGCCAAGCATTAAACCGGTGTTTCAGTGGATCCGGCTGGCGCAGCGCATTCCGGTGCGCATCAAACTGGAGGACGTACCACCGGAGGTGGAACTGCGTTTCGGCCTCACCGCCTCCGTCATGGTGATGACGGCGCCATGAGATCGTCCCGCCGCCTGGAGACGCGCTGATGGCCCGAATTCACAGCCACAATAATTTCTTTGTGTTCACGGCCGCGTTGATCGTGCTGCTGCTGTGCTCGGCGGTGGTCAGCTCACTACCGGAGGGCTCTCACCATCGATTGCTGCAGGCCGTATTGATCCTGTCGCAGCTGGTGGCCTATTTCAGCCTTAATTTGAGCCGTCAGTGGCGGCGCTTCGTGCTCATCATGCTGCTGGGTATGCTGCTCGCCAACGGCCTGCGTGAGTTCAGCGACGGGGCCATGGCGTCACTCTCCAGCCTCTTCGTCTACATGCTGTTTCTGCTGGGAATGATCTGGGCCGGCGCGCGTCAGGCCCTGCTGGCCACCGGCATCGAGGCCAATACCATCGTCGGCGCCGTCGCGGTGTACCTGTTGCTGGGACTGCTGTGGACCACCCTGTACCTGCTCACTCTGGAGGTCTGGCCGCAGGCCTTCCACGGCATCGACTACCGCAACTGGAACGACAACTTCGGCCAACTCGCCTATTTCAGCTTTATCACCATGACGACGGTCGGCTATGGCGATATCAGCCCAGGCATACCCATCACCCGGGTACTCGCCTATTTGCAGGCCATCGTCGGCACGTTTTATATGGCGGTGGTGGTTGCGGGCCTGATCGGCGCGCTGGGCCGGCGCGAACCCTGAAATTCCCTGCCGCTGGAGGCACACATGCAAGACGACACCCCGCAAAGCACGCACTTCGACCCGCTGTTCGTGCGCAACATGATCGAATCGTTCCTGCGTATTGGTCTGCTACTGATACTTCTGGTGCTGTCCTACGACATCATCAAGCCGTTCACCGTGCCGATTGTCTGGGGCGCCATCATCGCCATGGCGGCGTTCCCGCTGGTGAAATGGCTGGAGCGGAGGCTGGGCGGTCGACGCGGCCTGGCGGCCTCGCTGGTCAGCCTGAGTTTCATCATTCTGCTGGTGGTGCCCGCCTGGAGCGTCACCAACGCCTTGCTGGACGGACTGCAGAGCCTCTCGGCCACCTTGAAGGCGGGCTCCCTGCACGTGCGCCCGCCCAACGAGTCGGTGCGCGAGTGGCCGTTTATCGGCGAGCGCGTATACGCCGCCTGGAGCGAGGCCAGCGGCAACCTGCAGGCGTTTATCAATCACTATGCGGTGGAAATCCGCGAGATCAGTGGCAGAGTCCTCAAGAGTATCGGTTCCAGCGTGCTGGGGGTACTGACGTTTGTGGCTGCCATTCTCATCGCCGGCGGCTTTATGGCCTACGCCGACAGCTGTGGCCGCACAGCCCACCGATTCTTCGTGCGCATCGGCGGCCTGAAACCCGGCGGCGAGTGGGCGCCGATGACGGTGGCCACGGTGCGCAGCGTGCTGCAGGGCGTGATTGGCATCGCCGTGATACAGACAGCCCTCATCGCACTCGGCCTCTGGTTCTGGGACGTTCCGGGCACGCCCCTGTGGAGCGCGATCATTCTGGTGTTGGCGATCGCACAGCTCCCGGCGCTGCTGGTGGTGGCACCGATCATTATCTGGATGTTTTCCGTGAGCGACACCGCCACCGCAGTCGCCTTCATGGTGTACCAGATCATCGCCGGCGCCAGCGACAATATTCTCAAGCCCATCCTGCTGGGACGCGGCCTGGATATCCCCATGCCGGTGATCCTGATCGGCGCTATCGGCGGCATGATCGCCTCCGGTATCGTCGGTCTGTTCGCCGGCGCCGTGGTGCTCTCCATCTGGTACAAGCTGTTCGGCCTGTGGATAGACCAGCAGGCCAGATAGCCTGCACTGGGGCGTTATAGCCGCCGCGGACAGGGTGATGACACGTTCGTCCGGTAATTTTTGACCCTATTGGTCATACCGTGAGCGGTGGACCTGATTTACGATACATCGGCGCAGGTCAGTGTGTTCGGCTCAAGGCCCGGCACACGCATCACGCATCCCGGCCCTGCACTGCACAGGCCGGGACACACGAGGCCGCAACGTCGGCACGTGAAAACCTATAATCACGCCCGCAAGCTAACAACAGGACACCCACATGACAGACAACGCACGCAATACCCAACTGTTCCGCAAATCCGCTTTGGCGGCGGCACTGGCGGTTGCAGCGATGCCTGCCAGCGCGCAACTGGTGCTGGAGGAAGTGATCGTTACCGCCCAGAAGCGCGCCGAGAGCGTGCAGGATATCTCCGCCACGGTGAACGTGGTGACCGGCGAGAACATCGAGCGTTTCCGCGCGTTCACGTTCAGCGACCTGCAGCAGCAGACAGCCGGCCTGACCCTGGTCTCCCCCAACTCCCGCAACAGCGAAATATCGCTGCGTGGCATCAGTGTCGACCCGGAGTCGGGCGCCCAGCAGGCGGTGGACGTTTACTGGAACGATGCCATCGTGCGCCCTGACGTGGCGTTCACCCAGCTCTACGACCTGCAGCGCGTGGAAGTGCTGCGCGGCCCCCAGGGCACCCTGCAGGGGCGCACCTCACCAGCCGGTGCGATCAACATCATCACCGAACGCGCCAGTGCCGAGGAAGCCAGCGGTTACGTGCAATTGTCCGCCGACGACAACGCCGGCCTGAACACGCAGGCCGCCTACGGCATGCCGCTGATCGACGGCGTGCTGGGCTTGCGCGTGGCGGGCGTGTACGACACCACCGCCGGGCCCGACATCACCAATATCACCACGGGTTTCGACAGCCAGGAACTGAACGCCAAGTCGGCGCGCATCAGCAGCGTATGGCATGCCAGCGACAGCTTCAGCGCGGAGCTGGTCTACCAGTACCTCGACCAGGAGCAGGACGACCCGAAAGCCATGACCGGCGTGGACGCGCTGGGGCTGCGTCCCACCCTGGCGCCGGATGACGCCAAGGCGCTCGGCGCGAGCGACGACGGCACCGATTTCACCTTCGATATCGTCAACCTGATCTTCAACTGGGAGGTGATGGACCTCGACGTAACCGGTATCGTCGGCTACCAGAACTCCGACAAGGAGTCGCAATCCGAAAACGACCGCGCCAACTCCATCCCGCTCACGGCCGGCGGCACGATCGATGCGCCCTCCTTCCAGCAGGCCGACACCGAGGTGGAGAGCTGGACCTACGAGTTGCGCGTGGCTTCCAGCGACAACGATTTCTGGGACTACATGGTGGGCCTGTTCTACCAGGACCAGAATACCGATACCACGTTTGACGCCAACTCGGTCAACCTCGCCCAGAACATCGGTTTCACCACCAATGGCATACTGCCGGTGTACGCGAACAACTTCGCGATCTTTACCTTCAACCAGTTTTACCTGAGCGAGAGCCTGACCCTGGAGGCCGGCTTGCGCTATACCGACTTCGACCAGTTCCGCCGCGCTGACGTTTTCTTCGGCGGGCTGAACTACCTGCCGCCGTCACTGGAGCCCATTGCCGATCTGGTGGAGACGGGCTTCCAGGCCAACTTCCCGATCAACGCCATCAACGACGCCCGTGGCGGTGACGATGCGTTTACCGGTTCGCTGACACTGCGCTGGGAAGTGCTGGACGACACCTCCGTTTACGCCTCCTACAACCGCGGCTATCGCCCGGGCGGTATCTCCATCAACCCGACGCCCAACATCCAGCTGCTGCCCAACGGCGAACAGGACCTGCTGTACGATGCGGAAGAAAGTGACGCCTTCGAAGTGGGCTTCAAGAGCCGTCCCCTGGACGGACGCGCGACGGTGAACGGTGCGCTCTATTACCAGCTGTTTGACGGCTACCAGGGCTTCGTGCGCGGTATTTCCGTGCTGGATGGCGACGGCCTGCCGCAGGATATTCCTGGCGGTCTCGTCTATAACGGCGACGCAGTCGTCTGGGGCGTGGAACTGGAGGGCCAGATCCTGGTGACGGAAAACTGGAATGCCGGCGGCGCACTGTCCTACAACAAGGCAGAGTACGACGGCGCCAGCCAGCCCTGCAACGACCGCGAACCCGGCGAAGTGCTGGGCAGTTGCGATATCGACGGCGAGGCGCTGGGCGGCGAACCGGAGTGGTCGGTGTCACTGAACACGGAATACGTGATTCCGCTGGACGCCACGGAACTGTATGTGCGCGGCCTGTTCAAGTATACCGACGACAGGTTGAATACCGACGCCTCCGCAGGCACGGGCAACGTGGCGCGGGACTTCGAGTCCTATGAAACGCTGGATCTGTTTGCCGGCTGGCGCAGCAACGATGCGCGCTGGGATCTGTCCCTGTGGGCCAAGAACGTGACCGACGAGGACGCGGTGATACGCCAACAGGGCCCGGACCAGTACGACCTGGCGATCAGTGACGGCTCCTACACCCAGACCAACATCCTGCGTCCGCGCACCATCGGTGCGACTGCCCGCTATAACTTCTAGCGCGGCAGGGACATAAGCAAAAAGGGCGATCTCCGTGAGATCGCCCTTTTTTTTCGCGACAGCGAGGGCTCTGCTCGAGCCGGTATACCGCGCGCTTGACTATAGTTCCGGTATCAACTTCGCATACTGCTCGATCATCGGCATCACGATCTCGGGCTTGTCCCAGTTCTCCATCCCTACGCCGATGTTGCAACGGTGAATACCGATGTCACGGTAGGACTTTAGGAGATCGGCGGTCACCGGCGCCATCACCACCAGGGTGATCTCCACATCCGACGGATCGCGGCCGGCCGCACGCACCTGGGCGTAAAAATCCTCGACGCCCTGCTTCACATCCGGCATCACCACGTCTACCGGCATCCAGCCGTCGGCCCACTGGGCCGTGTGCCTGACGCCGAGCGGGCCCATGGCGCCGAAGGCCACCGGCGGACCGCCGGGCTGTCGCGGCTTCGGCTCGAACCAGACCGGGTCGAAATCGATCAGCTCGCCATGGAATTCCGGTTCGGAATCGGTAAACAGCGCACGCTGCGCCAGCACCGTCTCTTTCAGTGCGAGGTAACGGCGCTCCCAGGGCAGGCTCGTCGCATTCTCGAACTCCTCCTGGTTCCAGCCGACGCCGCAGCCGATAATCACGCGCCCGTTGGACAGCCTGTCTAGCGTGGCGATGGTTTTGGCCTGTGAAAACAGCTCGCGCTCCATGAGCAGCGCGATGCCGGTGCCCAGTTTCAGCGTGCTGGTAACCGCTGCCGCGGCCATCAGGGACACATACGGGTCCATCATTTTCTTGTAGGGTTCCGGCAGGTCACCGCCCGGCGGGTAGGGCGTCTTGCGCGCTACGGGAATATGGCTGTGCTCGCCGTACCACAGCGATTCGAAACCCGCCTCCTCCAGGGTCTTGGCCAGAACGTCCGGCGGCGGATCGTCCACGGTATTCATGGAAGTAAATCCCAGGTGCATAACTCTCCTCGCTTGACAACAATGACTTGACGCGGCGTGAACTGCCCTACCGTAGCGGTATCCTCTCGCCTGCGCCAGCGTCCAGTAAGAGTCACTGGTGATTAGTTCAGAATCGCAGGCCATGCCACAGCGCCTGAGCCAGTAGACGCCTGCAAATTGCCGGTCTATATTACTTTGAAATAAGAAGTCTCCTGGACATTCAGCCCCTATGAAAACCCCGCTTTCGCGCGGCGCACCGGCCCTGGTGCTTGCACTGCTGGTGGCGCTGCCGGCCCTTTCCGCAAACATCACCGTCAACACGCTCGCCGGAGACAACGACGGCGCCTGCGACGCCGGAGGTACCGGCCCGGCAGACGACTGCTCGCTGCTCGAGGCCATCGATCTTGCCAACGGCGATCCTGTTGCCGACGTGATCCTGTTCGGGGTGTCAGGCCTTATCACGCCCGAGGTGACGCCGACAATTCTCACGCCGGTGACGCTGGACGGCACCTCGGCGCCCGGCGGCACGCGCTCGGTAACCATCAACCGCGATATTCCGCAACGCGGCTTCGAGCGGGGCGTCGTCGTGTCCGGGGCTGCGGCAGGAGGCTCCGTGGTGCAGGGGCTGACCTTCACGCGGCGGCTTCTCGGTGCGCTCGGCGATTCGATGGGTGTCCTCGTGGAAGACGCGCCGAATGTGCGTGTGGGTGGTTCGACCCCTGCCCAGGGTAACCAGTTTTTCAGCACCGATTTCAGCATCCAGTACTCAGGTGCCGGCGCGAGCGGCGGCGTCGTTCGCGGCAACACGATTACCGGGAACAACCAGGGTGCGTTCGACTACGCGATCACCATTGACGGGACGCCGAACGCGAGCATTGGCGGCAACGGCGCGAACGATGGCAATACCATCAGCACGGTGGAGTTCGGCATTTTCATTGCGGAAGCGGCCTCCTCAGGGTTCTCGATTGTTGGCAACCAGTTGACCAACATTACGGAAGACGGCATCCGACTTGTCACGGGAATGACCAGCGGCTCGGTGCGCGGCAATACGCTCACCAACAACTCCGAAGGTATCGTCACCGAAAGCGTCTCAGGCCTCATTATCGGCGGCCTGGGCGCCGGCGAAGGGAATACGGTGACTGGCGGTAACCCCGCCATTCGCGTGGGCGCCGGTTCCAGCAATCTGGATATCCTCGGCAACAGCATCTCCACCAGCGGCAACTTCGGCATTCGCGTTCAGGGCAACACCTCCTCGGGCAATGAGATTCTTGGCAACTCGGTATCGAACGCCGTGTTCTGTATCGCCATTGATGGCGCGCCCGGCAACGTGGTGGGCGGCGCGAGTACAGGCGGAGGGAACACCGTCTCCAACTGCGACAATTCCGGCATTCGCATGCTTTTCAGTTCATCCAGCGGGACTCGCATCATCGGCAACGAGATTACCGGCGCCGGCGACATGGGTATTTTTATCGAGGACGCGCTTGAAGGTGCTATCGGCGGGACCGCGCCGGGCCAGGGCAACCGCATATCCGGTCCGGACAGCGGTATTGTCGTGCGCTCCTCGTCTGGCGGCGCGATGGCCCACGCGTTGCTCGGCAATTCGATCGCCAGTTCGACCGGACTGGGCATCGATCTTACGGCAACGTTTCCGCCACCCGATGGCGTCACCGCCAACGACCCGGCCCCCGATGCGGATGTCGGGCCAAACGGCCTGCAGAATTTCCCCGTGATCAGCGCGGTCACTCCAGGCGGCAACGTGGCGTTTTCCCTGGTTTCCTCGCCCGGCACGACATTTCGCGTCGAGGCGTTCGCAAGCGCCTCCCAGGGTCCCGGCGGATTTGGGCCGGGCGAACGGTTTCTCAACGCCGTGCAGGTCACGACCAACGGTGCTGGTATGGCTTCCGGCAGCGTGCCGGCCGCAGGCCTCACGGCCGGCGAATGGGCGACATTGACCGCCACTTCGCTGGACGCGAGCAGCGCCTCCGGTTTTGGTGGCACCAGCGAATTTTCGCGCGCGGTCAGGGCCGGCGGCGCCGCGCTGCCCACCGTCACGCTGTCCCTGGCGCCCGGTGCGACCGATGAAAACGGTGGCGTGGCCACGCTGACTGCCACGCTCTCGTCGGCGGCTGTCGGCGAGGTGGTGCTCAGTCTGTCCTACGCCGGAACGGCGCAAAGGAATACGGATTTCAGCGCACCGGTGGCGATCACCATCCCCGACGGCCAGACCGTCGGCACGGCAAGCCTCGTTGCGCTAGACAACACGAGCAGCGACGGGGACAGGACAGTCAGCGTCACCATCGCATCCATTACCGGCAATGCCGAGGACCCATCACCCGCGGAAACGGCAACTCTCACAATCCGCGACGACGAAGGCGGCAACCCGCCCAGCCCACCCGCGCCGCAAAACCCGCACGCGGTACCCGCCCTCCCGCTCCCGGTGCAGGCGCTGCTGCTCCTTGGCGTTGCCGCGGTGGGCCTGCGGGCGCTTCAGCGCGGCAAACGGTACAGGCGAATCTAGAACCCGGCGCCGCCTGCCCCTGCGCTGGCTGGCCTCCCCCGCTGTGCGCTAACGCCCTGCGAGAGCGCGCCGCATACGCACGGCGCTGGCCAGCTCCTGCAGGAGCGTGTGGGTGTGATCCCAGCCGATACACGCATCGGTGATACTCTGGCCGCGCACGAGGGGCTGGCCGGGCACCACGCTCTGGCGGCCTTCCACCAGGTTGCTCTCCAGCATGACACCGAAAATGGCATCGTTGCCTCGCGCCACCTGGGTCGCAATGTCGTTGGCCACATCAATCTGGCGAGCCGGAGTTTTACGGCTGTTAGCGTGGCTGGCGTCAATCATCACCCGTTCAGGCAGGCCGGCCTTGTGCAACAGGGCGACCGCATCCTCCACCGAGAACATGTCGTAGTTAGGGTGTTGCCCACCGCGCAGAATGATATGGCAGTCCTCGTTGCCGGTGGTCTGGAAAATTGCCGAATGCCCCTGCTTGGTCACCGAGAGAAAGTGATGTGGCTGCGAGGCCGAACCGATTGCGTCGATGGCCACCTGGATGTCGCCGTTCGTGGCGTTCTTGAAACCCACCGGGCAGGACAGCCCCGAAGCCAGTTCGCGATGCGTCTGGCTCTCGGTGGTGCGCGCACCGATGGCTCCCCAGGAGACGAGATCCGCCAGGTACTGCGGACTGATCAGGTCGAGATACTCGGTGCCGGCAGGCAAGCCCATCAGGGCGAGATCCAGCAGCAGCTGGCGCGCCAGGTGCAGGCCCTTGTTGATATTGAAACTGTTGTCGAGATCGGGATCGTTGATCAGCCCCTTCCAGCCGACCGTGGTGCGTGGCTTCTCGAAGTACACGCGCATGATAATGCACAGGTCGTCAGACAGCGCCGCAGCCTCGGCGCGCAGCAGCGCGGCATACTCGAGCGCCGCTTCGGGATCGTGGATCGAACAGGGCCCCACGATCACCAGCAAGCGATCATCCCGGCCGTTGAGCATGTTGTGAACGGCCTCACGTGCACTCGACACGGTGCGCGCCGCCGCCTCCTCGAGTGCAATATCCCGCACCAGTTGTTCCGGGGAGATCAGTTCGTTGGTCTGCGCAATACGCAGGTCGTCGGTGCGTGCTGTCATCGGGGTGTCCGCGAAAAAGCCTGTAGGATGCGCCGGGCGGCGGCGCGGTAAGGCGCGCAATATAGCATATCGACCATCCCGGCAGGCGCTCCACGGCTCATCACACGATGACAGGCCAGCCCTGCGCAACCTCACCCTACCGCTCCCGGTCACGCCCGGCGGTCGTGCGCCAATGGGCGTCCAGCAAGGCGCCTACCGTGTTTGGCACCACCAGGTGCGCCGCATACCAGGTATGCAGGCAGCGGATACGCTGGAAGTCCGCGATGCCGCCAATACCCCGATTTTCCAGGACGTTCGTATAGCCCAGCTCGCGCACGCGGGCACGCACCGCCGCCGACATGTACGAGGTTCGCAGGCGAATATGGGCTGAGTGATCCTCGCGCATCGCGTGAATCAGCTCGGGGCTGTTATCCACGCGCTCCTGCAACACAAGAATGAGGCCTGCAGCTTCGACCCGATCAATACGGTAGGCAAGATCAGGGTCCACCAGCCAGAACAGCGTGGGAAACGGTTTATTGTTAACCAGAGACGCCACGCGGATCACCATGGGTTCGCCGTCGGCGCGCGCAACCGCTACCGCTTCCAGGCCACGCGGCGCGCGGCCCAGCAGCTCTGCTATACGCGCCCGTATCTGTGGCGTTACCGACACCTGCTCTCCTCCCTGCCGAGTTCAGTCGGGCAGTCTACGTTATTTGACAAAATCGGGGCAGCTCACTACAGTGCGTGTCGTTCCAGGTGCCTGCCGCGGTCGACGTTATCTCCGCTGGGCAGGTTAAATGGGAAGTGTGGTACCGGCCTGCTCCCAGGCCACAGTCCACCGCTGCCCCCGCAACGGTACGCAGAGTTCCTCCGCTGGAGAATGCCTCCACCCGAGCGCTCCTCTGTTAGCCCGATACCTGCCTGGAAGTTCGCAACGATGGAGCGGAGGGCTTCATAACACGGTTGCTCAATGCCCCGCATTGCGTTCCCAGATCCCCTCCCTCAGTCGCCACTTTGCAGGCAATTGAGGACTATACGATGAACAAGACCAGCGCACTGCTGACGCTGTGCACGTTAACAGCATGCGCGCTGCCCGCCCGGGCAGCGCCACTCACCCAGGATCCCGCCAGCGACCCCGCGATTAATCACGCGCTGGAGGAAGTGGTTGTCACCTCCTCGGGTATTCCCATGCCGCTGCGCCAGGTGGGCACCTCCGTATCGGTGGTGACCGGCGAGGAGATCGAGCGACTTGGCTATCATTCCCTGTTTGATGTCCTGCGCACGCAGCCCGGCATCGGCGTATCCAACCAGGCGGGCCCCGGCGGCGTGACCTCGCTGCGAATTCGCGGCGAGGAAAACTACCGCACGCGCTTTTTTATCGACGGCATCGATGTCTCCGACAGCTCCTCACCGCAAACCACGGCGCGTGTCGAGCAGATGCTGTCCAGCGGCATCGAGCGCGTGGAAATACTGCGCGGGCCCCAGGGCCTGATGTACGGCGCGGACGCGGGGGGCGTGATCAACGTCAGCACGGCTGCACCCACGCAGGGCTTCAATGGTAAGGCCTCCGCTGAACTCGGGCGCTATGACAGCGAACAGTTCGCCGGAGCGCTCAACGGCGGCAATGAGATCGTTGATTTCAGCGTGTCAGCCGCCGACTTCGAGACCGACGGTTTCAACGCGCGCACCACCGATACGGACCTGCGCGACGATGACGGCTACGCCAATACCACGCTGCACGGACGCCTGGGCGTGAACGTGAGCGAGGACCTGCGCGTCACGCTGGTGGCGCGCGATGTGGATAGCGAGCACGACTACGACGGCTGCCGCGACGCCGCGTTTGAGGAGGTGAATGCCTGCACCGACGAATTCTCCCAGACATCCTGGCGCGCGAGCACCGAATACGCTACCGGCCGCTTCACCCATGAGTTGTTCTACGGCGATACCGCCACCCGGCGCGACTTCTTCACCGAGGGCGTTTTCAGTTTCAGACTCGATGGCGATGTGGAGCGCACGGGCTATCGCGGCAGCTTCCAGGCGAGCGAGCAGCTCACGTTCGTGTACGGCGCGGAGCAAATTACCGAATCCATCGACGACGGCTTTCTCGACACCGACCGCGACCAGCAGGGGTACTACGCCGAATACCAGGGCGGATTCGGCAACCGGCTGTTCCTGACCGCCGGCCTGCGCTACGACGACAATGAGGACTTCGGCTCACACAGCACCTACCGCCTCAGCGCGGCCTACCTGATACCGGTGAGCGGCGGTGAGATCAAGCTTCGCGGCACCTACGGCACCGGCTTTCGCGCACCCAGCCTGTTCGAGATCGCCACGAACCAAAGCCCCTTCACCGGGTCGCCGGCGCAGGGCCTGGCGCTATCGGAAGAACAGAGCGAAGGTTACGACCTGGCGGTGAGCTGGCTGGGTGACGCTGGCCTGTACGCCGAACTCATCGTCTTCGACCAGTCCATCAGCGACGAAATCTTCTATGACTTCGATTCGTTCGGTTACCTGCAGGAAACCGGCGATACGCAATCACAGGGGGTTGAACTGGCTACCCACTGGCAAGCCAACGAGGTACTGCTGCTAGATGCCAATTATACCTATACCGATTCACAGGATATCAACGGCGAGCAAAGACCACGCCGGCCTGAGCACATGGCCAACCTGGGTATCAGCTGGCAGTTGCTGGACGAGCGCCTGACGCTGGGCGCACAGGCGAGAATGGCGAGAGATGCGATCGACGTGGATGGCAGCGCACTGGACGACTACACCCTGCTCGACCTGAACGTGAACTTCGAGGTATTGGACGGCCTTTCGCTGTACGCTCGAGTGGAAAACGTAGCCGATGCAGACTACGAGGAAATTCCCACCTACAATACCGCCGGCACCGCCGCGTACGTGGGCCTGCGTTACGCGTTCGCCCACTAGCGAGGCCGATCGGAGAGAAGCGCATGAGCGACAACCGCAAGGACGCCAAACACAAGGCGGCCATGGAAAAGCAGAAAGCCAAGGTGGATGCCAGTATCGAGGCGGCCGATGACGAACGCGGCGTGGCGGTGCTGCTCACCGGCAACGGTAAAGGCAAATCCAGTTCCGCCTTCGGCATGGTGATGCGCGCACTGGGTTACGGTTACAAAGTGGGCGTCGTGCAGTTCATCAAGGGCGAACAGCTCTCGGGCGAGGAAATCTATGTCAGGGACAAGTGCCCCGAGGTGGACTTCCACCAGATGGGCACCGGTTTTACCTGGGACACGCAGGACCGCAGCGGCGACATCGCCGCCGCCCGATCCACCTGGCGCGAGGCGCAGCGCATGCTCGGCGATGCGAGTTTCGATCTGGTGGTGCTGGATGAACTCACCTACATGATCGCCTTCGACTACCTGCCCGAGGACGAGATCATCGCCGCCCTGGTGAATCGACCACGCGAACAGAGCGTGGTGGTCACCGGCCGCGGCGGTGGCGCGAAACTGAAAGCGGTCATGGATACCGTCTCCGAGGTGCGCGACATCAAGCACGCGTTCAATGCCGGCATCAAAGCACGCAAGGGCGTGGATTATTAATCGCACCCCCCGTTCGCCACGCGAGCGGCGGGCGACGCGGCTCATCATTGCACTGTGCCTGATGCTGCCGCCGGCGCTGCTCGCTGGCTTGTCGAGCGGCGCCGTGGCGATTGCACCGGACGAAGTCCTGAACGCGCTGCGGAACGCGACCGGCCCCGCCGCCGATCAGGTATCGCTGATCATCAACCAGATACGCATGCCGAGAGTGCTGCTCGCAGCCGTGATGGGCGCTACACTCGCCATCAGCGGAGCCGCCACCCAGGGGCTTTTTCGCAATCCACTGGCAGACCCCTCTCTCATCGGCGTGACCGCCGGCGCCTCGCTGGGCGCGGCGCTGGTGATCGTGACCGGCGGCGCCATGCTATCGGGCTTCGCCGGGCTGACGCTGGTGTCGGCAGGCGCCTTTGTCGGCGGCGTGGTCGCGGTGCTGCTGGTGTATCGTCTGGCGACCTCGGCCAATGGCACGTCCGTGGCCACGATGCTGCTCGCGGGGATCGCCATCACCGCCCTGGCGGGCGCTATCGGCAGTCTGCTGGAGTTCTTCGCCGACAACGACATGCTACGACGTATCAGCCTGTGGAAAATGGGCGGCCTGGACGGCGCCAGCTATCCCAGGCTGGTGCTCGCCGCCGCCGTAGGCCTCGTGCTCTGGCTCGCGCTGCCGCGCTACGCAAAGGCATTGAATGCGCTGTTGCTCGGTGAATCCGAGGCACGCCATCTGGGCATACCGGTTGCCAGGGTGAAAATCGGCATCATCACGCTGGTGGCCGTGGGTGTGGGCACCTCCGTCGCACTGGTGGGCACCATTGCCTTCGTCGGCCTGGTTGTGCCGCATATCGTGCGTATGCTGGCGGGCCCCGACCATCGCTTCCTGCTGCCGGCGAGCGCCCTGGCCGGCGCGCTGTTACTCGTGGTTGCGGATATCTTTGCCCGGGTGCTGGTGGCCCCCACCGAGCTGCCGGTGGGCGTCATCACCGCGATCATCGGCGTGCCGTTTTTCATCTCGCTGCTGCGCAACCGACACCACTACGGGATGCAGGCATGAGCGCCGGGGCGGGCGACGCCATTGCGCTGCGGCTGGACACCGCCAGCGCCGCACCCTGGGGCCGCCCCCTGTTGCAGACCATTTCCATGGCGCTCTCGCCCGGCACCGTGCTGGCGCTGGCGGGACCCAACGGCGCAGGAAAATCCAGCCTGTTACAGCTCATCGCCGGCGACATCCCGCTTGCCGGCGGCAGGCTGGAACTG
Source organism: Halioglobus sp. (assembly GCA_041396005.1). Classification (GTDB taxonomy): domain Bacteria; phylum Pseudomonadota; class Gammaproteobacteria; order Pseudomonadales; family Halieaceae; genus Marimicrobium. The sequence goes on from JAWKZK010000008.1 coordinate 90,027, forward strand.
AACGGTAAACCCCTGCGGGCGTGGTCCCACACAGAACGGGCGCAACAGATCGCCTACCTGCCGCAGATGTCACTGCTGAACTTCCCTTACACGGTAAGGGAAGTCGCCCTGCTGGGACGCATACCGCACAACAGTGGCGCAGCAAGGGATACGCGCTTCGCGGAACAGGCCATGCGCGCAACCGATACCCTGACGCTGGGGGAGCGCCTGTATACCCGGCTGTCCGGCGGTGAGAAACAGCGTACGCAGCTCGCCCGCGTGTTCGCGCAGATTGAGGACGAACGATCACTGGCGGGCAAAGTCCTGCTGCTGGACGAGCCCACCTCGGCACTGGACCTGGCGCACCAGGAGCAGATTCTCAGCGCGGTACACGCCCTCGCCGATCGCGGCTGCGCCGTGATACTGGTGATACACGACCTGAACCTGGCCGCCCGAGTCGCCGACCAGCTGCTGGTGCTGGACGCGGGGCGCCAGATCGCGCTGGGTACGCCATCAGACGTGCTCACGGTGGAGCTGCTGCGCGCGGTGTTCCATGTGGACGTGACGCTTTTCCATGGGGCCCCGGGCGGTGTTCCGGTCATCATGCCAAATGACAGGGCGAGGGCATGACGCAGAAAACCACGCATCGCGACTGTCGCTCGCCCTGTCATCGGCCGCTGCTGACCGGCTACGTCTGCCTGCTGCTCGCCATCGGCCTCGCCGCGTCGGAGTTCGCACTGGCGCTGGAGGTGACGGACTTCGCCGGGCGCCGGGTGACGCTGGCAAAACCCGCTGAGCGCATCGTCGCCCTCGCACCCCACAGCGTGGAGAATCTCTACAGCGCAGGCGCCGGGCACACACTGGTGGGTGTGGTGAGCTACAGCAATTTTCCAGAGGCCGCCAAGCGCCTGCCCATCGTCGGCTCCTACAACGCCTTCAGCTTTGAGCAGATCGTGGCGCTCAAGCCCGACCTTGTGCTCATGTGGGGCTCGGGCAACGGCATGCAAACCCTCACGCAGCTTGAGCGCCTGGGTATCCCGGTGTACGTGAGTGAGCTGCGCAGGCTGGCGGACGTACCGGCAAGCATCCGCAGACTCGGCGTGCTGGCCGGCACAGAAGCCGTGAGCCACCGAAAGGCCGAAGAACTCGAGGCGGCCCTGCGTGATTTGCGGCAAGCGTACAGCAACCAGACCACCCTCAGTGTGTTCTATCAGATATGGAACGAACCACTGCAGACGGTTAACGGTGAGCACCTGATCTCCGAGATTATCACCCTGTGTGGCGGCCGCAATATCTTTGCGGATTCACCCGCACTCGCGCCGCGCATCAGCGTGGAATCCGTCCTGCTGGCCAACCCCGATGCCATTGTGGCCTCCGGCATGGGTGTCGCAAGGCCCCGGTGGCTGGACGACTGGCGGCGCTACCCTGCTCTCGCCGCAGTGCGCAACAACGGCCTGCTGTTCATCGACCCCGATCACCTGCAGCGTCCCACGGCGCGCGTGTTCACAGGCGCGCGGGCGCTCTGCGAGCAGCTGGCAACCCTGCGAGGGTTGCATCAGGCGGCGGCCAAGGCATCGGCCACCCGATAAGCTGACGGCGCGTGACAGCCCCGCCGTCGCGTCCACTGTCTTGCAAGCCTTGCCTGCAGCCATGGCTTTGTTAAGCTCTGCCCTCGAACGCACCGCACCCGTCATTTCCCAAGGAAGCGCACATGAAACCCGAAACCATTGCCCTGCACGCCGGCTTCAGCGGCGACCCCGCCACCAACGCCGCCACCACGCCCATTTACCAGACCACGTCCTTCACTTTCGACAATACACAGCATGGCGCCGACCTGTTCAACCTTGCGGTACCCGGCAACATCTACAGCCGCATCATGAACCCGACCAACGCGGTGCTGGAGCAGCGCCTGGCCGAACTCGAGGGCGGCGTGGGCGCGCTGGCGGTAAGCTCGGGCATGGCGGCCATCCGCTACTCGATCGAGGCGATCGCAGAGGTGGGTTGCAACATCGTCAGTACGTCGCAGCTCTATGGCGGCACCTACAACCTGTTTGCGCATACCTTTCCGCGCCAGGGTATCGAGGTGCGTTTCGCGGCCGGCCACGATTTCGACCGGGTGAAATCGCTCATCGATGAGAATACTCGCGCGCTGTTTTGTGAGTCCATCGGCAACCCCGCGGGCAATATCGTCGATCTGCAGGCCTGGGCCGATATTGCGCACGCCGCCGGCGTGCCGCTGATCGTGGATAACACCGTTGCCACGCCCATACTGTGTCGCGTGTTCGACCATGGCGCCGATATCGCCGTGCATTCGCTCACCAAGTACATCGGCGGACACGGCACCACCATCGGCGGCGCCATCGTCGATTCAGGCAGGTTCGACTGGGCAGCCCACGCTGACCGATTCTCCATCATGACCACGCCAGATCCCTCCTATCACGGCGTGGTGTATACCGAGGCGATGGGCGAAGCCGCCTACATCGGTCGCTGTCGCGTGGTGCCGCTGCGCAACACAGGCTCGGCACTCTCGCCCCACAGCGCCTTCCTGATCATGCAGGGCCTGGAAACGCTCAGCCTGCGCATGAAACAGCACTGCAAGAATGCGAAGAAAGTGGCCAAGTACCTGCAGAAGCACCCACAGGTGAAATGGGTGAACTACGCAGGCCTGAAAGACAGCCCGTACCACGACACCTGCAAGAAAATCTGCAACGGGCGGGCCGCCGGTATTCTCAGTTTCGGCATCGAGGGCGGCATCGAAGCGGGCACGAAGTTTATTGACGCGCTGCAGTTGATATTGAGGCTGGTGAATATCGGCGACGCAAAATCACTCGCCTGCCACCCGGCGAGCACCACGCATCGACAGCTCAATCCCGAAGAGCTGGCCTCGGCCGGCGTCAGCCCGGACATGGTGAGACTGTCTATCGGCATCGAGCATGTGGACGATATTCTGGCCGATATCGAGCAGGCGCTGGCCGCGGCGAAATAAGCGCGCTGCAGGGCTCCCGGGGCACGCGCATTACTGTCCGGGGCCCGCTGCAGTTTGCAAAAAAAAAGCCCGACACTTGCGCGCCGGGCTTTTTGCTTTTGATGCGCGGGCTTGCCCGCGCGAGATCTTCAGAAGTTGTAGGTGAACGAAGTACCGAAGGTACGCGGGCGGTTACGCACGGTACGATCGTACTGCGTGAGGTTGAAGGCGAGCGCATCGCTGTAGCTGTAGATGGCCTCCTCATCCGTCACATTGTCCACGTAGACCAGCCACTCCCAGTTATCCGCGCTGGTAAAACCGACGCGCAGGTTGAGAATGTCGTAATCCGGCTTGCGGTTACCCGAGATAATGCCGTTGCCGGTCAGGTCATCCCCGGCTTCACCGGCCAGTTCCAGCGTTTCGTCAACGTAGTTGTAGTTGGCGACCGCGAAGAACTCACCCGTGGCGACCGGGATCACGTAATCCAGCGTCACGTTCGCCGTCCACTCCGGTACGTCCGCGAGCTGATCACCCGACTGGATGCCGGCCTGCGGCACATCGTCCTGGAACTCGGCCTCGGTATAGCCGGCCGCCAGGCTGACGGTGAAGTTCTCGGTCACGGCGGCGAGCAGTTCGAGTTCCGCGCCCTGGGTTTCGGCTTCACCGATGTTGGTGGTGAAGTTAACGCCACAGGTTCCGCTGGTGGTCACCACCTGCTGGATGTCGTCCCACTGCATCATATACACGGCACCGTTGAAGCGCACCGACTCCGACAGCGTGGCTTTCCAGCCAAACTCGTAGTTGATCACCTCGTCCCCTTCAAAGCTGTCGGGCGAGCCGGCAATGCCCAGGGCGTTCAAGTCCTGGTTACACGCAAAGGCGATGGTGTCTGCCGGGTTGGTGCTGCGCGGTACGGTGCGGTTGCCGCCGCCCGGACGCGTGCCATTGGACACGGTGGTGTACAGCTGGCTGTCATCCGTGTAATGCCAGGTACCGGTCAGCTTGCCCTGTACGTCCTGATCGCTGATGGACAGGTCCAACTGGTTGGCGGTGTCGCGCGGGCCGCCGCTGAAGGCCAGGCCCCAGTCTTCCTTGAACTGCTCGTAGGTGTAATCCAGGTAACGACCACCCAGGGTAATCGAGAAGTCCTCCAGAAACTCCCAGGTCACCTCGGAGAACACTGCGTACTCCTCGTAGGTGCGCTTGTCCTGCGTGTTGGCGAGGCCCGACGGGTTAATCGCCGGGTCGAAACCGCGCTGCATGCGGTACCCGGCATCGGCCTCGGAATCCTTGTAGTAGATACCGGCCAGCCAGTGCAGGCTTTCGTTGTTGTTGGAATTGATCCGCGCTTCAAACGTGGTGTCTTCGAGGTCTACCGCTTCGTCCGCGAATACGGGAGCCACTGCCAGGCCGACATCGCCGGAAAACAGATCGTTAGTGGCGTCCGTGATGTCCTCGCTGTTCTCGGTTTCACGCTCGATGTAGGACAGGCTCGCCAACAGGTCGACGCCGCTCAGGCTGTGACCGTAGGTCAGGTTACCCATGGTGAACTGATCTTCATAGGGCTCCGGCGCGTCAAACAGCGTGGGCTGCTCGAACTCATTGTCCGGGCCGTAGTAGTTGGGCTTGCCGTCCATTTCCAGGTCCTGGTAAAACACCGAGGGCTGGATATAGGCGTTTTCGAACTCGTAGCGATAGGTGAGGCGCAATGCCGTGGTTTGCTCGGTATTCACGTCTTCGTCGAACGTCTCGCCGGTTTCGCGGCTCACGCGATCGATAAAACCGTCACGATCCGTGTAGGAGACAATGGCGCGCAATGCGCTGTTGTCACCGGTGGCAAGGTTCGCCATGCCGTTGGCGACGTAGTTCAGCCCGCCCTCTTCGGTGTTGGACAGATCAAAGTTCAGGCTGCCCTCGTTCTCACCCACCGCCGGCTGCCGTGTAATCAGGCGCACGGTACCACCCATGGAGCTCGAACCGTACAGCGTGCCCTGCGGGCCGCGCAGCACTTCGATGCGCTCGAGGTCGTAGAGTTTCGGATCGAGATTCGCCTGCTGGAATGAGGTGGATGAACCCGAAGAAATAATCTGGATCGGCATTTCATCGATATAGAAACTCACCGTGGGCGCAACGCCGGTTGCTGCCGAAATACCGCGAATGTTGAGCTTTGTCCTGCCGGGACCGGATGAGCGCAGTGACAGCGACGGCACCGTGGTCGCCAGATCGGCAAAATCCGATGCGCCAAGCCGTGTGATCTGCTCAGCGGAGATCGCGGTAATTGCCATCGGCACGTCCTGCAGTGTTTCGCTGCGTTTCGACGCCGTGACGACCACTTCTTCCAATTGTGCGTAGCTCACTGCCGGCAGTGCCAGCATGACCGACGCCGCCATGAGGGTTTTTTTGAATTGCATGCGGGTTGCTCCCTTGCTTTTTTGAGGTGTTTTGCTGCCTGTCATTATTGTTGTATGCCGGATTTTATCGCGTCCGGCAGGCCGGGTGCCGAGATCAGACTGTTACTATTTCATACAAAATTAGGGGGCGATTCCCGCAGGGGGATTCTACGCGGGGAGAAATTCGCGCGGCAGCGGCCGGGCTCAGGCCCGTCGCGCACGCCAGGCGCTACATGGAGCGGCGCAGCAGGGGCGGAATATCGTCCGGGCGCTCACCCTCCTCGAGGCGCGCCGCCACCTCCAGCAGCGCCGGCCCAAGCTGCGGCCGCACCTCTTCCGGGCGCAGCGGTTCACCGCATTCGCTGCAGGTCAGGGTGGGGCGGGATTTCTGGCCGCAGCGCTGATGGACATATTCCAGTGGCGCGCCTCGGCCCTGGTCCATCCACTCATCGCCCCAGCGCGCCAGGCTCATGAGCACGGGATACAGCGCAAGCCCCTTGCGCGTCAGCCGGTACTCATAGCGCAGCGGCCTATCACAGTAAGGCACCTTCACCAGCACGCCATGCTCCACCAGCTTGCCGAGGCGCTCCGAAAGCCGGTGTCGGGTGATACCCAGGTTTTTCTGGAACTGGTCGAAGCGGCGCGTGCCGAGAAACGCGTCGCGCATGATGAGCATCGTCCAGCGCTCCCCCACCACGGATAACGCGCGCGCCACGGAGCAGACCTGCTTGTCGATATCGTCCCAGCGCATTACCGCACCTCCAACAGTGACAACGCCCTCAAGATTAGCACACCGACCGGCGATGGAACTCCGGAAACGGACACAAAAAAGGGCGGGAAACCCGCCCTTTTTTTCCGCTGCGCCGGGAGGCGCCGCCGCACACCGAGAATCAGCCGAACTGGTTCATGGTGTTGTCTTTGCCACCAGCCTTGAGCGCCGCCTCGCCGGCGAAATACTCCTTGTGGTCGTCGCCCATGTCGGACCCCGCCATGTTCTGGTGCTTCACGCAAGCGATACCCTGGCGGATTTCCTTGCGCTGCACGCCGGCCACGTAGCCCAGCATGCCCTGCTCGCCGAAGTATTCCCTGGCCAGGTTGTCGGTAGACAGCGCCGCCGTGTGATAGGTGGGCAAGGTGATCAGGTGATGGAACACGCCCGCGTCCCGCGAGGCGTCCGCCTGGAAGGTGCGAATGCGGTCGTCCGCTTCCATCGCCAGCTCAGAGGCGTCGTAATCGGCGCTCATCAGCTTGTCGCGCTCGTAGCCCGACACGTCCTTGCCTGCCTCTACCCAGGCGTCGAACACCTGCTGGCGGAAATTCAGCGTCCAGTTGAACGACGGGCTGTTGTTGTAGACCAGCTTGGCATTGGGGATGACTTCGCGGATACGATCGACCATGGCACCGATCTGGCCCACGTGCGGCTTCTCGGTTTCGATCCACAGCAGGTCGGCGCCGTTCTGCAATGAGGTGATGCAGTCAAGCACGCAGCGGTCCTCGCCGGTACCCTTGCGAAACTGGAACAGGTTAGATGGCAGACGCCGCGGACGCAGCAATTTGCCGCCCCGGTTGAGCACCACGTCGCCGTTCTTCATATCAGCGAGATCCACTTCTTCACAATCCAGAAACGCGTTGTACTGGTCACCGAGGTCGCCCGGTTCGTGCGTCACGGCAATCTGCTTGGTGAGGCCCGCGCCCAGTGAGTCGGTGCGCGCAACGATGATACCGTCTTCCACACCCAGTTCGAGAAACGCGTAACGCACAGCGCGAATCTTGGCGAGAAAATCTTCGTGCGGCACGGTGACCTTGCCGTCCTGGTGACCGCACTGCTTTTCATCGGACACCTGGTTCTCGATCTGGATGGCGCAGGCACCCGCCTCGATCATCTTCTTGGCCAGCAGGTAGGTGGCCTCGGCGTTGCCGAAGCCCGCGTCGATATCCGCAATGATCGGTACCACGTGCGTCTGGAAGTTTTCGATGCTGTTGAGCACTGCTTTCTCCGCCACCTGGTCACCCACTTCACGCGCGGCGTCCAGTTCACGGAACAGGCCACCCAGCTCACGGGCATCCGCCTGGCGCAGGAAGGTGTAAAGCTCCTCGATAAGACCCGACACCGCGGTCTTCTCATGCATGGACTGATCGGGCAGCGGGCCGAACTCTGAACGCAACGCGGCGATCATCCAGCCCGAGAGGTAGAGATAACGTTTGTTGGTGTCACCGAAGTGCTTCTTGATCGCAATCAGCTTCTGCTGGCCGATAAATCCGTGCCAGCAACCCAGGCTTTGCGTGTACTGGCTGCTGTCGGCATCGTACTCAGCCATGTCCTTGCGCATGATGGCGGCGGTGTAACGGGCAATGTCCAGGCCGGTCTGGAAACGATTCTGCAGACGCATGCGTGCGGCAGATTCGGGGCTGATGCTGCTCCAGGTGTTACCGTTGCTCTCGCACAGGCTGGACAGTTCAGCGATCTCTTGCTGGTAGGTTGACATAGTTTGACCCTCGAATCGTGGTAGCGAAGCTGTCACACGGCCCGGGCAACGCCTTGAAAGCGCTCTCCAGACCAGATGCCGCTAGTGTAGGGACCGGTGGCACATAATTGAAATCGATAGTTGGGATTTTTATTATTCGTTCGGTGAATTCCACGACACGCCGTTTTCCTGCTCCGGGCAATACGGCCCGCGTGTACGCGCACCCGGCTTTCCGGCCCGGATGGAACCCGGTGACCGTGCCAACGCCACCCGGACTGAGGGCGCGGCGTGACCTGCGAACTCAGGCCTGGGCAAGCAACGCCGCTTTCAGTTCCCGTTTGAGTACCTTGTTGGTGGCATTGCGCGGCAGCGGTTGCTCGCTGAAGATCACGCGCGAGGGTACCTTGTAGGGCGCCAGCCGCTGGCGCGCGAAATCCATCAGCCCGTCCTCGTCAACCGTCTCACCCGGATGCAAATACACTACCACCGCAACCGTCTCCCCGAGACGCTCGTCCGGCACCCCGATCGCGGCCACTTCCCGAACGGCGGGATGCTCCAGCAGCTCGTTCTCGATCTCGATAGGGTAGATGTTCTCGCCCCCGCGAATGATCATGTCTTTGGCGCGATCCGCCAGGAACAGGAACCCCTCCTCGTCGAGATAGCCGATATCGCCCGTTTTCAACCAGCCGTCGCGCAGGTCGCTGGCGTTGGCATCGGGCCGATTCCAGTACTCGCGAATGTTCGCCGGGCTGCGCACCCATATCTCGCCGGTTTCCAGCGCCGGAAGCGCTTCGCCCTGCTCGTCGCAAATACGAAAATCCACGACCGGGTGCGGAAAGCCGGCGGACCCCATTTTCTCGCTGAACGCCCGGCCGGTGTAGGAGGCGCCCTGCGCGTTGGTCTCGGTCATGCCCCACCCGGTACCGGAGAAATTGCGCGGCAGGCGCTCGCTGACCAGCTTGGCCACCCGCGGCGGCGTGGCGGCGCCACCAACCCCCAGCGAGAACAGGCTACGGGTCTCCACGTCGGCAAAGCGCGGGGACTCCAGCAGATCGAGCACCATCGATGGCGCGGCAGATAAACTCGTGACCCGCTCCTGCTCGATATAATCCAGCGCGCGATCCACGTCCCACTTGTACATCATCACGATACGCCGCCCGCCACGCAGATTGACAAAGAACTGCGCGTGACAACCACTCACATGAAACAGCGGCACCGCCAGCAGTGACGTCGGTTCAAAACCCTGTTCCAGCATTGCGCCGATCAATTCGCCATTGGTCATCGCCGCCGCCATCGCGGCGCACTCCATGTTGAACACCGCCTGTGCCACCGCGCGATGCGTGGACGCCGCACCCTTGGGTTTCCCGCTGGTGCCCGAGGTATACATGATCATCGCCAGGTCGTCCCCGGAAATCGCCACCGGCTCTGGCGCCACGCTCGCGAAGTCGGCGGCAAACGCGCTCAGGGCGTGTTCATGATCGGGGTCGTCCGGCCGCACGAGCAACACCCGAATCCCCTGCCCGGCAAAACGCTCCGCCACGCCGTCATAGCGCTGCTGATCCAGAAACACACAGCGCGCACCGCAATCTTCAACGGCATGCGCGATATCGGCAGGCTGACCCCAGCTGTTCACGGGCACCACCACCGCACCGATACCGATAATGGCGAGGTAGGCCGCCATCCATTCGGGATAATTGCGCATCGCAATTGCCACCCGCTCGCCCTGTTTGATTCCAGCCGCCTGCAACGCTGCGGCGATGCTGTCCGCCTCGGCAAAAAGCTGGTCAAAACTGCGCCGTTCGCCCTCGTAGATGAGGAACTCGCGATCGCCATGCGCGCGACCCGCCGCCAGCGCTTCCACCAGATTCGCCGGTGCACTGCGGTAATAGCGCTCACCCGAGCTGCCCGTCGCCACCTCGTAGGGCGAACCTTCCGCGGTGAGCTGCGCGATGGCTTGATCGAACTCCTGTTTCAGGCTGGGCATGGTGTGACTCCGCGTTTTACCGGTGGATGCGCTGCCGGCGACACCGGCGAACTGCGCCTGCCGCGCTCGTCGCGGCAACTGGGATGGGGCGATTCTGCACCAGCCGGCGGGATTTGCCCACCGGGCAGTTGCCGGCGGGCCGGCACAGGCGCCACCGGTACAGGAGTTTAACCGGCGAACCCCAGGCTTGTCGGCGCCGCCGGCCGGCTTGCACCGTGCCCTGCCAGCCCGCATAGTCTAAACTGAAGCTCATACCAATAAATCCTCGCGGGAGAACCAGCATGGCGTATTTCATTACCGGCGGCACCGGCTTCATCGGGCGCAATTTCATCAGCAAGCTTTGCCAGCGCGACGGCGACATCTACGTGCTGACACGCGCCGAATCCATGCATCGCTTCGACGAACTCAGGGAACGCATGGGCGCAGCCGGCGATCGCCTGATTCCCGTGGTGGGCGACCTCAGGCAGCCGTTACTGGGCGTGGATGACGCCACGCGCAAGACTCTGCGCGGCAAGGTGCGCTATTTCTGTCACTTCGCCGCGATCTACGATATCGCCGCGTCTGCCGAAGCGCAGACGGCCACCAACATCGAAGGCACCCGCAACGCCATTCGTCTGGCCGAGGACATTCAGGCAGGTTCGTTCGAACATGTCAGTTCCATCGCTGCCGGCGGACTTTACCCCGGCACTTTCCGGGAAGACATGTTCGAGGAAGCCGAGAACCTGAGCCATCCGTATTTCTCCACCAAACACGATTCAGAGGGTATCGTGCGCAACGAGTGCCAGGTGCCCTGGCGCGTGTACCGTCCGGCCATGGTAGTGGGTCACTCGAAAACCGGCGAGATCGACAAGATCGACGGCGTGTACTACTTCTTTAAAAGCCTGCAGAAGATTCGCGCATTACTGCCCCCATGGTTCCCGCTGGTGGGCATTGAAGGCGGCAAGTTCAACGTGGTGCCGGTGGATTACGTGGTCGACGCAATGGATCATATTGTGCACCAGGACGGCCTCGAGGGCCGCTGTTTCCATCTCACGGATCCGGATCACTACAGCATGGGCAACCTGATCAACGTGTTCGCCGAGGCGGGGCATGCGCCGCGCTTCAATATGCGTCTGGATACGCGCATGTTCGGGTTCATCCCGCGTGTGGTGCGCGACACGCTGGTGGGCCTGCCTCCGGTGAAACGTATCATCCGGCTGATGCTGGCGGACATGGGCCTCCCCGACTCGGTCACCATGTTTCTTAACTACCCCACGCGCTACGACAACCGTGACACGGAACGCGCCCTGAAGGGCTCTGGCATCCAGTGCCCGCCCCTGCGCAGCTATGCACCGGTGATCTGGGATTACTGGGAGCGTCACCTCGATCCCGACCTGTTTCTCGATCACTCACTGGAGGGCAACGTTGCCGACAAGCTGGTGTTGATCACCGGTGCCTCTTCCGGTATCGGTAAAACCTCGGCCCTGCGTCTGGCAGAAGCCGGCGCGCACGTGCTGCTGGTGGCGCGCAGCCTCGACAAACTGCAGGAAACCGCAGCGGAAATCGCCGAGCTGGGCGGCACGGCCACCATCTACCAGGCGGACGCCTCCGACATGCAGGACTGCGATCGTCTGGTTGCGGAGGTGCTGCAGAACCACGGACACGTGGATATCCTGATCAACAATGCAGGGCGCTCCATCCGTCGCTCGCTGGAACTGTCCTACGATCGCTTCCACGATTTCGAGCGCACCATGCAGATCAACTACTTCGGCGCGATACGACTAACCATGGGGCTGTTACCGGTGATGTCTCAGCGCCGCCAGGGCCACGTGATCAACATCTCCTCCATCGCAACCCTGGGCCCCAGCCCGCGCTTTTCTGCCTACGTGGCCTCTAAGTCCGCGCTCGATGCCTGGACGCGTGCCGCCGCGGTGGAGTACTCGGATCTCAACGTACGGTTCACTACCATCAACATGCCGCTGGTGCGCACACCGATGATCGCCGCCACCACGGTTTACAACTCCATGCCCGTGCTGAGCCCTGAGGAGGCCGGCGATATGGTGATCGAAGCGGTCATCAAGAAGCCCAAGCGGATCGCCACCCAGTTGGGCATCTCCCTGCAGGTGATGAACGCTGTCGCACCGAAGCTCTCGGAGATCATTATGAACGTGGTATTCCGCATGTTCGGCGATTCCGCCGCGGCGCGTGGAGATCGCACGCCCGAGCAGGTTGAGGTGTCCAGTGAGCAGGTGGCGCTGGCGTCGCTGATGAAGGGCGTACACTTCTAGTCGCGCGGGGCGCGCGCAGCCGTGCCTGCGCGGCCCGCCCGACACGTATTCAATCGACGGGCTGGTCGGCGTCGCGGAAGTGGCGCATCACGTAATCCACGCGCTGGTCGGCAGGCCACTGGCGACTGTCGGGCAGTGTCTCCGCATGACGCAGGCGCGGCAGCAGGCCGCGCCCGTTGGCGATCTGTATCGCCAGGCCCGGGCGCGCGTTCAGCTCCAGCAACTGCGGCCCTAAGTGCTTGTCCATCACAAGGTCTGTACCAATGTAGCCAAGGCCTGTCATATCATGGCACTTGGCGGCAAGCACCAGCATATCGCGCCACACGGGCACGCGTATCTCACTGAGGGTGAGGCCGGTGTCCGGATGCACCGTCACCGGTCGACCAAATTGCACCGCGTGCAGGCAGCGCCCGCTGTCGAGCGCCAGGCCCACCCCCACGGCACCCTGGTGCAGGTTGGCCTTGCCGTCCGAGGCGTGCGTGGCCAGGCGCAGCATCGCCATCACCGGGTAGCCGCGAAACACCACGATACGAATATCCGGTACGCCCTCGTGGGAGTAACCGGCGAAGATATCGTCAAAGGCGATAAGATCCTCGATGATCACCACGTCGGACGCGCCACCCAGGGAATACAGCCCGGCGAGAATATTGCTCATGTGGCGGCGGATATCACTGATGGTGATACGCGCTCCCGAGCTTTTCAGGTAGTCCTCGCCATCGCGGCCGGTGACCACTAGGATACCCTTGCCGCCCGAACCCTTGGCGGGCTTGAGGACGAAACTCTCCCGATCCACCAGTTGCTGTTCGATGTGGCTGATCTCATGCTGCTCGCGCACGACAAACTGCAGGCCCGGCATGGGTACGCCGTACTGCTGCGCCAGCAGCTTGGTTTTCAGCTTGTTGTCCACCAACGGATAAAGACGGCGTTCGTTATAGCGGTTGATGAAATCGACATTGCGGCAGTTCATGCCGAGCATGCCGAACTTGCGCAGACGCCTGGGACTGATCCAGCGCGCGCTCACATCATGTCATCCATGGCACGGAAGCGACGCAGCTCGGTGAGCTTGTAGCCTGTGTACTGACCCATGGCGAGAATCATCGCGAGCAACACCAGGTTCAGTTCCGGGAAATTGAAACTCAGGTGTTTCAGCAGTGCCGACTCCATCAGCAGATAGGCGATAACCGCCACCAGCAGGCTGCCCCCGCCCTGCGCGAGCACCTGGGAAGGACCCTCTTCTTCCCAGAGGATCGACATGCGCTCGATCGTCCAGGCGATGATGATCATGGGGAAAAAGGTGATGGTCATGCCCGTGCTGTAACCCATCTGGAACCCGATCACGCTGAGCACGGATATCAGGAAGATCACCAGAATGATCAGCGTGGCCAGCCGCGACACCATCAACAGGTTCAACCGCGACAGGTAGCCGCGCAGTAGCAGGCCTATGGCCACTACCGACACGAAACTGATCAGGCCGGGAATCAGCGAGGTCTGCAGAAACGCCAGGGCGATCAACACCGGCATGAACGTACCGGCGGTTTTCAGCCCCACGATAATTCGCATGAACACCACCACCACCGCGCCCAGAGGCAACAGCAGCAGCAGTTTGAACATACTTTGCTCTTCGATCGGCAGGCGATGCACGCCGATCGCCGCGAAAATGCTGTCGGCGTCGTTCACCCGCGAGAGCTGGCTGGCAGGCACAGTCTGACGAATCATGCTGAAGGTGACCCGCGAACCGCGGCCGCCCGTTACGTCCAGGACAGACACGCCTCCGCGGTGCCACAACAGCAGGTTGGGCGGCACGCCCACCTCGCCAGTCTGTGGATTGAACAGAACCCAGTCGTCCTCGGAGTACACGTCCACCATCGGCGTGAACTCCTGTCGACGGCGCGCATCCTCCAGATACAGGCCCATCACCGAGTGCGTGGGGATGCCGGCGCGACTCAGCAGGATCATGAACAGTTCCGCACGTTCGATCTCGGACGACAGCAGCAACGCCGCGTTCTGATCCGCGGCGGGATTGTTCAGCAGGCGCACCAGTTCGCGCGCCAGGGTCTCGGGATTGCTGGAGAGCTCCGTGGCCCGGAACAGCACGCCCTGCGCCGCGAGTTCGGTGGCGTCGTCCCATACAGCCGGGTATTCAACCAGCGCGGTGTCCATTCTGGGTACACTGAAGTCCCCTGTCTCGACAAACTGTGCGCTGTAGTACAGCGATTGCGACCCTTCGGCATTCCGCCGGGTCCACTGCGCGCGTCTGCCACCCTCGTCACGGACAATGGAGAACCCGTAGCCGGGAGACGCGGCCTGCTCTTCCACCAGTTCGAAGCCCGGCAGGGTTTCGTCCGGCAAACTCAGGCTGGCGGTCACCGGGCCACCCGTCGCGGTAAAATCGATACGCGCTTCCACCAGCCACACCAGGCGCTCCTGCCCCGGCAGGAAAGGTACACCGGTTTCGATGTGGCGCATGACCGCCGTCAGAATTCCGCTCAGCGCCAGAAGGCCGAGAACGATATAAAACGTCAGTTTGCTGTTCACTGTGATGACCGCTCGCTTTTCGCGCTCTTCTTCTCTGCCTTGTCAACCACGTAAGGGGCAGCGTTTTTCTTGCTCACGTCTACAATCATCACATCCTGCAGGACATTGCGGCCAACCAGCAGCTGGTAATCCAGGTGGCTGCGATCACTCAGCGTAAACTCCGCGGTCTGGTTGATGTGGCCGATGGTCAGTGACAGCCGCACCACGGGTCGTCGTTCGGGCTCGGCAACATTGGACTGTACGATCAGCACGGTACGCTTGAGTTTGCGCTCCAGCGCCAGCGACTCGCCGTTCTTCGGGTCGGTGATCTCAAACCGCACCCAGCGACTGCCGTTGCGTTCAAACAGCTCTATATTCCTCGCATCCAGGGAGGAGGTTTCCGCGCCGGTATCCACCCTCGCGGACAGCTCGATGCCTATCTCCGGCAGCCAGACCTTCTCCAGCTGTCCGACCACGAGCTTGCCGGGCTCATGCGGCGGCGCCACACACACCGGCGGCGGCGCGGCGGGTCTCGCCGCCTGCGGCGGCCGTTGTGCAGCCTCGGCAATCCGGGCCGAGATCGCATCCAACTGCGCCTGCTGCGCTGTCAACTGCACATTCTGTGATTCCAGTCTGGACGCCGTTTGCGCCTGCTGCGCCAGACACTC
This sequence comes from Halioglobus sp., assembly GCA_041396005.1. Taxonomy (GTDB): domain Bacteria; phylum Pseudomonadota; class Gammaproteobacteria; order Pseudomonadales; family Halieaceae; genus Marimicrobium. Next base: position 105,259 of record JAWKZK010000008.1, read on the forward strand.
GTCCATCAGCGAAAGTATGGCCGTCTGGTGCGGGTCGGGGCCGGCGGGCACGGGTTCTATCGTGGCACAGCCTGCGAGCAACGCCAGCCCGAGAGACGCCAGGGTTGCAGCCCGACGGGAGATCAACAGGTGTTTCATGAGTAGTTTGATGCGGCATCCATTATTTGAGCGAGCCACGCACTTTATCGACCGTGCAGTGCAATGTAAATCACCCAAAGGGTGTGCACAGCCCTGCAAAAGACCGGCATTTTTACCACTGGCGACAATCGCACGGTGATCCCGTGGCCCCCGCAAGGCACGCGGACACCGTAGCCTGGCTGTCACGTTGGGCAGCTGATCAGGGCATTAGCCTGCATGGCGAGCTGACTTTTGGAGTCCAGCGCCCACAGTTGTACCGCGTTTCCCTCCCGCCTCCCCGACAGGACGATCTCACCCGTATCCAGCAGGGGGCGCAGTCCGCGAAACGCAAAGCGCTCCACCTGCACTTCCGGCAGCGCATTGCGCAGCACTTCAAGCAACAGCGTGGCTGTCAGCGGCCCCTGCACCACCAGACCGCCGTAGCCCTCCTGGTCAACCGCGTACTCCCGGTCGTAGTGTATGCGGTGCGCATTGAAGGTCAGTGCGCTGTAACGGAATAGCAGCACCGCGTCCGGCAGCATGCGCCGACTCCACTGGGCCTCGGGGTGTTCAGTGCCGGTTGGTCGCGGCGGTTCATTGGACGTGGGCCGCTCACGGAAGACCAGATCCTGTTCCTCGGACAGCGCCAGCGCTTCGCCGCGATAGACCTCGTGTTGCAGCCGCACAAAAACCAGTGCGCCGCTTCGACCCTGCCTGGCGTCTACCGCCAGGATGGTGGACTCGCGGCGCGCCCTGTCGCCGACGCGCAGGGGGGTGTGAAACCGCAGTCGGCTGCCCGCCCACATACGTCGCGGCAAGCTGACAGGAGGCAGGAATTCACCGCGCAGCGGATGGCCGTCCACATCCAGTTGGGAGGCGCGCGTGGGTTGCTGGAAGTAGAGCCAGTGCCAACAGCAGGGCAACGCGTCACCGGGCAACGCGGGAGCGCGCTCCATGTCGAGTGTGGCCGCCAGAGCGTCCAGGGGACCGGAGGAGATTACGTCCTCCACGCTCCGCCTGCGACCCACCCAGGCCTGCCAGTCGGCAGAGGGGTCGGCGCTCATCATCGGTTACCGGCGCGGGGTCGCAGCCTGTCAGCCCTCATGCGCGAACTCCGCGCGAATTGCGGCACTGTGCTCACCTGCGCGGGGCACTGCGCCGAACGCACGGACGCCATCGCTCAAGCGTGCCGGCGGTGCAACCAGCACCACCGGGCCCGAAGGCGTCGCTACAGTCTGTCTGCGCAGCTGTGCATGCTGCTGGAAATCCGCCAGCGTATTCAGGGCGCCGAACGCAATTTGCGCTGTCTGCAATCGCTTGGCGAGCTCGCTGCGAGGCAGCACGGCAAACACGCCAGCGATGAGATCATCCAGCGCAGGCCGATTGGCACAGCGCGCGCTGTTGTCGACAAATCGCGCGTCGCGCGCCAGCGAAGCCTGTCCGAGCACATCGGCACAAAAACTCGCCCATTCGCGTTCATTTTGTATCGCTATCACGATCTGCTCGCCCGCGGCACAGCTGTACACCCCATAGGGGGTAATCGAGGGATGGTTCAGACCCACACGCGCAGGCCCCTTGCCCGCGTACTGCTGATGCAACAGCGGCACGGTCATCCAGTCGGCCAGCGCATCGAACAGCGACACCGCGATGCCTTGCCCCTGGCCACTGTGCTGGCGATGGATCAGCGCTTCCAGAACTGCCGTATGCGCGTACATGCCGCAGGCGATATCGCATACCGACACGCCGACCCGCCCGGGCTCGGACGGCGCACCGGTGATGGAGGCCAGGCCCGTTTCACACTGCAAGAGCAGGTCGTAGGCCTTACGATCCTGATACGGGCCGTCCTCACCGTAGCCGGAGATATCCACGGTAATCAGCCGCGGGAAGCGATCGCGCAACGCGCTGGACCCAAACCCCGCGCGTGCCGCAGCGCCGGGCGCAAGGTTCTGGATAAAGACGTCTGCACGCGCGAGCATACGCAAAAGCAGCGCGGCATCCTCTGGCGCCTTGATGTCGAGGCACACGCTTTCCTTACCGCGGTTGAGCCAGACGAAATACGCGCTTTCGCCGTTGGCGGCGCGATCATAGGCCCGGGCAAAATCGCCCTCCGCGCGCTCGATCTTGATGACCCGCGCCCCGGCGTCGGCGAGCCGCGAGCTGACATACGGCGCGGCTACCGCCTGTTCCAGCGCCACTACCAACAGCCCCGCCAACGGCGCGGACATCAGAACGACCTCGGCAGCTGCAGTTCGCGCGTGGCGATATGGGCGAGTATCAGGTTGGTGGATACAGGCGCCACCTGGTAAAGGCGGGTCTCCCGAAACTTGCGTTCGATATCCATGTCGGTGGTGAACCCGTAGCCCCCATGTGTCTGGATACAGGTATCTGCCGCTGCCCAGGAGGCTTCGGCCGCCAACAGCTTGGCCATGTTGGCCTGCGAACCCGCCGGCGAGCCCGCGTCGTAGAGCGCTGCAGCCTCACGCACCATTAGCGCCGCGGCCTCGGTCTGGATGTGCGCGCGCGCGATGGGAAACTGTACACCCTGGTTCTGCCCGATCGGGCGGTCGAACACCCTCCTGTCGCGGGCGTATTGTGAAGACTTCGCCGTAAACCAGCGGGCATCGCCGAGGCACTCCGCGGCAATCAGTATGCGCTCGGCATTCAGCCCATCGAGAATGCAACGGAAGCCGGCGCCCTCCTCGCCGATCAGGTTCGCCGCCGGCACACGCAGGTCCTCAAAGAACAGCGCGGTTGTCGCATGGTTCATCATGGTATCCAGCGGCGTGATGCTCAGGCCCTGACCCAACGCCTCGCGCATGTCCACCAGGAATACCGACATGCCGTCGGTGTGCCGTGCGCCGGCTTCGCGGGGAGCGGTGCGTGCAAGCAATATCATCAGGTCTGAGTGCTGGGTGCGCGAGATGAACACTTTCTGCCCGTTGATCACGTAGTCATCGCCATCGCGCACGGCGCGGGTTGTGATACGGGAGGTGTCGGTACCACTGTCCGGCTCGGTCACGGCAAACGCCTGCAGTCGAAGTTCCCCGCACGCGATCGCCGGCAGATAGCGGCTCTTCTGGGCATCGCTGCCATGGCGCAGCAGCGTACCCATGGTGTACATCTGCGCGTGACAGGCAGCGCCGTTGCCGCCACTACGGTGCACCTCCTCGAGCACGGCGCAGGCCGCTGCCAGGGGAAGCCCGCTGCCGCCGTACTTTTCCGGTATCAATACCGCGAGGTACCCGGCATCGCTGAGGGCGCGCACGAACTCCCCGGGGTACGCGCGCGTCTTGTCCAGCTCACGCCAGTACTCGCCGGGGAAACGCGCGCACAGGTCTGCCACGGCGGCGCGAATTTCCGGGTAGCTCTGCGGCACACTCATGCGCTGCGCCGTCTCCCGGCCCGCGTCCATTGCGACCGTGCGGCCGCGCAAGGGTCTCGCGGGCCCGTGCCTACAGGAACCACGAACCGCCGTCCACCATGTGGGTTTGACCCGTTACGAAGGCGCTGGCATCCGAGGCGAGATAGATGATCGTGCCGGTGAGATCGCCGGTCTGCAGGTTGCGTTTAATCACCTGTCCCTGGGCGATAACCCCCTTGGCCTTTTCCAGCTTCTCGCCGAAGAATTCCTCGGTTCCCTCGGTCATCACCGCCGAGGGTGCCACTGCGTTCACGCGAATAAGCGCATCCCCCAGCTCACGTGCCATGCCGCGGGTCATGCCGATGACCGCCGCCTTGGAGGCGACATAATCCAGCCCGTACGGCAGACCGTAGACCGCCGCCAGCGAGGCGATATTGATAATGGAGCCGCCACCGGCCGCGCGCATCGGCCCGACAACGGCCTTGCTGGCCTGCCACACGCCCTTGATGTTCACACGCATCACCGCATCCCACTGGGCTTCCTCCAGCTGCTCGAAGCGCGCGCCCTTGAGGCCGCCGTAAAGCGCCGCGTTATTCACCAGGATGTCGACGCGACCGAATTCTGCCTGCGCCTGATCCGCCATGGCCTGACAACTCGCCATGTCGGTCACATCCACCGTTGCCGACACCGCGCGACCGCCGGCCGCAACGATGGCCGCCACGGTGTCGGCGCAGTCGTTCACGTCGCCCGCGAGCACCGCTGCGCCTTCACGCGCCATGGCCTCGGCGTACGCGCGCCCCAGCCCGCGTGCGGCGCCCGTGATTATCGCTACCTTGTTATCCAGTTGTCCCATGCTGACGTCCTAGCGTGATACCTGAAGCATGTACCTGGCCACGGCCAGGCGCGTTTCCTCATCCAGGTAATTCTGCGGCGGCATCTCCGGATAGTCCTCGCGTTTTTTCACCGGGTTGGCGATGTATTCGGCGAGCCCTTCGGGATTATCCATGTACAGCGCCTGAATTACCTGCACCGGCGGACCGATCATCCGACCGGTATAGGTATGGCAGCCCGCACAGACCCCGAGGTAGGCGATCTTGCCGCGCTCATCCCCATGAATCTCGCGCGGCGGTACCGGCGGCAGGAGGTAGTTAGCCGTCTTGTAGGTATTGCTGAAGTCACATTCCGCAAAGTCGTCCACGCCGACAGCAATGTAGCGGTGACGATTGATGATGCAGCTGTCGTCGGTGGGGCCCACGCGCACGATATCGGGCTTACCCGTCTTGAGTTCCGCGAGCATGAGCGCCTTGATTTCGGGCAGGGTATCGTAACCGTTATCAAGCATGGTGTTATCGAGAATTCTGACCCGGTCGGAATGCGGGTCGGATTCGGGGTCAATCGTAACGTTGGCGGCGTTGGCATGATCCGTGATCAGGATACCGGCTACCTTATTGTCGCGAATGATATTGCCCTCGATCACCACGTCGTCCGCGGCCATCACCAGAATACCGGTACCCGCCGGGATGCCGGATACGATAGAACCCGGGGCGCCAAAGTTGGGATGATTATTGGACAGCACAAAGTTGTTGCGAATGATCACGTCGAAGGTGGTCTTGATCGGCAGCCCCGGCGTGACGAAGGCCAGGATGCCTCCGGTATTGTTGTACACGCGGTTGGCCTCCACGATGGCGTGCCGGCTGTTCTCGATCTCGATCCCGGCGACACTGTCGAACACGTCGTTATACGCGACGTGGACGTTGTCGCTCATGCCCACATAGATGGCGGCGTCCTCGATCCCCGACACCACGTTGTGCTCAACCACGCCGTTCTGGCCCAGCTGCGGGAAAATACCGTACACACCGGTATCGACAATGAGGTTGTTGCGAATCTCCCAGTTATTGCCGGCCTGGCTCATGATGCCATTGCCTTTGTACGCCGTGATCTTGAAGTTCTCCACCACGATGTTGTTGCCCGAGTAGAGAATCGCGTCGTTCAATTTGCCTTTGCCATCCAGCGTGGCGCGGCGGCCCTTGTCGATCACGCCAATGAGTCGAATGCCATCTTTGTCGATGTACACCGTCTCATGATAGGTGCCGGGCATCACCCGGATGGTGGTTCCCGGCTCCGCATTCTTCACCGCCTCCTGAATCGACTCGCCATCGTTGACCACCACCACGATGTCCGTCATGGGCGGGCCGGCAACGGACTTGCGATTGCCGTCGAGCGAGAGCGTGTTGTCATCGGCACTGAAGCCGGCCGTGTACACTGCGTCACTGTTGCCGGCGGTGATCACCGGGGCGGGTTCGCCGCGCTTGCCCAGGGTCAACCCGCCGGCAAACGCGCCCGCGATCAGCAGCAGGCCGATAAGTGTTGTGCCTTTCATGATGAATCTCCCGATTGCGAGGTTGTGTTAGCCAGTTGTGATTCAGGGACCTGCCCCAGCGGCGGCAGCCCCGAGGGCACTCTATCCGGCACGCGGGGCTTGAGGCTTTCGTCCGTGAGCGTGCGCATGAAGTCCACCAGCCGATCCACTTCATCGTCGGTCAGGTCCGGCGACGTGATGTGCCAGTGAAGCTGCAGTTCCATCCCTTCCGGCACGGCGTGGCCCCTGCCCTTGTTGTAAAAATCCGCTGTATCGCGCAGGTTGTCAAACAGCCCGGAGTGCATGTAGGGCGCCGTGAGGTCGATGTTGCGCAAGGTCGGCACCTTGAAGCCGCCCGTCAGTTGGTCTGCACCAAACACGTTTGCCGCTCCGACGTCGAAGGCGCGCCCCTCGGGCTCCGGGGCGCCGATCACCGCGATCTGCTGATTGGTGAACAGCGGCGGCGTATGACACTCGGCGCAGCGCGCCACGAACGAGCGGAAAATGTTCAAGCCCTCGATCTCCGGCTGGGTCAGCGCCGCGTGATAGCCGTGGGCATAATGGTCGTAGCGGCTGTTGAGCGAAATCAGTGAGGTCTGGAAGGCGGTAAGCGCAACGTACACCTGTTCCAGCACCAGGGCGCTACCGGCAGGCCGGTCGAACGCCTGAGCAAAGAGCGTTCTGTAGGTGTCGTTCGCGTTCAAGGTGGCCAACAGGTTGTCCGGCGTGTTGCCCATTTCGTTCGGCGCAAACAGCGGGCCAAGCAACTGTTCCTCCAGCGTGGTGGCGTGGGAATCCCAGAAAAAGTGTTTGAGGAACGCCACGTTCCACAGCGTGGGCGCCGCACGCGCCACTTCCGCCCCCCCGATGCCGATGGAGCGCGGCAGGCCATCGCTGAAACCCTTGTCGGGCTGATGGCAGGAGGCACAGGAGATGGAACCGTCGGCCGACAAGGCCGGGTCGAAAAAAAGGTAACGCCCCAGGTCTATCTGCTGCGGCGTAAAGCCGTCACGATGCGCCGGCAGTGCCGTCTGCGTACCACCCAGGCCCATGCGCTGCACGGATCCATACTGCTCATACAGCGTTCTCAGGCTGCAGGTGCCCGAGGCAGTCTCCTCAAAACTCGGCGGACAGGTGTCCGCAAGCCGCCAGGCGGCGGCCTCACCTGCCGCAAAGCCAGGTGCGCAGAACACTATCGCGACCACCGCGCCGAGCAGGCGCGACACCGACACTGCGTTATGCGGGCCGGGCACGCCTACTCCGCCTGCGGTGCCAGCGACTGCATAAAGGCTATGACGTCGGTGAGGGTTTTGTCATCCGGCAACGCCGTCGTCATCATCTTCATCTGGCGGCCGTACTTGTCTTCGGGATGCGTACCCCGCAGCCCCTGCTGGAAGTTGCGGAACTGTCGCTCGAGGTACGCCGCGTCCAGCCAGGCCAGCGCTGGCGCATGCAGCGCCGGGTTGCCCTCGGCCTTGCCGCCGTGACACGCACCGCAGCTGGAGTGGTAGTAATTGCTGCCGTTGCGCAGGTCGGCGTCGGCGGCCGGCGTCACGGCAGGCGGTGGCAGAGCCGCCAGGTAGTCTGCAAGGGCGGGAATGTCGGCCTCGGCCAGCGTGGTGGACATCGCCAGCATCTGTCCGCCGGGTTGATCGGCGGGGTCGGCGCCGCGCACACCGGCCTTGAAGTGCAGCAACTGGCGTTCAAGGTAGCCGGCGTCCTGCCCCGCAAGCGCGGGTGCCTGCAGCGCAGGATTACCTTCCGCCGCCGCACCGTGACAGGTGGCGCAGGTCTGGTACAACGCCTGCGGGTCGGCGAGCGCCGACGCCGGCAGCAACACCCAGAGCACTACACCGCGCAACACCTTCGCTGGTTTGTTCATGCAAGCTTTCCTCCTGGCAACCGCCGGCAAGGCGCGCCTCCGCCACAGTGGGCGCGATTTAATCACAACAAGCTAATGATCACTACCGAATTTTTGATGGCACTCTGCGGTAAACTGGGTTGCAATAATTATCAATGAAAATACCGATATAACAAACTTCACCACCTGGGAGATTACAACATGCAACGCTCACCGCTATTGCAGGTGCCCGGCCACCTGGCTCAAAAACCCCTTGTTTGCGCGCTCGCCACATTGCTCACCCTGCCGGGCAGCCTCGCCCTGGCGCAGGAGAGCGCGGGGGCAGCCACCCAGAGCCGCTATCAACTGGTACTCGAGGAAGTGCTCGTCACTGCGCAGAAACGCGAGGAGAGCAGCATGTCCGTGCCTATCGCAATCAACACGTTTTCCGCGCAGGACATTATCAACACCGGCGCGCTGGACATCTCGGATATCGACGATTTCATGCCGGGCGTGCGCTTCGGTAACGTCACCTCCAACCAGTCCACCCAGCTCGCCGTGGAGATTCGCGGCGTTGCCAGCCCGAATATCTCCAGCGGCCAGGACCCGTCCGTGGCCACGTTTTATGACAACGCCTATCTGCCGCGCGCGGTGACCAGCATCCCGTTCGTAGATATCGCGCGGGTAGAGGTTCTCAAAGGCCCGCAGGGCACTCTCTACGGGCGCAACGCCACGGTTGGCGTGGTCAATATGATTCCCAACGCACCCGATGCGGACGAGTTCGACGCATTCGCCCGAGCGCGGCTGGGTAACTTCGGCCTCGTCAACCTTGAGGGCATGGTAAACCTGCCCATCAATGATCGCCTGGCCATTCGCGCCAACGTGCTGGACCACTACCGCAAACCGATCTTCGACAATGAAGGCAGCGGTGATGATCTGCGCAAGCAGAACTACAGCTTCGGACGCCTGGCCATTCAATACGACCTCTCGGACACGACACGCATCAGGCTCGCCGGTGATATCGAAGACCGCCACGAAAACACCAGCTACTCCATCGGCGTCAGCAAGTACGCGTTGAGCACCGACCCGTTCAATCGCAACGTCGAAAACGATGTGCAGCAGCGTGACGAGAACCGCGACATGTACGGGGTGTCGCTGCAGGTAGACCATGAGCTCAACGACCAGATGTCGCTGTTCGGTATCGTCAGCTACCGCGACTGGGAAACCTTCAACAAGCAGGACGAGGACGGCACCGCCGATCCACGGCGATACCTCGACACGAACAACATAGAGGAATCCGACATTCTTTACACGGAAGCGCGATTCAACTTCGTCAATGAGCGCTTTGATATCATCGTCGGCGCCAACTACAGCACGGAGAGCGTCTACCAGCGCACCGACATCGGCCTGCTGGCGGACTCCTACATGCAGTTCCTGAGCCTCGAGCTGTTGCCGGAGGTGGGCATTCCCGCCAGCCCCGACAACCATGCCTGGGACTTTTTCGCCGATGAAGGCGAGGCCTTCTGGCTCAACGTGTCGCAGCTCGCGGGCGCGCTGGTAGGCAACGACGGTATCGCCGTGTTGCCACCCTCGTTCGCCGGCACCTACTTCACGGAAACCATGGACAACGAGGGCGAGTTCGTTAACTGGGGCATCTTCAGCGATGTTACCTACCAACTCACCGACAGCGTGAGACTGATCGGCGGAATGCGCTACAGCTATGATGACAAGGAATACTCCTGGCAGACGTTCGACAACAGCCTGGCAAACTGGCCATTCGCGCCTGCCAGGGTCGCGTATGACCCTGCGGTGACAGGCGTTGATCAGGCACAGTTCTTTCAGCGCTTCGAAGACGATAAAGACTGGAGCAAAACCACCGGGCGCGCCGTTGTAGAGTGGGATTTCATGGAGACCGCCATGACCTACCTGTAGTACGCCACCGGCTATAAATCCGGCGGCTTCGACGGCCAGACCTTCAGTGCCATTATCGCGGGCCCCTTCGACCCGGAAGACATGACCAGTATCGAGCTGGGCATGAAAGGGGACTTCTTTGACGATACTGTTCGCATCGAGGCGGCTGCGTTCTACCATGAGTTGGACAATCGCCAGGGCTCGGAAGATGTCAAAGACAGCCCCGACGATCCAACGGCCCAGCCACGCGTGGTGAGCTCCGACGAGGAAACCCAGGGTTGGGAACTGCTTGCGCAGTGGCAGGTGTTTGACTCGCTGCGACTCACCGGCCTTACCACCTGGCGCGATACCGAACGCGTGCAGGATCCCTTCTTCGATGCCCAGGGCGACCCGGCAGGCGGCGTCAAGGAAACCCTCGACACGCAAACCGATTACACCCTGAGCCTCGACTGGACCCCGCAGATTCCCACGGGATACCTGCTGATTCACGTGGATTACATCTTCAACGACGCGGAAGATGATTCCGAGGCGGTGATCTTCACCGACGGGCCGTGGTACTTCCAGGACAGGGAACTGCTGAACGCACGCATCGCCTGGAGCAACGCGGGCGACGATTTCGAGATTGCCCTGTGGGGCAAGAACCTGCTAGACAAGGAGTATGCGGATAATCCCGCCGGCTTCGTGGCGGACACGCTCGGCGCCTACCGCACCAACGTCCAGGACCCGCTCACCTACGGCATCGACCTGCGCTACAACTTCTAGCGCATCGGCCTGCCAGTGCGCCGGCTGGCCAGTACCGAGAGGTCTGGCCAGCCGGCCATCACACCTTCAGGCTCACCTGCATGTTCGCGGCAATCGACGTGGCAATCCGTTTGGCGCGCTCGGCATTCGGGCCGCAGAACCCCTCGTCTACGCTGGCGCTAAAGTGCGTGAGCCAGCGCTCGAAATCGGGCGCGGTCAACCGGCGCCTGGCGTGCAGGCGGCGGTGAATGTTCATCGTGTGGCGCTGGTAGCCCTGCTCGCCGAGCAGCAGCTTACACCAGTAGTCCTTGATGTGCGGCAGGTGTACCGCGAGGTCGATGGCAGCCACGTCGAGAAAGATGGGGGCGAGTTGCTCATCCTGCAAAAGACGCGCGTAGAACGCATCGACAAAAACCTCGATGTGAGCGCGTGAATCCAGGTCGGGTTTTGGGGCAGACTGGCTCACACTAACCCTTACCGCGTTTCCCGCCTTTCTTGACATGCGCCATCAGGCGGCGTTTGCGCTGCACCTGACGGTCGGTAAGCTGGTTGCGCTTGCCGGCGAAAGGGTTATCCCCGGTGCGAAACTCGATGCGCACGGGCGTGCCCACCAGTTTCAGCTCGCGCCGGAATACTTTTTCCAGATAGCGCCGATAGGCGTTGGGCACGCTGTCGGTCTGGTTGCCATGTATGACAATGATCGGCGGGTTCTGCCCCCCGGCGTGGGCGTAGCGCAGCTTGATGCGCCGGCCGTTCACCATCGGTGGCGCGTGGTCGAACACGGCGCCTTCGAGAATACGCGTCAGTTCGTTAGTATTGAGTTTGCGCGTGGCCGATTCAAAACCGGCGTTTATCGACTGGTAGAGGTGGCCCACGCCGGTACCGTGCAGGGCTGAGATGTAATGCGTGTCGGCGTAGTCCGCGAAACTCAGGCGGCGATCCAGTTCACGCTTGATATGATCGCGCTGGTGGGACTCGATACCGTCCCACTTGTTCACCGCCAGAACGAGCGCACGCCCGGCATCGATACAGTGTCCCAGCAGGTGCATGTCCTGGTCGACGATATCCTCATGCGCATCCATCACCAGTACTACCACGTGCGCATCGTCGATCGCTTTCAGCGTCTTCACGATGGAGAACTTCTCTACCGTGAGCTTCACGTTCTTGCGCTTGCGCACGCCCGCCGTATCGATCAGCGTATAGCGGCGATCCTCACGCTCAAAATTAATGTAGATGCTGTCGCGTGTCGTGCCGGGCTGGTCGAACACCACCACCCGTTCCTCTCCCAGGAGACGATTCACCAGAGTCGACTTGCCGACGTTGGGGCGCCCTACAATTGCAACGCGGATGCTGTCGGGGTCAATCTCGGCAGCTTGCGCAGTCGCCTCCGCAGCCGGGAACGGCGCCAGCACGCTGTCGATCATCTGTCGCACGCCGCGTCCCTGGCTGGCCGCGATAGCATGCATTGATTCCACGCCAAGCGCGTAAAACTCACTGGCGGCCACGTCCGTCGACAGTCCGTCGATCTTGTTCACCACGAGGTGGAACGGCTTGTTACGCTGACGCAACTGGCGCGCCAGCAACTCGTCGGTCGCATTCAGGCCTTCGCGCGCGTCCACCAGCAGCAGCACCACGTCGGCCTCTTCAATCGCAGTCAGCGATTGCTCCGCCATGAACGAGTCAATCCCCGATTCATCGCCGGTGATGCCGCCGGTATCGATCACTACACAGGGGCGGCTGCCGAGGCGCGACTCACCGTACTTGCGGTCACGCGTCAAGCCGGAAAAGTTTGCGACGATGGCATCACGACTGCGCGTGAGTTGGTTGAAGAGGGTCGATTTTCCAACATTAGGGCGCCCCACCAGGGCGATCACGGGCAGCATGCGTCAGTCCCGCGCCGTGACCTCGTATGCCACCAGTTTGCCGCTGTTACCGAACACGTACAGTACGTTGCCGTCGCTGAGCATGTCGGCGCGCACGCCATCGCCGTCGGCCTTGACGCGACCGACTATCTCGCCATCTACCTGTGACAGCAGGTGCACGTAGCCCTCGAAATCGCCGACAGCGAGGTAACTACTCACCGGCGTCGGGCGAGAAAGGCCGCGGTAGCCCAGCGCGCCCTGGCTCCAGCGCATACCGGCGCCGGTGCGCAGGTAGGCATAGACGCTGCCGTCTTCATCCGCCACGTACACGTTGCCGAACCCGGTGGATACGCCGGAGAACGAGGAGACATCCTGCTGCCAGAGCTTTCTTCCCTCGCGCACATCGATCGCCACCACCCGCCCCTGGTAGCTCGCGGCATACAGTTCACCGCCGCCCAGTTCCATGGTGCCGTCGATATCGACAATGCGGTCGATCTCGGACCGACCCTGGGAAATCGCCACGCGCACTTCCCAGACCACGTCGCCGCTGCGGCTATCCAGCGCCATCACCCGGCCATTGGCGAAGCCCGCGTAGACCAGACCGCCGTCGAGAATCGGCGTGCTGGTGCCGCGCACCGTGAGCACCGGCACATCGCTGTCGTAGATCCACAACAAATCGCCAGTCGCAAAATCCATGCCCTGGAGTTTGCCATCGTAGGTTTGCGCCACCACCACGCTGCCATCGCTCTGCGGGGGTGCCAGCACCTCGCCCTGCAACTGACGCGACCAGAGAAGCTCGCCGTTGCCGGCATCGAGTTTCAGCACCGCGCCCTCGCCGCTGCCCAGCAGCAGCGCGTTTTCGTACAGGCCCACGCCACCGGACAGGGGCGTATCGAGCTGTTCCTTCCACAACACCTTGCCCTTCTCGCGGTTGATGGCCCGCACGCTGCCGTCGGCAGCGGCCGCATACAGCGTGTAACCGCGCATGGCGGGGCGAATGTTGTACAGCCCGGAACCCTGGCCATCTCCCACATCCACCGACCACAACTTGCGAATCTTCACCTGCTCATTGATGTCGGTGAGTTCCACCGGCGCCTTGGGGTCTTCCTCGTCATCCTCGAACCAGCCGGAGATTGTGCTGCAGCCCGATGCGCTGGCAAGCACCAGTGACAACAGGAACGCGCTCAGAACGCGATACGTCATACTCAACCCTCCCCTTCCGGCGCGACAGCGTCTGCCGGTTGCGCGGCGCCTTCAGCCGACGGATCCGCAGCCGGAGACCCCGCCGCCGAATCCGCCAGCGCACGCGGCGGAACCGGCGTGAGAGATTGCAGCTTCATGCCGAGCGAGGGCACATCCACTCCCGCCTGCCCGAGTGCCAGCAGCGCCTGCGCCTCACTGTAGGCCTGGCGCGCCTCGTCCTTCTTGCCCTGCGCAAGCAGCACGTCGCCGCGCGCAACCGCATAGGCGGCCTGGTAAGCGCCGGCATTGGCGGTATTGAGAATGGTCATGGCCGCTTCGACATCACCACCCGCTGCGAGCACCCTGGCAAGACGCAACTGCGCCACCTCGGCCACGTCGCTGCCTTTATCGGCCTTGCCCAGCACCCACCGCAACTCGGCCTGTGCGTCCACCAAATCACCCTCGGTCACCGCATCGGCGGCGAGATGCAGCGCGGCAAACTGTGCGTACGTGGTACCCGAATACTCACTTTTGAGCTGCTGCGCGAGCGAGGCTGCGGCGGCAGCGTCGGTCTCTTCGCCGGAACTCAAACGCTGGATCATCGCCTGGTACACGTCGGAGGCGGCATCGGCCTGATCTCGCGTGTACTTCTGCCAGCCCTGCCAGCCGAAACCGAGACCGAGCGCAAGCACCACACCGACCAGCGTGGCGCGCCCGTTCTCCTCCCACCAGCGGCGCAGCGCTTCAACCTGTTCGTTCTCGTCGCGATACGTTTCCACGTTTTAACTTCCCTCTTGCGTGTTCTGTTTTACGCCAGTGCCAATCCTAGCGCCTGCTGCAATTCCGCCAGCGGCAGCGTCTGCTGCTGTGACGGCTCGCCATCGCGCAACGGTTTCAGTGTTACCGTACCTGCCGCCACTTCGTCTTCACCCCAGATAAGCGCTATCCGGGCGCCGCTCTTGTCGGCTTTTTCATCTGGCTCCTGAAACTGCCGCCCCCGCATGCTGCACCACGGAGCGCCGGACAGGCCTGGCGCAATTGTTCGGTGGCCACCAGTGCCGCGCTGTGCGCGGCGTCACCCACGGCCAGCACGTAGACGTCCGGCGGCGTGGGCGCCGGCGCGCAGCCAAACGCCTGCAACAGCAGCACCAGGCGCTCCAGGCCCATGGCAAAGCCCACCGCCGGTGTCGCCTTGCCGCCAAGCTGCTCTACCAGGCCATCATAACGGCCGCCGGCACACACCGTGCCCTGTGCACCGAGATGATCGGTAACCCATTCAAATACTGTCTTGTTGTAATAATCCAGGCCACGCACCAGACGCGTGTTCACCGTGTACGGCACCCCTGCCGCATCGAGCAGCGCGCAGAGCCGTGCAAAATCTTCCCGTGATTCGTCGTCGAGATAATCCGACAGCAGCGGCGCGCCATCGAGCAGGCGCTGTGTCTCGGCGTTCTTGCTGTCGAGTATGCGTAGCGGGTTGCTTTCCAGGCGCCTGCGGCTGTCATCATCGAGCGCGTCCTCATGCTCTCGCAAATACACCGTGAGCGCCTGCCGGAAACGCGCCCGCGACGCCAGGCTGCCAAGCGTATTGAGCTGCAGCTGCACGCCGCCGGCGATGCCCAGCTCGCGCCAGAGCCGCGCGGTGATCAGCATCAGTTCGGCATCGATATCCGGCGTGGCGACCCCGAACACCTCAGCGCCGATCTGGTGAAATTGCCGCTGGCGACCTTTCTGCGGCCGCTCGTAACGAAACATGGGGCCGCTGTACCACAGGCGCCTCGGCACGCCGAGCAGGTTCTGCTGTATCGCGGCGCGCACACAGCCGGCCGTGCCCTCAGGCCGCAGAGTCATGCTGTCGCCGTTGCGATCGTCGAAGGTATACATCTCTTTCTCGACGATGTCGGTCACTTCGCCAATCGAGCGCCTGAAGAGCGCCGTCTTCTCCACGATCGGCAGACGAATCTCTCCGTAGCCGTAGCCACCCAGCAGCCGCGCGACAGTAGCCTCCAGATGCTGCCAGCACGCCGCCTCCTCGGGGAGAATGTCGTTCATTCCCCGCACCGCCCTGATATCGCTCACAGTGTCTCCGCAGCAGAATGCATGTCAGGCCGGCGCACGCGCAATCACCTGCGCGGCTTCCTCCGCCCGCGCCTTGTCCAGAGCGGCGGCTCGCTCGCGAATCACCTGTTCCAGGTGATCCACGAAATCCGTATTGTCCACTTTGTGGTCGGGCTCACCCGCGATGTAGATGAGGTTGCTGGGCGAGGCGCCGGTGAGGCCCACGTCGGCCTCACGCGCCTCGCCAGGGCCATTCACGATGCAGCCGATCACCGCGACATCCATCGGCGTGCGCACATCCTCCAGACGCTGCTCCAGCGCGTTCATGGTGCCGATCACATCGAAATTCTGGCGCGAACAACTCGGGCAGGCGATGAAGTTGATGCCGTTGGCCCGCAGGTTGAGGCTCTTGAGAATGTCGAAACCCACTTTGACCTCTTCCACCGGATCCGCCGCAAGCGACACGCGCAGGGTATCGCCGATGCCATCCATCAACAGCATGCCGATACCAATGGCCGACTTCACCGTGCCGCCGCGCAGGCCGCCCGCTTCCGTGATGCCCAGGTGCAGCGGCTGCTCAATCTGCCTGGCCAGCAGACGGTAGGCTTCCACCGCCATGAATACGCCGGAGGCTTTCACGCTGACCTTGAAATCCGGGTAGTTGAACTTGTCGAGGATATCCACATGGCGCATGGCCGATTCCACCAGTGCCGCCGCCGTGGGTTCGCCGTACTTGCGCTGCAGGTCTTTCCCCAGCGAACCGGCGTTCACCCCGATGCGCAGCGGAATACCCTTGTCACGGGCGCTGTCGATAACGGCACGCACCTTGTCATCACGCCCGATATTGCCCGGATTGATTCGCAGGCAATCCACGCCGTACTCCGCGACCTTCAGGGCGATCTTGTGGTCAAAGTGAATATCGGCTACCAGCGGGACGCTCACGCGGGCGCGAATCGCCCTGAACGCTTCCGCCGCATCCATGCTGGGCACCGAAATACGCACGATATCGGCTCCCGCGTCTGCGATGGCCTGCACCTGCGCGACCGTTGCGTCCACGTCACAGGTATCGGTGTTGGTCATGCTCTGCACACTGATGGGCGCATCACCACCCACGGGCACGTTGCCAACAAAAATCTGGCGTGACTTACGTCGTTGTATCGGAGACTGCGTTTTCATTCCTCACCTCGATGGCGCTGCAGCGCGATCGAATCCGTTGGCGCGTCCAACCCGGCGACAGCGCGTGCCTGCGCCGGCGACCCGCGCCACCACCACAGTGCGAGCACCAGCAGCAACAGCACTGCTAACCCTATGACAACACCCAAGCCGGTATGCTGCAACTGCAACGGCCGGGTTTCTATACGCCGCGGTCGTGACAGCTCCGTGCCCGCCACCAGCTGATCGAAGGCGTGCAGCAGGGCCTGCTCGTCCATGCCCAGCATGCGGCCGTAGGACCGTACGTAGCCGCGCGCGAAGGCCGGGCTTTTCAGAGCCTGGTAATCATCGCGTTCGAGAATGGCAACATAGTCCGGCATGAGGTGCAGCTGGTCGGCCGCCTCGCGTTCACTCAGACCCTGCGCCTCGCGCGCCCTGCGCAACAGTGAGCCGGGGGTCGTAAACGCGTCGATCTGTCGCAGGGCCTGGTCATTCACCGCGCTCGGTCCGCTGGAAAGCCTGGTACTCCGGTGAATCCGGGTAAAGGCTGCCAAGCGCCAGCTGGTAACTGGCCTCGGCATCCCTGTCGCCGGTTTCCCGCGCCAGGCGAATACCCAACCAGAGGCCCGCCGCCGACTGCTTGCGCACCAGGCTGCGATATCGCGTGTAGTAGTCGATTGCCGCGGACATGTCGCCGGCCTCGTATCGAATCTGCGCCACTTCCAGCAGTGCGATGCGGTTGCTGCGATCCATGGATAACGCGCGCACGAACGCCTCCTCCGCACCCTGGGGGTCAAACAGCTTGAGACGGCACAGACCCAGGTTGACGAAGGCCAGCGGGCGCCCGGAATAGAGCGTATCTTTAACCACACGCTCCAGCTGCGACTCCGCCTCTTTATAACGTTCCTGACTGTAAAGAAACGCGGCGTAGTTGTTGCGGCAACGGGAGCAGTTGCGGTCAAGCCGCACGCTGTTGTCGAAACTCTCCTCGGCCAGTTCAAGCTCACCCGTGCGCTGGTAGAGCAGACCGAACGCCTCGTACACTTCGGCATTATCCGGTTCGATCTCCTTGGCCAGCTCGAGGTTCCGCTTGGCGTCGTCCCAGTTGCCTTCGGAAATGTACTGCCGCGCCAACGTCACCCGCGTATCCAGCGCTTTCTCCGGCGAAGCCTCGTCGGTGAACACGCCCTGGGTCGTCGAGACGCAGCCGCCAACCAGCAGCGAGATTGCCAGCACCGCAATACACCCGAGCGCGTTGGAGAAACCTGCTGTAAGCGTTGCCTGCATCTGTCAGCCCACCTGAATCAACTGAGTGTCCTGCGCCGCCCGGTAGCGCGCACTGCGTTGGGTCCTGTCCACCACCTGCCCAACGAGCTGGCCGCAGGCCGCATCGATATCGTCTCCGCGGGTCGTTCTCACCGTCACAATATAGCCCGCATCCACGAGCACTTGCCAGAAGCGCGAGACGGCATTGCCGCTGGGGCGGCGGTAGTCGGACTGGCTGAAGGGATTGAAAGGGATCAGGTTGATCTTGCACGGCAGGTCGCGCAGCAGTTGCGCCAGCTCTCCGGCGTGTTGCACCTGGTCGTTCACCCCGGCAATCAGGGTGTATTCCACTGTCACCACGCGATTGCGATCCGTTTGCGCCGCCATGTAGTTGCGGCAACTCTCCAGCAACATGGCGATGGGATACTTGCGGTTGATCGGCACCAGTTCGTTGCGCAGCGCGTCGTTCGGTGCGTGCAGCGACACCGCCAGCGACACTTCGCTGACCTTCGCCAGGCGATCCAGCGCCGGCACCACGCCCGAGGTGCTCAACGTTACCCGCCGCTTGGACAGGCCGTAGGCGAGATCCTCCAGCATGAGATCCATGGCGCTCACCACGTTGTCAAAATTGAGGAGCGGTTCACCCATGCCCATCATCACCACATTGGTCACGATGCGCCCTTTCCCGGGCTGGAACGCATCGTAGGACTTGATGGCCAGCCAGACCTGGCCAATGATTTCCGCCGCGCTGAGGTCGCGCTGGAAGCCCTGCTTGCCGGTGGAGCAAAAGCTGCAATCCAGACTACACCCTACCTGGGAGGACACGCACAAGGTTGCGCGCGAGCCGGAAGGAATCAGCACCGTTTCCACCAGCCCGCCACCGGCCACACGGATGGCCCATTTACGCGTACCGTCTTCGGAGTCCTTCTGGCTGACGATTTCCGGTGGACGCACTTCGGCGATCGCCTCGAGCTTCTCGCGCAGCGCGCGCCCCAGGTTGGTCATCCGGGCAATATCCGTCACGCCCGCATGGTGAATCCATTTCAGCACCTGCTGCGCGCGAAAGGGCTTTTCACCCAGTTCGAGAAAGAACGACTCAAGCTGCGCGCGCGTCATGCCCAGCAGGTTCACCCGCTCAGGCTCACCTTCCGGGGCTTCGGGCTGAATCACGAGGGATGACATGGCGGCGGGATATCCGGCTGGTCGCTAGCGGTCGCAAAGATCGCTGGCGGCGAAAAAATAGGCGATTTCACGTGCGGCGGATTCCGGCGAATCGGAACCGTGTACCGCGTTGGCATCGATGGACGATGCGAAATCAGCGCGAATCGTGCCCGCGGCGGCTTCCTGTGGATTGGTGGCGCCCATGAGCTCGCGATTCTTCGCGATCGCATTCTCGCCCTCAAGCACCTGCACCACCACCGGGCCGGAGGTCATGAACTCGATCAGGGCAGGATAGAAGGGACGTCCGGCGTGCTCGGCATAAAATCCGCCGGCCACGCTATCGCTCAGGCGCAGCATCTTTGCCGCGACAATCTGCAGGCCATTGCTCTCAAACCGCGAATAGATCTTGCCAACGATGTTCTTGGCAACAGCATCGGGTTTAATAATGGACAAAGTACGTTCAACGGCCATGCGAAGTCTCCAGACTGGGTCACTGATGAGCGCGCAATTATACGGATTTTGCCCCGGCGTTTCACCCTGAATCCGCACGGCAGCGGGAATTCTTTTTCTTTGAAATCAGAGGCTTATTCAGGGCGCCGCAAAGCCCGGTCGAAATCCCGCGGACTTCGACCGCTAGGGCCGGGTTGCACGCAAGCCACGCACCGCATGGCGGAACTGCTCCACGGCGACATCGACATCCTGCTCGCTGGTGAACCGGCCGAAACTAAAACGCAGCGAGCTGTGCGCGAGCTCGGCGTCGAGGCCCATCGCGCGTAACACATAGGACGGCTCCAGGCTGGCCGAGGTACAGGCGGAGCCGCTGGATATCGCCAGTCCATTCAATGCCAGCATCAGCGATTCACCGTCCACGCCGGACACGCTGATATTCAGCGCGCCCGGCAGGCGCTGCTCGGGATGCCCGTTGAGCGCCACGGCCTCGAGCGTTTGCACTCCCCGCCAGAAACGCTCGCGCAGGCCCAGCAGGCGCGCCGCTTCCTGCGTCATGGACTCCTGCGCAATGGCCGCCGCCTCGCCGAGACCGACAATCTGGTGGGTGGCCAGCGTGCCCGCCCGCAACCCGCGCTCGTGACCGCCGCCGTGCAGTTGCGCCTCGAGTTGCACGCGCGGCTGGCGCCGCACAAACAGGGCGCCAATGCCTTTCGGACCGTACAGCTTGTGCGCCGAAATCGACAAGAGATCCACCTTGAGCACACTGAGGTCCAGCGGAATCTTGCCAACGCTCTGCGCCGCGTCTACGTGCAGCAACACCCCGGCGTCACGCGTGAGTTCGCCGAGCGCCTGGATGGGATTGAGCGTACCGACCTCGTTGTTGGCGTGCATGATGCTCACCAGCACCGAGACGGAACGCAGCGCCGCCGCCACGGTATCCACGCTGACGATGCCATCGCGGCCGGGATCGAGGTAGCTGACCTCAAAGCCCTCCTGCTCGAGCTGCGCGCAGCTATCCAGTACCGCCTTGTGCTCGATGCGCGAGGTCACGATGTGTCGGCCGCGATCACTGTGCCTGTGCGCCACGCCCTTGAGTGCGAGGTTATCGGATTCCGTGGCGCCCGAGGTCCACACGATCTCGCGCGGGTCGGCATTCAGCAGGTCGGCGAGCTGTCGGCGCGCATTCTCTACCGCCTGCTCCGCGAGCCAGCCATACACGTGGGAACGCGATGCCGGGTTGCCGAAATTTCCCTCCAGCGTGAGGCAGGCGGCCATCTTCTCGGCCACGCGCGGGTCGACGGGTGTTGTCGCCAGGTAGTCGAGATACAGAGGTGGTTGCATGGCAGTCCTGCATTGGCGGTGAAGGTTTGGGGGAACGCCTGCCGCGTGGCCCTGCGCTGAGTATCGGGTAGCGCGCGAGCGGGTTCAAGGTCTGCACGACGTCCGCCGCGGTCGACGGGCCGATACTGTGGCTGCTAGGGATTCGGCTCCCTGTCGCGCGCCCTGGCAATCCACTTGTCCGTCTCGGTCAGGATGCCACGCAGGATATTCAGTTCCATTTCATCGAGTCGGACACGACCGTACAGGCGTCGCAGGCGCGCCATCAGCTGACGCGGGGCCTTCGGGTCGAGAAACTCCAGTGCGACCAGGGTCTGTTCGAGATGGGTGTAAAAACGCTGCATATTCTCCGCCGTTGCGAAGGGCGCGTCCCAGTCGGCATCGGCCGCCGACTGCGGCGCACGCCCATCGCTCGCCATGCGCAGTTCATAGCAAACGATCTGCACCGCCATGGCGAGGTTGAGCGAACTGTATTCCGCCGAGGTTGGTATGTTCAGGTGCAGGTTACACAGCTGCAACTCATCGTTGGTCAAACCACTGTCTTCGCGCCCGAAGAGTATCGCCACCTGCTCATTGGCCGAGGCCTCGGCTGCGCGCGCAGCGCACTGGCGGGCGTCCAGCAGCGGCCAGGGGATTCTGCGCTCGCGGGCACTGGTGCCCACCACGAACTGGCAATCAGCTATCGCCTCGGCAAGCGTTGGCGTCACCACGGCATCGCGCAGCACATCGGTGGCCGACGCGGCGCGCCAGTCGGCCTGCTCATCGGGGTACTGCCGGGGTTCAACAAGATACAGGCGAGTGAGGCCCATATTCTTCATGGCTCGCGCCACCCCGCCGATATTGCCGGGGTGACTGGTATTGACCAGAACGATGCGCAGATTGTCGGGATTCACAGGCAGGGGCGCACAGCCGGCGCTCTCAGTGCTTGCCCAGCAGGGGTTTGACTACCTGCAATACGGCCTTGAAGCAGCGCGGGCTGCCGCAAACGATATTGCCGGACTCCAGATAATTATCGGAAGCGTCGATATCGGACACCAGCCCGCCGGCCTCGCGGATCAGCAGCGCGCCCGCCGCCATATCCCAGCGAGCGAGACCGACTTCCCAGAATGCATCGAGCCGCCCGGCCGCCACGTAGGCCAGATCCAGCGCTGCGGCCCCCGCGCGACGGATGCCGGCACACTGGCCCGCCAGAACGCGCATCGATTCGGCGTAGGGGCCGAGCTGCTCGTCACAGTGATTCTTGAAGGGAATGCCGGTGCCCAACAGCGCGCCATCCAGACCCTCGCGCATGCTGACACGCATACGGCGCCCGTTGCACTGCGCACCGCGCCCGCGCGAGGCGGTGAACTCCTCGCGTCGCACCGGGTCGAGCACCACCGCATGCTCCAGCTTCCCCTTGTGCAGGCACGCGATGGATACCGCGTAATGCGGGATGCCGCGGATGAAATTTGTGGTGCCGTCCAGCGGGTCTATCACCCAACAATAGTCGGCATCGGCGCTGCCAGTGAGGCCGCTCTCCTCCGCCAGAATCGCATGATCGGGAAACGCCCGGTGAAGATGGTAGATAATGTCCCGCTCGGCCTTGATATCCACTTCCGTGACAAAATTGTTCAGGCCCTTGGCTTTCACTTCGAAACGATCGAGCTCATCGGACGCGCGCACAATGGACTCGCCGGCCTTGCGGGCGGCGCGCAGTGCGATATTGATCATCGGTTCCATGGGGTGCGTCCAGGCTGGTGGTGGTGGGGCGCGCGATTATAACAGCATCGCGTCAGGGCGTAAGTTCTTCCTGCTCCGCACCCTCTTTCACCGGCACCATCAGGTCTTCCTTGCTCACGCCCATGAGCAGCAACATGTTTGCCGCGACATAAATCGACGAGTAGGTACCGACAACGATACCCACGATGAGCGCAATGGCGAAGCCGCGTATGATTTCGCCGCCCAGCAGGCCCAGCGCGACCAGCACCAGCAGGGTGGTCAGCGAGGTGACCAGGGTTCTGCCCAGGGTCTCCGTGAGAGAAATGTTGATCACCTCGATCGGCTCAGCGCGCCGTATCTTGCGAAAGTTCTCACGAATGCGGTCCGCCACCACGATCGTGTCGTTCAGCGAGTAACCGATCACCGCCAGCAGCGCTGCGAGCACGGTTAGATCAAACTCCATGCCGGTAATGGAGAAAAACCCGAGCGTGATCAGCACGTCGTGCACCAGGGCGATCACCGCACCCAGGGCGAACTTGAACTGAAAGCGGAAGCCGATATACAGCATCACCAGGCCGAGCGCGAGCAGCATGGCCAGCCCACCCTGTTCACGCAGGTGATCCCCCACCTGCGGGCCCACGAACTCGATGCGTCGCAGCTCGACGCTGCCCTCGGCATAGGTTTCCTGCAGCAGGCTCAGCAGCGCCGCGCCCTCTGTATCGGAATACCCCTGGGGCAGCCGTATCAGCACATCCCTGTCGCTACCGAAACTGACAACGGATGCGCCGGCATATCCCCGCGTATCGAGGGTCTGGCGAATCTCGCTGAGGCTGGCGGTGTCGCTGTAATGCACCTCAACCAGGGTGCCGCCGGTAAAATCCAGGCCCCAGTTCAGCTGCTTGGTGGCCAGCGACCCAATCGCCACCAGCAGCAGCAGCGCGGAGAACAGCGCGGCCAGTTTGCGCTGGCCCATGAAATTGATGACGCCCGGCTGATCGCCCGCCTGGTTGTCTGCCTGATCCTGTGCGTTCATACCGCCACCTTCTTGCCGCCGATGGACAGGCTGCGAACCCGCCTGCCACCGTACACCAGATTAACAATCGCCCGCGTGCCCATGATCGCCGTGAACATCGACGTGACGATACCGACAGAGAGCGTTACCGCGAAGCCCTTGATCGGCCCGGTACCCACCGCATACAGGATCACCGCCACGATCAACGTCGTGATATTGGCATCCAGGATCGTGGACACCGCGCGCTCGAATCCGGAGTGAATCGCCATTTGCGGCGACATGCCGCCTTGCAATTCCTCGCGTATGCGCGAGAAGATCAACACGTTGGCGTCCACGGCCATCCCTACCGTGAGCACGATACCGGCAATACCCGGCAGCGTGAGCGTAGCGCCGAGTATCGACATCACGGACACCAGCAGCACCATATTGCAACTCAGGGCGATGACCGCGGCGATACCGAATACGCGGTAGTAAAGCACCATGAACAATGCCACCAGGCCGAGGCCGATCTGCACCGAGCGTACGCCCAGGCGGATATTCTCCGCACCCAGGGACGGCCCGACGGTGCGCTCCTCCACAAAACTGATCGGCGCCGCCAGCGCGCCGGCGCGTAACATCAAGGCCAGCTCCGCCGCCTCGTGCGGGCTGTCCAGGCCGGTGATCTGGAACTGGGCGCCCAGCGCAGACTGTATCACCGGCGCCGTCAGCAACTTTTTCTCGTCATAGGGCACTTTCACCGCGACCTCGACGCCGCTTTCTCCCATTTCATAGCGCGTACGGTACTTGCGCTCGATAAACAGCACGCCCATGCGCCGCTTGATGTTGTTGCGCGTGGCGCGCGACATCATGGTGCCGCCTTCGCTGTCGAGGCTGATGTTCACGTTCGGCTGGCCATTCTGGTCAAAGCTTGCCTGCGCGTTGTTCACCCGCTCGCCGGTGATAATCACGTCACGCTCCAGCCACTCGGATGTACCGGCGCGTTCCGGCGCGCGGTATTCAAAGCGTTGTTTCTCCGAGGGCGGCGCATCGCTGCGCGCCACCAGGCGGAATTCGAGGTTGGCCACCTTGCCGAGAATCCGCTTCGCCTCGGCGGTATCCTGGATGCCGGGCAACTCCACTACGATCTGCTTCTGGCCCTGACGCTGCACCAGCGGCTCGGACACCCCCAGCTCGTTCACGCGGTTTCGAAGTGTGGTGAGATTCTGGCTCACCGAGTACTCGGCAATCTCCCGGCGGGTCTGGTCCGACATGCTGGCGTAAAGATTCCAGCTATCCGCGGTATCCACGCGATCCAACAGCAGCTCGGGCATGTTCTCGGCGATGAGCTCGCGCGCCTGTTCGCGCTGTGCCTCGGTTTTGAATCGGGCCTCCACCCTACCCTTGTCATCCAGCGTCACGAAGCCGCGAATACGCGCCTCGCGCAGGATCCGCTTGGTATCGTTTACGTAGAATTCCTGGCGGCGCTCAATGGCGGCATCCACATCCACCTCCAGCTTGAAGTGCACGCCCCCGCTCAGGTCGAGGCCGAGTTTCATGGGCTGACCGCCAAAATCGCTGAGCCAGTCGGGCGTGGTGGGCGCCAGGTTGAGGGCCACGATATACCCGTCGCCCAGGGCCCTGGCGACGCTGGCCTGCGCCACCAGTTGCGCATCTGCGTCGCGCAGGCGGATCAGCGCATTGCGGCCGTCCGCGTCGATCAGCTCGCCGAAATGATCGATGTTCTTTTCTTCCAGAGCCTTCAGCGCGCGCCCCAGCGTCGCTTCGTCTATCAATTGCGCGCTGCTGGCGCCGGTCACCTGAAGCGCCGGATCGGGGGCGTACAGGTTGGGCGCTGCGTAAAACGCGCCCAACACCAGAACGCTCAGCACGAGCAGGTACTTCCACAGCGGGTATTTGTTCAGCATAAAATCGCTCTGACAGACATCTTCGGGACGAGTCCCGAGGTTAAAAGGGCGCCATTATAGAGTAGCGGGCTCAGGCCAGCCAGCGACGCGCATTGCGGAACAGGCGGAGCCAGCCGCCCTCTTCACCCCAGCCCTGTGGCGCCCAGGAATGCTGCACCGTGCGATAGACCCGCTCCGGATGCGGCATCATGATGGTAGCGCGGCCGTCTGCACTGCTGAGCCCGGCGATTCCGCCCGGACTGCCGTTGGGGTTGGCGGGATAACGCTGCGCCACGCCGAGATCGTTTTCCAGGTAGCGCAACGCCACCGCGTGGCTGGCTTCGCAGGCATCCGCCGCTGAGGAGTTGGCAAACTCTGCCCGACCCTCGCCATGCGCCACCACGATGGGCAGGTGCGAGCCCGCCATACCCTCGAGCAGCAACGAGGAGGAGGTTTCGATACGCACCAGCGACAATCGCGCCTCGAACTGCTCCGAACGATTGCGCACGAAACGCGGCCAGTGGGCGGCGCCCGGAATCAGTTCCTTCAACGCCGATACCATCTGGCAGCCATTGCACACGCCCAGCGTGAAGCTGTCCTCGCGCTCGAAGTACGCCTGGAATTGATCACGCAGGGCCGCATTGAACAGTATGTTCTTGGCCCAGCCTTCGCCCGCGCCCAGCACATCGCCGTAGGAAAACCCGCCACAGGCCACCAGTCCGCGAAAATCCGCAAGGTCCACGCGTCCGGCATGCAGATCGCTCATGTGCACGTCGTAGGGCGCAAAGCCGGCAGCATGAAAGGCTGCGGCCATCTCCACATGCCCGTTCACGCCCTGCTCGCGCAACACCGCCACGCGCGGGCGTACGCCGGTCGCGATAAAGGGTGCGGCGACATCGTCCGCCGGGTCGAAGCTGAGCGCTGCCGAGAGACCGGGGTCCTGCGCGAGCAAGCGCTCGAACTCCTCGGCAGCGCATTCGGGGTTGTCGCGCAGAGCCTGGATCTCATAACTGGTGCGCGACCAGAGCTGCTGGAGACGGGCGCGCGAATCCTGCAACACCGGCACGCCGTCTTTCACCACCCGAATGCTATCGCCCTCGCTCGGCGTGCCTATTTCGTACAGGCAATCTGCGAGTCCCAGGGCCTCGGCGCGCTTGCGAAGCTGCGCGAGCTGCGTGCGAGGGATCTGCAGCACGCCGCCGGCTTCTTCGCAAAACAGCGCAGCGAGGGCCTCCCCCGGCAGCGCGCTCACATCAATCTGCAGCCCGCAGTGCCCGGCAAACGCCATTTCCAGGAGCGCCACGAGGAGGCCGCCATCGGAGCGATCATGGTAGGCGAGCAATTCGCCGCGCCGCAGGCATTCCTGCACCAGCGTGAAGAATCCGCGAAGATCGTCCGCGCTGTGGATATCCGGCACGCCATCGCCGAGTTGCCCCCAGGCCTGCGCCAGGGCTGAACCGGCCAGCCGGTTCTCGCCGCGACCGAGGTCGAGCAGCAGCAGCACCGACTCCGGCTGCAGGTGCAACTGTGGCGTCACCGTGAAACGCACGTCCGTGACCGGCGCGAAAGCGGATACGATCAGCGACGTGGGCGCTGTCACCGCCTTATCGACGCCGTCATCGCGCCAGGTGGTGCGCATCGACATGGAATCCTTGCCCACGGGAATAGTCAGCCCCAGCGCCGGGCAGAATTCCATGCCCACCGCGCGCACCGTGTCGAACAGCGTCTCGTCTTCGCGGCCATGGCCCGCCGCACACATCCAGTTGGCCGAGAGTTTGATATCCCGTATATCGTGAATCGCCGCCGCGGCGATATTGGTCACTGCTTCGGCGACCGCCATGCGCCCCGAGGCCGGGCCGTCAATCAGGGCCAGCGGCGTGCGCTCGCCGATGGCCATGGCTTCGCCCGCGTAACCCTGGTAGGACACCGTGGTCACCGCGCAGTCGGCTACCGGCACCTGCCAGGGGCCCACCATCTGGTCACGCGACACCATCCCCGTCACGCTACGATCGCCGATGGTGATGAGGAAGTTCTTGGCCGCCACGGTGGGCACCTGCAACACCCGCTCCAGCGCCTCTGCAACGCTCGCCCCGAGGTTCAGCGGCGCATGCGACAGCGCCTGGCGCCTGACGTCGCGCCGCATGCGCGGGGGTTTCCCGAACAGCACCGACATCGGCAGATCCACCGGCGCGTTGTCGAAGTGCCGATCGGTCAAGGTGAGATGCAACGCTTCCGTCGCCTCGCCCACGACGGCGTACGGACAGCGCTCGCGCTCACAGATCGCCGCGAAGCGCGCCAGATGCTGTGGCTCGACCGCCAGCACATAGCGCTCCTGCGATTCGTTGCACCACATTTCCAACGGCGACATACCGGGTTCGTCGCTCGGGATCTCGCGCAATTCGAATCGGCCTCCGCGACCACCGTCTTTGACCAGCTCCGGCAGGGCGTTGGACAGGCCGCCCGCGCCCACGTCATGAATGAAGGCGATGGGATTGTCATGTCCCAGGGCCCAGCAGCGGTCGATAACCTCCTGACAGCGACGCTCGATTTCCGGGTTCTGACGCTGCACCGAGGCGAAATCGAGATCCGCGTGGCTTTCCCCACTGGCCATGGACGACGCAGCGCCGCCACCCAGCCCAATCAGCATTGCGGGGCCACCGAGCACGACAAGCCGCGCACCGGCACTGTACTTGCCCTTTTCGACATGCTCCTGGCGAATATTGCCGTAGCCGCCGGCAAGCATGATGGGCTTGTGGTAACCCCGCACTTCCGCGCCGTCCACGCCCGGAACCGTCAGCTGGAAGCTGCGAAAATAGCCGCACAGGTTCGGGCGCCCGAATTCGTTATTGAACGCGGCACCGCCGATCGGTCCTTCCAGCATGATCTCGAGCGCGCTGACGATGCGACCGGGCTTGCCGTATTCTGCCTCCCAGGGTTGGCGAAAGCCCGGTATCTCCAGGTTCGAGACCGAGAAGCCGGTGAGGCCCGCCTTGGGCTTGGAACCCCGGCCCACCGCCCCCTCGTCGCGAATCTCGCCGCCGGCGCCGGTGCCTGCACCCGGGAACGGTGCGATTGCCGTGGGGTGGTTGTGCGTCTCCACCTTCATCAACAGGTGCACGTCCTCCTCGTGAAACGCGTATTCGGCAGTGTCGCTGTGCGGGAAAAATCTCCCGGCCCGCTGCCCGCGCACCACCGCCGCGTTATCGGAGTAGGCGGACAACACGTTCTCGCCGCCGACCGCGTGCGTATTGCGGATCATGGCAAACAGGGAATGCGGCTGCGCCTCGCCGTCGATCACCCAGTCGGCATTGAAAATCTTGTGACGGCAGTGCTCTGAATTGGCCTGTGCGAACATCATCAGTTCCACGTCGCTGGGATTGCGCCCAAGGCGGGTAAAGCTCTCGACCAGGTAGTCGATTTCATCTGCCGCCAGCGCCAGACCGAGGCTGCTGTCTGCGGCGACCAGCGCGTCGCGGCCGCCGTTGAGCACATCCACCAGCGCCAGCGGGCGCGGCTCGGCATGGGCGAACAGGCACTCGGCCTGCTCAGCGGCGTCGAGCACGGTCTCTGTCATGCGATCATGGATCAGCGCAGCAAGGCGCTCGCGCTGTCCGGCATCGAGGGAAGCCGGCAGCGAAAAATACCAGGCGATGCCACGCTCCAGCCGCTCCACCGCGTGCAACCCGCAGTTATGCGCAATATCGGTGGCCTTGCTCGACCAGGGCGAAATCGTGCCCGGGCGCGGCACCACCAGCAACAGGGTGGCCCCATCCAGTACGGGCGGCGCCTGCCCGGAATCGCGCGGCCCGTATTGCAGCAGGCGCTCCAGCACCGCGAGCTGATCAGGAGAGAGCGCCGATTCGAGGCTGACAAAATGCAGGTATTCCGTGTGCAGCAGCGCAATGGCAGGGTGAATGTCACCGAGTTTTTGCGTCAGCTTGTCCATGCGGAAAGCGGACAACGCTGAACTACCACGCAGGGTCAACATGCTGAACACAACTCCAGGGGGGAGGTATCGGAAGGGGCAGCATTCTACTGTACTTATCGGGTATTTGTCCTGTGCCCACCGGCCGAAATTACCCCTCGCAGCCCCCGCGCCGGATCACGCCGCTGCTTTGCCAGCATCGCGACTCGTCAGTGTGCGACAGCGGCAACCAGGGCTACAATGGGGACATGCGAAAGCGAGCGACAACCCTGCTGATCATTCTGCTCTGTGCCGTGGCGACCCAGACGGGCGGCTGCTCGCGACAGGACTCGCTGGAGCGTATTCTCACCCGCGGCGAGTTGCTGGTGGTGTCGCGCAACAGCCCTACCACGTTTTTTCTCGACAAATCCGGGCCCACGGGCTTTGAGTACGCCCTCACGGACCTGCTCGCTGCGGATCTTGGCGTGACCCTGAGCGTGACGCCCGAGTTCAGCCTGGAGGGCATCTTCAACAGCCTGCTGCGCGGCGATGCAGATCTCGCTGCCGCGGGCCTCACCCTCACCGCGCAGCGCGCCGCGCGCTTTCCCCATTCACTGCCCTACGACACCCTGGTGACCCAGGTGGTCTATCGCGCAGGCAAACGCCGCCCGAGAAACGTGGAAGATCTGGTAGGCCGGAAAATCGTCACACTGGCCGACTCGAGTCACGCCGAAACCCTGCAACAACTCCGTGCGGGACCACTGCCAGATCTCACCTGGGACACGCTGCCGGAAGCCGGCACCATGCAGTTGCTGCATCGGGTACGCGAGGGTTCCGCCGAACTCGCACTCATCGACTCCGGCGAATTTGCCGTGCAACAGGGACTGTTCCCGCGCCTGAAGGTCGCTTTTGACCTGGGCGAGGAAGAACAGATGGTCTGGTACCTGCCGCCCGGCGGCGACCATCACCGCCTGCTGGAGCGTATCAACGCTCTGCTGCTGCGGATCAGGAACGACGGCACGCTGGCACGCTTACGCGATATCCATTTCGGCCATGCGCAAAGCGTTTCTCGCCTGGGTTCCCATACGTTCATGCGCAAGATGACCCGCGCCCTGCCGCCCTATCGCGACCTGATTCAGGAAGTGGCCGACGAGTACCAGGTCGACTGGCACCTGCTGGCCGCAGTTGCGTATCAGGAATCGCACTGGAATCCAAAGGCGGAATCGCCCACCGGCGTGCGCGGCATGATGATGCTCACGCTGCCCACGGCACGCGAGATGGGCGTTGACAATCGCCTCAGCGCGGACCAGAGCCTGCGCGGTGGCGCGCGCTACCTGAAGAACATCAAGCGCCGCCTGCCGAAGGACATCTACGAGCCGGATCGCACATGGATGGCACTGGCGGCGTACAACATCGGCATGGGGCATCTGGAGGACGCGCGGGTGCTCACCGAACGCCAGGGCGGCGACCCCCACCTGTGGCAGGATGTCATGCAGCGCCTGCCACTGCTGGAAAAGAAGAATTTCTACCACACGCTGCGCCACGGTTTTGCGCGCGGCACGGAGGCGGTCACCTACGTACAGAACATCCGGCATTACTACAGCATCCTGCAGTGGCAGGACATACCCGACAATCACGCGCTGCCGCCACTCAAACCCGAAGACTATCTGCCAGACGTCCTGCAGAACCTCAGCCTGAAAATGCTATAGCCCTCGCCCGCTGCGCTAACGACGCGCGCGAAAAAACGCCTGCAGGCGCGTCGTACTTTCCTCGGCCAGCACACCCTCGCACCACGCCACCCGGTGGTTGTAATGCGCGCCTTCCAGCAGCCGTGCATTGCTGCACACCATGCCGGCCCGGGGTTCGCGCGCGGCGAATACCAGGCGCGCCACACGTGCATGCACCAGCGCCCCCACACACATCGTGCAGGGCTCCAGCGTCACATACAGTGTTGTCCCGGGTAGCCGGTAATTACCTTCGGCGAGCGCGGCCGCGCGCAGGGCATTGATCTCGGCATGCGCGCTGGGATCCTGCGCGGCAATCACGCGGTTGTAGCCCTCCCCCAGTACCAGTTGTTCGCGCACCAGCACCGCACCCACGGGCACCTCGTCTTGCGCCGCCGCACAATCCGCCAGTTCCAGCGCACGCCGCATCCACTGCGCGTCAACGGCGTTCTGTGAAGCGGATTCTGATAGCGGCACGGGTTCCTCGGGCGCTCGAAAGCGGTCAGCGGGAATGCTAGTCTGCGGCTACCGCCTGCCGGCGCCACTGCGACGTATGGGTCATCATGGACATCAAACACCTGAAATTGTATCACTTCCCCGCCTCGCGCAGCGCACGCGTGAAGTGGCTGCTGCATGAGTTGCTGGACGATGCGTTCGAGGTGGAAACCGTACAACTCTACGCCGGCGACCAATACCGCGAGGATTTTCTCAAGCGCAATCCGAACCATAACGTGCCGGTACTGGAGATCACGCTGGCCGACGGCCACTGCATGACGCTGCTGGAGAGCGGTGCCATGATCTCGCTTCTGGCCGATATCCATCCCGAGAAGGCACTCGCACCGCCGCCGACGCCTTTTTCAGCCGCTCGCGCGGATTACCTGCAGATGCTGCACTTCGGCACCTCGTGGATGGACATGATGCTCTGGCAGATACGCATACACACGCATTTGCTGGGCAATGACAGTGATCCGCGCACTATCGCGCGCTATCGCGAGAAGATGCTGGAGGAAGTTGAGCCGCAGCTGCTGGCACGCCTGCGCCAGAGCGCCCACATTTGCGGTGAGGCGTTCTGCGCGGCGGACTGCGTGATGGGCCAGAACGTGCTCTGGGCGCGCGCCTACGGGCTTTGCCAGGACGACGCGTTCGCGGGCTATATCGAGCGGCTCAGAGCGCGACCGGCATTTGCCAGTGCCTATGCCGACATGGGCGAGTTCACGCTGGCGCCTGCCTGAGCGCGCGCGACTGACGCCGCGGGCGCAGCCTGCGGCCCGCGAATCAACCGCCCGGGACGCGCGCCGGTTTCCCGACCGTCCTGGAAGATGATCTCGCCGCTGCACAGGGTAAACCGATAGCCGTCCACCCGCTGCACCAGGCGCCGCGCCTGCGCGGGCAGGTCGTACACCATCTCGGGCGGGTGCAGCGTGAGCCGCTCATAGTCGATCACGTTCACATCCGCCTTCATACCCGGCGCCAGCAGGCCACGATCCTTTAGGCCGTAGAACTCGGCCGTGCGCCGCGTCTGCTTGTGCACCAGCTCCTCCAGCGGCAGGCGCGGCCCACGGGACCGATCCCGAGACCAGTGGGTCAGCAGGTAGCTGGGCATGCTGGCGTCGCAGATCAGGCCGCAGTGCGCGCCACCGTCCGACAAGCCGAATACCGCATGCGGATGCTGCATCATTTCCCGCAGCGCCCCGAAATCCCCGTTGGAATAGCCCAGCAGCGGCATGTACAGCATGCCCCTGCCGTTGCGCTCTAGCAGCGTGTCGTAGGCCAGGCCCTCGGGGCTGCAGCCCCGTTGCAATGCGAGCGCATGCAGGCTCCTGTCGGGCTCGGGCTCGTAGTCGATGGGTTCACCGAGAGGAAACATGTTGCGCCAGTTGGTGAGCGTTTTCGTGAACACCTCTGGAATACCGCTCAGATCCGGCGGGTTGTCGAGGATGGCGCTGCGCACGGCCGGGTCATGCATCGCGGCCACGCGTTCCGCCAGCGGCAACAGCGCCAGTTCCTGGTAGGCCGCGTGCAGGATAAACGGATGCCCCGAGCTCTCGAGGCCGAACAACACGCCTGCCGGACGCTGCGCCACCTGGGGCGTGAGCGTGCCGCCGGCCGCACGGTCTTCGTCCACCGCCGCCAGCAGTCGCTGCCACTGATCCGGATCGTCATTGTTCTGCAGGCAGGCGAACGTGACGGGGCGACCGGTTTCACGGCCGATCTGCCGCATCCACGACAACTCCTCTTCCTCGGGGGCGAGATCGCTGGCCACTTCAAAGACACCGTGACCCACGTCACCCAGCACCCGGCCGATCCCTATGACCTCTTCCCTGTCGGCGGTGGTACCCGGCGCGAGTTCACCATCCTTGGCGCGATGCAGGATGGTGCGCGTGGTGGAGAAACCGAGCGCGCCCGCCTCCAGGCCCTCGCGCACGATGGCCGCCATCGCCGCAACTTCCTCCGGGCTGGCCTTTTCGTTATTGGCGCCGCGCTCGCCCATCACGTAGGTGCGCACCGCGCCGTGCGGCACCTGCGCGGCGAAATCGATGGCGTGGGGTATGCGCTCTATCGCGTCGAGGTACTGCGGAAAGGTTTCCCAGTCCCAACTGATCCCCTCGGCCAGCGCGCTGCCCGGGATGTCTTCCACCCCCTCCATCAGCTGGATGAGATAGTCTTCCTTACCGGGTACGACCGGGGCAAAGCCGACGCCGCAGTTGCCCATGACCACGGTGGTCACACCGTTCCAGCTCGACGGGCTGAGCAGCGGATCCCAGCTCACCTGGCCGTCGTAATGAGTATGAATATCCACCCAGCCCGGGGTCACCAGCATGCCGGTGGCGTCGATCTCGCGTTTGCCCGGACCGAGGTCTTCACCCACTGCGGCGATCACATCGCCCGCAATCGCCACGTCGCGCACCCCGCCCGGGGCACCGCTGCCATCCACTACCGTACCGCCGCGAATCACGATGTCATACATGGTCTGAATCTCCTGTCATGGGTCTGGCGGAGCGTCCGCAGTGCGCATGCCGAGAAGGGGCTTGCATCAGGTGGGGCCAACCCGCAGTGAAACGCATACCGCAGGGCTTGTAAACTACCGCTGCGCGGCTCTCCAGTGCATTCTGGCAGAAATCGAGGGGTATTAGTCCTAACAGTATTCAGCCGGCGAGGTTACTTTATCCCCATGAACGAAAATACTGAAAACCACGCGGTTCCCCGCCAGGTAGTGATGGTGCTGTACCCCGACGCCCATATCCTCGACGTGGTGGGCCCGGTGGAAGTGCTGACCGGTACCAGCCTGTTCCTGGATGCGGCGCAACGCGCCTATCAGGTGACACTTGTGGCAGGGAGTGCCGGCCCTGTCACCACTACCAGCGGGCTTGTGCTGCAGGCCGACCAGGATTTCACTACCGCGCGCGCCCGTCAGACGCCTATCGACACGCTGATTGTGGCCGGCGGCCACGGCGTGCTGACGGCACTCGATGACGAGCCGCTGCTGGACTACCTACGCTGGGCCGCCGATCGCGCCACCCGCGTGGTGTCGATCTGTACTGGCGCCATGCTGCTCGCCGAGCTCGGCATGCTCAACGGCAAACGCGCCACCACACACTGGTGGTGGTGTCCGGTGCTGGAACGTCAGTACCCCGATGTGAAGATTGAACCCGACGCGCTCTATGTGCGCGATGGCCGCTTCTGGACGTCAGCCGGAGTCACCTCGGGTATGGACCTCGCACTCGCACTGATCGAGGAAGATCTCGGGTATGACATCGCCATACAGGTCGCGCGCTACAACGTGATGTTCATGATGCGTCCGGGCGGCCAAAGCCAGTTCAGCACGCAGCTTCTCGCACAGCAGGCGAACGCCGAGGGAGCGATCGGCGAGAGTGTTGCCTACATTCTTGACAACGTCGCCGCCAATCTCACAGTCACGGCACTGGCAGCACGCGCCTGCATGTCAGAGCGCTCGTATGCCCGTAAATTCAAGCAGGCCACGCGGCTCACGCCCGCTCAGTACGTGGAGGCGGCGCGCCTGCAGGCCGCGCGTGTTGCGCTGGAACAGGGCACGGAACACGTGGACACCATTGCCCGAAAAGTGGGCTTCGGTCACCCGGAACGGATGCGCCGCTGCTTTCAGCGACACCTGGGCGTAGCGCCCGTGGATTACCGGGAACGATTCAGGCGCCGCCGTCCGATGCGCTGATTCGGAGCATTGATCCGGGGCTCAAACCCCTTCACCTGACCATCGGTTGCGCACGGGTTCACACCTGTACGACAGGCCTCTGCGCGCCCACAAAAACGCTGCGAAGTGCATGCACCGCAGCCACACGACAAGGAGACCCCTGTGAAATCACTACTGACATTACTGGTTCTGCTGGGTGTCTCTGCCTGCAGCGGCGGCTCAGGCTCGAGTGCCGGTGGCACGCAGACCGGCGGCGGACAGCCCCTGCAGAGCGCTCTGCAGGGGGCCTGGGAGCGACCGGGCTACGGCACCGCGCTACGGATTTCCGGCGGCACACTGACGCGTTACGATTTCACCGCAGAAACCTGCGTGCTCAGCGAACGTAATTCCCTGACCTCCTTATCCGGGGTCAGCCTCCAGGATGATGGCCAGACATTCTCGTTACAGCAAACGCCGCTGGCGTTTCCCGAGCGTTATATCCGCCGCAGCTCGCTGCCGCCCGGCTGCGGCAGCCAAGCCGGCCGCAGTCCACGGGACATCTACGACCATGTGTGGCACACCCTCAACGACTATTACGCCTTCTTCGTCGAGCGGGACGTGAACTGGCAGGCCCGGCGGGATGTCACACGCGACCGGCTCAGCGACACGATGACAGACGCGGACTTGTTTGCACTGCTGAGCGAGATGCTGGCGCCGCTCGACGATGAACACGTGCTGCTGCAGACCGATGAACAGACCTTCAATCCAGCCCGACCCAAAGGCTTCATTGCACAACTGATCGCGGAGTTCGAGGCGCAGAACGAGATACCGGAACTCGGTACCTACTTCGATCAGGAACTGTCTCGCTGGGACAACACGCTGCGCCGCGTCTACCTGGACAATCAGGTCAGCACCGCCGGCGACGGTGCCTTTACGTGGGGGATCATTGACGGCACTGTCGGCTATCTGCGAATCGACGCGATGCTGCTGAACCTGGAGTCTTCCGTGG
Source organism: Halioglobus sp. (assembly GCA_041396005.1). Lineage (GTDB taxonomy): Bacteria > Pseudomonadota > Gammaproteobacteria > Pseudomonadales > Halieaceae > Marimicrobium. The sequence continues at coordinate 141,434 of JAWKZK010000008.1, forward strand.
TGCAACAGGTTGAGCAGGCACAGCCGATGCTCGACACCCTGTTCAGTGATCTCGGCACCACGCAAGCCATGATCGTGGACCTGCGCCTCAACGGTGGCGGCGCGGATGCCTTCGCGCTCGCGATTGCGCAGAGATTCGCCGATGCGGAGCGGCTCGTTGTGAGCAAGTTCACGCGCACCCGCGAGGGCGAAGGGCCCGTTCAGCATATGTCCCTGGCCCCGCTCGATCGACCTTCCTACCTCAAACCTGTAGCGCTCATCACCAGTGGCTTTACCACCAGTGCCGCCGAAGTGTTCACGCTCGCCATGCGCGCCTGGCCACAGGTTACGCACATCGGCGAGCGCACCAACGGCGCGCTCTCGGACGTACTCGAAAAACCATTGCCTAACGGCTGGCAGCTCGAACTGTCCAACGAGGTGTATCTAGATGCCGAAGGCGTCAGTCACGAGGCGGTAGGTATCCCGGTACAGGTTGCCGTGCCGGTTTTCGGTCTCGCAGAGCGCATGGCAGGTGAAGATTCCGCAGTGAATGGCGCGCTCGACGTGCTGGGCTTCTTACGATGAGCACAAGCGATCAGGCCCGCTAAACCCTGCGAGCTATGCAACGGGAAACACATTCGCGATGCTCGTACCGACACAAACCGGCGCACAATGCAAGATGCGAACGTGACTTGCAGGACCTCAGGTCGTACACTGGCCCACGTCGCGAGCAAAAAATAATGAGAGCGCGCGATGCGGAAAAGGAGAGATTCAATGTGCCTGAGCCACTCCGAACCAGCCTCCACCAAGCTCCTCAGCGCCCTGTTGGCCGCCTTGCTGTCATTATTGTCCGCCGCTGCAGCGGCCTCTCCTCCCCCCGAAACAGGGCCCGACACGGGCATGCTGGAGGAGCGCGGCTGCGGCCTGCTGCCCTGCGACAGCGGCTGGCCGGAACGCGGATGGTCGAGGAGCGGCGAAAGCGCCTGGAGCCTGGAACGCGCAATCACACTGTTCGGCTTCAACCCCTTCGACCCACGCGCACTGCGCCAGGCATTCAGCAACGACCTGTCCAATCCCGGGGGTCCGGTGCCACCGCCGCCGGTCACGCCGCCCGTTGAACCGCCTGTCACTCCACCCGTTGATCCACCCGTTGATCCACCCGTTGATCCACCCGTTGATCCACCCGTTGATCCACCCGTTGATCCACCCGTTGATCCACCCGTTGAACCGCCCGTTGACCCACCGGTGGAACCTCCTGTGCAACCGCCGATGCTGGTCGTCACCGGCGACACCAGCATCGCCGCCACCCACGTGATAGGCCCGGGGGCCTGCCCCCAGGAGCTGGGACGTTTCACGCTCGCCAACACCGGAGGCGGCGCGCTGAACTACACGCTCGGCGGCGCGCCAGGCTGGCTGGAACTCGTAACCACCAGCGGCCAACCGGCACAGCCCACGGGCTCGCTGGCACCGGGTGCACAAACGCCGGTGGTGGCGCGATTCACCTGCAGCGGTTTCGGCGCTGCACCTGCGCCGGGTGAATCGCGCCTCCTGAGTGCCGACGTCACGGTACGAGGTGAGGCGCCGGGCGGCGCCAGCGCCGGCAGCCGCGCGGTGTCTATCAATCTCACGCTGCAGAACTGAGGGGGAAAGCCATGCCTACCTATTCAGCCATGCCCACGCATTTGCACCCACCTGTCGTCAGAAAAGCCAGCTGCCTGCGCTGTCCGGCGCTTGGCGCGATGGTGCTGGCGGTAATGCTTTCCAGCTTCGGCAGTAGCAGCACGGCGCGCGAGTTTCGCACCCTGAACGAGATACACACCGCAGCACTGCTGCCTGATGGCGCCGCCGCGGTCGAGCACTTCATCCCCGTGGATCAAGGCCTGGTCAACGATGCGGTGAACCAGATCATGCAGCAATGGTCTACGCCACAAATGCAGGCCTACCTGAGCAAGGATTTTTACGACGCCAGTCGCCTTGAAGACGTACTCGACACGGTCGTGCCCAGGGACGCCCTGGTGCGCATACTCACCGTCGGCGGCATCCAGACACTGCAGCAGTTCCAGGAGCGTGACGCAGCCACCGGAAAGGCGGTGCGCGTAAGCCGGGTATCCGTGACCGTGCGCACCCAGCTGGAGTACAACGATCCAGCCACCGGCCTGGTCACACTGCCGGGCACCACGGAGTACATCTTGAAGTTTCGGGAGCTGCTCCCCGGGGGTGACGGGTGAGCCCGGCGGCCACGCGTGCGCTGCTCGCGAGCATCGCGCTACCGGCAAGCGCTGCGCTCGCTGCCGATGGCGACGCCTGGGAAATCGCCGGCAGCAATACCGCGCGCGCCGAGTACTACAGCATCAGCGGTGACGAAGCTGCCAGCCCCTACGCGTTCGACGGCGTGCAGGCCTACGACGAGATCAACCTTAATGTGTCGCGACGCTTCTCCCCCTACCGCACGTTGCGCGGCCAGCTCATGGGGCTGCTCAACGATTCAGACTATCGCTTCCCCGACAGCGGCCTGCAGGCCGAGCGCGTAAACCTTTACTACGAGGATGGCACGGGCGGACTGCCCATGCGCCTCGAGGGAGGCGATACGTTTTCCTACCTCAGCTACCGAACGTTCCAGCGCTCGATCAAGGGTGCGCAATTTGAAATGCAGCCGCGCAGGGAGGCCGGCCAAGCCCGGCATTCGCTGCTGTTCTTCTCCGGCGCGAACCAGGCCCAGTGGAACGACTGGGACTGGAGCGCAGACAACAGTACCGGCGCCTCATGGCTGGTTGAACAGGGCGCGCTGGGGAGCCTGAGCCTGAACGTGGTATACAACGAGGCGGACGCGGCGAGCGCCGACGCGCTGCACCAGGAGCAGTGGGTATCCAGCCTGGCAGGCGAGACCAACGTCACGCTCGGCAGCCACAACATCAACCTCGAAGCGGAATATGCCTATTTCGACGGCGATCACGGCGGCGACTTCAATCCGGAAGACGGTCAGGACAGGGATGACAGCGGCGTTTATGCCCAGCTCATGGGGCAGGCCTACCGGCAACTCAGTTATCGACTGCGTTACGAGGAGTACGGTTACGACTTCCGTCCCCGTGGCAGCGTGGTGTTCAACGATCGCCGCTCCTACGAGGGCCACCTCGGCTGGCAGTTCCAGCGCGGGGTAAGCCTGCGCGGCAGGATGCAGGCCTACGAGGATCGCTGGGACTCTGTGAACCAGCTCGATACCGACATCGTCGGAGTGGATCTCACGGGCAACCTGTTCGCACTCGATACCGGGGCCGTTACAGGGCGCGTGCGCGTCTTTCGCGAGCAGGTCGAGGACGCCTTCAACACCACCGACAGGGACACCGACGTCATCGACGCCAGCGCCAACCTGCCCTTGGGCCAGCAAACCTCCCTGGACCTGCGCACCGCCTGGCGATCAACCGACGATGCAATCCTGGCCACTGGCGAGGAAGACACGATCGAGATCGACGCCACTCTGAATCGGCAGGTCAGCTGGGGGGAATTCTCTGGCGCTGTCAGCCCCGGTATCAGCTACCGCGATGTCGATGCCGGGCCGTCGCAGGGCGACGACTGGTCGCCGACCATCGCGATCAACCTCTCGAGCGCCAGGCACAGCTTTCGCGCCAGCTACAACTATCTCGACCAGAACCGCGATGCCGCATCCGCACAGAGCGTGAGTACGCAGGCGGCGTCCCTGCATTACCACTACGCCCTGGATCGTCACGAGCTGGGCATTGACGCCAACTGGTACGACCGCGAACCCAATGCCTTCGAGAACACACAGGCCAGCCGGGTGTCCGTCTACTGGACCTGGTACTTCGACAGGCCGGCAGCGCAAACGATTCGGGCGGCAGCGCCATCGGGACTACTGCCTGCCGCCAGCCTTGACGGGCCGATGCCGCTCGACGCGGGCGTACTGACAAGACTGTCCCCGGGCCAGAGCCTCGAAGCGGTACTGGCAAAAATGGCGACCAGTGGCGCACCCTCGCCCTCGCGCCAGGGCGACGTCGTCATTTACGAGCTGCCGCTGATTTCATCCGTCACGGATCGCCAGCGCGTCGCCATCTCCCACCGTGCCGGCGTAGTGGATAAAGTCGCATTGATCGTGGATCTCGAAGACGATGGCGCACCGCAGTCGGCACAGCAGAGCTTTGAACAACTGCGCGACATCCTGCTGCGACGCGAGGGCGCGCCGGCGGCGACATTTGAAACGGGCGAGTTCGGCGCGGACTATCGCGCGGCAATCAACAGCAATCGCCTGATCCGCACGGTCGAGTGGCAGACCGGCCAGGGCGTGCTCAGGCTGGGCATACCGCGGCGCGTGGATAACGCCGTACGTATCGAGTTGCAGCATGCGCCGGCGTTTGCGCCGCCACGCAATACCCTGTGGAGTATCAATGAAGTGCGCTAGCGCGCATACGCTCACTTCGCTGGCGACGGCCGCTATCATGGCTGCAGTCGCGCCACACAGCACCGCCAGTGCACCGGAACCGCAACTCGATCGCTCTTCAGGCTACGCCGGATACCAGCGACCGGGAAGCGGCAACATCGACAAGGGCAACGACACAGGCCTGAGCTACGACCCCGAGAAGGCGACACCTGGGGGTTATACCGACGACGAGCCTTACGACCCTTACTACGACCGCAATCACCCGCTGAAAAATCCGGACAGGGATCCCGGTAAGGGCTGGGAGCGCAAGGACAAGCGCGCCAAGGCGGACGGCAGCTTCGGCGCGCTGGCTGCGAGCGTCGACTGGGACTGGGGCGAACGCTATTTCAATGACAGTTTCATCGTCGTGCTGCATGTCACCAATAACTGCAAGAGTCGACAACCCACGTCCATTTTCGTTTCCGACGTGCCCGGGCTCACCTTTCCCTCCAGAGTCTCGGTCCCGCCGGGCCCGGACGGACTGGATGTGATCGGCAAGGTCACGCTCCCCTCGCCGCCCATACCGACAGGCCTGCCGGGCGAACCGCCCATGGGTCATGTGGAGTTTCCACCGCACTTCGTGCCGCCCGGCCAGCCTGCGCTGCACCAGCCTAATGCCGTCGCCATCGGCGGTGAGGTCGTTGCGTGGCATCCGGAGGCAATGGATATCGACGGCCAGGTCTGCTACGCCACGCGCATCACCTATCGGCCCGCTGGCCACATACACTGGCGCCCGCCCGGCGAGACGGGTGATTCAGGTCCCAGCCGACTCGCAACGACCGACCCGTGCACTGTCTGGTGGAATACCGGTGAACAGCCAGCCGCCGCCAGTGAGGAGGCCTGCAGCGCAACACTGCAGGCGTTGGCCACACACTTCATCGACCATGTCCTGCCACCGTTTATGTCACATGCCCCGGCGGACTGGGCCTGGTTACGAGCGTTCGGCGATGTGAAAGAAAAATCGGCAAGCCAGCTGGTCGCCATGAAAGTGCGCGCCGGCAGGGTGGCGGAAGACACCCGGTGGTGAAGCGCGTCACGGGCCTGTGGCTCTGCCTTGTTATCGCCAACCCCTTGCTCGGCGAGGAGGACTGGGAACAGGCCGCCGCGCGCGCAGCCACCACGGAGAAAGGCCTGTACGAAACCGGCGGAGCACGCGACCCCGCCACCCTGCCGCCACCAAAGCCTCGCGCACCCAACCAGCAGAACGCTGCCCAGGCTGTGACCCTCAGCGCGGACGCACAAAAGATCGAGAAACTGCGGCAGGATATCCTTCGCGGGCGGCAGGAGCATGCCGCGCAGATCCGCCAGCTCGATCGCCGCTACCAGATGCAACACAAGCAACTGCAGGCAGCGAAACGACGCAAGGCGGATGCCGAGGCGGCACTGAAAAAACTCAACGACAGTAAGGCCTGGTATGAAAAAATCATCGACGATGCGGAAACTGATCGGCTGCAGTTGGAAGCCTCGGCGGCAGACATGGCTATCAGGACCCACACCGCACAGGCAACCCAATGGCAGAAGGCGCGGGACAAGCGCATCGCGGATGCACGCCGTTACGAAGAAGCGCTGCAGCTGCAGATCACCAAGCTCGACGCCGCGCGCCTGGCTGAGGAAACTGCAACGCGAACCCGACGGGCCGCCGCTGCCAAACGCGAATTCGAAACCCAGCGCGCCCAGATCGAGGTGGGCGAACTCGAGTTCGCCATCGCCACCCAACAACTCAAGGTGAAGATCACCAATGCAGAAGCCGCCGACAAGGATGACGAGGCGGAACAGGCGGAAGCGGATCTGGAAAAACTCAAGCAAACGCACAGCCAGTGGCGCAAGGGCCAGGAGGTGGAACTGGCCAGCCATCGCAGGGAACTGACCAGGCTGTACGAGGCCAATCGGGCGGATGGCGTTGGACCGCGCAACAGCGCCGACCTGAACACGCATCTGCGCCGGGATGCCCGGGCAAGCGGGAAAGACCCCGACACCGCCACACAGTTCGTGGATACCGCCGCGGTGCAGGCATCGAAAGGCTCGGCAACGGCCATCGCCGGAGCGGCAGGCAAAAACACGACGCACGAGAACACCGCCCTGACCTTCCTGCAGGATTATTACGTCGACAACGCCGTCACCCTGTTTACCGACCCGGGAGAGTTCATCGTCAGGTACCTGTACTACGCCAAAGGCGTCGGCCGCGCGGCGAAGGACGCCATCGTCGATCTCGCCGTACTCGGCTATGAAATCGGCGACACGGGTGCGGAGGCGATCGAAGTCGCGATCAATGCTTACACCGGCACCAACACCAATATCACCGGCAAGGAGAATGTGACCGCGCTGGGCAACCTGGGCAACAAGGCGGCGATTCTTCTCGATTTCGATGATCCCGAGGGTGCCAGGATCGCGCAGGAGGCAATGGCCAAAGGCGAAAGCGTGATTGACGCACTGGACCGGCGCTACGAAAAAATGGCCGGACAAGGCAATGCCGGGATTCGCAAGGCGCTGGAGGATACCGGATACGTCACCGGCACGGTGCTCGCGCCGGAAGAGGCGGTGGCTCGCGCGGCAGCCGCTGCGCTGTTGACCAAGGTGAAAGGTCTTGATGATCTCGGCAAACTGGCGGGCGCCGCGGATGCACCCACGCCCTCCGGCGCTGCGGCTGGCGCAACACGTGCGCCGGATGCAGGCCCCTCTGCCGTGGCGGACGCACCGGCCACCGGCCGCGCGCCCGACGCCGATCCCGACACGGGAAAAAAAACCGGCAATCCCGACAGGCCAACCGTCGCCAGGGCGGAAAAACCGCAGGTGGATGTGCGACGCGACGCCGACGGCAATATCGTGGTGCGCGATGCCGAGGGCAACGAACTGACCCTGGGCGAGGAAATCGGCCGCGGCTCCTCCACGGGCGTTTTCAAAGTCAAAGGCAGGGATGACATTGTGGTCAGGCTGAGTCGCTCCACACCGGGCGGCGAAAAGCTCGACGAATTTGGGCGCAAAGCGATACTCGAGGCGGACCCTTCGGGCACGGTGCTGGGCACGCCTGCGACGCTGGGAACCCAGCGCATCAATACCGGCATACTGCCGGATTCAAAGCACGGCGGCGCCATTGACCTTGAGGGCGGCACCCTCAAGATCGTCGAGAAAGCACCGGACACATTCAACACGCCCAGGGTCACCAGGAGCGCCACCGGCGGTATGACCAGGGGGCAGATCGCGGCCTATCGCAACGCCATGGACGCGCTCAACAGCAAAGGCTACGTATTCCTGGACAATCACCACGGCAACTACTCGTTCAAGAAGGTGGAAGGAACGACGGACGAGTGGACGATGGTCATACCCGACCGCGAATCCATCGCACCGGCGAAGTCTCCCGAGGCCGCGGCGAAGGTACAACAGGCCCTGGACACGCCGCAGGCGATGACCGGGTTCACGCCGAAGAAAGAAAACTGGAATATCGGCAACACACCGGGCCCGGGGCGCGAATTCACCCACGAAGCGCTCGCCGAGCTGGATCCCCTGCTGGACTGGCAGCGCTGGCAGAAAGAGGCCGGGCACAATTACAGTTCGCTGGGCAAGGACGGCACCACGGGTGAAGGCGTGTTCCCCTTTGATCCGCGCAATGCGGTGGATTACCCGGAAGCCGCCAAGCCGCTGGATTACCGGCCGACGAAAGCGCCGGGCCAGGGCCCGCCCCTGAAAGCGCCGGACGCGACTCTCGACGTGGCCGCCCTGGGAGGCAGCAAAACCTCAACGCCCGATATCGACGCCCCGCCGGCAAGTGCCGCGGACTCCACCCCCACCCGCACCGGCGAGGACAGCGCGCCGACACGCACGGACAAAGGTGACGGCACCCGAAAACGCACCGGTGCGGACACGATCGACCCGGAGCGCCGCGCCATCGCCATTCGCGAATCCAATGTCGTACCGGAGCACGCGGAGGCTTTTTCGAAGGTCGCCCGGCAAAGCGGTGAGATTATCATGCTGCGCCCGGTCAACCCGCACGCCACCGAACGCATCATGAGCGGTGCAGCGACCAAGGGCATGAACATCAAGGGCAAGAGCGCGGACTGGGGACCGCAGCGCGGCATGATCCCCGTCGACCCCGTTTACAGCAAAATGGGCACCCCGGATGGCGGCCTGGCCACCGGAGTGACCCCGGAGAAGATCAAGACCTACCGGGAGCTGAACAACAAGGCGCTGGGCAAGCCCTACGAGGAATTGGTCAACGGCAAGTGGGTCAAGCGCAAACCCAAGAAACCCATCGCCCAGGAAATCGAGGTAGACGGGCCCAACGGGGAAAAAATCAAGGTGCTCGCAGACTTCAGCGATCCACCGCGGCCGATCACAGCGGACTATGATCTGTTTGCCGTGTCGAGCAAGCGCGGTGAGGGTGGCCTGGTGGACGACCCCGACCAGGTTGCGGAAATGGGCAGCATCGGGCGCAACGAAGTCGTCACCATGAACCGGCTGAACGACGCCGCCAAGCAGGCGGGCTATACCGGGGGCAACGTGGTGCATCATGGCCCGGCGAATCGCTTCGCGGGAGAATTTGAAGCGGCGGATTTCCCGATTACCGTATTTCTGCCAAACGGCGACGTGCAGCTGCTGCACTCGGCGAACGAAGTGCGCAGGTTCTTTGAAACCTGGAGCGAGCAAGGCTTCAAGATGGATCACATGCCCGGCTGGGACTTTGGCGAGCTGACCCAGGCCGAGCGCGCGGCGCGCGACGCCCGGGGAAAAATGACGAAGGCGCAGCGTGAAGCGGCAGACCGCCAGGCCGTGGAGGACCTCAAGCGGACCAACCCGGGCACGCGCCCCGCCGTGGTGACCGGCAAGGTCATCCAGGCCGAGGGCGAAAAGCAAGCGCGCGAGGAAGCGCCGGAGCCCCTGCGGGCACCCGAGGCGAAACCGGACGACAGGAGCGGCACCGACGAACCCGAGGTTGCGTCGGCGACCGGGCAAGGGACTCCATCCGGGGGCAGCAGCACCGCCCAGGCAACGGGTCCGGGCAGCGGCGACGACAACACACAATATGTGGTCGGGGGCTCCACCGGCGCTGAGATGTCGCCGATCTCACCGATCTACTTCAGCTTTTACTCCGGCGGTTTTTATGACGATCGCTCCTATGTATCACCACCGCCAACGGAAAGCGGCGACCAGGTATCATTGGGCAGTGGCGTGACGTTCGAGCTTGAAAGCGCGGTATCGGTATCTGGCACCAACGTGCACTCCAGCAGAGATCTCATCGCACTGGGCTCCGCGCAACCTGCCGCTTCTGCGCCTCCACCGCCAAAGGCCGAGAAACCCGCACCGAAGCCCGGGCGCCCACCTGCCCCGACACCTTCGCCGCCCCCCACCAGCGACCCGATCCTGGTAACGCCGCCTGGCGGTGGCCCATCGCCACAGCCGCCTGCCCAGCAGCCAGTGCCGACCCCAGCGCCGCCGCCACCGAGAGCGCCGGGCAAATTGTCCCTGACCGGCGATACAGCCATCAACACGGTGCACACGGTGGGCGGTAGCCCCTGTCCGCAGAACCTGGGAGCGTTTTCAATTGCCAACATCGGGGATAGCGCACTTGACTACCAAATCAGCAATGGCGGGAGCTTTCTCGCTCTCCGCGCAAACGACAGTGGTTACTCCCCCGGGACCGGCACGCTCCCCGCAGGTACGCGAGCGTCCATCACCGTGCAGTTCACCTGCAGTCAGTTTGGCGCCATGCCTGCAGCGGGCTCGGCACGCGAGGTCAGCGCCAGGATCACTATCGACGCCGGGGCGGCCGGCGACGGGGCCGTGTCGGTTCGGCTGCGCATTGCGTCTCCCTGACGCACGGTCCAGCCGCTGGTTCACCGGATAATCCGCCGTGCGCAGTGTCTGTGGGGATTGACTTAGGGCTTGTTGATATATATAACTGACCAGTCAGTTATATATAGAGTATCGCACTGTGCCCAGAGCCCGAACGCAACACGCCAAACAGGACCGACGCCGGCAGCTCCTGGCCGCGTCCCTCGACGAGTTTTTCGCCAGCGGTTTCGCGGCCTCGCGCATGGAGGATATCGCGCGGCGAGCGGGTCTTTCCAAAGGCACGCTGTACCTGTACTTCGACTCCAAGGAAGCGCTGTTCCAGGCTCTGATCGAAGAACTCGCCGTGCCCAATATCGCGCAGTTGGAAGCCATTAGCGGACAGGCGCCCAGCCTGGAGGACGCCATCAACGGCATCGCTGACTTCGCGCCGCAGGTCATCAGGCAGAGCGATATGCCGCGACTGCTGAAAGTACTGATCGGCGACAGTCATCGCTTTCCGGATCTTATCAAGGCGTACCGCAGGAGCGTGGTCGAACGGGTGCTCACGGCGATGACGACCATGCTCGAGCGTTCTGCCGCGCGCGGTGAACTGGACATAGAAAACGCCGGCCTGCTCGCCAGGCTGGTGCTTGCGCCCATTCTCTTCAGCGCGATCTGGCAGGCACTGTTCGCCAACGAAGATACGGACGATGTGGATCTGGAGGCACTTTTCGCACTGCATGCCCGCCTGATGCTTGGCGGTCTGCGTCAGGCGCTGGCGCGATGAGAACCCTGCCTGCCCTGACAGGGATTCTGTTCGCGGCGCTTACGCTCGCAGGCTGCTCCCCTGCTCCCGGGGAGCGGGTGAACACCGGCTATATCGAGGTGGACTGGCTGTACGTGGCGTCCCCCGGCGCAGGCTGGATTGTTGACGCTGCGGTACACGAAGGCGCTCACGTTGAACCCGGCCAGGTACTGTTCCGCCTGGACGACACCGCCGAACAGGCGCGTCTGCGGGCCGCGCAGGCGACGCTGGCCGAGGCGCTCGCCCGTCAGGAAAACCTGGCCACCGGCGCGCGCCAGCCGGAGATCGGCGTGCTTCAGGCCAGACTCGCCGAAAGCGAGGCGGCGCGCGACCGCGCACAGGCGGAACTCGCCAGGGTGCAGCCCCTGGTTGAGCGCGGTATTGAGACCGCCGCGCGTGGCGATGCGGTAACCGCCAGCTACCGCCAGGCCGTAGCGGCAGTTCAGGCCGCCGGGGAAAATCTCGCGGTGGCGCTGCAGGCGGCGCGACCCGCCGAGCGCGCCGCCGCCGCTGCCGCGGTGACGGCCGCGGCTGCCCACCGGGATGATGCACAGTGGCAACTGCAACAGCGGGAGATACGGGCTGTCGCGGCCGGCAAGGTAGAGGAAGTATTCCTCACAGCGGGAGAATACGCCCTAGCGGGTACACCGGTGCTGTCAATTTTTCCGGACAACGCACTCAAGGCGCGCTTTTTCGTACCGCAGGCCCTCCTGTCGCAACTCGCGCCGGGCAAGACCGTGCTGGTGATGGCAGACGGCGCCGAGGGCGAAGTGCCAGCAACCGTCAGCTACATCTCCGGCGACGCCGAGTACACGCCACCTGTGATCTACTCGGAAGGCGCACGTGAAAAACTGGTATTTCTCGTGGAAGCCAGCTTGCCGCCCGGTGCTGCACTGCGCCCGGGCCTGCCGGTGGAGGTCAGCTGGTGAATACTCCCCACAGCACCGATCCGGCCATCGACGTGCGCGGCCTGGTGAAACGGTTTGGCGATAAAGTGGCCGTCGACGGCGTGGACTTCAGCATGCCGCGCGGCGAAGTCTGGGGGTTTCTAGGCCCCAACGGCTCGGGCAAAACCACGACGATACGCATGATCTGCGGCCTGCTGCGCGCCAGCGCGGGGGAAGGTCGCTGTCTCGGCTATGACATTCTCCGCGAACCGGAGCAAATCAAGGCGCGCACAGGCTACATGACCCAGAAGTTTTCATTCTGGGGTGACATGACCATACGAGAGAACCTGGAATTCGTCGCGCGGCTGTATCGCATGCCGCAGCTGCGCCAGAGCGTGGACGCGACCCTGGCGAAACTCGGGCTCTCCGCCCGGCAGCACCAGCTGGCGGGTGCGCTCTCCGGCGGCTGGAAACAGCGCCTGGCACTCGCCGCGGTCACCATGCATCAACCGCAGTTGCTGCTGCTGGACGAGCCGACCGCTGGCGTGGACCCGGTAGCGCGTCGCGACTTCTGGGACGAGATTCATGCGCTGGCGTCGGCGGGCATGACGGTGCTGGTTTCAACACACTACATGGACGAAGCCGAGCGCTGCGATCGTATCGTCTACCTCGCTAACGGTAGGAAAATGGCGGAAGGTACCGTCGATGCCATCATCGCCCGCTCCGGCCTGGTGACGTTTCGCGGTGAAGGCGAAGGGGTCCGGCGCCTCGCACAACGCCTGCAGGGCAAGCCGGGCCTTGAACAGATCGCGTACTTTGGCGCCGCCCTGCACGTGAGCGGCCGCGACAGCGCACTGATCGAATCGGCCATCGCTAACCAGGACAACGCCGACGTGCGCTGGCAGGCCGTGCGCCCCAGTCTCGAAGACGTGTTCATCGCGATGATGGCCGAGGCCGGCGTCGACAGGCGGCAACACGCATGAGCCGCCTGCCCGCATCGCTCGCCGGCATCAGGGCAATTTTCATCAAGGAAACGGTGCAGATGCGCCGTGACCGGCTGACCTTCGGCATGATGTTTGGTATACCGATCGTACAGCTCATCTTGTTCGGCTATGCCATCAACACCGACCCCAGGCTGCTGCCAAGCGCGTTGATCGCCGAAGAGCAAACGCCGATCGTGCGCACGCTGGTCGAGGCTTTCGAGCGTTCGGGCTACTTCGACTTCGTGGAACACTCGGCCAACCCGCTCGACAGCGCCGATATGCTCGCGCGCGGCGAGGTGGCTTTTGTGCTGACCATACCCAGCGGTTTCACCCGCGCGCTGGTGCGCGGCGAGCGCCCGGGCATCCTGCTGGAAGCCGACGCGTCGGACCCTTCGGCATCGTCGAACGCGCTGGCGCACGCCGAGCAAATCATCCGGCGCGCGCTGCGCCATGACCTGCGCGGACCGCTTGCTCAGCTCGCGTCCCGGGCCGGCCCGGTTGAACTGCGCGTGCACCGCAGCTACAACCCGGAGGGCATCACGGCGTACAACATCGTGCCCGGCCTGCTGGGCGTCATCCTGACCATGACGCTGATCATGATCACCGCCATTGCCATGACCCGGGAAGTGGAGCGCGGTACGATGGAGAACCTGCTCGCCATGCCGGTAAGACCGGCTGACGTGATGCTGGGTAAAATCCTGCCCTACGTGGTCGTCGGCGCCATGCAAACCGTGGTCATCCTGCTGGCGGCGCACTTTCTGTTCGCCGTGCCGTTTGCCGGCTCGCTCTGGCTCTTGCTGAGCGGCGTAGCAATCTTCGTGATCGCCAACCTGGCGCTGGGATTCACGTTTTCCACCATTGCCAACTCACAGATGGCGGCAATGCAACTCACATTCTTTTTCTTCATGCCTTCCTTGCTGTTGTCCGGGTTCATGTTTCCTTTTCGCGGCATGCCCCAGTGGGCGCAAGTCCTGGGCGAAGCATTCCCACTCACGCACTTTCTTCGCCTGGTACGCGGTGTGATGCTCAAGGACGCAAGCCTGCAGCAAATGCAGGAGCCGTTGCTGGCGATGGTAGCCTTCACTGCCATCGCGGTTGCTGTCGCCCTGCTGCGATTCCGGCGCACTCTGGATTGATGTAAGCTAGCACAATACTGGCAGGCACCGGCGGCGCGACACTGACGATTTCACACTGTCCTGGTCACGCACGCAGTACCTCACAGCGCCCTTGCGCGAGCCCGCAGCTTTTGAGGAATCACCCATGAACAAACCCAGCTCCATCAGTGATTGCATGCGCGCCAACCCGATGACGGTAGGCCCTGACGAAAACCTGGCGAGCGCCGTAGAAAAAATTATCAGCCATCGGCTCACCGGGCTGACTGTCGTGGATGACGCGGGCTGCGTCATCGGTGTGATCTCAGAACTCGACTGCCTGCGTGGCGCGCTGTCTGCAATCTACAACGATGGCAATCCCGAGCACGTACTCGTCAACGAGATCATGACGACCGATATCAACACCTGCAGCCCGCAAGACGGCATTGTCGAAGTGGCGCAGCAAATGCTGGACACGCGACAGCGACGCCGACCGGTGGTGAAAGACGGCAAACTGCATGGGCAGGTCAGTTCGAAAAACATTCTGTGGGCACTGATGCAGCACACGCGGCGCACAAAGTAAGCGCAGGGTCTGGGCAGGCCCCCGCACAGCAACGGTGACCGGTCACCGCCGGTGAACTACCGGGCCCCGGCGCGCTACACTTCGTCGGGCACCGCGTACCGTGCCTGATAGTGCGCAAACAGCTGCCGCTCTTTCAGGTGATGTTCCTGTATGGCATAGCTGTGCGCGCCAAACTTCCCCTTCGGCTTGTCGGCCAGATAGCGCCACATCCGCTCTCGGGTGTCTGCCTCCAGCGGCATACCGAAGTGCGCATAAATTCGCGCGATGCAGCCCAGCGGATCATCCATCAGGTCCTGGTAACGCGAATCCACGATGTTTTCCTCGGGGACTATGCCCGCATCACGCTGCGCCATCACATGCTCAAGCCGCTGGGCCGTGGCCTCGCCCATAATGATGTTTTCGAACAGGCGCGCATCGAACGGTTTGTTGGAGCGCATGGAATACAGCGTACCCATCAGGCTGGTCGCTGAGGCCATGCATTTCAGCGGGTCGCGATGGGTTTGTACGATGCGTGCATCCGGGTAGACCGACAGCAGGGTGTCGAGATGTACCTGGTGTTCGGGCGCTTTCAGCAACCAACGCTGGCGGGGATTCCTCCACTGCAGTATTTGCAGCACTGTCTTGTGATACGCATATACGGGGCCGTAATCGGCGGTCGCCAGCCAGGCGGCGTAGCTGGGCGTCTGATGCAGCGATGCGTTGTGGTCTGAGATGAACGTGCTTGCCATCAGCAGGCCACACTCGGCGGGGATATCGCCGCGCATCTCATGCATGCCGGCAAACGCCGGGGCCACACGGTTCCACTGGGTAAACAGGCCGTCGGCCTGCGCGATTCTCGGGTCACTGTGGTAGCTCGACGCCTCGGGGGGCGGGCAAGGCTGCAGCGCTTCCCACATCAGCGGCACGCCCACGGCGGGATCCTGGGCGAGCAGTTCGTAGAGGATCGAGGTACCCGAGCGCGGCAGGCCCACTACCACCATGGGCGCGACAATCCGCTCCTGCAGGATTTCCGGATGCCGCGCCAGCGTGTCAACGATGCGCAGGCGGGTGCCCAGCCACAGCACGATGTCGCTGCGAGCCATGAGGCGGCCCATCAGGGTCAGCTCGGCCTCCTCTTCCAGCGCGCGCAGGTAGATTGTGAACGGCTCGCGCCAGCTGTCGTCGCCGAAGTCTTGCAGAGCGGTGACGCGCCGCGCGTGATCCAGCAGCGATGCCTCGTCGAGCGGCACTACCGCGGGCAGATCGAAACGCGCACCTTCCTCGTTCATCCGGCGCAGCCACTCGGGTGCGGCAGGCGGCGTCCAGCCGGGCTGGTCAGGTTCGGTCATACGCTGTCTTCCTCGCAAGATGTCGGCAATCGATCAACCGACGAACACGGTCATGCCGGCCTACTGCCCAAGGTAGCCAAAACGGCGGATCACTCCGCGCCGACGCGCGGCCAACTGCGCCGCTCGCTCGTCGGGCGATATGCGTTGCACCGTCTCAGGCAGCACACGCTCCAGTTGTGATCGGGGGACCTGCCGGCACTGTGGCCTGGGGTAATCCGCCGAGCCAATCCATCGCACGGTGATATAGCCCTCGCAGTGGCCCGACGGATCCAGCCAGTTGGGCACACCAGGATCATCGTGCGTCACTACCAGCAGCAGTTCACCGCTGTCCTCCAGCACCGCATGGTGACAGTTGGTGCTGCAAAGCCGATAGCGATAGTCCATGGTTTCCCACCAGTAATTGCCGAACTCCACCGACCAGTAGCGTGCATCCGGCGGCACCACGCGCACGACCAGCGCTTCGTCCACCGGCACGCGCCAGTAGCAGATCAGCGGCTCGCCACCCGGCGTTGCGTCGATGGCGTTGTCGTCCAGTTCACGGTAAGACAGGAAGGTATTGGGCTGGCGCTGCCAGCGGTCGAGCATGTCGGCCCAGTACAAGGTGGAATCCCGCACCCACGCGGCGGCGGCCGTCAGGCCCTGCACAACGGCGTCCGGCGTCAGCTGCGGATCGTGTGGAGCAGCGTCCAGGCAATCGATCCTCGCCTGCATCGGCAGCTCGTTTTCCCAGTCGGCAAAGAACTGCCGCACGGTGACGCGCCAGGCGCCAGCGGTGGTGCAAATCCAGTTCCCCGAGTGCTCGTGCGGGCTGAGCACAATCTCAAAACGCCCGTCCTCGTCACACACCACTTCGTGATCTATCAGGCTACCCGCCACGCCACCACCCCAGGGTGTGGCGCCGTCTTCCACCACCGTCACCGCGAAGTAACGGGCATCGCCGCGCAGCCCCGAGATACGGTAGGTGTGTTCGCCATTGATGGGCGCGCCCACATACAGCGCGTCGCTGTTGTCACCGCCCTGTTTTCGCAACGGATCGAAGTAGTGAAGCAATTCAGGGAAATCCGGGTCGTTGTTTTCCAGGCAGAATTGCAGCCCGAGGGAGATATTGCGCGCAAGCAGCCGCAGGCCCTTCGCACGCTCGATATCTGTTGATGGCGTGGTGTCCCTGAATACCAGTGAACCCGCATCCTTCAACTGGTCACAGAAAGCGTGCCAGCCTGCCCGCAGCTTTTCATCGTTGGGGTTATCTCCAAACACGGGTTTCCTCGCTGTTCAACGGTGGACGACACTGCCACCTCTCGCGCAGGCTAACGCTACCGCCGCCCGCTGAAAAGGGCCGGGCGTGTTTTCTGCAATGCGTTATGCGCCGCCCCGGGTGCGAGGAACATCGATACCCAGCCCTGATCGTTCGGCATCGTCAGCAAAGGACTGACATTCGTGCATCACTCGGTGCTAAAGTCAGCAGCAATCGTCTCACAATCGCTCCCAATACCCGGGAACACTCCTTACGCGATGCACAAACTCTGGCTGCTCAAACTGGTTCCACAGCACCCGCCAGGGAAATGGCTGGCAGGGCTGTTGATTTTCGCGCTGCTGTTCGGTTTTTTCTCGTTTATCGAAGCGGGTGATACGGGCCACGACCCACCCACCCTGTTCTTCAGTCTGATCGTCGCCTACATCATCCCGGTGTTTGGCCACATCACGGCCCGTTCCAAACAGCTACTGCTGGAACTGCGACCCCTGCTGGAGGTCGACGACGAGCAGTTCGCGATGCTCATGAACTCACTGGAATCCGCGCGCAAGCGAGATTTACTGCTGCAACTCGGTGGCGGTGCGCTCGCCGGCACCCTTCACAGCGCTCTGGTCATGAGCGCCTCCGGACAGGGTATACGGGATCTTGTCAGTTCGGTGCCGGGGACACTGACCACCGTTGGCACGATCGTAGTCTGGATGCTGATGACCACCGTTGTTTATACACTGGTTCAGCAGGGCCTGGTGTTCGCCAGGCTCGGCGCCCGACACGTGCACCTCAGCCTGGGCACCTGGCGGCGAATGCTGCCTTTCGGCCGGGTTGCGATCAATTCCAGCCTGGCGCTGCTGGGCGCGCTGGCGCTGTATCCACTGATTGGCCTGGAGGGCGGCATGCACTCCATGGAGATATTACCCGGCGCGATCGCCACCGCGTGTCCCATGGTGGCGATCTTCCTGCTGCCGGTGTGGCCCCTGCAGCGCCGTATGTCTGCACTGAAACACGCGCAGTTGGCGGAAACGGACTCGCTGATTAGCGAATGTATCCAGCGAGACAGCCTATTTGCACTGGACGCCACACGACAGCAGCGCCTCGCCACATTGCTTGTGTATCGACGGGAACTGGCGGATTTACCGGGCTGGCCGTTTGACATCAGCAACGTCACCCGCCTTTCCCTCTATCTGGTCATCCCGCCGCTCACCTGGGTGGCGGCGGCCCTGATAGAGAATGTCGTGGATGCGATGCTGTAGGGCCTGCTGCGCGCCGCGTCAGTCTGCGGCGCTGAGCGTAATCTCAATATCGCAGTGTATGTTCAACTGCAACCCCGCTGCCTTCGCCTCGTCGATCAACGTAGCGAGATCGGCCTTGGTCTGGCGCAACTCGCCTATGCGCTTGACGCCCGGGGCGCTGCTTTCACCAAAACGCTCGCCACGACTCCAGTTGTTGCGCTGGTGAAAACTGATCTTGTCCTCGAGCAGTGTCATCAGCAGTTCGCTGGCTTCATCCGGTTTGAAGCTGCCGCTGATCAGGCGGTAACTGTCGGTTTTCGGTGAGTTTGCCATTCTGTTCTTCCCCGCGAGCTTCTGGTTAAGGACTGCCGTCGCCAGCAGATCACCTGCGCGTTGCACTGAAACGCCCGCCGGTAGTATATCCCAGCGGGCGAGGTGCATCACCCGAGTTGCGGCAGGGCGGCTTTCCCACACGGCCGGCAGGGGCAACGCAGGAATCCAGCACGTTCCTGCACGTCCAACGCGAAACTGTGCGCGGGTGTGAGATTCGCTATACTCCCCTACCCAACGACACAATCGAAACCTGACACAGGACACCAGCATGATTTACCAGAGTGAGCAACTCACGATAGAGCGCCTGGACGGCGATATCGCCGAGCTGAATTTCAACCTCAAGGGCGAATCGGTGAACAAGTTCGACAATGCCACCGTCACGAGCCTGACCGCGGCCCTGGATGCGCTGGAGGCCGAGACCGGCATCCGTGGCCTGCTGGTGACCAGCGCCAAGCCGGTATTCATCGTCGGCGCGGATATCACCGAGTTCACCAGCCTATTCGGCGCCAGTAAAGAAGACATCAAGCCCTTTACCGGCGCCAACAACCAGAACTTCAACCGTATCGCCAGCCTGCCCTACCCCAGCGCCGTGGCCATTAACGGCTTCGCCATGGGTGGCGGGCTGGAGTGCTGCCTGGCCTGCGATTTCCGGGTCATGAGCAGCGCGGCCAGGGTCGGCCTGCCGGAAACCAAGCTCGGCATCCTGCCCGGCTGGGGCGGCACCGTGCGCCTGCCGCGCATCATCGGCGTGGATGAAGCCGTGATGTGGATGGCCACCGGCGCGGAGAAACGCGCTGGCGACGCGCTCAAGGCGGGCGCGGTGGATGCCGTAGCCGAGCCGGAACAACTCCGCGATGTGACGCTGGCCACCCTGCAGCGTGCCATCGATGGCAACCTGGAGTACGCGCAACGCCGCGCGCGCAAACATGGCCCGCTGCCGCTGAACGATACCGAGGCCATGATGTCGTTCTTTACCATCAAGGCGATGGTGGCCGAGCAGGCGGGCCGCAACTATCCGGCGCCGGTGAAGGTGGTCGAGGTGATCGAAGCCGCGCGCAAGATGAGCCTGGATGAGGCGCTGGACGTCGAGGCGGACGCCTTTGCCGAACTGGCCACCACCCCGGTGGCAGCAGCCCTGGTCGGGGTGTTTCTGAACGACCAACTGCTCGGCAAAAAAGCCAAGGGCTGGGAGAAAAAGGCCGACAAAGCCATCGAGCGCGCGGCGGTACTGGGCGCCGGCATCATGGGTGGCGGCATTGCATATCAGAGCGCCTTCAGGGGTGTGCCCATAAAAATGAAGGATATCGCCCAGGCCGGACTCGACCTGGGCCTCGCCGAGGCGACCAAGCTGCTGGCCAAACGGGTGGAGCGCGGGCGCATGACCCCCGCAGAAATGGGCAGCATTCTCAGCAGCATCGACCCCACGCTCTCTTACGCCGGCTTTGACGATGTCGATATCGTTGTAGAAGCTGTCGTGGAGAACCCCAAGGTCAAGAAGAGCGTGCTGGCCGAAACCGAGCAGCAGATCGATAAAGACGCCGTACTGGCATCCAACACGTCCACCATCTCCATCACCTCGCTGGCCGAGGCGCTGGAACGCCCGGAAAATTTCTGCGGTATGCACTTCTTCAACCCCGTGCACGCCATGCCACTGGTAGAAGTGATCCGCGGCGAGAAAACCTCCGACGCGGCAATCGCCCGCACCGTAGCCTATGCCAACAAACTGGGCAAAAAAGCCGTCGTGGTGAACGATTGCCCGGGGTTCCTGGTGAACCGCGTGCTGTTCCCCTACTTCGGCGGCTTCAACGCGCTGGTGCGCGATGGCGCCGACTTCCAGGCCATCGACAAGGTCATGGAGCGCTGGGGCTGGCCCATGGGCCCGGCCTACCTGATGGACGTCGTGGGCATCGACACCGGCGTCCACGCCGCACAGGTGATGGCGGAAGGCTTCCCGGATCGCATGCAGCAGGACTACAAAACCGTCGCCGAGGTGATGTTCGAAAATGAACGCTACGGCCAGAAAAATGGCAGGGGCTTCTACGAATACGTCACCGATAAACGCGGCAAACCGCAGAAAGTCGTGAGCGAAGAGACCTACGAGCTTATTCAGCCAGTGGTTGCAGAGCGCAGCGAGTTCGATCGAGAAGACGTGATCGCACGCATGATGCTGCCCATGGCGATTGAAATGGCGCGCTGCGTGGAAGAAGGCATCGTCGGCACACCCGCCGAGGCAGACCTGGCATTACTGTATGGCGTGGGGTTCCCGCCGTTCCGCGGCGGCATCTTCCGCTGGATGGATACGGTCGGCATGGCGCATCTCGCCGAGGCGTCTGAAAAGTTCGCACATCTGGGCAAGGCCTACGAGCTGACAGACACCATGCAGAAGATGCTCGCCGACGGCAAAACCTACTACTGAGCAACGGGCAGACCAAAGGAGAAAGACTGTGAGTTTACATCCGAGAGATGCAGTGATTGTGGATTACGCCCGCTCTGCCATGGGGCGCTCGAAGAACGGCTGCTTCCGCAATGTGCGCGCCGACGACCTGTCGGCCGCGGTCATCAAGGGCATGCTGGCGCGCAACACGGCGCTGGATCCTGCAGAGATCGACGACCTGATCTGGGGCTGTGTGATTCAGCGCGGCGAACAGGGCATGAATCTCGCACGCATGATTGTGCTCAATGCGGAGTTGCCGCACAGCGTGCCCGCGCAAACCGTGAACCGCCTGTGCGGCTCGTCCATGTCTGCGCTGCACACCGCAGCGGCGAATATTCTGGCGGGCGTGGGCGATGTCTACCTGGTGGGCGGTGTTGAACATCTTGGCCACCTGCCGATGATGGACGACGCCAATATCGACCCGAACCCGCGCATGGGCCGTTCGGTGGCCAAGGCCGCCGGGATGATGGGCATGACCGCGGAGATGCTGGCGCTCATGCACGGCATCAGCCGTGAGGATCAGGACAAGTTCGGTCTGCGCTCGCATCAGCTGGCGCACAAGGCAACGCAGGAAGGCAAATTCAAACGCGAAATCATCCCGATCGACGGACACGACGAGGACGGCGCGCTGGTGTCCGTGACTGAAGACGAGACCATCCGCCCGGAAACCACACTGGAGGGGCTCGCGGCGCTGAAGCCGTCGTTCAACCCGCAGGGCGGTACGGTGACCGCCGGCCAGTCGTCGCAGATTTCCGACGGCGCCTCGGCGATGCTGCTGATGTCCGCAGAGCGGGCAAAGGCGCTGGGACTGCGTCCCATTGCACGGGTGAAAGCCATGACACTGGCGGGTGTGGACCCTTCCATCATGGGCTACGGCCCGGTGCCGTCTACGCGCAAAGCGCTGAAAAAACTCGGCTTGGGCATCAACGACATAGAGATGGTGGAGCTGAATGAGGCCTTTGCGGCGCAGGCGCTGCCCGTGTTGAAAGATCTCGACCTGCTGGACCACATGGATGACAAGGTCAACGTGCACGGCGGTGCGATCGCGCTGGGGCATCCTTTCGGGTGTTCGGGAACGCGCATCACCGGCTCACTGCTGAACGTGATGGAGGAGCGCGACCTTACCCTGGGCGTCTCGACCATGTGCATTGGCCTCGGCCAGGGCATTACCACAGTACTCGAGCGCGTATAGGCGAAAATCAACCGGCCGTCGTTGCACGGCCTTCACCCCTCGCGGACTCGTCACCGCGAGAGGCGAACACCACCCTGGCCATCAGAAATTGTAGGTGATGGTCATGCCCAGCGTGCGCGGGTCCAGCTGCCGTCGCACCCACGTCAGGCCGGTTTCCACTTCGCCGCCGTTGTCGTAGTCGGGCACATTCGGCAACCGTTCGGTATTCAGTTCCGCCGTCTCGTCGAATGCATTCTTCACCCACAGCCGTGCATCGATATTGCGTGATGTGGTGCGCCAGCCCAGGAACAGGTCCAGCGTCGTGTAGCTGTCGAGATCCTGCTGCTCGCTTGCCGAATAATACTCGCTCTCCGAGTTCACCAGTGCGCGCACATACCACTCGCCATCATTACCCAGCGGCTGGAAGTATTCCGTGAACAGGTTGGCGGACCATTCGGGCTCGTTGCCCGCGCGTTCGCCGGTCAGGTCGCAGG
The DNA here is from genome assembly GCA_041396005.1 of Halioglobus sp. GTDB lineage: Bacteria > Pseudomonadota > Gammaproteobacteria > Pseudomonadales > Halieaceae > Marimicrobium. The sequence continues at coordinate 164,194 of JAWKZK010000008.1, forward strand.
TGTTGAAGCTATCCGGCGCACCGCCGATGGGCGCATCATCGACGCATGGCACGTTCTGGGCATCGGAGAGTTCGGTTTTTACATAGCTCAGCGCCACGCTGGCCGTCCAGTTCTCCAGCAGCAGCAGGCTGAGATCGGCATCGAACCCGTACACTTCCGCCTCGTCCACGTTGACCACCGGCGTCGCCAGACCGGTGCCCCCTTCCGCCTCGCGGAAAGCCACTTCAGCCTGGTACTGGAAATCCGTGTAGATCTGGTAATAAACCGCCATATTCAACAGGCCGCGACCCTCGAGGATGGACCACTTGGATCCCAGTTCGATATTGTCGCTCTCCTCAGCGTCAAACGAGCCGAAAATCGCAGGCTGCGGTGAGCCGGCGATGTTGGCCGAGCCTGCGCGCCAGCCACGGTCATAGCTCACGTAACCCATGAGATCGTCGGTAAGCTCGTGCTGGTACTTCAGGGTACCGGTGTAGGCCGTATCGTCGTCTTCCTGGTTCTCTGGCGACACGCCCTCCTGCACCCGCGAAAAGACCGGCGGCTGCACCAGCGAACCATCGGGCGCAAAGAAGTTCGCTACCGTGCTGAAGGTCTGCCTGTTGAAGCGCTCGTCTTCAATGTAGCGCAGCCCCACCGTCAAGGTACCCTTCTCACTGAGGTGAATACTGTTATGCGTAAAGAGGCCCAGCGTATTGGTGTTGATCAGCGCGGGCCCGCTGGTATCTGCCAGGAGACTGCTGCCGGGGCCCACAGAGACGTAGGTATTGACCAGTACCGGCGTGGCCGATTCTGAATCCTGGTAGAACGCGCCCACGGTCCAGTCCCAGACATCATTCCCCTGTGAGGACAGTCGCGCCTCATAGTTCATCAGGTCGGTCACCTCGGAGCGCACGAACTGTTCCTGTCCCTGAACCGGGGAGCCATCGCCGTCCCAGGTGCGAGTGACCACGTTGTCCTGCAAACTGGCGACCAGCGTGGCCGTCAGGTTCTCGTTAAACGCGTAGTTGGCTTCCAGTACGGTGAAATCCGAGTCACCATCCAGCACCGAATCGAAATCGGCCACCGAGATGCGATCGTCGAACTCGATGCCATTGCCCTTGACCACGTTATCGATGTCCACGTCGTCCTGGATGTCGTGATAGGCAATTCGCAGGTTGAAACTGTCTGAGGGTTGCCAGAGCGCCACGGCCCTGAAGGCTTCGGTTTCACTCTCCAGGTCCTTGTCCAGCGTGATATTCCTGGCATCGCTGCTGCGGTTGGAGTCGTACAGGCCGGAGACCCGCAGGCCCAGCACGTTCTTGATCAGTGGCAGTGACACGCCCACCTGCGTATTGAAGCCGTCCTGGTCGGTGAAGCTCTGCTGGATACTGCCGTCGAAAGACTCCAGGTTCGGATCGCGTGACTGCAGGGTAATGGCGCCGGCCGGCGAGGCCTGGCCGTACAGGGTGCCCTGCGGGCCGCGCAGGAGCTGCACCTGGCTCATGTCGTAAATACCGCTGAACAGTGCCCGCTGCTGGGAAATGAACGCGCCGTCCAGGTAGGCGGAGACGCGCGGGCTGACCGCGGCGTTCAGTTCGGTACCCAGTCCCCGCGTGGCGATATTGGTATCAAACCCCACGCCGGAAATCGCGAGGCCGGCCGTGAGATTGTTGAGATCGCTGAAGTTGAAACTCGCCAGCTCCTCGATCTGCTCGCCGGTCATGACGTTCACGGTCATTGGCGTTTCCGAGAGCAACTCGCTGCGCTTCTGCGCGGTAACGATGACCTCCTCCAGAACCATGCCGCCGCCCTGGGCCATTACCTGCCCCGATAGCACCTGCGTCGAAAGCGCTACACCCGCGACCGCTATGCTCAACCGTGCCTGCCTGAAATACGCCATTGCCTGATACCTCAATTATTATTAATGTAAACTCGAGTACGAAAATCTCGCGGTACAAAAATCTCACTGTTCCTATGCTATTGCAAGCCCGGCGACGTAAAGCTACTGTGCTTTCAGCCTGGAATCCCCCCGCCGGTTCAGGCGCACGCTGCGAGCCTGCCCTGCGGCGACACGGTGTCACCCACTGGAGCGGACTACCATGACCTTGCGCAACGACTATTCCGGCGCGTTTGATCCCGAACTCAAACTGACAGATTTCTCACGGGACTTCCTGTCGCGCCTGACGCACGAGTTCAACCTCATCGGCCACCTGCTCGACCGGGTCGGTCAGCCGCTGGTTGCCCTGGAGTACGGGGAGGAAGGCTTCGTGCGGTCCGGCATCGAGGAGTGGCAGTGCGCGAGCCCGATCTACTCCAAACGCATGCAGAAGCTGATGAACTTCGAGGGCAACGATGTCGGTACGGTGTTCAAGAACATCCAACTCGAAGTGGGCGCTCCGCAGCAGTTTCTGGATTTCCAGTTCCGTCTCGACTCCCCCGAATACGGCGAATTCTGGCTGCCTTTCTGCGGCGCCCTGAATGACCTGGAGAAGAACGGCAACGATCCCAACCTGACCCGAGCCATGTGCCACGACATCGAGGATCCTACCTTCGATGCGACCGCCGCGGCGACCAACCCGTGTATGGTCATGCGGCCGATTCACCGGCCACCCCGTATCAACGGCGACGGAGGCAACGGTGAAGGTCGATATCCCGTTTGCCGCTGGCAGGTTTTTATATCCGATGAAGCGCAGCCGTATGCAAACCACCCCAATCTGGAGGTGATGAGGAACACCCGCCTGGCCGGCATTGAGCTGGTACAGCCCGAGCAGTGGAGCGATGAGGGCGGCTGGGACGATTACTCCGGCCCTCTGGACACGCTCTGTCAGTTCGAGGATTTCTCACAGCGTGCGCTCACCCTGCTCGCCCAGGAGAACGCCGTGCAGGCACTGCTGCTGGCGCACAGCTACACGCTGAGCCTGGCGACGCACTATGGCGATGACGTGGCCCGACGCTTCTCCGAGCGTACCTGGGTTGGCCATGCGGCACTGGCCGTGGAGCGCTTGCAGAAGAACCTTGATCTTGGCGGCAATGACATTGAAACCATGGCCAAGATTCTGCAGCTACACCCCCACTTTCATCCGCGAACGTACGCGGATATCGGCATCCGCATCACCGGCGCCAACAGCCTCCGGATCTCCCTGCGCGATTGCCCGGCGCTGCATGAGACCATCGCCCACACCTGGTTCACACAACTGTCCCCGGAACCGCACCCGGCATTCGACTCGCTGGTGGCGCAGGTGAACCCGCGCGCCCGCTGTCATACCGTCGCCGACCCGGGTGACGCGGCATTCGCCTGGGACGTGATCATCGACCCGGCCAATGAAGAAGCCGCGGTTCCCATGGAACTGGCCATCGCGCGCACGAGCAGCGGCGTCAACTTCAAACTCGAACGTCGGCGCCTGCCGGTGGGAGTCATTGCGCGCAGCCAGACCTGAACTGCGCGACCTCGATGCGGCGACGCGACCGGCGCTGCAAAGCGATGTTCCGGGTGCGGAGCTTTACGCGCTCAGTTTGCTACCGCCAGCGCGTCGTAGACATCCGCACTGATCGACAGGCTCAACACATTCTCGGGGCCGACCGGACCACCGGGAGGATTGATCCCCAGGGGCGATATCGCCCCGCGGGGGTCAACGGCCAGGCAGCTTTCGGTGGCTGCCAGGGCATTGCTGCCTGCAGCCACTGCGCCACTGATGCAACCGAGATTGGCGGCAGTCAGCACCGGCATGTAGGAGCCGTCAAACGCCGTGCCGGGGTTGAGTACAGTGAACGCCAGATCGAACTCGTAACTTTGCGAAGCCGCGTCAAATACGGCGTCACACTCGCTAACCAGCAACTCCGAAAAATCCCCGGGTGCCTGCGCCATCTCCAGCTCATAAATCCCCCCGGCAATCGCGCCAGGAAAAGGCACCAGGGCCTCCATCACGCCGGAGCGCAAACAGTTGAGCCGGACCTCCAGACGCGACCCCGTGCCGGAGGTCAGGAAATAACCCGTGAACGTCAGTGTATCCAGATCAGCGCGACTCGCGAGGCGCGCGTCCACCGATCCACCAGGGTCAATTGCGTACGTCTGGCCATCGCCATCGGCAACCTCGAACAAGCAGCCGCTCAACGATGCTGTTATCGCTAGAGCCAGCATGCTTTTTCCTGCACTACCTGCTGCCTTACCTGCTGTACTCGTTCGCCTCACCATACGGTTTCTCCTCGTCGTGGGAACACGCGTCGCCCGTCAGGGCGAACGCCAGGCTGCGCTATCGGGCATCGAGTCTGCGGTCGACGTGGGCAATCACCTCCCAACACGAGCTGCAGCGCCGGATGTCGACCGTACCGCCCGAGGGTCTTATGCAGTTTGTATGCCAGTACAACCCGTTTGTGCCGGTACAGAGACGCAGCAAGTCAACAAGGGAGGGTGGTACGCATATTGCAGCTCGCTAGCCAGGGGCGCCGGCAATGCGGCAGTAATGAAAGCCGCCTTGCAGCTGCCGGGCCAGTCGCCGCGGCGCAGATGGCGGCCCTGTCATGGAGCCTGAGCCCATCGGCAGCGGGCTTCGCAGTCGGACTTTCAGAGACATTGAAATTCTTACACGCATAGAAACCGCCGCAAAGTCCACAGGAGGAATGCTTGATGACACGTTTCGACAGATCTATCCCGAACAACCACGCACACATTCGCCGCATTCACCGCAATAGCACACCGCCAGCGATGGCCCTGCTTGCGGCATGTCTGGCAACCACCGCCTATGCCGACAACACCCCGGGCGGTCATGGCGAAGAACCGGCGGCAAGCAACCACGACGCATCGGCACGCCTTGGCGCCGTAACGCGTGACAGAAGCGTTCTCCAGGGTGCTGAAGCCACGTCGATGGCGCAGTTTTCGCTGGTCGGCCAGGCGACCGCCGTGCTGCACCCTACTGCCGATTCCAATGTGAGCGGCGAGGTGACCTTCCGACCGGACGAGCAGCGCGAACACATGCGCGTGCACGTTCGTCTCCAGGGCCTGAGCCCGGGCAAGCACGGCTTCCACATTCATGCGGTGGGCGATTGTTCCGCCAGCGACGCCAGCTCCGCGGGCGGTCACTTCAACCCATACAACACAGGCCACGGCGGGCCCGAAGACGCACGCCATCACCTGGGTGACCTGGGCAACGTCGTTGCGGATGCGAGCGGTCATGTCGATATCACGCTGACTTCGTCGCGACTGGGTTTTTCGGGCCCGGCGTCGGTCCTGCAGAAGGCGGTGGTCGTGCATGCCCACGCAGACGACTTGAAATCAGACCCCGCAGGAAACGCCGGACCCCGTGTTGCCTGCGGCGTCATCAACCAGGATCGCGAGGTCCTGTCAGATTCGCTGGACGAAGCGCAGGACGGGCAGGACGAGGTGGAGCGCATCCTGCCGACCGTGCAATAAGCGCCAGTGTTTAGTGATCACAAAAGGGAGGAACAAACCATGTCTGATAACGATCTGTTACAGGGCGAGCAATTCCCACACAAGATCAGCGGTGAGTACGAAAGCGAAGACGCTGCGCGTCACGCAGCAGAATTACTGATCAACAACGCCGGGCTGCCGGAGACGCAGGTTCGCGTCGTCGAGCCTGGAGACCCGAGTCTGAGCCGCAAGGTGGAACCCGAGTCGCGGGGGATCGCGCGCACGCTGGTGAAGTCACATATCACCCTGGGACTGGCGGGCCTTGTCTCAGGCCTCGTCCTCGCTGCACTGCTGGTGACCTTCGGCCCGGCACTGACCCGATCAAGCCCGCTGCAAACCTTCATCGTGTTCGGCGCCCTGTTTTCGATGACAGGCCTGATTCTCGCTGGCGCGGTGTCCCTGCGACCGGATCATGATCCCCTCATCGTGAAAACGCAACACGCAGCGCGCAGCGGCCGGTGGAGCGTCATCGCGCATTGCGCTGACTTCGAGGAGAAAGCTCGAGCCAAAAACACCATCGATTTCTCCTCGCAAACTGCGTGATCAGCTGCGCACGACGGGCGCCCTCAGGGTTCACCCGGCGGGGAGTCGTTGCTGCCCTCCAGCGAGTCCGGCGGTGACGCGATAAAGAGTTGCACGCCGGCTGCCATATCGGCCTCGGTCACCCTGAAGCGCACCGTCGGATACGTCACACCGGGTTTCTGGGCGGTTACCTCATAGGTCTCATTCAGGGGCATGTTCAGCCAGACCACGCCGCCGTCGACCGACGTGCTGGTCCAGGTGACATCCGGAATGACCTGCTCATTGAAATAGACCGGCCCGATGGCTGAGCCGCTGTCCGGGGCCAGGGTGGTGATCGCGCCGGGATCGCCGTGAGGCAACCTGTCGTCGTGCATACTGCCCCAGGACTTCCCTACGGTCACGACCATGGCGTTCTCAAAGAAAAAGTTCGGGTAGCCGTTTTCACGCAGCATCCCCTCGACATAGGGCAACATGAGCACATTGTAAAAATCAGGATCAATGTACTGAATGGCAAGGTCGGTATTGTCTTCGTCTTCCACCGAAATGATGTTGCTCTTGGTGGTGATCCAGCCTTCCTTGTCATACACAAAAGACAGCTCGAGGGGCTCGCCCGCATCCTTCACGATGTACAGGGTCCACCAGCCGGTCTCGTCCGTGGCAATGCCGAGCCCCGGGTCCACGGATACTCCGCAATCCAGACCGGCGTGTCTGGCACCGTGGCCGCGTAATCGAGATAGTTACCCTGTAGATCGCGCCCGAAGTGATTGGTCTTACCCCGCAGCTTGACGATAACCACGGGCTTGCCCGCGATATCGCCGCGCAAACGCTGCGCAGCCGCTTCATCACCGCGATCGACTAGATCCTGAATCACAAACGGCGGCAGCTTGTGCTCGGTAAACACCAGCACATTATTGTCCAGGCTGCCCAGATCATCCCGGCCATCGCTACAGGCGACAAGCGTTAGCGCAACTGACACTAACAGCGTTCTCAGCAGGGCTTGGGTCATTGTGGTCTCCCTATTGTTTGGCAATGAAATCATCAATCCATGCGAAGGAGCGTAGCTCCCCGGGTATTTCTACCATCCACAGTGCCGGTGAACGATGATCCAGAACAAGGTTTCAGCGACACACATGAGCCACGGCTCCGCGTTCCCGACGTTGCTAGCAGGCCGTCTGCGGCCCTCTCGGGGTTAGCGCTGCCCGACGGCCACACGGAGCTGCTATAGTCGCAAGAAGATCAGGTCAAACAGGACACGCCGACGATGCCCGCAGAGGATCGGCCACTGAAAAGCAGTACCCGGGGCTTCAACCCGGAGTATGGCGAAGAGGCACCGACACTTGACCAGGTGAGTGAACTGGCGCAGGACGCTATCCTGGAGTTCGGCGCGCCCTGGTGTGGACATTGCAAGGCCGCAATGCCAGCCATGCGCGAAGCCCTGCGAGCGCACCCCGATATTACCCATATCAAGGTGTACGACGGAAAAGGCAAACCGCTGGGCCGCGCGTTTGGCGTCAAGCAGTGGCCCACCGTGATCCGTCTGCACGATGGTCTTGAAACTGCACGTCTGGTTCGCCCGACCGCTACCGGGGACATCCTGGCGCTACTGGGGTGACACGCCCGAGGAAAAAAACCAGCGCTCATGGGCTGGTGCCAGTAGCGCGTTATTGTATACTCCACGCTCCTTTGGCCCGCCTGACATCGCTCACATTAACGCGCCCCCCTCCATAGACGAAGACTTTGTGGTGTCGCGAGCGGACGAGAATCCGCACGTCCTCAGGGAGCGTTTTCAGCGTTGGGGCTATCTCTTTTTCCCCGGCTACCTGTCAAACCCCACCAGCGAAGCATTGCTGAGCACGCTCCTGGAACAGGCGACGCCGCACGTATCAAGAAACGCTGCCGGCGCACCTGAACTGCGCGGCGAGCCCTTCGTGGAATGTGACCCGGTATGGGATGAGGTCTACCCGCGCATTCAGTCGCTGGAAACCTTCCACGAATTTTTCCATCAGCCACGGCTGCTGGACCTGATGCGCAGCGTTACTGGCAGGGAGGCGTTCGTCTACCCCATGAAGATGGCGCGCATCTCCACGCCTGGAAAGGAAGGTTTTGAAACGCCTCCCCACCAGGATGCCTATTCACACCATGCAGGCAACACCATGGCCGGCATCTGGATCGCGCTGCACGCGGTGGATAAAACCCTGGGTCGCCTGAAAGTGCTGCCGGGATCACACTCACGCGGCGTTCGGCCGGTATTCGCTACGCCCGGCGTGGGCGGCGTGCAGTGCGAGATCTATCCCGATGAACGCCAATGGCACGTCTCCGATGTAGAGGGGGGTGATGTGCTGATATTCCATGCCTGCACCGTGCACAAGGCCGAACCCAACCTGAGTGAGACCGGGGTGCGTATCAGCGTGGATACGCGCTTTTGCGACAGGGGCGCGCCGGTTTTTTCAACCAATCTGGAGCCGCACCACGGTTGGCGCATCAACGGGCTCAACTGGCAAAACATCTACCGCGGCTGGCAGGATAAGCGGCTGCAATACTACTGGCGCGACTACCCGAATCTGTTCTAACCCTGCTCAGGCTGACAGGGTGCCGCCCAGACAGCGGGCGATTCCCCGGTGATCAGCCCGTCCGCCCTGCTCCACCTTCTGGTACTTGTTCCAGAACGCGCTGTCGACCTGCCGGAAGTAGTCGGGCACGTTCGAGCTGCGATAGCGCGAAGACTTGCTCGGCCCACCGTTATAGGCCGAGTAGCTGGCGCGTGCGAGATTATTGATGCCGCCCGGTTGCTTGTGTTCGTTGCGCCTGATCGCGTACTTCACCAGGTAATCCATGAGCACTTCGGCGCCGGCGTCGCTGTTGTAGGCAATATCCCAACGCAGTTTCTGCAGATCGTAAAATCCGCGCCAGACACGCTCGTTCATCTGCATGATGCCGACGTCGTTGGTGCTGGAGGTCAGCGGCATAATTTTCTCGTCTCTCACCTCAAACTGTCGCCAGCAGCTTTCCTGCCAGGCGGTGGCGCGCACCAGTTTCCTGAACAGGCCGTGGTACGCCTTGTCGAGCTTGTATTTCCCCAGCATCTTCCTGGAGCTGGCCTCCAGCAGTTGCTCGACAAGCGGCAGATACTCGCCCACTTCATCCGGCCGTGGCACCCAGAGGTTCAGGCGCTCAACGCTATCGGCAGCGTAGGCCGGCGAGACCAGGCGAAAATCGAAGCGCCAGGCAGCCGGCCCTGACGAGCGCGGTTCGAGCTGCTCTTCAAAAAGCTGTTGCAACCTGGGGTCGAGGGATTCGTCGTACAGAAGATCCTCCGGCTGCATCGTCTCGTTGAGCATCCGGGCCAGGCGGCGCAGGCCGTCGGCGGAAATATCGAAGCCGATCTGCGGTCCGAGCTGGTCCAGCGCGTACAGTGCGTCCGTGGCCGCGAGCACGCTCACCCACATCAGTGCTTCGTCGCCGTCGTCCTCCAGGGCAATACTGCGCACCACCGGGCTCAACTGCTTCCAGCTGGCAACAAACCATGCTCGCACCGGGTCGTTGGAGCGGTCGACGGGTTCGGCCAACGCATCCACCATCTGGTAGCGGCTGTCTATGAGGATATCCAACAGTGTGCTGCGCAACTGCGCCTTGCGGGTGGCATCCGCATAGTGCTTCACGGCAAACACCAGCAGCGCATCCATGGTTTGCCAGCGGAGCTCCCAGGCCTGCAGTTCCTCAGGGCTGAGCGGCGCTTCCACCGGCAGCGCGTCCACCACGCGTTCGACTGCAAACTCCAGCGATGCCCGCAGGCTGTCGTTAGATACGACCGGCGCGGCGAGTTGCAGGCTGTCGAGCGTGTTCTGCAGCGCGTCCAGCGGCTGATTGGGCAGCAGGGAGGGCAGCAGGGAACCCAGGCTGCTCGTGAGCGGTGACAGATCGACAGTGAAACTGCTGAACAGGTCCAGCAACGGCTGCTGGGCGTAATCCCACAGCCTGCCGGACGTGACCTTTTCCCCTGTAGAGCGGCTCAGCCAGATGCCCTGGGGTTCAAGGCCCATGGCGGTTCCTCCCGGCCTGATCACGGGCCTGCCCAGAAAGCCCACGCTACCGCGCCAATCGGTCAGCTTGAAACACCTGTCGAACACGCTGAGGCCCAGGCTTGCCGCCAGACGGGCCTGGATCTGTACATCCGCTTTTCGCCCGGTGATTCGGGCCTCGGTGAGCACCACTGAATTGCAAGCCTGCGCGTCAGCAAGCACCTCCCGGCTATATCCGGGCCCGGTGAACAGCTGCCTGACCAGCAACTGCTGCAGCAACGGGAAGTCGAGACTGACGGGCACCGACACGGCGATTTTCTCCGCCGCGACCTTGCACGGCAGGACAAACACCAAAAGCAGCAACGCTGCCAGACAGTGGCGCACAGTGAACCTCACCTGAAAGTTTTCGGGGCCCGCGTTATTCCGCCAGCCATCTACCGCGCCGCGGATTATAGGGCCAGCGAACCCGCTTTGTCTGTAGCGTCCAGGCCGACCGGCTTATCCTCAGACCGCTCATACGTTTGAGCTGAAACACCGGATCGTCGGCGCGTCACACGCTGGGCGTTTTGCTGCTCTGCAGCGCGCCGTCGCAGGCGCAACCGGGGTGGGGCGAACGCATGTCACTGCCTATGCTGTTGACGCCTTGGACAGATAATACTTCTCAAACCCGAAAATGAGCAGTATTGAAACGACAGCAATTATCACGATCAATGGATCTGCGCTCGCCTTGATGAGAAGAAAACACGCCAGCACAACAACGTCGAGCACAAGCGCGGTCACCAGTATCCAGGCTTTCGCCTCAACATCCTGACGAAGGTGCCTGAACACACCCCAGTGAATTGCGATGTCCATGACAAGATAAAAGATCGCTCCCAGCGAGGCTATGCGGCTCAGGTCAAACAATGCGGCCAACACTGCCGCCGCCACGACCGTATACACCAGTGTGTGCTGTTGAACATCGCCGGGCATGCCGAAATGCCGGTGAGGAATGATGTTCATCTCGGTCGCCATCGCCAGCATGCGAGATACCGCGAAGATACTCGCCAGCAGCCCGGACGAGGTGGCAATGATGGCGATCGCGATGGTAAACCACACGCCGTAACGACCGAGCGCAGGTCGCGCAGCCTCTGCGAGCGCGTAGTCCCGGGCCTCGACAATCTCGTTCACAGACAGTGACGAGCCCACTCCCCATGACACAAGCAGATACACCACGAGACACACCACGAGAGCGATCGTGATAGCCCGGCCGACATTTTTATGCGGTTCAACCACTTCATCACCACTGTTGGTGATCGTTGTGAAGCCCTTGTAGGCCAGTATCGCGAGGGCCACACCGGCCAGAAAACCGGCCGCGGATGTTGTATCCCTCAGGCCGTTCTCCGCCGGTTGAAAGGACCCGTCAGCGAACCAGATGGCAGCCGCCGCAAAACCGAGAATCCCCAACAGCTTGAGAATCGCCGACACCTTGGATACTGCGCCAATCAGATCATTACCCGCAAGATTGATCAGAAACGCGACAACAATAAGCGCCACGGCAAGGCCCGAAATCAGCCAGTAGTGGGCGCCCATATCGAACAATTGCAGTGTATACGTGCCAAAGGTTCTGGCGACGAGGCTTTCATTGATGATCATTGAGAACGCCATCAGCAGGGCACAGGCGCCCGTCATCATCGTTTTGCCGTAGGCTTTCTCAAGGATCATTGCTATGCCCCCCGCCGAAGGGTATTTGCTGGTCACCCGTATGTAGGAGTAGGCGCTGAAGCCACTGATCACCGCGGCCAGCAGGAACGCCAGGGGGAACAGCGCGCCGGCGTATTCCGCCACCTGGCCAGTGAGGGCGAAGATGCCCGCGCCAATCATTACGCCAATCCCCATCGATACCGTGGCAAACAGGCTCAGGCTTTTTGACTGATAATCGGTCTCCTTCATTCTCTCGCCTCCCATTAACGCGTCCGGCAGCAATGCCTCTGCCTCATCGCCTTACAGACACGCAAATTCCATGCCCGGCCAAGCAGGCAATCCGCCAATGCCCCGAGTCGATGACTTGCAAGCCGCACTGTGTTTTCATGCCACCACCGTTTGCTGCAATGGTGCCGAAACGCGTGGCCAGACTATTTATCTCGTGTTTACTGCTGGTTGTCGCCAGGATCGCCCTGGCTGAAGCGCCGGTGCTCTGGTACACCGAACCCGCCCAACAGTGGCAGCACGCGTTACCGCTGGGCAATGGCCGGCTTGGCGCCATGATGCACGGCGAGCCACTGCGGGAGCGCATCCAGCTCAATATCGACACGTTGTGGGACGGCTATGCAGGCCGTGACGAGATCAACCCGCGGGCGAGGGAGTCTCTGGCCAGGATTCGCGAGCTGATTTTCGCGGGCAAGCTTACCGAGGCGACGGAACTGGCGCAGGCCACGCAGTTGGGCATCCCCGCCAGTATCCTGCCTTACCAGACACTCGGCGAACTCACCATTACCCATCGCGGTTCTGGCACAGCCCACGAGCTGCACCACCAGTTAAGCCTTGAAGATGCGCTGCACAGCACCCGCTTTAAAGCAGCCGGCGCCAACGTGTCACGCACAGCGTATGTCAGCGCACCGGATGACGTACTGGTTGTTGTGATCGAGACCGACAAGCCCGGCACCCTGGACCTTGATGTAGCTCTGCAACGGATAGAGGGAACACGCACGCAGACCATCAACGCTCCCGTGACGGGCCTGTTGATGCGAGGCCAGGTGAGCAATATCCCGTATAAGAGCGTGCGCACAAAACTCATCGACTACGCGGTTTCCAGTATCGGCCAAGCCACCGTCTCGCCCCAGAAACAGGCAGAACAGTTAACGGCCCAACGCATGCGCTTCGCGGCGCAGCTCGCTGTAAGATACACCGGGGGCAAGGTGCTAACCGACACGCAACAACCCGAGGTGTTGCAGCTGCGCGCCGCAGACCGGGTGGAGCTGTATCTGGCAGCAGCCAGCGATTATGAAGTACCCGACCCCGAGGCGCACATCCGCCGGGTATTGGCACGGGCGCTGGGGAAAACCGAACAGCGGATACGACAGGACCACGTGTCAGAGCATCGGCACTACTTTCAGCGCGTACACCTCAGTCTGGGCGAAAGCGATCCGGCCCTGGCTGCCATGCCCACCGATGAGAGGCTGGCACGGCACGCCGCCGGAGAACCCGACAACGCACTGGAGGCGCTGTACTTCCAGTACGGTCGCTACCTGCTCATTGCCAGCTCGCGACCAGGGAGCCTGCCGGCGAACCTGCAGGGACTTTGGAACGACAAGCTCGACCCCTGGTGGGCCAGCGACTACCACCTCAATATCAATCTGCAGATGAACTACTGGCCGGCGCAGAACACTAACCTGGCGGAACTCCATCTGCCGCTGTTCGACTATCTCGACCGCCATGTCATAGCGCCCGGGAAGATCGCCGCCCGCGAACAGTACGGCGCCCGCGGGTGGGTGTTCCATCACGTGGCGGATATCTGGGGCAAGAAAACACCCGCCGATTTCGTCGTTGGCGTCTGGCCGTTCGGCGGCGCCTGGATCAGCCGCCAGTACTGGGAGTACTATCTGTTCACCGGCGATCGGGCGTTTCTCCGGGAACGCGCCCTGCCCGCCCTCATGGGCGCGGCGCAATTCATGCTCGACTTCCTCGTCGTCGCCCCGGCGGATTCTGCCGCGGCCGGCTACCTGGTGACCGCGCCGAGCATCTCGCCGGAAAACCCCTACATCGCGGGCGACGGCTCGCGGCAAATGCTCACCTACGCCGCCACCATGGATGTGCAGATCCTCCAAGACCTGTTCGCCAACACGCTCGGGGCAATCGAAGCGCTGGGCTTGCAAGGCCAGGAGGCAACGTTCGCGTCAGAGCTGCGGGCGGCCGCTGCCCGGCTGCCACCTGTGCGCATCAGCCCAAGCACCGGTGGCATTCAGGAATGGATTGAGGATTACGAGGAGGCAGAGCCCGGACATCGACATATTTCACACCTGTACGGGCTTTTCCCGGCGCACCAGATAGACACACACTACAGCCCGGAACTCATCGGCCCGGCTCATGCGACACTCGCGCGCAGGCTGAACGCCGGGGGCGGGGTTACCGGGTGGAGCCTGGCGTGGCTGCTAAACTTCTACGCGCGCCTGGAAGACGGAGACAGCGCCCATGACGGCCTGCGCAAACTCATGCGCGAGGGCACCGAACCGAACCTGCTCAACTGCCATCCGCTGTACCCCCCTGACAGCAAATTTCTGAACTGGGTGCGCCGCAATGGATTCGCCGACGTCGTGGCACCCTTTACCATCGACGGCAACTTCGGCGCCACCGCTGCCATCGCCGAGTGGTTACTACAGAGCCATCGCGATCAAATGAAACTGCTGCCGGCGTTGCCAGGGGCGTGGCCGAACGGTTCGGTAAGCGGGCTTCGAGCCCGCGGCGGATTCGAGGTGGACATTCGATGGAAAGCCGGCAAGCTGCAAAGCGCCGACGTGCGCTCCCTGCTCGGCAATACGCTGGTGCTGCGCGAAGACGCCGCTTTGACGCTGAGGATACCGGGTGCTGACCCGCGGACGCTGGTGCCCGACGACAGCGGTCTTATTCGCATCGATACGGAACCCGGCGAACGCTATCGATTATTTCCGACCGACTGAGCAACCGACTCAAGCGTTCACCGACCCTCGTGCCGTGGGCGGCATTCCCGTATATTCGGCCCAGGTGGTTCGGCGGGCGGCACTACTACGCGGAACTAAAGGGCCAGAAACGGGCCGGAACAACGATACTGGCCCAATAACCTGCCAGGCAATGACATTCAGGCGCCGGCAAAGGATCATCATGAAAGCATACACTCGTTATCTGCTGGCACTGCTCACGGCGGCATGGCTGGGCATCGCCCCCGGCGCGCATGCCGGCGAACCGGCGTCGTTCGCCGTTGAGATACTGGCCACCCTGGAGCCCGAGCGCCAGGGCGCCTCCGTGGAGATTACTGTCGATCGGGGCGAGCTGCTAAAACACCTCAACTTTTCCAATCGCAAGGGAAACATCTCCAACATCCAGGCCAACGGCACGCTGCGACAGACCGGCCAACGGGTGTACTGGGATCTGCCGCAGGGCAAGGCGACGCTGTCCTACTTCGTCAATATCACGCACGAGCGCAGCCCTGGTAAATACGATGCACTGATCAACAAGGACTGGGCTCTGTTCCGCGGAGACGACCTGGTGCCGGCCATGCATATCGATACCGGCGATGTGATGGGTTCCTACTCGGTGACGACACTGGAGTTTGTGCTGCCTGAATCATGGAAGAGCGTCCACACCGGCTGGCCGCGCGAAGAGGGCCAGCGCTTTCGCATCGACAACCCGGAACGCCGCTTTGACCGGCCCACCGGGTGGATCATCGCCGGCAAGATCGGCACGCGCTCCACCACACGCAAGAGCACCGTCATCACCGTTGCTGCCCCGATGGGCCAGAATTACCAGCGCATGGACGCCCTCGTCTTCCTGCGTTTCGTATGGCCTGAAATCAAACAGGCCTTTGTACAAACCCCACCGCGACTGCTGATCGTGGGCGCGGACGACCCGATGTGGCGCGGCGGCCTGTCGGCTCCCAACTCCCTGTTCCTGCACAGTGACCGCCCGCTGGTCAGCGAGAACGGCACGAGCTCACTGGTGCACGAGCTGACACATATGGTCACGCGCATCTCCGGTGCGGTAACGGACAGCCATAACGACGACTGGATAGCCGAGGGGCTGGCGGAGTTTTACTCGGTCGAACTGCTGTATCGCGCACACGGCCATTCGACATCGCGGCGCGCAAAAATCCTCGAGAACCTCGCCCAGTGGGGCGCCGATGTGACACACCTGCGCCGGGGAAAATCCACCGGCCCGGTTACGGCGCGTGCGGTGGTCCTGCTGGATCAGCTCGACCAGGAAATTCAGCGTCGCAGCGACGGCCGGTATTCCATCGACGACGTTACGCGCAGCCTGATGAAGCGTCGCAACGTCTCTCTGGCCGACCTGAGGGCCGCCACGGAGTCGTTGATTGGGCCGGACATCAGGACGCTCGATACCCCGCTGTTGCGGTAGGGGCGCGGGCGGGAGGGCGTGCTCAGTCTCGCACGAAGCCCTTGTAACCGTCATCGACCGCAGCCTGGCACAGCGCCGCGAATCGCGGAAAGCCGCCTACATACACCATAAAGCCGCCCGGCTTGCCGTCGATATTCCTGCCGTTGTACCAGGAATCGGCGAAGCGGTGCAGTGACTGCCCGGACACCATCGCCACTTCCTGCGCCCACTCGCGCTCCGCGTCTTGCGTCACATCAATGCGCGAAAAGCCCGAGCGGGCCATCTCCTCGATGATCCCGGCAATCCAGTTAACCTGCCATTCGCCCGTGGTGATCATCTGCGCCTGGGCCGCCGGGGTGGAGGGGCCGTGCACCATGAACAGGTTGGGAAAGCCCGACACCATTGCACCCAGATACGTGGCGGGGCCATCAGCCCATTTATCCGCCAGCCTGCGCTGATTGCAGCCGGTCACTTTGATGCGCTGCATGGCGCCGGTAATCGCGTCAAACCCCGTTGCCAGTACGATGACATCCAGCACGTATTCCTGATTCCGGGTTCGCAGGCCGGATTCGGTAAACCCGACAATAGGCGCCGTCTTCACATCGACCAGGGACACGTTCTCGCGATTGAACATCTCGTAATAGCCGTTGCCGATGCACAACCGCTTGCCGCCAATCGGATAGGTTTTCGGGCATAGCAACTCCGCCGTTTCCGGATCATCGACAATCGCGCGGATTTTGTTGCGCACAAACTCGCACACGATCTCGTTGGCGGAGGGCTCTGTCATCACGTCGCTGAAGGCGAACAGGAGCTGGAAGGCACTCTTCGAGCGCCAGGCCTCTTCCAGAATCGCGTCGCGCTCCTGCTCGGTGTAATGGCTGGCGGGGAACTCCGAGTAATCCACCAGTGACGCGCCGTAAGTCTGCAGCATCTGTTGGCGTCGCTCGGGGTAATGCGCCTTCCAGTCCGATTCGGTGTCCGCATCCAGTGGCCGGTTGCCCGAGGGCATGCAGAAGGCGGGCGTACGCTGGAATACGTACAGCTCGCGCGCCTCCTCGGCGATCAGCGGCATAGCCTGGATGCCCGTGGAGCCGGTACCGACGAACCCCACGCGCTTGCCGGACATATCAACGCCCTCCGCAGGCCACCTGGCGGTGTGGTACACCTCGCCCCGGAAGCTGTCGCGGCCCGGCCAAGGGGGCGCGTTGGGTGCGGACAGGCTGCCGGTAGCGGCGATCACGTAGCGACACACCACGTGATCGCCGTTTGCCGCACGCACATGCCAATGGTTCGCCGCTTCGTCGAAGCGCAGGCTTTCCACCGCATTGGAGAAACGGATATGTTCGCGCAGCGCAAAGCGGTCAGCCACGTGGTTGGCATAGGCTTCGAGTTCGGGCTGGGCAGAGAAGTATTCCGGCCAGTGCCACTCCTGCTGGAGTTGCTGGTCGAAGCCATAGGAGTACTCCACGCTTTTTATGTCTACGCGCGCACCCGGGTAGCGATTCCAGTACCAGGTACCGCCCACCCCGGCGCCCGCCTCAAAGCACAGCACCTTGTAGTTCCGCAGGCGGTGTATTGCATACAGGCCCGAGAAGCCGGCGCCGATGATCACGATGTCGGCGTGTTCAATTTCCTGCTTGCTCATGGGCTTCCCGCGAGTCTGGTGATGCGACGATCCCGGTCCTAGCCCGCAACCGTAAAACCGCCATCAATGGGCAGGCATTGCCCGGTAATCCAGCTGGCCTGGGCGCTGGTCAGGAACAGCACGGCACCTGCCACATCCGCGGGCACGCCGTGCCGGCCCAGTGGCGTGCGCGCCAGGGTCGGCGCCGCCCATTCCGGGTTTTCAATAATCGCCGAGGTCATCCGGCTCTCGCACAGGCCTACGGCTACGGCGTTCGCGCGTATTCCCAGGGCGCCCCACTCCACCGCGATCGCCCGGATCATACCGAGCAGCCCCGTCTTGGCGGCGCCATAACCCGGCACCAGGCCAATCCCGAAATAGGAACTCATGGAGGCGATGCCGATGATCGAAGCGCCGCCCGCCAGCGAACTGCCCTTGAGCGCGTCGCGGCAGCCACGCGCCAGCCGAAACCCGGACACCAGGTGAAGATTGACGGCGCGGATGAAATTCTCTGTCTCCCACTCGTCCAGGCCCAGACTGGGCAGCGCTATGCCGGCGTTATTCACCAGGATGTCCAGGCTGGCCTGCGCCCTGGCCACGCGGTCGACCTGTTCCCCGTTCTCGACATCAAGCTGCAGATAGCGGTAGCCGGAGAGATCGTCGTCGTACTCACCGGCTGCGGGCCTCGTGCCGGTAATGGTCACCTCTGCGCCGGCGTCTCGATACGCGGCCGCGATGCCGGCGCCAATACCGCTCGTGCCACCCGTCACCAGCACCCTGGCACCACTGAAATCGAACTGGCCGGCATTGTGCGGCATGGTGATCCCCCTGGAATTCCCGAAACGAAAAAAGGTGGCGACAGCCGTCGCCACCGCGCGCAGGATATCAGAGGAGCGTGGGGCGAGCTAACCCACGCAGAAGATCATTGTCAGCGCCAGGTCGGCAGTTGATCGGGGCCTCGTTACCCGGCCAACTGACCATCAAGCCGGCGCGGTTTCGATGCCGACGGAGCGATTTTTTGCGTGGCCGGCCGCAACCGGGATGCAGCGTACGGCGCACCGGAGACCGCGTCCTGTTCGTCTACCTCGAGCGCATCCGGAATATCCGTCTCCGGGATTTCCTCAAAAATTTTCCCGCAGGCCGTTCCGCCCGATGCGAGGGCCCGGTCAAACAAACCCTCCGCCAACAGGGACACTCCCCCGGTAGTGATCGCGGCACCGATACTCGCACCCGCAGTAAGCACTCCTGCCGGGTCCGCCTGTGGGCGTGGTTTCCCCAGGCTGCCGCCAATCCGCACTACGCTCGCAAGACCGCTCAGGTTCAGCCCCAGGCCTTTTCGGGCGCGGGGAATAAAATCGATCTGCAGTTCTTCTCGCTTGAGGTCGATTTCACCACCACCGCGGATCTTGATCTTGCCGGTTTCAATCACCAACTGGTCCGGACTGATCAACACGCCCTCCTCCGCTCTGAAGTACACGGCCGCGCACTCCAGCTCAGTCGTCTCCTCTCGTTTGGCAAACGGATTGATCAGGCTGACCGTCTCCACGAGGAGATCCGAGCCAATAACTTCGAACAGGTTATTGCGTAATTCCGCCCGCTGCACTTCAAGCGCCAGCTCGCCGTTGAGGTTGTCAGCCAGATCCTGCGGGCTGACACCGCGCGTGCGGAGATCCACCAGGATATCAGTGGCGCCCCCGTCTATCAGGCCGGCGTTCTTGCGCCCAAGGTCCGCGGGCGTCAGCTGGGTGACGATAAGACGCGCCTCAATGTGCGGCACCTCCTGCGAATCGTGAATGCGCAATGACCCGCGTACGCCGCCCACCGCCATATCCGCACGCAGCGGATCAATAGTCAGGCCGGCGTCGTTTTGTACCACCTGCAATCGCAGGTTTCGCAGGCGCGTCTGGTTGAACGTCAGCTCAGAGATCAACAGCTCCAGATCCAGGTTCACCGCATCAAGCCAGGACCAGTTCAGGGGTTCACTCGGGATGAGGTCATCAGCAGAACCGCCGCCGGCGCTTTCAGCCGGATCAGCAGCCTGTACAGGCGTGGTCCTGAATCGATTCACGTCGACACGCGGTGCTTGCAGCTCACCCGAGATATGGGGAACTGCCTCGGCTGTGCTGATAGCCAGCCGGCCACCGAGACGGTCATCTGCCAGGCGAATCTCGAGTGGGTCGACCTGCACGGTGTCGCCCCGGGAGGAGGCATTGAAACTCAGGTCCAGAGGGAGGAACGTGCTCCAGCGGTCTTTGTCCAGCCCGGTGGCGCTGATGGCGGCGAGGCTTTCGAGACGAAGCTTGAGCATCGCGCTATCCGGGAACGCGCCATCCGACGGCATCGCGCTGTCTGCATCCAGCGTGAAATCGCGTGCCCTGACGGAAAGCGTGACCACGTCCTCACCGGCTCCCTGTCCGGGCTGCGGAACCTGCAACGTGAACTGCAACGGCTGCACGATCTCCCAAGCGGTTTGCGTTGCCCTTCGGGGTTGATCGTCGCCCTCTGAGCGGGCGCCGTCGCGTTCGCCCGACACTGGCGGCGCCTGTCCAGCCTGACCTGCGCCACGCTCGGGGAACGCCGCCACCCGCGCGATCTTGCCCTCGAGCTTCAGGCCATCCTCGCGGTCTGCGTGCAACGCTGCCGACACGCCCTGCAGGCGATACTGCCGGTATCCTAGCGTGTCGACACTGGCCGTGATCTCCGCCTGCCAGACGGGAAAGCCGCCCAGCGGCTCGGACGCTTCATCCTTAGTGCCCGGCCTGTCCGGGCTAGCCATCAACAGCTGCGACAGCGCATCGACATCCAGTGAATCCGAATGCAGTTCCACTGACAGCCGCTTGTCCTGTGCGTCGATCTCGCCACTACCCCTCAGCGCCGACTTCGCCAGGCGCACATGCATATCCGCCAGTTGGAACGCGGGGCCCTCCCTGGCCACCACGCCGGACAGGCGCAAGGGCTCTCCCGCCAGTTGCCCCTCCGCGGACAACTCCCAGCGTCGCGCCTCGGGAGCCAGCAGCCGTCCCGTTACAGAGATGGGCTGCAAGTGTGTGTAATCCTGCCCGGACAGGTGTGCAATACCTGAGAGATCCTGCAAGTCAATGGTAAATTCCGCTTCTCCCGGCACCAATCCGTCGTGGCCTACAGTACCCTTGACCGACAGTTTGCCGCCGGGCATCTTCGCTTCAAAATCCACGACCTGGGCACGCTCCGAGGTCGGCAATGCCAGCGTGCCCGATGCCTGCAGCGGCTGCTCCTGCAATGTGCCCGTCAAGGCAAGCTCAATCCGCTCATCGGTGTGTTTCGTCACTGCAAGCTCAGACACCACCATGCTGGTGGCTTTACCATCCCGCACTTGCCTGAGTTCGGCATTTGTCAGACGCAGCGTCTCAAACGCCATCGCCAGCCCGGCGCTGTTACTTTGGTCGAGGTCCTCAGCGGCCGAGTCATCCACAGCGCTACCGGCCGGCTCCGCCGGCAGCCATAGATCCCTGCCTTCCCCGTCGTGGCCGACATACAGCAGGACACCTTCCACGTCTGCCGACCACCAGCCAGATGATCCACGCCACCACCCTGACAGGTCGGCGTCAAGATTGGCGCGCTCTACCGCCAGGAGGGGATCGTCGAAGTCTGCCGCAGGGTTCTGAAGCTGCACACCCTGGGCGGCGATACGCAACGGCAGCACGTCGACTTCCAGGCCTTCCAGGGTCAACTCGAAACCGGTGCTGGTGCTCACCCCGCGCTGAATCGCGCCCGCTAACGCCATGGGATACGTCAGCAGTATCACCACCGGAATCACCAGCAGAAGCGCAACACCCGCAGCAAGTCCGCCGGCTAGTGTGCGTGTGTTCATGACCTTAGTGCGATCGCGGCTTGTCGCCACCCGGGTTCGTCCAAGACGGCGCCCCCGAGTGCGGCACCCACCGCGACCGCGATAGCGCCGACAACCAGCGGTTGTTCCTGATAGTAGTCCGCTGAGGATTGGCCGGCGTCGCGAAGCGATCTCTGTGCCTTGTCGCGCGCAGCGAGCGCCCGCTCCCTCGCCGCCACCACACGTTTGCGTGCCTCTTCGGACAAATGCTCGGTGCCTTTACTGATACGCGACCCTGCGGCCGACGCTCGCGTCCTCGCACCCTCGTAGGTCTCCGCGATGGCATCGCGCGCCCCGCCCGCGGGCGGACGGTTTCGCGGTGCCGCATCGGAATGCTCTATGCCATAGCGATCATATCTCTCGTAGGATCGGCGCTTGCTGTCACCCGCGATCAACCAGGCCAGACCCACTCCCGTCAACGCCAGGGCGAGCGGATTTTCCTTGGCTGTGCGCGCCACAGAGACGCCGATATCTGCGCCGTGCTCCCGAATCTGCTCGGCGGATTTCCGGATGATAGCGTCCATCGAAAACTGCCGCTTCAGTTCCTCCAGTGTGTGCGTTAGCTGCGCTCGTTCCCGCTCACTGTCGCGTTCTATTTCTTCCGCGCTGCGTGTCCCGTTAACCATGATAAACCTCCTTCACCGCTTTCGCGTGGCGCTGCAGGTTCTCCGCAGTTCTGGTCGGGGCCAGCCGTGACACCTTGAGCTGCTGCAAGCCCTCTCGCGTCATGGCGTAGGCAATCACTGCGAGTACCGCACCAACCAGCAATGCAGCCACTCCATTGTCCACGCCCAGTTCCACCAGGCCGGCAACCAGTGCCGCCACCAGCACGTTCAGCGCTGTCAACGCGATGATCACCGCACCCACCAATACGCCAAGCGCTGTGCCGGCGCGGTCAAGATTGGTGTGTACCTCGGGGCGCGCGAGGTCAACTTCGTTTCTCACCAACGCGCTCACGTGCTCCAGTGCCTCGCTGACCAGGGCGCCCGACGTTCCGCCGACTGCTCCTGCCGATTCTGGTTGTCTGTCGATCGCTCTGGCTTACTCATGCGGAACCTCCCGTGCTCGTTGCACTGTACTGTGATGTGACTGACTGCCCTGAGGCGCCTGCCCCTGGCAGGTCTGGCTGCGGAAACGCCTGCTCTGACTCTGACGCCTTTGAGTCGGAGGCCTTGGCAAATCGGGCCGCAGCAAAGCCGAGCAACGCCGCGCCTCCCAGAAAGGCCGCAGGATGCCTGCGTGCGTAACCACTGATATCGCTCGCGATTTCGCCAAAGTCTTTTTCCCTGAGGGATTCAGAAGCGTCCGCCAGAGAATCGACTATCTGGGCAAACGAGCGCTCCGTGGCAGAGCCAGACCGCAATTCTCCGGACGCCGAACGCAGTGCTGACGCGATCGACGAGACCTCGGCAGCGGCGTCGTCCTTCGCCTGCTCAGCCCGCGCTTTGGTCTCGTGTTTCGCGCGCCGGGCCGCTTGTCGCGCAGCGGCCTTCGCCTCTGCCGCCGCCTGCTGTGTCCTGGCTTTCAAATCCTCGTCCTCTACCGCTGCTGTTTGCGACTGTTCTACAGGTGAGGCTTTTGACGAATCCATCGCTTCTACTCCTCCGCAGTTAAATCAGGCTCACGACGGCGAGAACCACCACGACCACACCGATCACATAAAATATGTTGTACATAGATGGCTACCCTCCGCGCCTTCAAACCCTGTTGCTGGAAAGACCGAACCAGATACGAGTAGTGACAGGCTATTGCGCCAAATAACCATCTGTTCCAGCCGTTTTCACAGACCCAGGCAGCAAGAGCCGTGCCAGTGCACCAGGTACCGGCCAGCGGCAAGCGGCTCGGATCGCAGGGCGCAGCGGTGTCAGAAAGACCGTGCGCAGATAGCGCGGTGCCCTGTTACTTCTACATCGGGAATCTGTAACTCTTACACAATGCCTCACCGCACATCGCGCTCAACCCCGCATCCGGCAGGCGAGCGGGAAGCGCACGTCTACGAACAAGCTGTGCAGGATGCGCAATAGCTGGCGCGCTAGTTGCTTAATAACCCGGCAGCACGCAAAGCCTGCACAGAGGATACTGTCTATGAACACCGTACGGACTGATGAGGAAGCCGCGCTGCAACATCTCCTGGGCGCCGTCGAAGAAAGCATCGCGCACATGGACGACTCCGCCAGGCACATCGAGGACCCTCTGGTGTCCACCACGCTTTGCAAGCTCGCGGCAAGACGCAAACAACACTTACCGGCGCTGAAGCATGAGGTGCGAGTGCGCGGGGACTTACCCACTGCGCTCGATCCGGAAAGAACCGGTTTTCAGGAGATACTGCAGCGTGCGACGGCGATGTTATCGCCTGCAGACTCGCAAACCAGCCACTTGCGTCAACGCATTGAAGGGGAAGAGAAACTCCTGGAAACCATCCGGGGTTACATTCAACTCAACTGGCCTGCAGACAGTAAAGAAACGCTTGAGGAGGTTGCGGCGCACGTGCAGCGCTGCGTCGTCCACCTGAAAGAGGTCGCGGATAACCTCGAATCCTGACCCTGGGTCAGCGCCAGCCTGACGTGCCGGGCGGCACGCGATAGCACCCTCCAATTTGACCTGTGTTGGGCAAAAATTACCCTCGTATTGCAAATTACACACGCTGGCGCCAGGTAACGCTGCGGCCGGCACCGTCCAGAGTCGCATAAAAAAACCCCTGTGAAGGCCACAGGGGTCAAGGGGGGGACTTGGATGGGACGGGCAGTCAGTCCAAACCACCGGAGAATGGCCTGCCAGACACTGTTCTGCCCGCTGGAAACAAGAAGAGGCCGTTTGGGGAGAAGACCGGCTTCCTGTTTGCCTGGTTACTGGAGCAAGTTGCATGCCAAGCGCAATTAACAGGCGCACCGCAATTGGGGCAAACCCCTGCCGCGATCACGCTCAGCCCGCTCGCGCGGCGCACCGGGCACTTCCAACGGCCCCGCACATGGGCCTGTGCCGGGCCCCGGGCAAAATACTTGCCAAAAATCCTCCACGGAATTCGTCAAATGGCCTAGACTTCGCGTACTGAAAATCGAACCAAAAGGACTGCGCGTTCACCGTGACCCACGTATTAATCGTTGATGACGATGCGGACTTCACCTCCGCCACGCAACAGATTCTTCAGAAGCTGGGCCACGAGGCGACTGTTGCCGGGAGTGTCGAGGAAGCCAGGGCCATCCTCACCCACTCTCGTTTTGATCTTTTGATCCTCGATATCATGTTGCCTGACGGTAGCGGGCTGCAGGTGCTGGAAACCTGTGATGAAGATCAACTGGAGTCCCCCATTGCGCTGGTAACCGGCCACCCGTCGGTCAAGTCGCTGGTGAAATCGCTGTACGGCCCCAATATCACCTATCTGACAAAGCCCCTGAATCTGGCCAAGCTGCGATCGCTGCTGCCCGGCGATGACGATGAGGGTGCCGCATCAGGCGACGACAACGCCAACCCGGCGGCGCACTTTGGCTTCCTGATCGGCGAGTCAGAGCCCATGAAAAAGCTCTACCAGATCATTGAGCGCGTTGCCAACACCTCAGCCAACATTCTGCTGCAGGGGGAAAGCGGCGTCGGTAAGGAACTCGTGGCGAGGGCGATACATGCCGCATCCACCCCTTCCGCCCCCTTCGTAGCCACCAACTGCGGCGCATTGCCGCGCGAACTCGTCGGCAGCGAGTTGTTCGGGCATGAAAAAGGCGCGTTCACCGGCGCAGTCAAGAACAAACGGGGCCTGTTTGAGCGCGCCAACGGCGGCACGCTTTTTCTGGATGAGGTTACCGAGATGCCTCTGGAACAGCAGCCCATTCTCTTGCGGGTGCTGGAAACCAAAACGGTGGTGAAGGTGGGTGGCACCGAAGAGATTCCGGTCGATTGCAGGGTCATCTCCGCGACCAATCGCGATCTGGATAACATGGTCGATGAGCAGTGTTTGCGCGAGGATCTCTACTTCCGGCTGGCGGTATTCCCTGTCACGATCCCACCGTTGCGAGAGAGGGGGGATGACATCAAGCTGTTGGCCCAGTACTTCCTTCAATGTCTGAACGAGGAGAACGCGACAAGCCTGACGATCTCGGAGGAGCAGCTGGAGACGCTGGCGGGCTATGAGTGGATGGGTAATGTGCGTGAGCTGCGCCATGCAATCCACCGCGCGCACATCATGTCCGACCGCGAGACGGGTCGCCTGGAGCTCCCGCAACAACTCGCCTCACCGTTCGCCCGAACGACCGGCCACGATCTCTCCGAGAAATTGGTGGGCAGCACCATAGAGGACGTGGAGCGCCAGCTCATCACCATGACACTTGAGCATTGCCGCGGCAACAAGAAAGAAACCGCTGACGTGCTGGGCATCAGCCTCAAAACACTCTACAACCGGCTCAACAAGTACAGCGAAGCCAGCTAGCGCGCAGGACGATCGAGCAGGGTCAGTGCAGGACGCCAGGTGAACGCCACTACACTTGACGCAACCTAATCGGCTGCGTCCTCAGTGGCCTGGCCCGCTTCTTCTACGTCCTGTCCGAGGCCTTGCGTCGTGTTGCAACCAGCCACTGCCACAGACAGTACGAACACCATTCCTGCAAAAATCGATCGCCAGATTGTCATAGGGATAACTCCTTGTCGCTTCAGGTTTCTACGCGTTTTACACCGTGCCACTTCATGGCACTCAACATGCTCATTTACTACTCGGGTTAACATTGCCAGCATCGCAGTGGCTCGCGATGTCACAACCGACAATCAATAAGCGTGCCAACTCACGCCCGAGCCCAGCGATTCGCCAAGCCACCCTAATCCCCTTCAGGATCTGTGAGGTACGAGCGCAGTGCATCCAGTTCGCGAGAGCAGGCTGCACACTGTCGCAGTATGGTGTCCAGGGCTTGCACGAGATCGTCTGTTTGCCTGTCACTGCCAACCAGCAACTTGGCCAGTTCGGCATTCATTGCGATCGAATTGAGCGGCCCGCGCAGGCTGTGAATCCGTGTATCGAGTTCTTCCGTCTTGTGGTTGCTCACTGTTCAGGCATCTCCCATGTCGCCACGTTGATCTTGGAATCCTTGTCGATTTCTCGTCATCTGTACAGGTTGCCCTGCCTGCGTGAACCGGGACCACACCTGCCGTGCGGGTCGACACTACTCACCCCTGCCTGACCTTCCGGAAGACTCGTAATCCGGCAAGGCCATCAACTGCGCGCGATCCATCCCGATCGGATGCGTGGAGCCATCCGGATGCACATCACGCCTGCCTTCAAGGTCTTCAACTGTGTGCGTCCCAAGCGCGGTATCAGCATTCTGCGCTACAGCCGGGTGCAATCGCTCGTTGTGCTGTTCTGTTTCAGCCCCGACATAGGCGGCACTGGCCGCGATAAAAGCTGCCGTGATTCTCACCCTGTGCTGCTTTTTCATGATCGCGTCCTTTGCGCTGACGGTGTCTGGCCCACGGGCCCACGCGACTGTGCCTGCGCGCCAAACCCGGTGCACTTTCAACGCGGGGCGTGCAGCAAGGAGCGTGCCAGCCACTGCCTGTCCGCCACCCGGTCACCACCCGATTGGTCACCGCGCTACCCTGGGTCGGGACGCCTACAAGACAAGGTCGCGCTCGTCACCGGTGCCGACAGCGGTATCGGCAGAGCGATGGCCGCGTTGTTCGCTCGCGAAGGGGGTGATGTTGCCATCGCCTACCTGAGAGAGGCAAAGGCAGTGTGCAACTGCTGGATTACTCCGCCACCAAAGGTGCCATTACGGCGTTCACGCGTTCTTTATCGGAAAACCTCATAGGCGACGGTTGCCCGTCGCCTATACAGTGATGCTCCACGCGATCAGCGTAACGCGTGTAAAACCAGCAACCCAACCCGGGACAGGTGATTGTCGGCATCGATGCGCCACCGCCAGCTTTCATCTCCCTGCTGTGAGCCAATTCGCGTTCCCCGCCAACTGGAAGGCAACATCAATGCCAACGCGTTGGCTCTGTGTATCGAGCGCTGCAGCGACGTCTCCAAGCCTGCGCACAGAACCGACGTTTCCGGTTTCCGCCGTTGCTACGCAACAATTACACGCAGCGTATGTAAAGATTGCGACGTATGACCGTCTGTCATCGCAAAACCACCCCGTGCGCCTGTTCGAGTCACGATTCTCGCTCACACTGGCACATTCCCTGCATTATCACATCGGCCTTCTGAGGCAACCGCTCAACACTGCGCTCACGCGCGAGGAGATTGTCATGCTGAACCTTGCTGTAACGTTTCTGATTATCGCTATCATCGCCGGCCTGCTGGGGTTCAGCGGTATCGCAGGCGCATCGGCCAACATCGCATGGATACTGTTCGTTATCGGCCTGGTACTCGCGCTGGTTTTCTTTCTCACCGGGCGGCGGCCCCGCTAGGAACACCACGACTCAACCCCCGGTGCCAGGGTCGACGTGTGCAACGCCTGCGCACGACGGCCACTGCACGGCCCGATGCCGCCCAGACACCTGTTGAAGCGGCACGCGACACGCGGAGGGAGTTGCATGGCGAACAGTTGGACAGACAAAGACCGACGAATGTATGAACACATCAGCCGTGACCAACAGCGTCGCGGCAAGAACGGGGGCAAGGCCGACGCAATCGCTGCGCGAACGGTAAACAAACAACGCCGAAGCGAAGGCCGCACACCCAACGACACCAGCCAGGGCACGGGCAACCCAAACACCCGCCTGGAGGAGCGCACGGTGGCTAAACTGCGTAACCGCGCTGCTGAACTGAACATCAGAAACCGCAGTAACATGAACAAACAAGACCTGATCGACGCCATTCGTGCTCGTAATTAACCAGCGATTCTCATCTCGGCGCTACGTTCTGCACCCTCACTGCGTTTCTATGCGCTGCGACCTGTTACCTTCCCAGCAGCTGTGACACCGTTCGCAGGGCATCAATGCGATCACCCACAAGCTTGAACGTAATGAGCATCGGCACCGCCATCAACGCACCCACCACGCCCCAGAGCCAGTACCAGAAGGCTATTGCCAGGAACACCACCAGCGGGTTCAGCGAGAGTCGCTTACCAAGAATGAGGGGCGTGATCACTTGCCCCTCGAGCGCCGTCAAACACATGCTGACGGCGACTCCTGCGGTTCGCCGTTGCTCGCGCGAGGCGAAACAGCATCACCCTGCCCCATGACAGAATGAAATACGCAAACAGCAGGGTCATCACGGCACCGGTCAGCAAGCCGCTGACGTTCGAGTACAGCACCTCACGGAAGCTGATCTTCTCAATGGACACCGTTTGCCTGCCTTCCACTGATGTCAAACGATCCACGTGGTCGGCGGTCTTGGAGACCTCCTCGACCGTCTGGCGAATCGGGTATATTTTTGTTCGAGCTCTCTCAGCGTCTGCGGTGAGTTTTCCACCCAGTTTTTTAGCGGCTCCACCGTGACACTCGCCAGAAACCCCAGCAGCGCCAGCAACGACAGCACGACCGCGGCAGAGCCGAGACCACGTGGAATACCGCATCGAACGAGAAAAGCGACCAGCGGGGACATCAATAAACTGAGGAACAGCGCCAACACGAGGGGAATAAGAAAGGTCTGTGCGATCTCCAGTGTGTAGACCACCGCCAGAACCAGAAGCACACTCAGGACGCGCAATTCGACCCGACTGATTGAGGTGAGCGCCCCGTGGAAGCGTTGCCCTGCGGTGGCATCACGCGCCGACTTCGGGATTCCCGCCGCCGGGTCGCGACCCTGCGGCACCGGCCTGTTCATCAGGTTCACCGCGCACTCCCGGTTCCGGACCACGCGTGGCTACCCACGCGAAGCGCACGCAACACCCGGACCATGATGACTGCTCGACAGTACGTCCGCCGCCGGCTCAACACTAGAAAACCAGTGAACTGCCGATAACGCCGACGATCATCACCGTCACGGCTACCGCGGTGAAGGTGAGTAAAGCCACCATCAGACCCTCGGGCTCAATGGGCGCGTCCGGCGAAAGCTCATTCGCGCGTCGCCCGCGGCCGGCTTTCCACTCCGGCACGTGCTGAGAGTCGACGTTCTGTCGTTCGTGTAGCCTGAGTGACGAGTTGGCCATCTTGCTTACCCTCCACAATACCCAGACCGATGCTGCAATCAGGATAGAGCAAGAAGCGCGCCAAGGCCTGCTGACACGGGTCACCCAGGCTCTCACGTATAAAAATGCCCGGCGGATTGCATATTTTACGCACGTGCAACGTTTTGACGCGGGCTACCCTGGCGCTGATGAGGGAGCAGCGAGGGCACTACGGGCGGCAGCACTGCGCGCAGCACGACCATTTTTCTGGCATGCAATTTGCTCCACCAACACTGCCCGTCATACGGCAACATGATTTTCAAGCACACAGAGGAAGCGATGATGAACAGCGATATTGCAGAGGGCAAGTGGAAACAGTTGAAAGGCACCATTCAGCAGAAATGGGGTCAGCTTACCGACGACGACATTGACCGAATCAAGGGCAAACGACAGGAGTTCGCGGGGGTCATGCAGGAAAAATACGGCGTGGGGAAGGAGCAGGCCGAGAAAGAGTTTGACGAGTTCACCGCCCAAAACGGGTAAGTAGAGACCGGGGCTGCCAGCGCGGCCCCGACTCCTCTCCCCCGGCGCGCATCACCACGTTTACTCGCTCCCCCACCAGACTCCCTCGCTCGACACTGTCATCTCACCCATCCTGGCAGTCATGCCCGGCTGGACGCTTTTGCCAGACGCACATCTCCCGCAGACTCCTATTCACCGGGCCAGCGCCCAGCCGCCCCCGAGTGATGCGATACGCCCCGAATTGCGGTAGTGTAACCGTCGATCCGCCTGATCGGTCAGGCTTGTCCCATGGCTTCCTCGACGCAGGGCGAGCCCCGGGGACGAGCGCACCTCGCATTGCTGCTATCACGAAAAAGGGTTTCATCGAATGGCGACAACACCGCAAAGGCATCACGACTCCGGCGGCGTCATCGTAGGCGTCGGCGCATCCGCGGGAGGGCTGGCAGCCTACAAGCAGCTGCTCGACAGCTTACCGCCGGACACCGGGTTGACGTTCGTCCTGATCCAACACCTCGACCCCGCCCATGAGAGCCTGATGGCGGAACTCCTGGCAAAGCACAGCGCCATGCCGGTGGTTCAGGTTCAGACCGGAATGCCGATACAGGCCAACCACATTTACATTATTCCGCCGAACACCTTCCTGCGTGTAGAAGACAACCTGCTCATACTCGACGACCCGGTCAGCGTGCGCGGCATTCGCCTGCCCATCGACTATTTCTTCAGATCGCTTGCAGCAGCCCGCACCCACAGAGCGGTAGGCGTTGTTCTGTCGGGCACCGGCAGTGACGGCGCAGTGGGTGTCCGCGAGATCAAGTCACAGGGCGGGCTTACCATCGCGCAGAACCCGGACACAGCAGAACACACCGGAATGCCGAGTGCCGCCATAAACACCGGTGCGGTCGATTACGTTCTGGATATTGCGCAGATTGCAGACCAGATCCTGGCGTATGCCAGTCACTCCTACGTACAGTCGACAGAAAAATCCACCCTCGCTGAGTCCGCTCCGGACGATTTTCGGCTCATCCTGGCTAAACTGCGCGCTCAAACCCACCAGGATTTTTCCGACTACAAGCCCGGAACACTGACGCGACGCATACAGCGCCGTATGAGTATTCGCCACATCACCACGACGCCAGACTATATCCGCCTGCTCGACGAGGATCCCGATGAAGTTCAGCAACTGTTTAGAGACGTACTGATCGGGGTCACCAGTTTCTTCCGCGACCGCAGCGCCTGGGAGGAACTACACGCAGTGATCACCAGTGCAGTGACCCGCAAAGGCAAGGATGATCCATTTCGTGTCTGGGTGCCCGGGTGCTCCACGGGTGAGGAGGCGTACGCCATCGCAATGACCCTGTTTGATATCCAGGCCACGCAGAAGCACCCGGTCGATTTCCAGATATTTGCCTCAGACCTGAACCAGGACGCCGTGGAAGTCGCCCGTCTCGGACTCTATCCTGAAAATGTTTCCGCGGACATTCCGGCCAAGTACCTTAAAAAATGCTTCCACCGGGAATCGGGTAAACTGCGCGTCGACAAAAAGCTGCGTGAATCCTGTATTTTTGCGGTCCAGAACATCCTTTCCGATCCGCCGTTTTCCAATCTCGACCTCATCTCCTGCCGCAACCTGCTGATTTATCTCGAACCGGAGAAACAAACGCGTGTATTCGATATGCTGCATTTTTCCTTGAATGATAGCGGCATACTGTTTCTCGGAAGTTCGGAGTCACCGTCCAGGCGCAAATCCCTTTTCGACACCGTGTCCCAATCATCCCGAATCTACCGGAAGGTGGCCGGTAGCCGCACGGACGTTGGCCGCTATCCGTTGGGGTGGACGAGGCAATCGAACCTCAGCGCGGCGCAGACCTCGATGAATCAACGCCACAGAGCGCTCGGCATTGCCGACGTGTCGCAGCGCGCGCTGCTGGAGACGTTTGCGCCGGCATCCGTCGTCGTCTCGCACCGCGGGCTTATCCAGTACATCCACGGCTCGGTGAAAACCTTCCTCGACTTCCCGTCGGGTGAGCCCGAACTGGATTTGATCGCCATCGCTCACAGCGCACTGAAACCCAAGATTCGCAGCCTGCTGCGACTTGTTCGCTCCACCCAGAAACCCTGCGCCAGCAGCGTACAAGGCATCGATCTCGGGGGTCGCGCGGCTATTGTGCGCGTTCAGGCGACGCCGGTAAAAACCGCCGCCGGACAGGAATCGCTCTACCTGTTCAGCTTCATCGAGGAGATGGAAGCTGAAAACGCAGACGCTGCGCGAGAGCCGGCCCCTGCAGGCGACCAGAAAACCGCTGGCCGTGAACCAAGCAGCGCAGAGCGCCAACTGCTCATGGAGCTGGATGCTACGCGTGAGGATTTGCAGAGCACGATCGAGGAACTGGAAAGCGCGAACGAGGAATTAAAGGCATCCAACGAAGAAGTGATGTCGATGAACGAGGAGTTGCAGTCTACCAACGAAGAGCTTCAAACCTCACGCGAGGAACTGCAATCGCTCAACGAAGAGCTCAGTACGGTCAACAATCAGCTGAACGACAAGGTGGGGGAACTGGAAGCCGCAACGGATGATCTCACCAACCTGCTCGACAGCACCGAGATGGCCACGCTCTTTTTAGATAGTCATTTGCGTGTGAGAAGATTCACCCCTGCCACGGCAAAGCTCATGCGCATCACCCACAATGACATTGGGCGTCAAATGGCAGAGTTGTCGCTGCGCGTGGACGACAACACCCTGGTGCCGGATGCGCGCAGTGTGCTGGACTCGCTCGCGCCGAAGGCGCAGGAGGTAGAAGGTAGCAACAATCAGTGGTTCATGCGCCGGATTACCCCCTTTCGTACCGCCGACAACCGCATCGAAGGGGTGGTCGTCACCTACTCCGACATCTCCGCACTGAAACGCGCCATGCAACAGACCGCAGTGCGCGAACGCCAGCAGGCTGTGATCGCGCTGCTGGGTCGTCAGGCGCTCATGAACGGCGACCTGGATATGCTGTTCGACCGGGCCGTGCACGCCATTGCCGAAACGCTTGACGCCCCGCTCACGAAAGTCCTGCGACTCTCGGAGAACGGCATGGAACTGGAATTGCTCGCCGGTTGCGGCTGGCAGGAGGGCCTGGTGGGCAATGCGACCGTCAGTACAGGCATCGAATCCCAGGCCGGTTACACGCTCAGCACCTCCGCACCGGTCATCGTCAGGGATCTCAGAACGGAAAAGCGCTTCAGAGGTCCGCATCTCCTTTCCGATCACAACGTGGTGAGCGGCATCAGTGTCGTAATAGGCCCGGAAACCAGGCCCTGGGGCGTGCTGGGCACCCACACCATGGAGCCGGTTGAGTTCACCCTCGACGACGCCAACTTCATCACCGCCGCGGCCAACATCCTGTGGGAAGCTATCGAACGCAGCGAGAACGAGGAGATGGTAGCGCGGCAGCTTGCCGACATCGACGCCATCTATCAATCAGCTCCCATGGGTCTCGGGGTGCTTGATCTCGATTTGCGCTACGTTCGCGTGAACGCAGCGCTCGCGGAAATCAACGGAAAATCGATCGAAGAGCACCTTGGCCACACGGTGCGAGAGGTATTGCCCGAGCTTGCGGAGATTGTGGAACCCATGCTGCGAGGCGTTCTCGCAACGGGCGAACCTGTTCTGGCCACCGAGGTGACAGGCCAGACCAAGGCAGAGCCTGGCATCACCCAGCACTGGCTTATCAACTACATTCCGCTGGTGTCGCGAGGCCACACGACCGGGGTCAATATTTCCGTAATCAATATTTCAGCCCGCAAGCGGGCTGAGCAAGCACTTGAGGCCAGCCAGGCCAGGCTGCAGCAGCTGGTGCGCTTTGCGCCCGTCGGCATCGGTTTTGTGACCCAGCAGGGAGAGCTGCTCGAAGCCAACGATGCGCTGCTGAACATCTTTCACACCACTCGGGAGGATTCCAGAAGCGCAAGCTGGCAATGGATAGAAAACGCTCTACCGATCGGAGAAGACCTGGAAACGCTGCTTGCACGCCTTGCCTGGTCGGGCATAGCCGAGACCATGGAGATCAGGCGGGGCGACGATCATGACGACTCGATCTGGGTTCTGACCAGCGTTAACGAGGTGAGTGAAGAGAACTATCAGTATGTGATCTGCATGGCAGACATCTCGGCGCAGAAAGACGCTGAACTGGCGCTGAAGGAAAGTGAAGAGCGGTTCCGGCTGGCGGCGCGGCTCGCTGAATTCGGAACCTATTACGGCGTGGTCGCCACCAACACCATGCACTGGTCGCCCGAAACCAAGAAAATCTTTGGGCTGGACGCCGACACCAAAGTGGCCGTGAACATCGGCGCCGTACCCGACCTGGTGCATAAAGACGACCGAGAACGTGTGATGCAGAAAATCCAGGCCAGCCTGGACCCTTTCGGCGACGGCGAGTTTTACGATGAGCACCGCGTGGTACACCCCGACGGCGAACAACGCTGGGTGCTGATGCAGGGGCGCACCATGTTCCGCGGCAAGGGCGAGAATCGAAGGGCCACCCGCGTGGCGGGCGTGGTCATCGACATCACGCAGCGCCACAGGTTCGAACAGCAGCTACAGGAAGCGCGACGCAAGGCGGAGGCGGCAAATGAAGCGAAGAGCCTGTTCCTGGCCAATATGAGCCATGAGATACGCACGCCGATGACGGCAATCCTGGGGTACGCGGACGTACTGAACGCGCGCACAACCGACAAGGATTCCAGAGCCTGCATCCGCACCATCAAGGAGAACGGCGCCTATCTGTGTGAAATCCTCGATGACATTCTCGACCTGTCGAAGGTCGAATCGGGGAAGCTGGAAACGCGCATTCAAACCTGCTCTGTC
>JAWKZK010000009.1:0-198236 GCA_041396005.1 Halioglobus sp.
ATGCCCGCTCCGGCGCTATCGAAGAGGGCAGTGTCGGCGGTGGCACGGGCATGACCACCTACCAGTTCAAAGGCGGTTCGGGCACTGCCTCGCGCACCCTTGAGATTGACGGCGCGCAGTACACGGTGGGCGCTTTCGTGCAATCCAACTTCGGCAAACGCCACCTCATGCAGATTGCCGGTATTCCCATGGGCCACCTGTTTCCGCTGGAAGCACAGGTCGAGCCCGGTCGCGGCAGTATTATCGGTATTGTCGCTACCGATGCACCGCTGCTGCCGCACCAGCTGGACCGCCTGGCACGGCGCGCCTCCTATGGCATCGCGCGGTCGGGCGGGATCGCAGCCAACGAATCCGGCGATTTGTTTCTAGCGTTTTCCACCGCCAATCAGGACTCAATGGGTCAGCACCGCGGTGTCTTGCAACTCGCATGCCTGGGCGAAGGAGATATGAGCCTGGTTTATGAAATGGCGATTCAGGCGGTTGACGAGGCCATCATCAATTGCATGGTTGCCAATGAAACCATGGTTGGCCGTGACGGCCGCACTGCGCCCGGCCTGCCCATACAGGCGGTGCAGGATGTGCTGCGTCGGCACAATCGCCTGGCAGACGTGTGACGGAGGTTTATCGCAGCGCCGAGATCGCGGCCGCACTGGCGAACGTTGATCTGACCGCGGCGATGGAAGCCGCATTTCTCGCTTACTCAAGCGGGCGCGCGGTAGTACCTCCGGTAGGGGAGCTGTTGTTTGCAGAGCCGCCCGGTGAGGTGCACATCAAGTATGGTTACGTTCGCGGCGAGCCTTACTACGTGATCAAGGTTGCCAGCGGCTTCTACAATCATCCTGCCCTGGGACTGTCTTCGAGCAACGGGTTGATGCTGCTGTTTTCGCAGGAAACGGGTGAACTGAAGGCCGTACTGCTGGATGAAGGCTTGCTCACGGACCATCGCACTGCTGCGGCGGGTGCTCTCGCAGCGCGCTACTTTGCTCCCCCCCGCGTGGATGCAATTGGCATACTCGGTACGGGCATTCAGGCAGAGCTGCAGCTTCGCTACCTGGCACCCGTAACCGCCTGTCGCCGAGTTCTGGTGTACGGCAGGAGCGAAGCCGCGATAGCCAGTTACCAACACAGGCTCGCCGATACCAATTTCTCCATTTCGGGTGTGCCCAGCACCGAGGACTTTGGCGATTGCCAACTGATAGTGACCACCACGCCCAGCGCCGCACCCCTGCTGCACAGCGTGTCACGCGGCACGCATGTGACGGCCGTGGGCTCGGATACGGCCGGGAAACAGGAGCTGGACGCCCGTCTGCTGGCAATGGCAGACGTGGTGGTTGTGGATTCACGCGCACAGTCAGCATCGCGGGGAGAAGTTTTTCAGGCTGTGCGCTCAGGCAAGCTGGACATGGAGCGCGTATCTGAAATCGGGCAGGTCATCGCCGGCGAGCGCCGCGGTCGACAGGATGCTGCCGACATCAGCATCGTCGATCTCACCGGTGTTGCAACGCAGGATATTGCGATTGCCCGCGCTGTGTATGAACGCCTGACGGCTGCACAACCTTCATCTTTGACGTGAGACACCTGCATGTATATCGAGACCTTTGAGCTGGAGCGCAATCAATCGCTGTATGAGAATACCGTTCGCTACAACCTCACAGAAAGCGGCATTCATCCCTACACCCTGCGCGAGTTGCTGACCGAAGAGCAGCAGGCGCAGGTGCTGGATTTGCGTCTTGGATACGGGCAAACAAACGGAGACCCGGAGCTGCGGTCGACACTGGCTACATATTACCCGGGCTGCACACAGGACAACATCCTGGTCACCAACGGGTCGGCTGAGGCAAATTTTGTGGCGTTCTGGAGCCTGCTGGAGCCGGGTGACGAGGTGGCCATGATGCTGCCAAACTACCAGCTGTTGTATGGTCTCACGCGTTCGCTCGGGTGTGCGGTGAGGCCTTTCCACCTGCGTGAAGACGCTGGCTGGGCCCCGGATCTCGATGAGCTTGAATCCTCCTGACGGAGAAAACGCGGGTTATCGCCCTGTGCAACCCGAATAATCCCACGGGCTCGATCCTGAGCGAAGAGGCCATGGCGCGCATTGTCGAACTGGCTGCTGCGCGCGGCTGCTATATCCTGTCGGATGAGATTTACGCGGGCTCGGAGCTCGACGGCAAGGAGACGCCGAGTTTCTTCAGTCTGTATGAGCGTACGATTGTCGCCTCCGGGCTGGCGAAGTCACTCTGCATCCCGGGCTGCGCATAGGCTGGCTCGCCGGGCCTCGCGAGGTGATCGACGGTGCCTGGCACCATCACGATTACACCTCGATCAGCACGGGCATCATCAGTCAGTATGTAGCAAACATTATTATGCAGCCCGCGAAGCGTGCCGAGGTGCTCGATCGGGGGCGTCATCTATTGCGGGTGAATGTGCCAATTGTCGAGAAATGGGTCCGGGAGCGGGGTGAGCACCTGCGGATGATTCCGCCGAAGGCCGGCGGCATGGCGTTTATCGGCTACGACCTGGGAATAAATTCCAGTGCGCTGGTGGAACGGTTGCGCATCGAGAAAGACGTGCTGATCGTGGCGGGCGACTGGTTTGGCATGGACGGTTACCTGCGTCTGGGCATTGGCGGTGAAACCCATGAACTGATCGAGGGTCTTGAGCGAGTTGATGAGTTTCTCGATGAACTTGCTGCCGGCTAGGATGCAGGTGTGAGGGCAGCGGGTCAGCTGCGCGCCTACGTGGGCGCCATCACGCATGAAACCAACGCGTTTTCACCCGTTCCCACGCGCCTTGCTGATTACGGGTACGCCATCATCGGGTATGAGGACCTGATCGATGCTGCCCGAAGCGCTGATTGCGACGTGGTGGAAGGCATGTCGCGCCGGGCGGCGCCCTCTGCACCAACCGGCAAAGCCGACTTCGAATCGCTGCGCGACGCATTGATCGCGGACATCAGCGCAGCGCCGGATCTGGATATGGTTCTGCTTTCGCTGCATGGCGCGCAGGTGGCCGACGGTTATCCTGACTGCGAAGGGGAACTGGTGGCGGCAGTGCGCGCCGCAGTGGGCGATGGGACGGTTGTCGGGGTGTTGCTCGATCTGCATGCCAGTATTTCAGAGTGGCTGCTGGAACACGCGAACCTGGTAACCGTTATCAAGGAATATCCGCACACCGATTTCGGTGACCGCACAACAGCTGGTGTCGCTGTGTGTGGGGCTTGTGGAGAAGCGTATTTGCCCGGTGACCGCGTTTGTACCCCTACCGCTCTACACGCTCTGGCATACACCGGAGCAACCTTCGCGAGCGCTCGTCGAGCGGGCGCGCAAGCTCGAGTCGTCGGAAAACGTGCTGCATATTTCGCTGGTGCATGGCTTTCCCTGGTCCGATGTGGCGGACTCGGGCGCGGCCGTTCTGGTGATTGCCGACGATGATGCAGACCTGGCGAAGCGCGTCGCCGCGGAATTTGCGCTCGCCCTGTGGCGCATTCGGGAGGCGGATCTCGGGCACTACCTGTCGATCCAGCCATGCCTGGCTGTAGCGGCGCAAAGTCATGCGGATGGCCCCGTCGTGATCGCCGACGCAGCGGACAACCCGGGCGCGGGTTGCGGTGGCGACAGCACCTGGTTATTGCATGCACTGCTGGAGAGCGGCGTATCTGGTGCCGCCCTGGGCATGGTTTACGATCCGAACAGTATGAAGCGCATTCTGGCGGCGGGCGAAGGCCAGGTCGTGGCATTGCAGCTCGGCGGATACTCCGGGGCGCTGGCAGGACCGCCGCTGGTCGGTCAGTTTGAAGTGCTGTGCATTCGGGTGAACGCGAGCATTGACGCCATGCCTGGTTACCCGCCGATCGAGGTGGGGCCGCTCGCCGCGGTTCGCATGGGAGGGATAGATATTGTGGTCAGTGCCTATCGCGAGCAGGTGTTCGGGCCGCGGCTGTTCCGCGAAGTGGGGCTTGAGCCACGAGAAAAGCGTGTTGTCGTGCTGAAATCCGCACAACATTTTTACAAAGCGTTCGAGCCTATCGCGGCGCGCATCCTGTACTGCGACAGCCCGTGTTCACGCAGTGTGAACTTTGCCAGCCTGCCGTTTGCGTCCCGGCGAACCCCGGTTTGGCCCATTGATCCGTGCACCGACGCCGATATTCCCGCGCCGCGCGTATTCTATGCTCCAAAGAATGCGCCCTCGGCGGCGGATTGATGAAAGCCGTCGCCTGCCCGGCGCTAGGCGAAGTCCTGCTTTTCCATCCAGGGGATGATGCGTTCAAACGCGCGCTGTATTTCTTCCGTGCTGGTGGCATAACTGATGCGTAACGCGTTACTGCAGCTCTCGCCGAAGGTGTCACCGCCAATGGTGCATACCCCTGTCTCGCGCAGCAGGCGCAGTGCCACATTGCTGCCGTTGATGCCCTCGGGCAGGGACGGGAACATATAGAACGCGCCCTGCGGTCGGTAACCCTGCAGGTTGGGCGTTTGCCCGATCAGGTCCATCAGCAGGTCGCGGCGCTGCTGATAGGTTTGCCGCACGGTGTCCAGAAAGGATTTCTCGCCGCGCAGCGCCGCCACGCCGCCCCACTGCGCAGGCGTGCTTGCCACGGTGGTGGTGAACATATGGTAGCGACGAAGTTTCCTGATGGCGCCCTGGCTGGCAATGAGCCAGCCGACGCGCAGGCCGGGAATGCTGAAGGTTTTGGAAAAGCTGCTGACTACCATCACGTGATCCAGGTCGCTGCAGCATGACAGCACGCTGGCATACTCGAGGTCGTCGAAAACGAGGTGATCGTAAACCTCATCGCTGATCACGTAGATTCCGCGATAGGCGGCTTCCTGCACGATAGCCTCGATGGTTGCGCGTGGGTACACCGTGCCGGTGGGATTGCTCGGGGAATTGAGCACGATGGCGTGGGTATTCACGCTCATGGCATCGATCACCTCGTCCGGGTCGAGCTGGTGCCCGTTGTCTGCGGAGGTCGGCAGGTAGCGCACCTCGCCACCGTTCATGCGTATGAGGGGCGCGTAGAGCATGAATGCCGGATCGACCACGAGGAACTCCCGGCCGGGGGCGGACACGGCCGTGAGGGCGAGATACAGCGCTTCGGTAGCGCCGGTAGTGATCAGGATATTGTCGGCAGACAGGCGCCGCTGGCAGCGCTCTCCATAGTATTCGGCCAGCGCCTCCACCAGCTCCGGCAGGCCCGCGTCCATGGTATAGCCGGTTTGCCCCGCGCGCAGCGCGGCGACGGTGGCCTCCACCACGTGCTCTGGCGCCGGCATGTCGGGCTGTCCCAGTGACAGGTGCACAACATCGTCCATGGTGGCGGCGAGGTTGACCATCTTGCGGATGCCGGGCACGGGTATGGTGTGCAGTGCGGGATTCCACAACGGGTCTTCCGACTCGTAAAAATCGATATCCAGCTCGGGCATGTTCAGGCCTCCGCGAACAGCGCCGGTCGGCGGTCGGTGAGTGAGGCGGCCGTCTGGTAGGCGTGTCCCGCGCGCAGCACACAGGCGTCGTCGAAGCGCCGCCCGACAAGTTGCAGGCCGATGGGCAGATCATTGCTGTCGAAGCCGCAGGGCACCGACAGCGCCGGCTGGCCCGTCATGTTGAACGGGTAGGTGAAGGGCGTCCAGGATGGCCAGCGGGTATGCGGCCAGTCTTCAGGAACCTCGCGGCCCGCGGTGAAGGCGGTGAGCGGCAGGGTGGGCGTGAGCAGCAGATCGTACTTGCGGTGAAACGTGGCCATGCGCTCGGTGATCGCGGCGCGTTTGTTCACCGCGTCCAGGTAATCCAGCATCGAAAGCTTGCCGGCTTTCTCCGCCACCTTGACCAGTTCCGGGTCCATCAACGCGCGTTTGCTGGCCCCGAGGTCGCGCATGGCGTTGGCCGCACCGCTGTAAAACAGGTGGCCGAAGGCGGCCATGGGGCTGGCAAAGCCCGGATCTGTCTCCACCACGCTGGCGCCCAGCGATTTGAACACTGCCACGGCATTCTTTACCGCCGCTTCCACCTCCGGGTTTACGTCCACGTAGCCAAGCCCGGCACTGTAGGCGATGCGCAGTCCGGCGAGGCTTTCGCCGGGGCGGAGTGCCTCCAGGTAATCGATGCCGCGGCGTGGCACTGCGTTGATATCCCGATCATCGGCTTCGGTCAGCACGTTCATCATCAGCGCGCAGTCTTCCACCGTCCAGGTCATCGGTCCGGCGTGGGCGAGCGTGCCGAACGGGCTCGCCGGCCAGTGTGGGACTTCGCCGAAGGTGGGTTTGTGGCCGACAACGCCACAAAACGCGGCCGGGATGCGTATGGAGCCGCCCGCGTCGGTGCCCAGCGCCAGCGGCCCCATGCCGAGCGCCACCGCCG
Organism: Halioglobus sp.; assembly: GCA_041396005.1. Lineage (GTDB taxonomy): Bacteria > Pseudomonadota > Gammaproteobacteria > Pseudomonadales > Halieaceae > Marimicrobium. The sequence goes on from JAWKZK010000009.1 coordinate 6,358, forward strand.
CGCCGCTGCCGCCGCTGGAACCGCCCGGGGTTTTGTCGGGGTTCCACGGATTGCGCGAGATGCCGTCTATCGGGTTGTCAGTCACGCCTTTCCAGCCGAATTCCGGGGTGGTCGTTTTACCCAGCGGCACATAGCCGTGACGCGACAGTGCCGCCACTGCGGGCGCCTCCTTGTCGAGCGTGGATGCTGCCTGAATGGTTTTCGAGCCCTTGAGGGTGGGCCACAGGGTCGTCAGGAACACATCCTTGACCGCAACGGGTACGCCGTCCAGCAGACCGTTGGCGGTGCCGTCCATGTAACGCTGCTCTGCGTCTCGCGCCAGTGCCAGGGTCGTGTCCTCGTCCACCAGGCAGAACGCATTGACGACGGGATTGAGTCGTTTCACCTGGTCCAGCATCGCGCGCGTGACCTCTACGGGTGAAAGGCTTTTGCGGCGGTAGTGCGCGAGCAGTTGCACGGCGGATTGTGAGAGCAATTCGTGATTCATGGTATCCCCGGTGCGTGTGTTGCAATAAGTCGCGGCGCGAAGTGCTGCACGTCGCGAAACGGGTCGACCCCTGAAGAGCCGGTGTGTGCATGGCAGCCTGACATGCCCCTGGTGGGGTGCTGCCGAATGAGAGGCGTGTCAACGAACATCGCCGGAGTCAGTTTGTGATTGCAAAGTGCCTGTGTCAACCTTGCCAGACTTTCAGGGCTGCAGTGGGGATGGGATCAGGTGGTATCACGTTACAGTTATCCTGCGCTGATGGAGTTCGTCACCACGCTGTTTGCACGAGCCGGCCTCCCCCGCGAACGCGCCGCGCGCATGGCCGAGGTATTCATCGAAGGCGATCTGCTGGGTTTCACCACACACGGCACCAACCGCGTAGCCAGCAACCTGCAATGGCTGGTAGACGGTGAATCCCGCGCCGAAGGTGAGCCTGCTGTGCTGGCAGACCATGGCAGTGTGTTCAACTGGGATGCGAACTTTCTGCCGGGGCCGTGGGTGGTGTCGCTGGCCATCGAGCAGTTGATGGCGCGCGTCGCCGAGCGTGGCGTGGTGGCGGCCACCCTGCGCCGCAGTCAGCACATCGCCAGCCTTGCCGCCTATTGCCCGAAGATACTGGATGCCGGCTATGCGGTGTTTATGACCTGCTCGACGCCTGCAGAGAAAACGGTGAACGCGTACGGCGGCATCGAGCCGGTGTTTTCAGCCAACCCCCTGGCCTTTGCTGCCCCCGCGGACGACTACCCCCTCCTGTTCGATATCAGCCTGTCGATCACCGCCGGCGGCTACGTGAGCAGGGCACTGCGCGAGGGCCGGCGCCTGCCGCAGCAGTGTCTGCTCGACAACCAGGGCAACGCCACCGACGACCCGGCCGCCTGCGAGAGCGACCCGCCAGGCAGCATCATGCCCATTGGCGGCCTGGATCACGGCTATAAAGGCTATGCGCTGTGCCTGTTGAGCGAAATGCTGACGATGGCGCTGGGCGGTTACGGGCGTGCCGACGATTGCGCCGCGGACGGCGAGGCCAATTCGGTCTACATTCAACTGATAGACCCGGCGGCCTTTGGTGAGGCGTTGGCGTTCAGGCGACAGGCCGCCGCCATACGCGATCTCTGCCGGAACAGCCGGGTGGCTGCGGGTGCGCCGCCGGTTCGCGTGCCGGGGCAGCGAGCCTGGCAGCGGCGCAGCGAACAACTGGCGCAGGGGGTGGATCTCTACCCGTCGATTATGCGCGATATCCAGCCCTGGGCGGAGCGGCTGGGGGTGGCGCTCCCGATACCGCTCGAGGCTTAGCTGCCGTCGCCCCGGACAGGGGTTGTGTGTCGAGCTTGCGCACACCACGGCGAAATGCCGGCTCAATCAGGTGTGGTGCAAACTATTATTCGCAATAAAAAGCGATTTAATTCGATACTAATATATTATTCGTAATAATTGACGAATTGTAAAATTATCAGAAATCGTTAAAAACTGCGATTTATTGAGAAAAATTTGCTCTAGTCGTAATATATTGCGACTATGAAAATATCCAAAGAGCTGACAGACGAGAGCATTCTCGCCGAAATCGGCAAGCGCATCGCCCGCCGGCGTCTCGACCTGCAACTCACCCAGGCCGTTGTGGCCGAGCAGGCGGGCATTGCCAAGCGCACACTGGAGCGCATGGAGGCGGGCCATTCATCCCAGCTTTCCAGCCTGATCCGGGTGCTGCGGGTGCTGGACGCCATGCCTGGCCTGGAAGCCCTGGTGCCCGAAGCATCGCCCCGCCCCATGGAGCTGCTCAAGCGCAAGGGTCGGCAGCGGCAGCGGGCGTCAAGGCCGCGCGTCGGTCAAGCGCCGCCGGACCCCTGGCAGTGGAAGGATGACCCATGACCACCGTGGCGGAGGTGCGGCTGTGGGGGAGAACGATCGGCGCGGTCTCCCTGGGCGATGGCGAAGAGGTCGCTGCGTTCGAATACGATTCCGCCTTCGCCCGCAGCGACATCCAGGTGGCGCCGCTGGTGATGCCCTTGTCCGGGCAGGTGTATCGGTTTCCGGGCCTGTCGCGTACCACCTTCCTCGGCCTGCCCGGCCTGCTGGCCGATTCGCTCCCGGACAAATTCGGAAACGCGCTGATCGATGCGTGGCTCGCTGCGCAGGGGCGCGCGCCCGACACGTTCAATGCGGTGGAGCGGCTGTGTTATATCGGCGAGCGCGGTATGGGCGCGCTGGAATTCGTGCCGGCCATCGGGCCGAGGGCCCGGCAGGCGAATCGTGTCGAGGTGGACGAACTGGTTGCGCTGGCATCCGAGGTGCTGACCCACCGCAATGACTTGCGAGCCACGTTCGCGGGTGCCGGCAAGGCCGCCGCCCTGCGTGACATCCTGCGCGTCGGTACGTCCGCCGGCGGGGCGCGCGCCAAGGCCGTGATCGCCTGGAACCCGCAAACCAACGAGGTACGTTCGGGCCAACTGCCCTCCGACGACGGCTTCGAGTACTGGCTGCTGAAGTTCGACGGGGTGAGCGGCAACCGTGACAAGGAACTGGAAGACCCCAGGGGTTACGGGCTGATCGAGTACGCGTATTACCTGATGGCGCGCGCCTGCGGTATCGACATCAGCGAATGTCGGCTGTTTGAGGAGAGCGGACGCTGTCACTTCATGACGCGACGCTTCGACAGGCTCGCCAACGGGGAGAAAGTGCACATGCAATCGCTGTGCGCGCTGGCCCATTACGATTTCAACCTGGCGGGCGCGCACAGTTACGAGCAGGCGCTGCTGGTGATGCGTCGCCTGCAGTTGCCCATGCAGGCTATCGAGCAGCAGTTTCGGCGCATGGCATTCAACATCGTGGCGCGAAACCAGGATGACCACGTCAAGAACATCGCCTTCCTGATGGACAAGGCGGGCCGCTGGGCGCTGTCACCGGCGTTCGATGTGACCTACAGTTTCAATCCGCAGGGCGCCTGGACGGCCTCGCACCAGATGAGTATGAACGGCAAGCGGGAGGGGTTTACGCTGGAGGATTTCCAGGCCTGCGCCCGAACCGCTTCAATGAAGCGCGGGCGGGCGCAGGCCATTGTTGCCGAGGTGCAGGATGCGGTGTCGCGCTGGCCGCAGTTTGCTCGCGACGCGGGCGTGGCGCGTGCGGTGTGTGAGAAGATACGGCGAACGCTGCTGCTGACCCCGTTTGCCTAGGGCCAGCTCGGAGAGTGTGAACAGGCCCTGGCAGAGCGCTGTTCGAAGCCGGCGTTGCGGTGATGACAGACGCGTGTCGTTAAGGGCACGAAAGCGGTATGCGTTAACAGGAGTGGACGACAGTATGGCGCAGGAAACACCGGGCACTGATATCGCCCTGAATATGACCTGGCTCAGGCGCTACGCGCGCCTGATGGACAGTTCCATTCGTCTGCCCTTCGGCGCCCGCATCGGTCTCGACAGCGTGATTGGCCTGGTCCCCGGTCTCGGCGATATTGCAGGCGCCATCTTCTCCAGTGTGATTCTCATCCATGCCTGGCGCGGTGGCGTGAGCCTGCCCGTCATGCTGCGACTGCTGGCCAACGTACTGCTGGAAGTGGTGGTTGGCAGCGTACCGGTGATCGGTGATCTGTTTGACATGGCGTTCAAGGCGAATGAGCGCAATGTGCGCATTCTGGAGCGCTATGCGGCAAACCCGGGCCGGGTGAAAGCCCGCAGCCTGGCGGCTGTGTGGTTGCTGATTGCTTTCCTGCTAGCGTTGCTGGTTGGCCTGTGCCTGGCGATTGTTGCAATGTTGCAGGGGCTTTTCATGCTGCTGTAGTGGTACTGCTCCCTGCGGGGCTGGCGGCGTATTCCATGGCGACTGACAGGCAGGCCCGAGAGACGATGTCCGTAGCCCGAATGGTAAGGCGGGCGCGAGGGTGAAACCCGTCGCGCCCGCAGTCACTGCCGGTGGAGCGGCGTACTAGAGATCGAAACGATCCAGCGTCATCACTTTGCTCCACGCTTCCACGAAATCGTTTACGAACATCTCCGCCGCGTCGTCCGAGGCATACACTTCGGCGATCGCGCGCAGCTCCGAGTTGGAACCGAAGATCAGGTCAACCGGCGTGGCGCGCCATTTCAGCTCGCCAGTCTTGCGGTCACGACCTTCATACACACCCTGCGCCTCGGCAGACTTCGTCCACTGCGTGGACATGTCCAGCAGGTTGACGAAGAAGTCGTTGCTCAGCGTTCCCGGGCGATCGGTGAATACCCCGTGCTGCGCGCCGCCGTAGTTGGCGTTGAGTGCACGCAGTCCGCCCACCAGTACCGTCATTTCCGGCACGGTGAGTGTCAGCAGGTCCGCGCGATCCACCAGGCTTTCGGTGGGGCTCATGCGGGCTTCGTCGCTATAGTAGTTGCGGAAACCGTCTGCCTTGGGCTCGAGTACCGCGAACGATTCGACATCGGTCTGCGCCTGGCTGGCGTCAGCGCGGCCCGGGTTGAAGGGTACCTCCACCTCGTAACCGGCGTCGGCGGCCGCCTTCTCGATAGCGGCGGCGCCGCCCAGCACGATCAGGTCGGCGAGTGACACATGGCGGCGCTTGCCGTCGTTGAAGTCCTGCTGGATGTCGCTGAGGGTCGATAACACCTTGCTCAGCTCCGCAGGGTTGTTGACCGCCCAGTCTTTCTGGGGCGCCAGACGCAGGCGTGCGCCATTCGCGCCGCCGCGCATATCCGTGCCGCGATAGTTGGCAGCAGATGCCCAGGCGGTGCGCACCAGCTCGGGCACCGTCAGGCCAGATGCAAGAATCTGCTCCTTGAGCTTCTCGATGTCACGCTCGCCGACCAGCGGGTGATCCACCTCGGGAATCGGGTCCTGCCAGCTCAGCGCTTCCGCGGGCACTTCGCTGCCCACGTAACGCGCGCGCGGCCCCATGTCGCGGTGGGTCAGTTTGAACCAGGCTCGCGCATAGGCATCCTCGAACTCCGCGGGATTGTTCAGGAAGCGCTGCGAGATTTCGCGGTACACCGGATCTGCCTTCAGCGACAGGTCGGTGGTCAGCATGATGGGCGCATGGCGCAGGCCTTCCACATGGGCGTCGGGCACCGTGTTGGCGGCCTGCCCGTCCTTGGGGATCCACTGGTGCGCGCCGGCGGGGCTCTTGGTGAGTTCCCACTCGAAGGCGAACAGGTTCTGCAGGTACATCATGCTCCACTGGGTGGGCGCAGCGGTCCAGGCGCCCTCGAGACCGCTGGTCACGGTGTCCTCGGCATTGCCCTTGCCACATTTGCTGCTCCAGCCCAGCCCCTGTTCCTCCAGGCTGGCGGCAGCGGGCTCTGCACCCACGCAGTCCTTCGGCGAGTGCGCGCCGTGTACCTTGCCGAAGGTGTGACCGCCGGCGATGAGGGCAACGGTTTCTTCATCATTCATGGCCATGCGGCCGAAGGCCACGCGAATGTGCTCGGCCGCCAGCAGTGGGTCCGGGTTGCCGTTGGGGCCCTCGGGGTTGACGTAGATCAGGCCCATGTGGGTCGCGCCCAGGGGCTCCTGCAAATTGCCATCCTTGTCGAAGCGAGCGTGGCCCATCATGTCGGCTTCCGGGCCCCAGTAGACAAGATCCGGTTCCCAGTCGTCCGCGCGACCACCGGCAAAGCCGAAGGTCTTGAAGCCCATGTCTTCCATGGCCACGGTGCCGGCGAGCACCAGCAGGTCGGCCCATGAGAGGCTGCGGCCGTACTTCTGCTTGAGCGGCCACAGCAGGCGTCGCGCCTTGTCGAGATTGGCGTTGTCCGGCCAGCTGTTGAGGGGGTCAAAACGCTGCTGGCCGCCGCCGGCGCCGCCGCGGCCGTCTGTTACGCGGTAGGTGCCGGCTGCATGCCAGGACATGCGCACGAACAGTGGGCCATAGTGGCCCCAGTCCGCCGGCCACCAATCCTGTGAATCCTTCATTACCTTGCGCAGATCGGCTTTCAGCGCGTCGAAGTCGAGGCTGGCGAAGGCCTCCGCATAGTCAAAATCTTCACCGTAGGGGTTGGAGGATGCGTCGTGGTCGCGCAGCGGCGACAGGTTGAGTTGCTCCGGCCACCAGAACTGGTTTGGCTTTGCCTGCTCGCTTTGTGCGGCGCTCATGCCGGAGTGCGCTGCCAGCGACAGCGCCAGTGCCAGGGAGGCGGCGAGGGGTTTTTTCAGTGGACGCATAGAGGTGTCTCCTTCAATGGGTCGGGGTCAGTGATCTGTGGGCATAAATATAGACTATTGCCGGGGTCGTGGAGATATAATTTCGCAATCGCTACAATTGACCCTGTTTATTGTCCGGACTATGTGCTGGCGAGCGTGTCGCCGGCGCGCTCGATCTTGACGAAAATACCCGACAGGTGTGACATCCCTGACAGCGCCTCGATGTTGTCGACGCCGTCTCCCGCCAGGTAATTGGAATTCACGCCGGGATGCGCGCGCGCATGGCGCAGCCCGTCTGCCCTGCCATGGCCCCAGCACTGGGGAATGGCTATCGTTCTCGGCATCATCTCGTCACTGATCTTGACCGGAATCCGGATGCTGCCGAACGCCGAGCGCACGGTCACCTCGTCACCCGCCTGCACCCCGATATCGGCGGCGTCGGGCTTACTCAGCCAGGCATAGTTGGTGGTGTCCTTGACCAGTCGCGGTACGTTCGCCGACGACGTGTTCATGCGCTTGATTTCGCGCTTGCCGATCAGCTTGAACTCGTCGCGTCGCGCCAGTTCCTCATCGAAACGCCGCGCCACGGTGCTGGCGAAGGTGTCCAGGTAGGCCTGTGGGGCAAGCTGCACCCTGCCGTTGTCGGTGAGTACGCGCCCGGTACCCAGGAAATTGCCGCCGCGGTTGGCGCTCAGCAGCATGCCGTGGCGAAACAGGCGTCGAAATTTGCGGCGCCCCGGCAGGCCGCCCTTGCGTAACATGCCGTCGATCATACGCTCCGGGGTCAGCGCCAGGTGGCGCAGCCAGCGCGGCCGGGCATAGGCGAGACGCGTATTGAGCTTGAGCAGCGCCGCCAGCCAGCGCTTGCCGAAGAGGGTAACCCCGGAAGCCTCCGCCAGCCGGCTGTAGATCCACCATTCATGGCGCACTTGTGGCGGAGCTTCTACCACGGCATCGGAATACGACATGTACGGCACCGGCGTGCAGGCGGCGAAGCTCTGCAGTGCGTAGGGCAGTTCCGCACGCTCCAGCCAGGTAGGGGCGGGCAGCACGTAATGCGCCAGGCTGCCCACCTCATTGCGAAACAGGTCGATGCTCACCAGCAGCTCCAGCCCGGCGAACGCCCTGTCCAGCCTGCCATTGGGGTTGGAGCAGGCGAGCAGGGGATTGCTGGCCTCGACGATCATGCCGCGCACGCGACCACTCTCCAGATCTTCCGCCAGCATGCCTGACGGTTGCAGGCCAACGATGCTCACGAGGCCATCCTCGCGATCACTGCGCGTGGTCAGCAGTCCTTCCTCCTTCACCTGCTTCGCCATGTCGACAAGGCCTTCGCCCATGAGCATGCCGCCTGCGCGATCCAGGTTACCGGAGATGGCATTGATGGCTTCGAGGAGCCAGAAGCAGAGCGTGCCGTGGCGGCCCTGGTTGACGCCGGTCGCCATGTATAAACACGCGCCATTGGCTGCGCTGTGTGAACTCACCAGCGCTCGCAGCGCATCGGCGCTTACGCCGGTCACCTCGCTCTGGCGCTCCGGCGTCCACTCGGCAACGGCGGCACTCAGGGCGTCGAAGCCCTGCATGTGCGCGTCGATGGCGACCTCGTCGATGTCTCCGCGTTGAATCAGCTCGCGGCAGAATGCGGCGAGGAAGTACACGTCGGTGTCGGGACGGATAAAGAAATGCTCGCCGGCCAGCGCCGATTCGATGCGCCGGGGATTGATGAACACCACACGCCCGCCGCGTTTGACGATGGCCTTGAAGCGCTTCACCGATGCGGGCAGGTGATACAGGGTGTTGCCGGAAACCGCCGGGTTGGCGCCAAGAATCATCACGAACTCAGTCTTCTCGATGTCCGGGTATGCGAGGCGAAAAGGCGAGCCGTAGAGGTCTTCACAGACGCGGAATTTGTTGGTGGTGTCGCAGGTTCCCGTGCCGTACATGCGGCGCGATCCCAGAGCCTGGTAGAAGGCGTTGCGGAACATCGGCGCCAGCAGGTTGGCGCCGCCAGCCGAACCCACCAGGTGTGCCACGCTGTCGGGGCCGTGTTGCCCGGCGAGTGAGCGAATCTTGCCACCGATCTCGGCGAGCGCCTGCTCCCAGCTGATGGCCTGCCAGCGTGCGCCCACGCGTTTTTGTGGCGTGGTGATGCGATCGGGGCTGTTCTGCACCTTGTCGAAGTGAATGCCTTTTACGCAGGAGTAACCTTTGCTGACGACGTGTTTTTTGTCGGGACGAATGGCAAGCACACGGTTTTCCTCGACATCCACTTCCAGGCCGCAGGTGGCTTCACAGGTTCTGCAGAAGGTATAGCGGGTTTCCATGGGATCCTCACTGATGCGCGGTGTCGTTCGCCATTTGACCACCTCTGGCGCGGGAACTAAAGTCAGGTGGTAGCGGGCTTCTTCACTGCCCGGACAGGATCACTCATAAGGATAACGATAGCGTGAAGCGTTCATTGATTCTCTCTTGCCGCGTGCCGGCGATATCGCTCGCCGCGACACTGGGATGGCCTGGCGCGGTGGTCGCCGATGATGCATCCACCGGCCTGGCGCCTGAGAAAACCGCATTGCCGCTGGAGATGGTGATCGTCACCGCGCGGCGCATCGAACAAACCGCCAACGATGTGGGCATGGATGTGCAGGCCTTCACCGGGGAGCGGCTCGAGCGACTGCGCATCAACAGTGTGGAGAGCCTGACGGCGGTGGTGCCGAGTTTCTCGCTGGCACGCAGCTATCAGGGTGTGCCCACCTATACGCTGCGCGGCATCGGCTTCAATACCATCAACATGTCCGCCACGTCGACCGTGGGCACCTACATGGACGAGGTGGCGTATCCCTACCCGATCCTGAATTCAGGCCCGGTGTTCGATCTGCAGCGCGTGGAAGTGCTCAAGGGCCCCCAGGGCACGCTGTTCGGTCGAAACACCACTGCGGGCCTGATCAACCTGGTCACCCACAAACCGACCGATAGCGTTGAAGGCCTGGCGCGGCTTGAACTGGGCAACTTCGGCACCGGCAATGTAGAGGGCATGCTCAGTGGGCCGCTGACGGAGCGTCTTGCCGCTCGGCTCGCCCTGCGCAGTGAAAACAGCAGCGACGGCTGGCAGCGCTCGCAGAACGGGCAGGGCGAAGTGGGTAAGGTGGATAACCTCGGCGTGCGCGCCGCGCTGGCGTGGACGCCGGACGAGCGGCTGCGAGTGGACTTTTCTTACAACGGCTGGCGCAACGAATCCGACACGCTGGCGTCGCAGGGGATTGGTTTGAGCGATGCCACCGCCGGGAGTCCGTTCAACGCGCCCGGGCTAGCCGATTACCTCGCCAACAACCAGCCGGATGCGAACGACCAGGCTGACTGGGCGCCGCGCGCCGTGCGCAGCGCGGATATCGGTACGGGTCTCGGCCTGGGCGGCGATCTCGCACAGGACAGTCAACTGCACGCGTTCAAACTGCATGTGGACTACGCCCTGGGCGATGCGCTGCGTATGGTGGCGCTCACCGGTTACCATGACATGACGCGCGAGGCGCTGGTGGATTTCGGTGGCGTACCGAACGAAATACTGCTGCAGAAACTCGAAGGCGACATCGAGAGTTTCTCGCAGGAGCTGCGACTGGAAGGTGAAACCGATGCAGCCTCCTGGGTGTTGGGCGCCTATTACGCCGAGGATGAACTGCTGGATTCCAACCGCACGCTGCTGGGCGACAACGCCAACGTGGGTTTGATCCGGACGTTCACCGTGCCGCTGCTGGGCAGCCCGTTCAATAGCGGCGGTTACACGCCGGTTGAAGCCAGCCAGGCCTTTCGCACGTTTCGCGACGAAGCGCATATCGACGTGCAGTCCTGGAGCGTTTTTGGCAGCAGCACATTCGCGCTGAACGAGACGCTCGCACTGACCGCTGGCCTGCGCTACACCGAAGACAGCCAGGACTACTCGGGCTGCTCGCGCGATTTCAACGGCAACATGCTGCCCGCGGTAAACGTGACCTTCCGGTCGCTGTTTGCCACCAGCTACGGCACGCTCGCAGACGAGATCGGCGAGGGCGACTGCACGACCTTCGACCCGGAGCAGGGGCAGTTCGGGCTGGTGGAATCTGAATTGAATGAAGACAACCTGGCCTGGCGTCTTGGCCTTGAATGGTCGGCGGGTGCCGACAGCCTGGTGTACGCTTCCGTTTCGCAGGGCGCCAAATCGGGTACGACGCCGGTGAATGCCGCCAACATCGCCACGCAGAATGCGCCGGTGGGGCAGGAAAAGCTGCTGGCCTACGAAATCGGCGTGAAATCCACGCTGCTCGACCAGCGTATGCAGTTGAACGCGTCGGCGTTCTACTACGACTACGAAGACAAGCAGCTCTCGGTGTACTTCGCGGACCCGATATTCACCGTGCTCGGCCGGCTGGCGAATGTACCGGAATCCGAGGCGTATGGCCTGGATACCGAAGTGAGTCTGCGCGTGACAACACACCTTACCGCAGTGGCCGCCGCCACGTTGCTGCACACCGAGGTGCTTGAGTACGAGGGCATCGACTCCAGCGGCCAGCCCTCGAATGCCAGCGGTGCCGAGTTTCTCTACAGTCCGGACGTGACCGCCACGCTCACGCTGCTCTACGACCGGCCGCTGACGGACGCGCTCGGCATCGGTTTCAATCTCAACAGCCGTTATCAGTCGAACTCGGAGGGCGATCTCGAGGCCAACGAGCTCGCGCGAATCGATGCCTATACGCTGCTGAATGCCGGGGTTTCACTGTATTGCCTGGATCGTAGTTGGGAGCTGGCACTGTGGGGTTCCAACCTGACCGACGAGTACTACTGGGTATCCACCACACAGAACGCCAACACCTGGGTGCGCCTGCCCGGCAAGGCGCGCAGCTATGGCGCGTCGCTGACGTACCGCTTTTGAGCATTACGCGCCGAAAAATCACCGCTTGTGCTATTCCCCGCGTGAACTAGTCTAAAGGGTTACCTGCATCGTGGTATCCGAGTGCGGGCTTTCAAGCCACAGAGGATAATAACGATGACATGGAAAACAGCAGCAGCCCTGACCTTATCGCTCGCAGCATCTGGCTGGACCCAGTTCGCAGTGGCCCAGGACGCCGCCACAACCCCGCCGGCACCGGTTGAGGCGTTCTACTGCAACATGCAGCCCGGCAAGGATATGAAAGACCTGATGCAGGTTGCGGACCGTTTCCGCAGCTGGGCAGACAAAAACGATCCCGGCTACTCAGCGTGGATACTTACGCCCAGGTTCGGGCAGTTCGGCGAACTGCCGCAGGTCGTCTGGCTGGGGTCGAACACATCCGGTGATGCCATGGGTGCGGGCCTCGACGCCTGGATAGCAAGCGGACAGGACATCCAGCAGGACTTCGACAAGGTGGTGGACTGCGGCTCGCACGGCCTGGCATCCTCGGTAGAAGTGAATGCGCCAGATGGCCCCCCGGGGAGCGGTGTGGTGATGTTCACACGCTGTAGCATCGCCGAGGGCAGTGATTTCGACAAGGTGTTGGCGGCGCACAGGCAGTATTCCAGCGCCATGCGCGATATGGGTGCGAAAAACTCGAACTGGGTGTTTGTCCCGATGCTGGGTAGCCCTGCCCATGAGTTCGACTACTGGGGTGTGTCTACCTTCAGTAGCTGGTCGGCGTATTTTGCGGCCTACGAGTTGTATGTGCGCGGCGGCTGGCAGAAGGGCATGGAGGCCCTGCGCGATGTCGCGAGCTGCGAACAGGGCACCGCCAGCGTGTGGGATGTGAAGCTAGTACGCGCCCGCTCCTCTTAGGGTTGCAACCCCCGGAGTATGGCCACGCAGGGGTTACCCTGCGTGGCACTCAGGGCGTGCGACGGTGGGACGCCGCCGCACGCCCCGCCAGCCGGCCGAAGAAGGTGGCGTCGCCCACCGACATGCCGCTGGCGTAGCCTTTCGCCGTGCGCGGCAGTCCTGCGGTGGCGCGGCCGGCGGCGAACAGCCCGGGAATGGGCTGGTCGTTTAAATCCAGTACCTCGCCGCTAACCTGCGTTTTAAGACCCCCGAGGGTAAATATCAGCGGGCCGACAGTGCCCGGCATGATGATCGCCTTCATCTCGCTGGCGGAGTACTCGACGAGCGCAAAGGGCGGTTTGTCGAGCGGTTTCAGCCACTCGCTGGTCTTGTGAAACAGCGGGTCGTTGCCCTGCGCTGCGTGCCTGTTGTAGTAAGCGACGGTTTGTTCAAGCACGCCCTCGGGAAAGGGTGATTCTGCGGCAAGTTCCTCGACGCTGTTACCCGTGGCAATGATGGGTGGCCGTTCCAGGTAGTAAGACGCTTCGAAGTCCTCTTCCTGGGCCAGCAGATAAAACCTTTGCCCGGGTTGCTGGCAAGAGAACCACGCCAGTCTGGCGAGGTAGGCATCCTCGTTGACGTAGCGTTGGCCATGCGCATTGAGCAGGATGCCAAAGGTCAGCTTCGCGGGCGGGTAGAGCGGGAATGACATGAATGCCTGATCCATGTTGATCGCCTGGCCGCCGGCGGCCAGGCCGAGCACGATGCCGTCGCCCATGTCGTAGGTGTTGCCGTAGGGCACCGCGTATTCATGTATCTCCGGCATGTACTGGCGGGTCATTGCCTCATTCATCACGAAGCCGCCGGTGGTGAGGATGACGGCCCGCTCGGCGCGGATGGCAATCTCCCGGTTATCGCGTTTGGCGATAGCGCCGCGCACGGCGCCGTCAGCGTCCGCCAGCAGGGCGACCACGCGGCAGTCGTTCACCACCTCAACGCCGGCCGCGGCCACATGCCGCATGATCGCATCCATGAAGATGCGCCCCCCCTCATCGCCTTCCTTCGAAGGGACATGGCCGCGCGGCACCGGTGTGGCCACCGTGTTGAAGGGGTGCGATTTCTCGTTGCCCGTGTACAGCAGTGATTCATCCGTTAGCGGCACCACGGTGCGCTCCAGAAACGCGGCGCGTTTGTAAGGTACCCCCAGCGATTCGACCCAGTCGAAGTGCGCCGCAGCGCCCTCCACGTAGGAGCGGATCTTTGCATCGTCGCCATGCGGGCCAAGCGCCTCGCGCAGGTAGGCGAGCATGTTGTCGCTGCTGTCTTCGAGCCCGAGGTCTTGCTGCAGCGCGGTGCCGCCGTTCCCGCCGAGATACATTTCGCAACTCGACATGGCGGTGGAGCCGCCGCCGGCGCTGGCGCGCTCCAGAATCATCACGCGCGCACCGCCCGCACTGGCCTCCAGTGCCGCGGCAGCCCCGGCGCCGCCGTAGCCGCACACCAGTACCTCCGTGGTTTCATCAAAGGCGCTGACAGCCTCGTAGGAACGCAACAGTTTGCCGCTGAGATTGGGATTCATGCGCTTGCCTCGCCGCTTGTCGGAATGGAGAGAATCAGGGTTGATGGGTGCGGGCCGGACGCATCCGGTATGCCTGGCGCTTGACCGGTGAAGCGAATCTGCGCCGCCTCACCCGGGCTGCGCCGCGGGGTGTCCGCCATGCCGCTCGCGCAGGTCTCGCCCGGGAACACGTTGATGAAACGCTGCGGCACCAGGGTGTCTACCGGGCCCGCGCCTTCCATGGGCATGCGCGGGGCGATCTGCCCTTCCACGCTGACCAGCAATGGCGCGCCCGGCGCGGAGCGCGCCTGACTGTAGGCCGCCTCCATTGCCGCATTGTCCGCCTCCGTGGCCACGGGCATGTCGCGCCCGGTGATGCATTCGGTGAAGCGCCCTGCATCCGCCATGTACCGGTACATGCCGCGCATCAGGAGCCGCGGTGCAATCGGCAACAGCGCAGCCTGACGTTGCAGGCTGTAGTTGAGTTCAGACACGATGGCGGCGCCATCCAGGCCAAGCAGGCGCAGCGAATCCGGGTTCTCAACAGTGAATCGCAGCGGCGCCTCGCGACCGCCCTGCAGCGAAAGCAGGCTGCCATCGGCAGACAGCAGATAGCGGCCGATGTCGTCAAACTGGCCATCGGGCCTGTCCTGGTAGCGCATGCGCAGATAAAACACACCGTCTTGAAACAGGTTCAGGTGGTAGTCAATGCCGGGGCAGTCCGCGCAGGGCAGGGTGCCGGTGAAGGTGGTGGGGAGCCTTGCGGTGAGATCGTACTCGCGCTCCGTTACGCCGCCCGTGGAACAGGCACCGAGCAGCAGTGCGATACCAAGATACAGCCATCTCATGGCGCATTGTCCTTTGTGGAATTGAACCGACACAGGAGTGTAAGCGCGAGGATGCTTGGAGTCGATGGCGGGGCAGTGCGGCGCCGGCCCCATCAGGCCGCGGTTTAATTTTTTACCGTGCCTGCGCTGCGGTGGGCCGCTAGTTTGAACCTTTGTCGCCGCGTTTGCCGCGCGCGGTACCCAGCGCAAGCACCGACCGCAGCGCGTTCTCCAGGGCCTTGCGGTAGGCCTTGCCGTCTGCCATGAACGCGGCGGTACTGAGGAAGCTGATGTTGACGTGCTCTTGCGCGCTGGAGACCGTGTGGAACAGCCCGATGTTGGGTGCCAGCGGGCCGAAGCCCAGGTAATCCACGAGTTTCGCGCCCGCCAGGTAGGCGTCTCCCTGTGGGCCCGGCACATTGGTCACCACCGTATTCACGGTTTGCGGCAGGTCATCGATGTGGCCTGAGGACACCAGCCAGTCACCCAGCCCGAGAATAATCGCCGGGTGGATTTCATCCACCAGTTCCAGCATGGCGCGACTGCTGCCCTCGCGACTGCCGGCCTTGCCCGCAGACGCGTGCTCACTGATGGCCTGCAGGCGCTCCGCGACATCATCCATGTGGGTGAACAGCGACACCTTGGCGACGCTGACCTGATTGCCGATGCTGCCGTCCTCGCGCTCCCGGCGTATATCAATCGGCATCAGCGCCAGCAGGTCCCGCTCCGGCAGGCTGTCCTGTGCCATGAGGTGTTCCCGCAGGGCGCCGGCGACCACGCAGAGCGCGATGTCGTTGATGGTGCAGTGGAACTTCCTGGCGACTTTCTTCAACGTTGGCTGGTGCATGCGGACATGGCCGACCACGCGATCGGCGTCCACCGGGTGGTTGAAGGCGACGCGCGGCACACCCCCGGGTGCGGTGGGAGCCACGCGTGAATCCTGGCCCGGCCACAGGCCGGGCAGCAGCTTGCCGAGGGTTGCTACCAGTTCAACCGGGCGCTCCACGCCATGCCACCAGGCCAGGCCCAGCTTTGCCAGCAGCGATGGCGGCGCAAACTCCCGGTCGTCGGCAGGTTGCGGCGGCTCACGCTCGATGAAGGTGGCGGCCTCGGGCTCCGGATCGGGGCTGTGCAGCCCCCTGATCAATCGCAGCGCGCTCTTACCGTCCACCACGGAATGATGGATCTTCATGCACAAGGCCGTGCCGCCGCCGCGGACACCCTTCACGTTGTCGAGGCCTTCAACCAGCATGAGTTCCCACAGCGGCCGCTGACGATCCAGCGGCTGGGCGTGGAACTGCCCGAAGAGCTGGTACAGTTCCTGCCAGTTGGCGGGGCGTGGCAGCGCGATGCGCTTGATGTGGTAGCCCAGTTCGAAGCGCGTATCGCGCACCCAGTAGGCCTTGTCCAGGTTCAGGGGCACCTCGTCGAGCCGGCAGCGGAGAATCGGAAAGTGATTGTCCGCGACGTCCTCGAGTCGGGAAAACAGCGCGTCGTAGATTCGCCTGGCGCCGCGTTTGCCGCGCGTGTCGTAGATCATCAGCGCGGACATGTGCAGCGGGATGTTGGGCATTTCACCCGCGATCATCAGGTTGTCCAGTGCGCCGAGCTGATGCATGTGAGATTCCCTATTCCGGTTGATGCGGCGGGTCGATATCCGGCGCCGGCTGCGCCGCCAGGGTTGCTGACGCCTGCAGGGTCGCCAGTCGCTCAAGCAGGAGTGCTTCGTGTTCGCGCTCCTCCCTGGCGAACTCCGCCGCGTGTTTAACGATCTCCGGGTCGGGCGACCGGGCCGCCACATCCGCGTAGAAATCGGCCGCCGCGCCTTCCTGCGCGGCCATGAGGCGCAGCGCTTCCTGCGGCTGCATTTCATAGCGCAGACTCGCGTAGCCGCTGGTCTCCGGCGCTTCCGTACCCGGCCAGACGAACTCCCAGGGGTTGAGCCTCGGCAGGTCGATGCCCTCGCAGACTGCCGCGATCTCCTGCGTATGCAGATCACTGAAGGCGGCCAGTTCGTCGAACAGTGCCGCCAGCTCCCCCTGTTGATGATGGCGCATGGTATCGGCGAACTCGCGCAGTCGCTCTGCCGATTCCTGCTCCAGCTCAAGGCTGTGGGCAAGGAACAGCGGCAGGTTGGTGATGAGCTCGCGGGTCATACGGCGAAGGCCTGCCGTGGATCGGCGGTGGTGCTGGCATGTTCTCGCGGGAACACCGGTCGCGGGCTGCGAAACAGTATGCCTTTGCTGAAACCGTCGTCGGCATGGATCAGCGCGGCCGCCTCGGCGGCGGTCGAGGGAATATCGTCCAGGCTATGTACCTGCTGCTTCCAGGCCGTCTGTTCGGGAACGAAGGTCACACACTGGCTGAGTACATGAATGAAGGCAAAGCCAGGGAAAGCCAGGCCCTCGAAAATCAGCTGCGCCAGGCCGTTCGGGTCACCGCTGTAGCCGCGTGCGATAAAACCGGCGCCGCTCGCCAGCGCGATGGCGCAGGGTTGAAAGGGTCGGTTCTCGGTGCCGTGGGGTGTGAGCTTGCCGCTGAGCCAGGTTTCCGGGCTGGTGGGAGAGGCCTGGCCCTTGGTCATGCCGTACACCTCGTTGTCCATCGCGATGTAGACGATGTCCACGTTGCGGCGGCAGGCATGCAGGAAGTGGTTGCCGCCGATGGAGAAACCGTCGCCGTCGCCGCCGACCGCGACCACTTCCAGGTCGGGACGCGCAACCTTCAGGCCGGTGGCCAGCGGCAGGCTGCGGCCGTGAACACCGTGGAAGCCGTAACTGCTGACGTATGCGGGTAACCGTGAAGAGCACCCAATGCCGGAGATGATGGCGGTGTTGTGGGTGTCCAGCTCGCGCGCCGCCATGGCCTTGGTGATCGCGTTCAGCACGCCGTAGTGGCCGCAGCCGGGGCACCAGATGGGCTTGATACCGGATTTGTAGTCTTTCGCCTTAAGCGACATGGGCGGGCTCCAATGCCGCGAGAATATCCCGGGGCTGTATCAGTGTCGGGCCCGGCAGCGCCAGGCTTGCAAAGCGGTATTGCGGGAGTAGCGAGCGCAGGTAATGCCAGAGCTGTGCCGAATGATTGTGCTCGATCACCAGCAGGCGGCTGGCAGCGTCTAGCAGTTCGCGCAGTGTGGCCAGCGGGAGCGGCGCGAGCAGGCGCAGACAGAGCACCGCGCTGGCCTGCCCCTGGTCCGCCAGCAGCGCCCGCGCCTCCAGTGCCGCCGCGCTGACCGACCCCATACAGATCAGGAGCGTACTCGCCTCTACCTCGCCGGAAAGTTCTGCCCAGCGTTCGCCGAAATCGAAATCCGAGAGTTTGCGTTGACGCTTGTCCAGCTGCGTGCGGTGGTCCAGCGAGCGCGGTGAGGGTATCGCGTTCTCGCCATGCTCCAGGCCTTCGGCGGTATACATATGACCCGGTTCGCCCGGCAGCGCAATGGGTGAAATCCCCGACGCCGTGTCGCGATAACGCAGGTAGGGCTCGGTGTCACCCGCGCGTTTGAGCACCGCCTGCGGGCAGGCGTCGGCCGGCGCGTCAAATACCTGCAGCGACTGGCCGAGGAACTGATCGCTGAGCACGATCACCAGCGTTTGCAGCTGGGTGGCGAGCTGTACGCCCCAGGCGGTGGTGAAATGGCAGTCTGCGATCGATTGCGCCGCCAGCACAATGTGCGGTGCATCACCGTGCAGGCCGTAGAGGGCGAGGTTGAGGTCGCTTTGCTCGCTCTTGGTGGGTATGCCGGTCGACGGCCCGCCGCGCATCACGTCGACCACGACCGCCGCGGTTTCACTGGCCACCGCAAGGCCCATCGATTCGCTCATCAGCGCCATGCCCGGGCCTGACGTGGCGGTCAGCGCCGGCACCCCGCCGAAGCTTGCGCCGATCACCATATTGATCGCGGCGAGTTCGTCCTCGGCCTGCACCAGATGACCGCCGTACGGCTCGATATGCTGCGCCAGCCACTCCAGCAGATCGGAGGCGGGTGTGATCGGGTAGGCCGCCACAAAGCGCACACCGGCCTCCAGCGCACCGAGCGCCGCCATCTGGTTGCCACTGGCGAGCCAGCGATCTGCGCGTGCGGCGTCGGGCGCACAGTGCAGGGCCTGAAGCCGCGCCTGCAGCGGCTGCGGCAGCGCTTCGCCGTAACCGGCCAGCAGCGCGCGGCGCGCGGCCGCCGTGGTGTCCTGCGCGTGTTTTTGCAGGCGCACCGCGAGAAGTTCCGTGGCGGTTTCGCTTGCACAGTCCAGGCCCCTCGCGAGCATGCCCAGCACGAACATATTTACCCAGTTCGAATCCGCGTCCGCAGCCTTTTGCGCGGCGTCGATGGTGAACAGCCTGCTGCTGTGGATGCCGGGTGGCGGCTCGCCTGGGCCGGCCTGCAGCACCAGCGTGCTGTCGCCGATGGGTACCTCATCGGCGAAACGCGCGAAGTTCTGCCAGTCCAGCGCAATCAGCAGGTCGATCTTCGCGGGAATAGTCGACACGGGCGCGTCGCCGAGGCGCAGGATGGCAGCCGATTCGCCGCCTCGAATCTGCGGACTGAAGGTTTTCTTCAGCATGCCGTAGCAGCCGTTCCGGGCGGCCAACTGCAGCAGCAGTTCGCCGGTGGAGATGGCTCCCGCGCCGCCGCTGCCGCTAATCGCGAGAGTGAGGGTTGTCATGAATACGCCACGTTTCGTCGCTGTGCAGACCGAGGAAAAAGGCTAGCAGAATACAACGCCCAACTGCAGCGTCATCGTTTGACATGGCGCAAGGGAGCGCGCGAATTCAACGCAAGGTTCTCGAACTTGTCACAGTGGCGTCAAGCAAGCGACATAATCGCTCGCCACACTTGTACGTCCCCATGGCGCTGATCGATACCCGATCCGTCGGGGAACCGTTCCCAAGGAGGATAACCCCCATGTTGAAAAGCCCCTCGTTCGCCCGCAAGCCGGGCGTGGCAATGCTTACCGCACTGGCGCTCGCCGGTGCACTTCCCGTCCTCGCCGACAAAACCCCGGTCCCGCCGCAGATGGCCGCGCTTACCGCCGCGGGCTGGGGCGCGCAGGCGACCTTCACGGTGGGCGAGTCCGTCGGCGGCTACACGCCGCCAGGCATTCTCGACGGCATGTACGCATGGAACCTGGCGGATCTCAGCGGCGACGCCAATGATGCCGATACCGTGCGTGTGATGGTAAACCACGAACTGAGTTCGTCGCGCGGCTACAGTTACAGCCTCGCGAGCGGTGCATCACTCACGGGTGCGCGTGTCAGCTACTTTGATATCGACAGGGACTCGCGTGCGGTGGTTGCTGCCGGCCTCGGTTACAACGCGATCTACAACCGTCAGGGCCGCCTCGTGTATGGGTTGTCTGACTTGCTCGTGGCGGGCGGTGACGACGTCAACAGCGACGGCGGCCTGAACCGTCTGTGCTCAGCCAACGGCGTACGTGCCGGCGAGTACGGTTTTGTCGACGATATATTCTTCACGGGCGAGGAAACCGGCGGCGGCACGGAGTGGGCGCTGGATGTAAAACGCGGTGAACTCTGGGCGGTACCCGCCATGGGCCGCGCGGCCTGGGAGAGCGTCGCAGCCATCGACCCGCCCGACGACCATCACGTGGCCCTGTTGATCGGCGATGATCGCGGCGGTGCGCCCCTGTTGCTGTATGTGGGTGAGAAAAACGCGATCGGCAATGGCAGCTTCCTCGATCGAAACGGCCTTGCAAAGGGCCGGGTATACGCTTGGGCACCCAATTCGGCATCCAGCCCGGAAGAATTTAACGGCACGGGTAATTCTCTGATAGGGCCATTCAAGCATCTGGGTGTGCGCAGGGCGTCAAAACGTGGCGAGCCATATTGGGATGAGCAGGGCTATGCGGGGCAGGCCGCGCAGGATTTTCTCGCCGTTCTCGTAGGCGCATTTCGTATGTCGCGCCCGGAAGACCTGCACACTAATCCCAATAACGGCAGCCAGGTAGTGTTTGCCTCCACGGGTCGTGACAGCCTGTTCCCCTCTGACGCCTGGGGTACAACCTACCTGATTGACATTTCCTGGACCTACAGTCCGCGGGGCGCATTGCGTCCATTCGCCACAGTCACGATCCTGTACGATGGCGACGACGCGGGTGACGGGCAGTTCGCGGGCCCCGACTTCGGTATCCGCAGCCCCGACAACCTGACCTGGGCAAATGACGGCTACGTGTACATCCAGGAGGATCGTTCCGTGGGCGGTTTCGGACAGACCAGCGGCGAGGAAGCCTCGATCTGGCGGCTCGATCCCGACAGCGGCGAGGCGACCCGCATCGCGCAAATGGATCGCAACGTCGTCGCCCCCACCAGCGCAACTGACCCAAGTCCGGGCGATATCGGTAACTGGGAGTCATCGGGCATCATCGATGTGACGGACCTGTTCCCCACGCGGGATGGCGAAGTGCTGTTGTTCGGTAACGTGCAGGCGCACAGCCTGCGCGATGGCGTCATCGGTGGTAATGCCAATCTTGCGGAGGGTGGGCAGCTGTTTTTTCTCAACCACTGGCAGTCCATCAGCGAGTAGACCTTCGCGCGCGGCAGCACCCGGTCTACCCGGCTGCTGCCCTACAGGGTCCTGCGGGGCCCTTTTTTGTGCCCGGGATCTGCGCGCTGCTGATCCCGGCCTGCGCTTGTCGCCGCGATACGCGGGCTGACCCGCTCGCCGATTCGTGGGATGATGCCGGCCACCGGTGCTGAGGGCCGCTTGAACGATGGACTGGAAAGTATTTCTTACCGTATTTGCCGCTGTGCTGGTAGCGGAGCTGGGCGACAAAACGCAGCTGGCCACGATGCTTTTCGCGGCGGATCGCGAGGTCAGCAAGTACACGGTGTTCTTTGCCGCATCGGCGGCGCTGGTGGTGGCTTCCGCGCTCGGCGTTTTGGCGGGTAGCCTGTTGGCCGAGTGGATCAATCCGCGCTACCTGCATGTGATCGCGGGCGTGGGGTTTATTGCCATTGGCGTGGTGACGCTGTTCGCCGCGTTTCGTGGCGCCTAGCCCGTGTGACTTCAAGCGCGGCGCGCATTCTGTTATACCTGTGCGCTCGTCGCCACCAGCCGACCTCGGAACGGAAAGCACCCTATGCAAGTGACCCTCGTAGAACAGCCTCCCCAGGGGCTACTGGATTTCAGTAGCGAACCGGCGCTGGACGCCCGGCAGGTGCAGCATGTGGCGGAGATTTTCAACACGCCGCTCACCGGCGCCTACAACTGGGACTACTCGGAGCAGGACAACCGGATCAAGAAACTCTATGCGCTCGGCAAACAGCTGAACTGGGATGCAGAGATCGACGTCGACTGGAGCCAGACGCCGGACGCGACCGAGAAACCCGCGCTGTCGCAGGCGGAAAAGGAGCAGGCGGCGGAGAAGCTCAGTCAGGGCTTTCCGTTCGCGGATTACCAGCCCTACAAGGACATGGACGTGGACACCCGGCTCGATCTGCATCATCACCTGCACAGCTGGTTTATCAGCCAGTTCCTGCACGGCGAGCAGGGCGCGCTGCTGGTGGCGTCGCAGCTGGCCTCCTGCGCGCCGAGCTTCAACGCCAAGCTGTACGCCGCCTCGCAAACCTTCGACGAGGCGCGCCACGTGGAGGTGTTCAACCGTTTCGTGCAGCGCAAGATAGGCCTGATGTATCCGGTGAATCGCAGCCTCAAAGCGCTTTTAGACAAGATTCTGACGGATCCGCGCTGGGATCTGAAGTTTATTGGTATGCAGATCGTGATCGAGGGCCTGGCGCTGGCGGCATTCAACGTGGCGAAAATGCACACCGCTGACCCGGTACTGCGCGACATGCTGCACCTGGTGATACGCGATGAGGCCCGGCATGTGACCTTCGGGGTCAACTACCTGGAAGATCACGTGAAGTCGCTCAGCGAGGCCGAGATAGAAGACCGGGCCGAGTTTGCGCTCGAGGCCTGCATCGTGATGCGCGAGCGCATGGTGCCGGTAGACGTGCACGCGCATTTCGGTTGGGACACGCGCGAGACACGCGAGATATCCCTGGGCGGCGCCGCGCGGCAGGAGTTTCGCAATCTGGTGTTCGCGAGGATCATTCCCAATCTCAAGCGCATCGGCCTGCTCACCGAGAAGATCCGCCCGCGGTTCGACGAACTGGGCCTGCTGGCGTTTGAAACCCTGCCCGACGACGGCAATATCGACTGGGCGGAGTTATCCAGGCCGTTGTACGACGCCTGAGCGACGCCCGGCCTGTTCGTAATACGTTCGTGGGGTCGGTGGCGGGCATTGCATGCGTAAACTGTTTGAGTCACCGAGCATCGTCGATCTCAGGCTGCTCGCCAACTATCTCGAGCACGCCGGTATTCGCGTTGAAATTCTCAATGAGCATCAGGGTGGCAGCCCGGGCGTGCCGCACTGGGGGCTGTCGGTGTGGGCGGAGCTCTGGGTGCGCGAGCCGGCGCAGTATGCGCGTGCCGAAACCTTGCTTGCGCAATACCGTCGAGAGCAAAGCGTCGCCGATGTGGGTGAGTGGCAATGTTCTGCCTGCGGCGAAGCCAACCCGGAAACCTTCGACACCTGCTGGCACTGTGCGGCGCCGGCCAAGCACGGCTGAGGTAGGTCGCCGGCGCGATGCGGATGCCGCGAGCGAGCGTGCTCAAACGGTGGCTCTGACTTGATGAAACGTACATCGCTGCTGCCTTTCCTGTTTATTACGCTGCTGCTCGACGCTATTGGTTTCGGCATCATCCTGCCGGTAATGCCGCAGTTGATTATGGAAATCACCGGGGAGGATCTGTCGCGCGCGGCGATATACGGCGGCTGGTTGTTATTTCTGTATGCGCTGGTGCAGTTTTTCTGCGCGCCGCTGATGGGCAACCTCTCTGATCGCTTTGGTCGGCGCAGGGTGTTGCTCGTATCGCTGCTGGCCTTCGGGGTCGATTACCTGCTGATGGGTTGGGCGCCCACGCTGGGCTGGTTGATTGTGGGTCGGATCATCGCCGGCCTCGCCTCATCCACATGGGCGGTCGCCAATGCCAGTATCGCCGACCGGTTTCCGCCGGAGCAGCGCTCCAAGAACTTCGCCCTGTTGGGGGCGGCGTTTGGCGGCGGTTTTATTATTGGCCCGGTGCTCGGCGGCCTGCTGGGAGAGTTGGGGCCGCGCGTACCGTTCTATGCCACCGCCGCGCTGGCGCTGTTGAACTTTAGCTTCGGGCTGTTGTTCTTTCCTGAAACCCTGCCGCCCGAACGTCGCCGTCCGTTCAGCCTGGCGCGCGCAAACCCGTTTGGCGCCTTCGCGCAGTTACGCCGCTATCCTATGGTGGGCGGCTTGATCATCGCCTGGTTCTTCTTCCTGCTGGCGCATCACGCGCTGCCGTCTACCTGGAGCTATTTCACCATGGCGAAGTTCGGCTGGAGTGAAAGCCAGATTGGCCTGTCGCTGGGATTTGTGGGTGTGTTGATGATGCTGTCGCAGGCCTGGCTGATTCGGGTGGTGCTCGACGCCTACGGGCCGGCGACCACCGCCGTGCTCGGCCTGCTGTGTGCGATGACCAGCTTCCTGGGGTATGCGCTGGCTGCCGAGCCCTGGATGGTGTACGGCTTTCTGGCGATCGGCGCGGCCCAGGGCTTTATGACGCCGGCGGTTCAGGGCCTGATGTCGGCGCGCGTGCCGGCGGATGCCCAGGGGGAGCTGCAGGGCGCGTTGGGATCGGTGATGAGCCTGGCGTCCATTGTCAGCCCGCTGGTGATGACCGGCCTCTTCGGCTATTTCACCAGCGAGGCCGCTCCGGTTTACTTTCCCGGCGCGCCGTTCTTCCTGTCTTTTCTGCTTTGTATCGTGAGCCTGTTGTTGTTCTGGCCGCAGCTGCGCCGCTAGGGTTTGCCTGCCAGTGAACCTGCCGTCGGGATCTGCAACGGGGCCCGCCGCAGCGCCTGCCGATATCACCGGGACGAATGTAAAGAAATTCTTAATTGGCATATGTAAATTATTTATGAATTCTTTAATGGAATATCATGGTCGCCTGATCTTTAATTGCCCCATGCAGCGAACTTCGGTGTTCCTGCCTGCCAGCCTCCCGCCCCCTGGGGGTCACGGACAGGCAGGGTACACCGCGCCTCGGGAGGTCTACCGACCCAACGCGCATGACAAGACTAGCGGCGATACTGGTACTGGTGATCTGGGCGCAGGCGGCGCAGGCGCGCGATGGTGGCGAAAGCCTCCTGCGCTGCGGCGTGTTGCTGGGTGGTGCGGAGTTGGCCTACCGTCCGGCATCGGACGCGGCGCGGCGCGCCTCCAGGGTCAACCTGCGACATTGGCGCGCCGATAGCGTCGGGGCGCCGCGTACTGTCGCCGGGCTTTTTCCTGAGTCTGCGTTTGAGAATGCCTTTGTTACATCCCAGAGCCGCAGCCGTTCCCGGCTGCCGGCGGTGCTCACCATAGCCAGAATCGGCTGCACCTGGCGCTGAGGCAGCGTGGCTGGTCGCATGGCCCTTGTTGGGTTTCATGCTAGCCGCCCGACCCTTGCGGGAGGTGCCCGCGCCGGTCGAACGGCAGGGGCCACGCCCTGCGCGGGCACCTCCCGCAAGGGCCGGGCTTCTTTCTGCGATACCCGGATATCCAATGGCTTGGGCAGTCTTGCGTTCCAGCGTCGGCGGGAGAAGGGCCGCGAGCGTCGTTTTGATCTTCGCGGGCCTGCGGCCTGCCCTCGGTCGGCCGCGAGCCGCTGCGCGTCTCGAGGCTGTCCCTCGGCGCGAGATTTGCAGCGCGCCCGCAGCCCTCTCCGCCTGGGGCGAGCTGGCTGATGGGTTGAAGGCAGAATCCCCACACCTGCGGCTCGCACCCAACAGAGGTCCGGCAAGGGGTGGCCGTTCGCGGAACTGCGGCCGGCGCTGAGGGAGAGCCGCGAGACGGTGCTTTTCCGGCTTGCGGCCGACCGAAGGCAGTCCGCAGGACCGCCGGGCGTGGAGCGAACGGCCACCCCCTTGCCGGACCGTCCCCAAGAGAACGGACCCACCAGCACCCCCTCGTCACGAAGCGGCAAAGAATGGCCTGGCGGTGCCCGCGTTGCGAGGCGAGTATCTCAGCCTTCCGAGCCCCGCAACGCGGGCACCGTCAGGCCAATCTCCCGACCACCCGCAACGCGGCCACCGTCAGCCCACCCGCGCCGAACGTCAGGCAAAAAAAGGCGCCGCAAGCGCGACGCCACAGGGAGAGCAGAGGTGTTCTTGAGCGGCTTACTCGTCGCCGCCAAACACGCCCAGTATTTGCAGCAGGCTCGCGAACAGGTTGTAGATTGAGACGAACAACGTCACCGTCGCCATGATGTAGTTGGTCTCGCCGCCGCGCACGATCGCCTGGGTCTGCCACATGATCAGCCCCGACATCAGCAGTACGAACACGCCCGAGACGGCCAGCGACAGTGCCGGCATGGCGAAGAAATAGGCCGCCAGCCCCAATGCGAAGGCCGCCAGGATGCCGATCATCAGGAAGCTCGTGAAGCGTGACATGTCCACTGCGGTTTCCGAGCGCGCGTACCAGCTCAGGCCCAGGAAGACCACTGCGGTAGCGCCCATCGCCGTGACGACCATGGAACTGCCGTTGGGCAGGGACAGGTAGGCCGCCAGTAGCGGGCCCAGCGTGTAGCCCATGAAACCGGTGAGTGCGAATACCGACAGCAGCCCCCAGGGGCTGTTGCGCAGGTAGCTGGTGAGGAACAGCAGGCCGAAGTAGCCGCCCAGCGTGAGCAGGATGCCGGGGTGCGGCAGGCCGAGGCTGGCGCTGCCCGCTGCGACCAGTGCGCTGAACGCCAGGGTCATGGAGAGCAGGCGATAGGTGTCGCGCAGCACGCGGTGTGCTGCGGGGCTGACGGTGCTGGTGGTTGTGGCGCCAATCGTGTTGGCGGGCGCTGCAACAGCGCGGGGTTCATCGTGACGCATGGTGAAGTCCTCCTTCGGTCATTGGGGTAGAGAATAGCGTGGTTGTGAATACGATCCAGTCGATCTTTATTGCTCGATTGTTCGTATAATTCGAAGTAAGGAATTCACCTGCGGAGGCTTCGATGCGGCACCTGAACTACAGCCATTTGCACTACTTCTGGACCGTTGCCAATGAGGGCAGCATCGCTCGCGCATCGGAAACCCTGCACATCACGCCGCAAACCATTTCCGGCCAGCTCAAGCTGCTGGATGAGGCGGTGGGAGAGCCGCTGTTTCAGCGCGCCGGGCGCGGGTTGGTGCTGTCCGACACCGGCAGGGTGGTGAAGCAGTACGCCGATGAGATCTTCGCGCTGGGAGCGGAACTGAGCCGCGTGGTGCGCGGTGGCCATGCGCAGAGTCGTATATTGCATGTAGGGCTGGTGGATTCCATCCCCAAGTTGATCGCCTACCGTGTGTTGCAGCCGTTGCTCTCATCCACGGAGCCGGTGCAACTCGTGTGCACGGAGGGCGCGCTCGAAGACCTGCTCGCAAACCTGGGCGTGCACCGCCTGGACATGGTGATTTCGGATCGTCCGGTGCCGGTGGGAATGAACGTGAAAGCCTACAATCACACGCTGGGCAGCAGCGCGATCGGGTTTTTCTGCAAGCCCGCGGCAGTGCGACGTTATCAATCCGATTTTCCGGCTTCGCTGCACGCGGCACCGATGCTACTGCCGGTCCACGCCTCGGCGCTGCGTCGCGAGTTGGATGACTGGTTCGAACGCGTGGGCGTGCAGCCGCGTATCGTCGCGGAGTTTGAAGACAGCGCCCTGCTGAAAACCTTTGGCGCCGCCGGTGCGGGGGTGTTCCCCGCGCCGCATGCCATCGCTGCGGAGATCGAGCGCATGTACGGCGCCCGCGCCATTGGTCTGGCCAGCGGTGTGCAGGAGACGTATCTGGCGATATCGCCGGAACGGCGCCTGAAGCAGCCGGTGGTGCTGGAGATCATCGAACGCGCCCGCGAGCAGATCTTTCAGCCGCAGGGCGCGAGCTGACCTCGGGAATACCGAGCTATCACACACTGAAAAACCGGTTTGTGTCGACGCCGGCCGCTTTGGATACTGGGGTGGTTAGCGTAAGAGGAGGCACGGTGATGGATCTCAATAAAGTGATTTCGAGTCTCGCGGGCAGCGGTGTACTCGGCGGATTCGCCGGTGGGGCCGTTGGTGGCGCCCTGATGAGCAACAAGAAGGCGCGTAAAACCGCGGGCACGCTGGTCAAGGTGGGCGGTATCGCCGCGCTTGGCACCCTGGCTTGGAAGGCCTATCAAGGGTACCAGGGCAACCGTGTTGCAGAAGGCGCGGCTGTCGACCCAGCCCCCGGGTCGGCAGCCGCGTCACCCCGGGACCCCGTATGGCAGGGCATCGCGCAGGAGCGGTTTGCGTTGCCCGACAACGCCGGGGCACCTGGGTCGACGTCGTTGCTGCTGGTGCAGGCGATGATTGCTGCAGCCTGCGCAGACGGGCACATGGACGCCCGGGAGCGCGAACGTATCCTTAACCGCGTGAGCACACTGGAACTGGCTGCGGATGAAAAAGCGCTGGTGTTCGACGCGCTGCAGGCGCCGCTGTCGCTGGCGCAGCTGTGCCAGCAGGTGGATTCGCCCGAGGTGGCGGCGGAAGTCTATTTATCGTCGCTGATGGCAGTAGACCATTCGCGCAGTGAAGCGCAGCTGTATCTGGACGCGCTGGCCTTCCGGCTGGGTCTGCCACAGGGGCTGGTGGAACGTTTGCACAGCGAAGTATTGACGGTGGGACAGCAGCAGGCGGTTGCCTGACGCCAGCCCCGTGGCAGTGGGGGCAGCGGGCGTCGAAGAGTTAGTGCACCACCCAGCGTGCATCGCTGACCAGGCAAATGCCGCCGGAACGACTCAGTAGCGGGCGAACACCTTCGACGACCGCCTGTACCATCTCCTCATCGTCGCAGGCGATGATGAACACCGTGTTGTTGGAATCCCCGGCGAGCTCATCGGCGCGGCGCAGGCCGCGGTCGCCCTTGCCGCTGGCGTTGGGTAGCGCGGTATAGCCGGACACCTGCAGGCGCTCCAGCACTTCCACCAGTCGCGGCGCCATCGGTTCCTCTATCACGATCTCTATGCGTTTGCAGGGTCGCACTGGGGTCTCCCTTTGGTTTTATCAGCCGGCGAGCAGCCATCGGGCCAGCTGGTGGTAAACGGGAATGCCGATCAGCAGGTTGAACGGAAACGTAATCGCCAGCGACATCGGCAGATAAGTGCTGGGGTTGGCCTCAGGCAGCGCCAGGCGCATGGCCGCCGGCACGGCAATATACGAGGCGCTGGCGCCGAGCACTGTCAGCAGCACCAGATCGCCCTCGTTCAGATTCAGCAGCATACCCGCTGCGAGCGAGATGCCGGCGTTGATCACCGGAAACAGCAGCGCCAGGCCGATCATCCATGGCAGGGGAGAGGCGTTCGCGCCCCGGCCACCGATGGAGCGTCGCAGGTCTTTCAGGCGGCGCGCTGCTACGATGCCCATGTCGAGCAGGAACAGGCAGAGAATGCCGAGAAACAGCTCTTTCACCACCGGCGCCACCTGCAGCATGCCCGCAGGGCCGGTGATCCAGCCGATCAGCATGCTGCCCAGAATCAGCAGCACGGAACCGTTCAGGCAGGATTCGCGCAGCAGCTCCGGCCAGTCGATACCCTGGCTGTTCTGGCTGGTGCCGGCAGCGCCCTCGCGGAAACGCGTATACAGCAGGATGCCGACGATAATCGCGGGCGACTCCATCAGCGCCATCGCGGCAACCATGAACCCGCTCCAGTCAACGCCCTGTGCGGTGAGATAGCCTGCCGCCGTGATAAAGGTGACGGCGCTGACCGAGCCGTAAGTAGCAGCGGTTGCCGCCGCGTCGGCCACCGAAAAGCGCAGCCGCAGCACGAAGAAACTGTACAAAGGCACCAGTGCCGAGAGCGCCATGACCGCCAGCAGGGTCAACCATACGGCGCTGTCGAGGGTGGATTCCGCCAGTGCGACCCCGCCCTTGAAGCCGATCGCAAACAGCAGGTAGAGCGACAGGAATTTCGCTATCGGGCCTGGCACGTCGAGGTCGGAACGTACCAGCACGGCAAACACGCCGAGGAAGAAAAACAGCAGCGGGGGGGAGCTCAGGTTGTCGAGAAACATGTGCGGGGACTACCGGTCCTGTTGCAGCCGGGAGACTTTCTCCAGCACTTTGTCGCGCAGCGAATCCTTGTAGCGGGCGATACGGGCGCGCAGTGCGTCATCGCCGGTGGCGAGCATCTGCGCGGCCAGGATGCCGGCATTGGTCGCGTTGTCGATGGCCACGGTTGCCACCGGCACACCCGCCGGCATTTGCACAATGGACAGCAGCGCGTCTTCGCCCTCGAGTCGGGTTGCGCTGACCGGTACGCCGATGACCGGCAGCGGCGTCAGAGCCGCTGCCATGCCCGGCAGGTGTGCTGCCCCGCCGGCGCCTGCGATGATGACTCTCAGGCCGCGGCTCTCTGCTTCGCGCGCGTACTCGTAGAGCCTGTCCGGCGTGCGGTGCGCGCTGACGATCGTCAACTCCCAGGTCACATCCAGTTCGGTGAGAATATCGGCGGCCGCCTGCATCACTGGCAGGTCGGAGTCGCTCCCCATGATGATGCCAACCAGCGCGCTCATCGGGCGTTCGCCTGTTCGCGGAGGCGCGCAGGGCGCAACTCGCCGCTGCGAATGCGCGCCAGCCCCGCGTGCGCCAGCGCCAGCGCCGCCGTCGGCGAATCGCCCAGCGCCGTGATGTGGCCCATCTTGCGGCCGTCGCGCGCCTCTTGCTTGCCGTACCAGTGCAGCATTACCTGCGGTTCGAGTTCCATGTTGTAAGGTTCGCCTGTGTGTGCCGGAGCCATGCTGTCATCGTACAACAGGTTCAGCATGACCGCTGCTGGTGCCAGCGGCTTGATCGGTGCCAGCGGTAAGCCCATTACGGCCCGGACGTGCTGTTCGAACTGGTCGTGTTCGAAAGCGGTGAGGGTGAGATGCCCCGCGTTGCGCACGCGTGGGGAAATTTCATTGATAAAGATATCGCCAGACGCCGTGACGAAGAGTTCCACGGCGAAGACGCCTGCCGCTGCCAGCGCGTTCACCGCGCGCTCGGCGATCCCGGTGCAGGCTGCGCGAATGTCGGGCGCCACCTCGGCCGGGTAGGTCACTGTGCTGACGGCATTGAGCCTGTCATCAAAGGCCATGGACACGGGCGGGTAGGCCAGCGTGGTGCCGAGGGTATCGCAGGCGACGACCACGGCCACCTCGGTGCAGCCGATCAGCGCCGGCTCAATCAGGCCGGGCACCGGCCACAGTTTCGCGAGATCGGCGTCCTCAAGCAGTATCTGCACACCTTTACCGTCGTAGCCACCCTGGCGCGTTTTCTGCACCAGGGGAGGCTGGATGGCACCGGCGCGCAATTCATCGGCGGCGGTGTCCGCGTCGGTCAGGGTAAATGGCAGGGTCGGTAGCTGGCTTTCCCGCAGCCAGGTTTTCTGTAGCCCCTTGTCCTTCAGGCGTTGGAGCGTTGCCACCGCGGGGTGTACCGACACCGACCCCCGAGCCACGGCGCGGCTCAGGCGTTCCAGTGTGGTATCGGGTACCGCCTCGAACTCGAAAGTGATGGTGTCGCATTGCTGCAGCATGCTGGCCAGTGCGCGCGGATCCTGCATGGAAGCCACCAGTACGGCGTCGGCGCTGTAGATTGCCGGTGCCGCGGGATCATCCGAGAGCACCATGGTGCGAATGTCGAGAGCGCGGGCGGCGTCGCACAGCAGCATGCCAAGCTGGCCGCTGCCGATAATGCCGAGCCAGCGCGGGGTGCGGCCGGTTGTCGTCTGGATTGCCTGGCCACTCGCCACGGTTCGCACCCTTGTTGCTCCCGAAAACCGGCTAGTATAGCGATTTTGCAGATCAGAGGAAGCTGTGTCTGCTCCCCCTGAGCGTTTGCCTAGGGTGTGGTTGCGGGCGTCGCTGGCTCTGCTGCGGGATCCTTTGCCAGGATGATAAGGTGGGGGGAGTTCAGCAGCCCCAGGCGATAGCCGGCCTGCGACCAACTGATGCGCCGGGCGTGGGTCCAGCTTTGTTCTCCTTGCGTGCCATGCGCAACCGGTTCGCCGTAGTCTTTTACCAGCGCGTCCGCCATAGCGGAGTGATCGCCCTCAAACAGGATCGCGATACGTTGCAGCGGCGCGTCCTCGCTTGCCGCTTCCAGCGCGATGCGCACGACCATTTGCCCGGCAATGTTGAGGCGTGGTTTGCTGCGATCCGGTTTGCGGCAATCGCCGGCGGCTGAGCGTTCCAGGCAGGGCAGGTATTCACAGTGCACGCGGTAGTCGTCGCCGGCGCGCCTCCTGGGATCGGCAGCGCACACGCCTCCGAGTTCCGTCGCCCTGTCAATCGCGGCTGTCGATGAGAGATCAAGGTGCAGGCCCTCTATGGAAAAGGGCGGTGTTGCCAGCGCGGCCGACGAAAGAAGGGTCGTCAGCAGGCAGCAGCCTGTCAGTAGCGATCGCATGCCAGTTCCTTAGGGTGTGGCCCTCAGGCGATTAGCCGGGCCCCTTACGCGCGCTCAGGATAAACTGCGGCGGGAAGGAAAGGAACGCTATCATCGTGGTGCGTGGTGCCCCCTGAGCGATCGACGTCCGCCGTTGCGCTGAGCGTGTGTCCGACGCTGTAAAATCGATCAGGCGGCAAATTTTGTCGGCGATGCGGGTACACTGTCGCCTGTTTTGGCGCACAGAGCATACGCTTGAATCCATCGACACTTCCTCCGCAGGCCGCCGTTATCCGTCTTGCGAACCGGCTGGGCGATGCCCTTGCCGGCGCCGGATACGCGTGGCCGACCCTGCAGGTTGATTCACTTCTGAGCGCGGCGGAACGGCGCACGGGCCTTGATCACTGGGGTGACGAATCGGTGTTCGAAGGCCTGCGGGTGCTGGTGACCGCGCTGGAGGGCCAGGCGGAATTGACCCCGGTGGGGCGGGTGGCCGCCTACCTCAACTTGCTGGATCACCTCTGCGTACGCCTGCGCCTGCTGGATTACCGCGAGCGGCGTCCCCAGGTGCAGGCGCAGCGCGTGCGGCAACCGCTGTTTATCCTGGGGCTGCCGCGAACCGGAACCACCATCCTGCATGAACTGATCGCGCAGGACGGCGCGATGCGCTCCCCGGCAAGTTGGGAGGTGGCGCGACCGCTGCCGCCGCCCGCCGCAGAGCGCTACGCGAGTGATGCAAGAATCGCCCCGACACAGCGCATGCTGGGCCTGCTGAAGTGGTTGGTTCCCGGGTTTCAGGCGATTCACGCGGTGGGTGCGCGCCTGCCACAGGAGTGCGTTTACATGCTCGCCAGTGCCGGCATGAGCGAGCAGTTTTCCTATATGTACAACGTGCCTGACTATCGCGACTGGCTGCTCGAGCAGGATATGACCAGCGCCTACCGCTGGCACCGGCATTTCCTGCAGCACCTGCAGGTGGATTGTCCGCGTGAACGGTGGGTGCTGAAAACACCGGCGCATCTCGCCAACCTGCGTTTTCTCCTGGCGCAGTATCCAGACGCCGCCATTGTCTG
This sequence comes from Halioglobus sp., assembly GCA_041396005.1. GTDB lineage: Bacteria > Pseudomonadota > Gammaproteobacteria > Pseudomonadales > Halieaceae > Marimicrobium. The sequence goes on from JAWKZK010000009.1 coordinate 39,622, forward strand.
GACCCACCGCAGGCCGCTCGCCGCAATGGCTTCCTTCAGCAGCCTGACCCACACGCTGCGCGCGGGTTTCAGTCGCGGTATGGACCCGTTTGAAACCGGTGCCGGCGAGTCGCGGCATTTTGCGCGGGTGCTGGAGCGGGGCATGCGCGATCGCAGCGAACTGGACCCTGCCCGTGTCCTGGATGTGGGATTCAATGCGGTGTGCGCCGATCCGCTGGCGGTAGTCGAGTCAATCTATTGCCATTTTGGTTTCCATTTGTCGGATGCGTCGCGTGACCGCATGCGGGCGTATCTCAGGCAGCATCCGCGTAACCGGTACGGCGAGCATCGTTACACGCCCGGGTCGTATGGGCTGGATGCCGGTCTGGAGGCAAGGCTCTTCGGGAAATACCTGCAACGCTTCGCGACCTGTCTGGATTTTGACCATTAAGCCTGTGGTGTCCCGCCTGGCGCCTCACCGGGACATTGGGGCGCCCGCTGCTGAGCCGCCTCGCTGGGGGTGCGCACCAGGATGCCGTGGGGACGGGTGTCAGCGAATTTGACAGCCTGGTCGTGCTGGTTCAGCCATTGCTTCATTTATTGTTTCATTATCAGTGAGTTGGCGCGCTCGGGTACGGAATTTGCTCGCTTAGAAATCATGCCGTAAACGCGTAAACTAAAGGGGCCTGCGCGGCTCTCTCGGGTAAGTTGCGAACCGCAGGCAGCGGCGCAAATGGGACTTGAAAATTATAAATATTTGTTTTGAATGAGAAATAAATGCGCCTCAGGGACGTCGTCTTGTTGCAACCGCCGGCGATCTGGGATAAGTTTTTTGACCCTGCGGTCAGTGCTCCTCTGGGGTATGCCGCCCACTCCGGCTAATACTATAAATGGAGTTCAGTGATGAATAACATGCGTTGCAGGGCGTCCGGCGCCCGTTTCCGCGCGAAGAAGGGGTTCCTGTTTGCCGTCCTGGCGCTGGTGGCCGCAATGTCCGCCACCCTGGCCTCGCCGACGCTGGCGCAGCGATCCTTCATAACCTTCGAAAGTGGCCCGGTGCGGCCCGTCGCGATGACACCCGATGGCTCCAGGCTGCTGGCGGTGAATACCCCGGACAACCGGCTTGAGGTGTTTGCGGTGAATGGCGGTTCGCTCACGCTGATCGATTCGATCCCTGTGGGCATGGAACCGGTGTCTGTCGCTGCACGCAACAACTCTGAAGTGTGGGTGGTGAACCACCTCTCCGACAGTGTCAGCATTGTCGATCTCGCGGCTACGCCGGCGAGGGTGGTGCGCACACTGCTGGTGGGCGACGAGCCGCGCGACATCGTGTTTGCCGGCACAGGCTTCAACCGCGCATTTATCACGACCGCGCGCCGCGGGCAGCAGCGTGTGCACAATTCGATCGCCTCCGTACCCGGAGCGGGTGACCCGTTGCTGACTACCGAGGGTATTGGTCGCGCCGACGTGTGGGTTTTCGATGCCGCCAATCTCGGCAACACGCTCGGCGGCACACCACTGGAGATTCTGAGTTTCTTCGCCGACACTCCGCGTGGCCTGGCGGTCACGCCGGATGGCGGCACGGTGTATGTGGCGGCCCTGCATTCGGGGAACCAGACCACGGTGATCAACGAAACGGTGGTGCCGGACGGTTTCGGCCCCAACGGCGTGCCCGGCCCGTCGGATAACTTCGAGGGCGATCCCGCTCCCGAAGTCGGCGTGATCGTCAAGTTCAACGGCACCAACTGGGTCAGTTCCAAAGGCGCTATTGCCAACAGCCTGGTGCGCTTCAACCTGCCCGACCACGACGTATTTTCGATTAATGCCAACACCCTGGCACAGGGCTCGGTGGTGGAATACGACCACGTGGGCACCACGCTGTTCAATGTGGCCGTGAACCCGGTGACGGGCAAGGTGTATGTGACCAACACCGAGAGCCCCAACCATGTCGAGTTTGAAGGACCCGGTGTGCACGGTGGCAGCACGGTGCAGGGCCGCCTGTCGGAATCGCGTATCACCGTGATCGACCCGGTGTCCTCAAGCGTGGATCCGCAGCACCTGAACCAGCATATTGATTACGGCGCCCTGCATACCGATCCCGGTGCGGATCATGCAGCCATCAATGCGCAGCGCTTCCACAGCCTGGCCACGCCCCTGCAGCCGGTGGTGTCAAGCGATGGCACGAAGCTGTACGTGGCGGCGTTTGGTTCGGCGAAGATTGGTGTGTTCGATGCGGCCGATATTGAAAACCCGAACTTCGAGAACGACTTTGATCCCACGGCCGAAAGCGCCAATTACATCAACACGGGCGGCGGCCCGGCCGGTATGGTGCTGGACGAACTGCACAATCGGTTATACGTGCTGACGCGCTTCGGCAACCAGGTAGAGGTGATCGATCTCAGCACCAACAACACCGTGGAAACCCACGCGCTGCACAATCCCGAGCCGCCCGAGGTCGTGGCTGGACGTCCGTTCCTGTACGACGCGGTCCTCACCTCCGGTAACGGCGAGGCATCCTGCGCAAGCTGCCATATTTTCGGCGACCTCGATCAGCTGGCCTGGAACCTGGGCAACCCGGATGACCATGTCACCGTGAATACGCAGCCTTCAGCGACCATTCTCCAGCCTGAAAACAGCTTCCATCCGATGAAGGGCCCCATGACCACGCAAACGCTGCGCGGCATGGCGACGCACGGCGCGCTGCACTGGCGCGGTGACAGGGTAGACGGCTTCTTTGGCCTGGATACCTGCAACGAGCCCACCGGCGCTCCCTGCTCCGAGGAAGACTCCTTCAATAATTTCATTGTGGCCTTTGAGGGCCTCGTGGGTATGGAAGGCACGATTTCGGCTGGTGAGATGCAGCAGTTTACGGATTTCGCGCTGGAGCTGATGCTGCCACCGAACCCGATACGGCCGCTCAACAACACGCTGACGGGAGACGCGGCGCTCGGCGAGTCCCTGTTCTTCGGGCCCGTCACGGATACGGTAGCCACCTGTAACGGTTGCCACACGCTGGATTCGGGCGACGGATTTTTCGGCACCGGTGGCGAGCAGAGTTTCGAAGGCGAGACGCAGCACTTCAAGGTTCCGCACATGCGCAACATGTACCACAAGGTGGGCATGTTCGGGTTGTCTACCGGCGGGCCGAACACCGGCGATCAGATTCGCGGCTACGGTTTCCTGCATGACGGTTCAATTGACACCGTATTTAACTTCCTGGGTGCGGGCGTGTTCAATTTGTCCGATGCGCAGCAGCGTCGCCTGGAGGCATTTTCGCTTCAGTTCCCGTCTGACCTGGCGCCGGTCGTTGGCCAGCAGGTGACGCTGACAGCCACCAACAGCGCTGCGGTCAATCCGCGGATCAACCTGTTGATCCAGCGCGCGAGCGCCAGCTTCGATTCGCTCATGCTGGGCGGTACGGTGACCGAGTGCGACCTGATCGTAAAAGGCGTCGCCGGTGGCAAAGAGCGCGGATGGGTGCGCGAGGCCAGTGGACAGTTCCGTTCCGATACAGGTGCACTTAACACCGACGCGCAACTGCGTGCTTTGGCGGCGAGCGATGGCCCACTGACCTATACCTGTGTGCCGCCGGGCTCAGGCGAGCGTATGGGTATCAATCGTGACGAAGACAACATCCTGGACGGTCTCGACAACTGCCCGGCTGTGGCGAACAACGATCAACTGGATAGTGATTTTGACAAGATCGGCGACGCCTGTGATCCCATTAATGATGCTGATCATGACGGCGTGCCTGACGACGTCGATAACTGCCCGCTGGTTCCCAACCCGGACCAGATCGACAGTGATAACAACGGCCGGGGCGACGCCTGTAACGACCTGCCGCCTGGCTGTTAAACGCTAGTCCCGCCACGCGCCCTGTGTGTGCCGTAGCACGCACAGGGCGCGTTTGTCTTTCCAGCGACACGCAGACCCCGGGGAAGCCCCATGTATCCACAGGGAGTGTTCGGCCTTGATGCCCTGAGACTGCTGCTCTCGCCTATCGCCCTGTTCGGGATAGCGTTTTTCGTGCTGTATCTGCGCAACGACGGCATCCGCACTGCCAGAACGGTGCTGCTGCTGCTGTCGATCGCCGCAGTGGCCCTGTTGGGCGCGAAGCTGTTTTCACTGTATGTGCGTGACTGGCAGGTATACCAGCCGCTGTCGGCCGAGTTACGGGGTGGCCTGCGGTATCCCGGCGCGCTGCTTGCCATGCTGTTGCTGGGCCCGCTGTTAAAACGCTGGATACTGCCCGAACTGCCGCTGTTGCGCTTTTTCGATGTGCTGGCGATCACGGTGTGTTTTGCGTTCGCCCTCGTGCGCATCAGCTGCCTGATGAACGGTTGCTGCACGGGCGGGCAGTGCGATGCCTTCTACTGTCTGAGCTATGCGCCCGGCAGTCAGGCCTGGTACACGCAGCTGCAACAGGGTCTGCTAGCCTCGGCGGCACATCCGAGTCACCCCGTGCTGCCTCTTCACCTGCTGTTTATGGGAGCCTCGCTGACGGTGGGTTTGCTGCTGATGTGGTTCGATGGCCGCCGGGCCTTCAACGGCCAGGTTGCCCTGCTGTATCTCGTGTTACACGAAGGTGCGAAGGGTGCGCTGGAATCGTTCCGCGAACCCTACGTGTTCCAGCTCCAGCTAACCTCATTGCTCATCGCCGCCGGCGCGCTCCTGCTGTTGCTCGCGGTGCTGTTCTTGCGTCGACGCGGCGCCCGCTAGTCGCGAAACGTGTAACGCACCGGTAGCGATTTCAGGCCGCCGACAAAATTGGCGTGGATCCACTGTGGTTCGCCCGCCAGCTCGATGTGCTTCAGCCGTGGCAGTAACTCGCGGTAGAAGCGCGCCACTTCCAGCACTGCCAAATGCATGCCCAGGCACATGTGCTCGCCGTAGCCGAAAGCAATGTGCTGCTTCGGGTCCCTGCGAATGTTCAGCGTGTTCGGCGAATCGAAGACCTCGGGGTCGCGGTTGGCGGCAGGGAACCACAGGGCGATGGCGTCGCCCGCGCGAATCGTCCTGCCGCGCAATTCAAGATCTTCGGTGGCGGTGCGCAGCATGTGGCGCACCGGGGATACCCAGCGCATGAGTTCCTTGCTGGCGCTGTCGTCGAGGTCGGGGTTGTCGCGCCACAGGGTCATTTGCTCGGGCTGGTCGAGAAGGGCTTTCATGCCCGCGCCGAGCACTGCGGAGGTTGTATCGTGGCCGGCGGTGGCGGCGATGATGAAATAGCTCATCTGGTCCAGGGGGTCCATCGGTTTGCCGTCGACTTCAGCATTTGCCAGAACCGTCGCCAGGTCATCCGTGGGATTTTTGCGGCGATCTTCAACGATCTCGGTGAAGTACTGACCGAGCTCCATCAATGTGCCCATCTGGGCGTCATTCTCTGCGGGATCTCGCTGCAGGTCCGGATCCAGGGGGCCGAAGATCTCCTGGGTGAGTTTGAGCATGGTGGCTTCTGATTCCCTGGGCAGGCCGAGGATCGACATGATGATGCGCAGCGGATAGAGCAGGGTGATATCTTTGATGAAGTCGCACTCGCCGTCCATGTCACGCATGCGATCGACGTATTCCTTGCACAGCAGCTTCACTTCTTCATCCAGCTTGGCAATGGAACGCGGCAGAAACCACTCGCGCGTCACGCGGCGTAGCTTGAGATGTTTGGGCTTATCCATATGGATAAGCGTTTCCAGGCCGTTTTTGGTGCCGAACTGCGCCTCGAGCTGATTCTCGGCATCGATCGGCAGCAGCACGGTGCGCGGCGCGTTGAGGAATTTGTCATTCGCGCTGCCGATGCGCTTGATGTCGTCGTATTTGCTCAGCGACCAGAAGGGTCGGTATTCCGGGTGCTCCACCCACGCGACGGGATCGGTTTCGCGCAGGTGATCGAACAGGCCATGCATCGTGCGTTCGTGGCCCATGATGGCAACATCGAGTACGTCGGAGGGTTGGTACTGAGGCACGGTGCAGCTTCCTTGGAAGGTGATTGCGTCAGGGTCGTTGCGACAGGGTAAAGGCCTGCAGGGCCTCCCCGCGCAACGCAGCGTCGGCGCGTAATATGCCAGCCGTTTGTGGCGCAGTCAAAGACGCCGCATCAGCTCATTCCGCGGGGCCGATGCGCAGCACGCCGCCGTTCTCGGTGAGCAGGTAGAGCAGTTCATCGGGCCCTTGCTTTAGAGACCTGGCGCGGAAACTAAAGTCCTCTAGCAGGCGTTCCTCTGCGACCTTTCCCTCCGCGTCCGGGGTGACGCGGCTGACCGAGAAAGACCGCAGGCCCGCCACGAACAGGCTGCCGCGCCAGCCGGGCAGGGCATCACCGCTGTAGAACGCCAGCCCGGCGGTGGCGATCGATGGCACGTAGTAGTACTCGGGCTGGGCCATGCCCTCCCGTTGCGTGCCCTCACCGATCTTGCCGCCGCCGTATTCCTCGCCGTAGGTAATCACCGGCCAGCCGTAGTTGGTGCCGGGCGTCAGGCGATTGATTTCATCGCCGCCCTGGGGCCCGTGTTCCGCGACCCAGAGATGGCCGCTGGCGCGGTCGATGGCGATGCCCTGGGGGTTGCGATGGCCGTAGCTGTAGATTTCCGGCAGTGCGCCAGGTGAGCCGACAAACGGGTTGTCGTCCGGGACGCCGCCGTCTTCCCGCAGTCGCAGCACCTTACCCATGTGGGTGCCGAGGTCCTGGGCGAGGTCCCGTTGCCGGCGATCGCCCACGGTCACGAAAAGACGGCCTGCATTATCGAACAGCAGCGCAGAACCGAAATGGGTGTTGGAATCAAACGCCGGACGCGCCTCCAGGATAGTGGCCGCGTCTGTCAGCCTGTCGCCGTCCAGGCGGAAGCGCAGCACGCGCGTGGTGCTGAGCCCGTCGTTCAGGGCGACTGCGGCACTCAGGTAGATCCAGCCGGTGTCGGCAAACCGGGGGTGCACCGCGACATCCAGTAGTCCCCCCTGGCCCTTGTAGTGCACCGGTGGCACGCCTTGAACCGGTGTCAGGCGGTGGCTGTTGAGATCCAGAATCTGCAGCCGGCCGGGCCTCTCTGTAATGAGCAGGCGCCCATCGGGCAGGAAGTCCATGCCCCAGGGGAACTCCAGTTCATTGGTGAGCGCCTGTATCTGAAAATCCTGGCTGGCGCTTTGAGCCAACACCGCGCCTTCATCCACCTCCAGGCCTTTCTCCACCGCCATGTAGGTTTTCAGGGCGCCGTACTGCAGGGCGTCACACCCCGTGATCAGCGCGGCAAGCACCAGCAGGGCAAATTTTTTTTTCGGCACCGGGAAACCTCACATTGGCTGTTAGACACGCGCCAAGCATAGCCTCGGGCGCGCCGTGTGGTAAGCCCGGTGCGCGTCGCGCAAGCAGCGCACCCGGTCGGGCTCTGGACGGACGTACCGTGCTGAAAAATCACGCGCAATACTATTGACAATCATTCTCATTGGTACTACTTTGAGAATCATTCTCAGGTATCCTTGCGGAAGCGAATTTCATGTACGTGTGTCTTTGCAAACGCATCACCGATGAGCAGATTCGCTCTGCGGTTCACGCAGGCGCCAGTTCACTCAGTGATATTCGTAACAGTCTCGGGGTCGCCAGCCAGTGCGGCAAATGCGGCAATCTAACCCGTGAGATCGTGCGCGAAACGCTGGCCGACTACGTGGACGACGAGTCAATGTTCTACGCCGCGTCCTGACCAGCCGCAGTGCCCGGGCGCGCCCGGGTCGCGAAACTGGCCGGCAGCGCCTGCCGGTAAAACCCCCAGTAACGCGCCTGACTGCAAATCATAGTAATTCCCATTTGTGATTATCCTTATAAATCAATGGCTTAGCTTGCGCTTTCGGGCTCCGTACGGCATACTGCAGGTGACAGTGTAACCAGCATTCGGCAGGCTTCGCGGAAGGAGAAAAGCAATGCAGGGCGATCCAAAGGTCATTGAGCATCTGAATAAAGTACTTGGCAACGAGCTGATTGCGATAAACCAGTATTTCTTGCACGCAAAAATGTTTCTCGACTGGGGCCTCAAGGAGCTGGGTGACTACGAATATCACGAGTCCATCGACGAGATGAAGCACGCCGACACGCTCGTGGAGCGCATCCTGTTCCTCGAGGGGCTGCCGAACCTGCAAGACCTGGGCAAGCTGCTCATCGGCGAGAACACCGAAGAGATGTTGCGGTGCGACCTCAAGCTGGAAATGATTGCGTTGAAGGACCTGAAAGACGCCATTGCGTACTGTGAGTCCGTGTCGGATTTCGTATCGCGCGATTTGTTCGCGGACATTCTCGAGTCCGAGGAAGAGCACGTGGACTGGTTGGAAACGCAGCTCAGCCTGATCGAGAGAGTGGGGCTGCAGAACTACCAGCAGAGTATGATGGCCAAGCCGGCGGGTTAGTATCAACTGTCGACGACGACCTGGCCGCCGGGCGCGCTCGTTTCGCAGCGCCAGCTCAGGGGTCCCGGACACCGCGCTGTATAGCGCGGTTTTTTTTGCCTGCGATTCGCATCGGGAGCCGGCATGCGCGGGCGTGTCATACAAACAGCGGCTCCGGGTCACTGAATCCCAAACGCAGGGAGAATCGTGATGCGCACTACGAACGGGGATTTTGGCCGCCGGCTACGACAGGGTGTCGCGGCCTTTGGCCTGGCCGCCGCGCTTGCCGGCTGCGGCGGTGGCGGCTCCGGGGGTGGTTCTGCCGATGGCAGCGTTCAGGTCCCGCCCGTGCCGGCGCCTGTGCCAACGCCGATATCGGAACCGCTCAGTCAATCGGAGGCGGTACGGTTTCTCAGCCAGGCGACGTTCGGGCCGAGTGCGTCCAGCGTTGAAGAGCTGCTGGGCATGGGCCTGGAGGCCTGGTTTACCGCAGAGCTGGCGAAACCCGCTTCGCTACACCTGAACGCCGTGCTCGCGGGGTTTCCTGATGACGGGCAGATTATCGGCAGCAACGGGCAACTGCTGCCCGGCCTGCTGTCGCTGCCGTCAGACTCGTTCTGGCGCACGGCCATAGAGGGCGATGACCAGCTGCGCCAGCGCATGGCGTTCGCGCTGTCGCAGGTTCTCGTTGTGTCGGCGGACAGCGCCCTGGCGCGTGCGCCGCAAACGATCGCGCACTATATGGACATTCTCACCACCGGTGCCTTCGGCAACTATCGCGACCTGTTGGAAGCGGTCACCTACTCGCCGGCCATGGCGGCCTATCTCACGTACCTGCGTAACGAGAAAGCCGATCCCGCCACAGGGCGCGTGCCGGACGAAAACTATGCGCGCGAGCTGCTGCAGCTGTTTAGCGTTGGCCTGGTGACCCTGCAGAGCGACGGCACGCCTGTGACTGATGCCACGGGTGCCCATTCGGAGCTTTACGACAATACCGATGTCACAGGTCTTGCCCGGGTGTTCACCGGGCTCAGCTTCGCGGGTGCGGGGTTCAATGCGCCGCTGCGGCAGTTGCCGGCCGCTGCCTACTATTCGCCGCTGGCCACCTTCGACGCGTTTCATTCGCCCGAGCCGAAACGGTTTCTTGACGTGACGATTCCGGCGGGTACGCCCGCGGCGGAAAGTATTGATCTGGCGCTGGATGCGATATTTGCGCATCCCAATGTCGGCCCGTTTATCGGCCGGCAACTCATTCAGCGCTTCGTGACCGGCGCTCCCGAGCCGCCCTATGTGCAGCGCGTGGCGCAGGCGTTTGACGCCGGGCGCTATGCGCTGCCGGACGGCAGCCTGGTTGGCGACGGCCGTCGCGGTGACCTTGCGGCCACGCTCGCCGCCGTGTTGTTCGATACCGAGGCTCGCGATGCGCAGGCGCGCCTGGCGCCTGAGTTCGGCAAGCTGCGCGAGCCCGTGCTGCGCTTTACTCATTGGGCGCGCGCGTTCGCGATCAACAGTGCAGACGCCAGCAACGAGGCCGCGCTGCAGAATACCGCGAGAGCAGAAGCGCTCGGGCAACAGCCCTATTTCTCGCCCTCCGTATTCAACTTCTATCGACCTGGCTACGTTGCGCCGGGTACACAGACGGGCGCTGCGGGGCTGACCCAGCCCGAACTGCAGATTACCAATGCGACCACGCTGATGGGCTACCCCAATTTCATGACCCTTTACGCTCTCGGTGAATCACCGAAAGAGAGACCCGGGCTGCCGGCGGCATTCGTGCCCGACTATTCACGTGAAGCGGCGCTGGCGGACGATCTGGACGCGCTGCTTACCCACCTGGACGGCAAGCTGACTCACGGCACCTTGCGCGAGGAGACGCGCGCGCGCATCGCACAGATTCTGTCGCTTCTCGATGCGACGACCGAAGAGGGCCGGCAGCTGCGTGCAGGCGTGGCCAGCGTCCTGGTCATGACCTCACCCGAGTACATCGTACTGCGCTAGGCAGGGAGATCCGGCATGCAAAAAAGACGCGACTTCATCAAGACTTTCATGTCGCTCGCGGCGGCTTCCGCCGGCGGCGCGGTGTTACAGGGTTTGCCCTTGTCCCGGGCGCTGGCGGCGGATGTCTCCGACTACCGGGCTCTCGTGTGCGTGTTCCTGTTCGGTGGCCTGGATTGTCACGATACCGTGCTGCCAATAGACGAGGCCTCCTACAGCAGTTATTCGCAGCTTCGCGAATCGCTGCTGGCATCCTATGCGGCACAGCCCGGTGGATCGAGCCGTGCGCTGGCGAACCTGCTGCCGCTCGAACCCGCCAGACCCAGCGCAGACGGGCGGCGCTTCGCGCTGCCGCCTGAACTCGGCGCGCTGCATTCGCTGTTCGCCGAGGGCAAAGCCGCGATAGTGGGTAACGTGGGCCCGCTGTTGCAGCCCACCGACAGGAACGGCTATCTGAACGGTACGGCGAAACTGCCGGCACGACTGTTTTCGCACAACGACCAGCAGTCCACCTGGATGTCCTTCGCACCGGAGGGCGCGCAACTCGGCTGGGCCGGTCGCTTCGGCGATGCCGCAGTTCAGTCGGGCGCGAATACCGGGAGTATCTTCTCGCAGGTGTCCCTCGCCGGTAACACCGTGTTTCTGACGGGTGACCTGGTGTCGCCCTACCAGATCAGCGCCAGCGGCGTGCCGTCCATCCGTTTGATCGATGCCGTGGAGCAGCGTTTTCCGTCCGCAGTCGGCGGGGTCATGCGCGATCATTTTGCGGCCGCCAATGCGGTGACGGGAAACCTTCTGGAACAGGACTTCATCGACCTCAGTCGCGTCTCGCTGGCGGCAAACGACACGCTGGAAGCCGCGCTGGGCACCGGCGCGGGGCTGTCCACTGCGTTCCCGGCGAGTGGCCTGGGCGCGCAGCTGCAAGCCGTGGCACAAACCATCGCAGTGCGCGAAAGCCTTGGTGTGCGACGGCAGGTGTTCTTTGTTGCGCTGGGCGGTTTCGACACTCACTCGGCGCAGGCGGCAGAGCTGCCGGGGTTGCAGCAGGACGTGGGAGAGGCGATTGCCGCATTCTACGCCGCAACGCAGGAACTGGGGGTGGCCAATGCGGTGACCACCTTTACTGCGGCGGACTTCGGACGCACGCTGACAGTGAACGGCGATGGTACCGATCACGGCTGGGGCGGTCACCAGTTCGTGGTGGGCGGCGCCGTGAAGGGCGGTGACATATACGGCAGTATCCCGCCGGCGACCCTGGGGCACTCACAGGACGCGGGTAACGGCAGGCTGATTCCCACTACCTCGGTAGAACAGTTTGCAGCGCCGATGGGACGCTGGTTTGGACTGAACGAGGCGGAACTTGCCGCCGCGTTGCCGGGTCTCGGCGGGTTTCCTGCCGCGCCGGCATTTATCTGACGGACGCGCCTGTGCAGTCGCTCGTTGGCTGGGAATACCGCATTGGCCGGTTAGAATGTGTCACTCACGAGAGAGGAGTGAGGCCGGTGCGAGCGTTGCTGCATGAGCTGCGTGCCCAGCATGCGCACAACTTCGGCTGGGCGCTGGCCTGCTGCGGCTGGCGCCGCGAGATGGCGGAGGACGTGCTGCAGGAGTCTTATTTGCGGGTGCTCGACGGGCGTGCGAATTTCGCCGGGCAGTCTGCCGCGCAGACCTGGTTCTTCGCCGTGATCAAACGCGTCGCCGCGGAGAGCTTCCGACGCCAGAAGCGTCGCGACCTGTTGAACCTGCGCATACTGCGCTCGGATGCTGGCGTTGCGGATATGCCCGGTGAGACAGACAGTGCACAGCAGTTGCAGCACGATGAAGCTGCAGCAGCGCTTACGCTGGCGCTGCTGGCATTGCCGCAGCGCCAGCGTGAAGTGCTGCATCTGGTGTTTTATTCCGAGCTGACCCTTGAACAGGTCGCACAGGTCTTGCGGATATCGCTGGGCTCGGTGCGCACACATTACCATCGCGGCAAGACGGCGCTTGCGCAACGTCTTGCACTGGAAGAGCCAGATGACACCCTCAGATGATACGCAGTCGCAACGTGATCAGGCGCTCGCGCGACGTTTTCAGGCCTTGCGCGATGCCGAGCGGGCGTCCGCGCCGCCGCTGCCGGCATTGCCTGCGCAGACGCCGCCCCGGGATCATCGCCCTGCGCTCGGCGCACTGGCCCTGCTGGCGTCTGCGGCAGCGGTTCTGCTGGTGCTGGTTATACAGCCCGAGTCCCAATCACCGGACGCGCTGTATCGTGAGGTGATGCAGTCGGCGGCGCTGATTACCGATGAATTTCTGCAGACACCCGCCGGCACGCAGCCGGAGGTCCGAGAACTTCCCGTGTTCGAACCCGGCCGGCATCACGGCGGCCTTGAAGGGTTCAACTGAACACGACCTTGAACGACACAGGAGCCACCTGGATGAGAATCATGCAAACACTGCTGACAATTCTGCTGCTCTCGACGACGACGCTGTCGGTTGCGCAGTCGGTGGACATCGACGACCCGCGAGCCAATCTACAGGCGATCCGGATGGGCCTTTACCCGCCGGATTTGATCATGCGGCATCAAGAAGCGCTGGGTATCAGTGCGGATCAACGGAAAGCCATGCTGAAACTGGTGCGCCAGTTTCAGGATGATGTGGCCGAGCTGCAGTGGGATCTCCAGCACGAACAGCAGTTGATGCGCGCGGACCTCGCGCGGGACAGTCTGGACGAGGCGGCGGTAATGCCCCGTGTGGAGCGAGTGCTGCAGATGGAGAGCGAATTCAAGCGCGCGCACTTCAAACTGCTGATCGCCATCAAGAACACGCTGACTGCGGAGCAGATCGCAATGATCAAACAGCGTATTCGCCAGCGTCGGTCCTGAGTGCGATTTATTGCGCGGGCAAGTCGCGCACCCGGATATTGCGATACCACACGCGGTCGCCGTGGTCCTGCAGCACAATGTAGCCGCTGCTCGCGCGCCCGAAGCGGGGCATATCGGCGAACTTGCTGGCTGCGACCAGCGCGTCCCATTCTTCTGAAGCGCGGGTTACCTCAAGCACCTTGACGCCGTTCAGCCAGTGCTCGATATGGTTGTCCTGAATGCGTATCCGCACGTCATTCCAGTGCCCGGGGGCGCGCACCGTTTCCGGATCGGCCGCGATCAGGTCGTAGAGATCGCCTGCACGATGCGTTTCGATGCGCCCGTCGGCATGGCCGTCGTTGTCCAGTACCTGCATCTCCAGGCCGGTGAGCCAGGGTGTTTTCTCGTCTTCGTCTGCCACCAGGTAAAAAATCCCGCTGTTGCCGTTCCCGGCGATCTTCCACTGCAGGCTGAGCTCAAAGTTGGTGAACTTTTCGCGATGGTAGATCAGGTCACCGCTGCCGCCGCCGAACAGCACGCTCCTGATCAAATCCCACAGCGGGAACACGCCTTCCTGCGCGAGTGACAGCGTGCCGTCTTCCACTCGCCATTTGCGTACCGGGCCTGCGGAGCCATAATTGCGCCAGCCCTCGAGTGTGCGGCCATCGAACAGCGTGCGCCAGGGGCCGCCGTCGGCATCGCCCGCGGGCGCTGTGCCGTCCGGCTGCGCGGCTGCCACCTGCTCCCCGGGTACGGCGCCGGCGGGCAGGCGATTCAGCGTGTACCAGGCTTCGGCCGTCCACAGGCTGTCATCGCGCGCCGAGCGCAATCGATCGTCCAGGCGCAGGTAAACGACATGCCCCTCACTCAGACCGGCGATGCGCGCTTGCAGCCTGCGCCGGTCGGCCGACAGCGTAAGCGCCGCAACGGGCAGGGCTGTTTCGTTGTACTTTGGCCCGCCGTACTGCTCGTTCGGGTGATAAAACCATTGCTTGACCAGCAGGTCGTCGGGGCGCGGTTGCAGGTTCTCCGCCAGCGGCTGGGTCAGTTCGATCTCGAAGCCATCCTGGCGGATACGAACCGCCAGAATCTCGAAGGCGTTGTTGCCTTGCCAGCGCAGTCGCTCCAGTCCGTGCCAGGGCTTGCCGTACTCGCCCCAGTTGGGCGGATTACCCACCTCGCCCACGTAGATGGCGCCGTCAGGACCTCGCAGCAGGCGGTTGACGGCGCCCTGGAACCCGGCGCTGAAATGGAAAGCGGCGCCCTGTTCCTGCCCGGCTACCTGCTCAAGAAACACACGCTTGATGCCGCCGTTGTACACGTCACCGTGAATCATCTGCCCCGCGTAAGGTCCCTCCGTCAGCGCCAGCGGCTGGGTGGGGGAGTTGCCCACCTCATCCTGCGGCAGCCAGACCGAGGGCGGCAGTTCCTGCAGATCCATGATGTCTGCGTCGGGTACCGCGCGCGAGCCATAGAAACCGCCCGGCGAGATGCGCAGCAGTTTACTCGCGGGCAGCCAGTCGCCCTGGTTGTCGGTCACGTAAATCGCCCCGTCGGCACCGACCCCGATGCCGTTCGGTGTGCGAAAGCCCGAAGCGACGATGTCGGTATTCCCCGCCAGATCCGTGCGCAACAGTTTTCCCTGTGTGGGGAGTTGTTCCGGGCAACTGGCGCCGCCGGGCAGCACGCAGATTGACAGGAGAAAGTAGAAGTTGTCATCACGCGGCAACAGGCCGAAGGCGAAAGAGTGGAAATTGGCGCTTGCCGGCCAGGCGTCGCTGATCGTGTCATAGCGGTCGATGATGTCATCGCCGTCAGTGTCTATCAGTTCCGTCAGTTCCTGCTTCTGCAAAACGAATAATCGGTCCCCGACCATACTCAGGCCCAGCGGCTCGTGCAGCCCCTCGGCAATCCGCCGCACCCGTGCCGGCGCGGGCGCGTCCGGTTGGATAAGGTACACCGCACCGTCGAGATCCCAGCTGGCAACCACGAGCTTGCCGTCGGGACGGAAATCCATACCGCCGACTTTCGGTTCAAACCCGTCGGGTGCCACATTCTCGAGGGTGAACGACGGGTGTACCGCCGTCAGGCGCGGGAGCGTGTCAAACTCGCGGGTGGCGGGGTAGGGCTTGCCATCGGCATCCAGCGGCGGCGCCGCATCCTGCTCCGGTTCGCCGACGCTCAGGATGTACGTCACCGCCAGACGCGCGTCCTGCTCGCTCAGCTGGGGGTGCGGCGGCATGGGAACCTGGCCCCACACGCCGACGACGCCTTCGCGCACGTGGTTTGCCAGCACCTCGACCACCTCGTCCTGAACCTTGCCGCGAAACTTGCCGGAGATCTGTGACCAGGCCGGGCCGCTGACGCGGTGACCGGCGGCGTGGCAGCCCAGGCAGTCGCTGCCGGCGATGATTGCCTGACCCCGCTCCACCTCGTTCGCGTCGGGATCGCGCCCGCGGGTGGGCGCCGCTGCCGGCTGAATTGCCGTGCTCGCGGTGAGTGGTATCTCGATCACCCCGCTTGTCATGTGGCGCGTGCCACCCGCGTCGTAGAATCCCGCTTCGGGCCCAGGCAGTTCGCGGTCGAAACGGCGCAGGAAGACGCGTGTGCCGGCGCGCTCTTCCAGCTCCGGTTGTTCTGTCAGTGTGACGCTGACATCGCCCGCACGCAGTTCGAAGCGCATATGCGCGGTGGCGCGCTGTGGCCCGTAGGCGTGGCCGAGGTAGCGCACACGGGCCGGCTGCTCTTCGCCGTCCACGACGATGAACCAGCGCGCGGGAGCGGTGTCGCGCAGGTACCAGGCACCCTCGCTGCTCGGTTGCGGCCCATGCTGGTAGTTGTAGGCCGCGCCTTCAAACAGCACAGCGCCTTGCCAGACCTGGTAAAGCGACTGATGCTGCACGTCGTAGGCCGCCCAGTACCCCGGCGCCAGCGCGAACTTCAGCATGCGCGGCCGTCCGTCGAGGTTGCCGCGGATCACCCAGGGCGCGTTGCCGCGCCCCGGAACGAGTTCACGACCGTAGCCCGGGTCCGAGGCATTCTCGGCCTCCACGCCGTAGAGTTCGCTGCGAATGACGGAGACCACGGCCCCGAGCCCCTCTCGCTTGCCCAGGTCAACAAGAAACTGCAAATCGGAGCGCGACATCTGCTGGGTTTGCAGTGCGACCACGATGATCAGCGCCAGCAACACGGGGAGCGACAGCAGCGCGATAATCAGGCCTGAAAATAGTTTTTTCATGTGTGATGAGCGTTAACCGGCGGGCCCGGGGGGGCGGGATATTCATGATATACGCAGGAGGGCAGCGTGCAAGCGCGCAGCGTTGCGCGCCGGCTGTTTTCTCCCGGGAACATCGCCTATGATGTTGACCCTTGCGCTCCGTGGGTCGTGCCCACCGGAGCGCAGCAGTCCGAGCGCTGACAAAGCGCCATCTCCGTGTGTTTCATCCCGGCGCGCGGTTATTTTTTGGCAGCGTTGCAGGTGGTTTTCTTGCTAGACGTTTTCTTTCACAGCTACGCCAGCTACGAGTATGCGCTGGCGTCATCGCAACTGTTCCTCGCCATGTTGGGGATGGGTGCACTGCTGGCGCCATCGGACTTCCTGCTCGAAGTTCGCAAGCCGCGTAGTCTGTTGGTCGGCCTGGGCTGCCAGTGGCTGATGGTGCCGTTGGTCGCGTTCGCGGTGGGTGCCCTGCTGCCCGTACCGGCGGGCATAGCAGTAGGCCTCATTCTCGTGGCCGCCGTGCCCGGCGGCACACTGTCCAATATCCTCACCCTGTTCGGGCGCGGCAATATCGCGCTCTCCATCGCGTTGACGTCCATCACCACCGTTGCCTCGCTCATGGTCACGCCTCTCGTACTGGAGCTTCTTGCCGCGCAGCATCTGCCCGAGAATTTCAGCATGCCGACAGGACGCCTTGCGGTGGATATTTTTGCGAGCCTGATACTGCCGCTGGTACTCGGCATGATCCTGCGCCAGCGCTCAAACACGGTGTTTGCTGCGAACTTCTCCAAGTGGGTTATTCGCATGAGCCTGGCACTCGTGGTGGTGATGGTCGTCGGGGCAAGCGGCAGCGGCCGTCTCGACCCGGGCACCTACGGCCTGGCTGGCGCGGTGGCACTGGTGGTGTTTTCTTTGTCTGTGCAGGGCGTAGCGCTGCTGCTGACGCGGTTCGCCGGAATGCCCGGCGCCGATTCGCTGGCCGTGGTGGTGGAGGTGGGCTTTCGCAACATGTCGCTGGCAGTGGCCGTGAAGGCCGTGGTGTTTCCCGCGCAGCCTGGTGTGATGGATCCGATTGGCGATGCGGTATTGTTCACGGCGCTGCTGTACGGTGGCGTCAGCATGGTGATGAGCCTGGTGCCGGTGCTGGTCAGGCGGCGATTGACGCGCCCGGCTTGATTGCGCCCGGTCGGTGGTGGAGGTGTAACCATAATGACGGTGAAAGCAGGGAGATACCGGCACTTCAAGGGCGGCGAATACGAAGTGCTGGGTACCGCAACGCATTCCGAAAGCGGCGAGCAACTGGTGGTCTATCGCCCGCTGTACGGCGAGCGCGCTCTCTGGGTGCGGCCGTTGACCATGTTTACCGAACAGGTGGAGCACGCGGGTGAGCCGGTCGCGCGTTTCCGTTTTCTGGGCGCTGAACCGGCCGACTGATGCATCCCTGCGCGCGCGGTTCTCTGTCAGCGGAAATGGTAGTGGATATCGACGCCCAGGGTCCTGCCCTCACCCCAGATCACAGCGCGACTGGCCTGTGGCAGATTGTCGAGCGTAAAAGCCTCGTAGTCGGAATCCTGCAGGTTTTTGCCCCAGGCGGCGACAGACCACTGCCCGCCCAGGGCCTCGATCTCCGACAGCGACAGGCGTGCGTTGATCAGGTCGTAGTCATCCCGGTACACGGTATCGATGTCCTTCTGGCGGTCGCCCACGAAATTGTAGCTGGCGTTCAAATTCAGCAGGCCGCCAAGGGGGCGCACCGGGAAGCTGTAGTCGGCCACCAGGCTGTAGGTCTGCTCGGGTGCGTTGGTGAAGCTGAATGATTGCGGCGCATTGGTGAATGGGTTGATGACGTCGTCCAGCTCGCTGTGCAGATAGGCGTAGCTTAGCTGCAGGAATAATCCAGCGGTCGGCATGGCCATCAACTCCAGCTCCACGCCGCTCATTTCGCCCTCGTCCACGTTGAACATGCGGGTGTTCTGGATAGTACCGGGAATCTGGAAGTTGTATTGGAAATCGTCAAAGCGCTGATGGAACACGGCCGCGTTGACTCTCAGCATCCGGTTCAGCAGTTCGCCCTTGAAGCCCACCTCCAGTGACCGCAGCTTCTCCTCGTCGAAGCCATCGCTGAAGCCGGCTTCCTCCGGATCGCGGATGTTGAAACCACCGCTCTTGTAGGCCTGCGCGTATTTGGCGTAAAGATTGTAGTGTTCCGTCCACTCGTACTCGGCGATGAACGTGTAGGAGTCGTCGTCGTAGGTGTCACCTGCCTCGGCCGCGAAGTTGCTCTCGGGAATGACCGGCTGGAGGCTGGTGACCTGATCGATCACCACCTCGTCGGTGACTCGCCGTATGGCATCGCGTGAATCTTCCGAGTGTCGCCAACCCAGGGTGAGGTGCAGTCGCCGCTCGAGAATGTCCGGTGTCCAGGTGAGCTGGCTGAAGAAGGCCCAGGCCTCATTATCGATCTCGTTGTATTCACTGCCAATGTTGTAGAGGGTGCCGCCGCCGAAGGGAGAAACGCTGAAAATATGCCGTGTTTGTCGGGCATCCTCGCGGGCCTTCTCCGAAAACAGGTAGACGCCCGCAAGATACTCCAGCGAATCGCCAACGCGGCCCAGCGCCTGGAACTCCTGCGAAAACTGCTCCTGTTCGAGGTCGGATTTTCCAACGGGTAGCACCTGTCGCGCGGCGCCTGCCTTGGCGCCGAGAACGGCAGCGTTGAAGTCGATGCGGAACCCCTCGCTGGCACCGCTGGCGAAATCGAGATAGCTCCTGTCCGATAGTTCGCGCCAGGCGGTAATGGAACGCAGGGTCAAGGACTCGCTGGCTGCCCAGTCGATGTTCAGCGCGTGACCGGCAATGGTCGTGTCCGTGGGCAGCAGTGGCACAGTGCTGGATAGACGGTTGATACGGTTGTTGTCGTACTGGATGTGCGGGCGCGCAATGCTGCCGACGATCGCCAACAGGCTGGTACCGGGCTCGCGCGGCAGCACGGCCTGCGCCGGCAGGTTGAAGTACTCGATCTGCGAGTGATCGTAGGCGTAGTCCAGTGTGAGTTGCTCGCTGACGTCTGCACGGAAGTCCAGTCGCAAGCCCTCCGATTGACGGTCGCCCCAGCTCCCGCCAGGCCCGCCGTTCTCCACAAATCCGTCCACGTCTTCGTAAAAGTAGGCAAACCTGGCGGCGTAATGCTCCGCCAGCGGGATATTCACTGAAGTCTTGCTGCGCATCAGGTCCTGGTTGCCCAGCCCCAGCGTCTGGTCGAACGTGAGGTCGTTGAGATCGGGCCGGCGAGTGATCAGGCGGATGGCGCCGCCGGTGGTATTGCGGCCGTACAAGGTGCCCTGAGGGCCGCGCAGCACCTCGATGCGCTCCAGATCGGCCACGTCGAACGCCAGGCCGGTGGAGCGGGCGATATAGGCGTCGTTGAGATACACCCCCACCGCAGCGTCCTGGGTGAGTTGCGTATCCGTGAGGCCGACGCCGCGAATAAATACGCGCAGGGTCTGGTTGTTCGCCGGAAAGGCGTCGATGTTGAGGTTGGGCACCAGGCCGTTCAGATTACCGATGTTGGAAACACGCTGCTTTTCCAGTTGTTCGGAGTCCAGGGTGAACAGTGAAATCGGGGTGGAGTGGGCCGACTCCTCGCGATGCTGCGCCGTGACCAGTACGGCCTCGAGCACTGTCTCGCGCGTGTCGGCGGCTGCCTGCTGCAGCGACCAGGGCATCAGCAGGCATGCAAGCAGCGCAGGAAGCCAGCGCATAGGGCTCTCCCGTGTGATCGGTGAGGATTTATTCATGACACTATATCAAAGGCTGCAAGTGCGACAACGCCTGCACGGGGCGGCGGATCGAGCGCTTCCGCTTCAGTGTTTGATGATTGGCTCGCTGATCAATGCGCTAGCCCTGCTTGACCTCGGCGTAGGCCGCCAGAGCGGCCTCGCGTGCGGCCTTGTGGTCGACGATGGGCCGCGGATAATTATCACCCAGCGATACCTTCGCCTGCTGCAGCACCTCGTCGGGGGCGGCAGCCGGTTCGTGAATGAATTTGTCGGGCAGCGCCCGCAGCTCCGGCACCCAGCGACGGACGTAATCGCCGTCGGCATCGAACTTTTTACCCTGCAACGTGGGGTTGAAAATGCGGAAGTAGGGGGACGCATCGGCGCCGCTGCCTGCCACCCATTGCCAGCCGCATACGTTGTTGGCGAGATCGGCATCCACCAGCGTGTCCCGGAACCAGTCTTCACCGCGCCGCCAGTCGATCAGCAGGTGCTTGGTCAGGAAAGAGGCCACGATCATGCGCACGCGATTGTGCATGTAGCCGGTGTGCCAGAGTTCGCGCATGCCGGCATCGACAATGGGGTAGCCGGTGGCACCGCGCTGCCAGGCGCGCAAGTCGCTCTCGCGGCCAAGCCATGGGAAATCGTCAAACGGTGGCTTGAATGCCTTGTGCGGCAGTTCGGGAAAATGATGCAACAGGTGATAACTGAATTCGCGCCAGCCCAGCTCGGAGAGAAATTTCTTTCGCTGCTTCACCAGCGGTGGGTGGCGCTCGCAGTGCGCGTGCGTCGCATGCCACACCTGGCGGGGCGAGATCTCACCGTGGTGCAGATGCGGCGACAGACGTGATGTTGATTCCAGGCCCGGGTGGTCCCTACCGTCCGCGTAGTTGTCCAGTCGGCTGTCCAGGAACTCGGTGAGGCGGCGGTTGGCGCCTTCCGCGCCGGGTTGCCACAGGTCGCGCCAGTGAGCGGCCCAGTCCGGTTTTTCCGGTGTCAGGTTCAGGCTGGCCAGCGAAACGCCATCGGGCGTTGCTGTGTGAAAGGTCGGCGTGTTGGCAAGCGGTACCGGTTCCGCCGGCGGCGTGTGATTCAGGCAGGCCTTCCAGAACGGCGTGAACACCTTGAACGGGCCGCCAGACTGGGTCTGGATGTGTTCGGGTTCAAACAGGAGTGAGCCGGGGTAGCGCTTGAACGCAACACCTCGCTGATCGAAGGTATCGTGCAGCGATTTCTCCAGCGGTCCGTCCCAGGGTTGATAGCCACGGCTGCAGTACACGGCGGAAGCGTCCACGCTCTGCGCCAGCGCCAGGAGCTGCTCGTCGGCAGCGCCGCGCAGTAGCAACAGGCGTCCTTGCCTGTCCTCCAACTGTGTTGCCAGTGCCGACAGGCTGTGATGCAGCCACCAGCGGCTGGCTGCGCCCATGGCGAGCGGGCCGGGAGTGACATCGTCGAGCACGAAGCAGGCGATGAGCGGCTGGCCGGTGGCCACCGCAGCGTTCAGCCCCGGCAGATCGTCGATGCGCAAGTCGTGGCGAAACCAGTAGATAACGGGCTTTGACATGGCGTTTTCCTCTCGTCAAAAAGCTGTTACGCGGCGTAACGGTGATCGGGTCAGTGTGCCGCTTGCGTCCACATCGTGTCCAATTCACTGCCTTGCAGTGCAGGTCAGGCTCGAATCCGGCGGGGAAACCTGTTCGTAACTTGAACACCGTAACCCACTGGAGAAGGACGCAACGATGAACCGTCTAATGAAACTTGCAGCACTACTTGTGGTGCCGTTGATGGTCGCCTGCAGCGACAACAACGACAACAACAACCCGGAGCCGGTAAACCCTGCACAGTTGCGTGTCACCCATGCATCGGCCGATGCACCCGCGGTGAACGTGTATGTGAACGGTGCCCTGGCGCTTGAGAATGTCGACTTCAAGCAGAGCTCTGGCCTGCTGGAATTTGCCGAGCCCGGCACGCTGAGCGTGGAGGTGCGCGGCATTCTCCCCGACATGTCCGAGGTGTCCGTGATCGGTCCGGTGGACGTGACGCTGGAAAGCGGCATTCGTACCGATGTGTTCGCGATCGGTGATCTGTTCGATGCCGGCGGCGCGCTGAGTATCGCGCCCAAGGTGCTTGAGCCGGTGACGGTGGAAGAGGCTATCGCCGACGTACGTGTGAGTGTGCTGCATGCGGCGCCCGGTGTGGGTGCGGTCGACATCTACGTGACGGCGCCCGGCGATGCGCTGGCGAATACAACACCCATCGACGCGGCGTTTGGTGACGCAGCCGGGCCCGTGAGCCTCGCGGCGGATACCCCCTACCAGGTGCGTATCACTGCCGATGGTGCGACCGATGTCGTGTTCGACAGTGGGACGCTGCAATTTGGCGCGGGCACGGAACTGGTGCTGGCGGCCGTGGAGAATACCTTCAAGACCGGGGCGAGTCCGGTCACGCTGCTGGCGGTAGGGCCTGAGGGCGCATCGGAGGTGTTAGATGTGAACATGGGCGGCAGTGTGCGCGTGGTGCACAACTCGGCGGATACGCCGCCGGTGGATGTGCTGGTCAATGGCACTGAGGTTCTGGACGCGGTTCCGTTTACCGGTGCCAGCGCGTACAGCGATATCGAAGCCCCTGCCGGCACGTACAACGTGGTGGTGGCGGCGGATGCCGACAACAGCATCGCGCCGATCGATGCGGATCTGACCCTGGGTGGGGGTGAAAGCTTTACCGCGATCGCGATAGGCTCGTTTGCCGACAGTTCGATCGAGGCACTGGTGACCCAGGATGACCGGCGTAACATTGCCACGGCCGCCATCGTGGAAGTGATTCACGGGTCGTACCTTGTGGCTGCCGACATTCCGGTGGATGTGTACTTGACGGCCGACGGCAACATAGCCGATGCAGCACCCGCGATTCCTGGCCTCGCCTACGGTGAGACCACCGGCCAGCTGGCAATCACCCCGGGTGATTACTGGATTACGGTAACCGCGGCCGGTGACAAGGGTGTGGTGGCCTTTGATACGGGCGCAACCCTGGCGCTGGCCGCAGGCGTCAACTACACCGTGATCGCTCGCGATCCGTCTGCGGAAGAGGTGTCAGGCAACCCGTTGATCAATGTGATCCTGCTGACCGACTGAAAAAAGTGTCCCGAGCGGTGATCCACCGCCTGGTAGAGGACGTAATTACTTCTGGATACGGTCGAGGCGTTCGGTTCCCCCTGCCACGTTTCGAGAACCCGTCCAGGTCTGTCCCCGCGACTTTCGTCGCGGGTTTTTTTTGCCTTCAGGAAATGGCCCCGGGGTGGGGCGAGCGTGGCCTGACGGCGCCGCGATGCGCGCTATTCGGATCGGGCGTGGCCCGCCGGACAGCCTGAACCATCCGCCACTGCGCCGCAACAAGCGGCTTTTGGTGTTGCAGCTGCGCTGGACACGCTATGCTACCCGCTCGCATAACCACGTGATGAGATGAGCAAGAGCGTAACGACATGAGTGTCAGTATCAAGGGTCCCTGGGACCAGTCGGCTGTTGATCAGTATCTGGGCGATAGTCGGTATCCACTGCGGCTCGCGTGTGTCGGCGCCGACGGTTTCCCCCGGGTCGTTTCGGTCTGGTATCTGTATATCGAGGGCGAACTGTTGTGTGTATCGCACCGCGCATCGCAACTGGTGGGGCTTTTGCAGCGTTCCGAGCGCGTGGGTTTTGAGGTTGCGCCGAATGAGCCGCCCTATTGCGGCGTGCGCGGTCAGGGAATTGCGAGCCTGCATGAATCCGGCCAGGAGAAGGTGCTGCCGACGCTGCTGGAGCGGTATCTGGGTGGCACCGATTCAAGTTTGGGTCAGTGGCTCCTGTCGCGGCTGGACGAGGAGATGCTGATCCGTGTCAGGCCCCTGCGCCTGTTCAGTTGGGATTATCGCCAGCGCATGCGGGACGAGTGAGCCGCAGCGCGGCTGCCGCGCCGTCGAGTAGCGCTGCGGCGGGAGAGCGCAGGTGCGCGCTGGCCAGGTCGTCAGCTCGCGTGACGCCCGGATTGACGATAAGCACGGGTTTGCCGGCGCGATGCATGCTGCGGCACAGCCTGAAACCGGAGAACACCTGCAGGGAACTGCCCACGGCCAACAGCCCATGCGCACGCTCCAGTGCTGTTGTGCAGGCCTCCAGGCGCCGGGCCGGTATGTTGCCGCCAAAGAATACGACGTCGGGCTTCAGGTCGCCGCCGCAGGCCTCGCAGAGCGGAAGTGCCACGTCGGCGAGCTTGTCGTCACTGATGTCATGGTCGCCGTCCGGCCGCGCGCTGCCGCCGGATTCCTCTACCCAGCAATTTTGGGCTGCGAGTTGCGCCTGCACGCTGTCGCGGTGCACGCAGTGATCGCACGCGAGGCAGCGCACCGTATCCAGCCGTCCGTGCAGATCGATGACGGCACGGCTGCCGGCTCGCTGGTGCAGTCGGTCCACGTTCTGCGTCACCAGGCGTTCGACGTGGCCCGCGCGCTCCAGCGTCGCCAGGGCGCGGTGCGCAGCGTTCGGCCTGGCGTCGCGCACAGCGGGCCAGCCATGCCAGGAGCGAGCCCAGTAGCGGCGCGGGTCGCTGCGCTGGTGATGAATTCATGGTGGCGTATGGGCGTGCTGTGCAACCAGCGGCCGTCGCTGTCGCGATAGGTTGGGATGCCCGAATCCACGCTGATGCCCGCGCCCGTTAGCACCACGAGGCGTGGGTATTCGCGTATAAACGCAACCAGTGTGCGGATGTCCTGTTGCAGGTCGTTCACGACGACAGTATACGCGTGCGGCATGTGGTGAGATCAGCCTGATCCGATCGCCCGGGCAGGCGTACATTCCTGAACACCGGTAGGAGAAAGTCCATGCAAATACTGATGACCGGCGGTACCGGGTTTATCGGCTCGGCACTGGTTCCCGCGCTCCTGGGGCAGGGACACCAGCTCATCGTTCTCTCACGCGACGTGAGGCGTGCGCAAGCCGCTCTGCCTGCCGCGCGCTGCATAGGCTCCCTGGATGAGCTTGCCGCCGGGGAAGGGATCGATGCCATTGTGAACCTCGCGGGCGCTTCGCTTGCGGGTAAACGCTGGAGCGCGTCGTACAAACAGGACATCGTGGCGAGCCGTCTGGATACCACGCGCGACCTCCTGACGTTGATCAAGCGCCTCGATAGCAAGCCGCAGGTGATGCTCAGCGCGAGCGCGATAGGTTTCTACGGTCATCACAACGACGCAAAACTTGCCGAGGATGCCCGGCCCAACCCCGGGTTTTCGCAGCGCCTGTGCCACGACTGGGAGGTAGTGGCGAATGAAGCGTCCGAGCTGGGAGTGCGTGTCTGCCTGATGCGGCTCGGGGTGGTACTCGACGCAGAGGGTGGCGCACTGACCGAAATGACGCGCTCGTTTCATCTCGGGGTTGCCAGTTGGGCGGGCGACGGCGCCCAGTGGCTGAGCTGGGTGCATCGCGTCGATGTTGTGCGCGCTGTGATGTACATGCTCGAGCATTCGACGCTGGCCGGGCCGGTGAACGTCACCGCGCCAGAGCCGGTGACGGCGCGCGGCCTGGCGGAAGCTCTGGCTGCCCACTTCCGGACCGTCCTGCGCGTGGGCGTGCCGGCCCCCGTGATGCGTCTGCTGCTGGGCGAGATGGCCGATGAGTTGTTGTTGAACGGCCAGCGCGTGGTGCCGGGCGTCCTGCAGGCGGCCGGCTTCGAATTTCGCTATTCGCGGATCGACGCCGCGCTGGCCGCGATCTATGAGCCTCACTCGGCGCCTTCCATCTGATCGCGGTAGGTGCTGAATAGCTGCGGGTCGTGTCGCAGCTTCTGCAGCGCCGCGACCTCAAGTTGACGCACCCGCTCCGCGGACACGCCCATTTGCAGGCCGATCTCCGCGCGAGAAAGGCTCTGGCGATCCTCCAGGCCCCAACGGTTGACGATCACCGACCGCTCTGCGGGTTTTAGCTGCTGCAGGCGCTGCATCAGGGTGCGCTGCAGGGAAACGCGTTGCGCTTCGTCTGCCGCAGCATCGAAGGGACCGCCAGCCAGCGTGGCCCCGAGATTCATGCCTTCATCCGCGTCTGCCGTGTGTGGTGTCTCCAGCGACAGCCCGAGGTTGCCGATCACGCGCAGTTCCTCCAACTCGGCAAGGGGTACGTCCAGACGCTCTGCAAGAATTCTTGCGCCCGGTTCTTCCCCGGTTTTGTCGATGTGATGCATGCGCTCTCGGTGCAATTTTCCCACCTGCTCCATGACCTGCGTGGGCAGGCGCACAATGCCCTCCTGGTCGGCCAGGGCTCTGCGCATGGACTGTGTGATCCAGTTGTAGGCGTAGGTGCTGAAGCGGTAGCCGCGGCTTGTTTCGTACTTCTCCGCGGCGCGCATCAGGCCGAATACGCCTTCCTGCACTAGATCGCGAAAGGAGACAGAGCGCGTGTTCATGCGCCCTGCAATGGAGAACACCAGGCGCAGGTTGTGGTTGACCAGCTTCGAACGCGCGCTGCGATAGTCGCGCAGCTTCTGTCGGATGCCCTGGCGGGTGGTGTCTGCCGCCACGCTCGCCGGCGTGCTCGTCGGTTCCCAGGTGGCCTGCCATGCAAGCAGTGCGGCGGCCACGCCGCGCGGCTCGCGTTCGCCGCTGAGTAGCTCACCCATGCCGGCGACCAGCGCCGCCGGCAGTTGCAGAGAGGCGAGCGCACTGCGTGCGTCCTCGTCGCGGCTCGTCTGCAGCGCCGCGTGCAGTGCGCGCAGCTCGGCGTGCAGCGCCTTGTCCGGCAGGTAGTCGGCCAGTTCGCGACGCAGCAGCTGTGCGTGCTGTCGCTGGGCGATGTTGCGCGCATGGGGCGGTGCGTCGAGAAGCTGCCGAGTCCATCGGCAGAGATAAGCCCGCGTGGCGTCATCTGCCAGGTATAGCGTCTGCAGGTCCGTGATGGCGCGCCACTTGCGTTGATCGAATTCGGTTTCCTCGTGAGCGTCCAGGAGCGGGTAGCGGCGCGCCTGGGCGAACAGCCAGTCGAGGCCTGCATCGTCGTTGTGAAAGACATGTTCCATGGTCACCTCGTATCCGTACCAGTGTCGGGGGGTATACGTGTCAGTCTGGCGCGCTGACCAGCTTTGCGGCGCAATGTCCAATTGCAGGCAGGTCAAAACGTGGTCATGTCATCCGAAACGGAGAGCCCTGCGTAATCTCAGCAGGCAAAAGGAGAAAGGTCATGGCTTCGATTCAGTTACAACCGCGTCCCCTGTATGGCATTGGCACCGTGGCAAGACTCACGGGCATCAAGCCCGACACGTTGCGTATCTGGGAGCGCCGCTACCAACTGGGCGCGAGTCATAAATCGTCCAGCGGAAGGCGGCAGTACACGCAGGCGGATCTTGAACACCTGCAGCTGGTGGCCGCGCTGGTGTCCGAGGGCGCGCGCATCGGCGAGATCGCGTCGACAGAGCGGCGCACCCTCGAGATGCTGTTGCGCGCCCGCAGCGATAAAGCCAGGAGTGGCATTCCGGAACCGAAGCCGAGAATCCTGTTTGTGGGTGAAGGCCTGTGCGACTGGCTGGAGGAGCACCAGGGCTGCCTGGTGAACGTGAATGCGCTGCTCGCGCCCTGCGCAGTGACGGCCGTCGACGAGCGCCTGCTGGAAGACATCGGCGATGTGGATGGCCTGGTCGCGGAGTGCGGCGGGCTCAACGGTGCGCGGCTGGAGGCCCTGAAGACGCTTGCGGCGTCCCTGAAAACATCCAATGTTCTGGCCCTACACCAGTGCAGCTCCGAGCGCTGGCGCAGTGCCATCGAAGCGCTTGACTTCACCTCGGCGGATTACCCCCCGGACGCCGCTTTTCTGGCGTTTCACCTGACGCGCAGCTCGGCGGAAAAGGCGGCCAATGCCGGGAGTGCGAACCTGGGCGACCTGGTGCATGGCAGGCCGCGGCTGTTCAACGAGCAGGAGCTGTCCGCCGCCCGGGGTATCGAGGACGCGCTGGCCTGCGAGTGTCCGAAGCACCTCACCGATCTGGTACGTGCGCTGGCTACCTTTGAGGAATACTCAGCAGGCTGTTCAGTGGAAAACTGGGAAGATGCCTCTGTGCATGCCTGCGTGTTCGCCTATGCGGGCCAGGCCCGATGGCTGATGGAGAAGGCGCTCGGACTGGTAGTGGATTCGCACAGCGATGAAAAAGCCGCCTAGGCTAGCTGTATAACGCCTGTCGCTCAGCGGCCTTCCGCGAGCGTGTCCACTTGCTGGCGCAGCCTGGCGAAGTAGTCGTCCGCGCTGGCGCCGCGTGGCAGGGGCAGCACGGGGGGCGCGAGTGTGGTGGAGTATTCCGGCCAGAGCGCCATTTGTTCGTCCTCCGAATTACCGAATTCCGTAAAGGCATACAGCACGGTAATGATCAGCGCACTCATGGCAATGGCGACCGCGCGCGCGTTCAACAGCTGTGTGGCGATAGTCAGGTTGAGATAAAACAGTAGCGCGAACAGCAGGAAGGAGGCGCCCCAGGCGAACAGCTCGCTGACTCGCACGCTGTGAAAGGGATACGCCAGGTACTCGGCGCCGAGCACCAGCACCGTGGTGAGTAACATGACACTGGCGGCGGCCATGAGCTGCAAGCCGAAGTGGGGCTGGTGACGGATGATGCGACCCACCAGTGCCCAGATGCCGGCCCACAGGACAGCGATCACCACGGCCATGAGCTGGCCATAGGCGGGCTCGCCCCAGTTGAGGCTGGTTGAGCTTTCGGCGAACGTGAGGCCGAAATCAGCGAGTGCGAACACCAGCAGCACTAATACCGGCAGGAAGCCGTTGCCGCTGTCGCGCGACAACCAGTTGGCGAGGCGCAGCTTGCGGGTCTTCTCAACGCTGCGCTGGGCACTGTACAGGCTGAGACGGGTGCGACCCACGGTCACCGTGTCACCGCAGTGAACCAGCGGGGTTGTGTCGCCGCCCACTTTGCGATCATTCAGGAACACCGGGTTGGTAGTGTCCAGCACCTGCATGTGCCAGCCCGCCTCGTCACGAAAAAATGCTACCTGGCGGGGCGCCACGTGAATATCGGTCAGCACCAGGTCGTTATCGTAGCTGCGCCCGATGGACAGTCGCTCTCCATTCGCTCTGGTGAGTTCAGCGATGCGTCCGTGCTTGATGCCGCTTTGTACAATCAGGGTTTCCATGCGGCGGCCTCCGCAACGGCGCGTAACAGCTTGAGCGCGTTGTCCTTGCTGATACCGCTTGCAGCGATCTTGATAACCGCCGCCTTTTGCGGGTAATCCAGCGATACCATGACCAGTGAGGCGTCGTACAGGCCGGGCAGGCTGGTGTAGGCGCGGAAGCAGCTCGACAGTTTCCAGCGGCCCGAGTTCAGGGCCACGGCATCGTCATGGCAGCTGAAGGCGGTTACCGCCTCCGTGTCATCGGTATTATAGAAATTGCGATGCTCGAAGCGTTCCTCGAGCAGGTTGTAGAACTGAAAGCGGTTCAGTTCCGTCGTCGACAGCGATTCCACATCGTAACGCAGCTCTCCGACGTAGAGATCATCCGATACATAGATCTGGTCCTCCGATGTGCAGTGTTGGTGAGCGGCCTCGTAGCGCATGTCCGGTTCATCCACGGAGTGGCCCCAGCAGCGCAGCGAGGGTGACAGCTCTCCGGCAATTTCCAGATCACCCAGGCGCTTGCGCGTGTGGGATTCTGCCAGCATGGCTTCGTAGAAGCGCTGTTGGTCAGCCAGCAGGGCGCTGGTGATTTCCGCACTGAAGCCGGTACCGGGTGTGGGCGTGGTACTTTTCTCGAGGAGTGCCCGCAGGCGCTCCACCGGCACCACGAAACTGATCTGTTCGCCGCCCTTGGCCACGTTGATGCCTATCACCTCGCCGTTCGCGTTGAGCGCGGGCCCGCCGCTCATGCCGGCGTTAAGAGAGCCGGAAAACAGGATATTGCGGTAGCGTGAGTGTTCCACCAGCCCGTTGTACGTGCCCTCGATGATGGTCATGCCGAGGTCCAGTGGGTTGCCCATGGAATAGATTCTGTCGCCGTTGCTGAGCTCCTGCGTGGCGAGAGTGAGAAAACTCGCGGTGGTTGTGGCGTCGCTGACCAGAGCGAGATCCCGTACCACGTCGATAGCCAGCAGTGACAGCGGCAGCGTGTTACCCAGGTGATCCACGGATTCCAGGCGAAACTTCTCTGGCTCGTGCACATAGGATGACACCACGTGGAAGTTGGTGGCGATACGGCCATCGCCGCTCACACGAAATCCGGAGCCGATGCTGAACTTGTCGCCGGAGGCTAGATCGATCACGCGAATCTGGTATACCTGCTCGCGGGTGGCCGAAAACAGCGCTTTCGCGCCGATTTGCGCAAGCGTCGGATGGGCGAGCAGCAGGCACAGCAGGGCGGTGAACAGGGCGCTGGGCGCCCCCGTGGGTTGGCGCAGCGCGCGGGTCAGAAAATTCATCCGTCGATCATACGATGCCAGACGACGCCTGGCAGCACGTTTTTCAGAATTTTGCCCGCGCGCATTGCGCGGCAGCGGCGCGTTGTGCAACGCCCGATGACCGGGCGGCCTGCGGGCGCATTGCGATATCGCCTGCAGTGCCTGCGCCTCAGGCGACGATGTCTCCCAGCTTGCGGAAGTGCGCGGCCGCGTCTGGCGGCAACACGGGTGGCTCCACGCCCACCGCGTGGCAGCCCAGTATGATCTCGGCGCTGCGCTCGATAATCTCCACCATGTCGGCCGCGCGTCGCAGGCTGCGACCCGCCACGAGGATGCCGTGGTTGATCATCAGCACTGCCCAGTCGTCTCCCATCGCCTCGCCGACGGCATCGGCCAGTTCCGGCGTGCCGGGCATGCAGAACGGGATGCGCGCGATATTGCCGAAGAACGCGGCCTCGGTGGAGATGGGTAGAAACGGCAGGCCGGCGTTCGCCAGGATAGTGGCGTTGGGCGCGTGAGCGTGAATGACCGCGTTGGCCTCGGGTTTGAGCTCCAGCACGCGCGTATGCATGCACCATTCACTGGACGGGGAGCGGCTGCCCGGGTCGAGGCTCTCGCCGCGCAGGTTGATGCGCACCATCACCTCGGGCTTGAGATCGCCCTTGAACAGCCGGCTGGGCGTTATCCACAGCTCGCCGTCGGTATCGGGTATGCGCACACTGATGTTGCCGCCGGTGGCGGTGATCACCTGCGATTCATAGAGCTCCCGCATGATGTTCACCAGATCCTCACGCGGGTCACCTGGCCCGGCAACGGCCGCGACGCCGGTGCCCCGGCCCGGGCGGGGTACCGACGCGAGATCGCCGGGGTCACCCACGGCGGCGCGCGCTGCCTGGTACAGGCGTTCCATGTCGGCGCTCATATGCTGCAGGGCCATGGCTTTTGCCGCATCGCCCATGAACGCGATGTCCCCGTTCATGGCGCATTCCATCGTGTCGATCGTGCCGGTGAACATGCCGTCGAGAATCTCGCCGCGCATTTGTAGCTGCACCTCCGCGGCCTGCGGCGGCGCGCCCAGCGCGCTACTGACGTGGCCGCGCTGCAGGCCGATAAAAAACTGCAGCCCGAGATCATGCACGGTGAAGTGCAGGGTCAGGGCCTGGTCGGTACTGAACGCGGTGATGTTGGCATCATCTTCCAGCGCTGCGCAGAAGCGGGTGAGAATCGCGCGCATGGTTTCCACAATGGCAGTCGGTGCGACAATCTCTGCGGTCGGGGAGACCACCTCCTGTGTCACCGCCGCGCTATCGCGCTGCAGGTCGGTCACCGCGGGCCCTGCGGATTCCGCCAGGCGGGCCAGCTCCCGTGCGTCGGGCTCGCGACGGGGGCCGTCCCAGCTGAAGGTATCCAGCGTGGCAGGGTTGAGCACGTTGCACGGGCGTTCGCCGCGTAACAGCTGCAGCAGCGCCTGCGTGATGCTGGCGCCCTGGTGTGCGGCCACTTCCCGGGTGTTGCCCGCCGAATGCGGCGTGCACATCACGGCGGGGTGTTGTACCAGGGGGTGATCGTGTCCCGGGGGTTCCAGCGCGAAGGTGTCGAGTGCGGCGCCACCGAGTTGACCACTTTCCAGCGCGTTAAGGAGTGCCTGCTCGTCCACGAGCGCGGCGCGTGCCGTGTTGATCAAAAACGCGCCGGGCCGCATGCGCGCGAACTGCGCCGCGCCCAGCATGCCGGTGGTGGCCGGCGTCACCGCTGCGTGCAGGCTGACAAAGTCCGCCCGGTGCAACAGGGTATCGAGGTCGGTGAGCTCACAGCCTGCCAGCGCCGCCTGTTCCGCCGACACGAAGGGATCCGCCACCAGCACCGTGGCCTCAAACCCGGCAAGGCGCCGGGCCACGGCGCGGCCCACGGCGCCCAGGCCGATCAGGCCAATGGTTTTCCGCCACAGCTCCACGCCCTGTAGCTGGCTGAAGGCCTGGCCCATTTTGCCCATGTTGCCGGCGCTGCAATCCGGGTCGCGCAGGAAGCGGGTGGCCGCGGGCAGTTTGCGCGCCAGGCTGATCATGAAACCCACCGCGAGGTCGGCCACCGCGATGGCGTTGCGCCCGGGTGCGTACAGCACGGGTATGCCATAAGCGGTGCAGGCATCGACGTCCACGTTAACGGCGTTGCCCCGGCAGGCCGCCACGACACGCAGCGCCGGTAATTGCTGGAGTGATGCGGCGTCCACCACGTCCACCTCCGTGACGAAGACCTGTTTCCCCGCCAGGGCGCTCACCAGGCCCGGCCCAGTAAGCAGGCGCCTGGATTCGCGGAAGCTCGCGTATTCCACTGCCATGACCGCACGCAGCGCGTCCAGGGAATCGTCGTCGAAGGCGGCACAGATCAGTGCCTGTGGGCGATGCCGCAAATCTGGCGGCGGAGCGCTGGCCGGCGGTTCGCGCAGCACGCGCGGCAACACATGATCGACCGCTACCGGCGCGGTTGCCTGCTGCGCCTGCTCATGGAAGCGCAGCCAGGTGCTGAACAGCTGGCGGTTGTCTTGCGCCTGCTCCGTGCGCGGTGAGAAGCGTCGGCGCTCGTTGCGCAGTGCGGCACAGGCCGCGGAGAAATCGCCGTAGTGACCGACACCCACGGCGGCGCAGACCGCCGCGCCGAGCGCACTGGTCTGCCAGCTGTGCGGCACGCTGACGTCGATGTCACCGATGTCAGCCACCAGCTGTGCGAACACATCACTGCGCGACAGCCCGGCGCACAGTGTGACTGCAGTGGTGTCCATCGCCGCGCCCGCGAGCTGCAGAACGTGTTGCAAGCGCTCGCGGTTGGCACGCAGCGCGCAGGCACAGCCCTCGGCAGCCGCGCGCGCCAGATGGCGGGCAGGCGCCGGATCATCAATGCAGCTCATGTGGCTGAGGCTGAGTTGGCCTACTGGCAGCGTGGGCGCCGACAGGTTGAGTGTATCGGCGCCCAGCGTGGACAGCATGCCGGCCGCGCCAGGCTCTGACGTCGCGGCTTCCGCGAACAAACGCAGCTCGGGCTGCGGCGCACCCGGGAACAGCGTGCGCGCCAGCATGCTGAGTGACTGGCCCATCGTTCCGCTGTTGCTTTCCAGCACCCAGCGACCGCCGACCGCGTGATGGGCGCCCAGCAAGGCGCCCTCCGGGTCGAACAGCGGCTGATCTGTCACCACCTGCACGGGCGCGGTGGTGCCGGCGACCATAACGCACTGACCGGCCTCCGTTGCCGCGCTGCCGAGCAGGCTGAGCTGGGTATCGGCGCCGCCCATCACCACGCTGACATCGCCGGCCAGGCCGAGATGCTCGCGGGCCTGCCCGGATAGTTCGCCCAGCCGGGCGCCGGAGAGCACAATCTCCGGAAACAGCGAGCGAGGCAGCGCCATCTCATCGATCAGGTCCCACGCCCATTCTGTCGTGCGCAGGCAAAACAGGCCCGAGGCACTGGCCTGGGTTGCGTCCATGGCGCGCACCCCGCAAAGCTGGTGCGCCAGCCATTCGCCACAGCCGTACACGGTAGCCGCGCGGGCGAACGCCTGCGGATCGCTTTGCCTGAGCCAGTGAAGGCGTGCGCCTGCATGCATGGGCAGCGGTGGCGAACCGGTAGTCTCCAGCAGCGCCTGCCCCCACCTTCCGGCGATATCGAAACACTCTCCCGCAGCGCGGGCGTCGGTATTGGGGACCGCCATGAGCGCCTTGCCGGACGCGTCGAGAATCACGTTGCTGAAGCGCATGGCCGAGATCGCCAGGGCCTCCACATCGCTGCCATCGCTACCGGCCGCTGCGAGTGCGACGCGCGAGGCGCGCCCCACGGCAGCGTAGAGCGCGGCCAGATCGAGGTCGAAGCCGGTGCCGAAGGTGCCCGGCGCCGGGCTGAAGCGCCAGGGACAGGCACTGCCCTCGGTGGCGCCGGTTTCGCGGTTTACCAGCAGGCAGCGCACGCCGCTGCCGCCGAGATCGATACCCATCAGCCAGGGTCTGGACATGCTTGGAGTCCTTGATGGTTGCAGCGAGACGCGCGGCACAAATGGCGTCAATGCTAGCAGCAGGCCTGTGTCTTATAAAGCGCGTCGCGTCCGCGCGCGCCCGGGCGATGAAATATGCCTGCGCTGCGTTTTCCCCCGGGTCTATACTGTCTCGGGCGTGCAGCACGAAAGTTCGCCACGACACAGCCGAAGCAAACCGCCAACGGAGATTGACGATGACGCAACCCTTCCCGGACAACGTGTTTCTGCAGGGCCCGATGGGGCCTTCCGGCGTCGAATGTGACGCGCCTGATCTGGTTGTCGAGGGAG
Source organism: Halioglobus sp. (assembly GCA_041396005.1). Taxonomy (GTDB): domain Bacteria; phylum Pseudomonadota; class Gammaproteobacteria; order Pseudomonadales; family Halieaceae; genus Marimicrobium. The sequence goes on from JAWKZK010000009.1 coordinate 74,518, forward strand.
AATTGCCCGCCGATCTCCGCGGCGTCTACCTGCGCAACGGGCCGGACCCGCTTCACCCGCCCCGTGAAGGTGACACTTACCACTGGTTCCATGGCGACGGCATGCTGCAGCGGTTTGAATTTGCCAACGGTCGGGTGGCCTGGCGCAATCGCTGGGTACGCACCGAGAAGTACGAGCTGGAACGCGCGGCCGGCAGATCGCTGTTCGGCGTGTTGGGTAACCCGCTCAAGGCCGACCCTGCCGTGGCCGACAGGCACTACAACACGGCAAACACGCACATTGTGTGGCACGGCAATCGGCTTCTGGCCCTCATGGAGGGCACAATCGCGGTGCAGGTGGATCCCGGGTCGCTGGCGACTATCGGCAACTTTGATTTCGACGGGCAGATCGACGGGCCGATCACCGCGCATCCGAAGTTTGATCATGCCACGGGTGAGATGGTGTTTTTCGGCAACCAGGCGGCCGGGCCCTTCAGTGAATACGTGCGCCTGAATATTGCCGATCGCAGTGGTCGGCTGATCAAGAACGAAATGATCCAGGCGCCGTTCCCATCCTTCATGCACGACTTCTTCGTCACGGAAAAGCATGTGGTGTTTCCGGTATACCCCCTGGTCTTCAACCTGGAGCGCGCGATGGGCGGAGGGTTGCCGATGGCCTGGGAACCGGATCGCGGTGCGCATCTGGGCGTGATGCCGCGCGACGGCACCGCCGCCGACATACGCTGGTTCGATATGGAGGCGCGCTGGAGTTTCCACATGGTCAACGCCTGGGAAGAGGGCGATGCGCTGAAAGTGGACGTCTGTGCGTCCAACGCCACCCAGTTCGCCCCCAGGCTGGACGGCAGCATGGCCAGCCCGGCGGAGGGTCTGCAACCCACGCTGCGCAGATGGACCCTGGACCTGGGCGGGGAACGCAGAGCCGTGCACGAGGAGATCATTGATGGCGATGTGACCTGCGAATTCCCGCGCACCGACGATCGTTACATGACGCGGGCCTACCGGCACGCCTACCTGGTGGGCAGCGAAGACGCCGCCATGGTGTTCAACCGGCTGTTGCATTACGACAGGCACAGCGGCGCGCGTTACACCTGGGGCGACGGCAGCTATCTGCTGGGAGAGCCGGTGCTGGGGCCGCGAGGTGACGCTGCAGGCGAAGGCGACGGTTACCTTCTCAATCTTGCCTATAATCGCAGCAGCGGGTTGTCGGAGCTTCTGGTTTTCGATGCGCAGGGGATCGCTGACGGGCCGTTGGCAAGGGTGATGATGCCCCTGCGCATTCCCGCGGGGTTTCATGGGAGCTGGGTTGCGGCTTGAAACGCATGCCGTGCTGCAGTTGTTTAACGACTATGTAGTAGCGCATCCAGTTCTGCGATCGTTGCAGCGAGGTCGGTCTCAACCAGCAGCGATTGCAAGCCACACGCGCGGGCGGCCTGCACGTTGGCTTCGTAGTCGTCCAGGAACAACGCCTGCCGTGGCTCGAGGCCCGGCAAACGCTCCAGCGCGAGGGCAAAAATGCCGGGGTCGGGTTTGCGCACGCCGACCGCACTTGAATCGATCACGAAATCAAACAGCTCGTCGACCGGAATCAGGCCGCGCCAACCGTCGCCGAACTCGGCCACATTGTTGGTAATGATTCCGGTTGTGTAACCTTCATCGCGAAGCGTGCGAACCCGATCTACAAGGATCAGACGCGCGCCGGCGCCGGCATTATTGCCTGCCATGCGCGCGAACAGGTCATAGATATCCAGCGTTACGGCGTGAGCCTGCCCCAGTGCCAGAATGTCGTTGCGTGCGCTCTCCAGGGTGATCTCGCCGCGTTCCAGACGGTGCCAGGGATGGTCGCCATCGTGCTCGTAGGAGCCGAACACAATCTGCGTTACCTGGGCCGGGTCCAGGCCCAGTTCTTTGCCATAAGCGTGAACCGCGTGAAAGGGTGAATCGGTGAAAACGCCACCGAAGTCGAACAGTACAGCTTCTATGGATGCAGGCATAGCGTAACCCGTATGTCTCATGGAATGGATGCGTGCGCCACAACAGGGCCCGGTCCAGCTCCATTGCGCTGCCTGGGGGTTGGATCATGGCGGACACCAAAAACCAACACCGTTATAGCAAGCGAGCGGGACTAATAGAAGCGCAGCGCCGAGCGATATTCCCAGTCGTCAGAGTGACCGTCAAGCTTCATAAACTTCACCGACCGGCGTGTTACGAAAGGCGCGATCTTCAGTTTGGCTGCCGGGAACGCTTGCAGCGGCTTGAACTCACGTTGCAGATGAAACAGAGAGGGAACCTTCTTCACTTGATCAAAGTAGCGTGTCACGTCGTGTGGCATATCGGCCAGGAACGGATAATTGCGACCGATGCGCGGCGTGACAGCGCACTGTGTGTTTATCAACGTATCGAGTACCGAAGCGTCCAGTTCAACCTGGAACTCCCTGCGCGTAAAGGCGTACATTTCTTCGCAGAAAACCTCCAGATCCTGGAAGAAAAACTCAGCCTCTTCGCCCCAACTCAGCAACGCCCAATGACCTTCGCGCTTTTCCACTGCGAAGACATCGGAATAAAGCCGAACGGACATGGGTAAATCGCTGTCACCCGCCTGCACCGCATCAAGCCACCGGCGCAGCAGCTGTAGCGCCGGCACCTGGTGCTCTATCTGCAGGTAATATAGATAATATTTCATCACGCCAAGTCGTACGAAAAATTGGTAGGTCAGGTACAGCGCCTTCATGTAGTGCAGATCCTGCCGGGAGAAACTGCTGGTAGACGCGATCAAGCCGTTGCCGTCTACCTCAATACCAAACTCCTCGCGATAACTCTTTTCCGCCATGGGAGCGTTAGGCATCATTGACGTGTAGTTGCCGTTGGCCGACACTTTCCAGTCGAAGCAGAACTGCAGGTCCGTCTGCAGGCTTTCCACGGTTTGCCCGGGGAGTCCGATCATGATGTCGGACGCCATCGGTATGCCTTCCGCGCTGAAATACTCCATCATTCTCTCGTAGGCGGAGGTTTTTATGTTGTCGCGTTTTATGGCCGTCAAAGTGGCCGGGTCTGTAGTCTGCAGAGCAATGATGCCGGTGGGGAGCAGGCCGCCCTCGTGCAGGATCTTGATCACCTGCATCAGTCGGCGACCTCCGTTCTTGGCAAAGTTGGTATAGAGCCTCTTGGGGAAACCGGTGCGCGCTCGCGTCGCTACCAATGCCAGCGCTATCTCGATATCCTGCTCCAGCATGCCGAAGTTTGCATCAGCGATGAAGATCTTGTCGGCGCGACGAGAGGCGATGTACTCGATCTCCTCGATCACGCGATCCGGCGAGAACCTTGTCACCTTTTGCAGTGTCGCGGAGCCCCAGTCGCAGTATGTACAGCCATAGGGGCAGCCTCGGTTGGTTTCCAGAACCGTGTAGTCCATATCCAGAAACCATTCGTCAAATTCGCCGGTTAAATACGGGGATGGCAGCGAATTGACGTCTGTGATCCTGTCGCGTTCCGCGGTTCTTATGACCTGGTCCGCGCATCGGAACACAATGCCATTCACCTGTCGCAGCTGTTCACTGGGTCGCAGGGCGGTTTTGCTGAGAGAGCTTGCGATTTCAGCGCAGGATACCTCTCCCTCGCCCAGCACTGCGATATCTACGATCGGGTGCTCCAAGAGAAAGGCCTCGGTTTCTTCAGGGTATTTCGGAATTTCCGGCCCGCCCATGATAATCACCGCATCGGGATTTACCTGCTTGATGGTACGCGCGGCCTGAAGATTCAAGGCGTGATTCCAGACGTAGGATGAGAACAGATAGATTGCCGGCTCCGTGCTGTGCGCGCGGGCGATGGCTGAATCGGGCTGGGTGCCTTCTATGCCCCCGAGAATCAGCGGCTCGATGGAATAGTGATCGGTCAGGCTGCCCCGCTCCCAATGGCGCAGGTAGGCAATGATCATGCCGAGTGACAGGTACGGTAGTTCCGCGGCGCTGCCGGCAAGTGCCAGAGCGAAAATCTTCACTTTTGGTGTCATTTGGACATGCTCTGGTTAGGAAACGCCAGAATAGATTTCGCTGAAGTTGGAAAGGTAGAGGGATTCGTCCGGGAGAGCAATGGGTTTCGGTTCCGCAGCAGCGAACACATGGACGGGCTCGCTCGAATGCGTCCCGGTAGACGCATCAGAACCCCCGTGGCATGCTCGGGCATGCATGGGACAGTAGTGTGAATTGCCATTATTCATGAATAGAGGAGAGCACCCCGTGACCACACCCTCAGTGACGGGGGAGTTCGAGGCATTCTTCGAACGGCACCCGGATACGCAGATGCTGGAGGTGCTGACGCCCGACATGAATGGCATTTTTCGTGGTCGGCGTATCCTGCACAGTGAGTGGCGCAGCCTGCAGGCCGGCGGGCTCAAGGCCTCCATGTCGCAGGCGCTGGTCACCACTACCGGGAACTATCGCGATGAAGTGGACGCCCGCCTGGCCGGCGGCGAACCCGACAGAACTCTGGTGTCGGTGCCGGGTTCGCTGGTACCGGTGCCCTGGCTGGCATCGCCCACCGCGCAGGTGATGGCCGGGCTGTGCGATGCCCAGGGCAGGCCGTGCTGGTCAGACCCGAGGCAGGTTCTCGCGCGCGTGGTGGAACGTCTGCGGTATGCCGGCCTGTTTCCGGTGGTTGCCACGGAGCTGGAGTTTTACCTGCTGGCGCCGGGGCAGGCCACTCACCCGCGAGCCCTGCTCAGCAGCGTGGGCGCCCTGAGTGGCGAGCAGGCGGGTGATCGGGCTGCTGCGATCGAGGACCTGTGGGAGCACGACAGTTTTATCAGTGAGGTGCACGCAGCCTGCGATGCGCAGAACGTGCCGCTTATCGCCATCCAGCGGGAAAGCTCGGCCGGGCAATGGGAAATCAATACGCGGCACGTCGATGATCCGGTGCTGGCCTGCGATCATGCGCTGCTGTTAAAGCGCATCGTGAAGGGCGTTGCGTTCCGGCATGGCATTGCGGCCACGTTTATGGCCAAGCCGTTCGCCGACGCGGACGGCAGCGGCCTGCACGTGCATACCAGCCTGCGCGATGCGCAGGGCCGCAACCTGTTGCTTGGCGCAGGTCCGGCGGATGCGCTGTCGGGAATGTCCGGCACGCTGCAGTACGCCGTGGGCGGTTTGCTTGACAGCATGCCCGAGGCCATGGCGATCTTTGCGCCGAATGCCAATTCCTACCGGCGTTTCGTGCCGGGGACCTGTGTGCCCCTATCGCCCAGCTGGGGGTACAATCACCGCGATGTCAGCGTGCGCTTGCCGGTATCCGGCGGCGACAGCTTCCGGCTTGAACATCGCGTGGCCGGCGCCGACGCCAACCCCTACCTGGTGGTGGCCGCGGTGTTGGCGGGCATGCTGCGGGGTATCGAGGCGCAACAGTCACCCGGCCCCATGCTGCGCGAGGCGAGCGCCTTGCCGGATCAGGGCGAGCGCCTGCCTGCGCGCTGGGAGCGGGCGCTGGACCTCGCCGCAGCCTCGCAATGGCTGCCCACTGTGCTGGGAGAAAACTACTGTAATGCGTTCCTGACCATGCGTCGGGTGGAGTGCGACGCCTTTCACCGACAGATCCCCGACATCGACTACGCCTGGTATTTGCGCGCCGTGTAGGCCTGTCTGAAGCGAGCGGTCTACCCGTGCTGCTGCGCCCCCGCTATCGGGCCCCCGGGACTTGAGTGTCCACCAGGCGAAACGTGAGATTGATGCGTGCTTGCCGGCAACCGCGCGCCTTGCGTATGCCGTGTTTCCAGTGCTGCTGGGTGGTGCCGCGCATAATCAGCAGGCTGCCGTCGGGCAGGTCCAGGTGCTGAGTGGGCAGGTGGCGCTTAGTTTTATGCTGGAAATACATGCGGCGTGTCGCGCCAAGGCTGAGGGAGGCAATCACCGGCTGTGGCCCGAGTTCCGGCTCGTCGTCGGCATGCAGCCCCATGCTGTCCGCCCCGTCACGATACAGGTTTAACAGCACGCTGTTGAAACTGGCGTCGCACAGACGCTGGAGTGCTTCGCGCAGTGCTGCCAGTTCCCTTGTCCAGGGGAGCGGCGAATGCTGCAGCCCCGAATAGCTGTAGTGTGCGTGCTCATCGCCATGCCAGGCGATCAGCCTTGGCTGGGGATGGGTTTTGCCGAATAGCGTGATGTGTTCCTGCCGCCAGTGAACGGTATCGATCAACCGCGTGAGCAGTTGGTCGGTGTCGCGCAGGCCGGCATCGCAGTAGAAGGCGAGTTCGCCGTCCGGTAGATCGATGATCTCCGGTGCAACGTGCGGCTGAATACTGAGGCAGGTAGGGTCTGGCACCCGCCGAATCATACCATCTGCCGCATCGCGAGGTGGGGTTCGGGAGCGGCCTGTCGCCTGCCGCAAGTCCACGCGCCTGCGGGTTCAGATCACCAGTTCAGGCTGCATCACCAGCATGGCGTCCCGGTTGCGGCGCGCCTCGTGCACGCTGGCCACCGCCGAGCAAAACAGTTGATCCAGTGCCTTGCCGGTACCGCCGTCGCATTCGAAGGAACTGCGCCCTTCCTGCACCAGCGCCATCACCATCAGCAGTTCGCGCGGATCCAGGTGAATGGTGGCGCCTTCGGCATTGTGATTCATCAGGTTCATGGTGTTGTCCTCCTCAGGGTCTGCTGCCGCCGGTGCCAACGCCATCGAGTGGCGCGCTGTGCAAAATCCGGCGTGCAGTTGTGTTGTAGCAATCCCGTACGCTCAAGCCAAAAGAAAATGTGCAAAAAGTGCAGATAACCGTGGCGGTGCCAAGCCACCGCGCTGGCGCCGCGCGGCGTATCTCGCATCCGCGGGAGATTGCTTCTATCATGATGACGCTAAGCATGACTGTGGAGATGTCGGCATGGTGGCTTCCGCGCAGCCCCCGAGGATAGAGATCGAGATCGTGTCGGACGTGGTATGCCCCTGGTGTGTGGTGGGTTACCTGCAGTTGCGCAGGGCGTTGGCGACGCTGGCGGACGAAGTGGTGCCGCGCGTGCGCTGGCATCCCTTTGAACTCAACCCGCAGATGCCGGAGGCCGGGCAGGACCTGCGTGAGCACATGGCTAACAAGTATGGCGCCAGCGAGGCGCAGAGCCGGGCCGCCCGCGAACGCCTGAGCGCCGCCGGCGACAGGCTCGGATTTCAGTTTGACTACTTCGACGGCATGCGCATGGTCAACACATTTGCGGCGCACCAGCTGTTGCACTGGGCCGGTTTGCAGGGCCTGCAGAGCGAGCTGCAGATGGCGCTGTTTGAGGCGTTTTTCAGCCGCCGACAGGATGTGAATGACCGCGCCGTTTTGGTGGACGCCGCCCGCCGCGCCGGTCTCGACGCTGCGGGCGCCAGCGACGTGCTGGCGGACGGTCGCTACGCCGCAGCGGTGCGACAGGCGCAGGCAAGCTGGCGAGAACGGGAGGTGTATGCGGTTCCAACGTTCGTTTTTCAACAGCAGTACACGGTGCCGGGTGCCCAGGAGGCGGACACCTTTCTACGGGTGATGCGCCGACTCCTTGAACGCACCGGTTCAACCTGAATGCCCTTTCCGTTTTCCTGCGCAGGAGCCTTATGTCTTCCGTTACCGTGAACACCGTCACCGGCCCGTTGCCCGTGGATCAGTTGGGCGTAACTCTAATGCATGAGCACCTGTTGATCGGGTATCCCGGCTGGGAGGCACATACCACCGTGCCGAGGCTGTCGCGGCAGGAGATGCTCGCCATCTGTGTCGACAAGGTGCAGGAGATGCAGGCGCTGGGCGTGCAGTCGATGCTTGACCCCTGTCCAAACGACCTCGGACGGGATGTTCAGCTCGCCGCAGAGGTGGCGGCGCGCACCGGGTTCAACATCGTCTGCGCCACCGGGCTGTACAAAGAGGATGAGGGAGGCAAGGCGTACTGGCACTTCCAGCACGCCGCGGGACAGGCGGTGTCGCTGATGGCGGAACTGTTTGTTCACGAGCTCACCGTGGGCATCGGGGATACCGGTATTCGCGCCGGCGTCATCAAGGTGGCCACCGGTGTGGGCAGGATCACCGACTACGAATACGACGTGCTGGCGGCGGCCGCGATTGCCTCGGTGGAGACCGGTGCACCCATCACCACGCACACCGACCAGGGCACGATGGGTGCGGAGCAGCAGGCGTTTCTGGTAGCGCGCGGTGTCGCACCGGAGCGTATAGTCATCGGCCACAGCTGCGGCACGGACGATCTTGACTACCACCTGCAGATTCTCAATGGCGGCTCGTACCTCGGGTTCGATCGCTTTGGCCTCGACGTGCTGGTGCCCGACGAGCAGCGGATAAGCGCGCTATGCGCGCTGCTTGGCAGGCAGCAGGAACGGGGAATTGTGGTGTCCCACGACTCCGTCTGGTGCTTTCGCGGGCAACCGTTTCCGCAGGCGCTGCTGGAGTCCGCGCCGCCGGATGTGCTGTTCAGCCCCACCCACTTTCACCGCAATATCATCCCCCGTCTGCTGGCATCGGGTGTGACCCGTGGGCAGATCGACACCCTGTTGATTGACAACCCGCGCCGCTTTTTTGCGGGCGAGCCTCGCTGAGTCGCATGCTCGAGCCGCCCGATAATGCGCTGCTGAGTATTCAACGGCAGAGCGGTGAGTTGCTGGCGCACAATGGCGCTGCCGCCGCGCTGCTGGGCGCACTGGATAGTGCGGCAGGCCTGCACTGGGCGCGGGCCCTCGGGTGCGACGACGTCACCCGCCTGGCGCTGGAGCCTGCGGTTCAGGGCGAGGGGCGCATTTATCTGCCGGCCTTCATGCTGCATCCGCCGGGCGGTCCGCCGCTCACCGTCGCCGGACTGGTGGCCCCTGCCGTCAATGTGTCGAGCGAGCGCCTGCTCTCGCTGTGGCGGGTGTATGACGACTGTCTGGAGACGCTGCCGCGCCAGCCCGCCGCCGCCGACGTGATGGCGCTGTTCGGCGTGGACAAGTTGCAGGCGGGCAAGCCTGGCGGCCCCGGGGGGCACGCGGCGATGATGCTGGAGGTGCGTGGCATGCTGGCCGATATCGTGCGCCCGGACGATGCGGTTGCGATGCCCTCCGGCAGCACCGTGCTGGTGGTGCTGCGGGCCGTCGAGATTGATACTGCGCGCGATATCAGCCGCGCGCTGCTGTCGCACCTGCACCGTGGTCACGGCGAATCAGGTGTGCGCCTGTGCGTAGGTCTCGCGCAGATCGGCAGCGAGGGCGATGCCGCGTCAGCCCTGCTCGCCGTCAACCGCGCGCTGCTGCGGGCCTACGGCGCGGGCTCGACGCAGCAGCTGCGCCTGGCGCACGCAGACGATCTGTCGGTGCTGGTGGGGGCGGCGATGCATGCGGATGGGGCCTTCAGTGCGCTTCCGAGTGTAGCCGGGCATCCCGCCGTCAACCTGCAGGCGCCGGTCTCGCGCCCGGCTCCACCGCCGCTGCAGCCGGTGGAGCGCGATATCGAGGGCTATGTGGTCGACAACATGGAGGGGGCGGTAGACCAGGCCATGTTTCTGGCCGATCTCGATGTGCCCGTGGCGATTCTCGGGCCCGCCGGCACCGGGAAGATGTATGTCGCGCGGGTGATACATGAGGCCGCGGGCGCGGCCCCGGAGTTGCTGGTGCCAATAGACTGCCGTGAATTCCGCAGCCGTAACGACGCGAACAAGCGCATCGCACGTGAGCTGTCACGTGGAGAGGGGCGCACCCTGGTATTTAAATCACCGCACCTGATGCACACGGACGCGCAGGTCAAACTCGCGCGACAGATCAGCTCGCGCACGCTGGCGGATGTGTCTCCGCCGCGGTCCCTGCCGCGGATGAAACTGGTGGCGCTGTTCCCTGATCGCCTGGAGCGCCTGATCCGCCGCAACGAACTCAGCCCGCAGCTGGCCAGCGTGTTTGCGGGCTTTCCGATCACCGTGCCGCCCATCAGGGACCGCAAGCAGGCCGTGCTGCGCTGGGCGCACAAGATTCTCGGTCAGGAGGGCGCGCGCCGTGACCGGGATTTGAAGGGCTTCACACCCGACGCCGAGCGGGCCATGCTGCAATACGAGTGGCCGGGCAATATCAGCGAGATGCGCCAGTGCATCAGCGCCGCTCTGGATAAAACGGACAAGGATTGGCTGACGCCGGTCGATCTGGGCCTGTTCCAGGGCATAGACCCGGACGGCGCGCCCTTCGTCGCCGAGTCGCAGCCGTTTCTGGAACTGGCCCAGTCGGCGGGGGACGAAGTAGATGTTTATGTGGCCTCCGCCATCGAGCGCCTGGATGTGGCTCTGGCGGAGGCGGTCAACAGCATGCTCGCCCTGAACCTGCTGAAGCCGCTGGGCGCCTGGCTGGAAGATGATATCGTGCTGGCGGTACTGGATCGCTATCGCGGCGATCTGCCACGTGCGGCGGAGTTCCTGCACACGCGCTCGCGCAATATCAGCCGCTGGTTGCCCAAAATAGCTGCGCGGGAAGAAGAGCGCAGCGCAAGTGCCCTGTGGCAGCAACCGCATCGGCTGCTCATGGAATGGGCGCGCGAATCATCGCAGCTGGAAGAATCGCCCATTGATCTGCTTGAAGGACTATTGCGCGCTCATGTCGAGCGTCAGGCCGCGGGCATGAGCGCTGCGAAACGAGCGGCTATCATGGGGGTTTCCACGCCCACCTATTTAAAACGCCTGCGTGACGCGGGACATTAGACACGGCGCGATCGTAAAGGGGTTCGCTCAATGGCTGACAAACAGCCGACTAAATCCATGCGCAGGCCGCGCCGCAACAGCAGCGGGCGCCCTGACAGAACGGTGGACGACTATGCGCGGGATTTCGACCAGCGACGCGAATCGGAGTTGCCGGTTAGCCTGGGTTTTTCCGCGCGCTTGAACATGCTCTGGGATCTGGCGGGTGCCGCGCCACCGCAGACGGAAGGACGGGTGATCAGTGTGATGGGAATCAATCGCGAATGGCGCGAATCGGAGGTGCGCAAATGGCTGCAGAAAGATGTGCTCCCGCCGCGCCTTGACCTGCACAACATGGTGAAGTTCCTGGTAGCGCAGCTCGATGAGGGCCAGGACCCGCGCCGCTGGGAGGCCTTTCTGGTGTATGGCTCGCCGATCGTGTCCTCGCCGGTCAGCAGCGCCATGTACCGGGAGGACCAGACTCGACGCGAAATCGCCTCCACGATTTTTGCGCAGATCACCGACGAATACGGCATCCCCCCTTCCGCGTACGCGGCCGATGAAGTATTTCAGCGCTGTCTCACGTTAATGCACAAGTTCAATATCTACGAGCTGCGCGACTTTCAGTCCGGACACCTTGAGCCGTTCAAGAACTATATGTTTCCAGGCCAGTGACGGCCGCGGTCCGTGAATACGCCGGGGCGCCCGCCCATGCGCCAATCGGCCGGGCCGGCGTTCGCAGGCCACTGTCAAGCCATTGAAGCGCAGTCTTTCCGGCCCGGTAATGTTACCGCCTGCACGTCGCGGGCGGCGTCATTCGTGGGCCCGCGTCCCTTGCCTTCCGGGATCTGACTAACCCCGCTCTTCGCAAAAATCCACTTTCTGGAGAAATCTCCAGTTTTCGCTTGAAGCACTTACGGGCCTTACAAATACTGTAACGGCATCTTCAACGGCGCGCGCAGGCTGCGCCACTGAGAAAAAATGAGGGCGAAAATGAGTAACGCAACCGAAGAGATGGACATCACCGGCGTGAAGATCGCCGTTGTCGACGACGCCAAGACGATTCGAATGATGATGTCACATACGCTGCGCGGCATGGGCTGTGAAGTGGAGTGTGCAGAGGACGGGTACAAGGCGCTGGGCATGCTACGCCGCTTCAAGCCTGACCTGATCTTCCTGGACATCACAATGCCGGAACTGGATGGCTACCAGACCTGCTCGCTGATCCGCAATGCGGAAGACACGCGCAATACGCCGGTCGTCATGCTGTCATCCTCCGACGGTATCTTTGATATCGCCAAGGGGCAGGCGCGCGGGGCGACAGCGCATGTCACCAAGATTCCGCCGGACAGTGTGCTGCGCGAACTCATTTTCAACCACACGCAGAAGAAGGCGGCTGCCTGATCATGGCCATCTCTGCGCTGCAATCCCTGGAACTGCTTGAACGCCTGCATGCGTACGACGGCGTCGCGCCTCCGAAACGTGAGGACGAGGGCCGCATGCAGTGGGTGGGGACGTATCTGGGTATCGCCGGAGTGCCTGTGCTCGTCGGCGAGGGTGAACTGGCGGAAGTCATCGAGACGCCGCGCGTCACGCCCATACCCGGCACCAAGCCCTGGGTGCTTGGCGTGGCGGCTTTTAAGGGCGGTCTGCTGCCCGTCCTGAGCGGCGATGTGCTGTTTCGCAATCGCAGCTACACGGGCCGGGTACGCGACTACAGCATGGTTATCCGGCGCCCGGGACTGCACTTCGCGATTACCTTGAGCAGTGTGCAGCGGGACCTGCGATTCCCGCTCGAAGACCGCATTATGGATCACCCGGTAGATCCCGATTTTGCCAGGTTCAGCCTGGGTGGATTCAAGTATCGAGGCGAGTTTCTCGCCGTGCTGGACATAGACAAACTGGTGGGGGACGAGGAGATTTCCAATGCCGCCGCCCCGCGAGATTCTTTAGCGAAGGGGAAGAACGATGAAAACTAAGATCAAAAATGGAGCGTCCAGTTTCTGGGTCATCGTGATGACCCTGGGGATCGTGGCTTGTCTGGGTGGTGTGCTTTACACCTTCTATATGATCCAGGAGGAGGCTGGCCAGGAAGGCGATCATCGTCTTGCCGCACAACAGATGCGTCTGCTATCGCAGCAGATCGCGGCGAACGCCCGCGCGTCGGCGCAGGGCGATGCCAAGACCTTTGAAGATCTCAAGAGCAATATCGGCAGCTTCACCATGGAGCTTGGCCAGATGCAGTCCAGTGGCCTGGAGGGTGAACTGGAGCGGATCAACGAGCGCTGGACGCCGGTGATCGATTCCAGTCGCAACCTTTTGAACGCGAGTGACCGGGTGGTGTTCCTGCACGCGGTATCCAGTGAACTGGAGAAGAACATCAAGCCCATCCAGAGCGAGTTCGCCGGGGTGGTGGACATTCTGCGCGACGAGCAGGTGTCTTCGGAGACCATTGTTGCTGCGCAGAAAACGCTGTGGCTTACCGAGCGTATTGCGCGCAACATCGAGAAGATCCTCGCGGGTGGCGCCGAAAGTCAGGCGGCTGCCGATGAGTTCCGTACCGACGCGGCAGACTTCATGCGTATTGTAGACGCGCTGAACAACGGCAGTCGGATCATGGGTGTCGACAAGCTCACTGATCCTGACGCGATCGACGCGGTGCGCACCGCATCAGGCCTGTTTGCCGTGGTTTCCACGTCTATCGAACAGATTGCCGGCGCGTCGCCGGAGCTGCGTGAAGCCGCCCAGGCGCGTGAGGCGATTATCCAGAACTCTGACGCGCTTGCCGACGCCGTGTCTGCCCTGGAGCCGGCCATCGAGAAAATGGCGGTGGCCAAACTGGGCAACCGCAGCACGCTGATGGCCTTCTTCGGCGCGCCGGCCCTGTTGTCGGTGGGTTTGCTGGTGGCCATGTACCGCTCGCAGCGTCGCCGCGTGTTGTACACCGAGCAGGGTGTGTCGGCCATCAACGGCGCACTGGTGAAGATCGCCGAGGGTGACCTCACCGTGAAAGTGCCCGAGAACAACTCGGTAACGCGCGAGATCGCACGTGAGATCAATGCCTCTACGCAGCGTCAGCGCGAACTCATCCGCAATATCAAAACGCCGTTTGCCGTTTCCAAGGAAGGCATCAAGAAGATCGGTGTTTCCGCGGAGGGCCAGGTGGAGAAGGGTCGCGAACTGACCCGCTCTGTCGCGGACTCGGTTGCGGCTACCACCGAGATGGTGCGCACCAGCGAGAAGATCAAAGCCTCTACCGGTGAGGCCGCGACCACCTCCGAACGCAACCGCCAGCGGGTTGCCCAGGGTTACGAGCTGACCAAGGACATGTCCAAGGCGTCGGCCGACGTACGGGAGGCGGTGCAGGAGACATCCAAGTCCGCCAAACGCCAGGGCGAGCTGATTCAGTCAGTGACTGCGGCGGCGGAATACATCCAGGCGCTGAATACCAAGATCTCGGTTGTGGCAATCAACACCCGGATCGAGGCGGAGAAAGCCGGTGAGCACGGGCGTCCCTTCCTGGGTATCGCGGAGGCCATCGGTGACCTGCTGCGCGAGGCGGAAGAGGAAGGTCGCAAGATTATCTCCGAAGTGCGCATGCTGCAGAACCTGTCCGCGGACAACCTCGCGAGCATGGAGAACACGGTGGGCACGGTTGTGACGATTCTCGAGTACATCGAGCGTCTTGACAGCTCGCTGGAAGAAATCAACGCGGGTTCTTCGGCGATCACCTCCATCATTAACTCGGTGGATGATGCGGCGGGTCAGTCTGCCAGCACCTCGCGCATGATCAATGCCGCGATGGACGAGATTCGCGAGCGCAACCTGGATATCAGCGAGTACAGCGAATCCACCCAGATTGGCGTGAAGAGCCTGATGTCTTCCATGCGCGAAGTGGCCGAGAGCCTGAGCCAGTTCAAGATTGAGCAGGACGAGCGTGACGGCCAGGTGAATATCGCCGACGTGGAGGATCTCAAGCAGATCCAGAGCGCCACGAAGATCTATCGCGAAGAAGAAATGCAGGCCATGGAGGAGACTCCGGACGTGCGGGCATCGGTATAACCACCGCTGCCCGCAGGGGCGCCGAGTTTACAGGGGAGGTGAAGTAGTGAACAAGAAACCGGATATCGTGTCCTTGAAGTGGGTTACCGGGCTGATGAACGTCCAGGCGGACCATGCCGAAGCCGCGCTGGTGGAGTACAGCAACGATCCATCGCAGAAGCAGTCGCTGCTGCGCTGCATGTGGGCCGTACACCAGATCACGTCGACGCTGCGCGCCCTCGGGATGCGCAAGGCAGAGATGTTGACGCTCGAGATGGAGCGTAGCCTGAACTTCCTCTACAAGGACAAGCTCGCGGGCGAGCGCCGAAAGCTGGCAATGGGTGGTTTGATGCAGGCGTTGAAGGTGATACCCGCCTATCTCGACCACACCCAGAATGCGCGGCTGGATACGGGCAGGGGGCTGGAGCAGTACGTGAACGATCTGCGTCGCTGGTCTGGTGAGAAGCCGCGTCCGCGCGCGTTCTTCTTCCACATGGATATTCCGGATGATCTGGGTATTACCCAGGGTGCCGTGCGCGGCTCCGATGAGGAGATCAGGAATCGCGCCAACGTGATGCTGGCGCTTTACCTGGAGATGGCCAAGCAGGGTCTGCGTCGCCGCAATGTGGGTGAAAGCATGAAAACCGTTGCGCGCATTGCGCGCAAGATGCAGTTGTTGTTCGCCGGTACGCCGCCCGAGCGTTACTGGTTCACCATGATCGGGCTCTGCGAGGGTATCGCCGGCGGCCTGATTGTGGCGGACGAATGCATCGCGCAGATATTCAAGTCCGGTGCCTTCGCCATCAAGTATGCGCGCGAGAACGGCGGGCAGGTCGATGAGGCAATGGACTATGAGGGATACCTGCAACAGATGTTGTATTACATCGCCTCATGCCGCGGCAAGCCGGTGCACATTGCGGGCATTCGAGAGGTGTTTGGTATCGATGAGTCCACGCTGGAAAACGCCAATCATGGCCTGATACACAGCGATGCGATCGTGATCGCCATCAATGGCGCGCTGGGCCAGCTCAACACCGTGATGGACTTCCTGAACGCCAACGACCTGAGTGAGCTGTCGTTGAAAGATGAGGACGCAAACACCAGCCTGAGCGAGGCGCTGGAGGCAGTGCAGGCAGCGGAAGACCGGCTTGTGGCCGCGGGACAGCTGGCGCATGCCGACTCGCTTGGCACGGTCGCCAGGCAGTTCAAGGCGATCTCCAACAGCCTGCAGGCCGGCAGCGGCCACTCGCACGCGAACACCGTTGACAAGATAATCCGCGGGATTGTCGATGTCACACTGGATCTCGAGCATAAGTTGCAGCACGGGCTGGGCAGCTCTGTCTCAGGCCGCGAGTATGAGCGGCGCGAGAGCGTGGTGAACGCCACGTTCCGCCAGATGGGCCTGGTAGAGAATTCGCTGCATCAGATTTTGCGTCGCAAAGCCCTGAAGAGCGCGTTGGACAAGAAACCTGCAGACGTAACGGGTACCCTGCGGCTGACACTGGCCCTTAATCGTTACCTGAACAAGACTGACAAGGGCCATGAAGAGTTGCGTCGCGCGGTGCGCGAGGCGGACAACGGCGATCCCGACCTGGATTTGTTGTACGACCTGGCAATGCGTTTTCTCGACGAGCAGGAAACATTGCCGGATCGCAAGGCCATAGAGCAGGCGCTGGCGTCGCTGGACACCATTACCGGGGCTCTGGAATTTGCGGGCATGCAGCGCGAGGCGCACGTAATAGATCGCTGTCAGCGCTGGCTGGCAGCCGCCAGCGACGCCGGAGCCGTGCGCGAGGACGACGCCTTCCGCTGCTTCGCCGAGGCGTTCGCCCAGCTCGAAATGCACATGCAGCGATCGCTGGTAGACCCGCTGGACGACACGTCGCACATGCTGGCGCTGGCGGAACAGCGCGCTGCGGAGCTCGGCCAGTTCATGGCCAAGCTGTCGCCCGGTCGCAAGGCCGGCGCGGTTGCCAAGGGCGCTTCACCACAGGCGTCGCTGGTCAAGGACACCCGGATATCGCCGGAGTTTCGCGAGGTATTCATCGAGGAAGCCGAGGAGATCGTGGCGGAACTGACGCGTCTCACCGGTGAGTGGCTGGATGACCCGCAGTCGAATGACCTGCTGCGCGATATACGTCGCCATTTTCATACCTTCAAGGGCAACGGACGAGCTGTGGGTGCCAACGTGCTGGGCGAACTCGGCTGGGCGGCGCAGGACATGCTCGATCGATCGCTGGATGGCGACATCACGCCCAATAGCGATGTACAGACCCTGGTCAGCGAGGTTGTCGCAGCGCTGCCTGCGTTGGTGCAATCCTACAGCCGCGAGGAAGGTGCGGATGTTGAGCGCATTCGACAGCTGACGAACCAGTGCTTTGCCGCTGCCAACATGAGCGCGGGTAGCACGGGCAGGCAGGCCGGCCCGGCGGACGATAGCCTCGGTATGCGTGCCATTCCCTCTACTGAACCCTTGTCGCACTGATCGGGTTTAAACACCGGCGCATGAACGGGAGAAAAACAATGCAGACGGACAAGGATCTCGCAGCCCACGAGGCGGACGACATTGTCGATGTTGAGGAGCAGACCGAGGAAGAGCGGTTGCAGTGGTTGCTGGACATGGACCTCTCTGAGCCGGAGGAGAAGCTGTTCAAGGTCGACGGTGACGACTATTGCGACGAGGGTCTGTCAGACTTCGAGGCAGAAGTGGCAGCACGTCCGATGTTTCGCGGTAACGCCGGCGGCGATGACCTGGCCAATTATGTTGATGAAGAAATCGTCATCTCCTCCGAGAGCGCGCGCAGCGATATCTATGGCGTGACCGACGACAGTGCTGCCGTGGAAGAGGAAAGCCGCCCGCAGCAGATCATGGCGATCGACTACTCGCGGCGCAACCAGCGCTACCAGGCCGCTCCCGAAAACACGCCGGTTCCGGATGAAGGCACGGATATTCTCGGCCTCGCAAGCGATGACGACATCGGCGAAACCTTCCTTACGATCAAGCGCGTGCGCGGCGCCTCCGGACAGTCGGGCAAGGCTTCGCACTCGCCGGCCGGGAGTGGCGATCTTCCCTTGCCGGGCGTCCTCAAGGATGCGCCGGTCACCTCGAAGGTGGCCGATCCGGCAACCCAGCAGGTGGCGAACGACGCCGGTTCCGAGAGGATCAGCGAAGACGTTGCGGCTGTGGATAATGCTGCCGTCCAGGCAGAGGCGCCTGACACCAGTATTGAGAATGCCGTCGAGCCTGCGGGCTTTGATAGCGTGAACGACTACGTCGCCAATATGCCCCAGCCCCAGGACGACGAGGCCTTCGATGAGTACCTGCTGAATGGCAGCCATCTGCAGGCGTCTGCCGAAGACCCCGAGGAACTGGTGCTCGCCGATGCGGACGATGTGTTCTCGGTGGATACCGGCGAGGGCGCCGGCATCGATTACCCCGAAGACTTTCACGCCATGGATGTCGCCCGGCCGGACTTTGCGGCCGAGTTGGCCGCCTGTATCCCCGCGGTGATCGAGGAAATTGCAGCGGCTGCCGGGCAGCGCTGCGAGGCGCTGGGTCGTGCCGTCGGTTCGCTGCAGGTTGAAGCCATGCTCGGCACGGATGAGCAGTCGATTCGTGAGTGTTACGCGCAGGGCTTCGAGCCGGTGTCTGCGGTGTTCGTTCGCTTGCCGCAGGCGTTGCAGGATTTCGCGGCCGCGACCTCCGAGGCGGTATACGTGCGACTGCGCGACAGCGCCACGGGCGAGAGCTGCAACGACCTCTTCAACAGTGATCTGGATGCCGCCGCGGACGATACCGTGGCACAGTCTCCTGTAGGTGCACACGACGAGGAACACGAGTCGACGCTTGCCGAGATGCTGGGTGAGGAACTGGAGAACGCGCTGACTGCGGATGACGAGGCGGACCAGTGGTTGGCTGGCCAGGCCGCGGCGCTCAGTCATGCGGAGCCTGCCCAGGCGCCTGAGACCCTGCTACCGGAGGCAGACCCCGGCGCAGTCGAAGCCGACCTGGACACCGGCTGGGACCTCGATGACAACCTGGAAGATCTGCTGGGCGAAAGCCCCGAGGCAGCAGCCGGGCTCGCCGGTTTCACGCCCGAGGCGGAATCGGGTGCGCCTGAAGCAAGGCTGGATACGGGCTGGGATCTGGATGACTTCCAGGAGGATTCTCCGGAGGAAGCCCGGGACGACGCTCCGCAAGTGCAGGAGCCAGCTCGGGATGAGGTGCGAGAGGAAGCGCCTGCGGCCGCGCAGGCGGCTCCCCTCGACGCGGATTCACCAGAGGCGGGCGGTTTTGGTGAAGACATATTCGGTGATTCTTTCGCTGACGATTTCGAAGGTGAATGGACTCTCGCCGACGGCGATTTGAGCTCCGATATCGATGCCGCGTTCTCCGCGCTCTCTGCAGCTGACAGTGAGCCCGCTGCGGACGAAATCTGCGGCGTGGACGTGGAGGAATTTGGGTCGAAAGAGAGCGTCGAGCCCGTCCTGGAGCAGGCGGTTGACGATATTGGCAGCTCTCAAGCCGGTGCCGCGCAAGCTGTCGGTAGCGCGGCTGCGGCCAACGACGCATCAGACCTCGCCTGGTGTATACCACCGCACATCAAGTTCAGCTACACCACCCAGAGCGGTGCGGAGATCTTCGCGGATTTTCTCGATGCGTTTATTGAGGAAGGGTCATCGGAGATCGAGAAGCTGGAAGACCTGATCAGCGAATGGGAGCAGGACATCAATGCCGAGGCAGTGTATGCGCAGGTGTCGAGAACGCTGCATACCCTCAAAGGTATCGGCAAAGGGGTTGGCCTGCAGCGTTTCGGTACGCTGATCCACAATTTCGAGACCCTGCTGGAGGCGCTGCCGCGTCCGGACGTGGACGACGCCGCAAGCTACTTCCGTGTCGTCAACGTCTGGCTGGACGCCGTGGTGCGTGGTATCGACTTTGTGGGTAAACAGCGTCGCGACATTGACAGTGAGCTGCCACAACCGGGTAGAAAGGATGCCCTGGAGCCCGTTGCGGTGGAACCGGCGGCGCAGGTGCAAGCGGCGCCGGTTGCCGAAGAAGGGCGCGACGACAATGTCGAGCCTGATACCTTTCCCGAAGTCACTCCGCCTGCCACGCCACCGCAATCGGCAGCCGCTGCAGAGCGCGAGAGGAAGCGAGACCAGCAACTGGCCGACGAGGGCGCGAAAGCGCTGGCGGCACAGCAGTCTGTGCGCATCACGCCGGAGAAGCTCGATCACCTCCTCAATCTTGCAAGCCAGACGCAGCAACTGTGTGTGCGTGCCTCGCAGGCCACCACGCGCGGCAAACGATCAACGTCCGAACTGCAAGGCAGGCTGTCGTCGGTGCGCACGCATATCGCGAAGATCGCAGATCGCGCGCTGCTGTCTGTGAACGCCAGGGGCATGAGTTCCACCCCTGATATGGATGCGCTGGAGATGGACCAGTACTCCGAGTTGCAGGAAGCAGCAAGCATTCTGCGCGAAGGGGTTGAAGACCTGGCGGATCTGATCGACGTGTTGAGCCGACAGAACTCGCAGGTGGAAACACTGTTGAAGCAGCAATCTTCGGTCATTTCGAGTATTTCGTCGTCGATACAGGCCGCTCGTGTCGTTCCGGTTTCGCGCTTGATGCCTGGTCTGCGGCGGATCGTGCGTACCGTGAGCACAGACCTCGGCAAGGTGGTCACGTTCAAGGTGTTGAATGAAATCGGCGCACTGGATCGAGACCACTACGCGCGGCTGCAGGTGGTGCTGGAGCATATGGTGCGCAATGCGCTGGACCACGGTATCGAATCACCGGAGGAGCGTCTTTCCGCCGGCAAATCGAACGCGGGCCGGATCACCATCGACGTGCGCAAGTCCGGCGGCGACTATATTGTCAGGCTGTCGGATGATGGCCGGGGTATCGATCCGGACGCCATCCGCGAGTCAGCCTATAACAAGGGTCTCGATGTGGATGTCGACGCCCTCAGCGATGACGAAGCCATTCGGCTGATATTCCACAAGGGGTTTTCCACCGCCAGCAAGCTGAGTGAAATTTCCGGGCGCGGCGTGGGCATGGATATCGTTCTGTCGGAACTGCAGCAGATCGGCGGCGACGTGCAGATTCAGTCTGCCGTGGGTCTGGGTACATCATTCGAAGTGCGCATACCGAGCAACGTGACCGTGAACGGTGCGCTGCTGGTGACCGCCGCGGATCACTCCTATGCCATTCCGCTGAACGGCTTGATCGCGGTGGAGCAGGTGCCGGTGAATGAGTTCTTCGATGCGATGGACAGCGGCGCCAGCCTGAAGCTGTTTGACATGGCCTGCACGCCCGCCTATCTGGCCACGCTGTGCCAGGGTGTGGGTCTGCCGGAAAGAAACTTCTGGGAGGGCTTTGTACCAGTGATTGTGGCCGGCTCGGAAAACCGGCGCATGGCGATTGCTATCGACAATGTGCAGGAAGCGCTCGAACTGGTGGTGCGGTCTCTCGGATCGCAGTTCGCTGCGGTGCCCGGGCTCGCTGGCGCGGCCACGACGGCCGATGGCGAGGCCATTGTTGCACTGGATCTCAACCTGCTGGTAGACAGCGTGGGCGAAGAGGGGCTTGCCCAGGTTGCCGTGCACCACGACAAGGACAAGACCCTGCTGGCTCTGGTGGTGGATGACTCCAGGACGCAGCGCATGGTGGCCACCAGCCAGTTGGATACGGTGGGCGTGGAAACCATCACCGCCGAAAACGGCCTGGTGGCGATAGACCTGCTGAATGCAACGCACCGGCTGCCCGATGTGGTACTGCTGGATGTGGAGATGCCCGTCAAGGACGGTATCGAGACGCTGCGGGAAATCCGGAAATCGCAGCGCTACGGACACCTGCCGGTGATCATGGTGACGTCACGCACGGGCGCCAAACATCGCGCGATGGCAAAAGAGGCGGGGTGCAACGCCTATATGGGCAAGCCGTTCAATTTCCCGGCTCTGATCGAGCAAATCAACGTGTTGACAGGCTACGACCTGCAACTGTCCTGAGGAGGAATAATGTCTGACGAATCCCTGACGCGCTGCGTGCTCATTCCCTGTTCGGACAGTGAGAACTGGGCGGTACCGCAGAACTGCCTGGCGGAGATAGTCACCATCAACTCCACCTCGGCGACGCCGCCGGAGACGATTGCCTGGCGTGGCATGGAGTTGCCGGTTGTGGATTTTGGCCTCGAGGGGTCTACGCCCTGGAGTGACGAGCGCATCGGCACCGGCCTGGTGGCGGTGTTTCTCGGCCTGCGCGGCGAGGGTTGCGAATACTGGGGGCTTGCCGTGCGCGGCACGGCGCTGGAGGTTGCGGCACTGGATCCCGCGTCGGTGACCGACTCGCCCGAGGCTGTTAACGAGCGCGCCACTGCGGCGTTTACCTACAAGAATGTCGTCTATCAGGTGCCCGATCTCGATGGATTGCAGAAGAAACTGGCTGTCAGCCTGCAAGTCGCCTGAGTACGGACGGAGGATGAGCGTGCACCTGGACGAAATCGTTGACTGGATTGATCGCGCATTCGGTTCCGAGGAGGCCCTGGAGGGCCAGGCCGAAATACGCAAGGATCTGGAGTCGCTGCGGACGCTGCTGGGCGAAGACGCTTACCAGCGCTACCTGCGAGACCAGGTCAACCGGCAGATTATCAGGGACTACCTGACCAATGCCGTGGTGCTGGGCATCATCAGCGAGGGCGGCCTGGCTGCGTTCGCGCAGGCGATCGCCAGCGAAGAGGGGCGCTCCACGCTCGCCTTGTACATGCTGATGAGTTCGGTCGAAGACGCCGCGGAGTTGCCGCCGGTGAGTGGTGAAGCCGACACTCTCAGGCCTCTGGAGCCTGCGCCCGCCGGCGATCGCTCCCACATCAAGCTCGTTCCGCGCTGAATTCTGCCGCGTTCCGCGCCTCGCGTGGCCGGAGCGGCCGCCAATTCCCTTCCAAAACGCCGGCAAAATCGATAAAAAAATGGCATATAACTGGAAATAGCTCGGAAAATTTGCCACAAATAATAAAAATAAGGCACAAAAAACATATTTAATTTCAATCCATTAAAAAAACGGCATTTGCTCCGTTGTGTGCAGCATGACCCCCGCCTATAACTTTCCTAACGCCGCGCCGTAGGCAGCGGTTTCGTCGTCGGCCCAGGAGTCTCACCAGAGCTCAGTGACCGGCGAACGGCGGGAAAGAAAGAGCAACAACAAACAATTAGAGAGAACACTGGGGTAAAAGACCATGCTGACTATCACACCAACTGCAACACTGGGGATCGTACCCGAAGAGGGTCCGGAAGTTTTTGCTGTCATTGAGGGCAAAAAAGTGTTCCTGCCTGCCGACGCGAAATATGTGATGCAGGATCGACGCGGAATCTGGTACTACAGCTCGCGCAAGCCACGCCCGAAGGAAGGGGATTGGACGCCCAACAAAACCAGCATTGCCTGCCTTACCGAGAAAGGCTATGTGAGGGCGCTGAGGACCGAAACGCGGGTTGAATGGCTGCAGACCTGCCAGCGCACGGTGCGCATGGTGCGGGATGCGGCCAACGACAATCTGCGTCGCCCCGCCGACGACTGATCCACCCCGGCATCCTGTTGACGCCCGTGTCGGCCCCCTGCGGTTCGATAACGGGCGCAGCAGCGTCGCGCGCATGCACCAGCCTCCGCGCGCGGTTTGCCTGAAACAGCCTTGCGCCGTCCGGGAAACAGCCTTGCGCCGCCGGGAAACAGCCATGCGCCGTCCGGTAAGCGCGGTCACGAGCGAGTGGGCGCTGTCGCCTTGGGGGGGGGTTCGGGAAAAGCGGGACCTGCGGATCGAGTGCTAACAGCACCGGCGTGACAGGCAATGGCGTTGACCGCCTGGAGAGGCGCAGGAAAGAGTCCGCCCGGTTGGCTGTCGCTTACTGCAACTGGAAGCTCACCGGGATGGGAATCACCAGATCGCCCGTAGAAAAATCACCGAATTCGGCGATGGCCACCGGATCCACTTGCTGCAAACGTCCCTTGGCGAACGCCTCGATCGCCGCTGCAACAGCCGCTTCGTCCAGAAGCTGATGTCCGGACGGGCTGGCCACCGCCACCTCGACCAGTTCCCCCTCGGCTGTGAGCGTCACATCCAGCTCCAGGCGTCCTTCCAGCGAGCGCCTGACGGCGCGTTTGGGATAGTGAATCTCGCTGTAAACACGGCGCACGAGATCCGTATGGAAGGTGGCCAGGCGCTGCGAGTAGGCTTGTACGCCCAGTGCCGTAACTTCGCTCTCAAGTGGGTTTGCGGGGAGCATGTCCGGGGTCGGCAGCAGCGCGGCGATTTGCACGATGCCACTGCCCTGGCTAAACGGGTCGGGCTCGCTCGCTGTTTCTGCCCCGGCAGGTGAAGGGCCTGCGGCCGGCGCGGCATTGCTGCGGTCAATGAGCGGTTGTGCCTGCACCGTCACTGGCTCGAGTGTATCTGGCGCCGCGAGTGCGTCCGCTGTCGTCGCAGTCGCGGCAACGGCAGCCATCGCGTCGGCGCTGTCCGCGGCTGTTTCCCGGTTCGGTTCCAGCGTAGCGACAGGCTCCGCTGCAACGGCCTCGATGGTCACCACCTGCGTCGCAGCACCCCGGGCGTCCGCTTCCTCTGCGGCCACTGGCGCCTGCGGGGCTTCCGCGTCCTGCGTCGCCGGCTCAGCCTGGGCCGGTGCCGTATGTTGAGCGAGCGCCTGCGCAGCGCTGTCATTCCCCGGGCCGGCCGCGCCTACTAACGCGGCTATTTCGGCTGCCCGCTCCGGGGTATAGGTGTTGGCCTCCAGGGTAGTCAGCAGTTCCGGGTCCAGTTCCTGAGCGGTGATATGGTTGCGAAAAACGGTGGAGGGGCCGGACTCGCCTATCCAGCCCTGCAGCAGGTAGTTCGCTACCCCGCTGTCGTTGCTGCGCGCCACTTCCAGGCCGTTCAGCCGGGCCACGGTCTGTGCGCTGTCAGTGGACTCAATTCGCAGGGAATCGCCGGCATACAGGCTGGTGCTGACGGTAGACAGGATGGCATCGGCGAAGTCGGCAGTGGCGGTATTCGGAGGCCGGCCGGTGGCGACTTCGCTTTGCAGCAACATACCGCCGAGCAGGCTGCGCATGCTGGTGCGGCGTGCGACCACACGGTATTCCATCACGCGAGTGCCGGACGACTGGGTCAGGTCGTCGGTTCGCGGCACGCTGCGGTCCAGGTAGATGCCGCCGAGGTAGATATTGCGACCGGTTTCCTGGTGCAAGCCCAGGCCGGCCAGATACAGATCAGCATCCATCGCCCTGCCTGGCGAGGCTACTGCGAGGAGCAGTATCAACAGACACAGCGCCCCGATGCGGTTGTGTACAGATTGTCCCATCGTTCTGTTTATTTCTTTATGAAGCTGAGGGTTCAGGATGCAGAGCGCGCGTATGCTTCGCAACTGAAAACCGGAGAAATCGGCAGAAAGTGGGCTTTTCAGCCCGTGTGGCCATAAATGACCCTCCAGCGACTCGCCGAGTGCCGGCTGGCCGGCTGACGCTTTTTTCGCCGCGGCAAACGGCAGTTTGTTAAACTGCGGGGTCACCGGTCATGGCACGCAGTCATCATGCAACACAGCCCCTTACAACCGGCAGCCCTGTCGTCCGCAGAAGCTGGGCGCCTCATGCGCCTTGCAACCTATGCCTCGGTCGCAGCGGCGCTATTGCTCATTGCGGTCAAGGCTGTCGCCTTTGGCATGAGCGGGGCGGTGAGTCTGCTCGCGACCCTGCTCGATTCCTGCCTGGATGCGCTTGCCTCGGGCGTGAACCTGCTGGCCGTGCGTTATGCCCTGTCACCCGCCGACCGGGAGCACCGGTTTGGTCACGGCAAGGCCGAGGCACTCTCGGGCCTGGGGCAGGCGGTGTTTGTCGCCGCGTCCGCGCTCTTCCTGCTGGTGGAGGCAGTGCAGCGTCTGGTGGAGCCCGCGGTGCCGCAGGCGCCGCAGGTCGGTATCGCCGTGATGCTGTTTGCGATCGTGGTGACTATCGCGTTGGTCACCCTGCAGCGCCACGTCGTCAAGCGCACGGGCTCCACCGCGATTGGCGCGGACGCCCTCCATTACCGGGCAGACCTGCTGGTGAATGTGGCGGTGATCCTGGCGCTGCTGCTGGCCCAGTGGGGCTGGCCGATATTCGACCCGGTGTTCGCCCTGCTGATTGCCCTGTACATTCTTTACAGCGCCTGGTCGATCGTGCGTGGCTCGCTGGATCACCTGATGGACAGGGAGCTCCCGGAGGCGGAACGCCAAACCGTTCGCGACATCGTGCTGAGCCATCCGGAGGTACGCGGGATGCATGATCTGCGCACGCGGCGCTCGGGTACCAGCACGTTGATGCAGTTGCATCTCGAGTTGGACGATCACCTGAAGTTGCTACAGGCGCATCGCATCTCCGATGAAGTCCAGGCGCGCCTGCGGGTCGTGTTTCCTGATGCAGAGGTGATCATTCACAACGACCCGCTTTCTATTGTACCGCTAGAGCCGCCGCCCCCCTACTTGCGGGGCGAGAGCTGACGTCAGAAATTGTACATCAGCCTGGCGAATACGTTCAGGCCGCTGGCCGGCAGGCGTTCACCGCGCGCGATATCCGTGTTGGCTGCGCGATTGTAGCCGCCCAGATGCGGTTGGTACTCACGGTCAAAAACATTGTCAACGCCCAGAGCGAGCTGTAGCTCTTCGCTCGCGCGCCAGGTGGTGAGCAGGTTGACAATGCCGTAGCCCGAGCTCTCCAGCTCGCGGTTGTCGGCGCTCACGTTGTCCTGCTCGGCATAGGTGATGCCCTCCACTTCCGCGCTCCAGCGATTCGCCGTGTAGATGACACGGGCGCTCATGTTGGGCGGGGCGATGCGATACAGATCGTCGTTGCTGCCATCGTTGCGTTGACCGCGCACGTAGTTGACGATGCCGGCAAGTGCCCAGTGGTGGTCCAGCTGCAGGTACCAATCCATATCGAACCCGTACAATTCGGCGTCTACATTGGTGAAGCGCAGTGGATCCGGGTTGTTGCTGCCGTTCATGGTATTCATCATGCGCACCATCATGACGGCGGCGGGCTCATCGCTCGGCGTTCCCTGAATGTAGTCCTTCACATTGTTGTAGAAGATGCGTGGCGACAGCGTCAGGCGCTCGCCGCTGAAATCCAGACCAAACTCGAGTTGACGCGATACTTCTGGTTCCAGTTCGATGTTGCCCGTGTACAGGTTGCCATCCGCCAGGCCGGCTGTGGCTTCCAGCGGCAGCCACAGATAGCGCTCCTGGTAGCTCGGCGAGCGGGTTCTCCGGGCGATGCCCAGATACAGGCTGTTGCGCGCCGAGATTGCCAGCCAGGTTCGCGCCACGGCATCGACGTTATTGTCGGTTTGCTCGCGATCCGCCGCGTTGAACGCGTCGCGCAGGGCCATCGCGGGCGGCATCATCATGGCCGGCGTGCCGTCCACCTCGCCGGCATCCATTTCGACACGGTTGTAGCGCAGCCCTATCTCGGCGCGCCAGTCGTCGCTGATCGTGTGGCTGCGCTCCAGGAACACCCCGAGCACATCGCGGGATGCGTCGTTGAAATTGTTGACGAAGAACATCGGGCTGTTGGGATTGTCGATGTCGGAATCATGGCGCTGCCTGAAACCATCAAGCCCCACTTTCCATGCGCCCGTCTCACCGCTGAAGGTCGCGGCCAGGTCGAAACCGACGTTGTCCGATGCTGCGGTGTTGCGTCGCCACAGCGGTGCGGGCGGGGCCTCGCGCAGTGCGAAGTTGCTCATGCTGTGATCGAGCTCGCTGGCGTAGAGTTTTGCGTCCAGCGTCGCACGCCCGCCATTGTCGAAACGGTAGCCCAGCCGATACAGGTCGCCCTCGATCAGTTCGATATCCATGGGCAGTGCCGGTGTGCCGCTGTCGCCGGTGTCGTTGTAGCCGTAGTCCAGTTGCAGCGTGTGCGCACCCACGCGGAACCCGTAGCCGACGTCATAGCGTTGGCGCTCGTACTCTGTGGGACGGATCTCGCCGCCGGGAAACTCTGCATCGTCTGCGGATTCCGTCATCGCGGAAATTTTCAGGCGTTGGTTCCTGCTGGCGCCATACAGCGCAGCGCTCAGGTGGTAACCGGAATTTACCGATTGCGCAGAGGCGATCACCCGTCCGTGCAAGTCCAGATCGCTGCCACTGGCAAAGTCTCCTCGTCGGGAGCGCGCGTCTACCGCACCGCCAATCGCCTCCTGGGCAACACTCACGGGCACGATGCCGCGATACAGTTCCAGGGATTCCAGTTGGCCGCCGATCGCGTAGGACAGCGGCGGGTCCATCCAGTTGGGGCCCGAAGGCGCAAGCTGCATGCCGTCGAGGGATGCCGCGATGCGGGCTCCGAACAGGCCGCGATACTGGGGAATGCCGGTGATCGGGCCATTGCTGTTGACGTTGGCGCCGGGGGCCTTGGTCAGGAGTTGCGTGACGTCCGAAGACGCGATGATTTCCTCGGAAATGTCGATGCTGCGGGTATCGTGCGCAGCACTGACGACGAGCTCCTCCATATGGTCTGCTTGCGCACAGATCGGAAGCAGCAGGGCCGCCAGGGCCAGTTTACGCGGGGGCAACAGCATCTTTCGCTCTCTTGAGGTCGGTTTGGAGGGCGCAAAGTATACGGACTGTCGTGCGTGGCGGGCTGCGTCACATTGTCGCAGCGCGACGCGCCAAGAAAAAAGCCCGGCGAACCGGGCTTATACAGAAGCAGTGTATCCTGCTCAGAACTGGTAGCTGACCTCGAGACCATAGGTGCGCGGGTCGCCAAAGTAGCTGGTGGTCCAGCCCACGCCGCTAGCGCCATTCGGGTCAACACGCTGATCCCTGCCGCCGAAGGGAATCGTGTTGATGCGGTACTCCTCGTCGGTGAGGTTCTGGCCCCAGAGCGCGACCACCAGCGAGCCGTCGCCCAGTGCCACGTCACTCAGGGCCAGCCGCGCATTCACCAGGGAACGATCATCCAGCTGCGACGCCGCGTTCTGGTCGGGGTCGATGTAAGGAACGTGGTCGTCCAGATAGCTGTAATCCACGTTCAGGCTCCAGGTGCCGTAGCTGGCGCGGGCCAGCGTCCAGTCCACGCCCAGCGTGAGGTTGTTTTCCGGCGTATAGGGAATGCCGGCCTCATCCTTGGTGAAAGCATCAAGCCCCACGGGGAACTTCTTGTACTCGGCATCCAGGTAGCCATAGGCGAGCGACAGCTGTACGTCTTCGCTCACCAGCGCCACGGCCTCGATTTCCAGGCCCTGGTTCTCGTATCGCGGAATGTTGAATACCACGGAAGAGGCGTTCTGCCCTTCAAACACCGAGAGCTGGAAATCCTCGAAGTCGTTGTAGAAGACGGCGGCGTTCAACTGCAGGCGACCCTCCATCAGCAGGGATTTCACGCCGAGTTCGTAGGCGGAGACCTCTTCGTCATCGTAACCCGCGAAGAACTCTGTGGGGTCTGCCGCTTCGCCATTGAAGCCGCCGGACTTCCAGCCCAGGGCATAGCGCGCGTAGGCGCTGACGTCATCGGTAAACGCCCAGGACACCGCGAGACTCGGCGAGATGTTGTCGAAGGTGTCGTCGGTTTGCGCGGCGTAGTTGCCGGGCTGATCGATGTACTGATCCTTGTCTTCCTCCGTCCAGCGCAGGCCGAACGACAGTGTCAGGCGATCGTTGAAACTACCCGGGCGCCAGTCGGCCTGCCCGAAGGCGGCGATGGATTCGTTGTCCATGCCATAGCGGTTGTTGGCTGTTGGCGTGCCGAAGGAGCCGAAGAACGTGATGGGGTTGAATACGTCACCCTCTTCCTGGAAGTAGTAGAGGCCCACCACGTAATCAAGCTGGTCGTACTGGCCGCTGAGCTGAAACTCCTGTGACCAGGACTCGTAATCGATGCCGCGGCCGGAGTGGAACAGGTCCACCGCTGTACCGTCGATGTCGATCAGGTCGTCCCACTGCAGGTCGCGGTAGGAGGTGATGGAGCGCAGTGTCATGTTCTCCCCGCGCCAGCTCACGTCCAGCGCGTGGCTCTGTGATTCAGAGGATTCCTCAAACGCCCAGTCGTTACTGCCCTTGTCCGCGCGCTCGTCGTCGTTAGTGAGATACGCCTCCTGGATACCACCCGCATACAGGAAGGAGTTTGGGCTCACCTGGGTCAGCTGGCCGAAGCGCGGCTTGTTGTTCTGGTCGGAATAGTCGTAGGTGTAACCGACCGACAGGCTGTCGTTCGCATCCCATAGCAGCGCAACCCGAGCCGCCTCGCTGTCCAGCGACTGGAATTCGTCGGATGACGGCGGCGCCGCGAGCGGGTTGCCGATCTGGTCGGGCACGTTATCCGCGAAGCCGTCGCGCTCGGCCTTGTACAGGGTCAGGGTGCTCTTGAGCCCCATCCACTCGCCGGTGTCCACGCTTGCGCGGCCGGACCAGTAACCCTCGTTGCCGAATTCCGCCGTGACCTTGCCGCCAAACTCCTCGGCCGGTTTGCGAGTGATCAGGTTGAGCGCGCCGCCCACGGTGTTCTTGCCATAGAGCGTACCCTGCGGACCGCGCAGGACCTCGACGCGCTCCAGCTCCGCAATGTCGAACACCGCGCCGATGTTCTTGCCGATGAACACGCCGTCGAGATAGATGCCCACAGAGTTTTCCCAGGTAATGGCCGGGTTGATCTGCGATGCGCCGCGAATGGCGATAGTGGCTGCGGTGGTGTTGGTGGGCGAATCGACAATCTCCACGTTGGGTGCGAAGTTGCTGATATCGGTGATTTTTGTGATGCGCCTGCGTTCCAGCGCGCCGCTGTCGAGTGCCGTAATGGCGATCGGGATATCCTGCAGGGATTGCTCGCGCTTCTGCGCGGTCACTACAATTTCCTCCAGCATGGGGGCGGCGAGGGTGTCACCGGCCAGGGCGAACAGTACGGCGCTTGCGAGCACGCGTTTTGCGGGGTGTGTAAGCATGATGTTTCTCCGTAATGGCATTGTGGCTGCCGGGGACCCGCGAGCTGGGAGGTGCGGATGTTACTGTCGCGGCCCCGGTGCCGTTGCACACATTATTATCCGGCCATGATGCCGGTGCATCGGTTCGCGTTTTCAGGCGTCCCGCGTGGCGCCTTCGCGCTGAAAACCTGAGGGAGAGTATAAGCGATTCGCCCGGAGAGAGCCCCTAACATGGTAATTTTCCCGCGTCCGCTGGCGGCTGGCGTCGACCCACGTAGCGTGTTGGAGTCCACACCGGGCGACCCTGAGGATACTTGAACGCCCGCAAAACATACTGTATGTTCAAACGCGTTTTTCGGGCGGTATTGTTGCCTGTCCAAAGCCTGTTTCCAACGCAACACACTAACGGCGGCCAGCGCGCGTTGCGCGCCACTGACGCCAGCCAGTGAGGTAATCTCGTGAGTGAACTTGATAATTTTCGCCAGGAAGTCCGAACCTGGCTGGAAGACAACTGCCCGCAATCCATGCGCGAGCCGGTAAAGGGTTTTGAGGATCTGTATAACGGCGGGCGCAACCCGGAAGTGACGCATCCTGACCAGGTGGTCTGGTGCGAGCGCATGGCGGCACGCGGCTGGACAGTACCGCACTGGCCCAAGGCCTATGGCGGGGCGGGTCTGGATAAAGATCACGTCAAGGTGCTCAGAGAGGAAATGGCGCGTATCGGCGCGCGGCGCGCACTGGACAGCTTTGGTATTTCCATGCTCGGCCCCGCGCTGCTGGAGTTCGGCACTGAGGAACAAAAGCTCGAACATCTGCCGAAAATCTGTCGAGGTGAGATTCGCTGGTGCCAGGGCTACTCGGAGCCGAACGCGGGGTCTGATCTGGCGAGTCTCGCCACGCGTGCCGAGGACAAGGGAGATCACTACCTGATCAACGGTCAGAAGGTCTGGACCTCCTACGCCGACAAGGCCGACTGGATTTTCTGTCTGGTGCGCACCGACAACACGGGCAGCAAGCACGAGGGTATCAGTTTCGTGTTGTTCGATATGGATCAGCCCGGCGTCACGGTGAAGCCCATACGCCTGATCAGTGGCAGCTCACCCTTCTGCGAAACGTTTTTCGATGACGCTATTGCGTACAAGCGCAATCTGGTGGGCGAGGAGGGCAATGGCTGGACCATCGCCAAGTACCTTCTGACCCACGAGCGGGAGATGATTTCCGGGTTTGGCGCTGCGCCCAAAAAATCGGTGGGAGAGGTCGCGCTCGAGGCCTTCGGCAGTGATCCCACCGGGCGGCTGGCCAACGGCGTGCTGCGCCACAGCATCGCGCAGTACCAGCTGGATACCCTGGTGTTTGGCGCGACGATGGCGCGCGTGGGCGATGAGGCGAAGGCCGGGCAGGGGCTTGGCGCTGCCTCGTCCATCTTCAAGTACTACGGCACCGAATTGAACAAGCGTCGCAATGAACTGAATCTCGCGGTAGGTGGCGAGGCGGCGTTGGGCTGGGAGGGAGAGGTCTACCGCGACGGCACGGTCGCTCGCGACTGGCTGCGCTCGAAGGGGAACTCCATTGAAGGCGGTACCTCCGAGGTGCAGCTCAATATCATCGCCAAGCGCGTGCTTGGCCTGCCCGACGCCTGAAACGAACGCGAGAGGAGCAACACAACGATGGCACTGGTACTGAATGAAGAACAGGTCATGCTGCGCGATGCGGCGGCGGGTTTCCTGGCGGAAAAAGCCAGCGTAGCGCAGCTGCGCGCGTTGCGTGACAGCGGCAGCGAGCGGGGGTTCGATCCCGCTGTCTGGCGCGACATGGTGGATATGGGCTGGGCAGGCATTGCCATCCCCGAGGAATTTGGTGGTCTGGGTTATGGCTATACCGGGCTGGGACTGGTGCTTGAGCAGACCGGGCGTCACCTGAGCGCCAGCCCGTTACAGGCCAGCGTGCTGGTGGCCGCCACGGTCATTCTCCATCTGGCGAGCGACGCGCAGAAGTCGCAGTGGCTGCCGGCGATTGCTGCCGGCGATGCGCTGGTGAGCCTGGCGCTACAGGAGGGCGTTCATCATGCGCCCCTGGGCACCGCGATGACCGCCACGCGCGATGGCGATGCCTATGTCCTGCAGGGCAGCAAGCGGCTGGTACTGGATGCATCGGCGGCGAACCAGTTCGTGGTCATCGCACGCTCAGGAGGGGCTCCCGGCGAGGAGGCAGGGCTCAGCGCGTTTCTGGTGGACGCGAATACGGCGGGGCTCGCCATCGAGCGCCGCAGCCTCGTGGATTCCCGGGGAGCGGGCGCCCTGACCTTCGACAATGTGCGGGTGGCGGAGTCTGCGCTGCTGGGCGCCGAAGGCGAGGCCTGGGCGGGGCTGGAACGCGCTCTGGATATCGTGAACATCGGGCTCGCCTCGGAACTGCTTGGCGTTGCCTGCGAGGCGTTTGAGCGCACGGTCGGGTATCTGCAGGAGCGTAAACAGTTCGGACGTGTGATCGGGTCATTCCAGGGCCTGCAGCACCGCGCGGCGCAGCTGTTCGCCGAACTGGAACTGTCGCGTTCCATCGTGTTGCAGGCGCTGCAGGCGATAGACGCCGGTGACGATAACCTCGCCGTGTTGGCCAGCGCCGCCAAGGCGAAGCTGTGCGAGGTCGTGGAGCGCGCTACCAACGAGGCGATACAGATGCATGGCGGCATTGGCATGACTGATGAACATGAGATCGGTTTTTTTATCAAGCGGGCGCGGGTTGCGCAGCACAGCTTTGGCGACTACAACTATCACCTTGATCGCTTTGCCCGGCTTAGCGGTTTCTGATGTTCTGATGCCCATCAACGGGAGCCTTTGCAACATGAGTACGGATATCCAGCGACTGGACGATACGGTGGCGGCGCTGACGCAGGAGGGGCAGCCGTTTGCGCTGAACACCGTGACGTTGGAGGGCGTGGAGTACCGCAACTACGCCAATATGCAGCGCAATCTCGGCGAATACTATCAGGTGATGCTCGCGCATGCCGACAAGGAATTCGTTGTTTACCGCGACGAGCGCTACACGTTCGCGCAGGGGTATCAGCACAGTGCCGAGTTCGCCGCTGCCCTCCTGGAGCGTTTCCAAGTGAAGCCGGGTGATCGTGTGGCGATTCTTTGCCGCAACAGTCCGCAATGGATGATGGCGTTTATCGCGATCACGTCGATCGGCGCTATCGCGGTGCCCATGAACGCCTGGTGGACGACGGAGGAACTGGATTATGGATTCGAAGACAGTGGCGCCACGGTGGTCGTGGTTGACCAGCAGCGTGCAGAGCGCCTTGTACCCATCGTTGAGCGGCACGCTCTGCAGCTGATTACTGTCGGGGAGTGTCCGGGGCTTGCGGTTGAACATTCGCCATTTGTCGAGCTATTGCAGGCCTTCTCGGGCCGGGCCATGCCCTCGGTGGATGTGCAACCGGATGATTTTGCGACCATCCTTTACACGTCAGGCTCGACCGGCCACCCCAAGGGCGCGCTGTCGTCCCATCGCGGTATTCTGTCTGCGCTGTGGAGCTGGATGTGCTTCGGTGTCGCCACCAAGGTAGCCGGTGTGCACGACGCGATTCGCGATGGTCTGCCAGCCTGCGCGCTGGTGACCATTCCACTGTTTCACTGCACGGGTAGCCATTCCGCGTTCCTGCTGTCGCTTGTAGTTGGACGCAAGATGGTCATCATGCACAAATGGGATGCCGAAGAAGCACTGCGCCTGATCGAGGAGGAGAAAGTCACCTGGTTTAACGGCGTGCCTACCATGTCTGCCGAATTGCAGGCCGCTGCAGAGACCACCGACAGGGATATTTCGTCGCTGGCGGAAATCATGGCCGGCGGTGCCGCACGACCTCCGGAGCAGGTAAAGAAAATCAGCAACACGTTCAGCAAAAGTGCGCCGGGTATCGGCTACGGCCTGACCGAGACCAACGCACTCGGCACCGTGAACGCCGGCGCGTTTTATGTCGCACGGCCTTCGAGCAGTGGCCGCCCCGTACCCGCGGTAACCGATTTCCGCGTGATTGATGAGCATGGCAAGGAACTACCCCGGGGCGAACGTGGCGAGCTATGCATCAAGTCACCTGCCAATGTGCTGGGCTACTGGAACAAGCCTGAAGCAACCGCCGAAGCCTTCATCGACGGCTGGTTTCATACGGGTGACGTGGCCTACATCGACGAGGAGGGTTTCATCTATATTGTCGATCGCATCAAGGAGATCATCATCCGCGGCGGCGAGAACATCAGTTGCATCGAAGTAGAAGCGGCTATCTATAGTCACCCGGCGATACACGAGGTGGCGGTGTTCGGTTTACCCGATGAGCGCCTGGGCGAAATCGTGGCAAGCGCCGTGGTTTTGAAGCCGGGGCAAAAATTGAGTGCCGACGCGCTGCGCGACTTTCTGCGTGAGCATCTGGCGGCGTTCAAAATACCAACCCATGTGTTTTTCCGCGACGAGCAATTACCGCGCATCGCATCGGGGAAGATCTTCAAGCGACAACTCAAAAGCGATTATGCGGCCGAACTGGGGCTCAACCCGGGGTCCTAGCACATTTTTCACCGCCCGAGGCGGCACAAGGAGTAGACGATGGATCTGGGAATCAGCAAACGAGTGGCGCCTCTTCTGGAAGAGGTGAAGCGCTTCATCAATGACGAGATCGTGCCAGTCGAGCACGAGTATTACGCAGATATTGCCGTGGGCGACCGCTGGGAATTTACCGACAGGCAAAACGAGATTCGCGAGGGCCTCAAGGCCAAGGCGCGCGAAAAGGGGCTGTGGAACTTCTTTCTAACCGAGGGTGATGCGGGCTCCGGGCTGAACACCGTGGAGTACGCCTACCTGGCGGAGGAAATGGGGAAATCCCACATGGCCGCCGAGGTGTTCAATTGCGCGGCCCCCGATACCGGCAACATGGAGGTGCTGCACAAGTACGGCTCTGAAGCGCAGAAAAAACAGTGGCTGGAACCGCTGCTGAACGGGGAGATTCGCTCGGCCTATGCGATGACCGAGCCGGGCGTGGCCTCGTCCGATGCCACGAACATTGCGACCCGCGCGGAGCTGGACGGGGATGAGTGGGTTATCAACGGAGAGAAGCACTACGTGTCCGGCGCCGGTGACCCGCGCTGCAAGATCATGATCGTGATGGTGAAAACGGACCCCGATGCACCGAAGCACCTGCAGCAGTCGCAGATCCTGGTGCCGACGGATACGCCCGGGTTCGAGAACATTCGTCCGATGAACGTGTTTTCCATGGACGATGCGCCGCATGGCCATATGCACCAGCGCTTCGTGAATTGCCGGGTGCCGAAAGACAATATGATTCTCGGCCCCGGTCGTGGTTTCGAGATTTCGCAGGGTCGCCTCGGGCCCGGTCGTATCCATCACTGCATGCGCGCGATCGGCGCGGCGGAGAAAGCGCTTGAACTGTTGTGCGAACGCGCCGTATCGCGGGTGGCGTTCGGCAAGCCGCTGGCGCGCCTGGGCGGGAACATCGATATCATTGCCAATGCGCGCATGGACATCGAGCAGGCCCGCCTGCTGACGCTGAAAACGGCCTGGATGATGGATAACGTGGACCCGAAAGAGGCGCGCGTCTGGATATCCATGATCAAGACCGCCGTGCCCAATATTTCGATTCGTATCGTGGATGAGGCCATCCAGGTGTTCGGCGCGCTCGGTGTGTCGCAGGATACGCCGCTGGCCGGGATGTACATGGCCCAGCGCACACTGCGCCTGGCGGATGGCCCGGACGCCGTGCATCGCATGGTGGTGGGCCGGCATGAGCTGAAGAAATACGTGGTTCAGCCGGAGGTAAACGCGACATTCCGCGACGGCTGACATTCACCACTTGAAACAGGTAGTCGTTTTGCTTTAGAGTCGAGCCAATATTGACCGCGCGGTCAAAATATTGGCCTGACCTCGCCGTGAGTTGCTGCAGCCCCCGATTGGCAGTGTGTTTCAAGGGTTGCAGCAGGCGCGGGCTTGCCACTTCTAACCGACAACATAAGAACGGTAGGATGGTATGCGACAGATATCCCGGACACTCTTGCCCCTTCTGGGCGCGACTTTGATCGGCGGTCAGGCTGGTCACGCGCTTGCCACGACAGGCGCGCTGGAGGAGGTGATTGTCACCGCCAACAAGCGTGAGTCCTCTATTTTGCAGACAGCCGCCGCGGTGACCGCGTTTGACGGCGATGCCTTTGATGAACTGGGTATCGAGTTCAGCGCAGACCTTACCGCGCGCACGCCCTCGCTGACCATCTCGACCTTCAGCGTCGCGATCCGGGGGGTCGGGCGCCCCAATCTTGCGGTGGGTTCAGAGCCCGGTATCGGCATTTACTGGGACGGCGTATACAACACCGAAAACGGGGTGTTTACCTATGCGCGTTATATGGATATCGAGCGCATCGAGGTCCTGCGGGGCCCGCAGGGCACCCTGTACGGACGCAACTCCATCGGCGGCGCAGTGAACTTCATCAGCAAACGTCCCACCGCTGAGTGGAGTGGCCGGTTGACCGGCGAGCTGGCGAATTACAACGGCTACCTCGGACAGGCCTATGTCAGCGGCCCGCTCACCGACAAGCTGGGATTCCTGGCCGGCGTGTCCAAAAGCGAGCGTGACGGGTTTCAGGAGAACACCTTCAACGGGCGCGATTACGAAGAGGACGACTCCTTCTACGGCACGGTCGGCTTCGAGCACAAAACCACGGACAACTGGACCACCAATCTCAAGGTGATCGGTATTGATCGTGGCTTTAATCCAAGTAACGGCGGCTACATTCTGGAGCCGTTCAAGCGCGACCTGATACAGCAGCTGCAGGATGTCGACACCGGCGCGTTTCTCAATTTCCCGGGCATGTTCCCCGGCCAGAATTTTGTCAACATGCGCCAGGGCCTTGCGGTGAGCAACCCGGCCCTGCGCGACAGGGACGAGATTCGCCAGGATCGCGATACGCAACTCGACACCGAGCGCGTGGCGGCCTTCCTCACCAGCGAATATGCGGCGGATGCCTACACTTTGAAGTACACTGCGGGCTTTTCCAAATATTGGTACGAAACGTCGGTTGATGTCGACGCCAGCGTAGCCGCCGACTCCGGCGTCGACTGGAGCAAGCTGCTGTTTCTCGGTGTGCCGGTCTCGCAGCTGACGGGTTTTACCATCACCCCGTCCGACATGACCTACGAGGTGAATCAGGAAGCGCAGTTCACTTCGCACGAATTGCAGTTCGCGTCCGACTGGGACAGCCGCTTCGCGCTGCTCTCGGGGCTGTATTACTACCACAGCGACGAGGAGCAGGTTGTGTCTTTCCGCGAGTTTGGTGACGACCTGATGGAGGTTTATGCGTTTTTCGGCCGCCAGACCGGGCGTCCTGTCAGCGACAACAATTTTCTCTATCGAGGCGAAGCGAACGTGGACTCGCGCTCGTACGCGGCCTACAGCCAGCTGAGCTGGAACTGGACAGAGGCCACCGTGCTCACCGCCGGCCTGCGCTATTCGTATGACGAAAAAAAGGGTAACGACAATACCTTCGTGCAGTTTGTGGGTAACCCGGACGACCCGGTGGTGTTCCGGGCGCAGGACGACAGCTGGGATGAAATCACCTGGCGGCTTGGCGTCGACCACTTCCTCAACGACAACCATTTTCTCTACGGATTCATCGCCACCGGGTACCGCTCGGGCGGCTTCAATTTCCAGAAGCCCACCGCCAGTACGGAAGTGGATGTGGTAGAACCTGAAAGCTTGCTGTCGTATGAGATCGGCTACAAGGGCACCCTGTGGGAAAACCGGGCGAACCTTGCGGTCTCGGCCTACTATTACGATTATGAAGATTTACAGGTGATCAAGCAGGATGTTGTGGAAGGCATCGGCCTGAACACCTTTGTCAATGCGGACAAGGCCAACGCCTGGGGCCTGGAGGTGGAAGGCAGGCTGCTGGCCACGGATGACCTTTTGTTGAGCGCCACCTACTCCTGGAACGACTCCGAATACAAGGCCTTTCTCACCAAGGATGCGAACGCCTGCGCCCTCGGTCCGCTGGAGGAGGGCCGCTCGCTGGACCCGCTGTGCACCGATGAACTCGACCTGGCGGGCAACCAGTTCCCCACCATGCCGGAGCACAAAGTGTCAGCGAACGTGACTTACTCGTGGTCGCTGCTCGAGCTGGACTGGTCGGCGACGGTCAGCTATTTCTACACCCATGATGCCTGGGCCACGGCATTCAACAACCCGGAGTTCGACCGGCTCGACAACTACGATTCCTGGGACCTGCGGCTCACGGCTGCCACTGAAGATGCGACCTGGCGGGCCACGGCATTCGTGCGCAACCTGGAAGATGACCGTCAAGTGGTTGAGCGGGGACGCCCCAGCACGGTCACCCAGAATGCGCAGTCAACGCTGAGCGCGCCTCGCCAGTTCGGTATCAGCCTCGACTACAACTTCTGACAGGCGAGCCCGGCGGGCCCCTCCGGCGCGCCGGATACTTGAAAGAACTAATTACATACTGTATGTTCAAATCCCGTTTTTGGGCGGGGATGCGCGGCGTTTCGTCCTGTTCCGCTTTGCCCGCTCGCAAGTCGCGCGGTGAGTCCCGGCAGTCTGCAAACCGTGTCATCTCAACTACACTGAAGAACGTCGCGAGCACCCGTAACCGCATTCACCCTATGAGGAATACCACATGGCCGTAAAAGTCGTACCCAAGGATCAGCTGCTGGACGCCATCGGCACCAGGTTTGAGCCAGGCGAATGGTTCCAGATCGAGCAGGATCGCATCAACACCTTCGCCGACTGCACGGAAGATCACCAGTTTATTCATATCGATGAGGAAGCGGCGAAGAACACGCCCTTCGGCGGCACCATCGCCCACGGGTTCCTTACCCTGTCAATGCTCACCAAGCTGGTTGAGGGCAACGGGATTTTTCCCGAGAACGTGGTCATGGGCCTCAACTACGGTTTCGACAAAGTGCGTTTCCTTGCGCCGGTGCGCGCTGGCAAGCGGGTGCGGGCGCATATCGAAATCGCCGATATCACCCGCAAGGATGACAACCGGTTCCTGGTAAAACAGGCGATCTCGGTGGAGATTGAAGGTGAAGAAACGCCCGCACTGATCGCAGAGTGGCTGACCATGGTTATCGTTGGCTAACGCAGCACGCTTGAAGCCTGAAATTTTTGTAAGAGGAAAGTACTGATGTCTATTCGTTATGACGGCAAGGTAGCGATTGTCACCGGTTCCGGTGGGGGTCTGGGTCGCAGTCACGCGATCGAACTGGCGAAACGCGGCGCGAAGGTGGTGGTGAATGACCTCGGCGGCAGTGTCGACGGCACTGGCGCGGGTTCGGAAGCGGCCCAGGCGGTGGTCGCGGAAATCCAGGCGGCGGGCGGCGAGGCCATGGCCAACGGCGCCAACGTCGCCAAATATGACGAAGTGGAAGCCATGGTAAAGCAGGCCGTGGACAAGTGGGGGCGGGTGGATATTCTGGTGAATAACGCCGGCATCCTGCGAGACAAGAGCTTCGCCAAGGGCAGCCTCGACGATTTTAAACTGGTGCTCGACGTGCACCTCATGGGCACGGTGAATTGCACCAAGGCCTGCTGGGACATCATGCGCGACCAGGCCTACGGGCGTGTCGTGGTGACGACCTCCTCATCCGGGCTGTATGGCAACTTCGGCCAGTCGAACTACGGCAGCGCCAAGCTGGGCGTCATCGGTCTCATGAATACCCTGTGCCAGGAAGGCAGCAAATACGATATCCGCGTGAATGCGCTGGCCCCTACCGCAGGCACCCGTATGACCGAGGGCCTCATTCCCGAAGAGGCATTCGCCCTGCTCACGCCGGAAACCGTGACGCCCGCCGTACTGTTCCTGGTGAGCGAAGACGCGCCCAACCGCACCATTCTCGGCGCGGGTGCGGGCAGCTTCGCGGTTGCGCGCATCGTGGAATCGGCGGGCAAGTGGCTGCCGACCGAGGAACAAACGCCGGAAGGCATTGCGGCTCACTGGGCCCAGATCAGCGATACCGCCGGTGAGAACCAGCCGCAGGCGGGGGTGGAGCAAACCATGAAGATGCTCGGCCTGGCGATGGAAGGACTCGGAATCAAACAGGGTTAAGCCCTGCCAGGGCGCTCCCCGCGCCCCCTTAATGGAGACAAACACATGAGTGAAGCAGTAATCGTAGCAACCGCACGTACACCCATTGGCAAAGCCTATCGTGGCGGCTTCAACAACCTCGGCGGGGCCTCCCTGGGTGCGGCCTCCGTGGCGGAAGTGGTCAGGCGCGCCGGTATCGACCCCGCGCGCGTGGACGACGTGATCATGGGGTGTGCGCTGCAGCAGGGCGCTACCGGCTCCAATATCGCACGGCAGATCGCGCTGCGTGCCGGCCTGCCGAACACCGTGTCGGGCATGACCATCGATCGGCAGTGCTCATCCGGGTTGATGGCGGTGGCCACGGCGGCCAAGCAAATCACCGACGACGGCATGGGCATCGTGGTAGGCGGCGGGCTGGAGTCTATTTCACTGGTGCAGAACGAGCATATGAACATTCACCGTATGGTGGACGAGGAACTGCTCGCCATAGAACCCAATATCTTCATGCCCATGCTGCAAACCGCCGAGGTGGTTGCGGAGCGCTACGGCATCACGCGCGAGCAGATGGATGAGTACGGCCTGCAATCGCAGCAGCGCACGGCCGCAGCGTATGAAGCGGGGCGCTATGCCGATGAACTGGTGCCGGTAACCTGTAAGCGCACGGTGTGGAACAAGGAAACGGGCGAAGCATCCGAGGCCGAGGCGACGGTCTCTGCCGACGAAGGTGTACGCGCTACCAACGCGGAGGGCCTGGCGGGCTTGAAGACGGTGGTGGAGGGCGGCACGATCACTGCCGGGAACGCCTCACAGCTGTCCGATGGATCTTCCGCGCAGCTGGTGATGGACGCCAAACTCGCGGCGAAGGAAGGCCTGGAGCCACTCGGAATCTATCGCGGCATAGCCGTTGCCGGTTGCGCCCCGGATGAAATGGGCATCGGCCCGGTATTCGCCGTACCGAAACTGCTGAAGCAGCACGGGCTCAAAGTGGACGATATCGGCCTGTGGGAGCTGAACGAAGCGTTCGCCGTGCAGGTGATCTACTGTCGCGACAAACTCGGCATCGATAACGACAAACTGAATGTCAACGGCGGCGCTATTTCAATTGGCCACCCCTATGGCATGAGCGGGTCGCGCATGATCGGCCACGCCCTGATCGAAGGCAAGCGACGCGGCGTGAAGTATGTTGTGATCACCATGTGCGTGGGCGGCGGTATGGGTGCGGCAGGCCTGTTCGAGGTGGCCTGATCACGGGATTAACGAAGCGGCGCCTGCGGGCGCCGTTCTCGTTTTCTGGCAATGCTATTGGAAGCTTAACGACTCGGGGGAACACCATGAGAGCAGTAATTTGCAGGGAACACGGCCTGGCCGACAAGCTGGAACTGGCTACTGATTGGCCCGAGCCTGAGCCTGGCGCCCACGATGTGCTGATCGAGGTGAAAGCTGCCGGCCTGAACTTTCCGGATGTGCTGACTATACAGGGCAAATACCAGTCGCAGCCGCCCTTGCCGTTCATACCGGGTGGCGAGTGTTCCGGTATCGTGACCGCGGTGGGCGACAAGGTCAGCCGTTTCAAGGTGGGCGACGAAGTCATTTCAATGGGCGCCTCCGGTGCGTTTTGCGAAAAGATTGCGGTGAATGAGTTTGCGGCGTTCCCGAAACCGTCTGCGCTGAGCTTTGAGCAGGCGGCGGGCGTGAGCATCACCTATTTCACCAGCTATCATGCGTTCAAGCAGCGCGCACAGCTCAAGGCGGGAGAGCGTCTGCTGGTGTTGGGCGCCGCGGGTGGTGTGGGCACCAGTGCGATTGAACTGGGCAAGTTGATGGGAGCGCATGTTACGGCAGCGGCCAGCTCCGAGGAGAAACTCGAGATCTGTAGGAAGCTCGGGGCCGACGAATTGATCAACTACAGCGATGTTGACCTCAAATCCACGCTGAAGGAACTCTCCGGCGGTAAAGGTTACGACGTGATCTATGACCCGGTGGGCGGCGACTATGC
The DNA here is from genome assembly GCA_041396005.1 of Halioglobus sp. Lineage (GTDB taxonomy): Bacteria > Pseudomonadota > Gammaproteobacteria > Pseudomonadales > Halieaceae > Marimicrobium. The sequence goes on from JAWKZK010000009.1 coordinate 117,226, forward strand.
CGAACCGGCCATCCGCAACCTGGCGTGGAAGGGGCGCTACCTCGTGATCGGTTTTGCCAGCGGCCCCATTCCCAGTATTCCCCTGAATCTGGCGTTGCTGAAAGGCGCATCCATCGTGGGGGTATTCTGGGGTCGTTTTGTGGGCGAGGAGCCCGAGGTGAATATGCAGAATATCACCGAGCTGAGCGCACTCTTCGAGAGCGGCAAACTGAAACCGCTGGTGACCGATTGCTTTGGGCTGGAGCAGTACGAGGATGCGTTCAACTGCATGATCGATCGCCGCGCGCGCGGTAAAGTCATCATCACCACCTAGGAGTATCGAATGCAGCCCTTCGAATTCAACACGGTCAGTCGCATTGTCAGCGGCGGCGGCAGTGCGTTGAACCTGGCGGCGGAGCTCGACCGCCTGGGCGTGGGTCGGCCGCTGCTGGTGACTGATCCGGGGCTGATGGCGATCGGGCTGATACAGCCGCTGTTGCGCGCGCTCGAAGATGCCGGCGTTGTGCCGGTAGTGTTTGACCAGGTGCGCGAAGACCCGCCGGAGGACACCGTTCTGGCCGCAAAGGCGCTGGCTGCCTCGAGCGCGGTGGACGGTGTGGTGGCAGTAGGTGGTGGCAGTTCCATGGACGTTGCCAAGGTAGTGGCGGTGCTGCTGCGCGGCGCGCAGCCGTTGTCATCGCTTTACGGGGTGGGCAATGTACAGGGCGGTCGCCTGCCACTAGTGCTGGTGCCGACCACCGCCGGTACCGGATCGGAGGTGACGCCGGTGGCGGTGATCACCACGGGCGCCACCACCAAGGCAGGCGTGTCTTCCCCCGTGCTGCTGCCCGATGTCGCCGTACTGGACCCCGACCTGACGCTCGGCCTGCCGCCCGCGGTGACCGCCATGACCGGCGTGGATGCCATGGTGCATGCCATAGAGGCCTATACCTCACGGCATAAGAAGAATCCGATCTCGGACATGCTCGCGGTGCGAGCGCTGGAGCTGCTTGCGCGCCATATCCGCACGGCGGTTACCGATGGCGGAAACCGCGCGGCGCGCGAGGCCATGTTGCTTGGCGCCTGCCTTGCGGGCCAGGCCTTCGCCAATGCGCCAGTTGCCGCGGTGCATGCCCTGGCCTATCCCTTGGGTGGGCACTACCACATTCCACACGGGCTGAGTAACTCGCTGGTATTGCCCTCGGTGCTGGCATTCAACGCTCGCTCGGCAGCGCCGCTGTATGCCGAACTGGCGGAGGTGGTTACAGGCAGCGCGCAAGTTGGCAGTGACGAGGCGAAAACGCAGGCGCTGATTGATGGTCTGCGAGCGCTGATAGCGGATGTCGCGCTGCCCGCAACGCTGGGCGCAGCGGGAGTAAAGGAAGGCGACCTGGAAATGCTTGCCGAAGACGCCATGCTGCAGCAGCGATTACTGATCAATAACCCCCGCGACGTGAGCTATGACGATGCGCTGGGCATCTACCGCGCGGCCTATGGGGCTCACGCATGAGCCGCGCCGTACCCTCGCGCGAGGCCTATCGCGTGTTCTATCCCATTATCACGCGCTGGTCCGACAACGATATTTATGGCCATATCAACAATGTCATCTATTACGCCTACTTCGACAGCGTTGCCAATCGTTACCTGATAGACGAAGGAGGCCTCGACATCAGCGATGGCCGCATTGTCGGCTACGTGGTCAACTCCGGCTGCGAATATCATTCGCCGCTCGCGTACCCGCAGAAACTGGAAGCGGGCCTGCGCGTGGATAAACTCGGCAACTCCTCGGTGCAGTACGGCATTGCAATATTCGCGGAAGGTGAACGTCTCGCTGCTGCGAACGGGCACTTTGTGCATGTTTTCGTGGAGCGCGCGGCGAACCGTTCAGTGCCGATACCGAAGGCCTTGCGCGCCGCCCTGGAGCGCATTCAAAGCCCCTGAGCCGGCGTTTTATGCCCCCTGCCACAAGGCCGCCAGAACTGGCTCCAGTTGCAAGCGGGTGTCCGGCGGAATAACCGCGCCGACACCGTCGGGCGCATCGAAGCTCGCCATGGCGTTCACCAGTTGATCCACCTGATTGCGTAGCAGCACCCTGTCGCCTGCGATGAAGCGATCGATTTGCGCCGCGCTGTCCGTGTACCAGTTTTCCAGCAGCATGCTGTCGTTCGCGCCTACCGCATCCATCGCCAGATGATTGCCGCTGCGGCTGAACCACAGTTCGTCGTAAGCAAAATCCACGGTCGAGAGCGAGTCGACGCTGGCACTGGCATCTTCGTTGCGCAGCGTGTCGTTGCCATCGCCGGCTGCGAACAGGTAGAGATCGCTGCCAGCGCTACCCACGAGCACATCGTTGCCGGGGCCGCCGCTGAGGATGTCATTGCCGCCGTCGCCGCGAATGAACTCGCCACTGGCGGAGCCCGTGATCGCATCGTCACCGGGGCCGCCCACTACCGCCAGAATATTGATCAGCTGTGTGGCAGAGAAATCCAGGATATTGTGCCCTGCGTCGCCGCCGATCACGTTGAACACCGAAGCGCCGCCGTCGATGCGTTCCACGCTGCTGGCGTCGCTGAAGTGTCGCAAACCCAGCAGGTCGTTGCCCGCACCGCCCAGCAGGATATCGAAGCCCGCGCCGCCATCAATTTCATCGTAGCCTGAGTCTGTGCCAGTCGCGATGAATACGTCGTTACCTGTGTTGCCGAACAACAGGTCGTCGCCCGTACCGCCAGTGATGTTGTCGTTGCCTGTGTCGCCAATGATGTAGTCGTTGTTGGCTGATCCTATGATGGTGTCATTGCCACCCCCACCCACTACTGCGAGGATGTTGTGCAGCTCGGTTTCAGAGAAGTCGAGAAAGTTGTCTGCACCATTACCGGTTATGACGTTGAATACGCCCTCCCTGCCGTCGATACGTTCTATGCTGTCAGAGGCAGTGAATTGTGAAAAACCAAACACGTCGTTCTCCACCGTGCCGGAAATAAGGTCAAACCCATCGCCGCCTGTAACCCGGTCGAAACCGTTCGTTGTGCCAGACACATAAAACACATCGTGGCCATCGCCGCCAATCAGTGTGTCGTCTCCTGCATTGCCAAAAAAAATGTCGTCCCCCGGCGTGCCTGTCAGAATCTCGGGACCTTCGGTGCCGAACAAGGGGGAAAACGGCGCTTGTGCGCGGGCGAAAATTTCGCCCTCTCTGAGAATCGTGCCGTCCGCGAACCAGATCTCGTTGATCGTTCTTCCCGCAACGGCTTCGCCAGTTGAGTCCAAGGTTTCTATCCTGAGGCTGCTATCCGATCCATTTAACGACACCTGCGTATACGAGTCCGGACCGAGGTCAAAGTGTGAGATAAAAACGTCGTGTACCGAGAAGGGCTGAGCTATCTCGAGTGCGGTATAGCTGCGGTCGACCGTGAGTTCGATGCGATCCATGCCGCTATAGTCGCCAGCCCGTATTAGCGCGAATCCCGCCTTGATCGAAATGACGTCCGAGCCCTCGCCACCATCGACTGTAACCACTCCGCCCCGGCTGGTAATTCGGTCCGCGCCGCTGCCGGCCAGGACGGTGTTCTCGCCTGCGACGTAAATCTGGTCGTTCCCCGTGCCTGCGTCAATAAGATTGCTACCGCCCAGGTCTTCTATCACATCACTGCCGCTAAACCCCTGAATGATGTCGTCAGCCGCAGCGTTACCGTACAGGTAATCATCCAGGAATGTGCCTACCACCGTGACACCGGGCAGAAGCTCATCTACCTCCAGGCGCTCCTCCAGAACGGTGGCCAGGTTGAATGCTGAACCGTCATCAAAGCGCAGCCAGGTGACCGGCGTGCGCGGCATCTCGGCGAGTACGTGCGGATGGGTGAGCAGATCAGCGATGTGGCCTTCCTGATTCAGCAGACCGGTATCCGGTGGCGCATCTGGCGTGGTGGCATCGTAACTGGTGAAGAAACCCTCGAACGTGAGCTTGTCAGGCTCCGCCCCGATACCGATGCTGAGGGTATTGCCCATGCGGATGAAGCTCAGGTCATCCAGTCGCAGGCCGTCACCGAGCACCAGTGAGTCTTCCCCCCGCGGTTGATAGCGGATTTCTCCGGCGGACGTATCGCGGACGATGACGTAGGGGTTGATGTCGGGGTAGCTCCAGTCGTAGTGAATGCTGGCCTGGCTGTCCCGGTTGTCGTAGTGGAACGTCAGGCCCTGGTGCAGCGGCGCGTGGAGGGTGTTGAAATCGCCGCGCAGGTAAATGTGCTTGCGGCCGATACCGCTCTCTGCCAGGGCCATATAGCGGCTGTTCATGAAGACGCTGCTGCCGTTCTCGCTGGTCTCGATGATGTCGTCTCCGTAGCCGGGAATGATCGCCACGCCCGTTGGGTCTGCCACGATGTGATCGGCCCCGAAGCTGCCATAAACCGTGTTGGTGGCATCGCCGTGGGTAATCAGCGGCAGGGCCGTAGGGCTGGTTTGGGAGATCAGGCGGAAGCGGCTGAGCGCATTATCGAACGGCCAGAATACCGTGCTCATCTGCAGATGAATGGCATTGTCGGCGCCGTAGCCAATGGCAACGTTCTGCCCGGAGACGCTGAAGCTAAGGCTATTGGGATCGATTCCGGGACCGAGAACGATGGTGCCCATGTCAACAGGGCCACCGTCATTATCCACCGTAATCACATCGGTGCCATCTCCGGCTGAAACATGGTAGGTGTCGCCATGGCCACCGGTGATGGCGTCATCCCCGGGGCCGCCGGTCACCGTATCGCTGCCGAGCGAGCCTGACAGAGTGTCGGCGCCAGCCCCGCCTTCGAGTCTGTCGTCGCCCGCGCCACCGTACAGTGCATCATCGCCGTCGAGGCCCCGAAGGTGATCGTCTCCGCCGTAGCCTGAGAAGACATTTGTGGCGGCATCGCCCACGAGAATGTCATTGCCGTTGCTGCCACTGAAACTGCCACTTAACCCGGTGATGGATACTGCGGCATCCGGTGAGGCTGTGAGGTTGAGCAACTGTGCAGCCTCGTTCACGCTGGAGAGCGGTGAGTCGAGGCTGATGCCCAGGCCGCTGGCGGCTGTGATGGCAATCCGTGCACCGGCTCCGCCGTTGGCCGCCGCGCCAACTGCGATGCCGGCGGCCTCGGGGCCTGCGACAATCCGCGGCGCGCCGCCTGTTTCCTCCACGCTGAACAGGTTGTCGCGCTCGACCGCACTCAGGCCGCGCAGCCCCGGTACTCGCAACAGCAGGTTACCCGCGGTGTCCAGATGCAGCGTTTCCAGCGTGGTTCTGTCTATCAGGTTGTCAGCGGAAGTGATGGCCAGATCGGCATCGTCCCACTCGGCTCTCGCGAGCGTGAGCCAGTCTTCACCGCGACCTACGCGAACCTGATTGCCCTGCAGAATCACCTGCAGTGAGTGGGGCTGAAAGCCCTGGAACACCAGCGTATGACGTCCCTGAAAATCCTCGATCTGATCCACGCCGTCGCCCGGTTGCAGGAGGTAGCTGTCATCGCCCCAGCCGCCCCGGAGAATATCCGCATCGGCACCGCCGGCGAGCAGGTCATCCCCGCGGTGACCCTCCAGGATATCCATGCCGCGACCGCCAAAAAGTTGATCGTCGCCGTGATCGAACACATTCAGTTCGGGAAACGTGCCTGCATAGGCCGGCAGGTCTGAATCGAAGCTGCCGCCCGGGTACGCACGGTCTCCGCCGATCAGGTCGTCGCCGGCATCGCCGTGCAATATGTCGTCTCCCGCTTCACCGAGAATAATGTCGTCGCCGTCACCGCCGTGCAGGTGGTCGTTGTAGTTGGACGAGCCATCATCTTCTGCGTAGGCAATTTCAAACTGAACCCCGACGACGCCTGGGGAGACCTCTACCAGCCGGAAGTTCAGCATCGAATCGCCGTACAGCCTGTCTCCGCCATTGCCACCGCTGATGAAATCGTCGCCCGCCCCACCCAGCAGGTGGTCGTTGCCTTCGCCGCCTGACATGTCGTCGCGCTGCCCGCCGCCGCCCACGAAATCATCGCCGGCGCCTGCATCGAGCACGTTCTCATCGCCGGGCTGGTCGGCGTAATGCGGTTGATAGTACAGCTCACGCGCCGAGGCGGGATCAGGCGTTCGCTCCAGCAGCGATACCCGCTCGCTGCCGAACAGCGCATCCACGCCGTCACCGCCGTGCAGGGTGTCGGAGCCGGCGCCGCCCGCGAGATAATCCCACCCGCCGGCGCCGCTTATCAGATCATCGCCGGAGAGGCCGTGCAGGGCATTCTGGCCCGCGCCACCCACGAGGCGATCGCCATCCGGCCCGCCCTCAAACGCACCGCCGCTCGTACCGAACAGGCTGCCGCCCAGGTAATTACTGACGCTCTCCGCCGTGAAGCTCAAGGGTAGCGAGGCAATCGCCGGCTGCTGGAGCGAGCGTTCATGCGCATACACCGTTACCTGACCTTCACCGAGGCCCAGCGCCGTCACCGTGACGCTGGTAGGTACAGTCTGGTCTGTGTGCTCGCGCAGGGTGATACCGTAGTTACCTTCGAAAACGCTGAACTCCGGTACGTAGAGCGTTTCAATGCCAGCGGCGGTGCTGCGAATCAACGAGAGCGTGCCGCCCTCCGCGCGCAGGGAAATACCGGGTAGCTCAGGGCTGCGGTAGAGCGGCGACCCGGCTGAAATGCGATGGAACTGTATCAGCGACGTATCCACGCCATCGACCACGACGCGGTCTCCCGCGTCGTCGTAGTCGCCGATATAGTCGTTGCCGTCTCCGGCATTCCAGTAGAACGTGTCGGCGTCCTTCCCGCCGACCAGATAATCCGTGCCGGGGCCGCCGTACAGGTGATCATCGCCCTCGGCCGTAGAGCATGTCGCTTCCCGGCCGCCATGGACATGGTCACTCCCGGTGCCACCCTCGATGTAATCGTCTCCGGCAAGGCCATGGATCTCATCGTCTCCGCCGAGACCATAGAGGTGATCGTCGTTGGCGGAGGCTTCAATGCTTTGGCTGCCTGAAAAATCGTTCCCCTCGGTGCCGAAAACGATTCGTTCGCGTTGAGGGTCAAGGATTCAGGGGTTACTGGAATGGTCGAGTGCGGCTGAGGCGGATAGCCGTTGGAGTCGCCATCGAACTCGATACTTTTGCAAGATCGGTGAACTTTAGGAAGCCTGGCAAAAATCCTGCAGGCGCATTCTCGCTGGCAGCGTGTGTCATATTTGAGAGCATGTAGGCGCGATCACTGAGGTACTGGTCACTCAAATTGTTGCGATCGTAGAGGTAACTGCGCTGCGGAATTTAGTGCTCCTGAAGTGAATGCCATGGGAAGCAAATTGACCAGCGCATAGCGAACCCAGTGCTTGCCTCAGATTCGTCTGCCATCGCAGCAGTGAGCGCTATCAATGTTCGTGTGATTAACAGCGACAACTGTCATTGGGTGGAGTGGTGCAGCGTTGAGGATCGCTGGATGCCAACATAGACATTGTTATTGTCTGTATGCGCTATGTCTATGATGGGTAACAGAAAAAATGACTGAAGCTCAGCCACAACCCGCTCTAGCGCTAGATTGGATTCAATGGAAATGGAATTAATGATACTGCTGATAGTCTGAAACGGGAGCCTTGTTTGCGGTGGGTCAGGAGGTTTCCAACTGTAAGGACATCTATCAAATTTCCCACGGCGAGTGAATCGACGAGTGGGTCGATGTAATGACCATGTGATAGCGGCGTCGGTGATTCACCGGTTGAAACTTCTATAGCGAAAGAGGACAAGCTTGAACTAAGGTGACTTACTCCCGGCAAGCGCGATACCCAATCTGTAGGGCTTGCGATGTCATGAACATCCATAGCCATATAGGGATCTGCGCTGATCGAAATCTCGCTAATGCCGTTTCCTAACAGGACTGCGAAGTTCGAAAACTCAGAGCCTAGCCAGCCTAAGAATCCAGCGCTATTGAACGTGGTGACGCTTAGAATGTTATGTGGCAGCAGTAAAGCAAACGCAGAGGCGAGGTGCCCTCCCAGGGAATGCCCGGTTGCTGAGACCCGTGTGCCTGCTGCAAGTAAACCAAGTCCTGTAGCCGTTGATGTCGGCACTATTCCTTCGTAGTACGACAAATTATTTGTGAAATTTTTCAGCGTATAGTTCGGCCCGGGAGAGGGCAGTGTGACGCTTTGCGCGAGAGTATCATATCGGTATTGCGCAATGCTGGACCCTGGCGGAGCAGTCAAGATCAAGTAGAAGTTGAGCATGTCTACGACCTGCTGCCTCGCGACCCCGCTGATCAAATTTTGCAAGTTTGCAGCTGTCCAGTCAGGTGCAATTTCGTCAGAGCCCCGCATAGCAAGAATCAGCTCACCCGTTTTTCGGCTCTCAAAAAGAGTTGCAGAAAATCCAGCATCGGTTGTGTCGGCTTGAGCCACCACCATGAGCTGGGCAGCGATAGAATATGCTTGGTCTATTGTGACTCCTTTGCCAGTAAGTTCCGTGAACAGTTTATCGGAAGTATCTTGCAAAGACGCCAATGGCAAAAACCCTTCAGCGTAACTCGATTGAGACGCAGCGGCGCGGCTAAAAACCGTAGTGACATCCATGTCATGTTCTCCTTTGTCATTCAGTCATGGGGATAAACGTTCTCCTGGCAAGCGTAGCGTGCTCGCTTGTCCTTCCGATGGTTTCTCCTGTTCGTCCTGGTTGGGTTTTTAAGCAGCGTCTCACCTCGTTTCCAGACGTAAGCGCTTGTGACAACCAACCTAATCCGGCGCGAATTGATACGGCTTCGCTCAATAACACGCCATCCGATTTTCTGGAGAATGAAGAAACTATTTCGTACACCGGGCCAATCGAGTGCAATCGGTTAATCTGCAGAGTTTTTATTGTGTACACCTCATAGATTACGCTCTCGTCCAGCATCCACATCTCTGACAGCGTGAGGAAAGTCTTCATATACGTTGAGCCGACTTTGTCTTCAACTGTAGTTAAGAGATTTAGACCAATCTGCTCTTTCTCGTAAATGCGTACCCCGAGGTTTGAACGCTTTTCACAGGTATGTTCAAACAGGAAATTTGCCACGTGATAGTCCCAGCGAAGCATAAGATAAGCCCCTATAAGAGAGCCCGCGATGTAGACGATAGCTCTCACTATTTAAACCGCTCAAGTTGGAAGATTGTCCAGCGTCCGACAGCTTCGTGTTTTGTAGCTAACAACGACGTCGCCTCCGACACATTGATCTGCAGCACCTCTCCATCTACAAACCCGAACGCTCGGCCAGGGAAGAGTGCCATAACATATTTTTGCAGACGTGCAGTTCGCCGCTCACGCAAACTTCCATGCCAATAGCGCAGTAATGGCGAGAGAAAGAAATTAGTTGGGCGGCGTTTGCCCGTGATGATCTCAGGGGCCACCGCCACGCTGGGATGGAGAACAAGGTACTTGCCCTCTGCCTGAAGGCTGTCTTTTTCGAGCGCGAGTCGCATCTTGAAGGTCCAACTCCCGTCTTTTTTCTGAACGGCATCGTCGCTAATATCAACACCCTTAGCAATTATGAGGCCGTAGCGTGTAAAATTAAAAACATCAATTTTCACCTTGGGGTTACGTCTCGCGTGCACGAGCCGCCTCAGCCCACTCGGGGGAGTACTCATCAGATCCTCCCGCCACGAGAAGGCGGCTTCCAGATGTCTGGTTTTTTAAGAAGTGTTGCGTAGAAGCCGCCAAATTCGAAGTCCATCTGCCTATAAGGGCTGAGACGTAAGCGAAGCTCGGGAAATAATTTCGACATCCATGTCAGTTTGCCTCGCGTGGATTAGGGTTGGGTGAACGTAAGCGGCACCAGGTAGGAATGATATGCTACCTGCTTTGGTACTCCCCTCAGGATTGAATTTCCGTAGTCTGGGCAGTCACGGCTGTCGTACCCTTGCGCCAATAGATTGGATAGCCAGCCCCTCTGGCTGCGAACAGTTACCATCTGACTGAACAGCGTCCCATCTTGTTTCCGCGTAATGCTGGACGTAATACGATAGACGGGTCCGATCCTTGATATTGTCTCGATTCTTCTCCTTACAAACTCATATTTTTGGCTGAACTTCACTTGATCTAACATGAGTTTTGTCATCTGAATAAATCGCTCAGAATCGTAGGGCTCATCATTATTCTCTGAAATTGGAATAACGAGATCTTCTGTAAGTTCGGGTCGCTGATAAAAATGCATGCCAACTTGAGCACTATCTGAACACGCTGCTTCAAAGATGATGTCAGAAGTGTGATAGTCCCAACGAAATGCTAGGTAAAGACCTATGGCCGAAAGAACTGTGTAAGCAATAGCCTTCATGATGCGGCCAGTTTACGTTTGGATTTAGTCAAAAGCTTATGCAAGTCATTTTTCTGACCTGACGAGGCAAACGCCGGTTGCTGGTGCGAGCGTTCATGCGCATACACTGTCACCTGATGTTCGCCGAGGCCCGGCGCCGTCATCCTGACGCTCCTATTATCAGCTTATAAATTGATTGGACATCCATGTCATCAACTCCACCTGTTTGAGTAAATCTTGGTTGGCCAGGCTACATGTAAAAGGTTTGCCTTACCAAGTTCTTCCGATCAGTTAGCATCTGCGAGAACGCCGAATCATGGCTTGCATTTACACAGGAACACACGCGCCTGTCGTAGCCGAAAGTAATAGCCCGCAAAAGCCAGCCCATGTGATTCTTGAATGCCACGGTTTGTGACAGGGTTTTACCGTCGGTGACGCGCTCAATCCTCGCCTCCGCCTTCGATATTGGGCCAACGCTTGAGATGAGCTCCCAGTGAGTTAGGATGAGCCTGTAGTTATCTTCGAACCATTGCGGATTCAGCATTTTGCTGTCATCTACTTCAAGATGCGACAGTGCGAGGTCATTTATGCCCTCGGGTGGAATCTCAACGAGCATACTATCGTCGATCAGAACCTTCTCGTAGATGTGGAGTCCGACTTGGGTATGGTCAGAACACAACTTAGCGAACAAAATCTTCGAAACGTGATAATCCCACCGTAACAGCAAATAGATCACAGTGGTCAACACAATGCCGTAGCCAACAGCCCTCATCACACTGCCTGCCTGGCGGGTAGTCCGCGCGCTTCACCGCTCACGCAAACTCTCCTGCCGATAGCGCAGTAAAGGTGACAGGAAAAACTCGATCAGGCGGCGTTTGCCGGTGGTGATTTCGGCGGCGATCGCCATGCCGGGACTGAGGCGCAGGTGTTCTCCGTCTACCAACAGGCTGTCCTGCTCAAGGGCGAGTCGCATCTGGAATACCCAGCTCCCGTCATTATTCTGAATGGCATCGTCGCTGATATCGATAACCTTAGCACTGATCAGGCCGTAGCGCGTGAAATTGAACGCATCGATTTTTACCTCTGCGGTCTGGCCTTCATGCACAAAACCCACGTCGCGATTGTTCAGAAGCGCCTCAACTTCGATGGGGGCATGTTGGGGCACAATCTTCATCATCACCTGGGCGGGCGTCACTATGCCGCCGATGGTGTGCACCGCCAGTTCCTGTACCGTACCGGTTACCGGCGCGCTGAGGAGTAGCTGACGTTCGCGTAACGCCGCCTTGCGTCGTTCCTGCTCCAGGGCATCGCGATGTGCGTCGAGTTCTGCGAGTGCCACCAGGTTTGTCCGTCGGGGTTCGGCGAGCAAGCCTTCACGCGTGGCCTGGAGTGCCTTCGCGGATTCAAGGAGTTGGGCCTTGCGGGATTGCAGCACGGGAAGTGACTCCGCCAGATCAACTTTCTGCTGCAGCATCTCGAGGTAGTGCGTCCTGGCGCCGTACTGATTCTCCATTAACTTGCGGTAGGCGTCGACGCGTTCCTCGAGCACCGTGAGGCTGGAGCTTGTCCGGTGTTCTTCCGCGGCAACAGTGTGGAATTCCTGCCGTGTCGCGGCGAGCTCGCCATCGAGGGCCGCAAGCTGCGCCCGGATCTCATCCCGATGCCCGGCAAACAGCGCCTCCGCGCGGGTGATATCAATCGCCGGCAGCGATGATCCCGAGCGCGGCACGCGCGCCGCAGCGTCCCCGGCGAGCCAGCGTTCCAGTGCCTCGCGCCAAGCGCGCTCCAGGCGGGCATAGGACAAGGCCAGCGCCAGGCGTGTGTCATCCGCCTCGGCGAAGGTGGGGTCCAGGCGAATCAGTGGCTCGCCTGCCTGCACAACCGACCCTTCCACGACATAGATCGCCGCGATGGATGCATCGGCCGGCGCCTGGACGGTTTTCACCTGCCCGTTGGGCACCACTTTGCCCGGCGCCGTGACGACAATGTCTGTTTTACCGATGACAGCCCAAAGAACAGCGAGCGCGAACAGCGCAAGCAGCAGCCACAGCACCGTGCGCCCCAGCGGCGAGGGCGGCCGCTCCTGAACTTCCAGCGCCCCGGGCAGGAAAGCGTGCGTAGCGGTCCCGCCTCCCTGTTTGCCGTGATGCCTGATCCGTGCCTGAGCGGCAGTGTGTTTCGCATCCCGGGGCTGCGGTGTGTCTGATCCGCCCGGCGCACTCATGATGCGCCACTCTGGTCGAGCCCGGTGCCGTCCGGCGTTTCGCGCGGGGGTTTTTCCAGCGCGCGAATTCTCGGAGTGTGATTCTGGTAACTGTGCAGCCTGGCGTAATAGCCGTCGTTGTCGATCAGCGCCTCGTGGGTGCCGGATTCCACAAGTCGCCCCTGGTCCATCACGATGATGCGATCGCAATGGCGAACCGTACTCAATCGGTGCGCGATGATGAAGACGGTGCGGCCGCTGCAGATGGCGCCCATGTTTTCCTGTACCACGCGTTCGGATTCGTAATCCAGCGCGCTGGTGGCTTCGTCCATGATGAGGATGCGAGGGTTGTTCAGCAGTGCGCGTGCGATGGCAATACGCTGGCGCTGTCCGCCGGAGAGATTGCAGCCCTGTTCGCCGATCAGAGTGTCGTAACCGTCCTGCAGTTCGAGGATGAAGTCGTGTGCGCCGGCGGCTCGGGCGCAGATGACGATGCGCTCGAAGGGCACACCGGGATTGGCGAGCGCAATGTTGTCGCGCACGCTGCGGTTGAACAGGAAGCTCTCCTGCTGCACCACACCCACGTTGCGGCGCAGCCAGGCGTTGTCTGCCAGTGAGAGGTCCATACCGTCGAGCAGCACGCGGCCGGCTTCAGGCACATGCAAACGCTGCAACACTTTCGCCAGCGTACTCTTGCCGGAACCGGAACGGCCCACTATGCCGATCAATGCGCCGGCGGGAACCGCCAGGCTGAGCTCGTCCAGCACCAGCGGGCCGTCGCTGCGGTAGCGGAAACGCAGGCGCTCGAGTGTGACTGCACCCGACAGTGTTGCGGGCGTGGTATTACTCGCGCGGTCACCGCGTTCGGTGGGCGTGTTGAGAATGTCGCCCAGGCGTTCCAGCGAGATGCCGGCCTGCTGGAAATCCTGCCAGAGTTGCACCAGCTTGAGTACCGGCTGGGTGAGCCTGCCGGCGATCATGTTGAAGGCCACCAGCTGGCCCACCGTGAGCGCGCCGGCTATCACCAGGTGCGCGCCCCACCAGATAATCAGCAGCGTGGTGATTTTGCTCACCAGCCCGGCTGCCTGCCCTGCAATGTTGTTCAGGTTCTGTGCGCTGAAGGAGGCGTTGACATAGCTGGCGAGTTGATCTTCCCAGCGCCGCTGCAGCTGCGGCTCCACCGCCTGTGCCTTGACGGTTTGAATACCGGTGACGGTTTCGGTGAGGAAGGCCTGGTTTTCGGCGCTGGCGCGAAACTTTTCATCCAGCCGGTGTTTGAGCTGCGGGGTAATGCCTGCCGACAGGATGACATAAACGGGCAGGGCGCCCAGAACTATCCAGGTGAGTGTGGGACTGTAGTACCAGAGCACCGCGAGGAAGACAAAGCTGAACGACACATCGATGAGCAGCGTCAGGGCCGTGCCGGTAATAAAATTGCGCAGGGTTTCCAGCTCGCGCACGCGGGCGACGGTGTGCCCCACCTGCCTCGCCTCGAAGTAGCTCAGCGGCAATCGGGTGAGATGGTGGAACAGGCCTGCGCCCAGTTCCACGTCCACGCGATTGCTGGTGTGGCTGAACAGATAGTTGCGCAGCCCGCCGATCACCGCCTCGAAGAGCACGATCACCGCGAAACCCGCGGCCAGCACGTTGAGTGTGCTGAACCCGCGATGCACCAGCACCTTGTCCATCACCACCTGGAAAAACAGCGGCGTGACCAGGGCGAACAGTTGCAGGAAGAATGAGGCGACCAGCACCTCGATAAACAGCCGGCGATAGCGCGAGAGCGCCGGGAGAAACCAGCGCAGGTTGAAGCGTCGCGCAGGGTGAAGGGGCCCGGTATCGCGCCGACGTAGCAGGATGACCTCGCCGCTCCAGACTTCCGCGAGGGCTTTGGCATCCAGCGACTCCGGGCGGGGCGCGCCGGGATGTTGGATCAGGAAGCTGTTTACGCCCCCGTCGGTTTCCGCGCGCCGGGCGATGACGAAGAATTCTCCGGTGTGGCTGATGCCGATGGCGGGTAGGCAGCGCGGATCCAGCGTGTCGGCGCAGAGGCTCAACTGCCTGGCTTTAAACCCCAGGCGACCGGCGGCGCGCAGCAGGTCGGTTGCGTCGCATGGTATGCCTTCGGTGGCGAACTCGTGCGCCAGTCTGGCGGCGTCCACCGGTACCTGCTGTAGCTGCGCGGCAAGTACCAGCGCCAGTAGCCCGTTGTCCATACGTCTGCTTCCGTGTTCTTTGGCCTTCAATCCCTGAAAGCGGCTGCCCGGCTCCGTGTCGTTACGTGGAACGGCGTGTAGCGGAGCGGGTAGCGGAACTGGGTCCAGCATGTGCAATAACGGGTGGGAAAGCCACATCGAATGCGGGCGGCAGGGCGCGCCCGGGCCTGGCGGCTAACGGCTCGGCCCGACAGGGTGAAGCCGCATCAGGCGGGACGGGTTCCGCGGCGCCAGGCCGCCGGCGTGACGCCGGTCAGTTTGCGGAAGGCGCGTCCAAAGTTGGCCGGGTCGCTGTAGCCGAGCCGGTAACCCACATCGGCAACCGACAGTTGAGCCTGTTGCAGCAGGCGGCAGGCGCACTCGAGGCGGGCGCCATCCAGCAGCGTGCGATAGCTCGTGCCCTGGCGTTTCAGTCTGCGAATCAGGGTGCGCGGCGTGATATGCAACTGCCCGGCGATGCGCTCCAGGCCGGGTGGTGAGGCGCCGGGCGCGCTGTTCACGAGCGCGGTGTCGAAATGCCGTGCCAGCGCGTTGCGCACCTGCTGCGCCGTGTCGCCGGGATCTACCAGTGTGGCCATGATCTCGCGGCACCTGGCGCAGTTGGTCTGGAAGCTGTCCTCATCGTAGAGCGGCGATGGGATATGCAGCCAGGAGGCGGGCATGCTGATGCTGGTCTCGACGGCATCGAACCGGCAGCGGGCGCTGTAGATAGATGTCAGTACCGGGGCGTAGGCGGGCGCTGCATGTGCGAAGGCGATCTCCACCTGCGCACCGAGGGAGTGGCCCACGATGGTCTCGATCAGAGTCTCGGCGATGCGCAAGACCGGCTCCAGCGTATAGCGCGCATACAGCGGGTCGTCCGTGAGATCCTGCAGCACCAGCAGGGTTCGCGTGCCCTCGGTGCGAACCTCTGCGTCCAGTGTGTTGATACGCACCGGGTGCAGAGTGGCCATCGCCGTCAGTGCCGCGCCCAGGTTCGGTGCGCTGAGCGCCGCGAACCCGAGGGGGCCGTGCGTGTTGAGGTTCAGCCGGTCGCCGATGCGCGCGGCCCAGCCAGGTTCGGCCCCGCCGGCGTCCGCATTGCGCATCATCCGGGCCATTGGCTGGAAGGGCAGGTAATTCTGTCGGCCGAGATCATCTGCTGTGAGCCCGGTTCCCGCGAGCAGTTCCTCCATCGGGCGCGCGATGGCGCGTAAATAGAGTTGCGCGTAAGCGCCGGCGATGACGAGTGGCCTGCTCATGCGTGAAGTCTGCCAGTTATGTCACTAAATGACTATAGAATTGTCACAAACTGAAATTTCGCCATGACGATGACAGCGTTAGCCTGTGTCCATAACATCCATGACAGGGAGATGCACATGACGACCTACACGTTCGATCACCCCGATACGGGCAGCATTCGTTACCAGGATAAAAAGCGCTATCTCTGGCTGGCGTCGGTGTTCATGCCGATTTTTCCCATGCTCGGCATACTTGCGTTTTTCGCCACCGGATCCGAGTGGGCGCTGACGCTGCCCCTGGTGTTTTCCTACTGCGTGATACCGGTGCTCGATTGGGCGATGGGCACGGATGAGAACAACCCGCCGGAAGAGATCGTGCCGCAACTGGAAGAGGATCGTTACTACCGTGTTCTGACCTACATCACCGTGCCCATGCACTTCCTCGTGCTGATCGGCATCGCCTGGTTTGTGGGTAGCCACGATCTGAGCCTGTGGTCGGTGCTGGTGCTGGCGCTTACCGCGGGAGCCTATTCTGGCCTGGGCATCAACACCGCGCATGAGCTGGGTCACAAGAAGCTGCCGCTGGAGCGCTGGCTGGCAAAAATCGTACTTGCGGTGCCGGCCTACGGCCACTTCTGCGTGGAGCATAATCGCGGCCACCACACCGCGGTGGCGACCCCGGACGACCCGGCCAGCTCGCGCATGGGGGAATCCATTTACAAGTTCGCCCTGCGCGAGATTCCCGGCGCATTCCTGCGCGGCTGGGAGCAGGAGCGTGTGCGCCTGGCGCGGCAGGGTAAATCGGTCTGGCACTGGGAGAACGATATCCTGCAGTCCTACGCGATCAGCGCCGTGCTGCAACTTGGTCTGGTCGCCGCGTTCGGCTGGATCATGCTGCCGTTCCTCGCAGTGCACAATGTCTGGGCCTGGTTTCAGCTTACCTCGGCCAATTACATCGAGCATTACGGCCTCCTGCGCGCGCGCGAGGCAAATGGCCGCTACGAGCGTTGCCAGCCGCACCATAGCTGGAACGCCAACTACATTTTCAGCAATATTGTGTTGTTCCATCTGGAGCGGCATTCGGATCATCATGCCAACCCCACCCGTCGCTACCAGAGCCTGCGCAATTTCGACGACCTGCCGCAGCTTCCCAACGGGTATTACGGCATGTACCTCATCGCCTATATCCCCTGGCTCTGGTATCGGGTCATGGACAAGCGGGTGCTGGCCCTGCCGCACGTGCGGGGCGATCTCAGCCGGGTGAATATCGATCCGGACCAGCGCCAGCGCATTCTGGCGCGCTACGGCAGCGCTCAGCCCGCCTCCACGGTGGCGGCCTGATGGCTGTGTACGAGTGTGATGGCTGCGGCTATCGCTTCGACGAGGACAAGGGGGATGCGCACGAAGGGTATCCGCCCGGTACGCGCTTGGGTGACCTGCCAGAGGATTTCGTGTGCCCGGACTGCGGCGTGCGCTACCGGGAAGATTTCATTGAAGTGGCGCCGTGACCGCTGTTGAACGTTCGCGGGCGATGCCGCCCGCGCATGCGGCTACCTCAGCGTGCGGGCGCTCGATCTCGATGCATAATAATCAGTAGCACGCAGGAGAACACCACGGCGCTGAAGAGTGGCGCGAGGATGGGGTCGATCTGATAGAGCGCGCCCGCGCACACTGGCCCCACGGAGAAACCGATCGCCGGGCAGGAGGCCACCAGTCCGGCGGCGGCACCCTGCTCCGAAGGCTCCACCGCCAGCGATGCCCCGGCGGAGATGGCCGGCATGCACAGGGCCGTGCCGCTGCCGAGGAAGGCCATGCCAATGGCCAGCACGGGGAAGGTTTCAAAGGTGGAAATCACGCCCGCACCGATCAGCAGTGACACGAGGCCGATACGAATGAACTGTGTCGCGCGCAGTTGCACCCGCTGCATCACGGTCATCTGGATGAGAAACGTGAACACGGCTGACACCATGAGCGCGGCGCCTGTGAGCTGCGCTGTTTGAATACCGGTGAGATGCAGTTTGTCCTGCAACTGGAATCCCAGCGTCTGCTGAATACCCGAGAAGCCGATAAACAGGCCCACGGCGCTGAGCAGCAGCAGCGAGATGCGTTTGTCCGTATACCGCAGCCGCGCCATGGTGCGATATCCGTGACGATTCTGTGGCGGCGTGAGCGGCAGGAATCGCCACACCATGAACGCTGCCACGCAGGCCAGGCCCGCAGCGAAATACAGTGGCGCAAGCAGGCCGAGCGTCGCCAGCGCGCCACTCACGGCCGGGCCGAGAATGGTGCCCATACTGCTGGCGGTGCCCAGGCGCGCCATGGTGCGCGTGCGCTGGGCGCGCTCCGTGTGGTCCGCGGCATAGGCGGTGCTTGCAGGATTGGTCGCCGACATCACCAGCGCCTGGCAGACGCGCGTGCCGAGGACCGTTGCGTAGAACAGCGTACCGCTGAGCAGGCCCGCCATGCCGGCGTAGAATGTGCTCGTGAACAGCAGTGTGCCAACGGCATAGCCTATCAGCCCTGTGATGATCACCGGCTTGCGCCCGACGCGGTCGCTGAACCGGCCCCAGTAAGGCGACGCCACGCCGAACACCAGCGCGGATACCGCGATAATCGACGTGATCTGTACCTCGCTGAGGTGCACCTCGCGCCCCAGCGGGGCGAGCACTGCGAAGACCAGCGACTGCCCGATACCCGTGGCCATCAGGCCAAGAATGAGGACGGTCAGTTGCCGGCGTGTCAGTTGCGCCATACAGGCCCTGGTGTGAGGTCAGTTCGTTGTGATCCTGCGCCTACTTGAGCTCCGAGGACGATTTACCGAGCACCCTGCGCGCCACAATCAGTTGCTGAATCTGCTGCGTGCCCTCGAAAATGTCGAGGATCTTGGAATCCCGCGCGAACTTCTCCAGCAGGTGCTGCTCGCTATAGCCCTGGCTCTGGCACAGCGCCACGCAGCGCAGCGTGATGTCGTTACCGACGCGGCCGGCCTTGGCCTTGCACATGGACGCTTCCATGGAGTTGGGCTGTTTGTTGTCCGCCATCCAGGCAGCTTTGAGCACCAGCAGGCGAGCGGCGTTCCATTCGGCCTCCATGCGCACGAGTTCCGCCTCGATGGCGCTCAGGTTAATCGGCTTGCGCTCGAAGGCGAGTTCCACGCCCTCGCGCAATAGAATCTCGCGCGTCATATCGAGCGCGGCGCGTGATACGCCGATGGCCATCGCGGCAACCGGCGGGCGCGTGTTGTCGAAGGTTTGCATCACGCCGCCGAACGCCTTCTTGCGGCCTTCTGCATCGGTGGCGACTTCTGCGCTGCCGAGGATATTGTCCTTGGGAATACGGCAGTCGTTAAAGGAAATCGCCGCCGTGTCGGAGGCGCGAATGCCGAGCTTGTGCTCGAGGCGCGTCACCTCGCATCCGGGCGTGCCTTTCTCGACGATGAAGGATTTGATGGCCGCTTTCCCCAGGGATTTATCCAGCGTCGCCCACACCACCAGCGTGTCGGCGCGATCGCCGTCAGTCACGTAGATTTTCTCGCCGTTGAGCACCCACTCGTCGCCATCGAGCACGGCGGTGGTGCTGATGTTGGCGGAGTCAGAGCCGGTCCCGGGCTCGGTGATGCACATGGCGGCGTAACTTCCACCGTATTTTTTTACCTGTTCGGGCGTGCCTACCGCAGAGATCGCGGCGTTGCCGAGGCCGGAGCCCGGCATGCCCAGAAACAGCCCGACGTCACCCCAGCAGAGACCGAACAGGCCCACCACCGCACCCATATTGCCGCCGTTAACCACCGTCCCTGCGGGCGGCTTCTCTTTCGGGCTGGCGGTGGCGCCAGCGCGCGCGCCGCCGATCAGTTCGGCAACCTGTTCCATCTCTTTGGGATAGGTGTGCTCTTCCTTGTCGTATTTGCGCGAGTAGGGGCGCATCATGTGCTCGGCGAGCAGCATGGTTTGTTCCAGCGTGTCGCGGTGTTTCTTTGCCAGTTCGAGATTAATCATTCTGTCGATTCCTGAATACAATATTGGCGCAGGGCGCGAAGTTGGGTGAGTGGTACACGGCAGGGCTCAGGCGCTGATCACGCCTTCCAGCGTATCAATGGCGCGCAGATTGCGATACCACAGTTCCACCGGATGCTCGCGGGTGAAACCGTGCCCCCCCAGAAGTTGCACCCCATCCGTGCCGATCTTCATGGCGTGTTCCGCACAGAATGCTTTCGCCAGATAGGCCTGCTCGTGGAAGTTTTCTCCACGGTCAGCCAGTGAGGCGGCACGCCATGTCATGAGTCGCATGGCTTCCAGTTCTATGGCGATGTCCGCGACCATGAACGCCACGGCCTGTCGGTTGGAAATGGGTTCGCCAAACGCCACGCGCTCGTTGCAGTAGGGCACCACGTAATCCAGCACTGCCTGGCAGGTGCCCACGGCCAGCGCGCAGAGGCCGATTCGCGACAGGTCAATGAATCGCTGCAGATCGAAGCTGCCCTCGCCGAGCAGTGCGCTGGAAGGCAGCGGCGTGTTGTCGAACACGAGTGTGGCGAGCTGCGCGCCGTCGAGGCCCATGTTGTCTTCAACGGTTCGCGTCATGCCGCTCGGCGTGCCCTCGACGATAAACGCAGCGGGTTGTGCGTCATCGAGTGTCGCGATCACCAGTACCAGTTGTGCCTCCATACCCAGCGGCACCATGGCTTTGCTGCCGTTCAGGGTAAAGCCCTCGGCGCTGCTGGTAGCGGAAGCCTGCGGCGCGCCGGGATCGAACATCGCGCGCGGTTCCAGCAGGGCGGTCGTGGCGGCCACAAACGCGCCTTCGCAGAAACGCGGCAGGTATTTCTCGCGCTGAGCATCGGAGCCCTGGTCCAGCAGGGTATTCACGAAGCCCAGTGGCGCCGTGGCGCCGAGCGCCAGTGCCATATCGCCATGCGCGAGGTCTTCCAGGATTAACGCGTTCGAGATTGGCGAGCGGTCCATGCCGGCACCGCCCAGGGCCTCGGGAATGGGCAGCAACGCAATGCCGAGTTCGGCCGTTTGCTGATAGAAGTCGTCGGCGGAGGTTTCGCCGGCGTCGACCTTCTTCCCGAGGTCGCGCATCTCCTGTGCGGCGAAACGCTGCATGGTTTCGCGGTTCATGCGCTGCTCGTCGGTGAGGGTCAGGTCGAACAGCAGGTCTTCGGCGGTATTGGACATAATGTGCTCTCTGGTTGCAGTAAGTCGGTGAGCGAGGGGCCGCGCTAGCGCGCAGACACACTGGCGGCTTCGAGCCCGCCTATCAGGTAATCCACGAGGTGATCCAGCAGGCTGGGTTCGTCAAAGTGGCTCAGGTCTCCAAACGGTGAACGCGTCAGCCACGACACCTCGGCCATGCCGTGCACCACGTTGGTGGCAATGAACATCAGGCGCAGCCGGCGCACCGGGGCGGGCAGGGCCGGCAGGGCGCGGGTCAGTTCAGCATCGAGATAGTGCCAGAAGGGGGCGTGGATCGCGTTCATCATCATCGCGATATCCGCATCGGTCTCGCTCACCAGGCGTGAAACAAAACGCAGCGCATCATTGCCCCATTCTGTTTCCCTGCGCAACACCACGAGCGGGCGCAGAATGTCCCGGCAGGCCGATCGAAGCGTGCATGGCGGCGTTTGCTCCTGGCGCAAGGTCAGCGCAATGCGCTCGATCTCGCGGGAAATCATGGTCATCAGCGCTTCTATCACGCCCAGTTTGTTGTTGAAGTGATAGTGCATGGCGGCGGAATTTCTGGAGCCCGCCTCGGCGCTGATACGCCGCAGTGACACGGCGTGCAGGCCCTCGCTCGCGTAGAGTCGCAGCGCGGTGTGCAGCAGGCGCTCGCGGGTGTCGAGGTTGGCGTCAGCCGCTGTGCTGGCGATTGCGGTCATTCGGTCATGGCAGCCTGCGCCTGCGCGAGCGATGGCAAGAAGCGCGTGTAGCTGACGGGAAACAGACGCACCAGGAGCGAGATGATGCGTGCATCGAAACCGATCAACAGGCGTTTCTTGCGTTTCTCGATGGCAGTGATGATCTGTGCCGCCGCGGCATCGGCGGAGGTGCGGGCATTCTTCTCGAAGTTCCTGCCGCGTTGCTCCGGCGTTAGAGTGGGGTCGCCACCACGTGCCGTTCTGGCGATGTTGGTGCGTATGCCGCCCGGGTGCACGCAGCACACATGGATGTTGGTGCCCGCCATTTCCTGGCGCATGGCTTCGGTGTAGCCGCGCACGGCGAACTTGGCGGCATTGTAGGCCGACTGGGTGGGTACGCCGATGAGTCCGAACACGGAGGACATGTTGATGACGTGTCCCTGTCGGGCCTTTCGCAGCAGCGGCAGGAACGCCTGGGTGCCGTGCACGACGCCCCAGAAGTTGATGCCCATCAGCCAGTCGAGATTGTCGTAGTCGCAGTCTTCCACCAGCGACAACAATGCCACGCCCGCGTTGTTGATGACGA
Organism: Halioglobus sp.; assembly: GCA_041396005.1. Classification (GTDB taxonomy): domain Bacteria; phylum Pseudomonadota; class Gammaproteobacteria; order Pseudomonadales; family Halieaceae; genus Marimicrobium. Next base: position 139,570 of record JAWKZK010000009.1, read on the forward strand.
TATCCACGTGGCCATCCTGCGCGGCCACCTCATCGGCCCAGGCGTGCATGTCGGCGCGCTGGGCGACATCCACAACACGGGTCTGCACCCGCAGGTCTTTGCGGCTCAGGCTGACGACTGTCTCGGCGAGCGCATCGGCGTCGATATCGCTGAGATGCAGCCTGCAGCCCGCGGCGTTCAGCTGCTGAGCAAGCGCGCGCCCGATACCGGATCCGGCACCGGTAATTACCGCAATTTTACCTTCTGTATATGCCATTGGCTTTCCGCCCTGTATTCGGTGAGGCGTTTATCATAGGCACTTCTGGTGTTAAAGCAATTGCTTTATTCGCTGGCTGCGCCGGCGGTTCGTACGGCGCCATCGCGCACCCTGCCGGCAGGGCAAATGGGCCCCGCGACGGCTAAACTGAGCCGTGAGTCTGGACAGTGCAGGGGCTATCCCCTAAAATCCCGCGTGTTTTCACACGCTCGGTCGGCGCACCGGGTGTAGTGTGTTCCTGTGACAACCAGAGCAGCATTCCAGAGCAATAGGCGAGATGCGGTTTCCCATCTCGCCTTTTTGTGAGCGCCCGGCCGAAAGGTCAGGCGGTGGAGCACGCCAGATTCCTGCGTCAGGCCACTGATCACTGGAGGTTTTTTTGTCTGTTCCAGCCATTTTAGCCCTTGAGGATGGCAGCGTTTTCAAAGGGGTGGCGGTAGGTGCCAGCGGCATCTCGGTGGGTGAGGTGGTTTTCAACACCGCCATGAGTGGCTATCAGGAGATCCTCACTGATCCTTCCTACGCGCGTCAGATCGTCACCCTGACGTACCCCCATATCGGAAACACTGGTACCAATGCGGAAGATGAGGAGTCGCGCTCGGTGTGGGCGGCGGGGCTGGTAATTCGCGATCTCCCACTGCTGGCAAGCAATTATCGCAACCAGCAGCCGCTGGACGACTACCTGCGCGAGCGCAATATCGTCGCGATCGCTGAAATCGATACTCGCAGACTCACCCGTATCCTGCGCGACAAGGGCGCGCAGGCCGGCTGTATCATGGCCGGCGCGGATGCCACCGAAGCCGCTGCGTTGGCGCAGGCGAAACAGTTCCCCGGCCTCAAGGGCATGGATCTGGCCAGGGAAGTGTCGGTGTCCGAGCCCTACACCTGGCGTGAAGGCAGCTGGGTATGGAACGCAGGCCACAGCGAACGTCCGGATGCCGAATTGACCTGGCATGTGGTGGCCTACGATTATGGCGTCAAGCGGAACATCCTGCGCATGCTGGTTGACCGTGGCTGTCGGCTCACGGTAGTGCCCGCGCAGACTCCCGCGGCCGAGGTACTGGCGCTGGCACCCGACGGGATATTCCTCTCCAACGGCCCGGGCGACCCGGAGCCCTGTACCTACGCCATCGAGGCTATCCGCGAGCTGCTCGAGAGCGGGATTCCGCTGTTCGGTATCTGCCTCGGCCACCAGTTGCTGGGCCTGGCCTCCGGTGCTAAAACGGTGAAGATGAAATTCGGGCACCACGGTGCCAACCACCCGGTGCAAAACCTGCAGGACGGCAGCGTTCTCATCACCAGCCAGAACCATGGCTTTGCGGTGGATGAAGCGCGCCTGCCTGCGAATCTGCGCATTACCCACACATCCCTGTTCGACGGCAGTCTGCAGGGCATTCACCGCACAGACCGCGACGCCTTCAGTTTCCAGGGGCACCCGGAGGCGAGCCCCGGACCGCATGATGCCGCGCCACTGTTTGATCATTTCATCGAGCTGATGGCGGCTCGAGCGGAGAAGAAGTGAGCCATGCCAAAGCGTACTGATATTCAAAGCATTCTTATCCTCGGCGCCGGGCCCATCGTTATCGGCCAGGCCTGCGAGTTTGACTACTCCGGCGCGCAGGCCTGCAAGGCGCTGCGTGAGGAGGGTTACCGGGTGATCCTGGTGAACTCCAACCCCGCCACCATCATGACCGACCCGGCCATGGCGGACGCCACCTATATCGAACCCATCAAGTGGCAGACAGTCGCGCGCATCATCGAACAGGAACGGCCCGACGCCCTGTTGCCCACAATGGGCGGGCAAACGGCGTTGAACTGCGCGCTGGATCTGGCGCGTGAGGGCGTGCTGGAACAGTTTGGCGTGGAGATGATCGGGGCGACCAAGGAAGCTATCGACAAGGCGGAAGATCGCCAGCTGTTCGACCAGGCGATGAAGCGCATCGGCCTGGAAACGCCGCGTGCGGCGCTCGCGCACAGCCTCGAGGAAGCCTTCCAGGTGCTGGATTCCATCGGTTTTCCCTGCATTATCCGGCCCTCGTTCACCATGGGCGGCAGCGGCGGTGGTATTGCCTACAATCGCGGCGAGTTCGAGGAGATCTGCCGGCGCGGCCTGGATTTGTCGCCCACCAACGAGTTGCTGATCGACGAATCCCTGATCGGCTGGAAAGAGTTCGAGATGGAGGTGGTGCGCGACAAGAACGACAACTGCATCATTGTCTGCTCCATCGAGAACTTCGACGCCATGGGCGTGCACACGGGCGATTCCATCACAGTGGCCCCCGCGCAGACGCTCACCGACAAGGAATACCAGATCATGCGCAACGCCTCGCTGGCGGTATTGCGTGAAATCGGCGTGGAGACGGGTGGCTCCAACGTGCAGTTCGGGCAGGATCCGGCAACCGGGCGCATGGTGATTATTGAGATGAATCCGCGCGTATCCCGCTCCTCGGCACTCGCCTCCAAGGCCACCGGTTTCCCGATCGCCAAGGTGGCGGCGAAGCTGGCCATCGGCTACACGCTGGACGAGTTGCAGAACGATATCACCGGCGGCGCAACGCCGGCGTCGTTCGAGCCGTCTATAGATTACGTGGTCACCAAGATTCCGCGCTTCGCCTTCGAGAAATTCGCCGGCGCGTCCAAGCGCCTGACCACGCAGATGAAATCCGTTGGCGAGGTAATGGCCATCGGCCGCACCTTCCAGGAATCGCTGCAAAAAGCCCTGCGCGGCCTGGAGGTGGGTTCGGCGGGCTTTGAGCACCGCATCGATGTGGATGACCCGGAACAGCGCGACGACCTGATATCGGAGTTGACCAACCCGGGGCCTGATCGTATCTGGTTCCTGGCGGATGCGTTTCGCGCCGGGATGCCGCTGGCGGAGGTGTCGCGCCTCTCCGGGGTCGACCCGTGGTTTTTGGTGCAGATACAGGACATCGTTGCCACCGAGAACAGCCTGAAAACCGTGCAGCTCGCCGAGATAGACGCCGGGCAGATGTTCTCGCTGAAGCGCAAGGGCTTTTCCGATGAGCGCCTCGCCGTATTGCTGGCGGTGTCCGAGGCGGATGTACGCGCCCGGCGCGACCAGCTGGGCATCCGGCCCGTGTACAAGCGCGTGGATACCTGTGCGGCGGAATTCGCCACCGCCACCGCCTACATGTATTCCACCTATGAAGAGGAGTGCGAGGCGGCGCCCAGCGCGCGCGACAAGATTCTGGTGCTGGGCGGTGGCCCGAATCGAATCGGGCAGGGCATCGAGTTCGATTACTGCTGCGTGCACGCGGTGCTCGCCATGCGCGAAGACGGTTATGAGACCATTATGGTCAACTGTAATCCGGAGACGGTATCGACCGACTACGATACCTCCGACCGTCTCTACTTCGAGCCGGTGACCCTGGAGGACGTCCTCGAGATCGTGCGTATCGAGCAGCCCAAGGGCGTGATCGTGCAGTTCGGCGGACAGACGCCACTGAAACTTGCGCGCGCGCTGGAGGCGGCCGGCGTACCGATTATCGGCACCTCGCCCGACGCTATCGACCGGGCGGAGGATCGCGAGCGTTTTCAGCACATGATCCAGAAGCTGAAACTGCGCCAGCCAGCCAATACCACCGTACGCAGTACCGAAGAGGCGGTGGCCGCTGCGCAGCAGATCGGCTATCCGCTGGTGGTGCGTCCCTCCTATGTGCTGGGCGGTCGGGCAATGGAAATCGTCTATCGCGAAGAAGACCTGTTGCGCTACATGCACAATGCGGTCAAGGCTTCGGATGATGCGCCGGTACTGCTGGATTCCTTTCTGTCTGCGGCCATCGAGGTGGATATCGACGCGGTGTCGGACGGCAAGGAGGTGGTGATCGGCGCCATCATGCAGCATATCGAGCAGGCCGGCGTGCACTCGGGCGATTCGGCCTGTTCCCTGCCGCCCTACAGTCTCGATCACGCCGTGCAGGATGCGATGCGCGAGCAGGTGAAGCAGATGGCGCTGGAGCTTGGCGTGTGCGGCCTGATGAACGTGCAGCTCGCCTGGCAGGACGACACCATCTATGTGATCGAGGTGAATCCGCGCGCCTCGCGTACGGTGCCGTTTGTGTCCAAGTGTATCGGCCGGTCGCTGGCCAAGGTGGCCGCGCGCTGCATGGCCGGCACCAGCCTGGCGGAGCAGGGCTTCACCGAAGAGGTGGTGCCGGATTACTTCAGTGTGAAGGAAGCCGTGCTGCCTTTTAACAAGTTCCCCGGGGTAGACCCCATTCTCGGGCCGGAAATGAAATCCACCGGTGAGGTGATGGGCACCGGTGATACCTTCGCCGGCGCGTTCGCCAAGGCGCAACTGGGTGCGGGCAACGGGCCGCCAAGCGAGGGAACGGCCCTGCTCAGCGTGCGCGATGCAGACAAGGCCGGGATCGTTGGCGTGGCGCGTGACCTGGTGGAACTGGGCTTTCAGCTGGTGGCGACCAGTGGTACGGCCAGGGCCCTTGAGGACGCCGGTTTGCAGGTGCGCCGGGTGAACAAGGTCACCGAGGGGCGCCCGCATATTGTTGACATGATTCTCAATGACGAGGCAGACCTCATTGTGAATACCACGGAAGGTCGCCGCGCCATCGAGGATTCCGCATCCATCCGTGCCAGCGCCGAGGCGCACCGGGTGTTCTACACCACCACCCTGACCGCCGCGCAGGCGATCTGCCTGTCGCTCAAGCACAAGGAAGACATTGCTGTCAGGCGGCTGCAGGATTTGCATCAAAGGATGAGCCGATGAACAAGTTTCCTATGACAGTTGCCGGCGAAGTGGCGCTACGCGAGGAATTGGACCGCCTGAAAAAGGTGGAGCGGCCGCGTATTTCCCAGGCAATCGCCGATGCTCGCGAGCATGGAGACCTGAAAGAGAACGCCGAATATCACGCGGCGCGGGAGCAGCAGAGCTTCGTGGAAGGTCGCATCATGGAGATCGAGGGCAAACTGGCGAATGCCCAGGTGATCGACGTATCGACGATTAAGAAAACCGGGAAGGTGATTTTCGGTACCACCGTCGACCTCATCAACATTGAAACCGATGCCACCGTCACCTACCGTATCGTGGGTGAGGATGAGGCCAACGTGAAAAGCAACCTGATCTCGGTCGGATCACCCATTGCCCGAGCCCTGATCGGCAAGGAAGAAGGCGATGTCGTTGTGGTGCGAGCGCCCGGTGGCGATATCGAATACGAAATCGACCAGGTGCGCCACATCTAGCGCGGCGCCCCGCCCTGCGCTATACGCAAATAATTCTCATTAGTGTTATGATTCGGCCATCGTTTCGAGTGGATACCGATGGATACCAGCGTCTCCCTGTGGTCCTTGCGGGCCGGACAAGCCTGCAGAATTCTGAGCTATGACGACAGCCTCGCGGAGCCCTACCGGGTGCGTCTGATGGAGCTCGGTTTCCACCCGGACGAGCAGGTAGTCTGCCTGCATTCGCCTGCCTTCGGTGCGCCTAAGGTGTATCGCGTGAGCAACACGGTGTTTTCCCTGGATGACGAGGTTGCAGCGCATGTGCGCGTAAGCATCGATGCCTAGAGTCCTGCTGATCGGCAGCCCGAACTCGGGCAAAAGCCTGTTGTTCAACCGTCTCACCGGTATGTCGCAGAAGGTCGCCAACTTTCCCGGCATCACGGTCGATGTCGGGGTGGGAACCCTGCGTGACCTGCCTGGCACGCAGTTGGTCGACTTTCCCGGCACCTACTCGCTGCAACCGATCTCCGCGGAGGAGAAGGTCGCCGTGGCCGAGTTCGAGCGCGCGCTGAACGACCCGCAGGTGGAGCAGGTGCTGTGCCTCATTGACGCAACCCGTCTCGAGAAGAGCCTCTACTTTACCCTGCAGGTCATTCGCGACTGCGCGCGGTTCGGGAAGCCTGTGGCGGTGCTGGCGAACATGATCGACGTGATTGACCGCCACCAGCTGGCCTTTGATGCCGCCGGGCTGTCGCAGGCGCTGCACGTGCCGGTATTGCCGGTTTCGGCGCGCTCCGGCAAGGGTGTGGACGCCATCCTGCGTCAATTGCTTAGCCACCGTGAGGTCCCGGAGTCCGCAGTAGCGAGCGCATTCGCCGACAGCCCCGATGTCCTGCTGCGCGGCACCGCGCACCAGCTGGCGCGCCGTTTTGGCCCGCGGGGAGATGTGCTGGTGCGCAGCCAGGCGCGGCTGGATCACTTCTTTCTCGGCTCACTCACGGGAGGGCTTGCCTTCTTCGTGATCATGTACCTCTTGTTCCAGTCTATTTTCACCTGGTCCGCGCCGGCCATGGACGCGGTGGAAGCGTCGCTGGCGTGGATGGCCGAGCGCATCGTGCCGCTGATCGGCAGCCAGCTGTTGCGGGATTTTACCGCCGACGCCCTGTTCAGCGGTATTGGCGCGTTCCTGGTGTTTGTGCCGCAGATTTTCGTGCTCACGTTTATCATCGGGTTGCTGGAGGATTCAGGCTATATGGCGCGCGCCGCGCTCATCTGTCACAAGCCGCTGCGCCTGTTCGGCCTGACCGGCAAGAGTTTCATCCCCATGCTGTCAGGCGTAGCCTGCGCCATTCCGGCGATTTACGCGGCCCGTGCGGTGGATTCCCCGCGCAAGCGTTTGCTGACGTATATGGCCATCCCCCTGATGCCCTGTTCCGCGCGCCTGCCGGTCTACACGCTGCTGATCGCCGCGTTCGTCCCTTCGACCACCACGCTGGGCGGCCTGCTGGGATGGCAGGGGCTGGCGATGTTCGCCATCTACTTCTTCGGCATGTTCTGTGGTTTGCTCATTACCGGTGTAGTGTCGCGCATGAGCAAGGATCGCTTCACCGATCTGCCGTTTGTGCTGGAGCTGCCGCCCTACAGATTGCCAGGATTAAAGCCCCTGCTCAGGAACTCGGTGAATCGCGCCAAACATTTTGTGACCAAGGCCGGGAAGATCATTCTGGCGGTCACGGTGGTGATCTGGGTGCTGGGGTATTTTCCCAACAGTGGCGCCGACCTCGGCCAGTCCTGGCTCGGGCAACTCGGCCAGTGGATCGAGCCCCTGTTTAGCCCCCTCGGTCTGGACTGGCGCTACGGCGTGGCGATTTTCACCTCGTTTCTCGCGCGTGAGGTGTTCGTGGGAACACTCGGAACGATGTTCGGCATCGAGGGCGCGGACGACAATATGGTCCCTCTGGTGGAGCACATTCAGGCAAGCGTAATGGCGCTGGTTTCGGGGCTGGCATTACTGGTGTTTTTCGCCATCGCCCTGCAGTGCGTGTCCACGCTGGCGATCCTGTCGAAAGAAAGCGAATCGCGCACGCTGGCGCTGAAGATGTTTTTTGCGTATTTCCTGTTCGCGTATTGTGCCGCGCTGGGCGTTTATTACCTGGCCGGGCTCTTCGGCGCGGCCTCGGGCTAGTCAGGTCGCTGTTGCTGGTACAGCCGAACTTCGGCCAGTAGTAATTGCGCCACCAGTTCCAGCAGGAGAGCGTGGTTCTCGCGGCGAATGCCTTCCAGTCCAGCGTTGATGTCGGCCGCCAGGGCGTCACGCTGTTCGCTGGAGAGGCCGTCAGGCAGGTGCACGCTGAAGTGATACTGTTCGACGTCAAGGACGCGGGAGTAGATAGTGCTTAACTGGCGCGTGGCAAATGCGACCAGTTGCTCGTCGGCCCCTTTACTGTGCAGCATCTCACGCAGTTGTTTTTCCAGGTAAGACAGCCCCTGTGCCTGCTGTGACGGGAACTCGAGAATCTCTCCCATGGTTGCCCGACTAATGGACGCGCAGCAGGTTGGACAGTTTTGGATCAGGTTTGGCGGTGCGACGCAGAATAAGAATGACGTTGCCGATACTCTGCACGATGTCCGCGCCGGTGCGTTCGCACAGCTCCTCGGAAATGGCGCGCCTGGTGTCGCGATCGCCGACCGCCAGCTTGACCTTGATGAGTTCGTGGCGCGACAGCGCGCCGTCGATTTCGGCGATGACGTTCTCCGACAGGCCGTTGCCGGCTACGGTAACCACGGGTTTGAGCTTGTGTCCGATGGCGCGAAGCTGTTTGTCCGCGCCGGGAGTGTTCTTACTCATGGGAGTTTAGGCGTTACAATGCCGGTTCAGGCGGGTTGTAGATTCTACACAAGCGACTCCGGGCACGAAACCGCGGATACGGGGAATTTCTTGGCGAAAAAGCGCTCATCGAGCAAGGCGTGGTTGAAGGAACACCGCGATGACCCCTATGTGCAGCAGGCGCTGCGCGAGGGTTATCGCTCGCGTGCCTGCTATAAACTGCTGGAATTACAGGAGAAAGACCGGTTGCTGCGGCGCGGTATGACGGTGCTGGATCTGGGTAGCGCGCCGGGCGGCTGGTCGCAGGTGGCATCCCGGGAGGTGGGCGACAGCGGCCGTGTGATCGCTTCCGACATTCTGCCCATGGACAGCATTGAAGGGGTGGAGTTCGTGCTGGGTGACTTCACCGAGGACGCGGTATTCGAGGAGATTCTGGCGCAACTGGGCGGGTCGCCTGTCGATATCGTGATCTCCGATATGGCGCCGAATATGAGCGGTGTGAACGCCGTTGACCAACCGCGGTCTATGTATCTCGTGGAGCTTGCGCTGGATATGGCGCGGCGGGTGCTCGTGCCGGGCGGCAGTTTCGTCACCAAGGTGTTTCACGGCGAGGGATTTGATGAGCTCTTCAGCCTGACACGGGAAGCCTTCGAGAAAGCGCAGACGCGCAAACCGAAAGCATCGCGCCCGCGGTCGCGCGAGGTGTACCTGGTGGGCTCGGGGTATCGGGGTGCAGCCTAGCCCGGGGATGATGTTGTGCTTGAAACGTGGAGAGATCGCCCCAACTGTAGTACATTGGCAGTGAGATCCATCCCCTTCGAACGCGTCGACCCTTAGTCGCGGTTTTTCATACACACGCCGCCGGGAGCTCCTTGATCCGGCTATAATCAGGGAGCGTATGGCTGTCACAGGCGTCTACTGGTGGACGCATCGCTGAGCGGGGCACGGTGCTCCGGGTGAGGTAACGGCATTGAATGACATGGTAAAAAACTTATTGCTTTGGCTGGTCATCGTGGCGGTGCTGCTGTCGGTGTTCAACAATTTCAACATGCAGGGCGGGCCTGAGCAGGTGGGCTACTCGGATTTCATCGAGGAAATCCAGCAGGACAAGGTGAAGAAAGTCGTTGTCGACGGCCTCACGATCGCCGGCGAACGGCATGACGGCTCGCGCTTCGAAACCATACGACCGATGGTTGAAGACCCCAAGTTGATGGACGATATGCTGGATCATCGCGTGGAAGTGATCGGCACCAAGCCCGAGCAGCAGAGTGTCTGGACCCAGCTGCTGGTTGCCAGTTTCCCGATTCTGATTATCATCGCCGTTTTCATGTTCTTCATGCGTCAGATGCAGGGCGGTGCCGGCGGCCGCGGTGGCCCCATGAGCTTTGGCAAGAGCAAGGCGCGACTGCTGGGTGAAGACCAGATCACCACGACCTTTGCGGATGTCGCCGGCGTGGACGAGGCCAAGGAAGACGTGCAGGAACTGGTCGAATTCCTGCGCGATCCGGGCCGCTTCCAGAAACTGGGCGGCCGAATCCCGCGTGGCGTGTTGATGGTGGGACAACCGGGTACCGGTAAAACGCTGCTCGCCAAGGCGATTGCGGGCGAAGCGAAGGTGCCGTTCTTTTCGATCTCCGGCTCGGATTTCGTGGAGATGTTCGTTGGCGTGGGCGCCTCTCGCGTGCGCGATATGTTCGACCAGGCGAAAAAGCAGTCTCCCTGCATCATCTTCATTGACGAGATCGATGCGGTGGGCCGTCATCGGGGCGCCGGCCTTGGCGGTGGTCATGATGAGCGCGAGCAAACGCTGAACCAGCTGCTGGTGGAGATGGACGGCTTCGAGGTGAATGACGGCGTCATTGTGATCGCGGCCACCAACCGTCCCGACGTACTGGACCCGGCACTGTTGCGCCCGGGACGCTTCGACCGCCAGGTCGTGGTGGGCCTGCCGGATATTCGCGGCAGGGAGCAGATTCTGAAGGTACACATGCGCAAGGTGCCGCTGGCGGAAGATGTCGAGCCGTCGAAAATTGCACGCGGCACGCCCGGGTTTTCGGGTGCGGATCTGGCGAACCTGGTGAACGAGGCAGCGCTGTTCGCCGCACGGGCCAGTGTGCGCACTGTGGGCATGCAACAGTTCGAGCTCGCCAAGGACAAGATCATGATGGGCGCGGAGCGCAAATCCATGGTGATGTCCGAAGCGGAAAAACGTAATACGGCCTACCACGAGGCGGGGCACGCGATTGTCGGGCGCCTGATGCCCGAACACGATCCGGTCTACAAGGTGAGTATCATTCCACGCGGGCGCGCGCTCGGTGTGACCATGTTTTTGCCTGAGGAAGATCGCTACAGTCATAGCCGTCGGCACATTATCAGCCAGATTTGCAGTCTCTTCGGTGGGCGTATTGCCGAGGAAATGACGCTGGGCAAGGACGGCATCACCACTGGCGCCTCCAATGACATCAAGCGTGCCACGGAAATTGCGCGCAAAATGGTGACGCAGTGGGGACTTTCGGAAAAGATGGGCCCGTTGATGTATGACGAAGGCGGCGAGGAAGTGTTCCTCGGTCGCAGCGCGGGGCAGACGCACCAGGCGATTTCCGACGACACGGCCACCCAGATCGACCACGAGGTGCGTCGTATCATTGACGAGTGTTACCAGACCTCGCAGCGGATACTCGAAGAGAACATGGACAAGCTGCATGCGATGTCCCAGGCGCTGATGCTGTATGAAACCATCGACGCCGACCAGATCGACGACATCATGGCCGGACGGGAAGTGCGCGAACCCAAGGACTGGGGCGGGCCCGGCCAGGGTTCCTCGGCGCAGCCCGAAGCTGGCGGCGCCGAGAAGGACGATTCCGGCGGCACCCTGGGTGATCCTGCCAGCGAGCACTGAGGCGGGCGCCACAGGGTCTCCACTTGTCGTATTTCCCCCGCCTGTCGCGCCCGGCACTGGTTTGCGCCGGGCGTCGGCTTGATCTCTCCCGCCCCCGTGTCATGGGGGTCATCAATGCCACACCGGATTCCTTCTCGGACGGCGGTACCCTCTACCAGAACAATTGTCTGGATGTAGAGCTTGCCCTCGCCCGCGCCGCCGGCATGGTGGCCGAAGGCGCGGTGATTCTCGACGTGGGAGGGGAATCCACCCGGCCGGGCGCGGCGGGCGTATCGACACAGGAGGAACTCGACCGGGTTCTGCCTGTTGTTGAACGGCTGGTCGCCGAACTCGATGTGGTCATCTCCGTTGACACCAGTTCTCCCGAGGTAATGCGAGCGGCTGCCGCCGCGGGTGCAGGCATGCTCAACGATGTGCGGGCACTCTCGCGGCCTGGCGCGCTGGCCGCCGCCGCCGAATCCGGTCTGCCTGTTTGTCTCATGCATATGCAGGGCGAGCCTGGCTCCATGCAGGTGGCTCCCCGCTACTGTGACATCGTGGCGGAAGTGGCGGACTTTCTGGCGGGCAGGGTGGCGGCGTGCCAGGCGGCAGGCATCGCGCGCGAGCGGCTGTTGCTGGATCCCGGGTTTGGCTTTGGCAAGTCGGTAGCGCACAATATGGCGCTGCTGCGGGGTTTGCCGGCGCTCGGCGAAGCGGGCTTGCCGCTGCTGGTGGGCATGTCGCGCAAGTCCATGATCGGTAAGATCCTGGGGCGTGACGTGGGCGAGCGGCTTCCCGCCGGCCTTGCGCTGGCGGTGCTCGCCGTTGAGCGTGGCGCAGCAATCATAAGAACGCATGACGTCGCTGCCACGGTGGATGCCGTGGCAATGTGTGCGGCGCTGCACGAACAGGGTGACACATGAACAAACGCTATTTTGGCACCGACGGGATCCGCGGTGCCGTGGGCGATGCCCCGATCACGCCGGATTTCATGCTGAAGCTGGGTTGGGCCAGCGGCAGGGTGTTTGCCCGTGAAGCGGCCGGCCAGGGTCGTTGTACCGTCATCATTGGCAAGGATACCCGTGTGTCGGGCTACATGTTCGAGTCGGCACTCGAAGCCGGCCTCGTAGCGGCCGGCGTCAATGTCAAACTCCTGGGCCCTATGCCGACACCGGCGGTAGCCCACATGACGCGCAAGCAGAATGCGGACGCCGGCATTGTCATCAGTGCCTCGCACAATCCGTTCTACGACAACGGGATAAAGTTTTTCGGCGCGGACGGCTCCAAGCTGCCGGATGCCACGGAGCTTGCGATTGAAGCCGAACTGGAACTCGACCTGCAGACGGTCCGTTCCCGGGACATCGGCAAGGTCGTGCGCGTGGAAGACGCGGCAGGACGGTACACGGAATTCTGCAAGTCGACGGTTCCCGAGGGATTCAACCTGCGCGGCTTGCGCATAGCAGTGGACTGCGCGCATGGCGCAACCTACCAGATCGCCCCGAAGGTGCTGGGCGAACTGGGGGCGGAGGTGTACCCCATGGGGGTGCAACCGGACGGGTTCAATATCAACGAGGGCGTGGGATCTACGGATATCGCCGCGCTTGCGCAACTCGTGCGCGACAAGGGAGCGGATCTGGGCATCGCCTACGACGGCGACGGTGACCGCGTGCTGATGGTGGATGATCGCGGCGATCTCATCGACGGGGATGAGCTGCTGTACATCATCGCCATGCACCGCCTGGCGATCGGCAAATCCGACGCCGGCGTGGTGGGCACCCAGATGTCCAACCTCGGCCTTGAACTGGCGTTGCGCGAGGAAGGCCTGCGGTTTGCGCGCGCCCAGGTCGGCGACAGGCACGTGAAAGCGCTGATGGAGACGAATGGCTGGGTGCTCGGTGGCGAGTCGTCCGGACACATTATCTGCTCCGATGTCACCACCACGGGCGATGGAATCGTGGCATCGCTGCAGGTACTGATGGCATTGCGCGCCGCCAGGGGTGACCTCGCAGGACTGCGCTCGGGTATCAACATGCTGCCGCAGACAATGATCAACGTGGCAATCAGGGAGCGCGTTGATCTCGCCGCATTTCCCGCTATCGAAGCGGCTGTTGCTGCCACCGAGAAGGCGCTTGGGAGTCGCGGTCGTGTACTGCTGCGCCCTTCCGGCACTGAACCGAAAGTGCGCGTGATGGTGGAGGGTGAGGATGCGGACACGGTGGCAGGACTCTGCCGCAAGCTGGCGGATGTGGTTGAGCAAGCGCTGGCCTGACATGAGGGGTTCCTTCATGCGGGTCTTGCTCGGCCGCGCCTCAGCCAGCCACACCTCAGCCGGCCGCACCTCAGCCGGCCACACCTCAGCCGGCCACACCTTGTCAGGTGATAGCAACTTGGTTACCATTGCCGCCGCTTTTTTGCCCGGGGAGCCGGATGCGCCAGGCGCTGGTTGTCGCTAATTGGAAGATGCACGGTTCCCGCAGTAGCGTTGCGGCTTTGCTTGGCGCTGTAACGGCTGCGAGGCCGCCAGCGGGTGTGCAGTTGGTTGTATGTCCTGCCTTTGTGCACCTTGGCCAGGCCGTAGTGCATTGCGAGAATTTCACCGTGACGGTGGGCGCGCAGGATTGCAGTCACGCGGCGAGCGGTGCGTTTACCGGTGAGGTGTCTGCGGAAATGCTGGCGGATGCGGGATGCCAGTGGGTCATACTCGGGCATTCGGAGCGCCGTCAATACCACTCGGAGACGGATGCGCTGGTGGCTGCCAAATTATCCGCAGCCATAGAGGCGGGGCTGGCGCCAATCCTGTGTGTGGGCGAAACGCTCGCCCAGCGAGAGGCGGGAGAGGCGGAAGACGTCGTGACCGCGCAACTGGCCGCCGCGTTGGGCGAGCAGCCTGAACTCGGTGAGCTGGTGATTGCCTACGAGCCTGTGTGGGCTATAGGCACGGGGCTTTCCGCGACGCCGGAACAGGCGCAAAGCATGCACGCGGTGATCCGTGCGCGGCTGGCAGGCACCGCCGGCGTGGACGCCCAGGCAGTGCGCCTGCTGTACGGCGGTAGTGTCAAGGCGGGTAATGCAGCGCAGCTGTTTGCACAGCGGGATATTGACGGTGCGTTGGTGGGCGGCGCGTCGCTGGTCGCCGAAGAATTTATAGCCATCGCAGCGGCCGCGGCCGACTGAACGGGCTTAACGCAATGTCCCGTGGAGGGACGAAACAGTATGGAACAGATTATTCTTGTAGTGCACCTGCTCACCGCGCTGGCTATTATTGGCCTGATCATGCTGCAGCAGGGCAAGGGCGCGGACATGGGCGCGTCGTTCGGCGCCGGGGCTTCGCAAACGATTTTTGGTTCGGATGGCAGCGGCAATGTGCTGACGCGCGCCACCACCTGGCTGGTGGTGCTGTTTTTCAGCACCAGTTTCGGGCTTGCGATACTGGCCACCCAGAAATCGGAAGCGATCGACGAACTGGACCTTGCGATACCGGCCATGGTGCAGGAGGCTGCGCCAGCGGTCGAGGAAGAATTGCCGGTGGTGGAAGAGCAGGAACCGGTCATGACGGGCGATGTGGAGGGCGATCTCCCCAGCCTGGATTAGTCCCAGAGTTTTGCCGAAGTGGTGGAATTGGTAGACACGCTATCTTGAGGGGGTAGTGAGCTATGCTCGTGCGGGTTCAAGTCCCGCCTTCGGCACCATCAATCAACCCGAGGGCTCCGCAGTCGCGGAGTGCTCGTGCGGCCCTGGCCGGGCGCGTTAAGTCCCGCCTTCGGCACCATCAATCAACCCGAGGGCTCCGCAGCCGCGGAGTGCTCGTGCGGCCCTGGCCGGGCGCGTTAAGTCCCGCCTTCGGCACCATGTGAAAATAGGTTAATTTAGCGTCCTTACCCGGTTGACCGGAATACGGACGCTACCTATAATGCACACCCTCTCGAATAGGTGGTTGTCGATAAAACCTGTTGCGACGCGCCAAGGGGCACGTGGCATGAGAGGAAGATTTTGATGCGGGGTGGAGCAGCCTGGTAGCTCGTCGGGCTCATAACCCGAAGGTCGTCGGTTCAAATCCGGCCCCCGCTACCAAATAAGCGCTGTCTGCTCCCAATACCTGCAGCGCAATCGTGAGAAAGCCCCTTTTCAGGGGCTTTTTCGTAGGTGGAGAAAAAGCCGCGGATGGCGAGCAAGGAACAGCAAATTGCCGACCTGCTGCATGCGACGGTTGCCGCCCTGGGCTTTGAATTGTGGGGCGTTGAGTACCTGTCACAGGGCAAGCACAGCGTGTTACGCATCTATATCGACGGGCCCAACGGCATCAGCGTCGATGATTGCGCTGCGGTGAGCGCCCAGGTGGGCAGCGTGCTGGATGTGGAAGAACCGATCAGTGGGGAGTACACCCTGGAGGTGTCATCTCCTGGCGTGGATAGACTGTTGTTTCGTCTCGACCAGTACGCAGGCTATGTTGGAGAGACAGTGGAGTTGCGCCTGCGCAGCCCGTTTGAGGGTCGGCGCAGGTTCAAGGGAATTTTGAAGGGCCTGGAAGGCGAAGATGTGGTGGTTCAGGTAGACGATCACGAATACCTGCTGCCGCACGGCACGATTGAAAAGGCGCGTGTACAACCCCGCATGTAGATGCGGCAAGTCAACTGGCGAGGCTGGAGATGTCAAAGGAGATTCTGGATATAGCGGAAGCCGTGTCGAACGAGAAAGGTGTGTCCCAGGACATCATCTTCGAGGCGATGGAGCTGGCGCTCGCAACGGCGACCAAGAAGCGGTACGACGAGGATGCCGATATTCATGTGACGATCGACCGCAAGACCGGCGATTACGTGACGGTGCGCCGCTGGCTGGTCGTGCCCGACGATGAACTGGCGCTGCTGGGTACGCAGTTCACTACCGAGGAGGCGATCGAGCAGAACCCGGATCTCAAGCCCGGGGATTTCCATGAAGAACAGGTACAGAACGTCGAGTTCGGCCGCATTGCCGCCCAGACCGCCAAGCAGGTGATCGTGCAGCGTGTGCGCGATGCGGAGCGCGCTCAGGTCGTGGAACAGTATATGTCGCGCGTCGGCGAGCTGGTTGCCGGAACGGTGAAAAAGGTTACGCGCGACAACGTGATTGTAGACCTTGGCAACAATGCCGAGGGCCTGTTGCCGCGCGAGCACCTGGTGGGGCGCGAGACCTTTCGCGTGAATGATCGCGTGCGCGCGATCTTGCGTGAAATCAGCACCGAGGCGCGGGGCCCACAGCTTATTTTGAGCCGCTCCTGTCCGGAGATGCTGATAGAACTCTTCAAGATTGAAGTGCCCGAAATTGCCGAGGAAGTAATCCAGATTCGCGCGGCGGCGAGAGACCCGGGTTCGCGCGCGAAGATCGCGGTGAAAACGAATGACCAGCGAATCGACCCGGTGGGCGCCTGCGTGGGCATGCGTGGTTCGCGTGTGCAGGCGGTGTCCAACGAACTGGACAACGAGCGCGTCGACATCGTGCCCTGGGACGACAACCCTGCCCAGTTGGTGATCAACGCCATGGCGCCCGCCGAAGTGGAATCGATTGTGGTGGATGAAGACAGCGGCACCATGGATGTGGCGGTATCCGAAGATAACCTCGCCCAGGCGATCGGTCGCGCCGGCCAGAACGTGCGTCTGGCATCGGAACTCAGCGGCTGGACGATCAACGTCATGAGCGTTGAGGAAGCGGCCGACAAACATGAGGCGGAAGCCGGTCAGGTGATCGCCGTGTTTGTCGAGAACCTCGACGTGGATGAAGACGTCGCGGAAATCCTGGTTGAAGAAGGCTTTACCACGCTGGAAGAGGTCGCCTACGTACCGCTGGAAGAAATGATGGCGATCGAAGGCTTCGACGAGGACATCGCCGAGGAATTGCGGGCGCGGGCCAAGGACGCGCTGCTGACACAGGCCATTGCCTCCGAAGAACAGCTCGGAGCCAATGAGCCGGCGGAAGACCTGCTCACAATGGAGGGCATGGACCGCCACCTGGCCTATATTCTTGCCAGTCGTGGCATTGTCACGATGGAAGATCTGGCCGAGCAGGGAGTGGATGAACTCATGGACATCCCTGACATGACCGAAGAACGTGCGGGTGAATTGATCATGACCGCAAGAGCGCCCTGGTTTGCCGAGGCAGAAGAGTAATCTGTGACTGCAAGATTGACGGCATGACGATAGACACAGGGCACGAAGGAGATTATTGAATGGCTCAGGTGACGGTACAGCAGCTGGCGGAAGTGGTAGGGGCATCGTCTGAACGTCTGCTTTCGCAGATGAAAGAGGCGGGGTTGCCCCATAGCGCGCCGGAAGAGGCCGTGTCTGATGAAGACAAGCAAACCCTGCTGCAGTATTTGAAGCGCAGCCATGGCGAGCCGACCGAGGCACCCAAGCGCATCACGTTGAAGCGTAAAACCTTGAGCACGCTGCGCACTTCCGGCTCCCAGGGGAAGAAAACGGTCAACGTGGAAGTGCGCAAGAAGCGCACCTACGTCAAGCGCGATATCGCCGAGGAAGGCGAGGGCGAGCAGCCTGTCCTGCAGGAAGAGATTGTCGAGGAGTTGCCAGCGGCGCCTGAGGAGGTTGCGGCGCCCGCGCCCGCAGAGCCGGCGGAAGAACCTGTGGTGGCCGCCGAGCCCGAACCGGAAGACCCTGCTGATCTCGATCCCGAGGTGTTGCGTCAGCGCGCCGCGGAACGGCGCAAGCGGCAGGAGGCCGAGGAGGCCGCTGCGCGTCAGGCCGCCCTGGAAGCACGCAAGGCCGCCGAGGAGGCCGCCCGCGTCGAGGCCGAGACCCGCAAGGAGAAGTCAACCGATGCCGCACGCAAGCCCAAGCGCCTGCATGATGCGCCTGCCGCGGTGCCTGCGGATGATCGAGAGCGTCGCCCGCGCAGCCGGCTGGCGCGCACATCGCCCGGCGGCCGAGGCAAGCAGCGCGGACACAACCTCTCGCTGGCGGATCTCGAGTCGGAGTCCGGAGGCGGTCGCCGCCGTGGCGGGCGCAAGAAGATCAAGCCGTCGCACGCGGAGCATGGCAAGCACGGCTTTGAACAGCCCACGGAGAAAATTGTGTACGAAGTGGAAGTAGCGGACATGATTTCCGTGGGCGGACTCGCCCAGCAAATGGCGGTGAAGTCCGGCGAGGTGATCAAGGAACTGATGAAGCTCGGCGTGATGGCGACCATCAACCAGATGATCGACCAGGATACCGCCACCCTGGTGATTGAGGAGTTCGGCCACAAGGTCAAACTGGTCAGCGCGGATGTGCTGGAAGAGAAACTGGAAGAGACCCTGTCCAAGCATGAGGGGACAGACGAGCCGCGAGCTCCCGTGGTCACCGTCATGGGCCACGTAGACCACGGCAAGACGTCTTTGCTGGATTACATTCGCGAGAGTCGAGTGGCGTCTGGCGAGGCCGGCGGTATTACGCAGCATATCGGCGCGTACCACGTGGAAACCGGGCACGGGATGATCACCTTCCTGGATACGCCCGGCCACGCCGCGTTCACCGCGATGCGCGCGCGCGGCGCCAAGAGCACCGACATCGTGATTCTGGTGGTGGCAGCTGACGACGGCGTGATGCCGCAGACGGAAGAAGCCATTCAGCACGCGAAGGCGGCACAGGTGCCGCTCATCGTGGCCGTCAACAAGATCGACAAGGAGGGCGCTGACCCTGAGCGGGTCAAGAACGAACTCTCGGCGAAAGAAGTGATTCCCGAGGAGTGGGGCGGCGATACGCAGTTCATCAACGTATCCGCGCACACCGGTGAAGGCATTAATGAACTGCTCGACGCGGTGCTGTTGCAGGCGGAGTTGCTCGAACTGCGCGCGCCGCGCGATGTCCCCGCGCAGGGCATCGTGATCGAATCGCGGCTCGACAAGGGTCGCGGCCCGGTTGCCTCGTTGCTGGTGCAGAGCGGTACGCTCAAGCAGGGTGATATCGTGCTGGCGGGCCTGCAGTTCGGCCGCGTGCGAGCCATGCTGGATGAAGACGGAAAGCCCATCGACGTGGCCGGCCCGAGTATCCCCGTTGAAATACTGGGCCTCGACGGTACGCCGGGCGCCGGCGACCTGTTCGCGGTAGTGGAGAACGAGAAACGCGCGCGTGAAGTGGCGGACTTCCGTCAGAACAAGAGCCGCGACAACAAACTCCAGCGGCAGCAGGCAGCCAAACTCGACAATATGTTCGAGAGCATGACGGCCGGCGAGAAGAGCACGCTGAACATCGTGATCAAGGCCGACGTGCGCGGCTCGCTGGAAGCGATCCAGACC
Organism: Halioglobus sp.; assembly: GCA_041396005.1. GTDB lineage: Bacteria > Pseudomonadota > Gammaproteobacteria > Pseudomonadales > Halieaceae > Marimicrobium. The sequence continues at coordinate 158,993 of JAWKZK010000009.1, forward strand.
GCGCTGGTGGAGCTTGGCAACGAAGAGGTGCAGGTGAACGTCGTGTCCAGTGGCGTCGGCGGCATCACCGAGACTGACGTCAACCTCGCCATCACCTCCGGCGCAGTGGTGTTTGGCTTCAATGTGCGGGCGGATAACGCAGCGCGCAGCCTGGTAGAGAACGAGGGCGTGGATCTGCGGTATTACAACGTGATTTACGATCTGATCGACGACGTGAAGCAGGCGCTGTCGGGCATGCTGGCGCCGGAGCTGCGCGAGGAGATTCTCGGCATTGCCGAGGTGAAGGAGGTCTTCCGCTCACCCAAGTTCGGCCTGATCGCAGGCTGCGTAGTCAAGGAGGGCTCGGTGCTGCGCTCCAGGCCTATCCGCGTGCTGCGTGACAACGTTGTGATCTACCAGGGTGAGCTTGAATCGCTGCGCCGTCACAAGGACGACGTGAACGAGGTGCGCAATGGTACCGAGTGCGGCATCGGTGTGAAAAACTACACTGATGTGAAGGTGGGCGATCTCATCGAAGTGTTTGAGGTCAAGGAATTCGCCCGCTCTCTGTAAGCGGTAGGCTCGAATATGGCCAAGGAATACGCCAGAACCCAGCGCGTTGCGGATTACCTGCAACGCGAGCTGGCCAGCCTGATACAGCGCGAGGTGCGTGACCCGCGCCTCGGCATGGTGAGTATCACCGGTGTGGAAGTCAGCCGTGATCTCGCGCATGCCAAGGTGTTTTTCACAGTGCTTGGCGCGGAATCCAGCGAAGAGGCGAAGGAGTCGGCTGACGTGTTGAATCATGCTGGGGGATTTCTGCGCAGCCAGCTGTCGCGCGACAGCAGTATGCGCAGCGTGCCGCAGTTGCGCTTTGTTTTTGACAGCAGCGTGGGGCGCGGCCGGCAGATGGAAGACCTGATCCGGCGCGCGGCCGATGCAGATCGCGAGCTTGGGCTGCGCGATGATGACCCCGGGAAAACGGAGTAGTCGTGGCCAGGCGACGTCGCGGCCGCCCGCTCAACGGTATCCTGGTACTCGACAAGCCGACAGGTATGAGTTCCAACCAGGCCCTGCAAACGGCCAAGCGCCTGTTTTTTGCGGCCAAGGCGGGCCACACCGGCAGTCTGGATCCGTTGGCCTCAGGCGTGTTGCCCTTGTGCTTCGGCGAGGCCACCAAGTTTTCCCAGTACCTGCTGGATGCCGATAAAGCGTACGCCAGCACGTTCGTGCTCGGTGTTGCGACCACCACCGGTGATGCCGAGGGTGAAGTACTGACGACACAGGATGCGTCTGCGCTGGACGCGTCGCAGGTGGAGGCCGCGCTGGGCGCGTTTCGCGGAGCCATTGAACAGGTTCCGTCGATGTATTCTGCCATCAAGCGCGACGGTCAGCCGCTGTACAAGCTGGCGCGCCAGGGCATCGAGGTTGAGCGCGAACCGCGCCGAGTGGTGATCAACCACCTCGAGATGCGTGATTATCGGCCGGGCACCAGGGCTGAGGTGGATGTGTACCTGGAGTGCAGTAAAGGCACCTATGTGCGGTCGCTGGCCGAGGACCTTGGCGTGGCGCTTGGCTGTGGAGCGCATGTCTGTGCCCTGCGGCGCACCCGTTCGGGTCCGTTCGGCTTGGAAGACAGCGTGAGCCTCGCGACCCTCGAGGCGCTGAAAAACAACGATCAGCTGGCCGAGATGCAGGGCCTGCTGCAGCCTGCGGATTCCGCACTGGGAGCGCTGCCGCTGGTGAAGCTCACGGAATCCGGCGGCTTCTACATGCGCCAGGGCCAGCCGGTACAGGTGCCAAATGCGCCCTGTAATGGTATGGTGCGCGTCGCCCTGGAAAGCGGAGAGTTCCTGGGCGTTGGAGAGATATTGGACGATGGGCGTGTTGCGCCGCGTCGGCTGGTAGTCACCGGGAGGTGATACGAACCTGTCTGTAAATCTGCACGGACAGGCTCTTTTGTTAACGAGGGGCGGCCTGCTTCAGTAGTCCGCTCAACGCAGATTCCTCAAGAGGTAATAGACATGGCTTTGAACGCCGAACGTAAGGCTGAAATCGTAAAAGAGTACCAGGTAGGTGAAGGTGATACCGGGTCCCCGGAAGTACAGGTGGCGCTGCTGACCGCAAATATCGAGCAGTTGCAGGGGCACTTCAAATCACACAATCAGGATCATCACTCACGCCGCGGCCTGATCCGCATGGTGAACCAGCGTCGTAAGCTGCTGGATTACCTTCGTCGCAAAGACACCGAGCGTTATTTGAATCTGATCAAGCGACTGGGCCTGCGTCGATAGGCTTTACCCCGCATCGGCCAGGAGCCGCATGACATGGGGTCGTGCGGCCGCCGGCCGCGCAGGCAGCGCCTGCGATCGTAGAAAGAATTGGAGAATTATTGTGAATCCAGTAACCAAATCTTTCCAGTATGGCGGTCAGACCGTCACACTGGAAACCGGCCGTATCGCCCGGCAGGCGAGCGGCGCGGTGATGGTCACCGTAGAGAATACGTCCGTGTTGTGCACCGTGGTTGCCGAAAAATCGGCGCGCGAGGGCCGCGACTTTTTCCCGCTGGCTGTGCACTACACAGAGAAAACCTACGCCGTGGGTAAAATCCCCGGCGGTTTCTTCAAGCGCGAGGGTCGTCCGAGCGAAAAAGAAACCCTCACCTCGCGACTGATTGATCGTCCCATTCGCCCGCTGTTTCCCAACGGCTTCATGAACGAGGTACAGGTGATCTGTACCGTGATGTCCGCCGACAAGCATATCGATCCGGATATTCCCGCGATGATCGGTACCTCGGCGGCGCTGGCCATTTCCGGTTGCCCCTTCAACGGCCCGATCGGCGGCGCGCGCGTGGGCTTCAATGAGGAAAGCGGTTACCTGCTCAATCCCACCTACGACCAGTTGAAAACGAGCAAGCTGGATATGGTCGTCGCCGGTACCGCCGATGCCGTACTCATGGTGGAGTCTGAAGCCAAGGAGCTGTCTGAAGACCAGATGCTGGGCGCGGTGCTGTTTGCACACCAGGAGATGCAGACGGTTATCCAGGCCATCAACGAACTGGTGGCGGAAGCAGGCAAGCCGCGTTGGGAGTGGCAGGCGCCCGCAGTCAACGAGGCGCTTGTGGCGGCCGTTGAGGAACAGGTAAAGGCTGACCTTGGCGAGGCTTACCGCATCACCGAGAAAGCCGCGCGCTACCAGCGCGTGGGTGAAATCCGCGATGCGGCTATCGCTGCCCTGGCCAAGGCAGACGGACCCAGCGCCGATGAGGTGAAGGACGTTTTCAAGAGCATCGAGAAAAACCTCGTGCGCAAGCGCATTCTGGCCGGTGAAGCGCGTATCGACGGGCGTGATAATCGCACTGTGCGCCCGATTGCCTGTGAGATCGACGTGCTGGCAAAAGCGCACGGCAGTGCTCTGTTCACGCGCGGCGAGACCCAGGCGATTGGCGCGGTCACGCTGGGTTCCACCCGCGACGCGCAGATTATCGACGCGCTCGAAGGGGAGCGTCGCGACCCGTTCATGCTGCATTACAACTTCCCCCCTTACTCGGTGGGCGAAGCGGGACGCGTGGGTTTTACCGGCCGCAGGGAAGTCGGCCACGGACGCCTGGCGCGTCGCGGTCTTGCCGCTGTGTTGCCGGGTGAAGATGAGTTCCCGTACACCGTGCGTGTGGTGTCTGAAATCACCGAATCCAACGGCTCCAGTTCCATGGCGTCGGTGTGTGTGGGTTCGCTGGCCCTGATGGCGGCCGGCGTGCCGCTGAAGACCCCGGTCGCCGGTATCGCCATGGGCCTTGTGAAGGAAGGCAACCAGTTCGCCGTCCTCACCGATATCCTGGGCGATGAAGATCATCTTGGCGACATGGACTTTAAAGTGGCGGGTACCGCGGAAGGCGTCACGGCGCTGCAAATGGATATCAAGATCGAAGGTATCAATGAGCAGATCATGGAAGTTGCGTTGGCGCAGGCGCAGCAGGCACGCCTGCACATTCTGGGGCAGATGAACCAGGTGCTGGGCGAAGCACGTCAGGTCACCTCCGAGAACGCACCCAGCATGGTGACCCTGAAAGTCGATTCCGACAAGATTCGCGACATTATCGGTAAGGGCGGTGCGACCATCCGTTCCATCACCGAGAAGTCGGGTGCGACTGTGGATATCGACGACGATGGTACCGTGCGCATCTTCGGGCAGGACCAGGCGGCGCGAGACGCGGCTGTGGCCATGGTTGAGGAAATCACCGCGGAAGCCGAGGTGGGTGCCGTGTATACCGGCCGGGTGGAGCGCATTGTGGATTTCGGCGCCTTTATCAATATCCTGCCTGGCAAGGACGGTCTCGTGCACATCTCGCAAATCGCCAATGAGCGGGTGGAAAACGTTTCCGATCACCTCAAGGAAGGTGATGAGGTGCGGGTGAAGGTGCTCGACGTGGATCAGCGCGGCCGCATCAAGCTCTCGATCAAGGAACTGCTGGAAGATGAGGCAGGTGCCGGCAACGAGGTGGTTGAGGAAGACACGGCCGACTAGTCTTTCGCCTGCTTAAGCACCGTGTCACGAAGGAGTCCGCTGCGAGGCGGGCTCCTTTTTTTTGTGCCTGCCGATTGGCGAGACCCGGTACCGCGTTAATCCGTGGCAGGCCGATTGGCGATCAGTTCGTCGACCACGGAGGGATCCGCCAGCGTGCTGGTGTCACCAAGGTTATCCAGTTCGTTCTCGGCAATCTTGCGCAGGATGCGGCGCATGATCTTGCCTGAGCGGGTTTTCGGCAGTCCCGGCGCCCACTGAATAATGTCGGGTTTGGCGATGGCGCCGATCTCCCTGGCGCACAGGTTGACCAGCGCCTGACGCAGCGTGTCGTCGGGCTCCACACCCTGCATGGGCGTGACGTAGGCATAGATGCCCTGGCCCTTGATGGCGTGCGGGAACCCCACCACGGCGGCCTCCGCGATGTCGTCGTGCAACACCAGGGCGCTTTCCACTTCAGCGGTGCCCATGCGATGGCCGGATACGTTCAACACGTCGTCCACCCGACCGGTAATCCAGTAGTAGCCATCGGCATCGCGGCTCGCGCCGTCGCCGGTGAAGTAGTAGCCCGCATAGTGGCTGAAGTAGGTGTCTAGCATGCGCTGGTGATCGCCGTACACCGAGCGAATCTGTGCGGGCCAGGATGATTTGATCACCAGGTAGCCGGCGCCCGGCCCTTCAATCTCCGCTCCGGCGTCGTCCAGGAGCGCGAGTTCCACGCCGAAAAAAGGCCGCGCTGCCGAGCCGGGTTTCAGGTCGGTGGCCCCCGGAAGCGGTGTAATCATGTGCGCCCCCGTTTCGGTTTGCCACCAGGTATCCACGATCGGGCAGCGGCCCTCGCCGACCACCGTGTGGTACCACTCCCAGGCCTCCGGGTTGATGGGTTCGCCCACCGTGCCCAGCAGTTTCAGGCTGGCGCGCGAACTGCGTTTGACCGCGGCATCACCAACTGCCTGGAGGGCGCGAATGGCGGTGGGGGCGGTGTAGAAAATATTCACCTGGTGTTTGTCTACCACTTCCCAGCAGCGGCCAGCGTCGGGATAGGTTGGCACGCCCTCGAACATCAGCGAGACAGCACCGTTCGCCAGCGGTCCGTACACGATATAGCTGTGGCCGGTGACCCAGCCCACATCTGCCGTGCACCAGTACACATCGCCCTCCCGGTAATCAAACGTGTACTTGAACGTCATCGCCGTCTGCAACAGGTAGCCCGCGGTGGTGTGCAGTACGCCTTTGGGCTTACCCGTAGAACCCGAGGTGTAGAGAATGAACAGCGGGTCCTCCGCGTCCATGATCTCCGGCGGACAGTCGTCGGCCGCGTCACGCACGGCGGTGTGGTACCAGATATCCCTGCCTTCCTGCCAGTCGATGTCGCCGCCGGTACGTCTTACCACCAGGCAGGTGCTGACGTTGGGACAGGCCGCCAGGGCCTTGTCGGCGTTGTCTTTCAGCGGTATCCGCTTGCCGCCGCGCAGACCTTCGTCCGCCGTGATCAGGGTATGGCAGTCTGAATCAAGAATCCGGTCCTTGAGCGCCTCTGGCGAGAAACCACCGAATACCACCGAGTGAATGGCACCGATACGTGCGCAGGCCAGCATGGCGTAGACGGCTTCGGGAATCATCGGCATGTAGATGCTGACGCGGTCGCCTTTGCCAACGCCGCGGCTCTTCAGCACGTTGGCGAGCTGGCAAACCTGGGTTTTGAGTTCCGCGTAGGTGATGTGCTCGCTCTCGGCGGGATTGTCACCCTCCCAGATGAGCGCCGTCTGGTTGGCGCGTTCGGGCAGGTGGCGATCAATGCAGTTGTAGCTGACATTCAGTTTGCCGCCCGCAAACCACTGGGCGTGCCCTTTGCTGAAATCGTAGCTGACGACGTCCTGCCAGGGAGCGTCCCAGGAAAGGAAAGAGTTGGCCATTTCCGCCCAGAAGGCTTCGGGTTCCGCGATGGAACGGCGGTACATGTTTTCATAGTCTGTTGCGTTGATGTGTGCATCGCGAAAGTTGGCGGGCACCGGACGCAGCGGGAAGTCAGACATGGCGGGCGGTCTCTTGATTATCACTCAAGCGCAACATGATACTGCAAATAAGGCGGGTGTTCAGGCAGAGAGAGTGCCCGGTGGTGGCCGTTTTAAGGGAGCGGCCCCTGCGCGGGAGAAAGGCCGCGAGGCGTTTGCAGGGTTATCCGTCGGCCAGCATGCCCCAGTCAGATACGGGGTTGAGCGCCAGGCGTACGTTATCGATGAGTCGCGTGGTGCCCAGCCGCGCGGCGGCGAGGATGGCAATTTCCTCAGTGTCTTCCGTAACGGTCTGGAGGTTATTGGCGTCGCGTATCGCGAAATAATCCGGCTCGAAACCCGCCTGCAGCAGCTGCATGCGCGCGTGCGATTCAAGCTGGAGGAAATTATCGAAACCGCAGGCAATCGCCTCGCGGCAGCTGTTGAGGGTCTGATGCAGAACCGGCGCGATGCGACGCTGGTCTGCGGAGAGGAATCCATTGCGCGAGCTACGCGCCAGCCCGTCTTCATCACGGCTGGTAGCCACGCCCACAATCTCCAGGGGCATGCACAAATCGCGCACCATGCGCCGAACGATAGACAGCTGCTGGAAATCCTTTTCACCGAATACCGCAACGTCTGGCTGCACGATATTGAACAGCTTGTTGACAATCGTGGTGACGCCATCGAAATGTCCGGGACGGCTGCTGCCGCAGAGGGTATCACCGAGATCCGGGACGTGAACGCGTGTTTGTGCCGCCATGCCCTCCGGGTAGATTTCCTCGACCACGGGGGCGTAGAGCATTTGCACGCCTTCGCCGAATAACTTCTCTTTGTCGGCCGCGAGCGTTCTGGGGTAGGCATCCAGGTCTTCGTTGGGGCCAAACTGCAGGGGGTTGACGAATATGCTGACGACGACGATATCGCAGAGCTGCCTGGCCTTGCGCACGAGGTTGAGGTGGCCCTCATGCAGGTTGCCCATGGTGGGCACGAAGGCAATGCGCTGACCGTTGGCGCGGCAGGTATCCAGTGCGGCTCTCAACTGGGCGTTGTAGCTGTAAGTTCTCATATCTACCTGTTCCCCCTCGGGGTAATGGTGACACTGAAACTGTCAAGTACAGACGTTGCATGGTCCGCCCCGGTTTGCAACTCAATGGGAGACGGGAGCGAAAGTATGCCCCAAGCCACAGGGCCGGGCAACGAATTGTAGTGGAAAATTCACGGAGTTTGTTACCAAAAGAAGCATCGCTGGACGCGAAAAGGTGTTATTGCGACACAAATCAAAAGTAAGTGCTTACTTACCTCCTGCCATGGAAGGTCAGTGCCATTGTGATCAACAGCATGCGTCCGCTGGTCGCCGAGAGCCTGGCTCAGGCGTAGGTATGCTCTTCACGCGGGAAGCTGCCGTCCTTGACGGCGGTCACGAACGCCCGCAGGCCATCGCGAATGCTTGGTTGGCCCTGCATGAAATTCTGCACAAAGCGCGGGGTGCGCTCGCTCAGGCCGAGCAGATCATGCAATACCAATACCTGGCCGTCCGTGCCGGGCCCCGCGCCGATACCGATCACAGGAATATCCACTTTCTCGCTGATATCCGCCGCCAGGTGCGCGGGAATACATTCGAGCACCAGCAGGCTCGCGCCCGCGTCCTGAATTTCAACAGCGTCCGCCAGAATCGATTTCGCTTCCTTGGGTGTTCGCCCCTGTACTTTAAAGCCGCCAAAGGTGTTAACCGATTGCGGTGTCAGGCCAAGGTGCGCGCACACGGGAATACCGCGCTCCACCAGCTTGTTGATAGAGTCACTCAGCCACACCCCACCCTCCATTTTCACCATTTGCGCGCCGGCCTGCATCAGGCGGGCGGCATTGCGCAGTGTCTGCTCCGTGTTGGCGTAGGTCATGAACGGCATGTCGGCAATGACCAGCGGTTGCGGGTCGGCGCGACAGACGCAGGCAGTGTGGTAGGCCATGTCCTCGATGGTGACGGGGATCGTGCTGTCGTGGCCCTGCAGCACCATGCCGAGGGAATCGCCTACCAGAATCGCTTCCGCGCCGGCATCGCTGATCAGTCGCGTGAAGGTCGCATCATAGGAGGTGATGCAGACAAACTTTTCCCCTGCGGCCTTCATCTTGTCAAGGGTGCTGATGGTGAACTTGCCCATGGCCAGATTCCTGTAGGGGGTTAAGCGAAGTGTCAGCGCCCGCGGGCCGGGCCGATTAGCCGAAAAATGTGGGATTAAAATAATGGCGGCCACTGCGTATATCCAGCAGGTAGTCCACCAGTTGCCGATAATCGTCTGTGCTGTGCGCCAGATCCAGTTCGCTCGCATTGACGATCAGCAGCGGAGCGTCATCGTAATATAGAAAAAACTCACTGTACACTTCGTTCAGGCGCTCGAGATACGACCGGTCAATGCCCTGCTCGTAGGCCAGTCCGCGTGCCTCGATACGGGAAATCAATACGTCGGTGGAGGCCTGGAGGTAGATCACGAGGTCTGGCCGTGGCGCATCAATGGTGAGTTGCTGGTAGACCTTTTCATAAAGCCGGTATTCGTCCGGGTCGAGGTTGATGCGCGCGAACAACGGGTCTTTCTCGATGAGGAAGTCGGCGACGCGCACGTTCTCGAATATGTCCGCCTGGCGTATATCCTGGATTTTCTGTGAGCGCTGGAACAGGAAAAAAAGCTGCGCTGCCAGCGCGGCCTGTTCCGGGTTGCGATAGAACTTTTCCAGAAAAGGGTTGACGTGTGCGTCTTCCAGCAGGGTTGCGTAGTTGAAACTCATGGCGAGCTTCTTGGCCAGCGTTGTCTTGCCAACGCCGATTGGGCCCTCCACGGCGATGTAGCGGGGCGGCTGGCGCCCTTTCATGTCGATGGCTATGGCCTCAGGGCTGGACATGTGGATACTTCCCCTTTCGTCTGCCGGTCATGGTGGGCGCGAGACGTCTACGGCGCCTGCAAATGGCAGTTTGTGCGATGCAGGCTACCACTGCGGCATTGCTGCACGAGGTGTTCCAGTTCACGGCCATCCGGCATCGTCAGCCCCTTCACGCTGATTTCCTGTAGCGGCAGGAGCACAAAATCGCGCTCGTGCATGCGCGGGTGGGGCAGGGTTAGCCGCTCGTCGTCGAGCGTGATATCGCCATACAGCAGCAGGTCGAGATCCAGCGTGCGCGGACCCCAGCGCTGCGTGCGCACCCGGCCCTGGCGCGTCTCGATATCCTGGAGCGCGTCCAGTAGCGCGTGCGGCGCGAGACGTGTCTGCAGACACACCGCGGCGTTCAGGTAATCCGGCTGCCCGGGCGGGCCGACCGGGGCACTGCGGTACACGCCAGATACGCGAGTGACACGCGATTGTGCAAGGCCTGCCAGCGCGGCCACGGCGCGGCGCAGCTGTGCGATGGGACTCTGCAGGTTACTGCCCAGCGCGATGTAGGCAGGCGTCATGGGGATGTCGGTCTTCTGCGCCTGCGCGGGCGCCTGCGGCTTCTCCCGGCGGGGACTGCCTCCGGCGAAGAGGCCTGCCCGTCGGGCTCTCCCCGGCCAGCGGCGCTGGAACCCGCCTGTCGCAGGCGTTCTTCCAGCGGTAATTGCTGAAAGTCTGTCCACCAGGCAGCGAGGTCACCGGTGGCTTCGCCGGCCTCTTCGCGCAGCAGCAGGAAATCGTAGGCGGCACGGAAGCGGCGATGGTCCACCAGCTCTGCCGCCTTGCGGCCGCGGCGGTGGGTCAGGCGCAGCTGGAATTCCCAGATCTCCTGCATGGGCTGGCTGAAACGCCGCGGGAGGGTGATACGCTGTATGACCTCGCTGGTGATTTGCTGCCCCGCGCTGTGCATGGCCTGCATGGGTGCCTCGCCCCGCACCTCGAGCTGGCCCGCCCGGGCATGCACGACCGGCCAGAGCATTGCCGCGAGTATGAAGGCGGGTGTGACGGGCTTGTCATCGGCAATGCGTTGATCGGTGTTACGCATGGCGGCCTTTACCAGCTTGAGCGCAGTGGCGTCTCGCTTCAGGCATTCCGCAGTATCGGCAAACAGGTAGGCGAGCAGATCGTGCGCCAGTAACTGCTCCAGCGTCGCTTCGGCGCAGCCAGCCAGGAACAGCTTCAGGAATTCGTCGAACAGCCTCGCCGGCGGGATGTGACCCAGCAGGTGAGCGCATTGGGGTATGGCGGCCGCCGTGGCCGTCTCGATGGTGAAATCCAGCTTGGCGGCGAAGCGCAGCACGCGCAGCATACGCACCGGATCTTCGGTGTAGCGCTGTTCCGCATCGCCGATTACCCGGATGCGTCGCGCCTGCAGATCCTCGAGGCCACCCACATGGTCGAAGACTTCAAAATTGCCAGCGTCGTAATAGAGCGCATTGACCGTGAGGTCGCGGCGCACGGCGTCTTCTTCCAGCGTGCCATAGACATTGTCGCGCAGCAGCAGCCCGCTGGCCGATTGCCGTGAGCGATTGCCGTCTCCGCGCGCCTGCTCGTCGCCGTCTTCGTGATGTCCGCGAAATGTCGTGACCTCGATGATTTCGCGACCGAAACGCACGTGCACGATGCGAAAGCGCCGGCCGATAATGCGCGAGTTGCGAAACAGCGCATTCACGTCTTCCGGCGTGGCGTCGGTTGCGATATCGAAATCCTTGGGGTGGCCGCCCAGCAACAGGTCGCGTACGGCCCCGCCCACCAGATAGGCCTGATGCCCCTGGCCGCGAAGGCGCGACATCACTTTGAGCGCGCTGTCACTGATGTTTTTGCGCGAGATGCAGTGTTGATCCCTGGGGACGACGTTCAAGCGGATTCAGCCCTGTGGCAGAGTCGGGACAGGGGCGCAGGATAGCACAGATGCCCTGCGAATTTGCCCGCGACCGGCGTTTGGGAGTGGCAGGCAGTGCGGTGAAGGAGGAGAAGTGAATGATGGGGAAACAGGTTTCCCCATCCAGGTCTCACTTGAGGCGTTATTCTTATTTCTGCGTGGCGTTATTGTTATCGAAAGCAGCAGAACACAGTTCTGAAGGGTTGCCCAACGTGCAGGTGTGTCTTGCGATGCATCCAATGACGCGGCGCAACACCAATACGGGCGCAAGTAGCTGGAGGTCTGGCTGGAGCACAGCAGCGCTGTCAACCAGATAAATTCAGGGGAAGTAAACTTCCCCATCCAGGTCCATAGCGTCGATGTTATTTTTATTGCGGCAACTATTATTGTTATTTTTTGTACCGCCAGCTGTAAAGCAGCAGGCGTGCCAGAAAAAGGTTTTTTCAATAGATACAATAGGTTAATGCTAATCTGGTGCGTGGCGGAATGCTTTGAGCGGGCGGTTTGTTACCAAAATACTCTGCCATTCGGGGAGGCACCACGCTTAGGTAACGCTCACTTCTGGTGGCTGGCACGGTTTTTGGCGCTTCGGCGGCTGCCGCTGCTGCCCTTTTTGCGGGGAATGCCGAAACGCTGGCGTCGCTCCCAGAGGCACTTGCGGCTCACGCCGAGCTTCTGCGCCAGTTCGGTTTCGCTCATGGAATCCTGGTGTTCCATCACGAAACGCTGGAAGTAGTCCTCCAGCGAAAGATCTTCCTGGGGTTCATGGCTGATCCCGGCGTTGCTGCCTTTGCCGCTGCTCTTGCCGCCGATGCCGTGCTGGCCGCGCAGCCGGTTGATATTGACCAGTTCGAGATCAATGCCCAGCGCCTCGTTACCGATTTCCTCACCATCCGAGAGAATGACCGCGCGCTCGATGGCATGTTCCAGTTCGCGCACGTTGCCCGGCCACTGGTATGTCGTGATCGCCTGAATCGCTCGCGGCGACAGGTGCATCATGTTTTTCTCCAGCCGCTGTGTCTGCATCTGCAGCATTCGCTCCGCCAGATGCAGAATATCTTTGCCGCGCTCGCGCAGCGGCGGCAATGCGAGGCACAGCACATTGATGCGGTAGTAGAGATCCTGGCGGAACAGGCCGTCGGCGGCGAGCGCCTGCAGGTTGCGATGCGTGGCGCAGATCAGGCGCACGTTTACCTTGCGCGAATGCACTGAGCCGATGCGGCGGATCTCGCCTTCCTGAATGAAGCGCAACAGGCGTGCCTGTGCTTCCATGGGCAGTTCGCCGATCTCATCCAGAAACAGGGTGCCGCCATCGGCGGCCTCGATCAGCCCCATGCGGCTGGCGTTGGCGCCGGTGAACGCGCCTTTTTCATAGCCGAAGAGTTCCGATTCAATGAGCGTATCCGGTATGGCGGCACAGTTTACCGACACCAGCGTTTTGTCCGCCCGCCGGCTGTGCTGGTGCAGGCTGCGGGCCACCAGTTCTTTGCCGGTACCGGTTTCGCCAAGCACCAGTACCGTGGAATCCGTGGGCGCCACTTTCTCGATGTGCTCGAACAGTCGCTGCATGGCCGGGCAGTTGCCGATGATGCCGCTGATGCCCGGGGCGTCGTCGTTGCCGCGCGGACGGACTCTGGCGGCTTCCGCGCGGGCGGTGGGGTGATCGGCGATGATCCGTTGAACCGCGTTGAGCATGTCGGTGTGATCAAACGGCTTGGCGATGTAATCCACCGCACCCATGCGCATGGAGTCCACCGCGGAACGCAGGCTGGCGTAACTGGTCATGATGAGCACCGGCACGTCGCCGGCTTTCTTGATCAGGTCTGTGCCGGGTGCGCCGGGCAGCCGCAGGTCGCTGATCACCAGGTCGAAGCTGTCCAGATCGTGGTTTTTCTCGGCTTCCTGCACGGAGCCGGCTTCACTCACCATGTAGTCGTTGCGTTCCAGCAAGCGGCGCAGCGCGACGCGAATGACGGACTCATCCTCGACCACAAGAATTTTGTGCATGCGGTGTTACCTCTGTGTAGTTGCTTCTCAAAATACACCGCAGAGAGGGAATATGCCAGCCACGGCGGTGTTGCCAGAGGTTACATCTGGAACGTTGCACCATAGCTGGTGCGCGGCAGCTCGACACTCAGGCGGGTGCCGGTGCGTGTCTCCGGATACAGCGGGCTGAGCAGGTGCACCTTGCCGTCCATATCGTCGATTATGCTGTACACCAGCGCCAGCCCCAGGCCCGTTCCCGCGCCTGGGTCCTTGGTGGTGAAGAAGGGTTCGAATACCTGGCTCTGTAGCTCCGCGGGTATGCCGCAGCCGTTATCCTCGACGTCGATGTGCACGGTATCGTCCACGACGCGCGCGCTGACCTGGACTTCGCCGTATTCGTCGCAGGCGTCTCGGGCATTGCCGAGCAGGTTGACGAACACCTGTAACAGCCGCTGGCTGTCGGCGCGTACGAGCAGTTCGCGATCACAGTGATTGCTGAACTGCACGGGCTTGGCGTCGCGCTGCAGGGTCAGCAGGTGCACCGCTTCATCCACGCAGTCCGCGAGGTTTACCGGTGTGATGTCCAGTTCGTTGACGGTGACACCACTGTGTGAAAAGTTCATCAGCGACTCGACGATACGCGTGACACGGTTGGTCTGCTTGAGGATATCCTGCGCCATATTACGGATTTCCCCGGGATCGTCCTCATACTCCAGATTCTGCGCCAGGCAGGCGATGCCGGTGACCGGGTTGCCGATTTCATGCGCGACACCCGCGGCGAGACGGCCGATAGACGCCAGGCGCTCATTGTGCAGTAGCTCCGCCTCCAGCAGTTCGTAATCTGTCACGTCTTCCACCAGGATGACGGTATCACCGCCGCCAGCGCCGCTGCCGGCACCGCTGCCCGCGCCGACGATGAGTGTCTTGTGCAGGTTCACCCAGCGTGAAGTACCGTCGTCCAGGGTGACCTCGCGTTTCACCGCGGTATCATCATCGCCCGCGTGGAACAGCGCCAGCACCGACCGCCAGGCGTCCGGTACGCTGTCGAGCAGCGACCCCAGCACCTGTTCGGCATCGATACCGGTGATCTGCTCCATGCTGCGATTCCACATTAGCAGTTCGTCGTCGGGTCCCAGGGAGCAGACGCCGATGGGCAGCCTGTCGAGCGTCTCGCGGTGGTGTCGGCGCAGGTTGTCGAGGTCTGCGGCCAGGCCGGTGAAATGTGGCTGAGCCCGATCCAGATCGCGCTCAATCAACTGCAGGTCTTCGGTTTCACCGTGCAGGCCCGGCTGAAACGGCAGGCAGCGGGTAATAATGCGGTTCGCCACGGCAGGTCCGAGCAGGCCCGAGAGGTTGGCCTCGATCCGCGCGCGCAGGCGACGCAGGGCGTAGGGGCGGCTCTCATCCGGCGAGAACTGGAGCTCATCCAGCGCAAGTTCCACTTCCGACCGCGCTGTCCTGGCGCCGAGGGCCGGGCTGAGCTTTTCGGCGAAATCGGCGGCGCTGCGCACCGAGAGTGTCTGCCGTTTGGGTCTCGCTCGCGTGTCCATGGAGCAGATCTCCGCCGCTACCTGCTCCGTCTTGCTGCTGCGGGTCAGTAGCGACACCAGGATGAAAGCGCCGGTGTTAACGGCGATGGAAAACAGGGTCGCCGCTGTCCAGGGGTCGTCTGTAATCCCGGTGAGTGTGGCGATCAGCGCATTGATGTGTAGCGCATCGTAACCCCCGGTGAGTGGCAGCATCAGCGCCAGGGCCCACACGCCCAGGCCCGCGCTTAAACCTACCAGCAGCCCGGAGCGATTTGCGCCGCGCCAGTAGGGCGTGGCGATCACGCCCGGGAGGAACTGCAGTGTGCCGGCAAACGCCACCAGCGCGAGTTCGGTAAGGCTCTGGCGGCCGCTGAGTGCGGAGTAAAAGGCGTAACCCGCGAGAATCAGCACGGCGATGAGCGTGCGCCGCGCCCATTTCAACTGGGAGTAGATGCTTTGCTCGCGATTGACCTGCGGCAGCCTGAACGGCAGCAACAGGTGGTTGAGACACATGTTGGCCAGGGCCAGCGTGGTCACGATAATGGTCGCGCTGGCGGCCGAGAGCCCGGCGACGAAAGCGGCCACGCTCAAGGGCGCTGAGTGCAGGGCCTGGCCGATCGCCAGCCCGCTGTAATCCAGCGGCAGGCCGGTATTGACGCGCATGGCGGCCCAGGCCAGCGGCAGCACCGGGAGACTGAGCAGCAGCAGATACAGCGGCAGGCCCCAGGTTGCCACGTGCAGGTCTCGGCTGTCGGTGTTTTCCGCAAAGGCCATATGGAAGAGGTGCGGCATGCATACAGCGCCGGCGAAAAACACCAGCAGCAGTGCGCGGGCGGTGTCGCCGCGAATCGGTGCCTGCAGCTGGTTCGCGAGTGCCGGGTTGGCCGCCAGCCATTGCTGCAGGCCGTCGAAGCCGTCGAAAACCTGGTAGATCGCCGCAAACATGAGTATCAGCAGCGCGCAGAGCTTCACCAGCGACTCGAATGCGATGGCGGTGACCAGGCCGGCGTTGCGATGCTGCGGTGACCGATGCCGGGTGCCGAACAGGATCGAGAACACCGTGATGATCACGCAGAAAAACTGCGCCAGCCTCTGGTGTTTATCGGCATCGGCACCGCTGGTAGCGTTGTTGCCCGCCAGGATGTGGATGGTTTCCGCCACCGCCTGGATTTGCAGGGCCAGCAACGGAAGCAGGGTGACGCACATGGCCAGCGTGATGGCGCCGCCCACCCAGGGGCTGCGAAACCGGAAGGTGAGGACGTCGGCCAGGGACGCAAGCTGGTACACGCGGCACAGCCGCAATAGCGGCATGAGGAGCAGGGCGGCCAGCACGAATACCAGCACCGCGCCAAGGTAATAGAGCAGAAAGTTGTAGCCGTGGGAGGCGGCGAGCGCCATCGCGCCGTTGCTGGCCATGGCGCCGCCGTAGACGCCCAGCGAAAGGACGTAAATGGCCGGGTGGCGGGTGATGTGTCTGGGGATGATTCCCCGGTCTGCCAGATGGGCCACCAGGAACAGGCCGCTGAGGTAGGCGATACTGAGCAGCAGAATCTGGGTAAGGCTAAAGCTCATCCGGGTACCGGGAGCGCTCGTTCCAGTAAGTGGCGATAATTACCGCCAGCCAGAGCTGGTAGGGACGATACCAGTCTGCGCCGGCGTTGTTGGCCCAGTCCCAGGGAGCCGGCCAGAAAATCAGTACCACGCCGATGACCAGCAGCAAGGCTCGATTAATGTACATGTTGTGACGGCCCCCGCTGCCGGCGCACAGCCTGCGCCTCTCCCGGGATACTACTGAAGCGCCAGGGGGCGGTAAAGTTCACGCCGTCACGCCCAGTTGCGCCGCGGGGATGGACAGCACGCCGGGTATGCGCCCGGGCGCCCAGCCCGCCGTCGCGAAGCGCAATATGTCATCAACCGCTGTCAGCTCGGTGGGCGGCGGCGTCTGCCCGAGAAAGTCCAGCGCCAGGCGCAGATTATGCGCGGCGCGCGAATCGTCGAGCGCAGGAGCGTTGTTCTGTTTGCTGAACTTCTGCCCGCTGCGCGTGGTGATCAGTGGAATGTGGCAGTAGGCGGGCGTGGGGTAGCCGAGCGCTTGCTGCAGGGCTATCTGCCGGGGTGTGGAATCCAGCAGGTCGGCGCCGCGTACCACGTGGCTGATACCCTGGTGGAAATCATCTACCACCACCGCGAGTTGATAGGCGTAGAGGCCGTCTTTGCGTTTTACCACGAAGTCCGCCAGTTGCTGGCCGAGTGCGCTGTGCTGCGTACCCTGTAACGCATCGGTGAACGCCACGCGAGCATCCGGCGGCACCGCCAGACGCAGGGCGCCTGGCCGGTCGCCGGCGCGGCCCGCCACCGGCGCACCCGGCGTGTGTCGACACGCGCCGCAGCAGGTGCCTTCGGCCCCGATCTGGGCGCGTGTGCAGCGGCAGGTGAACAGCAGGCCGGCCTGCTGCAGCGTCTTGAGTGCCTGCGCGTAGGCTGCATAGCGAGTGCTCTGGTAGAGCACGGGTTCGTCCCAGCACAGGCCGTGGCGCTGCAGACTCGTGAGAATGCGTTCTGCCGCGCCGGCTTCCTCGCGCGGCGGGTCGAGATCTTCCATGCGCACCAGCCAGGCGCCCGCGTAGTGGCGGGCATCGAGGAAACTGGCGAGTGCGGCAATTAAAGAGCCCAGGTGCAGCGGGCCGGTGGGAGAGGGTGCAAAGCGCCCGCGGTAGCTTACCGGGGGAGTGGGCATCGGAGGCGGGCCTTCAGCCCATCTCTTGTTTTTCCTTGATCTCCGCCAGCGTTTTGCAATCGATGCAGAGCGTGGCGGTGGGGCGGGCCTCCAGCCGCTGGATGCCGATTTCCACGCCGCAGGCCTCACAGAAACCGTAGTCGTCCTGCTCGATCAATTCCATGGTGGTATCGATTTTCTTGATCAGCTTGCGCTCGCGATCACGAGTACGAAGCTCGAGGCTGAATTCTTCTTCCTGGGTGGCGCGGTCAGCCGGATCAGGGAAATTGGCCGCCTCGTCTTTCATGTGGCTCACCGTGCGATCCACTTCTTCCATCAGCTCCTTTTTCCAGTGACGGAGTATGGACTTGAAGTGCTCGCGCTGCTTCTCGTTCATGTACTGCTCGCCCCGCTTGGGTTTGTAGGGCTCGAAGTTTTTGAACTGTTCACCGCCTTTTTGTGCGGCTTTTTTCTTTGCCGGTGCTTTCTTCGGGGCTGCTTTTTTGGCTGCTCGAGGCATGGTTAATGTTCCATCCTGCAATAGTAACTAGGCAATACTCACAGTAACTGGAAATGTCCCTGCAAGGGGGCCAAATTCCAAGGGCGGTGAAACTACCAGATAACCCGTTTGCGCGCTACTTTTTAACGACAGAAAATTCAAGCGTCAGCGCTCGCCCTTTGGCGAGCGGTGTATTTCCCGGGTCGCTGCGGGACACATCTCGACATCGGGGGGACTTGGCGGCACACTTGCGCCTGCCGTTCGCCAGCTCCCGCGCTGTTTCGCCTGCAGTAATGCCGGATTTGCCGCGGACTCCATCTCGCCAGTAACCGGAGGCAACCCCATGACGCTGAGCGTGACCCCCCGCGGATTCGCCGCCAGGGTGGCTGATATCGAGCCGTTTCGCGTGGTCGAGGTGCTTGAGCGCGCGACGCAGCTGGCGGCCGCAGGCGCCGATATCGTGCATATGGCGGCCGGCGAGCCGGATTTTGCCACCGCCGCGCCGATTGTCGAAGCCGGACGCGCCGCCCTCGCGCGTGGCGCTACGCATTACTCCCAGGCCGCAGGCATACCACCGTTGCGTGAAGCGCTGTCCAGGCATTACGCCGACACCTACGGCCTCGATATCGCGCCATCGCGCATTATGGTGACACCCGGAGCCTCGGGGGCGCTGCTGTTGATAGCCGCTCTGTTGATGAACCCCGGCGACGGTATGCTGATGACGGACCCCGGCTACCCCTGCAATCGGCATTTCATGCGCCTGGTGGAGGGCCGTGGCCAGCTCGTGCCGGTGGATGCACGCACCCAGTACCAACTCACGGGGCCGCTGGTAGACGCGCACTGGCAGGACTCTACCGTGGGCGCCCTGGTGGCGTCGCCGGCGAATCCCACGGGTACCGCCCTGTCGAAACCAGCGCTGGCTGATCTCGCGCGCGCGGTGCGTGCGCGCGGTGGCCACCTGCTGGTGGACGAGATTTACCACGGCCTGTGTTACGACGGCGAAGCCCCGTCGGTGCTGGAGGTGGACAACGACGCTTTCGTGATCAACAGCTTCTCCAAGTATTTCGGCATGACGGGCTGGCGGCTCGGTTGGCTGGTGGCGCCGGAAGCAGCGGTGCTGGAAATGGAGAAGCTGGCGCAAAACCTGTTTATTTCCATGTCGACCATGGCCCAGTACGCCGCGCTGGCCGGCTTCGAGCCCGCCACGCGCGAGATACTGGATCAGCGGCGGGACATCTTTCGCCAGCGTCGCGATTTTCTCCTGCCCGCCCTGCAGTCACTGGGCTTCGACGTACCCTGTAGTCCGCAGGGTGCTTTCTATATTTACGCGGATGCCAGCCGTTTTACTGGCGACAGCCAGGCCTTTTGCCTGCAACTGCTGGAAGAACACGGCATTGCCCTGACCCCGGGCGTCGACTTCGGACAGCATCGTGCGAATACGCACCTGCGATTCTCCTACACCACCAGCATGCCGCGCCTGGAGGTGGCCGTGGAGCGTTTGTCGCGTGTGCTTGCCTAGTGTGAGCGGGGTTTTCAGTGCGCGTCCGTCAATGCCTCGTGGTCGTCGATGATCAGGTTTCCCGCGCTGACCGAGGGCCGTTTGCTGCGGCGTTATAAACGGTTTCTGGCGGATGTGGAGCTGGCCGATGGTAGCGTGATGACCGCCCATTGTCCGAATACCGGCGCGATGACGGGCTGCGCCGAGCCCGGTTCCCCCGTGTGGCTGTCGCGCAGCGATTCTCCCACACGTAAATATCCCTTCACCTGGGAACTGGTGGCGACACCGGAAGGCCTTGCCTGCATTCACTCGGCGCGCGCCAACGCAGTGGTCCATGAGGCGTTTGCGCGCGGCCTGGTGCCGGGCTTTGCAGCCTGGCCCACTATCAGGACAGAGGTGAAGTATGCCAGGGGCAGCCGCATCGATCTGTTGCTGGAGGGGCCCCCCGGCAGGGTGTTTGTGGAGGTGAAGTGCGTAACCCTGTGCCGTGACGGGGGGTTGGGCCTGTTTCCGGATGCCGTGAGTGAGCGCGGTCGCCGTCACCTGCTGGCCCTGCGCGAGGTGGCCGCGGAGGCCGACACGCGCGCGCTGTTGTTTTTTTGCGTGTTTCACTCGGGTGTGACACGCGTGAGCGCCGCCGGCGATATCGATTCGCAGTACCGTGATACGCTGGCGCAGGTGATGAACGATGGGGTGGAGGTGCTGGCGTGGCGCACCGCGGTGAGCACGCGCGGCCTGGAACTGACTGCTGCGCTGCCGTTTTCGCTGGATCCCGCTGATCGGGATGTGGGTGATTAATCCAGGTACAGGCCGTCATTGGTCACGGTAAACGGTACGGGCTCGAGAAACTGACCCTGGCAGGGCCCGCCGACGCACTCGCCGGTATCGGCGACAAACTGCGCGGCGTGCCGCTGGCAGGTGAGTAGCAGGCCGTCCTCGCTCGCCACTGAACCGCCCAGCGGGTCCAGGCTCTCACCGGTGTGAGGGCAGCGATTGGCGTACACGAACCAGGCGCTCCGCCGCCGCACCACGAGCAGCGGAAGGCCGGCGCAGGATACGCTGTAGCTGCCATCCTGCGGAAATCGGGTCAGGTCTGCGATGCGGCTCATGTGTGGCGTCTCCTGCTGGCTGGCGTCGGGCGGCCTATGTCCCTGCCTGCGGGTTCACGATAGGATGCGGTTGGCGCTCCGTATTGTGCGGATTGCACAGAGGCGATCAAGCCCTTATCCGAAGCTGACTGCAAGGGAACGCAATGTTGCCATGCCTACATCCCTGACCCCCGAACAACTGACCGGGCTGGACGCGAGCCATCTGCAGTTACTGGAGGATGGCCATCGCCTGGTGCCGGAGGTGGCCGCGGCGTTTGCCGCGCTGCGCCGCGATGCCGCCCGCGCCGGCTTTACGCTGACCATTGCCAGTAGCTTCCGCTCTTTCGAACGCCAGCTCAGCATCTGGAACGGCAAGGCCAGCGGCGAGCGGCCGCTGCACGATGATCGGGGCGAGCCGCTGTGTGCGGCGCAACTGACACCCGACCAGCGCCTGCGGGCCCTGTTGCGCTTCTCGGCGATTCCCGGTACTTCCCGTCATCACTGGGGCACGGATCTCGATGTGTTCGACGCCGGCGCGCTGTCTGCGGGTCAAACGGTGCAACTGACCCCGGCGGAAGTGGCGCCCGAAGGCCCGTTCGCCCCGCTGCACGCGTGGCTGGATGAGCAGATGGCCGCGGGACGTTCCCACGGTTTCTTTCGGCCCTACGCGCAGGAGCGCGGCGGGGTTGCGCCGGAGCGCTGGCATTTAAGCTATGCGCCGCTGTCGCTGGACTGCGCCGCCGGGTGTTCCGCGGACAGGTTGCGCGCGGCCTGGGATCGCGCCGGCGAGCAGGGCGGGCTGGCGTTGCGCGCACAAATCGAGGCGGACTGGCCGGCGATTTTCGCGCGCTACGTCAACGTGCCGGTGGGATGGGCCGCTCAGGCACAAGGCTGATTACCTGGCGCCCGTGAGTGCCGCACACGGTTACTCCTTGGATTTTGCCTGAGAGTGCAGGTGGCCGAAGTGATGCTGGTAATCCTGCTCGGCAGCCTCGATCACCTTTAACGCTTCCTCGCGCCCGTAAACGAAGTCGACCTTGATGTCGAGCTCCTTCCCGGGAACCATCTTGTACGTGGAGAAGTAGTGCTGCAGGCGTTCCGTCTTGATACGCGGGAGATCGGCGATATCGTGCACATGGCCCCAGATGTTATCCCCTTCGAGCACCGCGACGATCTTGTCATCGGCTTCGCCGCCATCAATCATCTGGATACCGCCCACCACGCGTGCCTTGAGTATGATGTCCGCGCGGGTGATATGGCGTTCAGAGAACACGCAGATATCCAGCGGGTCGCCGTCGGCTATTTCTACATCGGGGCAACGCTTGGCGACTTCTTCAGCGCAGTAGGTGCGAGGGATGAAGCCGTAGAGGGCCGGTGGGCTGGATGTGGTGCGTTGCGGGCGATCGACCATCAGGAAGCCCGAAGCCTTGTCGAGTTCGTATTTCACGACATCGTCGGGCGTCATTTCTACGTACACCCGGACGATGTCTTTCGCCGCATCATCGGGTCGCGTGTGCAGGCCGTGCCAGGGGTGTCGACGCCATCGATTGAAATTGCTGTTGCTGTACATGGGTTACCTCAGGAAAGCTCGCTATGGATTCGCGTTTCGCGAGGCGCGCATTGTACCGGCATCGATAGCGAAAATCTTGCGTGAGCCGCGCAAATTTCGCGGCAGGTCACACTCCCGGTTTAAACTACAAAGCGCTTCCTGAGCTTTTTCGCGACCAGCTCATTGCGCAGGCGGGTGTAGCGCGGCAGCCCGTTGTGGTAGTCGGGATAGGCTTCGCCAACAATCAGCGGCGCCAGGTAGTCGCGCGCGGCCTGTGTGATGCCGAAGCCGTCGCGGGTGATGTAGTTGCGCGGCATTTTCTTTTCCACATTCGCCACGTTCTCCAGCGGCGCCTCGCCGATAGACCAGCGATAGCGCTTGCCCTTGCCGCGCACGATGCACGGCATCACGGCGTTGTCGCCGCGCAGTGCGAACTCCACCGCGGCCTCGCCGAGCGCGTAGGCCTGGTCCACATCGGTTTGCGAGGCAATGTGCCGCGCCGAGCGCTGCAGGTAATCTGCCACCGCCCAGTGGTATTTATAGCCGGTTTCCGCTTTCACCATGGCGGCGAGCTGGGGCGCGAGCCCGCCGAGCTGGCTGTGGCCGAAGGCGTCTTTCAGGCCGGATTCCGCGAGGAACCGGCCGTCGGCGTACTGGGCGCCCTCCGAGGCCACGATCACGCAGAACCCGTGCTTTTTCACGGTGCGCTGTACCCGCGCGATAAAGCGATCGTGGTCGAAGGCGATCTCCGGGAACAGGATGACATGCGGCGCATCGCCCTCCTGTTCCGCAGCCAGCCCCGACGCCGCCGCGATCCAGCCCGCGTGACGGCCCATGACCTCGAGTATGAAGACCTTGGTGGACGTTTCGCACATGGAGGCCACGTCCAGCGCGGCCTCGCGGGTGGAGATGGCCACGTACTTCGCCACCGAGCCGAAGCCCGGGCAGTTGTCGGTGAGCGGGAGGTCGTTGTCGATGGTTTTCGGAATGTGGATGGCCTGTATCGGGTAGCCGAGTGCCTCGCTGAGCTGCGATACCTTGAGGCAGGTGTCCGCGGAATCGCCACCGCCGTTGTAAAAGAAATAGCCGATGTTGTGCGCGCGGAACACATCGATCAGCCGCTCGTACTCCGCGCGATTCTCCTCAAGGCTCTTGAGCTTGTGACGACAGGAGCCGAAGGCGCCGGAAGGTGTGGTCAGCAGGCCATGGATAGCGGAGCGGCTTTCCTTGCTGGTGTCGATCAGCTCCTCGCGCAGTGCCCCGATGATGCCGTTGCGCCCCGCGTAGACCTTGCCTATCTGCCCGCGGTGTTTGCGCGCGGTTTCGATCACGCCGCAGGCGGACGCATTGATGACAGCGGTGACGCCGCCAGATTGTGCGTAAAAGGCGTTCTTCCTCGGCATTGGGTCTGTTTCCTGCTCGGCTGTGGCGTTGGCCGCCGGGTTGCGTGCGTGGCACCCGACGCGAGGTTTTATGATACGTCAGCAAAATCCCCGTGCCCAGTGCGCGGTGCCCCTCGCCGGGCGCCCGGCGAGTGCTGCGGAGTCTGTGGCGACAAAGACCTGCATGCTACTATGCGCGCTCATTTGAGGGCCCCCCGGTTGGCAGCACACATTCACATCCTCGGTATCTGCGGCACGTTCATGGGCGGTATCGCCCTGCTGGCGCGCGAACTGGGTTACCGCGTGACCGGCTCCGACGCCAACGTCTACCCGCCGATGAGCACGCAGCTCGAGGCCGCCGGCATTGAGCTCATGTCCGGTTACGCACCGGAGCACCTCATGCCCGCTCCCGACTGCGTGGTGATCGGCAATGCCCTGAGCCGCGGCAACCCCGCGGTGGAATACCTGTTGAACGCAGGTCTCGCCTATACCTCCGGTCCGCAGTGGCTGGCCGAGCACGTGTTGCACAACAAGTGGGTACTGGCGGTGTCAGGCACACACGGGAAGACCACCACTAGCAGCATGCTGGCCTGGTTGTTGGACTATGCCGGGATGTCGCCCGGGTTCCTGATCGGCGGCGTGCCGGGAAATTTCGGCGTCTCTGCGCGACTGGGAGGGTCCGACTTTTTTGTGGTGGAAGCCGACGAGTACGACACGGCGTTTTTCGACAAGCGTTCCAAGTTCATCCACTACCGCCCGCGAACCCTGGCCATCAACAACCTGGAGTTCGATCACGCGGACATTTTCCCGGATCTTGCCGCTATACAGCGGCAGTTTCATCACCTGCTGCGCTGCGTGCCGGGGGAGGGCCTGGTAGTACATCCTTACGGCGTAGCCGCCATCGACCAGACTCTGGCTATGGGTGTGTGGACCCCCGTGACACACTTCGGCGTGGATGCCCCGGCGGCAGACTGGTGCGCGGCGCTCATCGCGCCCGACGGTTCGGCGTTCAATGTGGCCAGCCCGGGCTGCGCGTCGGTGGCAGTGCGCTGGAACCATTGCGGCACGCACAATGTCGAAAACGCACTGACCGCGATGGCAGCGGCGAAGCACGTGGGCGTAACGCCCGAGGTGGCTGCCTCCGCGTTGGCGGCGTTTGCAGGTGTGAAACGGCGCCTGGAACTGTTGGGCAAGCCCGGCGATGTCGCGCTCTACGATGATTTCGCGCACCACCCCACGGCCATCGCCACCACCCTGGCAGGGCTGCGAGCACGGGCAGGCAATGGCCGGCTGATTGCATTGATAGAACCGCGCTCCAATACCATGCGTATGGGAGAGCACCGGGCCCAGTTGGCCGCCGCAGCGGCCGACGCGGATATCGTGTACTGGTTCCAACCGCCGGGCATGGCCTGGTCGCTGGAGGAGGTGGCGGCGGCCAGCGCGCGCCCCGCCCGGGTGATCGACAACGTGGATGGCCTGGTCGCCGCGGTCGTGGCGGATGCAGCGCCCGGCGACCAGGTTGTCATGATGAGCAACGGCAGTTTTGGCGGTATCCACCGTCTGCTGCTGAACGCACTGGAGCAAGGATCCTCCTGTTGAACAGTCAACTTCTGAACACCTACGACAGGCTGGTGTTGCGACATCCGCTTGCCTGGCTGGGCCTGGTGCTGCTGCTGGTCGCCGCTGCGGTGAGCCAGCTCGGCAAACTTCGCCTGGACGCCTCCGCCGATGCACTGATGCTGCAGGGCGACCCGTCGCTGGAGCTGTATCGTGACGTGACGCGCGAGTACGGCACCGAGGATTTCCTGCTGCTCACCTGGCAGCCGGAAGGACCGCTGCTGGACGCCGCGTCGCTGGAACCGCTGGCTGCGATGGCTGGGGAGCTGGAAGTGCTGCCCGGCGTATCCTCGGTGGTGACGATCCTGGATGTTCCGCTGCTGGAGAGTACCGGCGTTTCCCTGTCGGACATGACCTCCAGCGAGCCCCTGCCCACACTCGAAGAGCCCGGGCGCGAGCTTGATCTCGCCAGCGTGATGCGCGAGTTCACCACCAGCCCGATTTACGCAGACCTGCTGGTAAGCCGCAGCGGCAAGGTCACGGCCGTGCAGCTGAACCTGGTGCGCGACGAGACCTACTTCGACCTGGTGAACGAGCGGGAGGCGCTGCGCAAGCAGGCGCAGCTGGGCGAGCTCACCGCAGACGCTTCGGCGCGCCTGGCCGAGGTGGAGCTGGCGGTGAAGGCCCGCACGGCGCAGAACCTTGAACGCGACAGCCGTCTGGTGGCCAGCGTACGGGCGATTGCCGCGCGCTATGGCGAACACGCGCGTATCTTCGTGGGTGGCGTGCCCATGATCGCCGCAGACATGGTGAGTTTCGTGGCCAGCGACCTGGTGACGTTCGGCAGCGCCATTCTGGGCATCATGCTGATCGTGCTGGCGGTCATATTCCGGCGTGTGCGCTGGGTGGTGATACCGCTGGTCACCTGTTCAGCCACGGTGGTGGTGATGCTCGGCCTGCTGGCCGCGCTCGACTGGCGGATGACGGTGATCTCGTCCAATTTCGTTGCCGTGCTGCTGATTATCACGCTGGCGATCGCGATCCACCTGATCGTTCGATACCGTGAACTGCACGCGGAAGATCCCGACGGCGATCTGCATGCGCGGGTGCGCGAGGCCATGAGCCTCATGTTCGTGCCCTGCTTCTATACCGGTATCACCACCATCGTGGCGTTCATGTCGCTGGTGGTCTCGGGCATCCAACCGGTAATCGATTTCGGCTGGATGATGACGCTGGGCATTGCCGTGGCCCTGCTGCTGTCGTTCGTGATTGTGCCGTGCATGATGCTGGTGTGGCCCGTGGGCAAACCCCACCGGCACAGCGGGCGCGACCCGGCGCTCACCGGTTACTTCGCCACGCTGACGGATCATCATGGCACGGCGATCCTGGTGGTGAGCCTGTCGCTGGTTGCGCTCACGCTGTGGGGCATCAGTCGCCTGCAGGTAGAGAACCGGTTTATCGATTACTTTCACGATTCCACCGAGATCTACCAGGGGATGGAGCTCCTGGATTCACAGCTCGGCGGCACCATTCCGCTGGATATCGTGGTGCTGCCGCCGGCGAATGACGAACCACTGCCCGGCCTGGAAGCCCTCGACAGCGCGGCGGACGCGCCGCCGGTGGCCGCCGACGATCCGTTCCTGGAGGATTTCGGCGACGGGGAAGCGGACGCCACTGGCGATGACTGGGACACGGAGTTCGATAGCGGTTTTGATGCCTTCGCCAGCGGCGAGGACGACTTTCAGCCCAGCTACTGGTTCAGCCTGGCGGGCATGCGCAAGCTCGATGAGCTGCACGCCTACGTGGATTCCCTGCCGCAAACCGGCAAGGTGTTATCGCTCTCCACCGTGTTCGCGGTAGTGAAGAACATCATGGGGGAAGATATCGGCGGCGTGGAACTGGCGCTGGTGCAGAAGAGCTTGCCGGAGGACATGAAGAAGATGATGGTCTCTCCCTACTTCTCCGCCGACCGGGAACAGGCGCGGTTGACCGTGCGTGTGAAGGAAACCAGCCGCGATCTGCGCCGCAATGAATTCCTGCAGGAAGTGAAGAGCCACCTGATCAACGATCTGGGCTACGCTCCGGACCAGGTGCAGTTCACCGGTATGCTGGTGCTCTACAACAACGTGCTGCAGAGCCTGTTTCGATCACAGATCCTGACGCTCGGTGCGGTGTTCGGCGCGATTCTCGTGATGTTCCTGTTGCTGTTCCGCTCGCTGCCGCTGGCGCTGATCGCGCTGGCGCCGAACGTGCTGGCCGCCGGGCTGGTTCTGGGCGTGATGGGGCTGGTGGGCATTCCGCTGGATATCATGACCATCACCATCGCGGCGATCGTGGTCGGCATCGGGGTGGACGACTGTATTCACTACGTGCACCGCTATTTGCGCGAGTTCCCGCGCGATCGCGATTACCGCGCCACCATGTACCGCTGTCACAACAGCATTGGTCGTGCGATGTATTACACGACCCTCACCGTGGTCATCGGCTTCTGCACGCTGACGCTGTCGAATTTCAACCCGAGTATTTATTTCGGATTGCTCACGGTGCTGGCGATGGTGGCCGCCGTGCTCGGAGCGCTGCTGCTGATGCCCTGGCTGATTCTCACGTTCAAACCGCTGGGGCCGGAACAGGGCAACTGACTATTTGCCGCGTTTTCTGGCACTGCGCTCGATGCATCCATTAAGATGGAGGCGAGCAACACGAAGGAATGAATCGCAGGTGGAATGCAGACAACTGTGCGGCGCGTGTTGTATCGCGCCCGCGATCGTAGAACCTTTTTACGGCATGCCGCGTGGAAAGCCCGCCGGGGAACGCTGTGTGCATCTCACCAGCGCTCTGCGCTGCGGCTTGTTCGGCGATGTGCGTCGCCCTGCAGCCTGCACCGCGTTCTTGCCCGAGCCTGAGTTTTGCGGCGGCATGCGTGACGAAGCGCTGGATATTCTCGCGCGGATGGAGCGCGTCACCCGCCCGGCGCACGCACCTGGACAGCCCGCACTATGACTGAAATGCCCCTGTTCCCCCTGTCCGCCGTGCTCTTGCCGCACGGACGCATGCCCCTGCGCATCTTTGAGCAACGCTATATCGACCTGGTGCGCGACTCGCTGCGCAATGACACGCCCTTCGGCATGGTCTGGATTCGCCAGGGCTCGGAAGTGGCGGAGCGGGGCAGGGCTGCGCCGGAACTCGGCAATCACGGCACCACCGCGCGCATTGTCGATTGGGATCAGCTGCCCGATGGGTTGCTGGGCATCACCATCGAGGGTCAGCAGCGGTTCGAACTGTTTGCCGCCGAGAGCCGTGCGAACGGCCTGGTGGTGGGAGAGATTACCGAATACGCGCCGCCGCCCCGCGAACGCATGCGCGAGGAGTGGCTGCCGCTGCTGGACGTGTTGCGCAGCCTGGAAACGCATCCGCATGTAGAGCGCATGCAACTGACGGTGGATTACAACGACGCCTGGCAGGTGGGCTATACGCTGGTGCAATTGCTACCCATCGACGAGGCGTTGAAGTACCAGATGCTGGGTATGGATGCGCTCGAAGACCTGATGGAGGCGCTGGAATCGCTGCTCACCGAGGTGAGTGGCGAAGCCTGAGGGTGGCGATGGCGATGCGCGCCTGCCGATTCAGTTGAACTGCGGCAACCAGCCGCCGGATTCCTTCCAGCGATTCACTATTTCACAGAACAGCTCTGCGGTGCGCTCGGCGTCGTAGGCAGCGGAGTGCGCCTCGCCATTGTCGAAGCTGATGCCCGCCTCGGCGCAGGCTTTTGCCAGCACCGTCTGGCCGTAGGCCAGCCCCGAGAGGGTTGCCGTGTCAAAGTACGTGAACGGATGAAACGGGTTGCGCTTGATGCCGCAGCGCTCGATGGCCGCGTTCACGAAGCCGGCGTCGAAATGCGCGTTGTGCGCCACAATGATCGCCCGCGTGCACTGCTGCTCGCGTATTTCTTTGCGGATGATGCGAAACAGATCGCCCAGCGCCTCCGCCTCGGGCACCGCCTCGCGAAACGGGTGGTACGGGTCTATGCCGGTGAAATCCAGCGCAGACTGCTCGATGTTCGCGCCTTCGAAAGGCAAAACGTGAAAATTGTGCGTGCGATGGGTGCGCAACAGGCCGTCGTCGTCCATGCGCACGATGGTGGCGGCAATCTCCAGAATCGCATCGGTGCTGGAGACGAAACCGCCCGTTTCCAGGTCGATCACGACAGGCAGAAAGCCGCGAAAACGCTCACTGATTTTGTGCTGCGGCGAATCGCTCACCTTATTCGCTGCTGCTGGCGATGACGCGCCAACCAACCGATTCGCCCGCGCGCAGCGGCGTCAGGGTTTTATCGCCCAGCGGCAGCTGCGGCGCAACCTGCCAGGGTTCACGTTGCAGGGTTACGGTGTCGGTGTTGCGCGGCAGTTGGTAGAAATCCGCGCCGAAGTGACTGGCGAAGGCCTCGAGTTTGTCCAGCGCGGCGTGCGTCTCAAACACCTCTGCATACAGTTCCAGCGCCGCATGCGCCGTGTAGACGCCGGCGCAGCCGCAGCCGGTTTCCTTGCTCGCGCTGCTGTGCGGGGCGGAGTCGGTGCCGAGAAAGAACTTCGGGTTGCCCGAGAGCGCCGCCTCGATCAGGGCTGCCTGGTGGGTACTGCGCTTGAGCACCGGCAGGCAGTAGTAGTGCGGCCGGATGCCGCCGGCCAGCATGTGGTTGCGGTTCAACAACAGGTGGTGCGCGGTGATGGTGGCGGCCACCCGATTGCTCGCGGCGCTGACAAACTCCACCGCGTCGCGGGTAGTGATGTGCTCCAGCACCACGCGCAACTGCGGGAAACGCTGCACGATAGGCGCGAGATGCTGCTCGATAAACACGCGCTCCCGATCAAAGATGTCCACCTCAGGTGTGGTGACCTCGCCGTGTATGAGCAGCGGCAGGTCGGCGTCCTGCATGGCCTCCAGCACCGGATACAGGCTGTTCAGCTGGGCCACGCCCGCATCGGAGTTGGTGGTGGCGCCCGCCGGGTAGAGCTTCACGGCGTGCACTTCGGGTGCGGCGGCGGCGCGGCGGATCTCGTTCGGGCTGGTGGTGTCCGTGAGGTACAGCGTCATCAGGGGCTCGAACCGGCGCGCCAGGCCCTGCATGGCGCCGAGGATACGCTCGCGATAGGCCAGCGCGTCGTCCACTGTGATCACCGGCGGCGTCAGGTTGGGCATGACGATAGCGCGACCGAAGTAACGCGCCATATCGGTGCAGGTGTTCACCAGCGCGGCGCCATCTCGCAGGTGCACATGCCAGTCGTCGGGGCGGGTGATGGTGAGTTGTTGCACGTAGAACCTTGCAGCCATGAGCGACAGTAGCGCATGCTATCACAAAAGTTCCGCCGCCTTGTGCCGGGAGCGCCGGGGTGCGGACCCCGGCGAAACACCTCGGCGGGCGGCATGACGCAGGGTGATCCGCAGGATGCACGACTGGTACTACGACAGCATGCCCGGCCCGCAGTTCGCCGCGGAACTCCACGGGCTGCGCGCCCGGGGCGATATCGTGCGGGTAAACGCGCTGGGCGGCGCGATGCAGGCCTACTACATCGTCAGCCACGCCGCGCTCGCCGAGGCGTTTCGCAGTGCGGCGCATTTCCCGCCCGGCCACGCCTACCAGATCATTTCCCTGCCGTTTATCGGCGAAACCTTCATGTCGATGAACGAGGATCGCCATCGCCTGTGGCGACCGCCGATGACGCCTGCCTTCAAACGCAGCGCGGTGGAGCAGCTGGATGCGCAGCGGCTGGCGAATATCGGTCACGCCCTGCTGGATGAGCTTGAGGGCCTTGCCACCGCTGATCTCGTGGAGGCGTTCACCCGACGCTTCGCGTTTCGCGTGATCTGCGACCAGTTGGGCCTGCCGGTGGCGCATGAGCGCCATTACTACCAGTGGTCGATGGACCTGATGTTCGGCGGCCGCGACCCCGAGGCCAGCCGCATTGCCGATGCCCACATTACCGCGATGGTGCAGCCGGTGATGCGCGCCCGCCGGGAGTCGCCGCGGGATGACCAGATCAGCGAATGGCTGCACGGCACGCGTGTAGAGGGCCGGCCGGTGTTGGAGGAATCAATACTGGCGCACGTGCGACTTTTCTTCACCGCCGGCGCCACCACCACCTCCGATGCCATGAGCAACCTGTTTCACGCATTGCTGAGTCATCCGGATGCGTGGCGGCAGTGCGTGGAGGAGCCGTCGAGCCAGGCCGGGGCGGTGCAGGAACTGCTGCGATTCAACCCGCCGGTGGCGGCGCAGCCGCGATTTTCGACGCCGGAGCGCGATCTGGAGATCGGCGGTGTAACGATCCCCGCCAACAGCCCGGTGCTGTTCGGTATCGCGGCGGCCAATCGCGACCCGAGCGTGTTCCCCTCGCCCGACAGCTTCGATATTGCGCGGCCGGTGAAATCGCTGCTGACTTTCGGGCCGGGCCTGCGCACCTGCCCGGGGATGCACCTCGCGCAGAAAAACCTCGAAACGGCGCTGCGCATCGTCGCCGAGCGCTTCCCAAACCTGCGGCTGGATACGCGCCGGGCGGTGGAGCCTCGGGGCATCCTGCTGCGCGGCACACCATCCTTGCCGGTGCACCTGCGTTAGCGGCAGCGGGCCCCACCGACTGGGAATTCGCTGTGAGCGGGAGTAGAATTGGCCCCCCTTTGACAGTCCCCCTGGAGTTCTCGATGGCGTCCGACGTAAACAAAGTAGTGCTGGCCTATTCCGGTGGCCTGGATACCTCGGTGATCGCGCGCTGGCTGCAGGAAAACTATAGCTGCGAAGTGGTGACCTTCACCGCCGACATCGGCCAGGGCGAGGAGCTGGAGCCGGCGCGCGCCAAGGCCCAGGCCATGGGGATCAAGGAAATCTACATTGACGACCTGCGCGAGGAATTCGTGCGGGATTTCGTGTTTCCCATGTTCCGCGCCAACACCATTTACGAGGGCGAGTACCTGCTCGGTACCTCCATCGCCCGCCCGCTGATCGCCAAACGCCTGATCGAGATTGCCAATGAAACCGGCGCCGATGCCATCGCGCACGGCGCCACGGGCAAGGGCAACGACCAGGTGCGCTTCGAGCTTGGCGCATATGCACTCAAGCCCGGCATCCGCGTGATCGCGCCGTGGCGCGAATGGAACCTGGGCTCGCGCGAATCGCTCATGGCCTACTGCAAGGAGCACGATATCCCGGTGGATTATGCCAAGGCGCAGAAGAAATCGCCGTACTCGATGGACGCCAACCTGCTGCATATCTCCTACGAGGGCGACCAGATCGAGAATCCCTGGAACGAGCCCGAGGAAGATATGTGGCGCTGGAGCGTGAGCCCCGAAAATGCGCCGGACGAAGCCACTTATATCGAGCTGGAATTTGCCGGCGGCGACATCACCGGCATCGACGGCAAGGCGATGAGCCCGGCCACGGTGCTGGAACACCTGAACAAGGTGGGCGGCGCCAACGGCATCGGCCGCGCCGACATCGTGGAGAATCGTTACGTGGGCATGAAGGCGCGCGGCTGTTACGAAACGCCCGGCGGCACCATCATGCTCAAGGCGCACCGGGCGATCGAATCCATCACGCTGGATCGTGAAGTGGCGCACCTGAAAGACGAGCTGATGCCGCGTTACGCCAACCTGATCTACAACGGCTACTGGTGGTCGCCGGAGCGCAGGATGCTGCAGGCGTCGATAGACTACTCGCAAGCCGTGGTGAACGGGCGCGTGCGCCTGAAGCTGTACAAGGGGAACGTGATCGTTGTGGGGCGCGAGTCGGACGACAGCCTGTTCGATGCGCACATCGCCACCTTCGAAGACGACGCGGGCGCGTACAACCAGGCCGACGCCGAGGGCTTCATCAAGCTCAACGCACTGCGCATGCGTATTGCCGCGAGCAAGGGCCGCTCTCCGCTGTAGCCTACCGTCAGCCCGCGTTGCCCGTGAGGGGAACGAAACGCACCGGCAGCACCGTGCGTTGAGCCACCTCGCCGTTCGCATCCACTTCCACCACCAGCAGTGCCTGGTGGCCGGCCTGCTCGCCCACCGGGATCACCAGCCGGCCGCCCGGTTTGAGCTGCCGCAGCAACGACGGGGGAATCACCTCGGCCGCTGCGGTAACGATGATGCCGTCGAAGGGGGCGTGCTCCGGCCAGCCCCGGTTGCCGTCACCGCCGCGCACAGCCACATTGGCATAGCCGAGTTCCCGCAACAGCGCGGCCGACTGTTCCGCCAGTGCGGGTATGATCTCCATGCTGTACACCTGCGCGACCAGCTCTGCGAGCACCGCCGCCTGGTAGCCGGAGCCGGTGCCGATTTCCAGGATGACGTCGTCCGGCGCAGGCTCCAGCAGCTGCGTCATTAGCGCCACGATCAGGGGCTGGGAGATGGTTTGCCCCGCGTCGATCGGCAGCGGCGTGTTGCGCTGGGCGAGATGGCGCAACGACGGCGGGATGAAGCGCTCGCGCGGCACCGTCTCCAGGGCGCGCAGGATGTCCGGGCGCAGCTCGCTCACGCCGGTTTGCGCGGCGGTTTCGCGCAGCGAGGCGCGCACCGCGGCGAGCATCTCTTGCATGCCTGCCTCCTGTGGTTGGGGGCCTGCCCATGGCGGCGCTGACCCCCGGCCCTTTAACGCTAACTATAGTTGCAAAGCAGCCGCGCGCCATCAGTGAAAATCGCGTGACTTCAGGTGCAGTTCCTCCAGTGCGGCGGTGTGGTCTTCCACGGCGCCCGCTATCACGTGAATCACGCCGTCTTTCTGTTCCACCACGCCGGTTACCAGCAGCAGGCGGCCGCCCATGAGCGCCTGGCGGAACCGCTCCTGCGTGCGTTTCCACACCACCAGATTACTGCTGCCGGTTTCGTCTTCCAGCGTGATGAACAGCACGCCCGAGGCCGTGCCCGGACGCTGGCGGCAGGTAACCAGCCCGGCAATACGTACGAAGCGTTTGTTGCCCAGCGCGGGCAGATCCACCTGGCGCTTGCAGCGGTTGAACGGCGCCGTGTGCCGCAGCAGGCTCATGGGGTGCGCGCGCAGTGTGAGGCCGGTGGCGCGGTAATCCGCCAGCACTTCCTCGGCCACGCCCGGCGCGGGCAGCTGCACCCCGTCGTCGAAATACGCGGCGGTCTGCCGCTGCTCGTCCTGCAGCAGGGGCTTCGGCTGCTCCAGCGCCATGATCTGCCACTGTGACTGGTGACGGTGGCCGGCCAGCGAATTGAGGGCATCGGCGTCGGCCAGCGCCTCCATGTCGCGGCGATCCAGCCTGGCGCGCTGGCGCAGCTGGCTCACCTGTCGGAAGGGCGCCTGCTCGCGCGCCTCCACCAGCCGCGTGGCGCCGTCGCGGCTGAGACCCTTCACCAGCCGCAGGCCGAGGCGCAGGGGCGGCTGCTCGCCGGGGCGTGCCTGCAGCAACTGGTGATCCCAGTGCGAGTGGTTAACGTCTATGGGCAGTACCGCAACGCCGTGGCGGCGGGCATCCTGCACGAGCTGCGAGGGGCTGTAGAAGCCCATGGGCAGGCTGTTGAGCAGGCCGGCAAAAAACGCCGCGGGGTGGTGGCGCTTCAGCCAGGATGAAAACCACGCGAGCAGGGCGAAGCTGGCGGAGTGCGATTCCGGGAAGCCGTAGCCGCCGAAGCCCTTGATCTGGTCGAACAGGCGGCGCGCGAAGTCTTCGCTGTAGCCGCGCGCGACCATGCCCTGGGTGAGTTTCATTTCAAAGCTGAGCAGCTTGCTGTTTTTGCCCCAGTTGGTAATGGCGCGGCGCAGCTGGTCGGCCTCGCCGCCCGAAAAACCGGCGGCGACCATGGCCAGCTTGATCACCTGCTCCTGGAAAATGGGCACGCCCAGGGTGCGCTGCAATACCGCCTGAATTTCCTCGCTCGGGTAGGTCACGGCCTCCAGCCCCTGCTTGCGCCGCAGGTAGGGGTGCACCATGTCGCCCTGTATGGGGCCGGGGCGCACGATGGCGATTTGTATCACCAGGTCGTAAAAGCAGTCTGGCCGCAGGCGCGGCAGCATGGACATTTGCGCACGCGATTCTATCTGGAACACGCCTACCGTATCCGCCTGCTGCAACATGCGCCAGGTGGCGGCGTCGTCCTTGGGAATATCGCTCACGGTTTTGATGGCGGGGCAGTAACGGTGCACCATCTCCAGCGTTTTGCGGATGGCCGAGAGCATGCCCAGGGCGAGTATGTCTACCTTGAGCAGGCCGAGCGCCTCGATGTCTTCCTTGTCCCACTGGATGACCGTGCGCTCGGCCATGCTGGCGTTTTCCACCGGCACCAGCGTGGAGATGGGGCTGCGGGTGATGACGAAGCCGCCCACGTGCTGCGACAGGTGGCGCGGGAAGCCGAGAATCTGCTGCACCAGCGAATAGAACAGCTCGGCCTTGTGGCTGTGCCCGGCCACGCCCTGTTCCTCGAAGCGTTTGGCGAGATCCGTGCTGCGATCCCACCAGGCCAGCGACTTGGCAAGGTCGTTGACGAACACGGCATCCAGCCCCAGCGCGCGACCCACATCGCGCACCGCGCTGCGCGAGCGGTAGGTAATGACGGTGGCCGCCAGCGCGGCGCGCTTGCGCGTGTACTTGCGGTAGATGTACTGGATCACCTCTTCGCGCCGCTCGTGCTCGAAATCCACGTCGATATCCGGCGGCTCGTCGCGCTCTTTCGAGATGAAGCGCTCGAACAGCAGCGACACCTGCACCGGCGACACCTCGGTAATGAACAGGCAGTAGCACACCACCGAGTTGGCGGCGGAGCCGCGGCCCTGGCAGAGAATATTGCGCTCGCGGGCGAAGCGCACGATGTCGTACACGGTGAGAAAGTAATACTCGTATGCAAGCTCGCTGATAAGCGCAAGCTCGGTATCGATGCGCGCTTGGATATCGGGCGGCACGCCCCCCGGCCAGCGCGCGGCCGCCCCGGCGGCCACCAGCGTGCGCAGGTGGCTGTTGGCGCTCTCGCCCTCGGGCACCACTTCCTCCGGGTATTCATAGCGCAGCTCGTCCAGGCTGAAATCGCACAGGCTGGCAATGTGCAGGCTCTCTTCGAGCAGGGCGGGCGGATACAGGCGCTGCAGGGCGGCGAGCGAACGCAGGTGCTGCTGGCTGTTGCCCAGGCGCCGGCGGCCGAGCTGCTCGATGCTGGTGTTATGCCGCAGCGCCGTGAACACATCGTGCAACGGCTTGCGCGCGGCGGTGTGCATGCGTACGTCGCCGCAGGCCACCAGCGGCAGGGCCAGCGCCCGCGCCATGGCCTGCAGGCCGAGGTAGCGGCGCACCTCGTTATTGCTCAGCAGGTGGCTCACGCCCAGCCAGAGGCGATCACGGCACAGGCGCTTGAGCTGCAGGCCGTAGGCGCGCGTGGCGTCATCGTCGTGCTCCGGCAGCCAGATGAGCAGGCAGCGCTTGAGATGGAAGATGACATCGCGCAGGGTGGCGCGATACTCCCCCTTGGGGCTGCGCCGGCGCGCCATGCTGATAAGGCCCGACAGCTCGCTGTAGGCCGCGCGATTGGGCGCCAGCGCCAGCAGGCGCACGCCTTCCTCGAGGCGCAGCTCGCTGCCAACAATGAGCTTGATGCCGGCTTCCTTCGCCGCCACGTGGGCCTTGACCGCGCCGGCCAGCGAGCACTCGTCGGTAATGGCCAGCGCCGCGTAGCCGAGTTCGGCCGCGCGCGCCACCAGCTCGTGCGGGTGCGACGCGCCGCGCAGGAAGCTGTAGCAGCTCAGGCAGTGGAGCTCGGCGTAGGGCATGTGTTGCGACAATCTGGGTATACTGTACAGATATACAGTATAGACCAGTTTGCGCATTGCAAGCGGCCCGCCGGCCAATGTGCCGCAACGGGCGACAGGTGCCGACCGCATCTCGCCGACCGCATCTGGCCGACCGCATCTGGCCGTTTCGCGGCGCAGGCGGGCAGGGTAGTGTGGGGCCAGCACAGGGAGGTGCCGCTATGAGCAAAACCGGGAAAACCGCCGCGCTGGCATTGTTGCTTGCGCTGCCCACGGGGGCACAGGCGCAAGACGATGAAGCACGGCTGAAAGAGTGCCGCAAGTTGCACGAGCGCATCAAGCACTACACCGGCCTTCGTCGCAAGGGCGGCTCCGCCGCTCGCATGGAGAGCTGGAAAAAGCAGCTACGCAAACACGAGGCCCGATTCCGCGAACTCGACTGCTCGGATTTTCGCCGTGAACTGCGGTGAGGGTGACTGAGTATTTTTTGTCTGTGATGCAGCGGGAAGACCGCGCGAGCATCCGCACCGAGTGGATTGAACAGGTTGTGAAAAAGCCTGAACAAGCGCATATTCAGGCCGATGGACGACTGCGCTTGTGGCGCAGAATACCCGAGGCGGGTGACCGTTACCTGCGGGTGATCTTGCTGCCAGACGGTGAGACCGTTCACAATGCCTTTTTTGACCGGAGCTTCAGGCCATGAAAGTTCAATACTTCAAGCGCACTGATACGCTGTACATCGAGTTTCGTGCCGGAAATGTTGTCGAAACACGTGACCTGGATGAGAACACCCTGCTGGATCTGGACGCGGATGGGCAGATATGTGCCATTACGATAGAGCATGCGGGCAACCGAACGGGCGCGCCCAGGTTCACGTTTGAAGAGGTGGCGGCCTAATACAGCCTTCAGGAATCGATGGGGCTGATCACGCCCATGGCGCCGCGGCCGAGCACGTGGGTGTAGATTTCGGTAGTAGCCACATCACTGTGGCCCAGCAGCTTCTGGATGGTGCGGATATCGTAACCCTGCTGTAATAAACGCGTGGCAAAGCTGTGGCGGAACGTGTGTGATTTCACCGGCTTGCGAATGTCCGTTTTCATCACCGCCAGACGGATGTGCTTGCGCAGGGCAGTGTGGTGTACGTGATGCCGACGGATAACGCCACTGCGCGGATCGGCGCCCAGCCGTGATGATGGGAAGACAAACTGCCAGCCTGGTTTGGCCGCCGCGGTGGGATGCTTGCGCTGGAGGGCATTGGGCAGATAAACCTCGCCAAACCCATCCGCGAGATCTTGCCTATGCATGGCCAGCACTTTCTCCAACTGGTTCTTCAGCGGTGCAATGAGAGACTGCGGAAGCAGGGTGACCCGGTCCTTGTCGCCCTTACCCTGGCGCACGGTGATGGTATTGAGCGCGAAATCAATATCTTTCACCCGCAGATTGAGGCACTCCTGCAGCCGCAGGCCACAGCCGTATAAGAGCTCTACCATCAATTTGGGTGTGCCAGACATATGCGCGAGTATTCGTTTTACCTCTTCATGCGTTAGCACCGTCGGCAAGCGCTTTGTGGGCTTTGCAAACTGGAATGCCAGTTCATCCGGCTCGCGCCCGAGGTACTTGGTATACAGGTACATCAGCGCATTCAGAGCGGTGCGTTGCGTGGCCGGGGACACCGTGCGGTTTGTAGCCAGATGATTCAGAAACTGCTCGATTTCCGCCTTACCCATCGTATTGGGGTGACGTTTGCCAGAAAAGTAGATAAAGCGACGAACCCAGTGAATATAGGTGCGCTCGGTGGCGTAGGCATAGCCTTTCGAGCGCAGATCTGCGCGCAGCGAGGCGATGAAGGCCGAGCCACCCTGGTCGACGTTTACCGGTATATCATCCATGATGTGCCTGCTCCTTACTCCACTGAATGACACCACTGCACAGGAGCAGGGTTCAATCTATTGGCCGTTTTTCATGGGAAAAAGTCGAATGTGACCGATGGAGTCGCAGCAAGCGGCAGAAACGACACTCGTGTTTTCAGGCTGAGGCGCTGACAGAGGGCCAAACCGGTTACCGGCGCTCACTGAAAAAATGAATGAGAGAAGTATCTCGAGGCGCCCTGGTCGGTCTACAATGCAGACATCGTATGGTGTTTTGCATCGAATAGGGGCTTATCAATGTTGAAGATAAGAGCAGAAGCCCGCACTGAAATTGTCAAACGAATTAACTGTTATAGCGCCTGATTCGACTCTGCGGAGAACGGGCTATTCTATGAGTATTGCGCTTGCGTTAGAGATCTTCGGAATGGCTAATCCAGCAAGGTTCGGCATAAACGGTTTCTTCATTAGTCTCAAAGTTTTGTTCGCTGATTCCTCTCGGCCAATTGCCTCGGCGGAAGTCGTCTCGCGATTTGA
>JAWKZK010000010.1:0-193189 GCA_041396005.1 Halioglobus sp.
TAAAGACTGTCATACCCAGTAGAAAGTTCACAAAGCTGTATCTGAGAGGTGACTCATGAGCAAGGTAAAGCTCTCGAAAGAGGAAAGAGAACTCCTGTACTCAGTTGAATCGGGCAAATACGAGTCAACGCTGACCGAAGCCCGCAGGAAAGAACTGGAGGCTGTTGCGACCAATACATTTAGAAAGGATAAGCGGATAAACATTCGCTTATCGAATCGGGATCTCCTTGCAGTTCAGTCCCGGGCATCCGAAGAAGGCATTCCGTACCAGACACTGGTATCAAGCATAATCCACAAATATGTATCTGGCTCCTTGCGAGATATCGCAGCTAACAAGAAAAGGCAAGGCGACGCGTAAACGCGCGCTTGCTTTTGGCGTTATGTGTCCTTCGATATGAGTCGTCACGAATGAATTGGAGTGCGATCTATAAAGTCTCTTTCGCATGGCTGCTCGTCGCCACCGCGATACTCCTCTACAACACATACATAATGTGGTTCAACGATACTCGTCTAGAGTGGCTTCAGCCAAATCATCGCTTAAAAACTGGGTTGCTCGTTTTCCCAGCTCTTGCGGTATTCTATTGGGCACGTTTTAAGGTCGGTAGGGCTCGTGCCAAGCAGGACACATAACAAGTACCGCCAGTGCGCCCCTGCGGGGCCGGACGGTCAAACCGCTGCGCGGTTCGCCCGCCGCTGCGGTAGGCGTTATTGGGCCTAAGCCATTGGACATAGAGAAAGCACGCGATCTTCTATCAGGCTATCTGGGTGCCTACAGATCTATGAGCTACAAAGATTTGGCAAAGCTTATTGGGAATGTCGATGCTGCTGAGGTCGAAATCGGGTTTCAGGTAGAAGTTCAGGTCTTGTGGGACGATGAACCTGCGGGGAATGTCCGCGTAATCGGAGCAATCGACAACGGAGGTATACGGTCATTGGCGCCACTCACCGACAGTTTTATCATGAATCCTCAGGGAGGCTTCGTAGGTGAATCGGCCCAATAACAAGCGCCGGCACACCGCCGCCTTCGGCGGCTGGACGCGCCACCATGTGGCGCGCCTGTGCGGCGAGCGTTACGTGCTCTAGCGAATTCCAGAAACGGTGCCAACGATTATGGATGATGATCCGAAAATAGAGATATCGCCGCTTTCGCAAGATATATCAAGCGGAGGGAAGACGGTCAGCGTCGAGATCTATCGTCTAGAAGGAGAGGCGTCATGGATTTTGGAGGTCGTCGACGAATTTAGCAATTCAACTGTCTGGGACGATCCCTTTGAAACTGATTCAGCGGCCTTGACTGAGGCAAAGAAAACTATTCTTGCAGAGCGCGTCGACGCATTGATCGGTCCAGAAGACGGAAAAGGTAGTGGAGACTGGAAGTAAGCACCTAACAAGCGGCAGGCCGGACTCGCAAACCGCTGCTCGGTTCGCTCGCCGCTGCGCGAGGCGTCACGTTGCCTAAATGAATATCGAGCTACGACACTTTAGAATGGACGATGCTGCGAAAGTAGCTCAACTCGTCGGAGATGAGGAAGTTTCGAAATGGACATACAATATTCCATTTCCCTACTCCGAGCAGGACGCAATAACCTGGATCAGTTCCACGGCTTCAAGCTCAACAAGAAAGCCATATGCCGTTGAACTGGACGGTCTGCTTGTAGCGTGCGTTTCATATTGGCCCTATGAACCAGATAGCATCGAAGTGGGGTACTGGGTAGGTAAGTCATTTTGGGGCAAAGGTATCTGTACAAAGGCACTTAAACTGCTTCTGGCAAGTGACAACTTCCCTGCCCAAAAGGACGTCTTCGCAAAAGTCATGGTGCAGAATTTTGGTTCGCAGCGAGTTTTGGAAAAGTGTGGCTTCTCATTCTTGCAAAGCGGTACTGTATGCAAGGCTGGCAACGAAATTGAGGCAAAGTTTTATGTTCGGCGTACGGCAACGTAACAAGCCACTCGGACGTCAAAACCGCTGCGTGGTTTCGCCGCCGGTGCTTGTGGCGTTACGTGCTCTGGACAGAGCGCGCCTGAGGAGTATGATTTGAGTATGAATACATCACTGAAAGACTTGCCTGTCGAGGAACGCATTCGAATTGTTGAAGATCTTTGGGATAGCATCGCCCGGGACCAGAAGGCACTGCCCTTGACTAATGACCAGATTGCCGAAATTGATCGCCGCCTTGACGCATTCGAGATAGACGGCGATCTTGGTCGACCCGCCAAAGAAGTGATTTCTGATATTCGAAAACGGCTATGACCTATGACATCCGCCTCAGGGAAGAGGCGGAACTCGACCTCGAAGAAGCGCATCTTGGTATGAATCCCAAAGACCAGGGCTGGGCGATGACTTTCTCGATACGGTGCTCGAAATGCTGAGTTCAATCGAGAAAAGCCCCATGTCTTACCCTGTCGTGCACCGTGGTACCCATCGTGCCGTGCTGCCCAAGTTTCCTTTCTCCGTCTTCTACATCATCCATGGCTCAGATGTATCAGTCATATCCGTCATGCACGGAAGTAAGCACCCTTCCAGATGGCAGCGGCGCACGTAACAAGTAAAAACAAACGGACTGGCGTACCGCCGCAAATGGCAGCGTTGTATTCACGATGAAGCCTAGCTGGGGACCCAAGATAAAGCACTATGCTTCTAGGACGATAGAGAATAGAAGCTCGGCTGGTTGGGATGCGATACTAACAGAGCTGATTGTCATCTTTCTGCTCGTGATATTCGGTTTAAGAGGCTACGAAGCAGAACTACCTTTGCTGTTTATTCCATGTTTTGGTGGTGCCTTTTTGGTTTCCGCAACTATGATCTATCAGTTATATCAAGACTTTTCTAACGGGAGACATTAGCGTGGGTTGGGTACAGGTGAAAAATTACTAGCGCGGGCAAAACCGAGGAACTCTGCATTATTTCGTCGAGGAGGCGACCTCCCAAAACTTTACGCGTGTTATGCGCTGCTGCGGTAGACGGTATGGGCCTGACGCGCCGCGATGAATAAGGTGACGTTGCGTGGATACATACTTTTTCCTGGTGCGGATATCACGGCTGTAGAGCGAGCGTTGCCCGCGCACATTGAAGCTACGCTCAGTGAAAGAGGTTGCATAGCCTTTGAAGTCTCACCACACAGCGATGACCCGCGCCGCTACAATGTCTTCGAGCAGTTTGAAAGTAGAGAAGCATTTGAATTTCATCAGAAACGTGTTGCGAACTCGGAGTGGGCGCGGGTGACGGCATCTGCTGAAAGGCATTATGAGGTCACTGAAGGTTGAACGCGTGAATCAGGTGAAGACTGCGACGCTTGCGCTGTTCCAGTATTGTTCGTTACATGCCGGGTAAGCTATGAGCACGGCATTGAGATTAACGGGCGTATTCGGAATATTGCTGTTCGGCACCCTGTTTTCACTGACGTTTTTATCGCCTGACACCATCGAGGTTTCAGCCAGGGGGTTTGTACAAAGCCAGATAGAAAAGGAAGTCCGCGCGAAACAACAGGCCTTGAACGAATCATCAGTGACACAGGCCGCATTGCGTATCGCGGGAGAGCTTGGTCTGGAGAAAGAGAAGATTCAGGCAAGTCTCGATAACGATTTACCCGAAAGGATTGCCAGCATAATGGCGTCTATGTGCGGGTATGATTGTGAGAAGCAGAAAGCGCTGGCACAATCAATAACGTCGGGCTATGTGGAGCGAATCAAGAGCATTCAGGTAGCTGAAAGTACGTTAAGCGATCTCGTAAAGGGCAAGTACCTGGAAATCGTGAGCAGCCTGAAGCGTGATCTCAGGATTTTTCTCGGCTCAAACGTAGCTATGTTCCTGATTCTTTTCGCCATATCACTCTTGAGACCGGGAGCCGTGCAGCACCTGTTCCTTCCGGGTGTTTTGCTCGTCGCTGCAACAGTAGTATCTTCAAGCATGTATGTGTTCGGGCAGGATTGGTTTTATACCATTTTGTACAACGACTATATGGGTTTCGGTTACCTGCTGTATATAGCTTTAGTAATTGGTTTTTTAAGCGATATCACCTTCAACAAGGCCAGGGTGACAACCAGAATAATCAATGGCATAGCAGGCGCGTTTGGCTCGGCGTTTTCGGTGGTTCCCTGCTAGACGATCTTCAGGACAAGGCAGTCTAACGCGGGCGAGAGAATGATCATGAGTATCCCAGGAATTCTGTGCATAGCCGCCATAATCGCCAGCCTCGCAGGGTGTGGGGGCGGTGGGTCCGGTGGTAGTTCCGAGGCCGTCACGCCGCCTGTCGTGCCTCCCACGCCAACCGAGCCCCCGCCCGCCCCACCCCTCGAGCCCAATGAGCCAGGTAAGGAAGACGTGCCACCCACAGTCTCAGAGGCGGCCTTGATCATTGCCGGGGAAGGCGCAATCGATTGTGGTGTTGTCAATGAATACGCCGTTGAAACGGAGTCTGCGCCCTACGAGCAAATGGAGAGCTGTGTGACCATGGCGCTCACACAGAGCCTGCCGTTTGTGGCTGAGCATGCTTCTGCAACTTCAAATTCAGTGGCTATCGATTCACTCGCCTTCAATGGCGAGCGCCTTTTCGTGCTCTATTGGGAGTTCGCGGCGGGCGATTCCGAGCCGTCGCCCACCCAACTCGGATTCACAGTGTCGGAATGTGTGCTGTACCGCACCGTCGCGCGAGAGCAGCGCAACGCCGGAGCACGGGCTGCCCTGCCGGTAGCCTGCGCGGAAACCGACCCAGTGTTCTTCGCGAATGCCACCTGGGAGCCGGGCATGTTATCCGACATCCCGGAGCGATTGGGCACACTCATCGATGCGGCCAGGTTTCTGTCAGGGGAGGGCGCTCTGGATTGTCGCGAGGCACTTCGTGACGGCAGTCGGGCGGCCATGTACGGCTGTGTCGAAGACGCGTTCGAGAGCGGCAACCCGGTTTTCAGCGTGAGTCTGGAGGGAGGCACCGACTCGCTTCTCTATTACGGCTTCTCATCAGACGGGGTGACGCATTATTACCTGTTTGCAGATACCTACAATTGTTTTGGTCTTGGTGGTTCCTCGGCCTGCTTTAGCGTACGGCAATGCGTTGGGCCGATCATTCGCAGTTCAGGCGTTACCTGCGGCCAGTACGAGTTGCTATTGTTTATAGAAAGCCCATCACCCATCAGCGCGGTTGTCGAGCAGTTGCAAAAGCTGGAAGCGATG
Source organism: Halioglobus sp. (assembly GCA_041396005.1). Taxonomy (GTDB): domain Bacteria; phylum Pseudomonadota; class Gammaproteobacteria; order Pseudomonadales; family Halieaceae; genus Marimicrobium. Next base: position 5,171 of record JAWKZK010000010.1, read on the forward strand.
ATCGGCGAGGGTTAACCTTGTGCTTGATCGGGGCCGGCATGGGTCGTGAGCGCACCGCAGTTACCAGGCCGCAGGTGCCCGCTAATCTGCTGCACAGGTTGTTTAGGTTGAGCGATCACTTCACAGGGTAATCACCACGATATGCACGATCTACGAGAAAGATACGGCGATAATGCTCTGGTCACCGGCGCTTCGTCCGGCATTGGTGAGCAGTTTGCCCGGCAATTGGCGGCATCGGGTTTCAACCTGTTGATCACGGCGCGTCGGCAACAGCAGCTACAGGAACTGGCCGATGAATTGACCGCCAAACACCCGATAGACGTCCAGGTTCTGGCGTGTGACCTGGGAGAGGGTGAGCAGCTCGATGCCCTGATCGAAAAAGCCCGGTCCATGCGTATCGGGCTGGTGGTCAGTAACGCGGGGTTTGGTGCGAAAGGCGAGTTTCTTGATCACGACTATGTGCAAACCGAAAGCATGTACCAAACCAACAGCATCGCACCGAGCAAGCTGGCCTACCATCTCCTGCCGCACATGGTAGAGAACAGGCGTGGCGGCTTTATCTTCACCGGTTCGGTAGAGGGAGAAGTAGCGTTTCCCTATTCAGCGCCGTACGCTGCCAGTAAAGCCTTTTTGCACAGCCTGGCAAGGAGTCTTTGGCTGGAGATGAAACCACATAACGTGGATATCCTGTTGCTGGCGCCAGGCTCTACCGATACCGCTGCGCCGATCCAGCAGGGGGTCACCAGGGATCAGCTTATCGGCTTGCAAGCGCCCGCATTTGTCGCGCAACAGGCACTGAACGCCCTGGGTAGGAGAATGGTGATTACCCCGGGTGTTGTGAACGCTTCGTTTATCTCGTTCCTGAAGATGTTGCCGCGCAGGTGGTCAACGACCGTCGCAGGGCTTGGCATGAAAAAGGCGCTGGAGAACTCCAAACGACAAAGCCAGGCCGGGGAATGAATGGGCGCTCTTTTTTTTCGAGGGCATCGGTGCCCCGCGCGATCAGCTCAGGCAGGGGCCGTTCGCAGTGCGCCCATGGCCGCGCCTGAACCCCCTTGCCTGCGGGGCGACATGAAGAGGCGCTGAGCGCTCTGTGAATCACCCCGCTCCCACGTCCTCCCGGTAGCTGTCTATTGCCGGGCAGGCGCATAACAGGTTGCGATCCCCATACACGTTGTCCACGCGGTTTACCGGCGCCCAGTACTTGTTGCGGCGCAGCGTGTCCACCGGGTAGGCGGCCTGCGCGCGGCTGTAGCTGTGCGGCCACTCGTCGGCGGCCACGTCGGCGAGGGTGTGGGGCGCGTGCGTCAGCGGGTTGTCCACCGCGTCGAGGTCGCCGCGTTCCACGGCGCGAATCTCCTCGCGTATCGCGATCATGGCGTCGCAGAACCGGTCCAGCTCCGCCAGCGATTCCGATTCCGTCGGCTCCACCATCAGCGTGCCCGCCACCGGGAACGACATGGTGGGCGCGTGGAAGCCGTAGTCGATCAGGCGCTTGGCGATGTCTTCCTCGCTGATGCCGCTGGCCTCGTTGAGCGGGCGTATGTCGAGTATGCACTCGTGGGCGACGTTGCCGCTGCTGCCGGTGTAGAGAATGGGGTAGTGGTCTTTCAGCCGGTGGGCGATGTAGTTGGCGCTCAAAATCGCCACGCGGGTTGCCTCGGTCAGGCCCTCGCCGCCCATCAGCGCGATGTACACCCAGGAGATCGGCAGGATGGATGCGCTGCCATAGGGGGTGGCGGAGACGGCGTCGTTGGCGGGGTCAAGGCCGGGCACCGGCACCACCGGGTTGCTCGGCAGAAACGGCTGCAGGTGCGCGCCGACGCCGATGGGGCCCATGCCCGGGCCGCCGCCGCCGTGCGGGATGCAGAACGTTTTGTGCAGGTTGAGGTGTGATACGTCGGCGCCGAATTTGCCCGGCGCGGCAACGCCCACCAGCGCGTTGAGGTTGGCGCCGTCCACGTACACCTGGCCGCCGTGCTGGTGCACGATCGCGCACAGTTCGATGATGGATTCCTCAAACACGCCGTGGGTGGACGGGTACGTGACCATGATGCACGAGAGTTCATCGGCGTGGCGCTGCGCTTTCTCGCGCAGGTCGTCGAGGTCTACGTTGCCCTTCGCGTCGCACTCCACAATCACCACGCGCATGCCCGCGAGCGCCGCGCTGGCGGGGTTGGTGCCGTGGGCGGAGGAGGGGATGAGGCACACATCGCGCTGGTGGTCGCCACGGCTCTCGTGGTAGCGGCGAATGGCCAGCAGCCCGGCGTATTCGCCCTGCGAGCCGGCGTTGGGTTGCAGCGAGATCGCGTCGTAGCCGGTGCATTCCAGCAGCATGTGCGCGAGCTCATCGAGCAGCGCGCGGTAGCCGGCGGTCTGTTCCTCGGGCGCGAAGGGATGCATGCGCGCGAACTCCGGCCAGGTCACCGGCAGCATCTCGGTGGTGGCGTTGAGTTTCATGGTGCAGCTGCCGAGCGGGATCATGGCGCGGTTGAGCGCGATGTCGCGGTCTTCCAGGCGGCGCATGTAGCGCAGCATTTCCGTTTCCGAGTGGTAGTCGTTGAACAGCGGGTGCTGCAGGTAATCCAGCGGACGCAGCAGCGCATCGGGTATGCCGGCGTTCTCGGTTACCTCGGTATCCATCGTTTCCGCGCTTGGCACGGTGGCGTCGCCGGTGAAAACCTCCCAGAGCATTTCGATGTCGCGGCGCGAGGTGGTTTCGTCGAGGGCCACGCCGAGGCGATCGTCACCGATGATGCGCAGGTTCATGCCGGCCGCCTGCGCGCGCGCCACGATGGCGTCGCGCTCGGCGCCCACGGTGTAGGTGAGGGTGTCGAAGAACGTGGCGTTGTCTGCCTGCAGGCCCGCATCGGCGAGGCCTTTGGCCAGCATGCCGGTAAGCCGCTGGATGCGCAGGGCGATGCGCCGCAGGCCGCCGGGGCCGTGGTACATGGCGTAGAACGCCGCCATGATCGCGAGCAGCGCCTGCGCCGTGCAGATGTTACTGGTGGCCTTCTCGCGGCGAATGTGCTGTTCGCGCGTCTGCATTGCCATGCGCAGCGCCTGGTTGCCGCGCCGGTCGATGGAAACGCCGATGATGCGGCCGGGAGTGGAGCGCTTGTAGGCGTCGCGCGTGGCGAAGAACGCCGCGTGCGGGCCGCCGAAACCCATGGGCACGCCAAAGCGCTGGGTATTGCCCACCACCACATCGGCGCCGAGCGTGCCGGGCGAGGCGACCAGCAGCAGCGCCATGATATCCGCCGCCACCGCCACCAGCGTATTCGCCGCGTGCGCGCGCTCGATCAGCGCGAGGTCGCGCAGGTGCCCGTAGGTGCCGGGATACTGAACAGCAGGCCGAAGGCCTCGCCGTCCGCAAGCAGGGCTTCGGTTCGCCCACGCGCACGTCGATGCCAGGGCCTGTGCGCGGGTGCTCACCACCGCGATCGTTTGCGGATGGCAGTCGTCGGCGATGAGAAGGTGTTGCTGCGGTTCTTCTTGTTCACGCGCTGCAGCAGCGTCATGGCCTCGGCAGCGGCGGTGCTTTCATCCAGCATCGAGGCGTTGGCCAGATCCATCCCGGTAAGGTCGAGAATCATTTGCTGGAAAGTCAGCAGCGCCTCCAGGCGGCCCTGGGAGATTTCCGGCTGGTAGGGCGTGTAGGCGGTGTACCAGCCCGGGTTCTCCAGCACGTTGCGCTGGATAACCGGGGGCGTGATCGTGTCGTGAAAGCCGCAGCCGATGAACGAGCGGTTGACGATATTACGGCTGGCGAGTTCGCGCAGCTGCGCGATCACCTCGCGCTCGCTGCGCGCGCCGGGCAGTTGCAGGGGCTGCTCGCGCCGGATGGCGCGGGGCACGGTATCGTCTATCAGCGCGTCGAGGTCGTCGTAGCCGATCACGCGCGCCATCTCAGTTTGCTGCTTGCGCGTGGGGCCGATGTGGCGTCGCACGAAATCGTCGTGATTCTCCAGGTCATACAGGGAGGGGCGGCTCATGGATACTCCATCGGTCAGGGAAACGTCAGCTACGCAGGGGCCGTAAACGGCTCAGGGATGGTAGCAAGAGACTCCGTCGGCGAGCAATAATCTGTCTATATAGTGAACATTCGGGTAGGTCGCCATGTCACGCACGCACCGCAACAGCGAAATCGCTCTCACGCAGCTGCTGGACGAGGTTCGGGCCTGCCGCCACTGCGCCGCGAGTCTGCCGCTGGGGCCGAAACCCGTGCTGCGCGCCGGTGCCGGCGCGCGGTTGATGATCGTGGGCCAGGCGCCGGGCACCCGGGTACACGCATCCGGCGTGCCCTGGGACGACCCCAGCGGCGAGCGCCTGCGCGACTGGCTGAACTCGCTGCCGGACGTTTTCTACGATGCTTCGCGCGTGGCCATCATGCCCATGGGCTTCTGCTATCGGGCAAGGGCAAATCCGGCGATCTGCCCCCGCCGCCGGAATGCGCACCGCGGCATGCACCAACTGCTCGCCCACCTGCCCGCGCTGGAGCTGACGCTGCTGGTGGGCAGCTACGCGCAGGCATACTACCTGGAGAGCCCGCGAGGCGCTCACCGCCCGCGTGCGGCGGTTTCGTGATTTCGGCCCGCGCTTTTTCCCGCTGCCGCACCCGTCACCGCGCAATACGCTGTGGCTGAAGCGTAACCCGTGGTTTGACGCGGAGGTGGTGCCGGCCCTGCGCGAGCGCGTGGCGCGCGTGCTGGCCTGAGGCGACGCCTTGCCTTTTCCCGCCCGGCGCGGTCACACTGTGCGCTTCGCTTCGCAGGGGAACGCACCGATGCTTGAAACGGTTACGCCGGAATCACTGGATATGGACAGCGCGCAGCTCGCGCGGGTGCGTGAGCATCTGAAAACGCGCTATATCGAGCCGCGCAAGATACCGGGCTGCCTCACGCTGGTAGCGCGCGGCGGCAAGCCCTGCTTCCTCGACATCCAGGGCCACGCCGACGTGGAGCGCGGCACGCCGATGCGCGAGGACAGCATCCTGCGGATTTACTCCATGAGCAAGCCCATCACCTCGCTGGCCATGATGACGCTGTTCGAACGCGGGCTGTTCGCGCTGGACGACCCCGTGCACCGCTATATTCCGGCTTGGCGGGAGTTGCGGGTGTGGAGCGGCGGCAGTTACCCGCTGTTTGCAACGGAGCCCGCGCGCAGACCCATGACCATCCGCGATCTGCTGTGCCATACCTCGGGTCTCACCTACGACTTCATGCGCGCCACCAATATCGATTATGCCTATCGCAAGATGCAGGTGGGCTTTCCGCGGCCCGGTTACACCCTGGATGCGATGATCGAAGAGCTCGGCCAGCTGCCGCTGGAGTTCTCGCCCGGCGAGCGCTGGAACTACTCGCTGGCCACCGACGTGCTGGGCTACCTGATTGAGGTGATCAGCGGGGAGCCGCTGCAGCAGTATCTGCAGCGCACGCTGTTTGACCCGCTCGGCATGCGCGATACGGCCTTTGCGATCGCACCGGAACAGGTTGAGCGGTTTGCGTCCTGCTACGAGCGCAACCTGGAGAAACAGATGGTGCTGCAGGACGATGGCCAGAACAGCCGCTTTGCGGATGTGAGCTTCATCTCCGGCGGCGGCGGGCTGGTGTCGACGCTGGGCGACTACCACCGCTTCTGCCAGATGCTGCTGGGCGGCGGCACGCTCGACGGGCAGCGCATCATCGGCTCGCGCACGCTGGCCTACATGACGCAGAATCACCTGCCCGGCGGCGCCGACATGACGGAGTATGCCACCGGCAGTTTCAGCGAATCGGCCTACGAGGGCGTTGGCTTCGGCCTGGGTTTCGCCACGCGCCTGGACCCGGTCGCCAACGGCCACCCGGCCTCTCGCGGCAGCTTTTACTGGGGCGGGCTGGCGAGTACGCTGTTCTGGGTAGACCCGGCGGAGGAGCTGGTGGTGCTGTTCATGACCCAACTCATGCCCTCCAGCACCTTCGATTTCCGCGGCCAGCTCGAAAACATGGTCTACGCGGCGCTGCGCTAAGAGGGTGAGGATTGGCCGGGCGCTGTCTATACTAGAAGAGTCCGTAACGCGTTGAACGGCCATCCAGGTCGTTGTTCGCCGCAATAATAAGGAGATTCACCGTGAAGCATTCCCGCAAACCCCGCATCGGCGTGCCCTGTTCGCTGGCCCTGCTGCTGGCGCTCACCGGTTGTTCCGACGGTAGCGACAGCAACCCGGGAGGGCCGCCGGGGCCCGATCCCATCAGTATCGAAACGCCCAACGCCGAGCGCTGTGAAATACTCGATCAGCTGAACTGCATGTTCCCCTGGCCGAGCAGCGCGTTCGTGGTGGAAGACCCGGATACGGATACCGGCTGGCGTGTGAACCTGTCGATGGATTCCATGCCGGTGAACAAGCAGGGCGTGCCCATCGATCCCGCCGAGTGGAACCGTAACGACGGCTTCTCGCCCTCGCAGAAGATTCTTGCGCAGGTGCCCGGGGTGGATCTCGAGCAAACCGGCGCGCCGCCGCTGGGGGATCTTTCCCGCTCGCTGGCCGCCGATTCCCCGGTGGTGGTGATTCGCGCCAGCACCGGTGAGCGCCACCTGATCTTCGCCGAGCTGGACGCCAACACCGACGACCCGGCCGAGCAGGCGTTTATCATTCGCCCGATGGTGCAGTTCGAACGCGGCGAGCGCTACATCGTGGCGCTGAGCAATATGCGCGACGCCAACGGCGAACTGCTGGAGGCCCCCGAGGTGTTTCGCGCCTTCCGCGACAACACCCTTACCGACAACCCTGCCATCGAGGCGCGTCGCCCCGCGATGGAGGACATTTTCGCAACGCTGGAGAACGCGGGCGTCGCCCGTGAAGGGCTGTACCTCGCCTGGGATTTCAATATCGCCAGCGTGCGCAATATCACCGAGCGTCTGCTGCACATTCGCGACGAGGCGTTCGCCGCGCTGGGTAACGCGGCGCCGACGTTCAACGTGCAGGAGGTGATCGATTTTGCGCCCTGTGACATGGATGGTTGCGCCGACGGGCAGGACGAACAGATGTCGCGCGAGATTTCCGGCACCTTCAGCGTGCCCAATTTCCTCGATTCGCCCGACGGCGCGCCCGGCTCCGGGTTTTACTACGCCGAGCCGGACGACGGCCTGCCGGACAGGTTGAGCGCCGACAGCGTCTTCAGCGCCCGTTTCGTGTGCCAGGTGCCGCGCTCGGTGGCGGAGGATTTCGACGCGCCGCCCAAGGTGCAGGCGCGGCCTTCGCTGTACGGCCACGGCCTGCTCGGCAGCGCCAACGAGGTGAAGCGCGGTACGGGGGAGAACATCAACATCATGGCGAACGATCACCAGATGATGTTCTGCGCCACCGACTGGAGCGGCTTTGCCTCGGAGGATGTGGGCGTGGCGGTGACTGCGCTGCAGGACATGACGCAGATACGCCAGTTCCTCGACCGGCAGCAGCAGGGCATGCTGAACTTCATGTTCCTGGCACGCCTGATGAAGCACGAGCAGGGCTTCGCCGCGCACGAGGCGTTCCGGGCAGGCGGAACCGCCGTGTTCGACAACAGCACGGTGTTCTACGATGGCAACAGCCAGGGCGGCATTCTCGGTGGCGCGCTGATGGGCGTGATCCAGGATGTGACACGCGGCGTGCTGGGCGTGCCCGGCATGTCGTACAGCTTCCTGCTGCGGCGCAGTATCGATTTCGAGGTCTATTCGACGTTCCTCAGTGGTTCCGCAACGGGCCCGGACGGCGGCGGTTACCCGAGCGTGAAAGACCAGAGTTTCATCCTGTCGATGGTGCAGATGCTGTGGGACAGGTCTGAATCGAGCGGCTATGTGTACCACATCGAGCGCAACCTGCTGCCCAACACGCCCGCCCATTCGGTGCTGTTGCAGGTGGCCTATGGCGACCACCAGGTGAGCATGTGGGCCGCCGAGTTCATGGCGCGCAGTATCGGCGCGAAACTGCGCGTACCCGCGCTGGAGCCCGGGCGACATCCGGACACCAACCCCTTCGTGGGTCTGGAGCCCGTACCCGCCGGAGACTTCACCGGCTCGGTGTTGACCTACTGGGACGATGGCCCCATCGGCGGCGGCGCGCGCGACGGCGGCACACTCGCTCCGCCCACCGTCAACCTGCCGCCCTTCGAGCCGGACTTCGGCGAGGACCCGCACAGCCTGCCGCGCAAGGATCCCGTCGCCCAGGCGCAGAAGTCCGCCTTCCTGCGGCCTGAGGGGGAGGGCAAGTTTGTCGACCTGTGCGACCCCAGCCTGCCGTGCACCACCGACGGCTACGTGCCCGGGGGTGCGCCCTGATAGGGGCCTGCCCCGGCACTGACTCCTGACCCCCGCAGCCGCGGGGGTTTTTCTTTAAATGGGAATATTTCTCATATGATGTTGTAAATGAGAATTGTTCTTAATATGATGCCCGCCGGTATCCATTTCCCGGGGTGAAACCCCGTCGGACATACTAAGGAGCATCATGAGACGCAAGATTCTGGCGGCCGCACTGGCCGCCATCGCGGGTTCGTCCGCGCTGGCCGATAACCATACTATCGAGGAAGTCACGATCGTCGGCAGCCGTGAAGACGCGCGCCAGCTGCCGGGCACCGGTGCGGTGATCGACAACGAGCAGATTCGCATCGAAGCGGCGGCCGATATCAACCAGCTCCTGAAAACGGTGCCGGGTGTGTACGTGCTGGAGGAAGACGGCTACGGCCTGCGCCCCAACATCGGCATTCGCGGCGCCACCTCCGAACGCTCCGGGAAGATCACGCTGCTGGAAGACGGCGTGATGATCGCGCCGGCTCCCTATTCCAACCCGGCGGCCTATTACTTCCCCACGATGGCGCGCATGCACCAGGTGGAAGTGTTGAAGGGCGCATCGCTGTTGCGCTATGGTCCGCAAACCACCGGTGGCGTGGTGAACCTGGTGTCCACCCCCATTCCCGACGAGAACAGCGGCAACGTGGATCTGTCCTACGGCGAAAACGCGGAACTCGATTTCCTCGGCAATTACGGCGGGCGCAGCGGCAACCTCGGCTACCTGCTGGAAACCGCCCAGCTGCGCAGCGACGGCTTCAAGGATATTGATCGCAGCAGCCAGGACTCCGGCTACGATATCCAGGATTACCTGCTCAAGCTGAGCTGGGAAGGCGAGCGGCAGAGCCTGCTGTTCAAGGGTCAGTACTCCGAGGAGACGTCGGACGAAACCTACCTGGGGCTCACCGATGCCGATTTCGACCGCGACGCGCAGCGACGCTACGGCATTTCCGAACCGGACGAAATGGACAACCAGCACGAGGGCTACAACCTGGTGTACCGCTTCGCGCTGGACGAGAGCGTGCTGCTCTCGGCGACCGGTTACTACAACAAGTTCTCGCGCAACTGGTTCAAGCTCGACGGTGGCGGCAGCCTGATCTCCGCCGCCAATGCGGGCGACGCGCAGACCCAGGCTGTGCTGGACGGTACCGGGGATTTCGCCGGCCTGGAGTACAAGGCCAACAACCGCAAGTATGAATCCTACGGGATCGAGCTGAACGCGGATATCGATCTCGGCGACCATGTGCTCGCCGTGGGCGGGCGTGTGCACGAAGACGAAATGGATCGCTTCCAGCCCGTGGATATCTTCGATCAGGTAAACGGCGACCTGGTGTTCGTGGAGCGCGAGCGCCCTACCGGCAGTGATAACCGCGTGGAAACGGCCGACGCGTAGTCACTGTGGCTGACAGACAGCTGGCAGGCGACGGAGGCCCTCAACCTGACCGTGGCGCTGCGTTATGAAAACGTGGATTCAGAGCGCAAGCAGTACGACGACCCGGAGCGTAACCAGCTGGGCAGCCAGCGCGAGAACAGCTCCAGCGAATGGCTGCCCGGCGTGGCCTTTACCTACGACCTCGGCGAGAGCTGGCAGTTGCTGGGCGGCGTGCACGCGGGGTTCTCGCCCATCGGCGGCGGCGCACTGGAGAACGAGGAGCCCGAAACCAGCACCAACTGGGAGGCGGGCGTGCGTTACCGCGGGCCGGTGTTTGTGGAAGCCGTGGGCTTCTACAGCGATTTCGACAACAAGACGGAGAACTGTTCCAACGCCAGCCCCTGCAGTAACGGCGAAACCTCCGGCACGCTTAACACCGGCGAGGCGGAAATCTATGGCCTCGAACTGCAGCTGGGCACGAGCCTGCCGCTGGGGGACTTCCAGTTGCCGGTAGACCTCATGTACACCTACACGCAGGCGGAGATCAGTAAAGATAATGTGCAGGAGGGGTTCGACGAGGGCGACCAGCTGGCGGCCATTCCGGAGAACACGTTCAGCCTGCGCGTGGGCCTGGAAACGCCCATGGGGTGGAACAACTACGCGGTGGCGAAGTACACGGACGAAATGTGCGTGGACGTCGGCTGCAACAACAGCGGCAGCCGCTTCGACACCACGGACGAGGTGTTCGTCGTGGATTACATCAGCCGCTACGCCTACAGCGACAGCATGGCGCTCTACCTGAAGGTGGAAAACGTGTTCGATGAAGAAGCGATCGTGTCGCGTCAGCCCGACGGCGCGCGCCCGAACAAGCCGCGCACCGCGCTGGTGGGTGTGCAGTGGACGTTCTAGTGAAGAGCGGGCCCGCCGCGTAAGCAGCGGCCGTATCCTGTGATGTGTGTTGGGGCCTCCGGGCCCCTTTTTCACGTCTGGGCGTAGCGAATCTCGACGATATGGTAGCGCTGTTCCCCGGAGGGGCTGGCAACGCGCACTTCGTCGTCCAGCGATTTGCCGAGCATGGCGCGCGCCATGGGCGAATCCATGCTGAGGCGGCCGGCGGCGATGTCGAACTCGTCCGGGCCGACAATGCGCCAGCAGCGTTCTTCGCCCGCGGCGTTTTCAAGAATGACGCTGGCGCCAAAGAACACCCGGCTGGTATCGTCCGGCGGGCGCGTGACGACCTCCACCTCGTCCAGCCGTTTGTTCAGGAAGCGCACGCGTGAATCGATCTCGCGCAGGCGGCGCTTGCCATAGATGTAATCGCCGTTTTCCGAGCGGTCGCCGTTCTTCGCCGCCTCATGCACCGCCTGTGTCACCTGCGGGCGTTCCACCTTCCACAGCTGGTGCAGTTCCGCGCGCAGCGCGCGCTCGCCCTCCGGCGTGATGTAGCGTGAGCCGCGCGGTCGCGGCGGTCGGTAACGTCCCATGGCGCGGATTCTACCGCCGGAGGCGCGTTCGAGACCAGCGCGCTTTACTCGCCCGGCGCGCGCTGATAGAAAGGGGCGCTGGGCTGCGGCGATGGTGTTGGCGCAGCGGGAGTCGGTAAACAGGGAGACCAGGGTGCGAAATCCGCGTTGTGTAGCGCTGTATGGAAAGGGCGGCATCGGGCGCCTGCCCGTGGTGAGGGGCGAGGTGGCGCGCCCGGGCCGCCTGCGTGCGCTGCTGTTGCTGGCAGTCGGCCTGGGCGCCTCGCTGGTGAGCCCGCTCGGCGTGGCCGACTGCGTGAGCCTGAGCGGCAAGCTCACGCAGGGCGGCCTGGCCTGGGGCGCTCTGCCGGCGGGCAGCTCGGCCACGCTCGACGGCAAGCCGCTGGACGTTCTGCCCGACGGCACCACGCTGCTGGGTTTCGGCCGCGATGCACCCGCGTCCGCCGAACTGGTGGTGCAGGGCGCCGCACCCTGTCGCCAGTCCCTGGCCATTGCGGCGCGTGAGTACCGTATTCAGCGCGTGGAGGGCGTACCGCAGCAAACCGTCACTCCCTCGCCGGAGCATCAGGCGCGCATTGCGCGTGAGCGCAAGCTGGTGGCGGATGCAAAAGCACAACGCTTCAAGCGCCCGGATCTGCTCCAGGATGCGCTGTCCGGCTTCAGCTGGCCCACGCAGGGACCGATATCCGGCGTGTACGGCAGCCAGCGGTATTACAACGGCAACCCCGGCAGCCCGCACTACGGCGTGGACGTGGCCGTGCCCACCGGTACGCCGGTGCGCGCGCCCGCCGCGGGCATCGTGACGCTGGCAGAGACGGATCTGTTCTACTCCGGCGGTACGATCATTCTCGATCACGGGTATGGCCTGTCGTCCTCGTTCCTGCACCTGAGCGCGGTGGAGGTGGCGCCCGGCGACGAGGTGGCGCGCGGCGCGCTGCTCGGCGCCGTGGGCGCCAGTGGTCGTGCCACCGGGCCGCACCTGGACTGGCGGATGAGCTGGCGCAATGAACGGATCGACCCCCAACTGTTGGTGCCACCCATGCCCGCACAGTAGCCTGTGCGTGCCAATGCCGACAAAAAAACCGTATACTGTGGCCCCTTTGTACTGGCCCGGAACACCCATGATCGACAAAAAGCTCCTCAGTATTCTTGTCTGCCCGGTGAGCAAGGCGCCCCTGGAATACGATGAGAAGAAGGATGAGCTGGTGTGCAGGGCAAGCGGCCTGGCGTACCCGGTGCGCGACGGTATTCCGGTGATGCTCGAAAACGAGGCGCGCCTGCTCACCGCCGACGAAAAACTCCGCTAGCAAGGGTAGCTGCGCATGTCTGACACGGTTTTCGGCAAAATCATCAACGGCGATATTCCCTGCGATTTTCTGTATGAGGACGCGCACTGCATCGCCATCAACGACATTCACCCCCAGGCCCCGGTGCACGTGCTGGTGATCCCGAAAAAGGGGATTCCCCGGCTGGTGGATTCCACGCTGGACGACCAGGAACTGCTTGGCCACCTGATGCTGGTGGCGGGCAGGGTCGCGCGGGAGCAGGGCGTGGGCGATGCCTTTCGCCTGGTCGTGAACAACGGCGAAGGTGCCGGGCAGACCGTGTTTCACCTGCACCTGCACATTCTCGGGGGCCTGCACTTCGCTGAAGGCCACCTGGCCGGTTAGCCGCCACAGCCGCACAGCGCACAGAGAGCACATATGAAAACGGGCGAGATTCGCGAGGCCTTCCTGGCCTATTTCGAGCAACAGGGCCATACCCGGGTGGCGAGCAGTTCGCTGGTGCCCGCCAACGACCCCACGTTGCTGTTTACCAACGCGGGCATGAACCAGTTCAAGGATACCTTCCTCGGCACCGATCCACGGCCCTACGAGCGCGCCGCCAGCAGCCAGCGCTGCGTGCGCGCCGGCGGCAAGCACAACGATCTGGAAAACGTAGGCTACACCGCGCGCCACCACACCTTTTTCGAGATGCTTGGCAATTTCAGCTTCGGCGATTACTTCAAGCGCGAGGCCATCCGCTATGCGTGGGAGTTCCTCACGGGCGAACTCAAGCTGCCGCCGGAGAAGCTCTGGGTCACGGTACACATCAGCGACGACGAGGCGGAGCAGATCTGGACAGACGACATCGGCTTCCCCAGGGCGCGGATATCGCGCCTCGACGCCGACAACTTCTGGCAGATGGGTGATACCGGCCCCTGCGGCCCCTGCAGCGAGATCTTCTACGACCACGGCGCCGATGTGCCGGGCGGCCCGCCGGGCAGCGAGGACGACGATCTCGATCGCTACATCGAGATCTGGAACCTGGTGTTCATGCAGTACAACCGCGATGGCAGCGGTACGCTCAACCCGCTGCCCAAGCCCTCCGTGGATACCGGCATGGGCCTCGAACGCATCGCCGCGGTGCTGCAGGGTGTGCACAGCAACTACGAAATCGACCTGTTCCAGGCATTGATCGAGGAAGCGGGCCGCATACTGGGCGTTACCGACCTCGCCGAGAAATCCCTGCGCGTGATCGCCGACCATATCCGCTCCTGCGCCTTCCTCATTGCCGACGGCGTGTTGCCGGGCAACGAGGGGCGCGGCTACGTGCTGCGCAGGATCATTCGTCGTGCGGTGCGTCACGGCAACAAACTGGGCGCAACCGGCCCGTTCTTCTACAAACTGGTGCCCACCCTGGTGCGCGAGATGGGCGCGGCCTACCCCGAACTGGCCGAGGCGCAAGCGCAGGTGGAGAAAGCCCTGCTGCTGGAGGAAGAGCAGTTTGCGCGCACCCTCGACAACGGCATGCAGATTCTCGATGAGGCGCTGGCCGGCCTCGACGGTACGGAAATCCCCGGCGAACTGGTGTTCAAGCTCTACGACACCTATGGGTTCCCCGTGGACCTCACCAACGATATCGCCCGCGAGCGCGGACTCACCCTGGACATCGCGGGTTACGAGGCGGCCATGGCCGAGCAGCGTTCGCGCTCACAGGAAAGCGGCGCCTTCAAGGTGGATTACAGCAACGTGCTCGCTCTCGAAGGCCGCACGGAGTTCACCGGCTACGACGGCTTGGAGGATACCGGCAGCGTGACCGCGCTGCTGCGGGATGGCGCAGAGGTTGAAAGCCTCGGCAAAGATGACAGCGGCGTGCTGGTGCTGGATCGCACCCCGTTCTACGCCGAATCGGGCGGTCAGGTGGGCGATACCGGTTACCTGATGGCAGCGGGAAAAGACGCCTCGCTGAAGGTGGAGGTGACCGATACCACCAAGGCCGGCGACCAGCACCTGCATCACGTGACCGTGCTGGAAGGCACGCTGCGCACGGGCGACACACTCCTCGCCACCGTGGATGCGAGCGTGCGCCAGCGCACGCGGTTGAATCACAGCGCCACGCACCTGCTGCACGCTGCGCTGCGCAAGGTGCTGGGCGAACATGTGCAACAGAAGGGCTCTCTGGTGGATTCGCAGCGGTTGCGCTTCGATTTCTCCCATCCGTCCGCCGTGAGCGCCGAGGAGCTGCAGCGCATCGAGCGGCTGGTGAACGAGCAGATTCGCGGCAACACCGAGGTCACCACCCGCGTGATGGCCATGGACGATGCGATCGCCGCCGGCGCGATGGCCCTGTTCGGCGAGAAGTACGGCGATGCCGTGCGCGTATTGGCCATGGGCACGGAAGATTTTTCGGTAGAGCTGTGCGGCGGTACCCACGCGTCGCGCACGGGCGATATCGGCCTGTTGCGGATCGTGGCGGAATCCGGCGTGGCCTCCGGCGTGCGTCGCATCGAGGCGGTCACCGGCGCCGCGGCGCTGGCGTACATCGAGGAGCGCGAGCAATGCCTGGCCGAGGTGTGCGAAGCGGTGAAAGGCAATGCCGGTAACGTCGCCGCCAAGGTGGCCGCGTTGCGCAGCGACCATCGCGAGCTGGAAAAGGAAGTGGCGCGCCTTAAGCAAAAACTTGCAAGCTCTGCCGGTGGCGATTTGACCGCCGGGGCAGTTGAGGTGCAGGGCATCAAGGTGCTGGCGGCGAACGTGGAGGGCGCAGACGCGAAATCCCTGCGCGACACGCTCGACCAGTGTAAGAACAAGCTCGGCAGCGCGGTGATACTGCTGTCGGCGGTGAACGACGACAAGATCGCGCTGACCGCCGGAGTGACCAAGGATCTCACCGGCCGCGTGAAAGCGGGCGACCTGATGAAGGAGTTCGCCCAGCGCCTCGGCGGCAAGGGCGGCGGCCGTCCGGATATGGCCCAGGGCGGCGGCAGCGACATCGCCAACCTGCCTGCGGTGCTTGAAGCCGTGCCGGAGTGGGTCTCCTCTCAGCTCGATTAGGGCCTGGGCGGGTGTGAATAGTAGCGCTCGCGCGGGCGCTTACCGTGTTTAATAGTGTGCCGGTTTCGTGTTTAATGGCGCCCTTTTCAGTGCCCCCCCCTGCGGTGTTGTTCAGGAAGCGGGCAGAGTGTTCAGTCGTCGGCGTAACAACGGAAGCAAACGGCAGTAGATGAGCCTGATCGTACAAAAATTTGGTGGCACCTCGGTCGGTGATATCGAGCGCATCGAGCGCGTGGCGGAAAAGGTCGCGGGCTTTCGCGCCGAGGGTCACTCGATCGTGGTGGTGGTATCGGCCATGTCGGGCGAAACCAACCGCCTGATTGCGCTGGCCCAGCAGGTGCAGGAGCGCCCCGTGCCGCGCGAACTGGATGTGCTGGTTTCCACCGGCGAGCAGGTGACCACGGCGCTGTTGAGCATGGCGCTCGCGGAGCGCGGCGTGCAGGCCAAATCCTATACCGGCGGCCAGGTGCGGATTCTCACCGACAGCGCCCACACCAAGGCACGCATTCGTGAGATTGACGACGAACGCATGCGCGCCGACCTGGATGCGGGCTACGTGCTGGTGGTGGCGGGCTTCCAGGGTGTGGATGAAGGCGGCAATATCACCACGCTGGGCCGCGGCGGCTCCGATACCACGGCCGTGGCGCTGGCGGCCGCGCTGAAGGCCGACGAATGCCAGATCTATACTGACGTGGACGGCGTTTATACGACCGATCCGCGGGTGGTACCCGAGGCCCGCAGGCTGGAACGCATCACCTTCGAGGAAATGCTCGAGATGGCCAGCATGGGCTCCAAGGTGCTGCAGATCCGCTCGGTGGAATTCGCCGGTAAATACAACGTGCCGCTGCGCGTGCTGCACAGCTTTCAGGATGGCCCGGGCACGCTGATAACCATTGAGGACGAGAGCGACATGGAAACGCCGACAATTGCCGGTATCGCGTTCAACCGCGACGAAGCCAAGCTCACCATCGAGGATGTACCGGACACCCCCGGCGTGGCCTACCGCATTCTCGGCCCGATTGGCGACGCCAATATCGAGGTGGATGTGATCGTGCAGAACGTATCGCATGATCAAACCGCGGATTTCACGTTCACCGTGAGCCGCTCCGACCTGCCGCGCGCGGAAGAAATCCTGCGCGGTGTTGCCCAGGAAATGGGCGCTGGCCGGGTCACCAGCAACAACAAGATCGCCAAGGTGTCGGTGGTAGGCGTGGGCATGCGCTCGCATGCCGGCGTGGCCAGCAAAATGTTTGCGTCGCTCGCCGAGGTCGGCATCAACATTCTCATGATCACCACGTCGGAGATCAAAGTGTCGGTGATTATCGAGGAGAAGTTCGTGGAACTGGCGGTACGCTCGCTGCATTCCACGTTCGGGCTTGATCGGGAACCCGAAGGAGCAACTGCTGCCTAAAAGACATTGTGCGCATAACCGGCGTTCGAAGCCGGCTTGCAGAACATTGCTATTAGCGCAATCTAAACTAGTACTGAAAAACTGGAGATTGCATGAGTCGGGCCGGGGAAGGCCCGTAATATGACTGTCGTGTGTAGGGTAGGGTCACGCTACAGACACGAAACTGGAGAAGGATATCATGCTTATTTTAACCCGCAGAGTGGGGGAATCCCTCATGGTGGGTGATGACATTACCGTGACCGTGTTGGGTGTAAAAGGCAATCAGGTACGCATTGGCGTGAACGCGCCGAAAGACGTGGCCGTGCACCGCGAAGAAATTTACAGCCGCATTCAGGACGATAAACCACCCGAGGAAAGCGCATCGGAAAGCAACTAGCCTCCACCCCGCAAGGGAGCCGAGACTTTGATTCTGCAGCCACTGTGGTATTATGCCGCGCCTGTGGTTGCAGGATTTTCCGAGGCCGCAAACCAATCCGGAGAGCTGGCCGAGTGGCTGAAGGCGCACCCCTGCTAAGGGTGTATAGGTTAATACCCTATCGAGGGTTCGAATCCCTCGCTCTCCGCCATATAACCCATTGATTTTAATAGACTAATGTCAATGTCCGACTCCGTTTGGGACCATCTTGGGACCAAACGCTCGGAAACCCCCAATCGCTCCGACACAAACTGCGCCATCCCGGTCGCATCTGCAGAAATCCATTTCCCATAATGTTCGTCGATCATGCGCGTACTGGTGTGACCCACCTGGCGAATGATCCATTCCTTCGCGATACCGGCGGTGAGCAGTTGGCTGATGAAAGTGTGCCGCGCAGTGTTCGGTCCGCGATAGCGCACCTGGGCTTTTTTCAGATGCGCACGCCAAAAGTTATTTCGTACCGTCCCGTCCGATTCGTGTGGCCTCTTCGTGTTGCTGTTTAAGAACACGAGGCGAACGTCCTCGGAGAAATGTTTCTTATTGTCTCGCGACATTATTTTGAGGCGACGAGTCTCCAGTCGCTCGGTGAAAAGACGCTGCACCTGCAGCCATTGAATCGCTGGATCAATCAGTTCCACTTCGCGTGTGGAGCGTTTGGTTTTGGTTTGTTTATAGGATCCGTTCACCCTGGCCCGGCATACTTTGACGGTCCCGGTTTTCAAGTCAATATCTTCCCATGCCAGGGCGATGAGCTCGGAGATTCTCAGTCCTGACCAGAACGCAAACCCCATCATATTGATTTCCTGAGTGCGCCGGGTCGGGGTGGCTAGTATTGTTTCTATTTCTGACTGGGTAAAAGGATCCGGGTCTTCTCTATCGCCCAGAGAAAGATTATCAATCGCGTCGATCGGTGAGTCACTGCGTATGTTGTCCGCTTTCGCATCTTTGAAAATGCCGCGCAGTATAATCATGATTTCATTGATCGTCTTATTTGCGAGTGCACTGAGTTCGACCGCGATCCACTTCTCCAACTCCGTTTTTGTAATCGTGGTGAGTTTGTACGACCCCCACCGAGGGCGTACATGATTCTCTACCTTGGATTTGTAGTTTATATAGGTCGATTGAGCCGTTCTGACTTTCTTGACGGCTAGCCAGAGGTCCAGAGCCTGGTCGACGGTTCTGTCGCGGTGTGGGTTCGTGCCAAATAGACGGCAACGAGGGGATTCCGGGAAGTGCTTGGAATAATCAAATATCTCGCGGCCAATCTCATGCAGTATCGCCGCACGTTTTTTCTCCGCGAATTTGATGTTGGCTTTGGTGACCCGCAGTCCTTTCAATGTTTCGCGGCAACGTACACCACGATAACGAAAGTCGATGCGAATGGTGGCACCGTGTACTTGTACGCCGTCAGGCAATTCCGCGTCAGATGCCAGTGTCGATGACTTGCTTGTCGATGTTTTAGTGATAGCCGCTCTCTGTCCATTGATCAATTGCGCGCCAGTTGTACATGATGTTGCCATCGGGCGCTTTTACCCAGTGCACACCTTCCAGCCACACGCCCTGTATGCGTTTATGTTTCTGCGCATCCACGCGAAACCCGGTTAGCTCAGTCAACTTTTTGCCGCGGATCCATTTTGGCAGCGGCACACTGTATTCAAGAGGATCGTTCATTCGGCTCACACAAATTCATAGAATGGATTTGCGTAAAGATTAGCACTGAGCTAATTACTGCGACAACTAAACCCGCAGAGAAAATTGTTATCGCGGTGCTAAATGGCGCTACAGCTCTTCCCCCTTGAAGACGATGACGCCGCAAATCGGGGTGTCCGGGTTCACCTCAATAATGCGATTGGGCCAGTCCGGGTTCAGCGTTTTGAGATACTTTTTTCCTTCCTCTAGGATCAGTTGCTTGAACGTCACCTCATTGGACTCTTCCAGCCGAACCACGACAAACTTACCGTGTTCGACTGGTGCCCGTGGGTCAACGAAAATCAATTCGCCCTCCCGGAATTTGGGCTCCATGCTCGCGCCGCGCACACGCAGCACAAAGGTCTCCGGGCTACATTCCACGGGACACCGTAAAAGCGTTGTGCCGTATGGGGGAGGCAGGTCTTCTGAAATATCGTGCCCCTTGCCGACCTGGTCCCACGGTATTAACCGATGCTGACTGCCTGTATTGGATTCGTCGCGCTCGGCTGTCAGATCTGGGACAGTAGGGTGTTCCTCATCCATCCACCCAGCAGGCTTGTTCATCGCCGCCTCTAATTTGGACGCCAGATCATCCCCGATTGCGCGTGGAGTTCCTTTCTTGGTAGGGAGCTGATTGCGTACCTGGCTGAGGTAGGAGCTGTTGGTTCCTGCGGCACGCGCCAGGCGCACGGCCGAACCCGCTTCGCGAATTAGAGCCTCAAGGTTCTTGAGTCGAATAGGGATATGTTTTCTTGTCATTGAGCTAGTTTAGCAAAATTTAGCAAAATGATAAACATAAAAATATCACGTTAGCTTGCCCGCCAATTTGCTCAGTGCTAATGTCTATTCGCATGGAGCTAAAGTATTTTCTCAAGATGGCAACGAAGAGGGAGCGAGCAGAAGTCGCCGTCGCCTGCAATGACTCGGTGTCTTACCTTTACCAGATCGCGGGCAACCACCGCTACGCCAGCCCCTTGTTGGCGACTCAAATCGAACAATCGACGAGACTGGTTGCAGAAGCATCGGGGGGGCGACTTCACCCCGTGCCTCGCGCTTCAATGGTACGCCACCCCGAAATCTTCTATGGGGTAGAGGAACAAGAAGCGCAGCAACGGCCTGCAATGGTGTGTGAAGTCGATGCCACAGAGTAATCGATCGTCCACGACCGCTGCGTCCACATCCGACGATGTCGTTGCCACACGCATCGAGGTCACCCGTATTCACCACTACGGGCGCAATCCCCGCCGTCAGCCAAACCCGGAGTATGACCGTATCAAAGCGTCTATCCGTGCCGGCGGTCTGGATCAGCCGCTAGTGATCTCGCAGGAACCCGGCGCGGCTGACTATGTGCTTCATGCCGGGGGCAATACCCGGCTGAGTATCCTTAAAGAATTGTACGAGGAGACAGGGAAAGAGCAGTTTTACTGGATAGATTGTGTGATCAGAGGCTGGTCCCAGGAGTCGGCGTTGTTGTTCGCGCACCTGCGGGAGAATGAACTGCGCGGCAGTCTGCCCTTTATCGATAAAGCGCATGCCGTGTTTGACGCCAAATCGTTGCTCGAAGCGGAACTGTCCGTGGAGACTCTGTCACAGCGGCAACTGGAAACCCTGTTCAGGGAGCGAGGCTTCAGCCTCGGTCACAGTATGATCTCTAAAATGGGGTACGCCGTTCAGACACTGTGGCCGGTGATGCCAACCGCATTGAGTGCCGGCCTGGGTCGCCCTCAGATTGAAAAGATTCGGGCTTTGGAGCGTGCGGCTCGACACATCTGGCTACATCGCCAACTGGGCGATGAAAGCCTGTTTGATGATATATTCGCTGAATTGTGTCGGCGCTACGATGGCAGCGAGTGGGATATCCAGCCACTGCGCCATGCGCTGCAACATGAGATCGCAGTGGAGTCAGAGCAGAGTGAGCACATCATCCATCTCGAGATCGAATCCTGCCTGGCAGGCCGTCCCTTAGAATATCCCTCCACTCCTGAACAAGACAGCGATGATGCGCAGCCAAAGGCCGAGCCAAACAAGCTAGTGGCTTTGAGCGAAGCGTCGGGTAAAAGTACAACCGCCTACACGTCGCCGTCCCATCAAACTGCGCCAGCAGGTCCAGTAATTGAAGAAGGTGAATCACCGGACAACTTGAGTAACACCACCGAGGGCTCTGCCGAAAGTGTGATGAGTACTCGAGACCTGAAGTCACTGGATATTCCGTCATTGCGCCGCCACCTGTATGCCACCGCTTTACGCTTGGCGGAACATCATGGCTTGGGCGATCGCGTCATACCACTTGAAGATCACGGCATGGGCTTTTTAGTGACCGATGTCCCTCCCGCGGAGCTGACGGAAACACTGGATCAGGAGATGCTCGCAATGGTGTCCTTACTGTGGTGGCAACTGGCAGCCTGCTCAGAGGTCACCGCGGCCCCCGTGGATGTCCTGCTGAATGACCTTGACGAGTCCTCGATATTGCACCGGGCACTGGCATCGCAGGATGCGGAGTTGTTATTTAGCAATGTTTGGACGCTAGACCCTGGTCACATGGGCTGCCAGTTTTGGCAGCAGCTCAATCCCGAGGATTGGCGGCTTCTGCTGCAGATGATGGAGACTTATCGTACGCTAAAACGGTGTGCCTTTGATGCTGGCTTGGCGTTGTGGGACACCGCGGAAGGTGACAGCTGATGTCATCTAATAAGGAAGCGGATCTCACCTCTGCCGTTCTCCTATACGCGGTCCGTTGCTTGGCCGAAGGTGACCAGCAGGCCCTGCGAAGCATGAATTTCGGTCCCAAGGAGCTGGATGCTTTACAGGGGATCAACCTGGCTGACCTCTATCGAGCCGATGCGCTCCGCGTGCATTGTCTGAAAATAGACCTGGACAGGGAGGTGTTCTGGCCCATGCTGGCACACCTGCGCCATCAGCGGGAGTCTGAAGAGCTACAGCGCACGCTGATAGTGGCCGATGCCCCCTTGGATATGATGCAGCAGCTGTTTGGGATGAGTTCACGTGAGTACACGCGATGGCGTCGAGTGCTGACGCTGACGCCCTCTGTGGGAAGGCCGCCTGAGCTCGATGAGACCGATACACATACACTGTGGTACGCCTGGCAGGAACGGGTTCAGGCGTGTGCGGAAGCCCCGCTGTCGGCAGCAGACTATCTCGGTCTCTACCACGAGACGGACATCGCGCTACGGTGTATTTGGGCACTGGTGCAACGGTGGGAGGCATACGGCGAGCCTATGGCAGGCGCCGGAGCGAATCAGGTCATCGAGCATGGCCCATGAAGATGCCGTACCGCGACCGGAAACAGTTGCCCTCGATGCCCTAATCAAAGCAACCATTTCGGAATTCAGGTGAGGGTGCAGTAGCGTCGTCCGACGCTATGTTATTTGTCGGCAATTGGCACCAGGCGGTTCCCGCCATGGTGATTCAGGATCCCATCCTGAGCCGGTAGATAAAGTGGTGTGGATGGTCATTATGTCTCACGCCAGAGAAACCGGAGGACGAACGGCTTTCCCTGATTACGACACCATTGCTAACCAGACTAACGTTTCCTCAACGTCAACCGTATCGCGGGCGATTGCGATATTGCGGCTCACCCGCTGGCTAACCTTATACGCCAGGCTACGTCAAAAATCCGGCCGCTTTACCGGCAACATCTATGTTCTGCACGACGAGCCCTTGCCGCTGGTTGACGCCCTGCATCTTGACGATGCCTATATGGCATTTGTCAGTCAGTCTCAGCAACATCACCACGGACGTGTGCGTCTCGTTGCGCAGGGCGTATCAGACAGTCTGGATGAAACCATTCGGGACGGACAAAACCTTGCGGAAAGAGAGGCGGGGTCGGAGCGTCGTCTGCGTGCGGCGCAGTTTCTGGCAGAGAAAGGGAAAAACACAGACGGCTCGAGTCGCTACTTCGCCTTCACCGGCGCATCTGTTAACCGACTTAAACAGCCGTCGCCGCAGAGATCTGGCAGGGCCGGTGACCGTGACCAAAATTCAAAGACGGAGGAAAAAGTACACTACAGTAGTGGTTGTAGTAGTAATTATAAAACAACTACAACAACAACCCCTACACAGAATGCCAACAGCAACGAGAGTGCTTTACCGGCAGCAAGCTCATGTTCTGATAAACCCCTGATTTATCCGCCCCGGCTGTCGGAAAACCAGAGACTGCTGGCAGATCGTTACCTTGGCATGATCGCTCCCGAGGCTCGCCAGTCTGTCTTGGATGAATTGCAGGGTCGGCTGGACTCAGAGCAAAGAGGGATGAAACCGGTCTACGACGAATTGCGTTTCCTGCATTCGCTGTGCAAGGCTGCGGACAAGGGTGAATTTATACCCAATCTCGGCATCAAGGTGGCTGAAGGCCGATTGTCTCGTGCCCAGTCAGCTCCGCCACCCGTAGATCCACAGCAGGAGGCACTCAAGGCTGAGGAACGTGAACGCTCGCGGGCCTATGGCATCGAACAAATTGCCAAACTGCGTCTCTCATTCAACGCGAAGGATGATTCCTGATTCAGCCCCTCTGCCTGCCGTCCGGTTGTTGAAGCGTGGATGGAACGCCATTCTTGAGGTGGTTCCACTGTCACCAGTTTGAAGGACCAGTACCTCATAGCAGGACTTAAACCTCCACGGCACTTGGCGAGATACTCCGTGGTCGTCGGGAGGGATTCGTGGGTTCATAGCGTGGTGAAAAATTGATAGGAACCGCGCTGATGAATACTCATGTCGACCTCCCAGGCGAACAGCCTGTTGATCAACCGGATAGTACGGGGCCCGGTGCGTTGCGTGGCGAGGTCTGGTTGAACGTCCAGACCTATCAGGCACAAAGCTTGATCAGGGGGAGGCGTGGCGGCGAAGGCAAGCCGGCGATTATGGGCCTGGTTGGTTTTGCAGAGCGCTTGAAGGTGCTCTGGCAAGCCATCCGATCGGATGACCCATTCGCCGACTGGTGGCTGATCAAGGTGGAAGCCAGTATTGGTGATGTGCGTTCGCAGTTACATCGCTTGCAGGAACAACTTCAGGCCGTGCTGGTCAGCGTCGAGTGCTTCGACGTGACCTTTGCGCAGTCGAGTCGACCCCAGCGAGTTTCGCTACAGTTTGCCAATCCTTATGCTTTTCGGGCGGCGCAGATGCTTGCTGACTATGACCGCATGATGTGCGCCTGGATGACAGTCCGACATTTGGGCATGGATTCACCGGCGGATATCGCTGAACAGGTGAGTGGGAGTGGCCGGTGGCTGCGGCGCGTATTTGCACTGCCCCAAAGCTACCAGTATCTGGAGGTCAGTCGAAGCGACATACATCAAGGCACCGCGCGAGCAGCGAAAGCGCGTGAATGTATGGGGGACTTGCCACAGGAGATACTCGACGGTGACAAACTACCTTCGCTACGCCCCGTCACATTCCAGCGTGCGAGTGCGATTTGTAATCCTGCTTGCCAGGATGGATAGCTGCCATGCTAGCCGCGACTCAACAACGCCTGAATATCATTCTCGATACGCGTATTCCCCTGGAAGCGATGATTCTCAATCGTTTACAGCGATTGCCGCAGCGGCGGCGAAAAGATTGGTTAAGAGGCTTGCTGATGACTGGCTTCAATACGGAGTGTCAGGTTATCAAATCGCAAGCACCGCCGATCCCTCAGCAAGATGATGCCGAACGCCGATATTTGCATTGGCGTATGCCAGCGACGCGCAGTGGTGCACGTAGTTCCAAAAGCGGTGCATCACCCGGGTCTGGCGACCAGCAATGCGCTGAAAACGCCCAGAGTAGCCCCAATGCCCATTGTGAAAAGCCCTTTGCGCAGCTGCGAAGCGTTATAGGCCATTAGCGTACAGGGATTGATTTCGAGGAAATAGACTGTGACAGAACGCATCGATAAAAAGCCAACACAGGCTGACAAAACTTCGCAACTGACCTCGGATCCTATGTCTGTCGTTCAGGTGGGTCTTGATGACGGGTATGCCTATACCAAGGTGGCGTTAGCCGATGGGCGGCTGTTTAGTGCGCCCTCCAGAGCGCGAATTGGCTCTGCTGGTGTCACTTGGATTCGAGAGCAGGAGCAACGGATTTTTGAGTACGAGACCGGTGGAACCGTTTACTCGGTGGGTGCCGTCGACGGTGAGGCGACACAGTTCGACGAATACCCCAGTTCTGCCCTCAATCGCGTGATTGTACAGCACGCCTTCCAACAGGCGGGCTTGTCGGGCCGTTCTATTCATCTTGTGACGGGCTTGCCTGTCTCTGCGTACTACCGCCACGACGGCCAGCTGCGTCAACAGGAGATTGATCGAAAGTGCGAGAGTCTGAAGCTATCGGTTGAACCTAAGCCGAATAGCGCAAAACCGGGCAAATCCATTTTGAGTGCCAGTGTTGCCTTTCATGAGGTGATTCCCGAAGCGCTTGCTGCCTGGTATGACCATGTCATCGTAACGCAGGCCGATGGTGTAACACTGGATGGTGATCGACTAAGTGCACCCATCGCTATCGTTGATATTGGCGGGCGCACGACGGACTTTGTGGTGGTGCAAGATCAAGGCATCGTTCACGGCTCGTCCGGGTCCCTCAACCGGGGCATGCTGAATGTGAAGTCCCGGGTCGCTGATCTTATTCAGCAAACCTTCGATATGAGCGAACTGGGTGAGCAGAGTATCGCCAGGGCGGTGGACAGCTCCCGATTACGCCTGCATGGCAAGGATCATGATATCACGGCCATGGTGGCTGCTGCGAAGCGAGAACTGGTGGAGCTGCTCTACGCCGAGACCCGGCGCAAGCTAGGACTGGGTGTCGAACTTGATCAGGTGCTATTTGTGGGTGGTGGCAGTGCAGCGCTCGCAACCGACATAGCCAACTGGTTCCCGAATCAGACGATTCCCGATCACGCAGCTTTTGCGAATGCACGAGGAATGCTCAAGTACCTACAATATGTCTGTGATGACACAGCGGGTGGTTTCTAAAGGCTTTATACGTGGTCACTGCGGTCTCAGTGGCAACAAGTATCGTCGGATTGTGCAAGCGATACTGCGGGTTACCGTCAATCCATTGTCAGGGCTTGCCCTGATTTTACTCACCCTGTCGGGAAGCGCCTTCCCGTCAGGGAATCGCGTTCCCTGACAGTTCATTATGTTCAAGGAGAATGTGTTATGACCAGTAGACAAACTACCTCTGAAAAACCGAAGTATTTCGATCTTGATATCCACGGTATTGGTTACCTTAATCGTGCGCGTGAAGTCACGCTCGAGAATGGATCTTCCTTTCTCAGCGTGACGATCGCCGCATTGCGAGGGCCTGCCGACAACGTCCAGCATACCCACTTTGATTGTGTGGTATCGGGCGAAGAAGCGAAGGATCTGGTGCGCCAGCTGATGCCTGCAGTCGAAGCCGACATGAAAGTGTTGGTGGGGTTTCACCTCAGCGATTTACAGGCAGAAGCATTTACCTTTAAACAAGGTGAACGTGCCGGCACAACAGGCGTTGGTCTGAAGTCCCGATTGCTGCGATTCCAGTGGATCAAAGTCGACGGACAACCGTTTCTGGCGCCTGTCGCCAGAGATGCCACCGCCTAACCACAATCCCTGGCAGCATCTACCGATGCTGCCAATCTTTCAATCTCGCGAGGAAACCACTTCCTCGCGGGACTGGTCTCCCCGCACCATCGAAGGAGACCAGTCATGGCCTCGAAATCATCGCCTGCAAAGGTGAATCCTAAAAACCGTTTGGCGACGCTGAAGATCGCAACGCTCAACGACGTTGAAAAGCAGTCTCTAATGGAGCTGGCTCTTGCGGTTCTGCGGGACCTGCATCGACCGGGGCTCGAGCTGCCCAGTCCCAACGCCACTCGCGACTATTTGCGGGTGCTGTTGGCCGACCGGAAAGCAGAAGTGTTTGGTTGCATGTACCTGGATAACCGGCATCGAGTGATCGAGACGGCTGAGCTGTTCCAGGGAACGATTGACGGTGCAGCAGTGTACCCCCGCGTGGTGGTGCAGCAGGCGCTAACCCTCAATGCCGCCGCGGTGATGTTTTTTCACAATCACCCCAGTGGTGTCGCCGAACCCAGTCATGCGGATGAGGCGATTACCCGGCGGCTGAAAGATGCACTGGCATTGGTGGACATACGTGTGCTGGATCATTTCATCGTCACAGCCGGTGAGTCACTGTCGTTCGCAGAGCGCGGACTGCTTTAAATCACCATTTACTCAACCCATTGGGGAGACGCTTCTTCCCTTTGGGAAGGAGGGACTCCCTGAAATATTAAATCATATCCTCAGGGAGAAACTTTATGAAAAATACAGAGAACGCTTCATTGGAAGAGGTCTTTGGTCCTGTCATCTCATGCTACAGCCGAGCACAGGCAATTGAAGACGGTATGTTGGTCGATGTTACCAATATGGCGCGGGAAGCTGGTTTCAAGTGGCCGGTGGCCCTAACACATGCGGCATGGTGTGATTGTGTCGCCTGGACTGAACAAGTTAGCCGGAGTCAGATGCATCAGGATGAGTCCGGTCGCTTGTGGGACGTGTTATTCATGGCATTTGTTGCCATACGCACGGCCACTGATTCCGCTGATCGACTACGCTTTTCGTTGTATCGGGTACCCAGTGATGGTTGCACGATGGAAGCTCAGGAGGTTGCCTTGAAACTGATGGTGGGTCCCGGTGATGCCGGAGAACCTGTTGTCACCATCATGCTGCCCAACGAAGATTAATGTCGCCGATGTGAATCGGCTCCTTGCCCTGGCCACTTGGGATAAAGTGGCGCCTCTCTCTTTCGTCTGCTCCGCCTTCCAGCTCCGTTGACTTCCGCGATATGTCACTAAGGCACCACCTGACGCTTTGCCGCTGGTTCCACTGTAACCACTGCGGCCTATTCGACTGCCATGACAGGTCGAAGACCTGGCGTCGCAGTTGATACGAACGAAGCCCTCGTCACTGCAGAGCGAAGCGGGGTAGTGACGAGGGCGGCGGAGCACCGAACGACAACGGGTTGCGCTCGGATTGTTGAGTTCACGGCGAATTCGGTCTGACTATACTGATGGCCATTGATTGAAAGCAGAACAAAACGCGGCCACGGCGGTAACGTGGATGGGGGGAGTTGCCCTCGCCATCTTAAATGGCAAAAAACAGCACTAGCGCCCTCAGAGCTTGCAAGGCGCACAGTGAAAACTGCAGCTCATCTTCAATGGGTCTTCAACAACAGGACGTTCGTCCTCCCTTCACCGTGGCATTAGCCATTTCAAACCCGGCTCGCAAGTAGCCGAAACCCAACGTGCCGTCCTACTGACGGTTTTTTCAACACGCGGACTGATGGTTCCGCCTATTTAAAAGGAGGTGAAACACTCACCATCGAATGTGGGCTTTTGAGCCCATTTGGTTTACCCGGCACCATCTTCATCAGAAGAGCAGCCAGGTTGCCTGTGACCAGGCTTATCAGGTCAAACGGGGAGTAGTGTCCCTTGACCCATCCGCGTAAGCGGACCCGGTCAGGCTACGCGCCTGCTGGTTGGTCATAAACACTTACCAGACTGGAAAGTACACGATGAAAGACCTGAACTACCAATTGAAGCAAATGTGTCAGCGCAATCGGGATGGCAGCTACAGCACGCAGGCTAACCGGGCGCGTATTCTCAATCAAATCGCGAATCAACTGCAAGAAATGGGGTACCGACGAATGACCGCGCAGTCATTAAAACCAAAGCACGTTGATGCATTGGTGAAGCGTTGGTTAGGTGATGGAATGGCGGCCGGCACCATTAAAAATCGCATGAATTGCCTGCGCTGGTGGGCTGCCAAAGTGGGTCGGTCCAATGTGGTGGCGCGATCGAATAGCTTCTATGGCATTCCCGACCGGCAATTCGTTAGCAACGATTCCAAGGCCGTTATTGTCGATAGAGACACATTGGCGAGTATCAGAGATGACCATGTGCGTGTCAGCCTGGAGTTGCAGCGCGTCTTTGGCCTGCGCCGGGAGGAGGCAATCAAATTCATACCGGCATATGCCGATCAGGGCGATCATGTTCGCCTGAAGGCATCCTGGACGAAAGGGGGCAAATCGCGGATCGTGCCGTTGCTCACCGAGGAGCAGCGCACCGCGCTGAATCGAGCCCACCGTCTGGCGGGAACCGGTTCCTTGATTCCGCCGCAAAAGAACTACATTCAGCAACTGCGCACCTACGAACGTCATACTACCCTGGCTGGACTGTCGAAGCTGCACGGACTACGTCACGCCTATGCCCAATCTCGCTATCAACGGTTGACGGGGTGGGCGTGCCCTGCGGCGGGTGGGCCGGTCGCAAAGAGTTTAAATGCAGAGCAAAGAAAGCAGGATCATCAAGCGCGATTGATCATCAGCCGCGAATTAGGCCATGTTCGCGAACAGATCAGTGCTGTGTATCTTGGGCGATAAGTCACCCAAAAAAGCACAGCACCCCGAGCATGGATTACGCATTCACGCACGCGAACGATTTGGCGATCATGAGGCTCCTCACTGTTGATTTGCATTGAAAATTGACCCACTAACCCCCCAGATTTGCATCGAATTTTGACCCACGTATAACCCCTCCCTGCACGAATAATGAGCAGGGGTAACAGGAGTGATAGACGTGGCATTAGTAAGTGTTATTCGACGCTGGCACCTACGTGAGGGCATGCCGATCCGAGAGATCGCACGCCGCACCGGGCTGTCCAGGAACACGGTTCGCAAGTACCTCGCCAGCCAGGATCTAGAGCCGGCATATCCCGCGCGGAAGTCCCCCAGCAAACTGGACGACTACGAGGAGACTCTAACCAACTGGTTGTTCCGGGAGTCCCGCCGGCATCGCAAGCAGCGGCGCACCGTGAAGCGGTTGTACAAAGACCTGGTGGAACTTGGTTACACCGGTTCCTACGACCGTGTCGCCGCCTTCGCTCGGCAGTGGCGCCAGGCTCAGCAGGACGCAAAGCGCCAACCCGGCAAGGCATTTGTGCCCTTGCAGTTCGCCCCGGCGGAAGCCTTCCAGTTCGACTGGAGCGAGGACTGGGTCAAGATCAATGGCATTAGCACCAAGTTGCAGATTGCTCACTTCAAGCTCAGCTACAGCCGGGCCTTCTTCCTGAGGGCTTATCTGACCCAGTCCCACGAGATGCTGTTCGATGCGCACTATCACGCGTTCAGGGCCTTCGGCGGCATCCCCGAGCGCGGCATCTACGACAACATGAAGACTGCTGTGGACAAGGTGGGTCGCGGTAAGCAGCGTCAGGTCAACAAGCGCTTCCACGCCATGGTGGGTCACTACCTGTATGAGCCGGAGTTCTGCAATCCCGCTGCCGGCTGGGAGAAAGGCCAGGTGGAGAAGGCTGTGTTGGATGCCCGTCATGGGCTCTGGTACGACACCCCGCCGTTCAAATCCCTACACGAGCTCAACCTCTGGTTGCATGACCGCTGCCAAGCGTTGTGGCCGGAAACAGCTCACCCGCAGATGAAGAACCGTTCGTTGGCGGAATGTCTGGCCGACGAGCAATCCAAGCTGATGCCGGTACCGGCAGCGTTCGACGGCTTTATCGAGATCAGCAAGCGCGTATCCTCGACCTGCCTGATCACCTTCGAGCACAACCGCTACAGCGTCCCCGCCAGCTTCGCCAATCGCGTAATCAGCCTGCGGGTCTACCCGGAACGCCTGGTCATTGTGGCAGAGGCACAGGTGGTAGCGGAGCATGTGCGTGTCTTTAACCGGCACAAGTCACCGGGTCAGACGATCTACGACTGGCGCCACTATCTCTCGGTTGCGCAGCGGAAACCGGGCTCGCTACGTAATGGCGCTCCGTTCCTTGAGCTGCCAGATAGCTTCCGCCAACTGCGTGCTCGGCTGATTAAGCGCCCTGGTGGTGATCGAGAGATGGCGGACATCCTTGCCCTTGTGCTGCTCCACGACGAACGACAGGTTGAGCGAGCGGTGGCCAGATCACTGGAGCTGGGCGAAGTCTCCAAACAGCATGTGCTCAACTGCTTGAGCCGCCAGGGAGAGCCGAGCCTCCCGCAGCCGCTGAAGCCACCACCCGCCCTGAAACTGGTCACTGAGCCAGAAGCCAACACTGCCCGATATGACCAATTGAGGAGATCCAGCAATGACCCCTGATGCAATGATCAGCACCCTGAAAACACTGAAACTGCATGGCATGGCCGATACCATCAGTACGCTCTCGAAACAGGCGTCACCCGCCTACGAGCAAGCGATACCCGTGCTGGAAATGCTGCTCAAAGCGGAATCGTCTGAGCGAGAGGTGCGCTCGATTAACTACCAGATGAAGGTGGCCAAGTTCCCGGCATACAGGGACCTCACAGGCTTCGACTTTAGCCAGAGCCTGGTGGATGAGGCTTTGGTGAAGTCATTGCACCGCTGCCAGTTCCTGGAAGACAGCCAGAATGTGGTCCTGGTGGGCGGCCCGGGCACGGGCAAGACGCATCTGGCGACGGCCATTGGCGTTCAGGCCATCCAGCATCACCACCAGCGCGTGCGCTTCCTATCCACCATCGAGCTCGTGAATCAGTTGGAACAGGAAAAGCGCGAGGGCAAGCAAGGCAGAATCGCCAATCGCCTCGTGCACACCGACCTGGTGATTCTCGACGAACTGGGCTACCTCCCCATCAGCCAGGTCGGTGGCGCCTTGCTGTTCCACCTGATCAGCAAATTGTACGAGCGCACCAGCATCATCATTACGACCAACCTCAGCTTCGCCGAATGGTCCTCGGTGTTTGTAGACGAGAAGATGACTACTGCGTTGTTAGACCGGCTGACTCACCACTGCCATATCCTTGAGACAGGAAACGACAGTTACCGACTAAAGTACTCAACGATCAATCAGGAGGAAGGAAAGAGCAGCAAGAAACCAAAAACTACGCCATAATCTGGCGTTCAGGGTGGGTCAATATTAGATGCAAATCCTGGGTCAGTTTTAAATGCAAATCAACACTATTACCAAAATGCTGAGGGCGGGAACACCGGATTGTGGCCGAACTGGAGTTTTTTATACCGCTGGAAAATTCGAAAGTTTGACCGGCATCTATTCGAGCTACAAGCGATTTCCAGAGATGGTGAAAGCGGGAGTGCCGGGGTATGAGCGCCAGTGATTTCCTTGCAGGCAAGTGCGTCTTTATTACAGGAGCTGCCAGGGGAATAGGGGCCGCCGCAGCCAGGAGGCTACACCAATGCGGTGCAAGCGTCGCTCTGGTTGGTCTGGAGGTTGAAGCGATGCAAGCGATAGCCCAGGAGCTTGGTTCCCGAGCTGCCTGTTTCGAAGCTGACGTGAGTGATCAATCTGCAGTACTACATGCTGTAGATGCAGTGGTAAGTCAGTTCGGGTCTATCGATGTTGTCATTGCGAATGCAGGAATATACACGGTCACCACTTTTGCTGAGGCTCCGGCAGGTGCCGTAGAGCGCACCTTGAACGTTAATCTGTACGGCGTCTGGCACACGATTCAGGCAACGCTGCCGCATATTCTCGAAAGCAAGGGCTATATACTGACGGTGTCATCCATGGCGGCACTCACAAATGGCGCTTTTATGGGCGCGTATGCTGCCTCCAAGGCGGGAGTTGAGGCAATGACCAACAGCCTTCGTGTTGAGATGAAATACCGGGGGGTTGACGTGGGCTGCGCCTATTTCGCGGCTATTGATACCGATCTGGTGCGTGGCGGCCAACAACATCCGGCTATGGAGATACTGACCCCCATGTATCCCAGGTTTATGGATCCGGTTCCCTTGTCAGACGCCATTGACGCTATTGAGAAAGGGATTCGAAAACGTTCTGCGCGTATTTGGGTGCCTGGCTGGTTATCTATCGTTATAGCCCTTCGAGGGATAATTCAACCGCTGCTGGAGCGTTCAGCTGTGCGAGATAAACGCTATACGCAAGCGCTTGAGTTGTCCGTCAGAGAGTCGGGAAATTTGTTTGGGCAAGACGCTGAGCTCGGTGTGTCAGTCAATACCCGGGCAAAATGAAGTCGATCAACCGAGCTGATTATCTAATTTGATTAACAAATCTGATTAGCAAATCTGATTAACAAAGCAACTGTGGAGAGAAAGCATGAGTCCTTCAAATGAGAGAATCAATAGTTGGTTTGCTAAAGCCAGGAGACCAGCCGATGTGTCTATCAAACCGCGAAGGCTGGATTTACAGCTGGATGACTCAGTACCCACTTACTGGTCCTACAACAGCCCTTTTTTGACAGCTTTCAATGTTGCATTCTCTGCGACGTTTCCTCTTGGGGAGCGTTTTATGATCGACTCGGTGAGACAGTACCGTCCCTTCGTTAAGCAGCATGATGCCCTTTATAAGGAATGTGGAGGCTTTATTGGGCAGGAAGCGCATCATGCCAATGAGCACGAGGCGCTCAACAATTTTATGCAGGAGCGCGGCTTCCCAGTAGACAGGCTGGAAAAGAGGATCGAGTGGTGGACGAATTTTACAAGACGACGCTTCAGCAAGAAGTTTCAAATGGCGATTTCAGGCGCCGCAGAACATCTCACTGCGATGTTCGGGAATATGGTTCTGAACAGCCCCGAGGTAATCGAGTCTACGCATGAAGCAGTGCGCCCGATAATGATCTGGCACGCCATCGAAGAGGTCGAGCATAAGGCGGTTACCCACGATCTTTATGATGCGGTTGATGGAAGCTACCTGCGCCGTGTCATGGGTTATCTGTGGTGTCTGACTATGTCAGGGTGGTTTGTTACCAGCGGTATGGCGATGTTTCTGTGGGCCATAAGAAAAGACCTTACCGTTAAAGATACATTGAAAGGTTTACGGTGGATGTTCGGATTTGGCAAAAACGCTGGGTATTTGATCAAGTCGTTTCCGCAGTTGTTTACCTATTTCTCTTTTTCCTATCACCCGTGGAAGGAAGAGAATAGCGATCTCCTGGAAAAATGGATGCCCGAATTGGATCGAATACTGGAGCTGCGTGCAGAACCAGCGCGCCCGGCTGCTGCGGCGTAGGCATATTCGGGTCTGTTGGCCCATTTAGAATCAGGCCGTCTGTGGTGTATCAGGTTCGGCGCCATTTATACTCGTCGGTTGACGTCTCAGCTATTCGTAACAGCTATTCGTAACAGCTATTCGTAACAGCTATTCGTAACAGCTATTCGTAACAGCTATTCGTAGCAGCCAATGCAGCTGTCAGCAATCTGTTCAACCTTGGCAGGCGCTTGGTGAGAGTGCAGTATTGTCGTGCTCTTGGGAAAAGTGCATTTGGAGAGTGGAGTAGGGCCGTAGCTTGATATACTGAAACTGGATTTCCATCGGACCAAGGGCTTAACTTGTCGCTACCGGGTTAATGTCTCTCAAGAAACCCATAGTGAGCGTTAGACGACTCTGGAGAGATTTCTCATGACAGACTGGAAAGGATGCGTTTGCGTGATTACAGGCGCTGGCAGCGGCATCGGTGCAGGGTTGGCTCGCCACGCACTGCGCCAGGGCATGCACGTGATCGGAGCCGATATCGATACCGCGGGCCTGCAGCAGCTCACAGAAGCCGCCCCGCAGAGTCAGGGTAGTTTAACCACCACCGAGCTGGATATCACCGATGCTGATGCCGTGGCGAATTTCGCCGACCAGATTTACGCCACACATGGCAGGGTAAACCTGCTGTTCAACAATGCGGGCGTGCTGGTGGACGGAAAGTGCTGGGAACGTCCGCTGCGCGACTGGCGGTGGATCTTTGACGTTAATGTGATGGGGGTCATTCACGGGCTGCACCATTTTGTGCCGCGTATGCTGCAACAGGGTGAGCCCGCCCGTGTCATCAATACCGCCTCCATCGGGGGGTTGCTCGGTGGCGGCACGTATATGAGCCAGTATCAAACCACCAAACACGCCGTGGTGGTGTTGACAGAAAGCCTGTACAGAGAATTGGCGCAGGAATCCGGCGAAGTAACCGCCTCAGTGCTTTGCCCGGCAGAAGTGGCCACAAAAATCTGGCATTCAGAGCGTCTGCGGCCGAAGGATCAGCACGTCAAGCTGGGCACCGCTGAGCAGGCCTTCCATGATGCGGTTGCCACGAATGTCGCGGCAGGCCCATCCCCCGACGAATTTGCGGGAGAGGTGTTCAAGGGTATCGAGGCCGATCAATTCTGGCTCATTCCCGACACCGCCTTTATGCCGCTGCTGGAGCAACGCGCTGACGAAATTGTACACCAGCGCAATCCTGACGCCTTTACAAAGGTCGACTTCGACCGCTGATCACCGCGGGTGTTAAACCGGCAGGATCAGCACAACGTTGCCTTCAGTCGGGAAGACTGAAGGCAACCACATGATCCCCGATGGTGGTCTGCATATACTGATGCCCGCCCGCGGCGATCACCA
The DNA here is from genome assembly GCA_041396005.1 of Halioglobus sp. Taxonomy (GTDB): domain Bacteria; phylum Pseudomonadota; class Gammaproteobacteria; order Pseudomonadales; family Halieaceae; genus Marimicrobium. The sequence goes on from JAWKZK010000010.1 coordinate 40,505, forward strand.
CATACTGTTTGCCGTTTTTCGCTGACACAAAACTCATCGGCGTGGCCTGACCACCTGCCGGCAAGCGGCCTTTCCACAACTCCTCGCCCGTATCGATGTCGAAGGCGCGAAGGTAATCGTCCTGAGCCCCTGCAATAAACACCAATCCTCCCCGGGTGATAATAGAACCACCCTGGGTAAAGGCGCCGGGTATTGCTATCCCCAGCGGAGCCACGTCCCGCGTTGTGCCCAGAGGACGCTGCCAAACCAGCTCACGACTGTTCAGGTCGATTACCGATAATCGACCCCAGGGCGGCGCATTGCAGGGTACACCCAGTGGAGACATGAAAGGCCGCTCGGTGCTGACTGCATAGGGTGTGCCAATCTGCGGGGAGACAGGCACATTGCGCCTGTCAAAGCTGATCGATTCTCCAGGTGGCGCCTCGTCCCGCGGCAGCAACTTCACCAGAAGCGGCATGTAGGAAGAACTCACAGCCATGAGTTTGCGCGATTCGTCTACCGATACGCTTCCCCAGTTCATAACCCCGTTGTTGCCTGGCCACGACAGGCTGCGTTCCAACCCCGGCGGAGTGAACTTGCCTTCGTAGTGCAATTTTTTAAAGGCGATGCGACACCAGAGTTGATCGAGAGCGGTCGCGCCCCACATATCCTTCTCGAGCAAGTCAGGTGGCGTAAGACTGGGCATTCCGACGGACACAGGCTGTGTTGGGGAGTAGCGCTCGCCGGGCACACTGCCGCGCGGCACGGGCTGTTCTTCTACGCTGGCTAAGGGCTCGCCACTACGACGATCGAGCAGAAAAATCTCGCCGTGCTTGGTAGGCTGAATCAGCGCCGGCACTTGCTCACCCTCAATACTTAGATCAACAAGTACTGGCTGTGAAGCCACGTCATAATCCCAAAGGTCATGGTGCACCGTCTGAAATGCCCAGCGTACTGATCCGGTACTCGCTTCCAGTGCCACCACTGAACTGGAATAGCGTTCCTGTGCGGCGCTGCGCTGCCCTCCAAAGTAGTCAGGCGTGGCGTTGCCGGTGGGAATGTAAACCAGCCCGAGCGCTTCGTCGGCGCTGAACAGGCTCCAGGCGTTGGGCGAACCGCGCGTATAGGGCTCTCCCGGCCGCCAGGGTCCCGCCGCTTCAGGACGCCCGGCATCCCAGGCCCAGAGCTGGCGGCCGCTAACAACATCATAGCCCCGGACCACTCCCGGCGGTTCATCCACCGACATATTGTCCAGTACGAAGCCACCGACCATCGCCACGTCACCGACAATGGCCGGTGGTGAGGACACCAGATAATATCCGGGCTTGACCTCACCAAGGCCCTCCAGCAGCGAGATTTCTCCCTCTTCACCAAAGCCGGGGCAGCGCTTTCCTGATGCGGCGTCAAGCGCAATCAGGCGGGCATCTAGTGTGGCAACAAGAATACGCCGCGCGCAAGCCGCTTCAGCGTTCAAACTCTCGTGGTAAGCAACTCCCCGGCAAGCCAGCATGTAGACACTACTGGCATCGATCTCAGGATCGTGTCGCCAGCGCTCCTGTCCCGTCGCTGCATCCAGCGCGATAACGATATTGCGGGGTGAGCAGAAGTACAGGCTTTCATCGACCTTGAGTGGCGTGGCCTGGAAACTGTAGGCATTGCTCGCTTGGGGATACGCTTCAGGCAAATCTCCGCTGCGGTAGCGCCAGGCAACTTGCAGCTGATCGACGTTGTCGGGGGTAATCTGATCAGCTGGCACATAGCGCGTACCGGCTTTGGTACGGCCATAGTCGCGCCACTGTGCAGCATCTTTGGCGTCGGCAGTAGCGGCCATGGACGGCGCCACCTCTTGCAGAACACGCGGTGCGCCGCTGACCACCAGGGCGCTTGCCAGCACGCCGATGAACACGACGATCACGCCAACAGCCGCCCGGCAGACATTTGCGTTGGCGGCTCCAGTCATCCGCCGCGCTTTGGGCCAAAGCGCCAGCAATAGCAGGATGGTCAGTCCCAGAGGCATGCCCAATCTCGGTAGTAGCAGCCAGAACTCGAAACCGGCCTCGGCCAGCGCCCAGACCAGGGTCACCGCCGCCAGCCCCAGATACAGCCACAGGGCCAGCAAACGTTCGCGCCATACCAGCATCGCCACAGCCAGGGTAACCAGGCCCGAAAGCAGGTAATACAGGGAGCCTCCCAGGCTCGCGAGCCAGGCCCCGCCAGCAGTGAGCCAGCAGCCTACCGCGAACAGTAGCAGGCTCAACGATCTCGGTATGTGCTTGCCGACAGTTGCAGAATTCATCGCGTCAGTTCCTTTATCGTTCTCCCAAGCATAGCGCGTAACTCCATCGACTCGCCTCATGCATTTGCAGGATCACTCCTGCAGGCAAGCCCGAATGCAGGGCGACTGCCAGCCAGAATTTTCTGCTAATATCCCAGCTCAAACCGGTCGCCGCTCAGCAACAGGCCAGGAAAAATGCCCCAAGCCACCAACTTATCGGCTACCGCTGCCCATGATGCCCAGCTGACAGTCGAGCAATTTGCATCGCTGGTGGCGGCCCTGTACCGCGGGCGTTTCCAGGAGAGTCCCTGGCAGGACTTTCTCGACCAACTGCGCGCGTTGTGCATGCCCTGCCTGGCCGTTATCGGCCTGCGTGTGCCCACTCCTGGCGATGCCGGCATCTCCTATGTGGGCGGAGCAGAGTTCACGCCACAGGCGATGATGAGCTTCGCCAACAAGTATTCGGCGCTGGCGCCGTTGGTGGATTTGCCCGACGGTAAAACCGTTTCCCTGGACGACCTGATCACTCGCGAGCAACTGCGCAAGACCCCTTACTACCAGGCCTTCATGCAACCGTTCAACCAGGAACAGGTAATGGGTTTCGATATACATCGCGAGGGCAAAATAGCGTTATTCCTGCGCCTGATACGTGCCCGCGGCGAACCGGATTTTGGTACCCGGGAGCGCGCGATTCTCGAACTGCTCAAGCCCCAGTTCAGGGAACTTGCGGTCTGGTTGGAAACCAGCGACAACCTGTCGCGCGAGCACAACCTGCACGAGCAGGCTTGCTCCAGTCTCGCCCTCGGGACAGTGATTCTTGATGCCACGCTGTCCATCGTGTACCTGAACAGCATCGCCGAGCAATTGCTGAAGAAAAATAGCAGTATCGCCAGCATCGGGGGCAAACTGCGGCTCGTGCGTCTCCAGGAGCAGCAACAGCTGCAGCAGGCACTGACTAGTCTGCTGTCTGACACCGTGCACCAGGTTCCTCACGTTATCCGGATAAAAAGGCCGTCCGGGCAGTCGCCGCTCTTCCTCACGTTAAGGCAACTTCCCTCGCAGGGCCGCCTCGACGATACCCACCAGATCGCCGTGTACCTGAGCGATCCGGAACTCCGCCAGATCGACCAGAGTCGGCTGGTTGAGGAGGCGTTCGGGCTCACACCCCAGGAGGCGCGTCTGGTCATTGCCCTGGCCAACGGCGGCACGCTGGAGAAATTCGCCAGCGACACCGGTGTCAGCAAAAATACCGCCCGAAGTCACCTGTACGCCAGTTTCCGCAAGGTCGGGGTGACACAGCAATCTTCCCTGGTGAGCCACGTGATCCGCGCCATCCATGGCTGTTGATCTCTGAGAGTTCTGCCGTCTGGCGGTCTCATCAATATGCATGATGTGTTTCCAGCCCGACCACGTCACCATTGTGGCTTGCGGGCAATCCATCCATCAGGAGAGTAACCATGTATGAAGATCTGCCGGACAAAGTGGCCGTGATCACCGGCGCGGGCAGCGGCATCGGCCGCGCTACCGCACAGTTGCTCAGCCGCGAGGGCTGCCAACTGGTGCTCAACGACCTCAACGCTGAGAACGCCGAAGCCACCCGAACCTCGCTCGCATCACCCGATCGGGCGGTAATTCTGTGCGCAGACATCGGTGATTCGGCCACGGCTGACCAGCTTGCGAAGCTGGCAATCGACACCTTTGGCGGCCTGCATATATGGGTCAATAATGCGGCACTATCGATATTTGGACCGCTGGCCGATTGCAGTGATGAAGACTGGGACCGTGTGTTACGCGTGACGCTCAACGGCGCCTTCTACGGTGTGCGCAGCGCCATTCATGCCATGCGTCGCAATGCGCAGCCGCACCGCGGTGCCATCGTCAATATCGCTTCGGGCGCAGCCCTGGGCGGCGAGGAAGGTCTGGCTTCTTACGGCGCGGCCAAGGCGGCACTGGTTAACCTGACACGCACCACCGCGGTGGAGAATGCCCAGGACGGCATTCGTTGCAACGTCATACTGCCCGGTCCCATCGCCACGCCGCCGATGCTGGCGGCGGCGACCCAGTCTCCCGCTGGTGTGGAGGGTTGGGCCGACCAGACAGTGCCCGGACGCATGGGCGAACCCGAGGAAATCGCCAATGCAATCTGTTTCCTGGCCTCCAACCAGGCCTCCTACATTAACGGTACTCTGCTCAGCGTGGACGGCGGAGTCTCGGCGCGCACCAATTCACCGCGCTTCAACTGACGCCGGCGCCAACCAGTGCGAGGTATCAACCTCGCGCTAGTCGGTCAGAAGCGCCTGCATGCGCCGCGCTGTCTCTTCTATCGTCAGCCCGTAATAGGTGTACAGCTCGTCGGGCATACCGACGATGAGGGTTTCATCGGGCAGACCATGGATGGCAAACCGGGTGGCCAGCGCGTTGCGCGCCAACACCTCGCCGACAGCGCTGCCCAGGCCGCCCGTTACCAGATGCTCTTCCACCGTCAGGATAGCGCCGGTATCCCGGGCTGCATCAACAATGGCGGCCTCGTCAAGAGGCTTCAGACTGTAGGCATCCAGCACCCTGATGGACAGACCCTGTTGCGCCAGCAGATCCGCTGCGCCCGCCGCCAGTTGCGCGCCCAGTCCAGTGCCGATAATCGTGCCGTCAGTGCCTTCACGCACCCGGCCGAAGCGACCGATGGTAACCTCTGGCGGAGCATCGTACACAGGGTTCACATTGGCATCGGTAAGTCGGATGAATAACGGACCCCTGATCTGCTCCGTCGCTGCCAGTAAGGCCGACGCGGCATTGTCATCGGCAGGCGCCAACACGGTGAGGCCGGGGATCGCCCGCGTGATCGCAATGTCTTCCAGGGCGTGATGGCTGGTACCAAAAAAGCCCATGGCAAGCCCGCTCCAGGCAGATAAAATGCGCACCGGCAACTGCGTGAAAGCAATATCCGTGCGAATTTGCTCGGCGCATTTCAGTGCGCCAAAGGCGCCCATCTGCAGCACAAACACCTTGTAGCCATAAGTCGCCATACCCGCCGCCATGGACATAGCGTTGCACTCGGCGATGCCAGCATCGATAAACCGCTCGGGAAACTGCTGCACAAAGGCGCCCGTGACCGGCCCGGCACCCAGATCAGGAGAGACCAGCAGAACCTCTTCATCCTGCTCGCCAAAGCGGCGGAAGGCTTCACCCAGATTGCCGACATAGCTGCTCTCTACTGCGCCCGCGTTAAAGCTGAAAGGATCACTCATTTCACTCATCGTTCTGCCTCCACAATTTCACGTCTGGCCCGCTCCAGATCTTCACCACTCAATGCGCCCAGATGCCACTCGCGCGGGGAGGCTTCCATGAAGGAAATGCCTTTCCCCTTGAGGGTTCGCGCCACGATGCAGACCGGCTTGTCAGTGTTTTGCATAGCCTGTGCAAAGGCGTCCATCAGGGCCTGTGGATCGTGCCCGTCTACCTCTATACTTTGCCATCCAAAACTCGCGAAACGCTCGGGCAGCGGCTCAATGCCCATCACTGACTCTGTGGGGCCATCGGCGCAGGAACCGTTGGCATCGACAATCGCCACCAGATTACTCGCTCGGTAATGGGATGCCGCCATCACCGCTTCCCACACCTGACCTTCATGTATCTCGCCGTCACCGAGCAGCACGTACACACGGTGATCCCATTCGCGGCGACGGGCCGCAATGGCCATGCCCAGTCCCACTGAGAGGTTGTGGCCCAGGGAGCCGGAGCTGAAGTCGATACCCGGTGCCCGGTGCATGTCCGGATGATCAGTCAGTTTGCTGTCCAGCTTGCCGAACGTCTCCAGCCAACTGCCGGGGAAAAACTCCAGTTCCTCAAAGAGCGGCCACAACGCTACAGCCACGTGGCCCTTGCCCAACAGGAAACGATCGCGTTGCGGCCAGTCGGGCTCGCCTTTGCGCAAGCGCAGCACATGGTGGTACAGGGTCACCAGAATCTCGGCGCAGGAGAGGCTGCTGGAATAGTGCCCCATGGGCGCGTGACTGATGATATCCAGAATCTGCAGGCGTAGCCGTCGGCTGCGCTCTACCAGTTCCTCAACACTCGCCTCCCGCAGGCGCGCCAGTTCTTTGCTATCTGATTTACTCACCGCTTGAACACCTCTGCAAAAAAGTTTTCTGTCAACCAACGTTAAAAACGTATTGTTCCACTGGAGGTCGTCAGACTCACCCTACGCGGTAATTGTGCAGCGGGAATCCTGCATTTGTATGACTCCGGATGTATAACTGCGGCTCCGACATGAACCGATGTGGCGCGCACGCAGATCCAACCGAACATCGATGGCTGTGCCCGGCTGGTTAAAAGACGAGGTAAACTACGGCGTATGCACGTCCACGTGCGGAGCCACTTTCTCAAAAAAGTTTTTCAGTGTGCTCCAACTCAAATCAGCCTCGAGGCCGCTGACCAGCGGGTGCAACACGTAAGCGTCGTTAGGCGCAAGTTGCGGTGCTTTCGCCAATACCTGTTCTGCGGTAACCACCTGATAGGTCCCCAGCGCCCTAAGCGCCTCTTCATCCATTGCGCTGCTGTACATCATGTCCAAGTCTGTACTGCCCTGCCAGCGTGCGTAACAGTTGGTTTCGTGCAGGCCATAGGGTGCCAGACGCTGCCAGTCGCGGTCGGGATCTTCCGAAACATAAAGGTATGAGAAGGCCATCTCACCCTGGTAGCGAGGAGTCTTACCCAACCGTTGGCATTCCGCTTCGTAGATTGAATTGAGGTCCGGCATACCGGCAATAAACCCGTCTGCTTCCCTGGCCGCGCGGCGAGCCGCGGGCGCCGAACTGCCGCCCATGAAAATGGGCGGATAAGGTTGTTGCAGCGGGCGTGGTGTGATGCGAGCGGAGCGGCCGCGAAATTCAAACGTTGCGCCACTCCATGCCTGCTTGAGGGTTTTCACCCCCTCATCCATTAAATGTCCGCGTTGCTTTGGGTCTACACCAAACATGGTCATTTCGGAATCTACATACCCGCCCAAAAGCAACACTTCGGCGCGCCCGTGGCTCAGGTGGTCCAGTACCGCAACATCTTCAGCTACGCGCAATGGGTCGCTGAACGGGATTGCCACATTGGCCAGCAGACGTACGTTTCGCGTGATACGCGCGGCTGCGGCAGCCATGACAACGGGGCTGGGCAAATAGCCGTCTTCACTGCCATGGTGCTCACAAAAATTAACGGTGACGGGGAATCCCTGGGCATCAATCCAGGCGATCTGTTCCAGTGCCAGGTCATACATCTCAGCCATCGACAGATCAGTGGTCTCGGGCGGCAGGCGAGCCTCATATTTTACCAGGATAGATGCCATGGAAGAGTGTTCTCCTTTTTTATTCGTGACACGTGAGCGGGCAAACCGAAACTGGCGTTGCTTACCTTTCGTTCGGGACGCCAAAGTATTGCTGATAGCGCTGGAACAGCGCGCGCTTGCGCGTCTGCTCATCGTCCTGTTGATAGCGATGCTTGCCAAATTTGCCCTGCGGTTTTTGCGCCAGGTAATTTTGCATCGCGTGGCGCGCGCTGTCGTCGAGTGCAAGACCCATATCGCGGTAGAGTGCCTGCAGAGCATCCAGCGGTTGTTCCAGCAGCTGCGCATAGAGCACGTGGCTTACCCGGTCTCGCGGCACCTCGCCAGATTCGAGTAAGTCTACAACCGCGTTGAGGCGTGCCGAGCCCGCCTCCGGCGTCATGAGGCTCTCGAATGCGCCGGCGTCGAAAGGTTGGCTACTGCGCATCCAGTACAGCGTTCCCAACAAGCTGGTAACTGAGGCCTGGGCTCGCAGTGGGTCCCGGTGAGCGATAACGACACGGGCATCGGGAAAGTTGCGCAACAATACCGGCAGGTTGCCAAGATGACTGGGAGCCTTCAATAACCAGTGTCGGCGCGGGTTCTTCCATTGCAACACCTTGAGCATGCGTTTGTAGTAAGCGTAGGCGTAATCGAGGTTCTGCTGGTAATACCAAGTGTTGTAGCTGGGTATCTGGTACTGGCCCGGCAGGTTTTCGCTGAGAAAGGTGCAGCTCATTGCAACAATGCACTCATTGGGGATATTGGCGCCCATTTCGTGCATGGCGGCGTAGCTGGGAACCACCCGGTTCCACTGCGTCACCAGATGCTCGCAGCGCTCTATGCGGGGGTCAGTTGCATAGCTTGCAGCTTCGGGTGGCGGATAGGGAAACATTATTTCCCAGTTGCGCGGAGAGCCAAACTGAGCATCCTGTGCCAGCAGTTCGAAGAGGATGGAGGTGCCCGAACGGGGCAAGCCGGTAACAATTACCGGGCTGTCAATAATCTCATCCTCGATTTCAGGGTGCTGCGCGTAGGCGGCCTCGATACCCAGGCGAGCTTCCAACCAGTGCAGAATATCCGAGCGTGTCATCAGCCGGCCCAGCAGGTGCAGGTCAGCCTCTTCACGCAGTGCGTCGAGAAAGACTTCAAAGCCTTCGCGCCACTCGTGGCTGCCGAAGTCGTCAAAACCCGTGTTGCGCCGAGCGGTATCCATCAGCTCCGCTGCCTCCAGCGGCACCAGGCTTTCGATATCCATGTGACGGCCTTCGTCGATGATCTGACGAACCCATTCGGGACGTTCCGGTGGCGTCCATTTACTCACAGTACAGTTACTCCCATTAAGGCATATAGGCGCCGCCGCTCACGGAAATCAGCTGGCCGGTTACATAACCCGAAAGATCAGACGCCAGAAACAGGCTCAGCCAGGCAATGTCCTCCGGACGTCCCAGGCGCGGAATCGGTAAGCCGCTCATGTTGTACAAAGTACCGTCTTCCAGAGCCTGTTCCATGTCTTCGGGCTTACCCATGGTGTCAAACCCGAAGCGGTTCCAGAAACTTCCGCTACCGACTTCATCCGCATTGCGAGGCACGATCCACCCGGGACAAATATTGTTTACCCGCACGCCCTTGCGCGCCCACTCCCAGGCAAGACCTTTACTGAAACTGTTCACGAAGCCTTTCACACCGCCATAGTGCACAATATCTGCCGCCGCTTCGCCAAGCAGCGACGAATTGGAGGAAATGTTTATCACGCTGCCGCATTGGCGCGACAACATGTCTTTTGCTACCGCCTGGCAACAATTCACCACGCCATCCACATTCAATGCGATTTCCCAGCGGCGCGCCTCCTCGTCCAGCTCCTCGAAAGCCGATGGATGGGCGACGCCCCCGGCGTTGTTTACCAGCACATCAATCGGGCCAAACTCGGAGTGGGCCAGGGCCACCGCTGTATCGACGCTGGCCCGGTCTGTTACATCGGTGGACACCGGCAGAATGCGACCGGCCAGACCCTGCTCCAGCGCCTCCTTCGCCAGCGCTTCGCCGGTAGTCTTATCGCGTGAAGCGCTGATCACGTTAACGCCCTCGCGGGCGAACTCCAGCACCAGTCCTCGGCCAATGCCACCACTACCGCCAGTAATCAATGCGGTCTTGCCCTGTAATCCAAGATCCATACGTCTACTCCTCAACTATTTCTGCAATCGGACTTTACTTAAATTCAGACGCCAAAACGCTGAATAACGCCTCTGCGGCGCGCTGCAATTTGCAACGCTCTGTCTGAGGCACTGATCGTTTTGATGTGAGCGGGCAGGCTGGCTTCCAGTTCCGTGAGCTTTACCTGCGTAGCCTCGGGCGTGGGATATTCATCGGCCTGCATCCAGCGGTAGGTCACGTAGCCTTCCTGAAACCCGGCCGTGTCCAGCCAGTTGGGATAACCAGGATCTGCATGCGCGACCACTATAATAAGCTCGCCATTGTCTTCCAGCTGCGCGTAGTGGCAATTGGTGTTACTTAACACACTGCGATAGTCCATCGAGCACCACCAGTAGTTGCCAAACTCTACCGCCCAGTATCGGGCATTCGGTGGAGTCACGCGCAGTATCAGGGCTTCGTCCTCGGGTAGCTTCCAGTAGGCGATCAACGGTTCGCCTCCGGGTGTGACATCCAGGGGATTGTCATCAAGTTGCCGATAAGAAAGAAAAGCATTGGGATGCGCTCTCCATTTTTCGATCATGTCGGACCAGTAAAGCAACGACTCGCGAATCCAGCGAGATGTGACGTCCAGTCCTGCGGATAATCGCTGCGCTGTCATTACGTTGGGCGGCGCGGGATCATCGCCCAGGCGGTCGATACGCGCCCGCATCGGTCGCTCGTTCTCCCAGTCGGCAAAAAACTGTCTGAAGGTTACGCGAAATGTATTCGGCGAAGTCTTTAACCAGTTCCCTGATTGTGGGTGCGGGCTGCAGATAAGCTCGAAACTGCCATCCGGTTCCACGTGCAGATCGGTATCGAGCAGAGTATGAGCCACCGCTCCGCCCCAGGGCGTATCGCCGTATTCCACGGCAGTCACGGCGAAATAACGGGCGGTGCCGCGATCTCCGCTGATGCGATAGGTATCGGTGCCATTGATGGGGCCACCCACATAGACGGCGTCCGGATTGTCACCGCCCTGTTTTCGCAGCGGGTCGAAGTAATGCAACAGTTCGGGATGCAGAGGGTTGTTATTCTCCATGAAGAACTGCAGGCCCAGACTGATGTTCTGGGCCATCGCGCGAAAACCTGCCACTTGATTAAGGTCGTTCGCTGGAATCTTGTCGCCAAGCGGGATATCACTGGCTGACTTTAGCTGCTCACAGAAACGATCCCATCCCTGTTTCAGCACCTGACGCTGTTCGCACTCACGCTCAGGCATCGCCTCGCTGTGGGTTTCATCGGTCATATAACACCAGGCCTCATAGCAATCACAACATGTTCACAGGGGCAGCGAATAGGCAACCAGCGAATCCCCCTCTTTGGAGCCCATATAATTGTTGCCTCCCGCGGCTATGACAACATACTGACTGCCATTTTGCAGTTGGAAAGTCATTGGTGTGGCGTGCCCGCCTGCCGGCAGGCGATCACGCCAAAGCTCCCGACCCGTCTCCGTTTCAAAGGCGCGCATATACGAGTCTGTCGTCGCGGCGATGAACGTCAGCCCACTCGCGGTCACCAGAGAGCCACCGCTGTTGGGCACGCCGAAGTTCATCCACAGCGGGAAGGGTGCCAGATCGCGCAGGTTACCCAGGGGAACCTCCCAGCGCTTCGCTCCCGAAGGAAATTCAATCGCAGTGAGCAGCCCCCAGGGTGGTCGGTTGCAAGGGGCGCCCAGTGGCGACAGCATGGGGCTGCGCTCTACTGCGTAGGGAGTACCCAGTTGTGGCTCAACCAGCTTTTTACGTGCCTCTTCGTCCAGTGTTTCACGCGGTATCAGGCGCACGATCGTTGGCAATCGCGTTGTATTGGCAATCAGTAATTTGCGCTGTGGATCCCAGCTCACACCGCCCCAGTTACTTCCACCCATATAGCCGGGGTACACCAGTGTGGGCTGTGTACTGATCGGGGTGAACAGCCCCCCGTTGTTCAGTTGTGCAAGCTTGCGCTTGCAGGCCTGTTTATCGAACCACACAAAACCGAACATATCCTCTTCGGCAAGGCTTTGGGGATGCAATGGTTCAGGCAGCACAGGGAATGGCTGGGTGGGCGACAGCGCTTCTGGTGCTGGCCCGCCGCCCGGAACAGGGCGCTCCTCTACGGGCAGTATTGGCTCGCCCGTTTCCCGATTGAGCACAAAAAGGAATCCGGTTTTATTGGCCTGAACCAGCGCGGGCACAGGCCCGTTTTCTCCGGGAAAATCAAACAGCAAAGGCTGTGCGGGTACATCGTAATCCCAAACATCATTGTGCACAGTCTGAAAGCGCCAGGCCAACTCGCCGCTGTCAGTATGCAGCGCGATTATGGAACTACCGAAATAGTCCGCCCCCTCGCGTCCTCCCCCATAGTAATCTCCTGCCGGGTTTCCTGTGGGAACAAACAGCAGCTTGCGTTTTGAGTCTGCGGAAAACGGCGCCCAGGCATTTGGCGAGCCGGGCTTGTATCCCACAGGCAGGCGCAGGTGTTCCTGCAATGGATCCCACGCCCAGACGAGTTCACCCGAGCGTACGTCGTAGGCGCGCACCACACCGCTGGGAACCTCGTCGTGCTGCAGGTCAGTCACCAGCGCCCCGGTTATGACTTTATCGCCAATTACCTGAGGTGGCGAAGTGACGATGTAATCACCGCCATCAACTTTCCCGAAATCGGCCGTCAGATCGACTTCTCCCGCATTACCAAACTGCGGACAGAGCTGGCCGGTGTTCGCATCCAAAGCGAGTAATCTGCCATCTATCGTGCCCGCAAGAATTCGGGCGGAGCAGCTATCTTCGGACTTCGATGCAGTATCCATGTGATAACTGACACCTCGACACTTGATGCTGAATACACCATCCAGATCGGGGTTGGCAGAATGGGACCATTTTTCTTTGCCGGTAGCGGGATCCAGTGCGATAACTTTGTTTAACGCAGAGCAGAAGTAAAGCGTGTCCTGCGCCAGTATCGGAGTCGCCTGCATGCCGCGGGTGCTGAAGCTTCCCTCGAAACGAGCTGGATCAAGATCGCCGGTACGGTATTCCCAGGCTTTGCGCAGTTGTTTGACGTTCCCCGGAGTGATCGCTTCCAGAGGGGAGAACCGACTGCCGCCCTCATCCCGCCCATAGTGCAACCAGGTGGTCACCGCGGGTGAACCTGCATTGTCCAGCGCGATAGAAGGATCGACCCCCTTCTCACAGCCACCTGTGACTATGAGAAGGGCTGCCACTGTCAGCCATCGATGTACTGCTACCCACGCCGGTCTCATTACGCAAGAGCGCATGGAATCACAGTTGGTGTCATGTCCGAAGGCATGATCTGCCGTGACATTCAGGCTGCATCCAGTCGCTCAATACTCGTAACTTACCTCCAGGCCATAGGTGCGTGGCGTACCGTACTGTTCTGTTATCAGCCCCAGGCCACCAAAGTTGATCGAGTAAGTAGGATAGTCGTCGTCGAGTAGATTCCTCCCCCACAGTGTGAAGCGCAGATTGCTATCGCCAATTTGAATGTTCTCAAGGCTCAGACGAGCGTCCACCAGCGTGCGAGAATCCATGCCCATCTGTGGATAGATAACTGGTTCACCATCAGCTACCCCCGACCACAGTGCGTTTTCCGGATACTCGTCCTGGTAGTTGAGCTGAACATAGCCACGAATGTCGCCAATATCTGTGCGGCCGAAGATGTAATCGAGCGAGAGACTCAGTTGATTTTCAGGTGAAGCGCGATTGGCCGCGTCGGTACTGTCAAGACAGGTGATGGGAACGTTGGTGCCGCAAACCTCGCCATATTCCTCAAAATCGCCGTGCACATACGCATAAGACAAACCCACGATCAGGTCTTCCACAGGGGCCGCGGTAATCTCAATTTCACCACCCCAGCGTTCCGCCTTACCGGCATTACCAATCTGCGTTGTTGCGGCGCCGTTGACAACCCTTGACTGAGTGACCTGAAGATCATCGTAAACATAGCTGAACAACGATGCGTTGACACGCAACCGATTGTCCCACCAGTCACTTTTAATACCCAGTTCAAACTGATCGATAGTCTCCTCAGCGTAGGCATTGTCGAAGATCTCTCCGTTGAAGCCGCCACTGCGATAACCGGTCGAATAGGTCAGGAATGTATTGATGTCATCGGTTGCCTGGTACGCAACCGTGAAGCTGCCACTGACGTTATCAAAGTCTTCATCACGACTGACTGCCATTGCAGGCGTTACACCGAAGGGCGTTACCACTTCGCCATAATTATAATCAATGGTCTTTTTCTCTTCGGTGTAGCGCAAGCCGGCTGTAAATGACAATCGGCTATCCAACCAGGCTGGCGTCCATGTGGCCTGCGAAAAAGCGGCCAGTGCCTCGGCGGTATTGTCGTAGAACTGATCAGGCGCGATGCCATTGAGTGGCGCAGCGAAAGTAGCGTTACGCCGGTACTCTCCCTCATCCTCAAAGTAATAAAGGCCCAACACATAGTTAAACTGATCCGATGTGCCAACCATCTGCAGTTCTTGCGACCATTGCTCATACACAGTGAGTGTATTTTGACGGGTGTGGTTCGTCCCACCGGTATCGATAGCGTCCCATACACCGTCAAGCAGGGGGTAGGCGAAGCCTGACGAACCCCCATAGAGATTTCCCAGGGTTAAATGCACGAGATCGGAATAGGCGCCGATTCCGTTCTCGTCGAGGCGAGAGTCGATGTCCTCAAGGTCTCCGGTGACAAAGGTCTCCAGCTCTCGCTGCGCACTGATGGATCGAAAAACCACATCGCCCAATATACCGAGGCTACCCGCTTCAAATTCAAGCGTCAGCGAATGTCCGCTCACGTCGTTATAGGTACTCGGTGAGAAATCAGTCATCCCTGAATTTGCACGCCCGGGGCCCTGGGCTTCGGCGTTTTGGTATACCGCTATAGTTTCCTGTAGAGAGGGAATCCAGCGCTCGGTCAGGCGCGGGTCGCTGCCCGGCGTCGCTGCCCAGCCATTTGCAGCCGCCAACAGTCCCTGCATTGCGCCTATCCGGTCAATCGTTCCAGCCGCGTCGACTTTGGTGAAACCAACGACTTGCTGTAAAGCCATGGCTTCGTCAAGCTCACTCTCATCGTAGGCGTAATCCACATGAAATGATTCGCTTGGGGTCCAGCGTGCTGCGAATCGCCAGGCCTGCCGGTCTATGTCATCAAAATCCTCACCGCCGGGGCTGTTGTTGTCATAAAGGGCATCGCGCAGACGTGTCTGGTAGCCGACATTGAACGCAAACTCGCCAACTCCTTGACCGACCTCTCCAATCGCAGCGGTATCGAGGTTAATCTTGAACTCACGGGCACTGTAATTCCCGACACTGCCCTTGACCCGCACACCAAACTCACCCGTGGGTTTTCTTGTGATCACATTGACCGCGCCGCCGGTCGAGTTACGACCGTAGAGCGTGCCCTGTGGGCCTCGAAGTACTTCAATACGTTCGATTTCGGCAACGTCCATTGCAGACCCGACCTGCTTACCGATATAGATACCGTCCAGATAAAGCCCGATGGCTGGGTCAATGGACAGGTTGGCAGGCGAGCCGCCGGTGACGCCGCGCATGTTCAGTCCTACCGCGGATCGTGAACCAGGAGAGTTGAACCCGCTGAGCCCGGGTACTTGCCCCATTAAATCTTCAGTGTTGTAAATACCTCTGTTTTCAAGAGCAGTCTCACTCAGAGCCGTCATCGAAACAGCGGTATCCTGTATGGACTCTGCACGCTTTTGGGCGGTGACCACTATCTCCTCCAGTGCCGCGCCTGCGGGTGATGAACAGACCGCCGCAGCTACCGCGAGCGGCAGCAGGGATAAGGGATACCCTTGGTATTTTGATATTTGCATAGCAACCTCCTTAAGGGGTCTTCTGGTGTCGAATTATCGCTAATTTATTCTTGGATTGTTGCGCGTCAAACCACAGGTAATAGGTTCAGGGCCGTAACCGATCGACCAACATCAGGATCGTTCATGTCATTTGCGGCATTTGATCGCTGTATGAGGACTTACATACAACCCTTACAGGCTTGCAGCTACCAGCAGGCTGTAAGGGCATCCCTGAGATAACTATACGTCTCGTGCGCGGCACGAATCCTCATACAAATGTATTAGCATCGACGCAGAACACCGTGCCGGCTTAGAGCTACTTAGCTGGCGGAGGCGGGAATATCATTCAACCGGGGGTCGTTAGGTGGATTGAGCACGCAGCGCGTGCCGTCGGCATGGTAGATGTACGCCACACAACCGTTGCAGTTGGTGCAGCCGGATTCGGTGAGTTCGCCACGTTGAAATTTATTCACCAGCGCGGGATCGTGTATCAAGGGTCTTGCCATCACTACACATTCGAAGCCCGCGTCCAGCGCCTGCTGTGTACCGTCAACGGAGCGTGCGCCACCCAGATACGCCATCGGCACATCGCTGGCCGCGCGAATCATTGTGGAGTACTCCCAGAAATACATAGGTTTAAAATCGACTTTGGGGGCGCTACTTGAAGCGACGGTCAGCATCAAGCTGGTCAGCCATTGGCCTTTGAGGACCTTCTTTAGTTCTTCAAGATTCATATTGCTACCGAACATAAACCAGGTGGACTCCACGTTGCGCCCGCCGGATAGCACCAGCATATCGGCGCCGGCAGCTTGCAGTGCCTTAGCGGTGATGCATCCGTCCTCTGCCGTCGCACCACCGCGTACCCCGTCGGCCACGTTGATCTTGGCGATAATCGCAAGGTCGTTGCCAACAGCCTGTTTGACCGCCGCGAGCACGCGGCAGGGATAACGCGCGCGGTTTTCCGCGCTGCCGCCATATTGATCCTTGCGCTTGTTGGACAGTGGCGAGATGAACTGGTTGAGCAGATAGCCGTGGCCCATATGCAGTTCGACCGCATCGAAGCCAGCCTCTCGGCACAATTCGGCGCCGGCGACAAACTGCTCGACCACCCTTTGCATATCATCTTCGTTCATGGCGCGCTGCAGAAAGTTGCCCTTGAGCAACCCGGCAAGGTTGATGCCGGAAGAGGCGCTTAGTGTGCGGCCCTTGACCCGCAGGCCGGTTACAAATGAACCACCGTGGGTGATCTGGGCCGAGATAGCTGCGCCGGCGGCATGTACGGAATCAGTCAGCGCTTGCAGATCAGGCAGTGCTTCGCGCCGTAACCAGATCTGCCCTTCCAGCGTGCGGCCGACTTCAGCGACTGCCAGGTAAGCGACCGTGGTGAGGCCAACCCCGCCCAGGGCGAGGTCTGTATGGTGTTTTACCAGCGCCTTGCTGGGCTTGCCGTCTACGGACATATTTTCATTGGCGCCAGACTTTATAAAACGGTTGCGCAAGCGCAGGGGGCCGATCTGAACCGGATCAAAAGGACTGATTTTGGCATTGGACATGGTTGACTCCGGGGTAGGGCGCGGATTGCCATTTGCTGGACCGTACCGCCACAACACAATTCATCTGGTAAGGTTCAGTAGCGGAGTTTAGTACAGTGCAGTGGCGTGACGCGAAATATTGGATGCCCGGCATCACCTTCTGGTCGAAGACCAGGCTCTGGTGCACCTGTTCAACCCCGCAACGGTTTTTTTGTCCGGGGCGTACGATCATAGGATATTTCGATGGTCTATTTGTGAGATGGTAAGCAGGCTCTGTGCGAACCAGCCAAGCGCTATCTAATCCATATGTACGATGTAGTTCTCTTGGCAGTGGTATTGAATCAGGCATACATCCGCAAGCAGTTTCTCAATCACGAGGGGCTTTTTCTGGGGGCAATCCGGTCCAGTTCAGCGACCTTTGTGTTTTACATCTATAAATCCAATTCGCAGCCACAAGATTTTTGAGCAAAGAATGATGAACAACAAAGCAACCGAGAATGTCGATATCGTTGTTATTGGTGCCGGGTTTTCTGGCATGTACGCGGTTCACCGTCTGCGTAATTATAACGTGGTGTGCCTGGAAGCCGGTGAAGGCGTCGGTGGAACCTGGTACTGGAACCGCTACCCCGGAGCACGCGTGGATATTGAAAGTGTCGAATATTCCTACGGCTTCGACGAAGACTTACAGCAGGAATGGAGTTGGCCCGAGTACTTTTCTGCGCAGCCAGATCTCGAACGCTATGCCAACCACGTAGCTGATCGTTTCAATCTGCGCGAGCGTATCCGCTTTTCCAATCCTGTCGAAAGTATGCAATTCGAAGAGGAAGAGAACCTCTGGCATGTTCACACTGCGAAGGGTGATCATATTGTATGTCGCTACGTCATTGCAGCAACGGGTAGCCTCACCGCACCAAACTTGCCGCCCTGGCCGGGCCGCGATCAGTTCAGGGGCGAGATATATCACACGGCCAGATGGCCCGCCGAAGGCGTTGATTTTACCGGTAAGCGGGTCGGTTTTATCGGCACCGGGTCTACCGGTATCCAGGCGCTGCCAATCATCGCTGGGCAAGCAAAAGAAGTTTACGTCTTTCAACGCACACCCGCCTATTGCATGCCATCGGGTAACCGGCCTCTCGATGCCGAGCACGAGCGGGATTGGAAAGCCAATTATCCCGAGCGGCGCAAGCAAATGCTGGATACCTACGGCGCTTCGCTCGTGGAGTATCCGGAGTTTTCTGCCCATGACTGTAGCCCGGAGCAGCGGGCAGAAATTCTCGAGAAGGCCTGGCATTCTAAAAGTGCATTTCAGCTAATTCTGGCATTCAGCGATGTGATGACGGATCCTGCCGCCAATGAAATGGTCTGCGAATTTGCACGCGAAAAAATCCGCTCCATCGTGAAAGACCCTGAAACGGCAGAGTTGCTTTGTCCAACCACTTATCCCATAGGCGGCAAGCGACTGTGTGTCGGAAACGGTTACTTCGAAATGTACAACCGTGACAATGTAACCCTGGTGGATGTGAAGACAGCCCCCATTGCCGAATTTACGGAATCCGGCTTGCGCACCTCCGCAGCAGAGTACGATCTGGATATAATTGTCACGGCCACCGGGTTTGACGCCGTTACCGGTGCCATGGACAGGATAGATATAGAAGGTATCAACAAACGCAAGCTGCGCGACAAGTGGGCTGACGGGCCTGCAACCTACCTGGGCGCGATGGTCTCGGGCTTTCCCAATCTGTTCATGATTCACGGCCCATCCACGCCGGCCGCCCAGGCTCAGATGATCACTAGCGGTGAGTGGCAGGTCAACTGGACCGCCGACATCATCGATACCATGACGCGGGAAGGGTATTCACGTATAGATACAACCGAGGAGGCCGAGCGGGAATGGGCACAGGAAGTCGCACTGGCTTCAGATCAATCCCTGCACAAGTTTGCCGACTCCTGGTACAACGGCAAAAACATTGAAGGCAAAAAGGGCGGGCTCATGATTTATGTTGGGGGGTTTCCGCGATTCACCGCGCTGTGTACTGCCGCTGTTGCCAACGACTACAAAGGCTTTATTAGAACGTGATCTTGTCCCTGGCGAATTCGCGATTTAGACCGCTGCAGAAAGGCGGAAAAAACCGAGACAGTGCTTTTGCCACCGGTACTCAATCTTATCGACCGCCTTTGCGCTCTCATGGCTTACCGGATTGGGCTAGTTTGCCGCGTGAATAATTTTCCACATTAACCCGGGAGAGTAGCGTCTGACCCATTGTAGAATTTTGGACTCCACGTTCGGCCACAAATTATGTCAGGGAGTGCCAACCAGGGTTTTAGATCATCGCCGCATGAGTGGCCTCCCAGCTCGCCGCATATTACTATCTTGAGTCCGTTGGCATCGAAGGGAACCCACATTGCAAAAAACAACACTGGAGCAATGGCGAATGTTTAAAGCCGTTGTCGATGAGGGCGGTTTTAACCAGGCGGCCAGTCAAATTCACAAGAGTACATCCAGTATTCATCATGCCGTTAGCAAGCTGGAGAATACCCTGGGCGTGAAGCTGTTCGTCGTTGAGGGTCGCAAAACCTCATTGACGGATATTGGGCAGGTGTTGCTGCGTCGTGCCGAATATCTGCTTGAAGAAGTCGGTCGCGTCGAAGCGGTGGCGGAGTTTTTGAGTCAAGGAGTTGAGGCTGAGTTGCGCATCGCTGTAGATGGTGCTTTTCCTCAACGCACTGTTTTTCAGGCGCTGGAAAAGGTCTCTGCACTGTACCCACAAGTGAATATAGACATTATTGATACCGTCCTGTCTGGCACTAATGAACTTATAACGAGTGGCAAGGCCGACATCGGTGTATCGCCACTGCCGATGGAGAACGGCCTGAATGACGAGCTGTGTTTGATTGAATTTATTGCTGTTGCGCACAGAGACCATGCTTTGCATCAGTTGGGCCAGGTACTCGATGAAGAAAATCTGAGGTCGTATCGACAGGTTGTTGTGCATGACTCAGCCACTGTGAAGAAGACGGATGCCGGATGGCTAAGTATAGGTGGGATAAAAGAGGTGTTGTGAGTAAATTTTCTGCGCTCGCTTAGTCGCTGAGTCTTAATTTCTCGCGAAAAGTTAGTCTATTCTTCTGAAATGGTGCCCGCATCGGTGAGCTTGCAATTCATATTCGTCCATCCTTGGACTGCAGCACGCAGGAGGGCAAGCAGAGTTGTTTCTCATTAGCCTCCCTGCTGATTGATTGCTGTTGAGCTGGAATCCTTTCCAGCGAAAAGATGCAATGTCTCCGGGGGTGCCCTGGGACGCGGTGTAAGTAGTGGTCGGGCAGGGGAGGTGGATTTCTTATTGCTCAGGTGGGCCAGAATCCGGTGAATGATGTCTTGGTCCTCTATGCAAGCAATGACCCTGACAGACCCGCCACAGCGACCGCAGACCTCGATATCGACGGAAAAAACGCGTTTCAGGCGCTGGGCCCAAGTCATCGCCGCGTGACGCTCAGCAGGTGAAGCTACTTCCTTGTTGGGGAGGCGCTTCGCGCCTTTGCCTCGCTTTGCCGGCGTAACCAGCCCGCGCCAGCGATGATTTGGAGCGAGTACCCCATGATAGCGAGTGAGATTGACGCGGGGTTTGGGGACCAGCGCTGCCAATCGCGCAATGAAATCCACCGGTTCGAATGCCACCTGTGTCGTCCCATCCCGGTAAGGCGTCTTCAAGGTGTAAACCACCTTGCCGGTGGAACTCTGTGAAAGGCGGGGAATAGCTACTGCCGGGCGAGCGATGTACCGACAAAGTCGCTCCCGTTTGTTCTTTTGATGCCCTTCGCAGCTCACCCCCGCGTGCAGTGAGAAGCCATTGGCCTTGGCTACTCGCTCCAATCCTGGATCAGGTTTGTCCAGGGGGCGTATGGTGCGAATCATGAATGCCTTGCGTCCTTGCTGAGGACCAACGGCGACGCGGTAGGATACCGAACTGCCCAAAATCTGTGGCATGGCATCGGTATCTTCGGCAGGCTCGAGATCCAGCCAGGCGCTCTCGGCATCTCTTTCCAGTAGCCCTTGGCGTTCCAGGCAGCGGCCTACACGTTTACTGATGCGCTGAACCAGAGCCTCCAACTCGTTTTTGCCCGGCGCTTTGACTCGGAGAAAGCGGGGTGGCTGGTCGTCGCGATACACATAGACGCCGTCCAGAAACAGAACATGAAAGTGGATATTGAGGTTGAGAGCAGAGCCGAAACGCTGGATCAGCGTCACGGCCCCGGTGGCGCCACTTTTGAGTTGTAGTCCTGCTTTGTGGATCAGATAGGTGGAGATCGCTCGGTAAACGATGCTTAGTACCTTGCCCATGGCTTGGGGGTAGGCAGCAAACAGGTAGCGCAGGGGAAAGGGGAAGCTGATGACCCACTGGCGAAGCGGGACATCGGGAAATACCTCGTCGGCCAGCAGCGCGGCGGTCTCGGCCATCCTGCGGGCGCCACAGCTGGGACAGAAACCCCGCTTCTTGCAGGAGAACGCCACCAGCCGCTCGAAATGGCATTTGTCACAGCGTACCCGGAGAAAGCCGTGCTCGAGGCGGCCGCACTTCAGGTAGGCCTCGAACTCCCTGTGGACATGGTCTGGGAGGGATTTGCCCTGCTGGGCCAGTTGGTCCAAAAGGGCGGGGTAGTGCGCTTCAACGAGTTGGTAGAGTAGTGTCTGCTCGGGTTGATGGCGCTCGTAGGTGGCGCGGCTAACTGCATCCCTGCCTGACGACCACATACCGACTTGACTCTCATATCCGTAGTGTCGAAGTCACTTACCATGAAGCAATCAGTGCTGGCCTGGAACATCTAATCTGAGCGATCGGGCATTATCTTGCATCTTGCGCAATACGCAATATTTCTATACACTAACCGCGTACTAAGAAGGAAAACTGGGAATTGATTAAGAGCATCAGGCACAAAGGACTGAAGAAATTCTTCAACAGCGGTGGCAACGATACCCGAGGCATCAATTCCGACCATGAGGACAAGTTGCGTGACCAGTTGGCAGCCTTGGACTCCGCTACAGATATTGCGGATATGGATTTGCCGGGGTGGCGCCTGCATCCCTTGAAGGGAAAGGATAAAGGGCGGCACGCTATCTGGGTCAGCGGCAACTGGCGAATGACCTTCGAGTTTGAGAACGGCGATGCGTATGTCGTGGATTATGAGGATTATCACTGATGGCTAAAATTACAGTACACCCGGGCGGATTCATCAAGCGTAACTATCTAGATGAATTGGGCCTTACTGCCACTGAATTGGCGGATGCGCTGGAAGTGTCAGAGTCCACCTTGAGCCGTCTGGTTCATGAAAAGATAGACTTGTCGCCGGCCCTGGCGGTGAAGATGAGCAAGGTGCTGGGTCGCTCGCCGGAGAGTTGGATGGCGATGCAAGCCAATCACACACTGGCAAGATACCAGGCCGAGTTGGAGCAATGGACACCGACCAAGCAGGTGACTGCTGAAGGCCTGGTTGCCGTAAAAGGTGGCAAGTCGAAAGTCAGGCGCAAGGCTGCGGCGAAGACAGCGACGGCCTAGCGAACTGCTGTCCATGGCGAGAGTCTAGATAAATATGGGACCACCATGGGACCACCTTCAAGCCTTCTGATGCCCCCTAATGCCACGCTCATTTTTTAACACTCTGATTTACAAGGCATTAGGTGGCATGGCGAGGCGTAAAATAGTATGGCTCAGGGTTCGAATCCCTCGCTCTCCGCCATATAACGGGTTGATTTCATTGAAATAAGATCTTTCCTCCTCGATTTGGGGCTCTCCCCCATTGGGATGGCTCTCCCCATAAGGGGGATGCACCAACACTCGGCTCTTCCCCATTAAGGGGGGATGCTACTGGTAGTTCGAATAACCTGTCCTTGGCGAATTAGTAAATCATGCGGCTGTTGGTAGTTGGAAAAGTCCGCGACAATGCTTTTCCCAGTGGTAGTGAGCAATATCAGCTGCTTTTACGTCTGCAGATTCGACCGGAGTAGTCCCGCCCCGACCTGAATGACACCGATACTTGTTGTAGTACTGCATATACGCTCGTAGTTTGTTTTCGAGATCAGTCTCGGTCCAAAATAGAGTCTGGTCCAGTAGCTCTCGGCGAACACTGCCGATCAGTCTTTCTACAAATGGGTGTGATGTTGGGGTATAAGGCACCGATTTAATCTCTTCGATTTCCAGTACTCTGAGATTCGCTTTCCATTGCCGATACTGGAAGAGGGGGTCGTTGTCGGTGCTGACTCGGCTCGGCCAATCTTGCCCGCAAGTCGCTTCGTTGAACATTCTACATACCGCTGGGCCATCGGCGGCACAGGCATGAACTGAAAACCCGATAATCCTTCGGGTGTATTGGTCCATGACGACCATGATCCAGTGAGAACGTAAGGTAATGGATTCAGCGCGAAACAAATCAATACTCCATAGGCTGTCTTTGGTGTGACCGAGTGTAGTTAACCAGGATGGGCCGCCGCTCCCGGGATACGGTTTGTAATGAGCTGCTAGTACACGCCGGACACTGTCTTTGTCTAAACTCAGCCCGAATGCGAGATTGATCTGCTGCGCGATACGCGGGCAACCATAGCGAGGGTTTCGCTGTTTCATTTCGACGATGGCATTGATAACTGTTTGGGAGGGACCCGCTGGTCCGGGTTTACGACCACCGCAAGGTGAGTAAAGCTGACGGTATTTACGCTTTACCAGAGCAGTGTGAAATCGGAGTAGGGTGGATGGCTGAAGGATGATGGCTGCCCGGGCGATTCGTCTGGGTTTGAGGAATAAAGATAAGAACCCGAGCAGTGTGCGTTCCTGTGTACTCAGGTTTGGTGATCTTTGGCGGGATCTACTGTGGATGATTAATTGCTGCTTCAGAAGCAGATTCTCGGCGAGGAGCTCACGATAGCCGCCTGGCCGGATCAGTTTGGCCAAGGCGGTGAGCAGATGGAAAAGTAGCAGAAGGGCACCGTTCATAGTGCCCAACGGTATTATCATATTGTCTCTGGCAGCAACTGCTAACTATCAGATAATATTAGGAAATTACTAATTCGCCATGCACAGGAGGCGATGCTCTATGCCAGTGTCTCTACGGGCTATAAGGCGTTGCACATTATGCGAGGCGAAGACGCAGTAGGCTTACCGCGCAAATGTGTAATCACGACCCAACCTACGAGGGAGCTAACCCCAACGAGTACGTCTTCAACGACGGTGACCAGAACTTCGTGGTGTTTGATGAAAGTGTTGAGGCTGATATGCGTCTCAACATTACCAGTAACACCAGATTGGACGGCTCACATATCAACACGGGTGATATGCAGGTCGTATCCAGTTCCGTTGTCGGTATCAAGTTACATGGGTCATCTCCTGTTTTTCCCGGCGAGACAAACCTGAGCTACTCGCTAGATGGCTCGGCCTACTCTGGAACGGGGCTGGATGTCGCATGCTTCCAGGAATGGCGAGGCGAGACGTCTTCCACGAGATTTGGCAATTTCACTAGCTCCGGACATTACATTAATTTTCTCGCCAGGGTAAATACGCAAGCACTCAGCCAAACTGCTGCCGTTGGTTTATTCATCGCGGAGAGCCCCGCTGACCTGAATTCTGAAGCGGACATGTGGCTTTCCAACGGTGAGAGCATTGGGGGCGAAGATACGGGTAATGTCAGCTTGCATGTGATCGAA
Source organism: Halioglobus sp. (assembly GCA_041396005.1). Taxonomy (GTDB): domain Bacteria; phylum Pseudomonadota; class Gammaproteobacteria; order Pseudomonadales; family Halieaceae; genus Marimicrobium. The sequence continues at coordinate 65,288 of JAWKZK010000010.1, forward strand.
AGTAGCAATGAAAAGCTGCACATTAATGCGAGCGCGGTAGACGATCATGATCCTTTGAAATCGTTCGAGTTTGAGCTTCGGCTTGCCTGGTGAAGAGTAGACGATAAAAGATCAGTTCTCTGGGGACGCGAAGCGGCCCCAATGCGCAAGCCCTTCACGCACTGCGTGCTCTGTAAGATATCGGCCTGTTCTTCTCCATACTCACGGAGCCCGCGTGCGTAAATGCGCTTTAGATCTGACTTCGCATCTTCTGTCAGCCTATAGGTCCCCATTACGCCGCGCTTCTGCTTTGGCTTCGGCAAGTATCTCTACTCTTCCTTGGGTGTTGAACTGGCTACTTTCCGCGTGGATGAGTCTGGCACGTATCGGGTTCCCCGTTGAAATTGAGTAACTGCACACCTTCGGCGGCGAATGCGTCCAGTCACGGAGTTGCGGCGCCACGCAAAATTCCGCCACCGTACACCCCGATCTCCCCCCAACCGAGGTTGTCCATCACCATCAACACAATGTTTGGCTTGTTGCCTGCTGTAGTCACTGATGCCAGAGTCACTGATGCCAGAGCCACGGATGCCAGAAGGCAAAACACAATGACGGTTAAGGCTCTGCACGCTCAATGCAATAACAGACGCATATCAAAGATCCGTTCAATGACTTTACTGCTCTCTCCGCGAAGGGTGCTTAGTTGGCGTGTTTTCAACAGAGCCACTCAATAGAAACTCTACCAACGCTTTTCTCTGTGTCTCATCGCGCAAGCCTCCGAATGGCATCACCATGCCGGGCATGAACTCAGAAGGATTCGCGAGAAATGCCGACAAGTTGTCCTGATCCCAGACAATGTCGGACGATTCCATTGCGGCAGAGAACAGAAACCCGTCAACACTGCCGGCTTTTCGCCCCTCCAGTGAGGCAAGACTCGGCCCCATTAGATGCACTCCGGGTTGTAAGGAATGACACGCAGCGCACTTGGCATACTGCTGCTTGCCCGAAGATGCACGCGTATCACCGTGGGCTGCAGTTGCGAGCGCGAACACGCCCGCCAACACAACGGCAATCGGTTTGGTATTGCTCCTGATCAATCCCATTAGCCTAATAGTTCCCTGGTGCGCTGCGCCGCTTTGATACCTCCGCCTATCGCTCCGTCAATAAAGCCGCGCCATCCCTCACCATGATCAGATGAGCCAAACAGAATACGGCCCTGGTCCTTTTGAAACTGATCGTAGTACTTTGCGACCCATCCCGGCCGATAGCTGCAATAGGTACCTCGCGCATAGGGATCGCTATTCCAGTCGTAACTCATGCTGGAGAGTAGTTTTGCGCCGGGGATTAAATACTGCACTGCCTTCTCCACCGCGCTATCGTCATACACGTCTAGCTGCGATGGATCCTGACCAAAACCTACGTAGAGGGTGTAGTCCTTTTCCTGCTTGTATGTCATCAGGTAATCCAGCGGCCCATCCGCGGCCAAATTCAACGTGTTCCCCAATTCCCCCTTGAGTTTGACGTATATCTTGAACCCAACACCTGTATGACGCTCTTTTCCAGCCTTCACGACGCCTTTCGGCAGAGGTGGTTGGAAATCAATATTGTAGATCGTGTTCATGGGCAAACAGCAGATGACGGCGCCGGCGGTTAGCTGCTCGCCGCGTGCTGTCGTCACTGTCACCTTTTCCCCCGAATCCTGCACTGATTTGACCGGCGTAGAGAGACGTACTTCCGCTCCGCCATCCTCCAGCATTTTATCAACCAGAGCAATCGTGCCGTCTTTTAGGCTGAAACGAGCTGTGGAATCCAGAAATGTAGGAAAATAGCCACCGCCACACTGGTGCCACCGCAGCATCTCCAGATAAGACATGTGATCCGGATTATTGTTGGCCATAGTAGCGACGATCGCCTTAATAAAATCTTTCTGAAACGAACTTAGATCAGTGCTTTTCAACTTGGCACTGACGCTGACGGCGTCTGCCTCCAGCGCTGCGTCACGGTTGTGTAAAATGTCCCAGTTGCGCGGCATGATCTCCCGACCTGCATCAGTGAATCCCTGCCAGGCGGTAACCACTTCCAGCACCTGCTCCCGCGACAACTCCTGCCGACTACCACCGCTGGTCAGGGTCATCATGTCTGGCACGGCCCCCGGAGTCTCTTCAATCTCCAGGCTGTACCGCTCCTTCTCGGCCCACACGTACGGCTGCGTGTGGTGTATCCAGAATCCGCCGAGTTCGATGTGATCACCGTCGAAATCTGCGGTGAATGTGCGCCCGCCAAGTCGATTGCGTGCCTCCAGCACCAACGTTTTGTAGCCGTCCTTCATACAGTCCCGCGAAGCAGCGATACCGGCATTGCCGCCACCGATCACGATAACGTCGTAATCACAGCCAGGCACCTTGCAAACACTGGCATTCTTTTCAATAGCAGATTCTGCGCCACGGCTCGCAACAAGCCCGGCAGCACCCGCGGTTAGCGCACTGACACCGCCAATAAAACGCCGTCTATTCAATTGGAAGCTATCGGGCTGAGTTTTTTTATCCATGGTCGTTCCTCGCTGGTCAAATTCGATGGGGCTTCAACAATTGCCCGGGATAGCCAAGTTGGTGCACATTGATTAAAAGTTCAGCCTAAGCTCCATCCCGTAAGTCCGCGGCGCTCCGAGATGTCCGTAATCAAAGCCGAAAGTCTGCAGGTCAATAGCAGAAGTAAAGTACTCTTCGTCGGCCAGGTTTTTCACCCAAACACCAACATGCCATTGTTCATCAATCGCTATAAAGTCTAGACGGGCGTTGTGCAACCAATAACTGTTGGAAGCAATGCGATCAGTATTGTAAACGTCGAAATGATAGTCACCCACGAAGTTGGTATCGGCTCTCAAACTCAAACGACCGGCATCGAACTCTGCAATATCCCACGTCACAGCAACGTTGAAGTTCGTTTCCGGCGCCAGCAAAAGTGCGTTGCCTTCCAGGTCCACGCCACTCAGTACACCCTGTTTCACTTCGGTATCGAGCAAGCCCAGACCAGCCTGAACAATCAGATTGGGAGTGATGGCAGCGTGTACTTCCATTTCCATGCCCAGCACTTCTGATTCATCAATATTTACTAACGTCTGGATCACGCCTTCGATATTCAGAAACTGCTGATTCTCATAGGAATAGAAGAACGCGGCGGCGTTGAGGCGCAACCGCCCGTCCAGCAGCTCGTGTTTCAGGCCGAGTTCAAAAGCATCGATAGTTTCCGGTTCTACATAAGCAAGTTCTGAAGGATCTACAAAGGCCTGCGCGTTGAAAGCACCTGAGCGGTAACCATGGCTGACATTGCCATACAGCAGCATGCCCCCTTCACTCATGTAGTCTATGCCAAGTTTCCCCGTCCATTCACTCTCAGATTCTGATTGCGATACCGCAATAGCGAAGGGGTTGTCAGCGTCACCGGGAATAGTATTAGTCACCGGCGTGCCATCCGCGGCAAGTATCCTCGCAGAGAAACCAGATAATTCTGTTTCATCCTGGGTATAGCGAAGGCCCAACCGCAAGGTCCACGATTCATTCACCATATAACTGGCATCGAAGTAAGCTGCCTGACTGGTTCTCTTCTGGTCGAACTCATTATCGAACTGACAGCCAGCCGGGGCCAAATCAGCGAGGCTGAGATCCAGCTCGTTAAGTGTGCCTTCGATAGCGATACCTGCGTCGGTTGTCGGCCCACCCTCAAAGGCTGTACTCACGACGTCGACACAATCCAGAAAATCCAGGCTGCCGTCACCGTTCATATCAAGGTCTTGGTAGAAACCAATATTGGTCGCGTTGTAGACTTCCTCACTGGACCAATATGCGCCTGCGATAAAATTGAAACTTCCATCCAGACTTGAAGCGACGCGCAGATCCTGCGACCACTGTTCTGCTTCTCCGTAATAGGGAATCGAGAGCACGGGCAGTGGAGAACCATCGGTATCTTCGGGATTTAGCACCTTGCCATCATCCCATGATGAAATGGAGGTCAACGTGTAATGGTCACTGATATCCCAGTTGAAAGACAGTGAGACCCCATCATTACTCAGTTCGCGTTTGTCATCCTGATCAGACTCAAACTCCCAGAAACTCAGCCTGTCTCTCTGGTAATCGACCTTGTCTGTAAGGCCCAGTGAATTATAGAGCGAGTAGACCCCACCGCCGACACCATCCGGGGAAACATTGAACGGCTGTATACCGTAATTGACCGCGTTTTGGTCCGTTTTGGTATAGCGCAGGATAGCTTCAAGACCATCGGAGGGCTGCCACGCCAGTGACACGCGCAGACCATACTCATCGATTGCCTCACCATCCTCCACACCGCTGTTAATGTTTTCGAACCAACCGTCAGCTTCAGTGTAGGTTCCTGCAATCCTAAGGCCCAATACGTCATCAATAAGCGGTGTTTCGAAAGCACCACTCAATTCTTTTCGTGCATAGTTTCCGTATCCAACGGTAGGTTACCGAGGGTTTCAGAGTAGCCAGGCTTTCGAGTAATGAAGTTAACCGCGCCCCCCGTTGAGTTTTTCCCGTAGAGTGTTCCCTGCGGGCCACGCAACACTTCAATACGCTCCAGATCGAATATCTGCACCCCCTGAATGGCAGGATTGCCCTTGTAAACTTCATCGACATAAGTCGCAACGGGGCTTGCCTGGTTAAAGCTGAAATCACTCATGGCGACCCCGCGTAACGAAAAAATCGGAAAACCATCCCCCGCCGTGTTGGTGGCCTGCAGGTTGGGAACCTGCGCAGCGATGTCTGTGCCATCGCGAAATCGAAACATCTCAACGTCGGCCCCTGCCAAAGCAGAGACCGAAACAGGAACTTCCTGCAAATTCTCACTGCGCTTCTGGGCAGTCACTACAACTTCCTCCAACGCTGCCTTAGCAGGCAGCTGGTATGCAAAAAAAGAAAGCGCCAGCGCCATCGCTGTCCGACTTACACCAACAGGCATAGTTTGAGTTGTCCGCATGATGTCTCTCCTGTTATTTTCTCCTTGGCCAGTAACAAAATGCTAAGGCCTGACAACCCAAAGCGATTGACATCTGGAGACAAATTATTGACCCTTAACGCCATTCTTTACATTGAGTAGGCTCAATGACGGGAATCAATGCGCATGATGACTGGGGCTTAAACGTAGAATGGCTGGTTGACTACCTGGCAGATCACGGGGTCCATCCTGCCGAAATCGCCAGCCAGCTACCTGAAAGCGCTCGCAAAAAAACGATTAGTTTTCTACCCGTCGAAGACTATTTGCATCTTTTCGCCTGGGCCAGTATCCGCCTGGGCCGCCCCCATCTGGGTCTCGATATCTCTGGAGAACTCCAGCATTCGAATCTGGGTATTTACGGCTACCTCATCAACCACTCACCGAATGTTGGGGCCATGCTAGAAGCCGTTGTGCGTTATCAGTCAATCTTTATGCGCGGCATGGGCTATACAATGCTCGTGCTAGGTGGACGAGTTGAAATGCATTGGGACATTTATCACCCGGCGTGTGAAGGTGTGAGGCTAGATGTTGAATTCACGCTTGCGTCTTTGGTAAGGCTTCTACACCTGAAGCTGGGCAATGCAGCAACGCCGTTACGAGCCTCTTTCAGGCATAGCTGCGTTTCTCCACCCGAAAAATACCAAGAGTCGTTCGGCTGCGAGTGCAGCTTTGACCAGGGTCAGAACTGCCTGGTATTCAAGAGAGAGTTGTTGCAGGTTTCACTCCCGGGCAGCGATCCAAAACTGCTGAGCATATTAAAAGCCCAGGCGGATCATTTAGTGGCGCAATGGGAGGGCCAGAACAGTTTTCTTAATCAAGTAAAGCTCCTGATTACAACCTCACTGGAACACACTGATAGCGGAATGGAATCGCTTGCACGTCAACTTAACGTTACCCCTCGCACGCTTGGTCGACGCCTCGCCAAAGAGTGTACCTGTTACCAGGAGCTGTGCGACGAAATCAGAATTCAGGCGGCCAAAAAGGCCCTGGCTGAGTCCGATGCTCCGGTTACTGTCATCGCGGGGAAATTGGGATTCTCAGAGTCCAGCGCTTTCGTTCGTTCGTTCAAGCGCGTCGTAGGCACAACACCTAGCGTGTATCGCGCCGAGTCTCGACGGGAAACGCCATAGCGACAATCAGCCTGCCCGGTAGCCAAGCCGTGCGAGGCTGCATCTTCCCGCAAGGAAACTCAGCACGGCGCCAATCATCGCCGGCGTACTACCGTAGCCATGGCCCGCTGCCAATAGCGAAGCAACCAAAGCGGCGCGCAGTGCATGCCCACCCAATCGGATCGTGGAAATCAAACCACCTGCAGAGGCAGCGCGCGCAATCGGTGCGGCGGAAATGACCAACTTCACGTTAGGCGACAAAAAAAGGCTGTAGCCGAATCCGCAGATTGCCTACGCCACGCAATGCCTGTCCCTGGCGAATTGTTGTCTCAGGCCGCAATCGGTAATTGAACTAGAACACGGCAAGACTTCTTCCAGCGATAACTGTCAATATTATTGGCCTTGCTATGTTCCTTGGAAGCTGGAGTAGCACAGTGCAGATATCACCATGACGTAGCAGCCTGGATTTTGGGGCCACCATGGGACCACTTTCTCGCCTTTTGATGCCGGCTAATACCGGGCTCATTTTTTTACGTCCTGATTCACAAGGCATTAGGTTGCATGGCGAGGCGCAAAATAGTTTGGATCAGGATGAGAAGCTCGTTCGAAAAAACGCGACCATAGGAGCGTTTTAGACGCCGCAGCGCAGCGAAGGCGCCCCGAAGGGGTCAGAGAGCGGCCCAAAGGCCGTTCTGATCAATCCCTCGCTCTCCGCCAGGCAGTCTGCGGATCAAGGACGTTAGACAGAATTTGACCGCAGAGCCCCCGCAAAGCCCGCTGTTCAGCGGGTTTTTGCGTTCGACTGTGGTGTAACGGCGGCGGCGTTTGGCGCTTCAGGCAACGACCAACACGCCGGCCAATCGACTCAACCCGTTTCTCCGGAAAGCGCAAGCCGCCGATCACAGTAACGCCAGGGTTGCAGCGGACGGGGGAGCAAGCATCATTGCGGCGAGTTGATCCACCAGGTTACTGAGAAACAGCTCCGCGCGTTTCCCGCGAAAGCTTTCGCCTGAACTCGCGCGGCGCGAGAGCGCCTGCAGGCCCAGCGCGTTGGCATTTTCCATGCGCAGATGAAGCAGGCGTTCGTCCATGTCGGCCAGGGTGCCAAACGTATTCATGATGAGGTTATAGACTTCCCGCTTACTATCGGTGTGCGGCCCGATAGACAAGAGCGATTCGCCCGACGTCAACAGGCGCTGCCCCAGCAAGCCCAGCAGGTTGCGGAACGAGGGATCATCGCGACACAGCTCGAATCCCGCGCGTACGGATATGCCACACAGGTCCCTCAGCTCCAGCTGACGATCCAGCGTCAGGGCGCCTGCGAGGAGTTCGCGGCGCTTCTGCTCCAACTGCGTGACGCGCCGTCCCTGGATGGCGGATATGAGTTTCTCCCGATCGCCGAAGTGGTACTGCAGGGCCGACTGGTTGCGCAATCCCGCTTCGCGCAGGATGGCGCGCACGGACACGGCGTCGAACCCGTGTTTCGCAAAAAGTTTCTCCGCTGCATCCAGCAGCTTCTCGCGGGTATCATGCGCTGTGGGTCTGGCTTCTGCCACGGTCGTTACGGCGCCTTCTGACGTGTTTCGAACAAAATAATGCATTGCATTAAATAATGGAATCCATTATTTTTCCGCTTACTCTCATTGTCGCGGCACATGTCCGGCCAGGGCGTCTGCGCAGATAACGAAAACATCTCCGCGACCCGGAGGTTTCTGGCCAGAGAAAAAGTACAGAGGCAATCACCATGCATATCCTGTCATTCAGGCTCCTTTCGCTTGTTCTGCTTAGCTTGCTGCTGTCTGGTTGCGGTGATGGCTCCGACGCCAATCGGAATGCCGTTGCTTTCGACGATTGCAGGCTGCCCGCGCAGGACATTGTGGTCAACGCGACGGAAGCGGGGATAGCGTTCGTACGAACCCCGGATGCCTGTTTCGAGGCGCTCGACGGGTATAACTTCGCACCCAACTACGTGAGCGTCGATGGGCTGCGCATGCACTATGTGGAGGCCGGGCCCGCCGACGGCGATGTCATCCTGATGCTGCATGGCCAGCCCAGCTGGTCCTACCTCTACCGCAAAATGATACCGGTGCTCGCGGATGCGGGTTACAGGGTCATCGCGGCGGACCATATCGGCATGGGTCGATCCGACAAGCCGGTCGACCCCCGGGTGCATGTCTACGACCAGCAGGTACGTTGGAACACAGCGTTTATCGACGCATTGGGCCTTAGCGATATCACGCTGTTCGTCCAGGACTGGGGTAGCCTGATCGGCCTGCGAATTGCGGGTGAAAACCCCGCGTTGTTCGCGCGCATCGTGCTGGCGAATGGCGAACTGCCGGCAATTCCGCCCGGCCTCAACCCGTTCACCCTGCCAGTATTTGAAATCGACGACAGCCTGCCGGAGGCCGAGGAATTTTTCCGCAACCGGTCGCCGGAACGCGTCGAAGGCTTTCAGCAATGGATTGATTATGCCGCTGGCGCGCCTTACCTGTTTGCCGCGGATGTGGTGCAGTTCGGCACGGTCATCGAGCTGTCAGAAGCGGAGCTGGCTGCTTACAATGCGCCGTTCCCCGATGAAATCTACCGGGCGGCTATTCGCGCTTTTCCCTCCATGGTGTCAGGCATTCAGGGCCAAACCCTTCCCGCGCTGGCAGCGCTGGGCGATTTCGATAAACCGTTCCTGGCACTGGCAGGCAGATTCGATGCCAATCTCGGCTCCGAGGCCACGCAGAACGCCTGGATCGAACGGGTGCCGGGTGCCCGCGGCCAGGATCATCGCCGCTACGACGCCTCCCATTTCATTCAGGAGGACGTGGGTCGTGAACTGGCCGAGCAGGTGGTCGAGTTCATGCGGGCCAATCCGATTCCGGCTTCAGGCCCGTTCTACAATCTCCGCTACTGCGAAATTCTGCTGGTCTCTTCTGGTGACGAGGGGCTGGAAGCACAGGTCTATAACACCCTCGGGCTCAATGACTGTCTGCAGCAGCAGTGGGACGCTCTCGATGCCGGGGCAGTCGCGTCGGAATTCGGTGCCATCGCCGCCGCCAAAAACGGCCCCCGGTACTGGCTGCTGGACCTGATCACGCCGCTCGACGATGGCGAACCGCCGCCTGGCTTCGGCGAGATTGAGACCTTTGGCGGGCTGGATATGCGTCTGGTCGCCATCCTTTCGCTGGCCGGCGGGGAAGCGCCGGAAAACGCGCCTTACACAGTCATAGAGGTGCAGCGCAATACGCTATTCCGCTTTGTGGCGGGCCGTCGCATCTACGAGCTTCGCGACCCGGAGGGTGGCCTCTACGTGATGCAGTCGATGAGCCAGATTGTTGATCCGCAGCTGCAGATTTCAGATCTGGCGACGCTGGATGAACGGCTGGATCTGCCGCCGGGCTGGCATTTCAGCACCCGCATCCTCGAAAATGATCTCCAATTGGAGGCCGCTGGCCTGGCTGAAGTGCTGGTGGACGACCTGGCCAACACGTATCAGCGCGTGGGCTGAGTTCGAGCGTGCGACCGATCTTCTGGTTGCGCTTGAGAGGGCTGTCCAGGTTGTACTAAGTGAACTGTCCCCGGAATTTTAGAAAAGTAAACTGTCCCCGGAATTCGCGAAAAGTAAACTGTCCCCGGAATTCGCGGAATTGAATTAAGTAAACTGTCCCCGGAATTCGCAGCGCGACAGGACAAACACACGGCGCTGTACAGTCTACAATTGCGATACTGTCAAGCCATCGAACTGGGAGTGCCACATTGAGCACGATATGCCATGCCAGACAGGTTCTCAGCATCCGCAGCGTGATGTCGCGCTGTCGAGCCGGTGTGATGAATTCCTTCGCTAGTTGCACGCCGGCGCGGCGAGCCTGCGTGCTCCTGTGTCTGTGTCTGGTGCTGGCGCCGCTTACCGCGTCGGCGGAGGAAGCCGATAGCCTCAGCGCTGCGTGGCGTCACCTGATCGAGAGCATGGAAAAGTCCGAGGCGCATATCCGGGATTCGGAGTTCTACGACTCGGAACAGGAGAAGGCGCGGGCGTATCTGCATCTGTCGAGAACGTTGCTCAAGGCGCTGGAGGAACAAATACTGGCCTCAGACACCCACCCCTATTTTCGTATCATGGACCCGAGGATTCGCGAGGGAGGTGACAATCCCGATCAGCGATACCTGTTTGCCGAGATAGAGGGCGGCGTGAATTACATGTTGCGGGGAAATCTTGGTAGCGCCGCGCGCTTGGAGGCGCAGATCTACGCGGGCCGCCCATGGGCCAAAGACGGGCGCAGCGTGGATTACCTGGTGTTCGAAGACGTGACCGTTGCCGACGACGGCTCGTTCACCATACCCGTTGTTGCGAAGAAGGAGAATGCGGGCTCGGGCTCGCTGTACAACGCGCCGCAATCGACAACGGTCATGGTTCGCCAGATATTCGATCAGTGGAGCGATCAATACCCGGGCGAGGTGCACATTGACAGGGTAGGGTATGAAGGTAAACCGAAACCCGCGCCGACCACGGCAGAGGTCGCAGCGAAAATCCGGGGGGTTGCCTACACCGCGTACCAATCAGCCGCCAACTGGCCGAACATGGTTCGGGAGCGGTACACGGATGCGCGTCCCGCCAACACGGTGAGTCCGCTGATCGACACGTTTGCGCTGGGCGGCGCCAGGGGCCGTTGGATGGCCAGCGGTCATTTCGATATCCCCGTGGGCAAGGCGTTGCTGATTAAAGCCTGGCCAACCCGCGCAGATTACCAGGCGATTCAATTGACGGACCGGTGGTTCTCCTCCCTGGAGTACGCGAACCGGGTAACCAGCCTGAACAATTCCCAGGTGCATAACGCCAGTGACGGCGCCATTTACTATGTTGTGGCCTCAGACGATCCCGGTTACCCCAACTGGCTGGACACCATGGGATTGACGCGAGGTACGTTTATCCTGCGCTATGACGGGGTTCAGGGCGACATCGAAGAATCCCGTTGGCCTGAAGCGCAACTGGTGGATGCGGGCGCGTTAGCGCAGTTGATTCCCGACTACAGTCAGGTTCAGGTGTCTGCAGAACAGCGAGAAGAGACACTCGCCGCCAGACGACGGCACGTGCAGAAGCGGTTCGGGTTTTGATGGAGGTGTGTTGGTCGACAGCCTTACCGCTTGCAGACGTCCCACCGGTAATAACACATGTTCGGTTTTCGAGGCGTTTGATCTGGCGGGTAGGAGTACTCGTAATCTTCGCGCATTTTTCTCCAGCGTCATCCAGCCTGAGGTCAGCCGGGGGCTTTTTCAGCCTCGGTAAGCTGAGTTGTCAGAGAATTTAACCTACTGATTAATATCGTTTTTATGAAAATCGCCTGCTCTGCTCGTGTTATACTCAGTGGCCCTTTGTTTATAAAGGGGCTCTAGTGGTCTTAGTGGCACTTGTACGTTATGATTGAGTTCAGGCTACTGTGCAGAGGGTTCGTTCATGATCACTAAACCACTTGTTTCCCGGTCGGATGATGCATCGGCTCACGATGGGTTGGTAAGGCATGCCAAGCGTCTTATGAACAAGCTGGGTTGGCTGTCGCCAACGGCCTCCCTGGGAAGCAAAGGGGGAAAAGACTTTGGGCGTCGTATTGAAGCGTCCTTGACAGAAATAACCCAGGGGCGAGGGGTGATGCGCTTGCAGCTGCGTAAGCGCGATGCTGCGGTCGTCATGAGTGTCGACCATTACGAGGAAGTGGTGCGTATGAAGGACCTTTATGCCGAACTGATTGAACAGGTTAAGGTAAAGGAAATAGCTGATGAGACCGATGACTACGAAGCGTTATATCGTCGCATTACCTCGCCTCAATCCCGCAAGGCTGCAGATGCACTCTTTGCCGCAACGTCAGACAGCCTGCGTAAAACCTATCAGCCTGGGGAAACAGAAGCGCAGTGATTTCCGTCATCGCCGGTATCAACGGCGCGGGCAAAAGCTCCATTGCGGGTGCGCGCATCCGTAGTGCAGGCGGTGACTACTTCAACCCGGACGAAGTGGCCCGCAGCCTGAGGGAAGCTGATCGCACACTTTCCCAGACGCAAGCGAATGCACAGGCCTGGACAATGGGATTTGAGCAACTGTCCCGGGCGATTGAGGAAGAGCTGGACTACACCTTTGAAACAACATTGGGTGGAAATTCCATTTGTCAGCGGCTTCATGAAGCGATCGATAAGGGACGGGAAGTGCGCATTTTTTTTTGCGGGCTGGCTTCGCCTGAATTGCACATGGAGCGTGTGGCCGCGCGAGTAGCCAGAGGTGGTCACGATATCCCGGAAGCAAAAATTCGAGAACGCTGGATAGGTGCCATCCATAACATGCTGGGTTTAATCCCTCGATGTGCGGCGGTGCGGGTATTTGACAACTCAGAACCCTCTGACCGTGGTGGTCCACAGCCAGTTTGCCTGTTCTCGCTAGTCGGGAATTCCTTTGATTCGTTGCCCGTTGAGTCAATGCCTGAATGGGCCAGGCCTCTGGCCAGTGCTGCTATCAGGAAATCGCTGAGTTAAGCCGCACGGTTGCCAGGGGGCGATACCTGAAACGTTGCCATGATGGTTTTCGATGCAGGCAATCATATTGCTCGAATGCAAAATGAGAACAACCACATACTGTCGGCATCCTCCCTTTAACGAATCCCCGGATTCGAACATCCACGAATCGGTGAAACTGATCGAGACAATCATCGGGGATTAGGTTGATCACTACAAACCGATGCCCCGACTGTCTCACAAGGCGCGCCATGACCTTGAGTGCACCATACACATTGGCGTGAGCGTGTGATTGGACAAGGCATAGCCTGCGGAAAGACCCTGCGGGGTCTGTTCGAAGCGGAACCACCCTGCATAACCTGAAGCTATTGCTCGCATGAGTCCAAGTGCCAGCGAGGCCATCCAGCTATCTCTATAATCCCGCCCTCTTCTAACGATAAAAGAGGTAGCTCGGTATGCTCTCCACGGTACCAGGTCGCGTTGCGATACGAACTCTCCTCATGGTGGCCCTTCTTACGTCCACTGCGGTAGTTGCTGGTCAGCCAAATATTCTGGTGATCTGGGGCGACGACATTGGCATCACCAATCTCAGCGCCTACAGCGATGGCCTGATGGGCTATACCACGCCAAACATTGACCGTATCGCGAATGAGGGTACGCGGTTTATCGACTACTACGGCGAGCAAAGCTGCACGGCGGGCAGGTCGGCGTTTATTACCGGCCAGAGTCCTATTAGAACGGGCCTGACCAAGGTGGGGATGCCCGGGGCGGACATTGGGTTGCAAACCGAGGACGTGACGCTCGCCACGCTTCTCAAGGAACGCGGTTATGCCACCGGACAATTTGGCAAGAACCATCTGGGTGATAAGGATGAGTTCTTGCCAACCAATCACGGCTTTGATGAGTTCATGGGCAACCTGTATCACCTGAATGCAGAAGAGGAGCCTGAACACCCGGATTACCCGAAAGACACGGAATTTCGCGAACGATTTACGCCACGCGGAGTTATTCACAGCCACGCCGACGGCCGCATACAAGACAGTGGCCCGTTAACGCGTAAGCGCATGGAGACCGTTGACGAGGAGTTTCTGGCAGCCGCCAGCAAGTTCATGGATAGAGCCGTGAGTCAGGAGAAGCCTTTCTTCGTCTGGTTCAACACCACTCGTATGCACTTCTATACGCATATCACGGATGCTGAGCGCGGCCTGTCTGGGCAGGGGTTTTACAACGATGCCATGGTTGCACACGACGCATTGGTGGGACGCCTGCTCGACCGGCTCGACGAACTGGGCCTCACTGACAACACCATCGTGGTGTACTCCACTGACAACGGGCCCCATTACAACACCTGGCCGGATGGCGCGATAACGCCTTACCGTGGCGAAAAGAACACAAACTGGGAAGGAGGTTATCGCGTACCTGCCATGGTGCGCTGGCCCGCAAGGATTCCCGGCGGCAGAGTCTCGAATCAGATCATGTCGCATATGGACTGGTTACCCACGCTGGCAGCGGCAGCGGGCTACACCGATGCAGTTGAAAAACTCAAACGCGGCGTACGACTCGGAGGACGGGATTATCGCGTGCATCTGGATGGGTTTGATTTCCTGCCCTATCTCACCGGCAAGGTTGAGCAGGGCCCGCGTGAGAGCTTCATTTACTGGAGTGATGACGGACAGCTAACAGGCATGCGCATTGGTGACTGGAAAGTGGTGTTTGCCGAACAGCGCGCGGCAAAGTTTGACGTTTGGCGGGACCCTTTCGTGCCGTTGCGCATTCCCAAGCTGTTCAACCTGCGTCGTGACCCCTTTGAGCGGGCTGATACCGATTCCAATGCCTACAACGAGTGGTGGGGGCGTATTGCGGGGCCATTCATATCGCTCTCAAGAATGCATCTGCAGCGTTTCCTGGCGACGCTTGACGAGTTCCCTCCGAGACAGAAGCCCGCGTCATTCACCGTAGATCAAGTGCTCGAAGCGGCGTTCGCAGATGCGCCGTAAGCGGCTGGGCGGGGGTTGGCTGCGGGCCGGTTATCCCTGCGATAACAATTAGTCATTTCCGCTCAATCAGATGGGTCGATAAGGTTGCCACCAAAATAAATGATAAGGGATAGCTTTATGTCTTCTCGCTTTGGAAAACACTTCAAGACGCTGCCACTGGCCGTTGCCTGTGCCTGTGGACCCTACACGGTATCGGCGCAAACCCTGGAAGAGGTGGTTGTTACCGCGCAGAAGCGCAGTCAGAGCCTGCAGGATGTGCCCATTTCCATTAGCGCGATATCCGGGGAAAAGCTCAATGAAGCGGGGATAACCCGCATCTCTGACTTACAGGTGTACGTTCCCAACCTCAGTATGAGCGAAGCCGCTATCGGCTCCAATATATATATTCGAGGCGTGGGCTCTCAGGTTAACCAGGGTTTTGAGCAGTCGGTTGGCACCTATGTAGACGGTATCTATTTTGGCCGTCCGCGGCAATTGAGGGCGCCTTTTTTCGATCTCGAGCGGGTTGAAGTGTTGCGTGGCCCGCAGAGTATCCTGTTTGGCAAGAATTCGATCGCTGGGGCGCTCAATCTGGTCACTGCGAAGCCGACAGAAGAGTTTGAAGGCATCGTGTCGGCACTGTACGAACCCGATCACGGCGAGCTCGACACCAGCGTAGTGCTCTCCGGCCCTCTGACTGATAATGTCGCTGGCCGACTTGCGGTTCGCTATCGTGAGATGGACGGCTTCATCGACAATGTCGCGAAAGGCAGCGACGAAATGGAAACAGATGAAACCCTGATTCGCGGTGCTCTGCGCTGGGATGCCACAGAGAACCTGCTGGTAGACCTGAAGGTAGAGACCGGCGAGTTTAATTCAGAAGGCCGAAACTCAATTATTATCGGCAGCCCGGCGCCGGGTGGTGCAACCCCGGTAGTGGGTGATTTCACCCGCAAGGCGGCATTGGATCCTGAATTCAGCGACAACAATTACGACAACGCCACCCTCACCCTCAATTACCAGATGGGAGAATATGAACTGGTGTCGATTTCGGGATGGTCGGCCTACGACTACAACGAAGAAGTGGATACCGATTTTGGCGTGGGCAGTACCGTGCAATCACCGGCCGAGGAAGATTTTGAGCAGTTCAGCCAGGAGATTCGGCTGGTTTCGCCGCTGGGGCGCACGTTCGAACACATTGTGGGTGTCTTCTACCAGATTTCTAAAACAGACTATTCGGAGCCAGCGCAATTAGACCTGCCTACCGTGGCAGTGGAGATTGACAGGGACTTCTTCTCTGACAGTGACCTTTGGGCGGTGTTTGGCCAGAGCACCTGGAACATCTCCACCGATTTTCGCGCTACGCTGGGTTTACGCTACACCGTTGAAGACAAGGACGGGGGCCGCAGGCTGGCCTTGCGCAATCCAGATGGCAGCATATTCAACCCGTCGAATATGCCCGAGTTTGCTGAGCTGGGTATGCCGCTGCCTGGTCTGGGTATTACACCGCATGATTTAAGTGGCAAGCGTAATGAAGAAGTGGTCACGCCGCTGCTGAACCTCCAGTGGGACGTCGCAGAGGAGGCGATGCTCTATGCCAGTGTCTCTACGGGCTATAAGGCGGGAGGGTTCGATGCCCGCAGTAATCGGGCTACACTCCCCGATGGTCGTACTGCGCTGGAATTCGAAGAGGAAGAAGCGCTTTCAATGGAAATCGGCGCCAAGCTGGGACTACTCGATAATGCGGCGGAACTGAATATCGCGGTGTTCCGCACCGAGTACGATGACCTGCAAGTGAGCGTATTTGATGGTGTCCTGGGATTCGACGTACAGAATGCCGCGTCTGCCACCACCCAGGGCGTGGAAATGGACGGCCGCTGGCAGGTAACCGACAAATTGAGGCTGACCGGTGCTGTGGCCTACACCGACTTCGAGTTTGACGACTACGAGAACGGTGCATGTTACAAAGGCCAAACGCCCAGTCAGGTAGTTGGGGGTGTCTCCTTCTGTGACTGGAAAGGTAATACGAATCAGTTTACGCCGGAGTTCAGCGGCACGCTGGGCATTAATTTTGTACAACCGCTGCTTGAGAATCTGGAGCTGAGCACGGCGGTGGATGTGATTTACTCTGATGATTATTTCGCAGCACCTGACCTGGATCCGCAAGCAGTACAGGACGGCTATGTGAAAGTGAATGCGCGCATTGCGCTAGGACGTGCAGACGGGGTTTGGGAAGTGGCATTGGTGGGCAAGAACCTGACTGATGAGGAAATATCACCTTCGCAAACGATGTTCCGCTCACCGGGCCTGTAACGAGTTACTTTGCCTTCGTCGAGCGCCCACGTACCGTAGCGGTGCAGGCAACATACAGGTTCTGATCAAGGCGAGTTTCAGATGGCTTTATCAGACGGCAGGAGTTCAGGGTACGGACTCCCTTCGTTGGCGGTGGCCCTTGCACTGTGCGTTGCATGCTCGAACGAGGTGCGACAGCCAGACACGGAGCAGGGTTCCTCGCCGGCAGCCGCATTGGGCCAGATAAACAGTGCTTGCCTGCTGGCCGCCGATGAGCAGCCCGGCAACTGGATGAGCCACGGTCGCACCTACAGCGAACAGCGCTTCAGCCCCCTGAAACAGCTGGATGCCGAAAACGTTGGCGAACTCGGCCTCGCATGGTACTTCGATCTACCGGATGACCGCGGTATCGAGGCTACGCCTATCGTTGTTGACGGCGTGATGTACGTGACCGGCGCCTGGAGCAAACTGTTCGCCCTGAATGCCGCAACCGGTGAGTTGCTCTGGAACCATGACCCCGAAGTCCCGCCTGCATGGGCGTCAAACCTTTGCTGTGATGTAGTCAACCGTGGCGTGGCAGTGTGGAAAGGCGTGGTGATCTACGGCACGTTGGATGGGCGTTTGCTGGGGCTTGATGCGGCCACGGGTGACCTGCTCTGGGAAACCCGAACGACGCCACAGGATCGCCCTTACTCTATCACCGGCGCGCCACGCGTTATCAAGGGCCGTGTCATTATCGGCAATGGTGGCGCTGAACTGGGCGTTCGCGGCTATGTGTCTGCTTATGACTATCGCACCGGAGAGATGCTTTGGCGCTTCTATACTGTGCCGGGGGATCCCGCAAAACCCCTTGAGCACCCGGCGTTGGAGATCGCTGTTGATACGTGGAAGGGCGGCGAGTGGTGGAAGGTTGGCGGAGGCGGCACCGTTTGGGATTCCATGGCTTACGATGCCGAGGCAGACCTGCTGTACATAGGTACCGGAAACGGTTCGCCCTGGAACCGCAGCATTCGCAGCCCCGGTGGCGGCGATAACCTGTTCCTGTCTTCTATCGTGGCGCTGCGGCCGGAGACCGGGGAATACGTTTGGCATTATCAAACCACGCCCGGCGAGAGCTGGGACTACACCGCTACGCAGCACATGATCCTCGCTGAACTGCCCTGGAAGGGTGAGCAGCGCAAGGTCATAATGCAGGCGCCCAAGAACGGGTTTTTCTATGTTCTGGATCGGCTGACCGGCGAGTTGCTGTCTGCAGAGCCTTACACGAAAGTGAGCTGGGCCAGGAAAGTGGACCTGGCCTCCGGGCGCCCGGTGGAAGATCCAGAAGCACGCTATGAACAGGGTGCCGCTGCACTGGTTTGGCCGCACCCGTTGGGGGGGCACAATTGGCACCCCATGAGCTACAGCCCGGAAACCGGGCTTGTGTATATCCCCGCGCAGGAAATTCCGATGAACTACTCGCATGATGCGGCGTTTGCTTATCGGCCGGGAGCGTGGAATACGGGCGTGCTGCTGGAGGAAGCCGGGATGCCGGATGACCCCGAAGTTCGCGAGGAATTTGGCAATCTGGTGAGAGGACACGTCAGCGCCTGGGACCCGATTGCCGGGCGCGAGGTGTGGCGAATCCAGCACAAGAATGTTTGGAACGGCGGCCTCCTCTCAACCGCCGGCAACTTGCTGTTCCAGGGCAATGCAGACGGTGAACTGGTGGCCTACCGCGCTACCGACGGTGAGCGTTTGTGGGGTTTCCCTGCACAGACCGGCATCGTGGCGGCGCCTATCAGTTACCAGGTGGGTGACGATCAGTTTGTGACTGTTGCCGCCGGCTGGGGTGGCGCTTTTGCGCTGGCGACTGGCGAGCTTGCAGCGCGCAGTGAGGGCTCAGTAACGCGCGCACGCATTCTTGCTTTCCGTGCGGGTGCCACTGGTGAGTTACCAGCCATCGTGGACGTTGGAAAGTCGGTCCTGCCGGCAGCGGCTGTGGCAGGGGACCCCGACAGCGTAGAGCGCGGACGCGTGCTGTATATGCGCAACTGCCACATGTGTCATGGCGACCGCGCCGTATCAGGTAGCAATGTGCCTGACCTGCGGTACATGTCAGACCAGACCATCGCCGATTTCACCGGCATCGTGCTGGGCGGTTTGCGCCATCAGCGCGGCATGCCCGGTTTTCTGCAACAACTGAACGAGGCCAACGCTACAGATTTGTTGGCCTACCTGCGAAACATTGCCGAAGGACCGGCAACCGCGCAGTAGGTCAGCTTGTCTGTTTGTCGTCTGCCAGTAACTGCTCGATCAGCGCGTTGGCGGCCGGCGGTAGTGTGGTGCCACGCAGGTAGACAATGCCAGGGCGAACCAGGATATCGGTAAAGCCCGCGAAGTCGATCTTCACCAGTTGACCGCTCTGGATGCTGTCCCGCAGGATGCGCTCCGGTCCACAGGTGATAAAGTCTGAATGCATCACGGCTTTGCGTAACAGGCTGAAATCTTCACTGTGGATGCGGCAGGACCTGGCAGTGAAAGTGTCCGGGTCTGCCCCTCTTGGTGTATTGGCTCGCAGCCATTCCACCCAGCGCCGGGGCAGTGATGGCACCGCCATCGGATAGCGCGGCAAGTCCGCCGCTTCCACGTACCCTTTGTTCAGTAGTGGATGGCCGGGGCGACAGGCGGCAATAGACCGCATAGGCGCAAGATGTTGTATTTGCAGATCATCCTGCTCTTCAACCCCGCCAATGTCGGCCACCATGAGGTGCAAACTGCCAGAGCGAACCTGCTTCAACAACCCGGCCCAGTTGTCGATGTCTACCCGTATACTCAGCTCAGGATGTTTCGACACCAGCCGCGCTACGGCATCGCTTATTGGCCCTCGCGAAACAATGGGGCCGGTTCCTACCCGAAGCTCTCCGCGCAGGTTGTCAGATATTGCGTCCAGACTATGACGGATTTCCTCCAACTCGTGCATTACGCGTTCGGCGTGTTCCAGCAACACCTCGCAGTGTGGTGTAGGGTCTACGCTCTGTGACTTCCGATCAAACAGGTTGACCCCGAGCTGCTCCTCGAGATTCTTTATGCTCTTGGTGAGAGCCGGTTGCGTGATAAATAACGCGTCGGCGGCTTTGCGAAAGCTGCGGTGCTTTGCCAGTACCAGCACGTGACGCAGGTGTCGCGTATCAATAGGGTGCATAGCCATTTTATCTGCTCGCTGATTATTGTCAGTCTGAATCAGTTGTTGGCGTCGTTACTATATCGATATTTTCACCGTTTTACCCTGCCTTCCAATTCTGGTCTGAATGTGGTGCCCGCGGTGAGCCGGGGAGCTCTTAAACTGCTGCGCAAGCTGTGAGCCACATCGCACCCGTGCCCAAAGGGCCGCGATTAATCTCGTGTCAGGACTAACTGCAAGGTCGCTTATTCTTCCAGCCCGCTTCACTGCGAGGCCGATGTATGTTGGTGAAGGGGATCTTTTGCTCATCTACTGGGATGGCCACAGAGAATGCCTATCCGCCTCGGCTGTTCTGTATCAGGAGTACAGTGGCACCAGCCGGACGGTGCGTCGTCCCTGGCCGATCTTGAACGGTTCTATGTAAACCCCAAGTTGCTGGCAGAAGGGAGTCACGCACGTCCCCAGCGATGATCAAGGTGTCATCCAGGTAGTCGTGGTTGGAGAGCGACAACAGGTGTCGCCCGGTTTTCGGGAAAATCCACATGAAGGTCTGAAGTGGCGAAAGTGCGTGGCATGCTTTACTGGCGACGCCCCTACAGGACGCTTCGCTTCAACTCTTGGCCAACACAGTGCTGGCATAGATATACCGATCATCCATACTGAAGCGGCCGCGATAACAGCACTCGATGCCCTTGTCCCGCTGATTGATATTCGCCGTGAAACTCCCGTCCTGGGGGTTAAGCTGGACCTCCGCTTCCTGGAAGCCCAGGAAAACGTCATGGATCGGGTTAAACACCTTGTAGAGCGTCTCTTTGATGCAGAAAATGGTCTTCCCCCAATCCGGCTTCAGCTGGTCATCCGGCTGTTGTGCGATCCACGCCTTTTCGCGCTCGGTACAAACTCTGGAAATAACACCCGGTTTAACGGGTGTTCTTGGCTCCACGTCGATGCCGATGGCACGATAATGAGCCCGGGACGCAGCGGCGGCAGCACAAAACCCCGCTGTGTGAGTGATACTGCCGACATATCCGGCAGGCCACTCGGGGCGCCTGCCATTCGCTACGGGCAACAGTTGGATATCCTCTTCCAGCCCGAGCTGCAGCAATGCTGTTTTCGCTGCGTGGCGGCCACTGCGAAATTCACGTTTACGTTTTTCCATGGCGTGAGCGACACAGGCTTCCTCAGCTTCGCTGAGCAGTTGTGTCTGCATGGGCTCTGTCGCAACGACAAGAGCGATATCCGGGGGGAAATGATTCGTCAGCATGGTCTCATGTGGCACTGCGCAGGTAGTCGATCGCTTCTCGCTCGGATGGAAACATTGTCGAATTGTCCCATGAATTCATTAATCTACGCTCAATGAGCTTCGATGCCCAGTTTCGCATGCGCAACTGTCTCAGGCAGTCTTGAGGCAGCGTCAGGTCGTTGATTGACCTCAGCGCAAGCGCCGGGCGCGTATGCCGCGCCCCTTCACCTTGCCGTCGATGAAAAACTGAAGCGTCTGCTTCGCGACAGATCGATCGACGGCGACAAAGCTGCGTGTATCGAAGATGTCGATCTTGCCGACGCTCGCCCCGGGAAGCCCGGCATCGCCGGTAAGTGCGCCCAGCAGGTCGCCGGGGCGGAGCTTCTGCTTGCGCCCGGCGTTGAGTTCGAGGGTGGCCATGTTGCCGCCGAGCGTAAACGCCGGATCCCGATCAAGCGAGGCGGGCGTGTCCTGGAGACAGGGCGTGGCAAGCTCCGCCTCGATGGCCTGCAGGCGACGCTGTTCGGCCTCGGTGAACAGTGACATGGCAAGGCCTCTCTCGCCGGCCCGCCCGGTGCGCCCGATGCGGTGCACGTACACCTTGGGATCCCTGGGAAGCTCGTAGTTGAAGACTGCGGCAAGGAGCTTTATGTCCAGCCCACGCGCGGCCACGTCGGTTGCCACGAGCACCGGGCAGCTGTTGTTGGCCAGCTGCACCAGCACTTCGTCACGCTCGCGCTGCTCGAGATCACCATGAATGGCCAGCGATTCGATGCGGTTGTCCTGTAACAGCCGGTTTACCTCGGCGCACTGCTTGCGCGTATGACAGAACACCAGGGTCGAGGTCGGTTTATAGTGCTGGAATAGCGCCAGTAGCGCGCCGTTGCGTTCATGCGGTTTCACCTGGTAGAAGATCTGCTCGATCACACCGGGGCGGTGCACAGATTCCACACTGACCATCACCGGAGCGTTCTGTATCCTGCGGCTGATGGCCGCTATGGCGTCGGGGTAGGTGGCGGAGAACAGCAGGGTTTGGCGCTTGTTCGGCGTCGCGGCGATGATGGCGTCCATGGTGTCGGCAAAGCCCATGTCCAGCATGTGGTCCGCCTCGTCCAGTACCAGGGTTCGCAGCCCCTCGAGTTTGAGGTTGCCCTTCTGCAGGTGATCGAGCACGCGCCCTGGCGTGCCCACCACCACATGCGCGCCGTGCTCCAGGGAGTCTTTCTGCGGCCCGAAGGGCTTGCCGCCCACCAGCGATAGCAGCTTGATGTTCGGCAGCGCGCGCGCGAGGCGCCGCAGTTCCTGTGTGACCTGGTCGGCCAGTTCCCGCGTGGGGCACAGTACGAGCGCCTGCGTGCCGAAAAAGCGCGGATGGATCTGCTCGAGAAGGCCGATGCCGAAAGCTGCCGTTTTGCCGCTGCCGGTTTTGGCCTGTGCGATCAGGTCTTTGCCGGCAAGTATCTCCGGCAGGCTCGCCGCCTGGATCGGTGTCATGAAGGCGTATTCCAGCGACCGAAGATTGGCAATCTGCGCGGGGGAGATGGCCAGGGCGCTGAATTCTTCGCGTGTGTTGATCGGCATGAGGAGGCAGGTATCCGTGGTTTTCATTCGTGAGTGCCGGCAGTGTAACGCAGGGCCCGCCAACCGGGTGTATTATCCCGGCGCTCGCGCGTGCGATAATCATCGAACCCCGAAATCACCCAGCAGCTGGATTGCAGTAGCCACGATGCGCCTGATACTCGCGCCCATGGAAGGCGTAGTCGATCACACCATGCGTTCACTCCTCACGTCGCTGGGCGGCATCGACCGCTGCGTCACGGAGTTTGTGCGCGTCACCGAGCGCTTGCTGCCTCCACGCGTGTTCCACCGGTTATGCCCGGAGCTGCTGGAAGGCGGCGTCACCGCGGCGGGCGTGCCCGTGTACGTGCAGTTGCTGGGAGGCCAGGCCTTGGCGGTCGCCGAAAACGCCGCGCGTGCGGCGGAACTTGGCGCACCGGGCGTCGATCTGAATTTTGGTTGTCCGGCCAAAACCGTGAACCGTTCCGATGGCGGCGCGATTCTACTGCGTGAACCCGAGCGCGTGCACGCCATTGTCAGTGCCGCGCGCAGCGCGCTTCCGGTCGATGTGCCGCTGACGGTGAAAACCCGCCTGGGGTTTGAAGACGATGCGCTCTTTCTGGATATTGCGCGTGGCATCCAGGACGCTGGCGCCACGGAGCTAACGGTTCACGCACGCACCCGCCGCCAGGGCTATCGCCCCCCAGCGCACTGGGAAACCATCGCCAGGGCGCGCGAGATACTCCACATCCCGGTGATAGCCAATGGTGAAATCTGGAACGAACAGGACGCAACGCGCTGCCGCGAGGTGAGCGGCTGCAGCGACCTCATGCTGGGCCGCGGCGCCCTGTGCAGGCCCGATCTCCCGCGGGTGATTCGCAGCGCGCTGGGCAATGGCGCGCCCGCTGACAAGGTCGAGCCGTTGGCTTGGGAGGGCGTCACCCCGTTGCTGTTATCCTACTTTGAGCTGAATCTCGCCGCCTACGATGCACGCTACGTGGGTAACCCGATCAAGCAGTGGCTCGCGTACCTGCGCAGGTATTACTGGCAGGCAGCACTGCTGTTTGAACGTATCAAGCGCCTGCACCAGCCGGAGGCGATTCGTGCCGGGTTGCTTGCAGAATGGAGCGCTCAACCCGCTGAGTGGGGCCCTGCGTCCTGCAATGTATCCATGCCCCGGACGGGGGCGCGATAATGCGTTCGACAGCGACAGACAGCTGAAGATACGCGACCGCCCCCGGCAGTGCCCTGGCGTGTCAATTTTCGGTAGCCTGTGGCATGCTCTGCGGTCCGGCAACTGATGGTGGTCGTCAGATGAAGTATCTCGCGTGTTTGTTGATCCTGCTGTCCAGTCACGCGGTAGCCGGGCCACGCCTCTACGTATTCGACTGCGGCTTGATTACGCTGGACAGTCTGGAGATGTTCAATCTTGCGGAAGGAGAATCTTCCGTTCGTGAAATGTTTGTGCCCTGTTACCTGATTGAACACCCAGAAGGCCGGCTGTTATGGGATGGCGGTTTGCCCAAGTCGGTTGCCGATGCGCAAGGACCAGTGTCCATAGACGGCGGCACATTGTTATACAAACGCTGGATCGTTGACCAGTTGGCCGACATGGGAATCAGACCGGGCGACGTGACTCACGTGGCCTATTCACACCTTCACTTTGACCATGCCGGTGCCGCCAACTTTTTCCTGAGCAGTAAGGTGATCATGCAGAAGGAAGAATGGAACTGGGCGTTTGGCGGCGGCAGTGAGTTTCTCGACACCACACTCTTTGATGGCCTGAAGAGCGCAGGCATATCGATGATTGATGGCGACCACGATGTGTTCGGAGACGGCAGCGTGCGTTTGATTTTTACCCCGGGTCATACACCCGGCCACCAGACACTGTTGCTCACACTGGAGAACACTGGGCCGATTATGCTGTCTGGCGACCTGTATCACACCAGGGCGAATCGCAGCTTGCGCAGGGCGCCCACCTTCAATCACGATGCGGCGCAAACGCTGGAGTCGATGGACAGAGTGGAGCAACTCTTGGCGGAACAGTCCGCAACCTTGTGGATAGAGCACGACAAGGCGCTTGCGGACACGCTAAAGATGGCCCCACTTCTACGACTGAGCCGCAGCGCGCGCCTGCGTCGCTGACGGCTGTCGGCATCGAGAGCATTGGCACAATGTTCCCGGCGTGCTACCCCGCGCGATGAAACCCGCAGATCTTGTGCCCGTCCGGATCCAGGAAGTAGCACAGGTGCACCGAACCCATGGTGGTTTTGCGCTCGCCTGGCGGGTCTTCAATGCTGGTGCCACCGTTGGCCACTGCAACGTCATGAAGTTCCTTGATCTGTTCGGGCGAATGGCAGAGAAAGCCGATGGTAGAGCCATTCGCGACGGTAACCGGTTCGCCGTTGATCGGTTCGGTCACACAAAACGTTGAGCCGTCGTGCATGTAGAACAGTCGCATCTGTCCGGTGTCGTTGATATGTTCGAAGGGTTCGCCCGCACCCAGCACACCCAGTACCGCGTTGTAGAATGCCTTGGTTCTCTCGATATCGTTCGAGCCAATCATGACGTGATTGATCATTGATCTCTCCATGTCGTCCGTATGTTGTAATGAACGAACAGCCTATCTTCAAAGCTGAAGAAAAAGCAATAACGTTCAGGGCGGGTGGTGTCACCCGGGCTGGTGTTTGTGGGTGAACTCAATGAGAATGCTACGGTAAGCCGGGATGGTCAGCGCCGACAGCGACGACCAGAATGCGTGCGATAAGCCGCCCTGTGCAGGGTGCGGAGGTCAACCCTCGAATCAGGGAGAACGAGCATGTTGCGAACATTCCGCTTACGCACACGATGGCTGCTGCTGGTGTGCCTGGTTCTCGCGCCGCGGGCGGTTGCAGACAAGATCATTCACACCACCGACTGGGTCGCCAGCGATGAGATGGCCGTCATTTTGCAGCGCATGAATCTGAATAATCTTTTCCCCTGCCATATAGAAGGTCGCCGCAGAGAGCTGAATCTCGAGTACAGGGCGGATTACTGTTACTTCAAGCCCGGGATGCGCTGGTTTTACTCACGCTGGGGCCTCACGGAAGAACAGTACCAGGGCTACACGCAGTTCTACCGCGAGAATCGTTACGCGGAGTATTCGCGATCCACGTTCAGTGACGCGGGTAACACGCTGTACCAGGTTACCTGGATTCAATGGACTAACAAGCAGGCCGAGACGTCCGCCGTCAGATAACACCCGGGGAGGGTAGCTGTGGAGATTCTAGTCGGTCTGAGCCAGGTGCTGACTGTCGCAATACTCGGCCTTATCGCAGCATTCAGCTATTGGCTGGACGGCGTCAGGATCGCGTTTCATGAATCTGATGCCTACCGTGAAGAAGCCGTGTTGCTCATGCACGAGGACTCGGCACTCATGCGTGAGTACAGCTTTCAGTCGAGCAGCCTCTACGAAACGGGCAACTTCACCGGGCTGCTCGAACTGATGCATGACGCGCAGGCGCAAACCGAGGCGGGCCGGTTTCCCTTGCCGCTGTGGCGCGAGATGGATGTCTTCTATGACGATGACCTTAACAAGGAGCAGATTCTGTCGGACTGGATAGCGGCATCGCCCGATGAGTGGGTGCCCTACGCCGCTCGTGCAGAGTATCTGGTGGGGGAGGGTTGGCGCGCCAGGGGTGCCGAGCTTGCCTTCAAGACGCCGCAGGAGCAGTTCAAGGCGATGCGTAAGGCCCTGTCCCGAGCCGAGCAGGATTTGCGGAAAACCATTGCGCTGAAGCCTGCGTTTTCGGGTTCGTACTACAACTACCTGGAACTGGCCAGAAACGGCGTAGGCGAGTTGAGTGAACGGGAAATTATCGACCAGGCCTTGTTACAGAGCCCGGGTTCCTATTACCTGCGCTATCGCTACATGGGGACGCTGGAGCCCAAGTGGGGCGGGAGTTTCGCGCAAATGCGACGCTTTGCCCTCGAGTCGCAGGCGCAACGGAAGGATGACCCCAGGGTGTACCAGCTCCTGGGCTACGAGTATCAGTTGCGGGCCGAGTTGGCCATGCGGGACGGAAATTACGAAGCCTGCGTGCAGTTCCACGACAAGGCCTTTGAATACGGGGATCTGGATCTTTGGAGAAGGGGGCGTGCAAGCTGTCATGAAAAGCTGAAGAACCACGACCTGGCGATAGCCGATCTCCAGGTGCTAGGCATGCAGTCGGGGGATGACAGCGCGTTCGCGCGGATTGCCCGCGCGCATGTTGCGAAAAAGCGTTACCCGGAGGCACTGGCCGCTATCGAGAAGGCCATGGCGCTCAGCCCCTACAGAATTGCGCACACGAATTATGCCGGGTGGCTGCACAGCAAAATGAAGAACGACGACCTCGCGTTGGCTGCCTATACCCTTACGCAAGATATTCTGCCCAATGATCCCTACGCCGCTCAGGAAATCGCGCGTATCCAGCTGTCTCGCAAGCAGCGCGAGGCGGCGCTCCCGAACCTGAAAATCGCCATCGAGTACGGGTCCGAGGACGCACGCAAGTGGTATCTGTACGCGGACGTACTCAGCCATCTGGGGCGCCCCGAGCACCGCGACGCCCTGCGGCGCTATCTCGAACTGGTCGATCGCGGTGTTTCGAGAAACACGAGGCGGATTCGCATGGTCGAGGCCTACCTCGCTGGTGAGGGGGAATTCGAGCAGTAGCGTTCGGCCCTTCAGCCCGTCAGCCCAAGCCCAGCGCCTGTGCTTCCTGCTCCAGTATCAATTGCACATGGGGTTGCGCTTTCACGCGGGCTATCAGGCCGGCAATGGCCGGCCAGCGCGCGCCGTCCACCTCGTAACCCGCGTAGGCGGCATTGATAAACGGGCTGACGATGCTCAGGTCCGCCATCATGAAATCGCCGAACAGGAAACCCTCGGCGGGTACCTGTCCCTCGAGGTAGTCCAGCATGGGTGG
Organism: Halioglobus sp.; assembly: GCA_041396005.1. Lineage (GTDB taxonomy): Bacteria > Pseudomonadota > Gammaproteobacteria > Pseudomonadales > Halieaceae > Marimicrobium. Next base: position 93,046 of record JAWKZK010000010.1, read on the forward strand.
CAGCTTCTTCTCGGTAATACGCGTGACGAGTTCTTCGTCGGGCTCCTGCTTGAAAGCAAGCGGCCGCATGAATCGCTGGAAGAATATCCCGGCCGCCAGCTCCGCGACGTGGCCGCCGCACAGGTCTTCATACCAGTCCGCCATGGCCCTGTCTGCGAGTGCCTTGGGGTACAGCGCCGGCTCAGGATACGCGTTCTCCAGGTAGCGACAGATCACCTTGGAATCGCCCAGCGTCAGGTCTCCATCGACCAGTGTGGGCACTTTGCCGAGCGGGTTGATCTTGAGGTATTCGGCATCGCGAGCGAAGGGCATTTGTGGCACGATCTCATAGGGAATGCCCTTGAACTCCAGTGCGATGAGAACCTTGCGCACGAAAGGCGAGCCGTGTACGCCGTAGATTTTGATCATGGGTGCTTCCTTTTCATGGTCCGTCTGTCTGCCGTTCTACGCGGCGCCTGATACCGTCTTTTCAACGTACTTTTTAAAGCGCCTGAACATCCATCGATTGCCCGCGCGCATGAAGGGGCGCATCAGTGCGTCGGTCCAGCCCGGGCCACCGCGGGCTTCCATCGCCATATACCATTCTACCCGGCAGGTGCCATCACCGAGGTCAGTGACGCGGTAGTCCTCGAGAAATTTCCCCGGGTTGTCCTTGCTGCAGGCCAGAAACGTGAAGGCCATGCGTTTGCCCTTCTCCCAGGCAATGAATTCCTCGTAGCCTGTCATGCCGCCCATCATGTACACGGTGCGCGTGGTGCCTACACCGAAGGGTTTCGGTGAGGTCCATTCCACCCGCTGGATGGGTGGCGCCCATACTGTCCAGGCGATTTCGTCTTCAAACACGTCAAAAATCTGCTCGGGCGTTGCCCGCACGATTTCCTCGGCCTTGTACACATTGGGCGTCTTGTCCAGAAAATCCAGTCCTACGGGGGTGCACTCGAAGTAGTCGCTCATGATCAAACCTGTTGTCGAAATGCCTGCAGTCTAGCGTATCACCCGGTGGCCCGCATGGACATTGTCGGGTTCGCTCCCCGAGCTGACCGCTGCTTGCCAGAGGATCGCATGGTAGTCGTATAATCGAACGGCAGGCGCCCATCGCGATGGCGTTTCTTCCGCGCAGCCGAGTAGGAGCAAACAGCCGTGACCGTCTTTACCGATACCGCACTGGAAGCTGTAGAGACCATTGGCTCCGGCGAGTTTGTCTGGTGCCACTCGATGGCGGCCACGCCCACGGTGCTGCTCAATGCGCTGGCACTGCATGCCGCCTCGCTCAGCGATGTCACCCTCATGCAACTCCACCTCGAGCATGCGGAATCGGTGGCGGATCCGGCGCTGGACGGAAAGTTACGCAACCGCTGTTTTTTTGCCGGGGCCGCCACGCGCGCCCTCATCAACCAGGGGCGGGCGGATTACGTGCCCATGTTCCTGTCGGAAATTCCCAAACTGTTCCGGCGCGGGGAGCAGCGCCTGGATACGGCCCTGGTGCAGGTGTCCGCCCCAGACCAGCACGGCAACTGCTCGCTGGGCATTTCGGTCGAGGCAACCGCCGCCGCCTGTGAAATGGCGGGGAAAATTATCGCGCACGTGAACCCCAACATGCCGCGCACGCATGGCGACAGCTTCATCAACCTGCGGGACATCGATTTCGCCTACATGGAAGACACGTCGCTGATCACGCTCGAACCCCGCGAACTGCGCCGGGTTGACCGGCAGATAGGCGAGAAGGTCGCCAGCCTGATCAACGATGGCGACTGCCTGCAGATGGGCATCGGCGCCATCCCGGATGCGGCGCTCGGGTTCATGCGCGATCGCAAGGACCTGGGTGTGCACACCGAGATGTTCTCCGACGGCGTGCTAACGCTGCTGGAAGCGGGGGTGATCAACAACGCGAGGAAAAAAGTGGCCCGCGGCCGGGTGGTCACCGGTTTCGTGATGGGTAGTGAGCGCCTGTACCGCTTTGTGGACGACAACCCGGAGGTCACCTTCCTGGATATCGAGTTCGTGAACAATCCCGCGGTCATCGCGAAAAACCCGCAGGTTGCATCGATCAACAGCGCGATCCAGATCGATCTCACCGGCCAGGTGTGTGCCGACTCCATGGGGCATAAAATCTATTCCGGCGTCGGCGGGCAGGTGGATTTCGTGCTGGGCGCCACCTTTTCCCAGAATGGCAAATCCATCATCGCTCTGCCCAGTACGGCCAGGAAAGGCAGCCTGTCGCGGCTGGTGCCGGCCCTGGAGCGCGGGGCCGGTGTGGTGACCACCCGGGCGGCGGTGGATTACGTGGTCACGGAGTACGGTATCGCGGAATTACGCGGCCGATCGCTCACGGAGCGGGCTCGCGACCTGATTGACATCGCCCACCCGGATTTTCGCGAGGAACTGGCCCGCGAGGCGCGGGACTCCATGGCGCTGCGACTTTAGCCCCAACGCAGTCAGCACCAAACCTTGATCCATTCGCTGTCGCGCAATCCGCGATGCCGCTAGGCTTTTCCCTGCAGGCTTTAAAGGGATAAGACCATGCAGAAGCTGAGTCCACAGGACGCGGGTTTCCTGAAACTGGAATCCGAGCGCTGTCCGTTTCACGTGGGTGGCCTGATGTTGTTCAAGCTGCCAGAGCGGGCGTCGCCCACGTACCTCCGGCAGTTTGCGAATCGCATGGGGCGGATGAACCGACTCTGGCCCCTGTTCAACCAGCAGCTCAGCAACCCCGATGACCTCGCCAACGCTGCCTGGGTGGAGGCGACGGACTATCGTTCCGAGCGTCACGTTCTTCACTATGCGCTTCCCGCGCCCGGGCGTATGGCCGATCTCCTGGCACTGGTAACCCGGGCGCACGAACGCCCCCTGGACAAGTGGCGTCCGCTGTGGGAGCTGCACCTGATCGAGGGGCTGCAGGGTGAGCGCTTCGCCGTGTACATGAAGGTGCACCATGCCCTGCTCGACGGCGTGGGTGCGATGAAGCTGCTGCGATCGATGCTGGCGACTTCGCCGGACGCGCGCATCAACTTTCGCAAACCGCTGGAGTCAGGTCAGCGCGAGCATTCAGGTCATTCCCTGTACCAGCAACTGGCGAGTCTTTCTCACGGGTTGCTGGAGCAGTACAGAGCCTTGCCGGATCTCGCAAGGATGCTCTCCCATATGGGCGCAGACGTCATCCTGAACAAGAAGAACAAACTGCCGCTGCCGTTTACGTCGCCGCACAGCATCCTGAACCTGGAGTTGGACTCCAGCCGACGCGTTATCACCTGTGAGCTGCCGCTGAGCAGCGTGAAGCGTATTGGCCGGCAAACGGGTGGCACCGTCAACGACGTTCTGGTGGCAATCTGCGGCGGCGCTCTGCGTCGCTACCTGTTGCAACAGGGTGAACTGCCGGCAGAATCCCTGGTGGCGGGTATGCCCGTCTCACTGAAAGCCAGCGAGAACGAGGGGGTCGGCAACAAGTTGAGTTATCTCATGTGCCCCTTCTTTACCGAGGAGGTGAGTGATCTCCAGCGTCTGGAGCGTGTTATCGCGGTGACCAGACACGGCAAGGACGAACTGGAGCGCGTGTCAGCCGCCGCGGCGATGGACTATTACGCCATGATCATGGTGCCCACCATTTTATTGACGGTGACCGGGAACGCCACGAAGGTGCGGCCCGCGTGCAACACGATACTGTCCAATGTGCCGGGATCGCAGGACACGCTTTACCTGGATGGCGCGGAACTGGAGGCGCTGTACCCCTTGTCGATTGTGACGGATGGCATGGGTCTGAATATCACCTCGGTGAGCTATGCGGGCCGGCTGTGCATCGCGGCGGTCAGTTGCCCGGCCCGGCAGCCGGGTATCGAGGCGCTCGGTAAACTCATTCGCGAGAGCTATCGCGCCCTCAGGATGGCTGTCGATGCGTGACCTCGCTGATCCCTTCGGCCCCGGCCGTTGTAACTACTGCATCTTTTGATGAGGCGTGGCGACGATGAGTGATACCCTGCAAAAAGACACCCCCGGCCCGGACCACCGCAGGAGACAAGGCAGCCATGATACAGGGATTTACTGAACAGGACGTGCCCGACCAGTCGGGTCGTACCATCGTTATCACCGGCGCCAATACCGGCCTGGGGTTCGAGGCGGCCCGAGCCCTCGCGGCAAAGGGCGCCCGCGTACTCATGGCCTGCCGCTCCAGTGAAAAGGCGGAGCAGGCCATCGCCCGCATAGAGCAGGACAATGGCGCGGCCGATGTGCACTTTGTGGCGCTGGATCTGGGCGACCTCGCCTCGGTGAGCGCCTGCGCGCAGTCGCTGCAGGGGGAGACGCGTATCGACGTGCTCATCAACAATGCCGGGGTGATGGTGCCGCCCTACAGCCTCACCAAAGACGGCTTCGAATCCCAGTTCGGCGTGAACCATCTCGGGCCCTTCGCCCTCACCGGCCTGCTGCTGGATAAGCTGGCGCAAACGCCCGGGGCGCGCGTGGTCAATACCAGCAGCATTGCCCACAACGTGGGCAGGATCCAGTTCAACGATATCAACGCGGAACGCGCCTATCGGGCACCGGCGCGCTACGGGATGAGCAAACTGGCCAACCTGCTGTTTACCTATGAGTTGCAGCGGCGCCTGGATGTTGCGGGCCTGCCGGTGGTATCCGTTGCCTGTCATCCCGGTATCGCCAGCACCGAATTGAGTCGTCATATGCCCGGCGTGCTGAACGCTGCCACGGCCATGCTGCAGCCGCTGCTGAATACCGCGGCGGCGGGTGCCTGGCCGACACTCTGCGCGGCGACAGCGGAAACGGTGGAGGGCGGCGATTACTACGGGCCGGCCAAACGCTTTGGTGCCGCTGGCCCCGCCGTCAAGGTGCGCTCCAACCGTGTAAGTCGCGACCCGCGGCTGGCGGAGCGCCTGTGGAACCTGTCTGTCGAGATGACGGGCGTCGACCCCGGCATCTGATTTCGATGCGCGCGAACCTACACTTGTTCCCCCCGGGCAGGTAGGCTGGGCGTGGCAGGTCACAACAGGCACTCCCTTACCAGAGAGAGCCCGGAGCAGAAGTACCGTGAAGACCTCATCAGGCGAACCCGACTACAGCAGCCTGCGCAGCAATGTCAGCGCGCTGGGCGCGCTGCTGGGAGAGATCATTTCGCAGGCGGAGGGCGGGGGCTTCCTCGAGCTGGTTGAACGCATCCGCACGCTGTCCCGGTCGGCCCGGGAAGGGGATGAATCGGCGCGGGAGCAACTGCTGCAGGTGCTGCGTGCGGTGCCCAACGAACAACTGGTGCCGGTGGCGCGCGCGTTCAGCCAGTTCCTGAACCTGGCCAACATTGCCGACCAGCATCACACGGTATCCCGCGAGATGGCGCCGCTGTTCTCGGCCTCGCAGGCCCTGGCGACCGCGTTTTCGCACATCGTCGAGGACGGTGTCTCGACGACGGCGCTGGAGCAGACCATCCGCGAACTGAAAATCGAGCTGGTGCTGACTGCCCACCCCACGGAAATCATGCGTCGCACCCTGATTCACAAGCACAGTGAGATTCGCGGCTGCCTCAGCCAGCTGGAACTGGCGGGTATCACACCGCGCGAGCGGGCCCAGTTGCAGGCGCGCCTGCGCGACCTGGTGACCCAGATCTGGTTTGGGGATGACTTCCGCGAGCAGCGTCCGACGCCGGTGGACGAGGCCAAGTGGGGGTACGCGGTGGTGGAAGATTCACTGTGGCAAGCGGTGCCTGAATTTCTGCGCCGCCTCGATAGCGCCCTGTTCGAGGCCTGCGGCGCGCGCCTGCCGCTGGAGGCGCGGCCCGTGAGTTTTGTGTCGTGGATGGGCGGCGATCGCGACGGCAACCCCAATGTGACGGCCGGCGTGACCGAAGAAGTCTTGCGCCTTGCCCGGTGGCAGGCGGCCGACCTCTACATCAACGACCTGAATGCGCTGCTGGAAGAGCTTTCGATGACACCCTGCGATGCAGCGCTGAGGGCGCTGGCGGGGGAATCGCGCGAGCCGTATCGCGCTGTGTTGAGGGGCCTGCGCGAGCGGATGCGCCGAACGCTCGCCGCCATTGAACTGGAACTGGCGGGCGAGCCGGTGGAAGACGACGCAATCTTCACCGACGTGGCGCAACTCTGGCAGCCGCTGGCAACCTGCTACCACTCCCTGCACAGCTGCGGCATGGCGAGTGTGGCAGAGGGCGCGCTGCTGGACCTGTTGCGCAAGGTGCGCTGTTTCGGCTTGCACCTGGTGAAGGTGGATGTGCGCCAGGACAGCGCCCGCCACACGCAGGCGCTGTCAGAGCTCACGCAATATCTTGAACTGGGCGATTATGCGCAGTGGGATGAAGCCCAAAAGCAGGCGTTCCTGCTGGCCGAGCTGGGCAACCGAAGGCCGTTGATACCGCGTCGCTGGCAACCTTCGGCGGAGGTTGCCGAGGTGTTGGCAAGCTGTGCGGTGGCCGCGGCGCAACCGCCGGAGGCGCTCGGCGCGTATGTCATTTCCATGGCCAGGCAGCCCTCGGATGTGCTGGCCGTGCACCTGCTGCTGCGCGAGGCGGGCTGCGAGTCCGGCCTGCCCGTTTCGCCCCTGTTTGAAACGCTTGATGACCTGGCGCGCGCGGAATCTGTGGTATCGCAACTGCTGGCGCAGCCCTGGTATCGCGATGCCATCGACGGTCACCTGATGATCATGATCGGGTATTCGGATTCCGCCAAGGACGCCGGTGTGCTGGCGGCGTCATGGGCGCAGTACACGGCGCAGGAATCGCTGCTGCAACTGTGTGCGGCCCACGGCGTGGAGCTGTTGTTGTTCCACGGGCGCGGCGGCAGTATCGGTCGCGGCGGTGCGCCGGCCCAGGCCGCGCTGTTGTCGCAACCGCCGGGCTCGTTGCGCAGCGGTCTGCGTGTCACCGAGCAGGGCGAAATGATTCGCGCCAAACTCGGCTGGACATCGCTGGCGGTGAAAACCCTCGCGCTTTACACCACGGCGATCTGCCGTGCAAACCTCATGACGCCGCCCGAGCCGCGTGCCGAGTGGCGTGCCCTGATGGAGCAGATGTCGGACGATTCCTGCGCGGCCTATCGTGCCGTGGTGCGGGAGGAGGCGGATTTCGTGGCCTACTTTCGTCACGCTACGCCCGAGCAGGAGCTGGCCAAGCTGCCGTTGGGCTCGCGACCCGCGCGTCGCGCCGGCGGCGGTGGTATCGAAAGCCTGCGCGCAATTCCCTGGATCTTTGCCTGGTCGCAGAACCGCCTGATGCTGCCCGCCTGGCTGGGCGCGGGGAGGGCGATACAAATGGCGATGGATCGGGGCGAGGCCGACACCCTGCGCGCCATGTTCCGGCAATGGCCTTTTTTCGAAGTGCGTATCTCCATGCTGGAGATGGTGTACGCGAAGGCGGATGCGGGCATATCGCAGTTCTACGACAACTGCCTGGTGCCGACGCAGTGGCACCCGCTGGGCGCGGCCCTGCGCGCGCAGCTGGCCGCGGACAGCGCCACGATACTGGCAGTTGCGGAGCGCGAGCGCCTGCTGGACGACCAGCCCTGGATACGCCAGTCGATGCAGTTGCGCGATATCTACACCGACCCGCTCAATTACCTGCAGGCGGAGCTGCTGCAGCGCAACCGCGCGCACCCGGAGTCCTTTCTCGAGCACGCCATCATGGTGACCATCGCCGGCATAGCGGCGGGTATGCGCAATACCGGTTAGGGGATTGCGATCTCCTCGTCCACCGGCTCGCTCCCGCCAGCAACGATTCGGTCGGCTCTCGCGCCCTCGCTGGCATATGATAGGTGATTCGGAAACAAGACTGGGAGAACCGATCATGAGCAACACACTGCCGGAGATCGCGACATCAGCCCCCGTATCCGCCATGACAGCGGCACTCGAGGAGTTCGGTGGTGTCATTGTCACCGACCTTCTGCCGGGCGACGTGGTCCAGCGGTTGAACGCTGAACTGGATGCCGTGTTTGAGGAAGAGGCCACCCGGGAGCAGGGCTTCGTCAACGCGAGTATTGCTGAATTTTTCGGGGATAAGGTCAGCCACATAACCGGTGTGGCCGGGAAGTCGCGCCTGTTCGTAGAGCATGTATTGAGTCATCCCGTGTATATGTCGGCCTGCGAGCACTTCCTCAAACCCAACTGCGCGGACTTTCAGTTAAACCTGGCGCATGTGCTGCAGCGTTGTCCCGGTTCCTCTGCGCAGATCCTGCACCGGGATGCGTGGGTGTGGAAGCGCCTGCCGGCGAGTTTCGGGGAAATACAGCTGGCATCGATCATCGCCTTGTCAGATTTCAGTGCAGACAATGGCGCAACCCTGGTGGTACCCGGGAGTCACCGCTGGGACGACACCCGTTACCCTGACGCGGATGACGCCGTGCCGGCCGTGATGTCCTCCGGCAGCGCCGTGGTTTATCTGGGCAATACTTTCCATGCCGGCGGCGCCAATGTCACAGCGAACCAGGTGCGGCGAGGGATGCATGTGAGCTACACGCTCGGCTGGTTACGCACCTAGGAAAACCAGAGTCTGGCGAATTCGCCTGAATGCGTGCGCGAGATGCCGCGACGCGCGCAGGAACTGCTCGGCTTCGGGGTGCACGACGATATCGAAGTCGGTGGTGGTTACCTGGGAACCGTGGAACTGGAGGCGCCCCTGGCGCGTTACTGATGCGGCCCTGTGGGGGTTCTGGTGTCACAAAAAAAAGGGGCCACAATGTGGCCCCGAAAAACCCGGTATAGCTACCGGATGATCATGTCATGCCCGGAGTCAGGCAGCGATTTTCGCGCTGGCTGATTCGCGCAGCTCGTTGAAGCGCTCACGGGCTGCTTTCAGTCGGGCTTCCAGCGCCTTGCGGTCTGTCAGTTTGGACAGGTCGATGTCCTTCACCGCGCTTTTTGCGCTGGATTCCATTTTCTCACCGCGCTTGATCAGTTCGGCGTAGGTTTTGGCGGCCTGCTTGCGACGCGCCTGCAGTCGCTTCTGCAGGGAATCGAACTGCTCCTGCGCCTGCTCGTACGCCTTGGCGTAGAAACCCAGCGTTGCCAGCACCGCGGTGTGAGCGGTGTCCTGCGCTCGTTCGGCGAACTTCTCGGTGGCTTTTTCCGCCGCGTCCAGTTGCTTCTCGGCGCTACGCGCGGTCCTGCGTACTTTTCGCTCTACCGCAACCGCCTTGTTCTCTACCGAACGCACGTTGGAACGCACGACAGACTTGGGCTTCTTCGCGGCGGTTTTGCGTTTGGCAGGCGCCTTGCGCGTGGTGGATTTCGCTTTCGGGGCGGATTTCGTTTTTGCTACAGTCGCTTTCTCGGCCATGCTTCAACTCCTAGCTGAAAGTGATGGGTCGGTCTGCCCATCCAGTGAAGCCAAGGTAGCGAAAAAAATTAGAGTAAACACCTAAACGCGCTGTTATTTGCAGCATTGACGGTCCAGGAAAGGGAACCTCATCGAACATGATAACGATTCACCACTCACCGATGTCACGCTCCACGCGCGTGGTCTGGTTCTGCGAGGAGATCGGCCTTCCCTACGCGCTCGAGACCGTGGAGATGTTCAGCGACGCGATGAAACGTCCCGAGTACCTGGCGGTAAACCCCCTGGGGAAGGTGCCGGCGATAGAGGACGACGGCTTCGTGCTCTGGGAGACCAGCGCGATCCTGCAATACCTGGACGCAGTACGGTGGCAACCGCCTGTTCCCGCCGCGGGATACGGCTGCCGGCGCGCTCGCCATCCAGTGGCTGGACTACGGTGAGAATCCGCTCACGGTTATCATGGGAGAAATTGCCGCACACAGCGGCCTGATGCCGGAAGATCGACGCGTGCCGGCACTGGTGGAACGCGGTCGCGAGATTGCGCCCGAGCTGGTGCAGGTGGTTGAGGGGCGCTGGGAGATGAGGGCTGGATTCTCGGTGAGCGTTTCAGCGCGGCGGACATCATGCTCGTGTTCGGGTTGATGATCGCGCAATACCTTGGCTACGTCGATGGGAGCACGCCGCGAGTGCACGCGTATCTGGAGCGGGCTATGGCGCGACCGGCCTTCCAGCGCGCAGCGGCGCTGTAGCGGGTCCTGCGGATTCGAGCGAGAGGCAGACGCTGTTCATGACGCCAGGCGATGTGCGACAACGTATAGACACGATCAGCCTCATCGGCATGCCCGGTGTGGGCAAGAGCACCGTGGGTGTGGTGCTGGCCAAGACCCTGGGCCTGGCGTTTGTCGATACAGACCTGTGCATCCAGCTGCGCGAGCACGCCACCTGCAGGAAGTGCTGAACGCAGCGGCTACCGGTACCTGCGCTCGGTAGAGGAAGCGGTGTTGCTGAGCATACCGCTCGCCGGTGTGATCGCCACCGGCGGTAGCGTGGTGTACAGCGACGCCGCCATGCGACGCCTGCGCGCCGCCGGCCTGGTGTATTTGCAGGCCGGGCTGGCGACGCTGAAACGCCGGGTCGCGGCGGCACCGCCGCGCGGCATCGCCTGCGAACCGGGCGACAGTTTCGACAGTATCTTCGCCGAGCGCAGCGAGCTGTACCGGCAACAGGCGGATGTCCGAATCGTGGTCGACGGGCTCGATGTTGAACAGGTTGTACAGCGTATCGTCGATGCCCTGGACACGTGAGTCCTGATGGCGGCCTGCGGCGTTACCGGTAGTCAACGAAGATCGGCGATGACCACGCTCTCGGTTCTGCCTGTCGCGCGGCACTGTCGGTCGCGGCTGGCGTTGTCGCCGATGCAGTAGTGGTACTCAATGCAGTTACCCTGCGCATCGTACTCGCAGCCAAACGGGTCACCCCCGATCAGCGGTTCGGCCTGCTGGATCGCTCGTGCATAGTAGAGCGCGTGTCGCTGGCGCTGCGCGTACTCGGTATCAGTGAATTCCGCCTCGCAGCCGGTCCCGTTGCCAGGACACTCGAACACGCGCCACGGGTCTTCTATCAACGGCGCGATGTCTTCACCGGGGTGCGCCTGCGGGAGAATCCGCACCACTTCGATACGCGTAATGGCTTTGCGCTGGTCGCCGGCGCGATAGCACTCGCCGCCGCACAGTGATCGCACACGCTCCTTGCCCAGTGCGGCCACGGCGTAGTCGGGGCAGCCGGGCTGCTGCTCGAACGCGCCGAGCGCGCGCACGCGGAAAGTCGGCGCATCGCGCATGGCGATGTCGCTGCCCATGGGGCTTTCCCCCTGTGGGCCGTTCAGCAGGTCGAACCAGAGCAGGATGCGGTCACCCGAGGTGGCGTATACCTCACGCGATTGCAGAGCCTGCCAGATGGCGTCGCGGTCGCGCCCTCGGGCATGTACCGCCACCAGCCCTCCAGTGTAATAAAAGGCGCGGGATTCCGGGTCGGCCTGAAACCCGCCGAGATCCAGCAGCCGCTTGCCGGTGTCCTTGTGGTCGGTGTACAGGAGGCGATTCGTTTCCTTGTAGCTGCTGCCCGGGCGTGCCTGGTGGCCGTCACTCGAACCGATCAGGCCGAGTTTCACCCGCGCCGGTTGGTCGTCTTCATCAAAGCCGAGGGCGAGCGTGTACTGGGCGGCCAGCCGCGGCACATACATGGACGCCGGCTGGAAGGTATTGCGCAGCTGTCCGCAACCCTGCCAGTCGGCGGGCGTGGTGTTCTCGATGAGTTTCCTGCCGGTGCGCGGGTCGCCGCTCACGAAGGCGGCCACCGTGTCGCGCACGGCGTCCTCGCAGGCGCCTGAGTCGGGCCGCTCGCAGCGCGCCCGCACGATGGTGCCCGCCTGCTGGCAGCAGGGTGTGAAGTTGGCGGTGGCGGGCGGACAGTACGCCTCGCCGTTCGCATCCGTGGCAATGCGCTGGAAATCCTCGAAGCGTTCCGAGTTTCCATGACCTGAAAACACTTCCAGCAACCTCTGGTAGCGCGGGTCGTGTTGCTCCAACTGGTCACGAAAATCGCCGCTGAGCGGGTTGGTGGTGCCCCAGGCCAGGCCGTGGGGAATCACCAGGCTGTCGAAGCCCCACTCGTCCAGCTTGCGATACAGGCGCTGGGGTGTCAGCGCGACTTCGCGGCAATCCGCCGGCAGGGCAGTGGTGGGCGCCTCGCCGTCACAGACGGGCACTTTGCGCGACTCGTTCAGATAGCGCCCCATGTTCGCGGTGGCGCGCCACCCGTCGGTCGCACTCAACAGGCCAAGCAAGGGGGCGGGCAGCTCCGTCAGCGGGTATTCTGCTCGCGAGGCGATCGGCCGCAGGGGTGTCTGGCCCGTTTCCCAGGTGCGCAGTATCACGTTTTTGTGGCCGTAATGGCTCGGTACGTCGTCGCGGTCACTGTTGGACCATTCCCAGCCCACGAAGGACACCATGTCCGGGTTGGCGGGGTCGCCGGCCATGGCGTTACACTCGCGAATCACGTTCACGGTATCTTCCCAGACGCGCGGCGTCAGGCTCTCGGCGTGATCGTTGATGCTCCAGAAATCCAGCGCCGAGCAGTAGCGCGCGAAATCGCAGGCATCGGCCGGCGTGACTACGCCACCGCCCTTGATCGCGTTCATCCCGAACAGGTAGGCGTCCAGCGAATAGCTGGTATGGTTGTGCAGGTCGCCAAACAGTATCTGCGGATCACCGGGCTGCCGGGCAGGCCCGTCACGCAGCGGCGCCCGCGGGCCTGCGCTCACCGGTGCCGAGGCCCAGTCACTGCCGAGCCACCCCTTGCCCACGACCGTCAGGCCGCCCAGCGCCAGCAGGCAGAGAGCAGCGAGCACGGCGATGGCGAGCAGGGTTTTCTTGAGCATTGCCTTACCTCTTTTGATCAGGGCCGCAGTCGGCGAGCCCGTCGCCGTAGCAGAATTACCGTGAGGAACAGCACCAGCAGCGCGGCGCCCAGCGCGTAATAGAACTGCCGGGGCAGCCAGCGATGGCTGGATTGCAGCTCGCCCGGCATCTGCTGTAGCCGCGCGTTCAGCCGCTCGTACGCTGCCCTGGCTTCGGGCCCGAGCGCCCCGGGTAGCAACGGCGTTTGCTCCAGCGGATCCTGTTGCATGTCGAAGAACCCACCCTGCTCATACAGTTTCCAGCGCCTGTCGAACGCGTAACGAGCGGGCCTCGCCGTTGGCCAGCGCGGCTCGTAGTGAATGAACAGATCCTCCCTGGCGAGTTCAGATGCACCGTGCAGCACCGGCACCAGGCTGGTGCCGTCCTGCGGGTAGCCGGACGGCAGCGGTGCGCCGGCGAGTTCCGCGAGGGTGGGGAAAACATCGTTCAGGTTCACCAGGCTGTTGCTCACCCGTCCGGCTTGTACCAGGCCCGGCCCCCAGGCCATGAACGGCACCTGCGTGCCGGCGTTGATCGTCCGCCCCTTGGCACCCCTGACCTCCCGGCCGCGACGCAGGCTGGTGATGTCGCGGTCGGTTCCATTGTCGCCGATGAACAGGACCAGCGTGTTGTTCTCGATCCCTTGCGCTTCCACCGCGCGCCGTACATTGCCCACCAGTTTATCCATGTACGCCACCATCGCGGCAAACCGGGCCTGGTCGGAAGCCGAGTCGTCGCGCATGTCGGGCGTGGTCACCCAGGGCGCGTGCGCCAACACCATGGAATAGTAGATGAAGAAAGGCTGCGGGCCGTGATCGCGTATCAATGCCACGACCCGTTCGTTGAGTATGTCTGGGCCGAAGCGTGTGGCGGGCAAGCGCCGCAGCTCGCCGTTATCGTTCAACACCGGCTGCCAGTAGCGCGACCCCCTTTCTTGTGGCGTCAGTTGCCACACCAGGAAGTCGTCGAATCCGGCTGTTGTCGGCGTAGATCCCTGCAGCGTTTCGAACGGATTGCTGTAGAGCTGCCACTTGCCTACCACGCTGGTGCGATAGCCGGCGCTTTTCAATACATGAGCGAACGTGGTTTGCGTCGGATCCAGGTGGCCGAAATGCCGATAGTTGCGGAAGTTGTATTGCCCCGTCATCAGCTTCACCCGTGAGGGTGTGCACAGCGGCTGGGCGTGCCCGTGGGCAAAGCGCACGCCGTCGCGCGCCAGTGCGTCGAGCTCTGGCGTCCGGTAGGATTCGCCGCCGTAAATGCCGAGAGTCTCGGCGCCCACGTCATCACTCAGGATCAGGATGATGTTGGGCTTCTGCTGGCCCAGCGCGCCGTGTGACCATAGCAGGAACAGGAGCAGGGACAGCGCTGCGGATCGCTGTGCCCTGCGGTGGGTCTGGCTGCGGCGGTGTGGCGCAGCGGCGCCGGTGGCGTGCATGTCTTCCAGTGGCTTCAGCGAAGAGATTCAGGTGATAGGCTGTACTATTGCATTGCGCCTGTGTGAATGTAAACCTTCGCAAGGTCTGGAAGCCGGAATGGAAAATCCACTGAAACGACAAGCATCGTTGCCGGTGTGCTTCGGCGCGTGGCGCGTGGGCGAAACGCGCGGCTACCCCGTATGACAGGCGAGTTTGCCCCGCACCCGTTCACGATACCCAACTATCGCTACCTGTGGTTCTCCCGTCTGGCGTCGATGGTCGCGATGTATGCGCTCCTGTTGATCCTCGGGTGGCAGGCCTACAACCTGGCGCGTGAGAGCCTGGGTATCAGTGCGTCGGCGGGCATACTCGGGCTGCTCGGGCTGTTGCAGTTCGTGCCGCTGTTTCTGCTGACGCCGCTCACGGGCTGGGTCTCCGATCACCTCGACCGGCGCTGGGTGGCGCGGGCGGTGCTGGTGGTGCAGGCCGCGGTTGCATTGCTGCTGGGTGGCCTGACTTTCACAGGTAGCGTCACGCTCGGCTGGATCTACTGCGTTGCGGTATTGCTCGGCATCTGTCGCGCCTTCCTCGGCCCCGCGATCAGCTCGCTTGCGCCCAACCTGGTACCGCGCGGCTCACTGCCGCGTGCCATCGCGCTGTCCACCATCGCCTGGCAGGTAGGCGTGATCGCGGGGCCGGCGTTCGCCGGGCCGTTCTACAGGATCGCACCGTCCTTGCCCTACTTTCTGTGCGCCGCGCTGTTCGCGCTTGCGGCGCTGGCGGTGTTTTTGATCGGGCCGGTGGCACGCAGTGCGATCGACCGCAGTCGCGGGCCGCTGCGACAGGTGTTTGATGGCGCCGCCTACGTGTGGTCGAACAAACTGGTGCTCGGCGCCATCACACTCGATTTGTTCGTGATGTTCCTGGCCGGCGCCACCGCCATGATACCGGTGTTCGCGAGGGACATTCTCCAGGTGGGAGAGATCGGTCTCTCACTGCTCGCCGCGTCACCTGCGATTGGCGCAATGATCGTCGCGGTGTTTTTCTCGTTTGCGCCACTGTCCCGCAACGTGGGCAACAAGATGCTGGTGGCGATGGCGGTCTTCGGCGTCGCCACCGTGGCGTTCGGCCTCAGCAGGCTGCTGTGGCTGTCGATGCTGTGCCTGGCCGTTTGCGGTGCGGCGGATATGTTCGGTGTGTACGTGCGCTCATCGTTGATTCAACTGCATACGCCCGATGACAAGCGCGGGAGGGTCAATGCGGTGAGCCAGATGACGATCAGCGCTTCCAATGAACTGGGCGATGCCTTGACCGGCGGCCTTGCCGTGTTGATGGGCCCGATCGCCGCGGTGGTGGCCGGCGGTGCCGCCGCGGTGGCCGTTACCGGCCTGTGGTCGCGGTTGTTTCCGCAACTCGGGGCGGCGAAAACTTTCGAGCCGCCGTCAAACCTGTGAGCATCACCCGCGCCGTCAGGCGCTCGCGGGCTGGTCGTCTTCGTCCGGTTTGCGCAGCCATTTAATCACCTTCACCAGAGCCTGGCCCTCGCCGCTCTCGGGCAGCTCGTCAAAACCCAGTTTGCGGGCGAGCTTCAGCATGCCGCGATTCTCGCGCAACACCAGGCCCTCGAGCCTGTCCAGCCCGGCTACCGTGGCGGCGGCGATGATATAGCGCATCAATTGGCTGGCAATGCCGCAGCCCTGCCACTCATCGGCAACCACCACCGCAAACTCGGCCACGCCTTCATCCTCGGTGGGCGCATAACGCGCAACGCCTATCTGCTTTTCGCTGCCGGCTTCCGTCACCGTGGCGATCAGTGCGTAGCTCACGGGAAACTGGGTATGAGTAAGGTGTCTGAGCATGAAGGGCGGCAGCTTTCGCAGGCCCGAGAAAATCGCAGGTAGCGTGACCGGTCGCTCAGTGCCGTGACGAACTGTTGCTCGATCTCCGCGTCTTCCGGTGTGATCATGCGCAGCGTGACTGTGGCGCCATTGGCAAGCTGCAGGTGCGACGCCGCCGTTTGCGGAAGGCTGGTTTCCCCGGGGATTACTTTCGACAGGCGAGTGAAAACATAAGCGTCAACCATGCCTTTATTGACCAGATCGATAGCACCCGCATCCACGAATCGCTGACGCAGGGCACTGTCGGAATCGTTACCCAATACGATAATGGGCAGTTCGGGCAATGCGCTTGAGAGAGTCTCAACCAGCCGGATGCCCCGGTCATCTGTCGCTGCCAGTGATAGCAGCAGGCAGGCATCGGTGGATATCGCTGCGTTCACGGCATCGCACAGGCTGTGCACGTCGGTGAAAGCCTCGACCGTCATGTCGTAGGTTTTCAGCAGCGCGCTGACGCCGGAACCCAGTCCGTCGCCGGGCGGCTTGTCGGGCTCGAGAACGTAGACTGTGATGCTCGCATGCATCTGCGAAGTATGGACGCAATCGGCTGTTTCGCACAGTCCGGCCTGGGCAGTGCTGGTTGCGCGTGGAATCCGCCCTGCGACCGCTTTGCCCTGTATTCGTCGCCGGCATCTGCGCCAGTTGGGTTACACTGTGAGAGGAATCTGCACAGGGTACTTCATATTTGAATACTGAAAACCGTCGATTCGCCGCAGAGACGCATCCAGGGCTGGCGCGCAGTCATAATGAGGACTGTTTCGGCGCGGCGCCGGCCAACGGTCTGTGGTTGGTGGCCGATGGTGTCGGCGGCCACTCCTGTGGCGAAGTGGCCAGTGCCATTGTGAAAGATTCCATGCTTGACGCGGTGGCGCAGGGCACGTCCCTGGTCGATGCGGTTCTCGCCAGTCACGCCGCTGTGCTCCAGGCCATGCAGGTGCGTGACGACGCGCGTGGAATGGGTTCCACGGTAGTGGCGGTGCGGGTGGCAGGTCCGGCCTTCGACGTGTGCTGGGTGGGCGACAGCCGCGCCTACCTCTGGAGCCGCGGTGAACTGAGCCGATTGACGGTGGATCATAATCGCGCGGGAGAACTGCTCGCCAGCGGCGCAATATCGGCTGAACAGGCCAGCCGGCACAGGGAACGCCATGTGCTCACGCAGTCTCTCGGGGTGTCGAATGCCATGCGGGTGAAACCCGGTACGGCCGCAGGTTCGCTGGCCCCGGGGGACTGCCTGTTGCTGTGCAGCGACGGGCTGACTGACGAATTGTCCGACGAAATGATCGCGCGCCTGTTGCAACAACACGACAGCCCGCGAGCGCAGGTGGATGCTCTCGTACATGCGGCGCTCGACAGTGGCGGCAACGACAATATCACCGCTGTGGTCATTGGCGATCCACCCGATGTGCGTGACGCCGGAGACAACACGCTTGAGACGACGCGTGACCGGCGACAGGCCGCGCCTCACGCGCGTTCCGTTGGCGCGAGGTTCCCTTACAAAGCCGTGCTGCTGCTCAGCGCGTTGACACTCGCGGTGGTATGGCTACTGTTATGACACACGGAGGTGAAATGGATAACCAGCCAAAGACGATTGGTCGTTATCAGATCAAGGCGCATATCGGCGAGGGCGGCATGGCGCAGGTGTACCGCGCGTTTGATCCGCAGATCAACCGCATCGCGGCCATGAAGATTCTCAAGCAAGAACACTGTGATGACGACGAACGCAGGGAGCGGTTCGTGCGAGAGGGCAAGGCAGCGGGCGCGCTGGCCCACCCGCACATCGTGACCGTGTACGACGCGGGTGAGATCGATGGAACGCCCTTCATTTTGATGGAGATGATCGAGGGTAAAACGCTGGGTGAGTGCTTGCAACAGAGCGCGCGCATGAGTGTCGACCAGATACTGCACATCGCCATGCAACTCGCCAGCGCGCTGGATTATGCCCACGCCAAAGGTGTGGTGCACCGCGATCTCAAGCCCGATAACATCGTGCTCTCCAGCGATGGCCAGTCGGCGAAGATAGCCGATTTCGGCATCGCGCGCATGGAGAGCGTGAGCGAGCAGGAAAGCACGCAGGTTGGCATGATGCTGGGTACGCCCCGTTATATGTCGCCGGAACAGGCCAATGGCGAGCGTGTCGACGGCCGCTCCGACCTCTTCACTCTGGGCGTGATTCTGTATGAAATGATTACCGGCCAGAAAGCCTTCGATGCCGAATCAATGCCCACGCTGATCATGCAGATCACACAGAAAGACCCGCTGCCGATTCGCCAGCTCACCCGGGATGCGCCGGTGGGTTTGCAGAAGATCGTGCACAAACTGCTGCAGAAGAAGCCGTCCCGACGCTTTCAGTCGGGGCGCGAGCTGTTTGACGCCCTGGAGCGGGAACGCGCCACGCTGCGCGAGCAGCAGGAGGAAACCGGCGGCTATGTGCCGCTGCAGGTCAAGTGGACGGCGATCCTGTCGATGCTTGTAGCGGCGACGATGGCTTTCAGCGCATTTTTCGTGTATCGCGCGCAGAGTGGTGTGCTGACGCAGCAGGCGATGGACGCGGGTGTGTCGCTGAGCAAATTCGTGGCGGTCCAGGCAGCGATTCCCGTGCTGGGCGAAGACTGGGTCACACTGGATTCACTGGTGCAGGACGCTGCTGCCCGCGACAGTTTCCGCTATCTGATGGTGGCCGATCACACCGGCGTGGTGCGCGTCGCCAGCGACCCGCAGCTAGTAGGACAGGCCTGGGCGCCGGACGACGCTGCCGAACTCGCCTACGTGCAGGACAGGGTGCAGGTCACGGATCGCGGCGATGTGTTTAATTTCAATCTGCCGGTGCTGTTCAATGACACTGTGGTGGGAGAGGTGAACATGGGCCTGGACAGGCGTCCACTGGACGCCGCGCTGGGTGTGACCAAGCGTCTGATGCTGATTCTCGGTTTCACCGTCGTGCTGGCTGTCGCCGTCGCCATTTATATATTCAACAAGATCATTGCCAAGAATCTCTTACTGGCCACGCGCGCGCTCAAGCTGCTGGGCAATGGCCAGTTTGAAACCCGCATCTCCAAGCAGCGCGCGAACGAATTCGGTGACATGTTCAGCGCCTTTAACGCCATGGCCGATTCAGTGGAGCATGTGCTGGACGGCGCGGGCCCGCCGGAACATGCGAGCGCAGCGCCCACGGGAGGCGCATCTGCAGCCGGCGACCCGGATATCAGCGGGATCACGCGCGCCGCCGTGGACGATGTGACCGTGGTGCGAGCGCCCGATGAGCAATAGCATCGTGCCTCTGCTCATGATGTTGTTGGTAATCCTCTCGGGCTGTGCGGTGCCCGCGTCAGCGCCGCCGGGAAAGGCGGACATGCATATCGTCGCGGGCGATGGCGATATGACGCTGGTGCGGCTCAAGCGGGGGCAAACGGTGCAGGACGTGGCGAGAGTTTTCCTGGGTAGCCCTGCTGAAGCCTGGCAGATACGGGACATCAACGCCGCGCCGTCGGCTTCCGCCGGCGATGTGATTGCCGTGCCGCTGCGACCGGTCAACGTATCATCGGTGTACCGCGACGGCGCCAGAAGCGTGCCGATTCTGTGCTACCACCAGTTCACGAACGCCTCACGCGCAACGCATCAGCTCGAGCTGTCCGCCGCCGTATTTGAGCAGCAGATTCGTTATTTGCTCGACAACGACTATGTGCTGCTGTCCTTCGAGGACATGGAATCGGTGCTTGATGGTGAGCGACCGCTGCCGGAGAAATCCGCTCTGATCACTATCGACGATGGCTACCGTTCCGTATACGACGTTGCCTGGCCGATTCTGCGTCGTTACGGCGTACCCGCAACGCTGTTCATCTACACGGATTTCATCGGCGCCCCCGCCGCTATGACCTGGGAGCATTTGCAGGAGATGGCAGCGTCGGGATTGATCGAGGTGCAATCGCACGCGCGCAGTCATAGCAGCCTCGCGCGATTGCCCGATGATACCAGCGATGCTGCCTATGCTCGCCGGGTTCGGGCGGAGATACGCGATGCCAACGCGGTATTCAGTCAGCACCTTGGCAGCGCGCCCGCGTACCTGTCATACCCCTATGGAGACAGTAGCGATACCGCGGCGCGGATTGCGCGCGAGGAGGGTATACGGCTTGCGGCGACAGTGACACGCGGCGAGAACCGGGTCTATGCGCCGCATTACTTTCTGTATCGCAGCATGATTTATCGCGAGCATGACATGGCGGATTTCAGGCGCCTGCTGGGTGCGGCAACCCCGGGGCCGGGGCCGTGAGATGGTGTGCACTGTCGGTGCTGCTGGCTGCGGCGTCCGCCATTGCCGGCTGCAATACCCTGCCCGGCGAGCAGGAAGCCGTGACTGCGTTTACCGAGTCGCAGAGAAACTCGGCCGAAGCGGCCCGCAGCTCCGGCGATCTTGCGCGCGCGACCACCCTGTGGCGCAGCCTTCTGCTGCTCGACGCGACACGCGCTGACGCCGCGCAGGCACTGGGTGATCTGAATCGTCAGATAGCGCAACAGGTCAGCGCCGAACTGCAGGCCGGTGAACGCGCCTACCGCCGCGGCGACAGGCGTGCCGGCGATCAGCACATGCTCGCGGTGCTGGCGCTGCAGCCGGGCCAGCCGCAGGCGCTCGATCGGCTGGGCGACGGCGCCCTGCGCCGCGCTCGCGCACAGGCCAGGGCGCGGGCAAGCGAGGCCTACTCGCAGCGGATTGAACCGGCATCGGCGCCTGAGACCAGCCGGTTGCAGGCGCTGTCATCGCTGGCGGCCAGTGGCGACCATGCGGGGCTTGTAGCCATGGCAACACACAGCGAACCGACGCTTGTGCCCGCGGAGCGGGCACTGCTGCGCAACGCGCACATTGCGCTGGCGGACGCGGCGGAGGAATCCGGCGATCTGGAAACGGCATTGGCCGAGATCCAGGCAGCCATGATTGCGCTGCCGCAGCCCACCGACCCGCTGGTAGAGAAAACGTTTGAGCTGCGCAGCGATCTGAGTCAGGCGGCTTACCGAGAGGGTGCACGCCTGCTGCAGCGCGATCTCGATGGTGCCATCAAGGCGCTGGAGACGGCGCTGCGCTACAACCCCTATAACGGCGACGCGCGTCGCAAGCTTGATCAGGCAAACACCTTGCAGCGCAATCTGCGCAAGATCGAGGGCCTGCGTTAATCCGACCGGGGCCTGTCAGCCACACCGGGATGGGCTTCCGTTGGTGACAACATACGCTGTGCGTCTTCCGGGTTTTCAATGAACGTGGTCTGGCTTAGCGCGTTGCCGCCCGGGACCCCCGTGTAGCGTTCTGTGACGCGGAATATGATGTCGTGCAGCCTGAGCTCGTCTTCGTGGTGCAGGGCGTGTCTTCCCTCGATGGGCTTGCCGTTGACCACGGTACCATTGGCGGATTTCAGATCTTCGACAAACAGCTGATGACCGTCCACCTCAAGTCGGGCGTGATGGCGCGATACGTGTGGACTGACTATGGCCAGGGCACAATCCAGAGAGCGGCCGAGTTCAACCGGTTGCGAGATACCGAAGCTGAGGCCGGTGAGCGGGCCCGTTTCGGCCGAGATGGTCCAGCGGTGATCATCCTCGTCGCGCTGATTGCTAAAGTAGTTCGTCACGCCGCCCGACTGACGCTGGTCGTTGATAGGGGCTATGTTCTGCAGTACGCGACGTTCGACGAAGTGGGTGGTGCGCACGATGCCACCGGGGCTGATCTGGAAATACCAAGCGAAGATAAACACCAGCGGGAACAGCAGTATCTCGACGGTCAGCAGTGCGCGCAGGGAGGTTTCCACTTCGAAGCCGATGGTGGGTAGCAGGATTTCCCCGACCTGTATCAGCACCCAGCAGAACAGCACATAGTAGATGCAGGTGTTTAGGATTTTTCGGCGTTTCAGCTCCCGAAGGAAAGATCTCAGGCGTGACTGCATGGCATGCTTCCTGGGCCCCTAGTTCGCGAGGCTGCTCAGCTTCCTTTTCAACTCGATGGCCTGGGCCTGATACAGACTGGCGTTCTGGTGGCCGGGATCCAGCGCGAGTACCTCGCTCCAGAGCGCTATGGCTGAATCCAGGTCCTGTGCTCGGTAAGCGTTCAGGGCATCGCGATGCAATTGCTCCACGACCTCGGGGTCTGCCGCAACCGCCGATGCCTCTGCATCGGCAGCCGCCGCCCCGATGTCTGCGTCCCCGGCGCCTGCTGCGGCGTCCTGCTTCACGGGGAATTCGCCGTCGGCAGGCAGCGCCTCGGGCAGTTCTGGCAGTGGCTCCGCAAAACCCGTTTCCGGCGCGGAGTCTGCCGGCGTGGTGTCCATCGCGGAGGGTGCGGCGACGCCGGCGTCAATCTCGTTGAATACCGCAGCCGCGTGCGGTGTCAGTGGAATGCGAACCTGCTGGCCGGCCCTCAGCTTGCGGGGTTCAGGAATAACATTGTATTTGGCCAGCGCGTGAAACTGGTACACGCTGCCCAGATAGTGCTGCGCGACGGTGGAGAGCGACCAGCCCGGCTCCAGCGCAATAACGCGGTAGTCAGACGGAAAGTACTCGTTCGCGGGCAGGTCGATTTGCTGCAGCAGATCCAGCCCGACGTCGCTCGTCGGCTGGGATGTCAGGTACAGCATGAGTTCAGTTCTTGCCTGCGCCGGCTCACCGGCCTCGAGATTCACGAGAACCTGTCGAAAACGGGATTTGTCCGACAGGCCAGGCGCAGGCGTATAGGCAGCCCGTTCGGCGACGGATGCTTCAGGTTGCGGCGCTGGCGCTTGACCGGCGCAGGCCTGCAGCAGCGCCGCGAGGGTGATGGCACCAGTCAGGAATCTCACCGCTTCCTCTCCCTGTTCGCGTTAGTATTATAATCCTTCAATATAGCGCATGACGCCTGAGGCACCAAATTTCCGTGCATTGGCGAGAATTCCGGCGCGGCACGGTCTGATTCAACGTCCCTGCCGACTCAGTGGATAAACCTGTCGATATAGGCACTGAATCGGCTGCGGATGTCCGCCTCGGTATACCCGTATTCCTCCAGCGTGTAGGCGTGTGCCGGCCTGTCGGCGCGCTGGTTGTTCCGGCGGTGCTCGTCCATGGCCGCCAGCGCCTCGTCGGTGAGCGGTATATCGATAAACTGGTAGATCGTGTCGATCACGCTCTGTGGGCGTGCCACGGTGTCCTCAAACCAGATGTCGCAGAATTGCGCTTCCCGCGATTCCCGGGCCCGCAGGGTGTGAGCGGTGCCGCTGGCGAACACATCCAGTACCTCCTGCGCCACCACGCGTTTATCGGCCTGCGCGTTTCCCGTGAGCCACAGGTTGTAGTAGAAGCTCGCAGTGGAGGGAATGCTGACCACCGGGTCGCGGTGCGTGGCGATCACCTGGATGCCGGGAAAGACGCGCAGCAGGGTGGACATGAAGTGCAGGTGGTGAGGCGCTTTCAGCAGCCAGCGTTGTGCCCGCTCGCCGCGCTGCTTCTTCTGCCATTGCAGGAACTTGAGCTGGCGCTTGAGGTACTCGTAGGCCGGCGTGTTGTCCGCATCGGCCACAAAACGCCCGTAGCTCGGCACGTGCGCAAAGGAGTTTGGCACGTAGCTGTAAAAGCTGTGTTCCAGCAGCAGGATTTCCTCGTCGGCGCCGGTCGGGTCCATCGGGTGAATGGCGGCAAGCTCCGGGTTGCTCGCCAGCAGCGCATCGACTTCCGCGCGGGCCTCAACAATGCGCTGGTCGGTGGTGGCGTCCGGTTGCCATTGCATGTACGGCGCAGGGTTTCTCACTTCATACCACAGGGGCGCGTAAAAGCGTGAGTCACTCGCCAGAATGCGATGCAGCATGGTGGTGCCGGTACGCGTAAGGCCCACGATGACGACGGGCGGCAACAGTGATTCGTCGAGTATCTCCGGATGTCGCGCGATCCACGCCTCCATGCGCAGCCGGTTGTTGAGGCTGTTGAGAATGCGCTGGTGCTGCAGCAGGCGGCCCACCGGGTTGAGCTCGGCCTCGGTGTTGAGCGCTGTCAGAAGTTGCTCAAATGCCGGACGAAAGCTGTCGCAACCAAAATCGCTGAAGCCGGTGGCTTCGCGGGCGGCCGCCAGTAGTGCGTCAGCCTCCAGCGACACGGCGGGAATGCTCTGGGGGTCTGTCACGGCGCGCGTCCTGTCATGTGTGTAGTGGGTTGCGGTGGTCGAATCATAGTTCGCTGAAACGCGCCAAGCGGCAGTGCACCGGCGGATGTTCCTTGGCACCCACCCAGCGCCACAGCATGCCGCCCTGGTCGTGGCCTGCCGTGGTCAGCCAGTTCGGGTAGCGCGGGCCCGGGTCTGTGTGCGCCACCACGACACACACGGACCCATCGGCGTTGTAAACGGCGGTGTGCTTGTTCACCGATATTTTGAAGCGGCGGTAGTCGAGCGATTCCATCCAGTAATTGGACAGCTGGAAGTTCCAGGTCTGGCATGCCGGTATGGTCGGCGCGGTGATAACCAGTGCCTCGTCGGGCGCGAGTTTCCAGTAGCTTTGCAGGTAGTGGATGGCCGCATCGCCGCCGGCCGCCTGGCAGCGCTGCTGGTCGTCGGACGGCAGCTGGTTGATATGGCTGCTGTAGCGCTGCATCCAGTCTACAAACAGCCCGGAGGTGCCCTGCACGAACCCCACGCTGCGCAGCAGCTGTTCAGCGAATTCATCGGGCAACAGTGTGCCGCCCGGCTGCGGCGTGGTGCATTCGATGCGGTAGGTGGCGGCCACCTCCGCGCTGCGGTCACCGAAGGTCTGGCGCACGATGAGGGTTTGCGTGTCGTCACGCATGGGCAGCCAGTTGCCTGGCTTCGGCGTGCTGCTGAGGATAATCTCGAAATCGCCGTTGGCGTCCAGTTGCAGGTCCGCTGCCTCCAGCTGGCCGCTGGGTTCCAGGGTCCCGGTGGTGGCGTAGCTGCCCGCCTTGGTGCCGAAGCTCAGGTAGTCAACGCTGCCCCGGTTGCCGCTGAGGCGATAATCGAGTCTGCCGTCCACGTTGGCATTGTGATAGATGTTGTCGGGATTATCGTTACCGATCTTGATGGTGTCGTTGGCGAGCTGGTAGAACCTCGGAAATCGTGGGTCGCTGGATTCCACGTTGCTCTCCAGGCCCGCCCGCAGCAAACGCGTGAGATAGCGGTACCCTTCCGCGCGATTCAGCAGGTCGTTCGGCGTCGACTCCCGCAGCACAATCTCGCCCGCAGCTTTCAGCTGGTCGCAGAAATCCGCCCACAGGCTGCCGTCCATGAGCTTCTGTTCAAGCATTGCGGGGTCGTGCTGCGCCATGGGTGGTTCGCCGGGTCACTGGGTTTGCCTCATAATAGCCAACCGCTGCAGGCTGTGCATCCGCTCGCGAAGCGCGGGGCGGGCGCGCTCGGCGCCAGGCAGGGGGAAGGCCGCTGCGGTGCAGTCTGCTAGACTGATTCCCGGGCCGGGTCGGCGCATCGCTTGAAGGTTTTGGGTTGCTGTCGCATGCTGAGGCCAGCTCTCCGGGAGAAGATAATGAAAGATCACGCCGCTGATACCCGCGCCGCCTCGATAGACGAATTCGCCTCCGCCATTGCGGAGGAAGCCGCCCGCTGGGAGCGCAGCACGCGCGGCCCGTTCGTGGCCGAACACCCGGAGCGGCGCGAAGAGTTTCTCACCCAGGCGCTCAAATGGCCGGTGAACCCGCTGTATACGCCCGCCGATCTCGATGCCGTCGGCTTCGATTACCTCGAGGACCTGGGCTTTCCCGGTGAGTACCCCTACACGCGAGGCACCTCCGCCAACGGCCACCGCTCCGATTTCTGGACGATGACCCAGGTCACCGGTTTCGGCAAGGGCGAGGCGTGGGCCAAGCGCGCACGTTACATGCTGGACCAGGGCCTCTCGGGCCTGATCCTCGAATACGATCTCGCGACCACCAACGGCTATGACAGCGATGATCCGTTGGTCGCCGGCGAAGTGGGGCGCGCCGGCATGGCGCTGGACAGCCTGGAAGACCTCGAGCAGGCTTTCGACCTGCCCTTCGACAAGCTCAAGTACCTGATGAGCGTGTGCAACGCGCCGCAGCCCGTGAACCTCGCCATGCTCATCGCGGCGCTGGAGCAGAAAGGCGTGGATCCCAAGGAGTTTGTACTGCACATCGTCAACGGCATTCTCATCGAGTACACCTGCGTGGGCCGCTACATCTACCCGCCGGAGCACGGCCTGCGCCTGGCCACGGATTGCATCGAGTACATCATCCGCCATCACCCCAACTGGGCGCCCATTTCCATCATCGCCGCGCAGCTGCAGCCGGCGAAGGCCAACCCGGTGCAGGAAATCGCCTTCAGCCTCGCCATTGCCTGCGCCTACATCGACGCGACCCTGGAACGTGGCCTGGATATCGATACGGTGGCGCCGTACTTCCACTTCGTGGTGAATGTGGACATGGATTTTTTTGAGGGCATCTGCAAGCTGCGCGCGTTTCGCAAGTGCTGGGCGCGGCTGATGCGAGAGCGCTACGGCGCAACGAAACCCGAGGCGATGAAGATGCGCATGATGACCTCGCCGACCACCGTGGCGCTGACCCTGCAACAGCCTTTGAATAACATCGGCCGCCTGGCGATCATGGCCACTGCCTGCGCGCTGGGCGGCGCGGGCGAGAGCATGACGACCCCGCTGCACGACGAAGCGCATTCGCTGCCGGCGGAAGAAGCGATTCGCGTGGGCGCCGCACTACAGCACATCGTGGCGCATGAAACAGGCGTGGCCGAGACCATTGATCCGCTGGCCGGGTCGTATTATGTCGAGACGCTCACGAAGCAGATCGAGACCGCCGCGTTTGCCGAGATGGACCGCATCTTCGAGATGGGGGGCGCCCTCAAGGCGATAGAAACCGGCTATTTCCAGCGTGCGCTGGGCCGCGAGCAGTATGAACGCAATCGCGATATCGAAGAGGGGCGGCGCAAGTGGGTGGGCGTGAACCACCTCAAGCTCGCCGAGGAGCGCCGCGAGATCAACATTTTCCGCCTCGACGACAGTATGGAAGATGAACAGGTCGCCAAGGTGCAGGCGCTGCGCGCGCGACGCGACCAGGCCGCGGTAGACACGGCCCTGGAGCAGGTGCGCAGGGCGGCGGCCCACGGTGACAACATGGTGCCGGTGTGCCTCGAGGCGGTGAAGGTGTACGCCACGCACGGCGAAATCTGCCACGCCATGCGCGATGTCTTTGGCGAGTACGGTGCCGACAGCCAGTTGGGAGGTCTGTAATGGGGCAGACGCACCGCCGGCCGCTGCGGATTTTGCTGGCCAAGCTCGGCATGGACACGCACACGGTCGGCGTGACGGTGATTGCGCACGCGTTGCGTGAAGCGGGCATGGAAGTGATTTTCACCGGCCTCAAGCAAACACCCGCAATGGTGGCCGCCGCGGCCATTCAGGAAGATGTAGACGTGGTGGGCATCTCCACGCTGTCTGCCGGGCACACGCGCAGCCTGCCCGAACTGGCGCGGCTGTTGCGCGAGGCCGGCGCGGGGGACAAGCTGCTGCTCGCCGGCGGCGTCATTCCCGAGGAAGACATGCCGCTGCTGCGCGAGGCGGGCGTCGACCGGATTTTCACCATGGGCGCGGACACCCGGGAAATCGTGGCCTACCTGAATGACTGGTGGGCCGAGCAGGCGGCGCAAAGCGCCTGATGGATGTCGCGCGCGAGTTGCTCGCGGGCACCGTGTTGGCCGGTGCGCGCGCCATTCGCTGGCTGGATGACGGCGATTCGCGCGGCGCCGATGTGCTGGCCGCGGTGTATGCGCACACCGGGCGCGCCCAGGTGATCGGCGTGACCGGGCCGCCGGGTGCGGGCAAGTCCACCCTGGTGAGCGCCCTGATCGGTGAACAACGTCGGCGAGGCAGGCGCGTGGGCGTGGTCGCCGTCGACCCGTCCAGCCCCTTTTCCGGTGGCGCCATACTGGGCGATCGCGTGCGGATGGCGCGCCACAGCGTCGATCCGGACGTGTTTATCCGCTCCATCGGTACACGCGGCAGTGCCGGCGGCCTGTCGCGTTCCACCACCGACGCCTGCCTGATTCTGGACGCCATGGGTTACGACGTGATTTTCGTGGAGACCGTGGGCGTGGGGCAGGATGAAATCGACATCGTGGCGCTGGCGCACACCACCGTGATTGTCGGCGTGCCCGGCCTGGGTGATGAGGTACAGGCGGTGAAGGCCGGACTCATGGAAGTGGGGGACGTGTTCGTCATCAACAAGGCAGACCGCGAGGGTGTGGAGGCGACCCTGCGCCAGTTCGAGCTGATGCTGCATTTGCGGGCGGAGGCGGCCGGCGCTGACGGCAGCGACTGGTCGCCGCCGGTGCTGCGTGCGGTGGCGTCGCGGGAGGAGGGCATGGCCGACATTGTGGATGCCACGGACGCGCACGCACACGCGCTCAGGGCGAGCGGTGAGTTCGCACAGCGCAGCGGGCGTCGGGCTCGCTCGCAGGCGCTCGCCATTCTCACCGATGCCGTGCAACGCCTGTTGCTGGAGCGTGCAGACGCGGAGATTCTGGCCGCGGTAGAAGCGCAGCATCTCGACCCGTACAGTGCGGCGGAGCAGCTCCTGCTGCGGTTGAGGGAGGCATGACGGGCGTGCGCAGACCGGCGATACCCCGGCGTGCGATGACAGGCGGCGGCGCGAGCTGGCTCATCGTCTGCGCGCTTGCCGCGCTGTGGGCCCTGTCGGGCTGTTCCGACCGTTCATCCGGCGCGCAACGCCAGTTGCAAACCACGCGCTGCATTACCGATGTGTCCGCCGATGCGCACCGCTTCGAATGCGACGGGGTGGTGTTCAACGTGATGTTGACGCCGGAATGCGTCGCCCGCGCCTGCGGCCTGATTCTCGATGTACACGGTTTCCTCAGCAATCCCGAGCAACAGGAGCAGCGCTCCAACCTGGCGCGTGCCGCGCGCGACAGGGGTGGCTATATCGTGGTGCAGCCGGGGGAGCTGAGCGAGCCTCCCAGTTGGCGGCCGGAGGTACATAACGCGCTGGTGTTCGGGTTCCTGCAGCAGGCGATCGAGGCCTTTGCGGTCGATGAAGACCGGGTGCACGTGACGGGTTTTTCGCAGGGCGGCCTGATGACCTGGCAGCTGCTATGTGAGCATTCGCCGTTAATCGCCAGCGCCGCGCCGATCTCGGCGATCGAGGTGGGCTGCTTTCGCAGCGCCGGCGGCCCGGCGCGGCGGGTACCGTTGCTGTTCATCAGCGGTACCCGGGATGTGCTCATCCAGTACTACAATCCGCTGGCGGCCCTGTCGGTGCCGTTCACGCTCATGCAGGTGATGTACGACTACGGCCTGGTCAGCGTGGATGCCGACGCCTATGCCTTCGGCGAA
Organism: Halioglobus sp.; assembly: GCA_041396005.1. Classification (GTDB taxonomy): domain Bacteria; phylum Pseudomonadota; class Gammaproteobacteria; order Pseudomonadales; family Halieaceae; genus Marimicrobium. The sequence continues at coordinate 122,437 of JAWKZK010000010.1, forward strand.
AACGGCGGGCTGGTCACGGATGCTTCCGGGCGGGTGGATGTCGCCGCCGACGGTGTTCGTTTCGAGGTGCTCGATGGCAGCGACGCGGCGGGCTACCTGTGGACGCGCTACACCGCAGAAGACGGTACCGTGTTCGAACATCTGCGACACGACAACGGACACGTGTACCCCGATAACCCCGACAGCGAGCTGTTCCCCGAGGAGCCCACAGTGTGGTTCTCGGTGGGCGATGCGCTGCTGGAATTTTTTGTCAACAACCCGCGACGCTGAGGTCTGCGGCGATACTGTAAAGTCACTATGAAGGAGCCTGCATGTTGAAAGTGTATTTTTCCATTGTGCTGCTGGGTCTGTGCACAGCCTCCGGCGTCCAGGCGCATGAGGCGACTGGCGTCGCGGGTGGATTCGCCAGCGGTTTCATGCACCCGATTCTCGGCTGGGATCACGTGGCCGCCATGGTGGCCGTGGGGCTGTGGGGGGCGTTTCTCGGCAAACCCGCCATCTGGCTGCTGCCGGTGGTGTTTCCGCTGGTGATGGCGGCGGGCGGCGTGCTCGGCGTTGCCGGAATCAGTCTGCCGGGTGTCGAAACAGGTATCGCCGTGTCGGCCATCGTGCTCGGCGCGATGATTCTGTTTGCACTCAAACCGCCGCTGTGGATCGCTGCGCTCATCGTCGGCGCCTTCGCCATTTTTCACGGACACGCGCACGGGACTGAACTCCCGGATGCGGTGAGTCCGCTCGCTTACAGCCTCGGCTTCGTGCTCAGCACCGGGCTGTTGCATGTCGGAGGCATCGCTTTCGGCCTGTTGGTGCACTGGCCAGCGGGGCGGGTGGCCGTGCGAACCGCGGGCGCCCTGATTGCGGGCGCTGGCCTGGGGTTTCTCAGCGGCGCGCTTTAGTGCTGGCACCGGCGCCGACGCGCGCGTTGCGGCGCGCGGGGATTGCCCTGGCGGGACTGCTGGCGGCCCCGACGGCCGTTGCCCATAGCCCCATTGAAGGGATCGGCGAGTTCTACGCCGGGATATTGCATCCCGTTCTGGTGCCATCGCATGTTCTGGCGCTGCTGTCGCTCGGGTTGTTGCTGGGGCAGCGCGGACTCGACGCCATGCGCGTGGGGTATTGCGCTTTCCTGCCCGCCGTTGTGCTGGGCCTTGTCGCTGCCGGTGCGGGCGTGACGCCCGTCGCCATCGAGCCCTGGCTGCTGGCGCTGAGTATCCTCTGCGCGCTGGCGGTGGTGCTGCGCCTGCGCCTGCCGCTGCTGGTGGCGGGCGTTCTCGCGGCGCTGGTGGCACTGGCTGTCGGTCTGGATTCGTCGCCGGAGATCACCGGCGCGACGCGCGCGGCGGCTGCGCTGGCCGGCAGCGGGCTGGGCGCCTGCATCTGCCTCATCCTGTTCGCGGCTCTCGCGGAGTTACCGCGACGCGACTGGCAACGCATCGCCGTACGGGTGGTGGCGTCCTGGAGCGCGGCCAGCGGCGCGCTGGTTCTGTCGCTGCGGTGGCTGGGCGTGTCCTGACGGGACGCCGGCGCCCTCGCGCGTTGATATGACCCGTCAAGCGTGCAATAGTCGGCCCGTTTGCGCCAGCACGGCCAAGGGGGTCCGGAGTGGAGAAAACAGTGCCGCCTGCATCGCGCGAAGCGGTGTCGGAGGATCTGCGTAATGACGCGGTAAACCGCATTCTGCTGGGCACACTGGTCATCACGCTGCTGGGCGTACCGATGTCACTGATCCGCACGCTGCATACCGGCTGGTTGCCGCTGTACGCCGTGCACCTGGTGCTGGGAGCACTGGCAATCGGCACGTTTGTCTTGCGTCACCGCCTGCCGCTGGGTATCCGCATCGCCGTTATCGTCGGCCTGTTCACCGCCGTTGGCATCGGGGGGCTGATCCAGCTCGGACTGCTGGGCGTGGGCACCTGGTGGCTCGTGGTCGTCAGCCTGCTGATCGGCATGTTCCAGTCCGCGCGCATGGCGGTGATCGCCGGTTCCATCACACTCCTACTGGTGCTGGTGGTTGCGTGGGGGTTTGTGAACGGATTTCTGCAGCTGTCGGTGGATGCCCAGCAGTATGTCACAAGCTGGTCCTCCTGGATCACGCTGATTATCGCGGTGTCCGTGATGCCGTTCTTCGTATTCCAGGCGGTACACGCCCTGCAAATGACGACCGAACGCCTGTTGGAACAGGTTATGGCGCAGCGCGATGAGATTGACCAGCTGGCCACCTACGATCAGCTCACCGGCCTGCTGCGCTCGCACATGCTGGACGAGCACCTGCATACGCTGCTGGCAATCAGCCGGCGCAACGGCCAGCGCCTGGCCCTGATGTTCGTAGACCTCGACGGATTCAAGGCCGTGAACGACACGCTCGGTCACGCCGCAGGCGACGCGCTGCTCGCCGAAATCGCCTCGCGTTACCGGGCCAGCGTGCGCGAAGAGGATGCGGTGCTGCGGGTGGGTGGCGACGAGTTCGTTTTTATCCTTGGCGCCGCGGGCAGTGACCTGCAGATTGCCGCGATTGCGCGTCGGGTGCTGGCCGCTACGACCGCGCCTTTCCCGTGGAAAGGGGAATCGGCGGAGGTGAGCGCCAGTGTCGGGATCAGCGTATTCCCCGACCACGGCAGTGAGCCGGCATCACTGCAGCGCCTGGCGGACATGGCCATGTATCGGGTGAAGGAAAGCGGCAAGAATGGCTACCGCTTTGCCGCTGCGCCACCGCAATCCGACGCCATCGTGGCCGGGCCGGCGCAGCGTCGGAAGAGCCGCTGAAGCCATACGGTTCATCGCGCGGGCGGGCGCGGGTAATCCCACACTGATTCCTGGTGCTCGCCCGGCGGTTCTGCGAACGGCGGGCGTTCCTTGCCGGTGTATTGCCACATGTGTTTTCTTCCCTGGCCTTTAACTTCCTTACGCCACAGGAACAGAGGCAGATCAGTCGCTCCGGCTAGCCCATCTCCACCTTCACGCCCGCAGCTACCCGCAGGGCTTTCGCAACCGCCGCTTCCACGGTCTCCGCACGCGCCAGCGCCACGCCCATGCGGCGGCGCCCGGCGACCTCGGGCTTGCCGAACAAACGCAGGTCGGTGTCGGCTTCGGCGAGCGCGGTATCGAGCTGTGTAAAGCTGGCCTGCGTGGATTCCCCCTCAACCAGGATGACTGCGGAGGCCGAGGGGCCGAACTGGCGGATGGCGGGAATGGGCAGGCCGAGGATGGCGCGCGCGTGCAGCGCGAACTCGGACAGATCCTGCGAAATGAGTGTGACCATGCCGGTGTCGTGCGGTCGCGGCGAGACTTCGCTGAAGATCACCTCGTCACCCTTCACGAACAGCTCCACCCCGAACAGACCGCGGCCACCGAGCGCCGCCGTGATTTTTCTGGCGACGCTTTTTGCGCCCGAGAGCGCTGCGTCCGACATGCGCTGCGGTTGCCAGGACTCGCGGTAGTCGCCGTCTTCCTGGCGGTGCCCGATGGGTTCACAGAAACTGGTGCCGTCTCTGTGGCACACGGTGAGCAGGGTGATCTCATAGTCGAAATCGACGAAGCCCTCCACGATCACGCGCCCGGCGCCGGCGCGCCCGCCCTGTTGCGCGTAATCCCAGGCCGCGCCCGCTTCGGCGGCGCTGCGCACGGTGCTCTGGCCCTTGCCGGAGGAACTCATCACCGGCTTCACCACGCAGGGCGTGCCGATCGCGGCAATGGCCGCGTCGAACTCCTCCCGCGTATCGGCAAACCGGTAGGGCGACGTTGGCAGCCTGAGCTCCTCCGCCGCGAGCCGGCGAATGCCCTCGCGGTTCATCGTCAGGCGCGCCGCGCGCGCTGTGGGTACCACGGTGAAGCCCTCGTTTTCGAGCTCCACCAGCGTGTCGGTGGCGATCGCCTCGATCTCCGGCACGATGAAATGCGGCTGCTCCAGTTCGATCACGCGACGCAGCTCGTCGCCGTCGAGCATGGAGAAACTGTAGCTGCGATCAGCCACCTGCATCGCCGGTGCATTGGCGTAGCGATCGCAGGCGATCACCTCCACGCCCAGCCGCTGCAGTTCGATGACAACTTCCTTGCCGAGTTCACCCGCGCCGCAGAGCAGCACGCGCGTGGCGGTGGGGCTGAAAGGGGTTCCCAGTGTAGCCATGAGTCCGTCCTGTGGGTGGGGTTAGCCGATGATATTGCGCTCGCGCAGACGCTCGATCTCTTCGGCGGGGAAACCCAGCTCTGCGAGAATGTCTGCACTGTGCGCTCCGAGTGCCGCACAGGGAAAGCCGCAAGCCGCCGGCGTGGCGCTGAAGTTGGCCGGCGTCTTGGGTTCCACCAGCGTGCCGGCCTGCGGATGGTGGGTTTCCACGAACAGGCCATTGGCCTGCATCTGCGCATGCTGCGGCAGGTCTTCCAGCGCGTAGGCTCTGGCACAGGGTACGTCGGCCGCTTCGAGTTGCGCGATGGTCTCGTCCACATCCAGTTCCAGCGCTCGAGCAAAGACCTGTTGCGACACGCCGGCCACCACCTCGCGATTGGCATTGCGATCCATGATGGTGGCCAGGCGGGGATCGCTGGAGTCCACCCCGAATGCGTCGCACCAGCCGTGGAAGTTGGCGTCTGACACCGGCGCTGCCTGGGCATAGCCGTTCTTGAACTTGAGCAGCGGCACGCCCTTGGACACCTGCATGCCCGGGTCCGCCCCGTCGTCCTTGAAGCCGGCAGTGCCCGACACATCCGCCCAGAGGAAACTCGCTACCGCATCCACCATCGCCAGCTGGATGTGTTGGCCGCCCGCGCCGCGTTCACGTGCCAGCAGCGCGCTGGTCAGCGCCTGGCAGGCGTACAGGGCGGTCAGTTTGTCGGCAAACAGTTGCTGGTACTGGGCGGGCTCGCCGTTGGTAAGGTCTGTCTGGCTCAGGGCGACGCCGGCGAATGCCTGTACCACATTGTCGTAGGCGGCCTTGCCGGCCATCGGCCCGGCGTGGCCGAAGCCGCTGACGGTGAGATAGATCAGCCCCGGGTTGAGCGCGGCGAGCGTGGCGTAATCCACGCCCAGGCGCTCGGCGACGCCGGGCCTGAAGTTGTGCAGGATCACATCCACTTCGGGGATCATGCGCTTGAGTATCGCAAGGCCCTCGGGGCTTTTCAGGTCCAGCGCGATGCTGCGCTTGCCGCGATTGACGTTCTGGAATAGCGCGCTGACGCCGTTGCGGTTGGCGCCCACGTAGCGCATGAGATCGCCGAAACCGGGCGGTTCCACCTTGATGACATCGGCGCCCTGGTCGGCGAAAACGCCCGCGGCCAGCGGCGCCGCCACCATGCTGCCGATATCGAGAACGCGAATGCCCTGCAACGGGCCACCGCGGGCCGCGCTGTCATCGCCGGTGTTCATGCGCTGTCTCCCGTTTTCAGCGGCAGGCGGACCGTGGCCTTGCCCGGCGTGGTCACGCCCGCCTGGTCGTTGCCGAGTGAAATATCCAGGTCCACCAGGCCCTGGCCGTTTTCAACGCGCTTGCCGGTGACCGTGCCCTGTGCCAGCACGGTCACGCCGTTGCCGTTCATGCCGCGCATCTGGAAGCGCAGGGATTGCACCCATCCCTCGCGTCCCGCCCAGTCGGACAGCAGCCGCCCGAGCACCCCGGAGGTCCAGCCGGTATTGTAGAAGATGCTGTCCATGCCGCTTTCCCGGGCGAAATCGAAGTCGTGGTGGATCGGTGTCCAGTCCTGCGATCCGCTCACCTGCAGCGCCATGCTGGTCCAGTTGAGCGGCATGCTCAGGCTGGGCAGCGCTTCGCCGATCTCCACGTCTTCGTAGTAGCGCACTGCCGCGTAATCGATGTCGCTCATGGTGTCTGCCCCTGTTGCCCGGTTTCGCGGGCGTCGTCGCTGCGTATCTGTTCAGGCGCGCGATGCACCAGCACCGTGTTGCGCCACTTCGCCACCACGGCATCGTGCTGGTTGTAGATCGAGGTTTCCGACACTATCCAGATCGCATGGGGATCCAGTCGGATAGCCTTCTTGTAAACATCGGCGATGCGTAACTGCAGCCGCAGCCGGTCTCCCACGCGTATCGGCTCCAGAAACTCGTATTCCACTTCCATGTTGATGCCGCGATCGCCCGGCGTAGGCACGCCCAGCGTGAAGATCGGCCGGTCTGAGTCTTCGGCAATGGGCCTGGGCGGCCAGGGGCCCTCCGATGCGAAGTAGATCGGCAGCATCGACGGCGGCACGATCACCTCGCCGTAGGGCCCGTCCCCGGCGGTGTCGGGATCCAGGAACAGAGGATTGAGATCGCCCACCATGTGGCAGTGCCTGCGAATCGGGTCGTATTCCACCGGGTAGCGGCCGCGCGCCTCCGAGAGCAGTTTGCCGCACCACTCGGCGCGCACGGCGTCAAGGTCGTAGTCGTCGGGGTGAATCAAGGTCATTGCCTGGTTCCTGATGGCAGGTGAACCCCGTCGCGATGCGAGCCGGCAACCGGAACGACGGATGCGCGCGTCGCCGACGGGCGTGGAAGGCGGATTATAGGGACAGATGCCGCGCCCTTGCAAAATGCCGCGTGCTGAGCCGTCGCTCAATGCCCGCTGCGCGTCAGCCCCGCTCGCTGTGACCCGCTTCCGCGCGCGCGATGAAATCGACCACGGATTGCCACACGCCCATGAACTGCTGGCTGCGAAATTCGCTATGGGTAGTGAGCCAGTCGAAGTGACGCTGCACGTCGGTTTCGCTGCCGCCGTGATGGCCGATGATATCGAGGTGGTCGGCCTGCGCGACAGCGATGCAATCGCCCCAGGGTTGCGACAGCGTGGGCACGATGCCGTCGTTGGCGTCGGAATCCGGCACTGCGCCGAAGCCCTTCTCGAGTTGCCGGCGATACTTCGGGTTCGGCAGCGGGAAGCGGTAGCCCGCTGCGAGCTTGCTCAGGCTGTAATACAGCGCCTGCTGCGCCTGCTCTACAAAGTCGAACCCGATCTCCAGCGACGTATCGAGGCTCGGCGGTCGTGCCTGCGTGATCACAGAGCCGTAGGCGACACCCTCCCGGTCAACCGCCAGTGCGTTGAACAGATCCATGGATTCCACGGTGAGCTGTGTGAGCAGTGCCTGATCGTTCTGCACGTGGCCTAGCAGTTCGTTCACCTGCGCCCGGCGTTCGGGATTGAAATCCGACAGCAGCTGCTCATACAGCTGGCTGGCGAGCCCCCCGGTGGCTTCACCCAGCGCGGGCGGCACCGCGAACAGGCCGGCGATCTGTACCCAGACGTGCAAGGGCATATGCACGCCGCGCAGTGCCGTCATGGTAACGATCGACAGTACCCGCAGCAGCTTGCGTCCCAGCAGCCCGGTAAAAAACGAGGCGATGGGAGCGCCGCGATGGGGCGTGGCGACACTCACGCTGGAGCGCACGCGCCGCGCCAGCGCTTCGATGTCGATGCGCGTCTGCAGATCAACTCCGGGCGTGAGCAGCAGCCGGGCGTCCAGCCCGCCTGTTGAATGGCCGATAAGGTGGATCGCAGCCTGCGCATCCGGACGCGCCTGGGCAATGGTTTCCAGCAGGCTGAGTGTGCGGGCGCGCAGGCTCGCGGTCGGCAGGGATTTCACGCAATGAATGCGCGCGGGCATGCCGGCCCGTTCGAGCTGCTCTGCCAGCTGGTGTTGAACCGGCCCCCAGTACACGAAATCACCCAGATTGGCGAAACCGAAAAACCCCGGAATCAGGAAAATGTGCCGCTGCATCCACCGCCCTCTTGGCCGTCTCAGCGCACATCATGACACAGTTGCGTCCGGGCACCATCGCCTGCAAGGAGCAGGGCGCGGGCGGTGTCAGAAATCGTAACTCAGGCTGGCGCCCCAGGTGCGTGGCTCGGCAAGGAAATAGGCATCCGTGCCCGAGGCGAGTTGCGTGACCGCTGTCTGGCTTGCGTACTCATCGTCGGTGAGGTTTCTGCCCCACACCGAGATGTTCCAGTGTTCGTTGCGCCAGCCGAGTTTGCTGTTCACGAGATTGCGGTCGTCGAAGTCCGAGGGATTGAGCTGCGCGGCGTCTGCGACGTTGGTGCTGTGGTCGTCCATGTAGCTGTAGTCGGTGCGCCAGTAAACGCCGCCGTTTGCCAACGGAAACACCAGCGTGGCCGCGAGGTTGCCGCTGACTTCCGCGGTGAAGGGCAGTGCCTGGCCCTCGGCGGGCCCGGCAGTGATGGCGTATTTGTCGAGGTACTGGAGTCCCGCGGACAGTGTCAGGTTGGGCAGCGGCAGGGCTTCGATGTACACGTCGAGGCCCGAGGACTCCACCTCCGCCTCGTTGCTCACGAAGGTGCCGATGCCGGTCGGGTTCTGCTGCTGCGACTGGAAATTGTCGATCTGCGTGAAGAACAGCGTGGCGTTCACGCGAAAGCGGGCATCCAGCAGGGTGGATTTTATGCCGAGTTCGTAGGACAGGGTTTCCTCGTCGTCGAACTCGCGCGTGTCGGCGGCGCCGCTTACACTGTTGAAACCCCCGGATTTCGTGCCCGTGGAGGCGCTCGCAAACAGCATGCTGTCCATGCCGATATCCATGGCCAGGCGCAACAGCCAGTCGACGTTGTCGGCATTGCGATCCAGCGTGGTGTCGATGGGCGTGGAGACGGAGTCGAGAAACGAACTGCCCAGTATGCTCGCGGAAGGCGCGCTGGAGACTGTCTCGCTGAACAGGTCCACCTCCTTGCGTTCGTCCGTCCAGCGCAAACCGCCGGTGAGATGCCAGCGCTCACCGATGTGCCAGGTCGCCTGGCCGAAGGCGGCCAGGGTTTCGCTGTCCTGCTCGAAGCGCGCCACCAGGTAGTCGCCGGGCGCGGCGATAAAATCGACCGTGATGCCGGGCGGGAAGGGCAGCGTCTGCTGGCTGGCAATCTCGATGAAGTCCTCGCCGATAATTACGAACGGTTGGTTGTCGCCGCGCCGGGTGGTCTGTTCGTAGTAGAACAGCCCCACCTGGTACTCGATGCTGTCGCCGAGATCGGCGGTGAAGCGCAGTTCCTGGGAGAAGCTGTCACCGGCGAAATCGTCGTCCAGCAGCGCCAGCACATCGAGCTGTGAACGGTCTGGGTCGGTATCCACGCTGTAGCTGTAGTCGTTCCAGGCGGTGATGGCGGTGACAGTGGCGTTGTCCAGTTCATAATCGACGCTGAGCGAGAGCAGGTCGGATTCCATGGCGAAGCGGCTCGCAACGTCCGGCGCGACCCGGTAGTCGTAGGGGTCGTTCTTGTCCCGTTGCAAGCCGCGCGCTGCGAGTGCGTCGTTGACTGCGTCGCTCTGGATGGCATCCGCGCCGCAGCAGCGGGTGTCGCGATCCACATGGCTGCCGCTCAGCAGCAGGCTCAGCGCCTCCGTGGGCTGCCATTGCAGTTTGCCCATGATGTTCCAGTCATCGGCGTCGTTGAGATCATCGCCGACGCGGTTGTCATAGAAACCGTCGCGCTGGTGCGTGTTCCCCGACAGTCGATAGGCCAGCGTGTCCGTGATGGGCCCGGAGGCCGAGCCGGTGAGGCGGCGCATGGCGTAGTTGCCCGCCGAGGCTTCCACGTAGCCTTCGAATTCGTCGGCGTTGGGCGACCGCGTGACCACGCTGATGGCGCCGGCGTTGGTGTTCTTGCCGTAGAGCGTGCCCTGGGGGCCCTGGAGCACCTCGATGCGCTCGATATCCGTGAGGTCGGACATGCCGAGGCCGGTGCGCCCGATGAATACGCCGTCCACGAACAGGCCCACCGAGGGCTCCAGCGCAGGGTCGGTCTGCGCCGTACCGATGCCGCGAATGGTCATGCGCGCGTTGAACGGGCTGAAGTTCACGTTCACGTTGAGGCTGGGCGTCATCGTCGCAAGGTCAACCGCGTTGCCGATACCCGCCTCGGCGATGGTGTCGGCGTCGAAGGCGTTTACCGTGACGGGAATATCCTGCAGGCTCTCGGCCCGCTTGGTGGCGGTCACGATAACCTCCTCGAGTGCTGCGGCCTGTGCGCAAGCCGGGCCGCCGGCGAGGGACAGGCCGAGCAGGGTGCAGGCCAGAAGCGTGCTGTGCATGCTGAATCTCCCGTTATTGACTGTTATAGGGGTGGATCGCAGTGTAAAGACATAAGATATGCCAAAATAAATTGGCAGTCAATGTGTCCTTTTCAACACCGTGCGCAGGCTGCGCGTGCGTCCTGCGCGCGCTGGATTCAGACGCCGCAAGTGCCGGGCATGCACTTGTCGCTGCCGCGAGGGACTGCCCGTCAGGTGGACACTGCCAATATAGCGACATAATATGTGCCAATTCAATCAGTCCGGCGGGCAGTCGCTGTCGGTAACACCCCAACTGCTTGCAGGAGGCTGAGATCATGAAAACCCGAATCACTGACATGCTCGGCATCGAAACGCCCATTATCTGTGGCGGCATGATGCGCGTGGGCACCGCGGAACTCGCCGCGGCCGCATCCAACGCCGGCGCGCTCGGTGTGATGACCGCGCTCACGCAGCCCACGCCGGCCGGCTTGCGCGCCGAGATCGAGAAGTGTCGATCGCTCACCAGCAAACCCTTTGGCGTGAATCTCACGGTGGGCGTGGTCGCCACCGAGATCAACTATGACGACTATCTCGACGTGATCATCGACAGCGGTGTGAAGATCGTGGAAACCGCCGGGCGCAGCCCCGAGCCGTTCATGGAACGTTTTAAGGCCAACGGGATCAAGGTGATTCACAAGTGCGTGGCCGTGCGCCATGCGCTCAAGGCCGAGCGCATCGGCGTGGACGTGGTGAGCATCGACGGATTTGAGTGCGCGGGCCACCCCGGTGAGCAGGATGTGGGCGGCCTGGTGCTGTTTCCCGCCGCCGCGCAGGCGCTGAAGATTCCCGTCGTGGCCTCCGGCGGCATTGCCGATGGACGCGGCCTGGTGGCGGCGCTGGCGCTGGGCTGTGAAGGTATCAATATGGGCAGCCGGTTCATGGTGACCCGGGAGGCGCCCATTCACGACGGCATCAAGCAGAAGATCGTGGAGATGGACGAAAACCAGACGCGCCTGATTTTCCGCAGCTATCGCAACACCGCGCGCGTGTACCGCAACTCGGTGGCCGACAAGGTGGCGGAGATCGAGGCGGCGGGCGGCGAGTTCGGGCAGGTGCATCATCTCGTGTCAGGCGCGAACCAGGAAAAGGCCTGGAGCACGGGCGATATCGAGGCAGGCATGGTCACGGTGGGCATGAGCGGCGGCCTGATCAATGACATTCCCACCTGCAAGGAACTGGTGAGCACGATCGTCGCCGACGCCGAGCGAATCATCCGCCAGCGCCTCGCCGGCATCGTGGACGACGCTGTGACACCGGCAGCGGGCGCGGCATGACCGATTCGCCGGAGACCGATGGCCGGCGCCTGCGCACCGAGCGCAGCCGGCAGGCCATCATCGACGCCACGCTGGCCTACATGGAAGAGGGCAACCTGGTACCCACGGCACAGCAGATTGCCGATCGCGCCGGGCTGGGGATCCGCTCCTTCTTCCGCCACTTCGAGGATATGGGCGCACTGGCCGCCGCGGTGGACGAACAGATACGCGCCTCCTACGAGGCGTTGTTCCTTGGCGGTGATCGCGCGGGCGCGGTTCACGAGCGCATCGAGCACGCGGTGGAGCGCCACGCCGATGCCTACGAAGCCGTGCGCAACATCGTGCTCGCAACCACAGCCCAGCGCTGGCGTTACGCGGTGCTGCGCAGCAACTACGCGCGCTGCCAGCGCGGCCTGCGCAAAGACCTGGACGACTGGCTCCCGGAACTCGCCGACCTGCCCGCCGCGAAGCGGGAATCGGTGGATGCGATCGCGTCGTTTGAAATGTGGCATCGCCTGCGCGAGCACCAGGGCCTGAGCAAGAAGGCGAGTATCGAGATCGTAACGGATCTGCTCAAGGGGCTGGTGCCGGGCGAATAGCACGCCGCATGGCGAGGAATCCGCGCCGGGCACCGGGCCGGCGCATGCGCGCAGTCGATTGACGGGAGAGTCGAGGATGCAGGTGAACAACGCGGTGATACCCAACGAGGCGCAGATCAAGGGGTTTTTCGAACCTGGCCCGGACGGGCCGATCTACATGGTGAACCTGCTGAAATTCAAGGCCAGGGCCGAGTACGCGGATGGTCGCGCCACGACGCTCAGCGGCCGCGAGGCCTATGCGCTGTACGAGGAGGGCGTCATCAAACTGCTGCCGCAGTTCGGCGGTCACGCGGCGTTCGTGGCCGACGTCGAGCGGCTGATGCTGGGCGAGGTGGAAGAGCTGTGGGACGCCGTGGCCATCGCCGTCTACCCCTCGCGCCAGGCGATGCTGGAAATGATGCAGAGCGACGCGATGCAGGCCATTGCGGTGCATCGCAGCGCCGGTCTGGCGGGCCAGCTCAATATCGAGACGCACGGTGCGCGGGGAAGCTGGCTGGAGGCTGCGCAATGAAAAAAGTTCTGCTGGCCGTGGTCAGCGGCGTGGCCGTTGTGGGCGCGGTGGCCTGGCATCAGCGTATCGACCTGATGCTCGCGCTGGTGAAGTTTCGCAGCGAACGTGAAGCGGCGGTGGCGCCGCACCGCGACATCGCCTGGCAGCAGGGCCCGGCAGTAGCCGCTGCGCCCGCCGCCGAGCGGCCGCCGAATATCATTCTCATCCTGGCCGATGACCTCGGCTACAACGACATCTCGACCTTCGGCGGCGGCGTGGCCGGCGGTCGGGTGCAAACGCCGCACATCGACCAACTCGCGGCGAACGGCGCGGTGTACGAGCAGGCCTACGCCGGTAACGCCACCTGTGCGCCCTCGCGGGCGATGATCATGACCGGCCGTTATCCCACGCGCACCGGTTTCGAATTCACGCCCACGCCATCGGGGATGGGGCCGATGGTGTCGCTCATTGCCGGCAGCATGGAGTCCGGCCTGCCGCCCGGCCGGTTCAACGAGCGCGCAGCGGAGGGCGCGCCGCCCTACGAGATGCAGGGTTTGCCGAGCGAAGAGGTGACGGTGGCGGAGGTGTTGCGCGAGCGCGGCTACCACACGGTGCATATCGGCAAGTGGCATCTCGGGCGCGGCAAGGGTTTTGCGCCGCTCGACCAGGGCTTCGACGAGAGCCTGTTGATGGCCAGCGGGCTGTATCTGCCGGAAGACGACCCCAACGTGGTGAACGCGAAGCTGGAGTTCGACCCGATCGACCAGTTCCTCTGGGCGCGCATGGGTTTTGCCGCCGCCTTCAACAATACCGGCGATGACCTGTTCGCGCCCGGTGGCTACCTCACGGATTACTGGACGGAGGAATCCATCAAGGTGATCCGCGCCAATCGTCACCGGCCATTTTTTCTGTACCTCGCGCACTGGGGCCCGCACACGCCGCTGCAGGCCACGCGTGAAGACTATGCCGCCGTGGGCGATATCCAGCCGCACCACCTGCGCGTGTATGCCGCAATGATCCGCGCGCTGGACCGGAGCGTGGGGCGGATAGTGGCTGAGCTTGACGCGCAGGGCCTGGCGGACAACACGCTGGTGCTGTTCTCCAGTGATAACGGCGGCGCGGGGTATGTCGGCCTGCCGGAAGTGAACGCGCCGTTTCGCGGCTGGAAGCTGACCTACTTCGAGGGGGGGCTGCGCGTGCCGCTGTTCCTGCAGTGGCCACAGCGCATCGCCGCGGGCGCCCGTGTCACGCAGCCAGTGGCGCATATCGACATCATGCCCACGCTGGCGGCGGCCGCGGACGCGAAAACGCCGGACAACGTGGTGCTTGACGGCCTGAACCTGTTACCCCTGGTGAGTGCCCCTGCCGGCAGCGCGCAGGATAGCGCAGTGGTCGAGGAGCCTGCCCTGGCACTCATCCGGCAGCGCGAGACCCTGTTCTGGCAGAGCGGCTATTATCGCGCGGTGCGCCACGGCGACTGGAAGTTGCAGGTGTCCGAGAGCCCGAAAAAAACCTGGCTGTACCATCTCGCGGTGGATCCGCAGGAGCGCGACAACCTCGCGGCGGTGGAGCCGGGCAAGCGTGCTGAACTGGAAGCGCTGCTTGGCGAGCACGCGGCGTCCGCGCGGCCGCCGCTGTATCCCTTCGTGGCGGAAATGCCCGTGGCCATCGACAAGACGCTGGCCGAGCGCGTGACGCCGGCGGACGAATACATCTACTGGCCCAACTGAGCCGGCGCGAGCGAGCGCCGGCGCATGCCGGTCAGAGCCCCTTGCGGCTCAGCGTAATCTCCCTGGAGTTGGCCGGCAGGGCGAAGGTCACGCCATCTTCACCGATGGTGTAGTCGGGGAAAATATCCTGCGCGCCGTTCAGGAACAGGGTTTTCTGCCCGGGGATAATCAGCGGCGGCACGATATGGTAGTACAACAGATGACCCACGCCGGCATCGCGCGCGGTTTCCGCGGCTTCTACCGGGCTCGCGTGGTAATCCAGGATATCGTGAGTGACTTTCGCCATCACCTCGTTGCCGTTTTTCACCGCGGCGTCGTGCATCATGTTCACCAGGTTCGGCGCCAGCGCCTCGTGCACCAGCAGGTCCACGCCCTGCGCAAAGCGGGTGATGTTGTCTGACTGGCTGGTGTCGCCCGTGATCAGCGCCGTGCGCCCCTTGTAGGTGAAACGGTAACCCACGGCCGGGTCCACCGGGCTGTGCTCCACCCTCAATGCTTCTACCGTGAGGCCGCCGCCGGTGAATACGGTGGTCAGTTCGCCGGGCGCCGGGTGCGCAAACGGGCGCGCGCTGAGGCCCGCGCCGCTGGGGTCTGCCACGAGGTTGCCATGATGCGCGTGGCGATAGACGACATCCTGCGCATAGGCGTCGTTGAAGCCCTGCACCACGCGTTCGACGCCCGGTGGCCCGTATACCGGCAGGGGCGCCTTGTTGCCGCCGCCGGCCCAGCGCAGCGTGGCGACCTCGCCCAGGCCGTCGATGTGGTCGGAGTGAAAGTGCGTGAGGAACACGCCCGCAATATTGCCCGTCTGGTAGCCCATGCGCCCGAGATTGCGCACGCCGTCGGTGCCGCTATCCACCATGAACAGCTGTCTGCCCGCCACCACGGCCACGCAGGGGCCGGAGGCCCTGGGCGCGGGCAGCGGGCCGCCGGCGCCGCACAGGGCCACGTGCAGGCCATCGGGGAAGCTGTCGATCACATCACTGCCCAGGCGCGCCTCGAGGCCGCGTTCCAGCAGCCGGGTGGCGATGCCGGCGCGTTGGCTGACAGCCAGCAGCGCGAGCGCAGCGATAACGCCGACCAGTACCAGTGTCTTCTTCATCGTGATGTCCTCTCAGTCGAGATCGCTGGCGTCGTGGCGCTCAGGCAGCTGTTTGTCTTCGTCGCCCCAGGCACGATTCACGCGCTGGCCGCGCTGGACCGCCGGGCGCGCCTGCATGTCGTCATTCCAGCGCAACACGTGCGTGTAGGAAGCCACGTCGAGAAATTCGCGCGCGTCGTACAGCTTGCCGGCCACCAGCGCGCCGTACCAGGGTGCAATCGCCATGTCGGCGATGGTGTACTCGTCGCCGCAGATGAACGGTCGCTCCGCCAGGTTGCGGTCGAGCACGTCCAGCTGGCGTTTCACTTCCATTGTGTAGCGGTTGATGGGGTATTCCCATTTCTCCGGCGCGTAGGCATAGAAATGCCCGAAGCCGCCGCCCAGATACGCGGTACTGCTCATTTGCCAGAACAGCCACGACAGGCACTCGGCGCGGGCCGAGGGTTCCGTGGGCAGGAACTCGCCGAATTTTTCCGCCAGGTATACCAGAATCGCGCCGGACTCGAAGACCCGGGTGGGCGGGCTGGTGCTTCTGTCCTGCAGCGCGGGAATCTTGGAGTTGGGGTTGATCCCGACGAAGCCGCTGCCGAACTGGTCGCCTTCCTGGATATTGATCAGCCAGGCGTCGTATTCCGCGCCGGCGTGGCCCAGCGCGAGCAGTTCTTCCAGCATCACGGTGACCTTCACGCCGTTCGGCGTTGCCAGCGAGTAAAGCTGCAGGGGGTGCTTGCCTACCGGCAGCGGTTTTTCATGCGTGGCGCCGGCAATGGGGCGGTTGATATTGGCGAAGCGTCCGCCGCTATCCTTGTCCCAGGTCCAAACCCTGGGGGGCACGTAGGCTGTCGAGTCTGCCATGCTGATCTCCTGTGTGTGTCAGCGGCAATTAGTGCACCCCTGCGCGTTGAAAGCAACCGGGCGCGCCGGGCTGGCCGGGCGGCGTGGTGCCGCTGGATTGCCGTGGGCGATATTAAGACATAACATGTGCCAATAAATCAATTGCTACGGGTTTTCCCGGCAGTGACTCAGGCATTGCTCGGGAACCCGCCTTTCAAGGAAGCCTGCTGCCATGCAAACCCTGCGCACGCCCGACGAACGCTTCGCGAACCTCAAGGACTACCCGTTCGCACCCCATTACCTGGAGGTGGATGACACCGAGGGCGGGCGTTTGCGCGTGCACTACCTGGACGAGGGGCCGGCATCCGGCGACGTGGTGCTGCTGATGCACGGCCAGCCGGCCTGGTCTTACCTGTACCGGCACATGATCGGGCCGCT
This sequence comes from Halioglobus sp., assembly GCA_041396005.1. Lineage (GTDB taxonomy): Bacteria > Pseudomonadota > Gammaproteobacteria > Pseudomonadales > Halieaceae > Marimicrobium. The sequence continues at coordinate 138,924 of JAWKZK010000010.1, forward strand.
GGCCGATGCGGGCTTTCGCGTGCTGGCACCGGACCTGGTGGGCTTTGGGCGTTCCGACAAACCGCTGCGACCAGCCGATTACAGCTATGCGCGACACGTCACGTGGATGAGCGAGTGGCTGCAGGCGTTGGACCTGACCGGCATAACCGCCTTCCTGCAGGACTGGGGCAGTCTGATCGGCCTGCGGTTGCTGACGGCCCACCCGGCGCGTTTCTCCGCCGTGGTGCTGGCCAACGGCGGCCTGCCGGCCGGCCCCGTGCCACCCGAGCTCGCCGGGCCCCTGCGCGCGGCCTACGCGCAGCTCCCGGTGGTGGCCGGGCGCGAACTGGAAGCGCGCTTCAGGGATACCAGCGGTTTGCCGGGCTTCCTGTACTGGCGAAAGTTTTGTGCCGAGAGTCCGGAACTGCTCAATGTGGGCGGCCTGATAGACGGTATCGGCAGCGCCAGGTCACTGGATGACCGCGAGCGCCAGGCGTTCAATGCGCCGTTCCCGGACGAGCGTTTCCTGGCGGGCGCGCGCCGGTTTCCCGCATTGCTGCCGCTGCTCTGCGACGAGCCGGAAGTCGCCGAGAACCGGGCTGCCTGGAACGTGCTCAGGCAGTTCGACAAGCCTTTCCTGCTGGCCTTCGCCGACGATGACCCGGTCACCGCCAGCATGGGCCAGCCGTTTCTCGATCATGTGCCCGGATGCCGGGGCATGGCGCATCGCACGGTGGGCCCCGCCGGGCATTTCCTGCAGCAGGACCAGCCCGGGCAATGTGTGCGCGCGATTCTGGAGGTTAGCGGGCGCGCCGCAACAGCCCGGTGACGGCCAGCAGGGTCAGGGCCAGCAGCAGGCGTGGGTCGCTCAGGTACAGCGTGGTTTCGATTGGATAGGCGATGGTTTTTTCCAGCGCAGCCATCTTGAAGTGGTGTTTGTCCATGAAGGCCGGGTCGCTGACGATATCCATAAAACTTCTGCGGCTGCGATAGCGCACCACGCCGGCACTCTGCCACACCTCGGCGCCGGCGATACCGGATACGTCCAGAGCGGTGAATACCGCATTACCCGCAAGCACCGGGTGGCAGGCGCGCGACAGCAGGGCAGGCAGCATGTGCGCCATGTAGCGGGCCATCAGCTGCTCGCCGCTTTCCCCGGGTTCCGCGCCATCGGTGTCCGGTGGGGTGGTTTTCAGGTGCAGGTTGTTCACCACCAGGAACTGGCGTCCGCTGTCCTCGCGCATGAAGCGCTCCAGGCTGCGGATACGCGCTGCGCTGGCGCCGTTTGCCTGCAAGGCCCGCGCATAGTGCGATATTTCCTCGCTGGTCAGTGGGCCGCGCAGGTCGGTATACCACAGCGCGAAGGCCGCATAGATCGCAGCGGGCACGAGCCAGAGTTTCAGGGAGTAGGGCATGATCGTGTATCCGTCAGGGTAGAAAACGTCTGTGTAAGCGTGTCCGTGTGCCGCTCACGAGGGCGGCAGGAACACCGCCTGCTCGGTCGGAACCCGGCAGACTCTTCGCAACTTCACCGGCTGGTCGAAGGCCGGGTAGCTCCAGCGCAGTTCATCGCCCTCCAGCCAGCGCTGTACGATGGTCACCGCCCCGAGCCCGAAGGGGTGAAAGCGCAGCACGGCGTTCTCGTCCACGCTGATCGAGGCCCAGGTATTCATGCAGCGATTGTGCACTCCCTCCACGTCGCGCGAGCCGTTCTCCAGCGTGCCATCGGCGTGGAAATCGTGAATGACGCCGGCGGTGGTGATCACGAAGCGATCGCCGCACTGTTCAATGCGTTCGAGGTGTCCCGGCCGTTCGCTGTAGGCGAGCCACAGCCCGCGCAGATCGGGAAAACCCGGCGCGATGGGCTCGCTGCAGTGCGCCAGAACCGGCGCCGGAAACGCACTGTAGTGGCAGGCGGGCGCAGGCGGCGTATAGGCTTTGGGAATGTCCCGCGCTGTCAGGCCGTTGCCATCGAGCACCGGCAGTGCGCAGTAATCCAGGTGCGCGCCGCTGTCGGCGAATACGCGCGCCTCGGTGGTGTCCGGCGGGCGCGGCCACCAGAACGCCATGCTATATGCGGCTGTCAGGAGCAGCAGGAGCAGCGCGAGGCCGTAGCGTGCGATGCGCACGGTCTAGGTGCTCATCGCCCGGGCTCGCCGAGGTAGTAGCTGAGAATGTCCGTGCCGGCGAACTGCGTTGCCACGCCGGGATGCGCCTCCGCCTGAATGCGCAGCAGTTCATCCTGCACGTGCAGGCGCGCGAGGTTCACGCGCCGCTGGGATCGGGCGCGGGTGCTGCCGGAACCGATGTCGAATGCAACGTACTTGTCGCCGGCGATTACCGCTGCGAGGTTCGCCCGCGCGAAAGCGAAGTAGCTGCCGTTGAGATACTCGAACACGGCGCGCAGGGACGCGGGGACGCTGTCGTGCGATGGCCATGGCGGGCATTCCCTGCTGCTGGTCTGGTACACCCTCGCGGTGTATTGCAGGAGCATGTCAGTGTGCCGGCCCAGCCAGGCGAGCGGTGTCGGGTCGGTGACGAAATGCGCCTTGCAGGCGCCTGCCAGTGCGAAGTCCGCCAGACAGGGGCGCGGCCCCAACAGGAACGCATTGCCGGCGAAATGTGTCTCCAGCGCCTGAAGCAGGCGCGCGAAATCGCCCTGCATGGCGTCTGCCTGCTCGGGCCCCACGCCGTTGACTTCGCAGACCGTTTTGCCGAACCCCTGGTAGAGGGTCTCGCCCATCGCGGCGTACTCGGCCAGTTCGGCTGCGCTGAAGGGCGCGTCCACCGAGCGATCCAGCAGCATGTTGGCGGCGAAACGCGGCCCGATCCAGGCAACGTTCTGCGGATAACACCAGCGCGAATGCACGGCGTGTTTACCCAGCCAGTGGTTGAAGGCGTCCTCGAGAATGAAACAGCAGGCACGCTGCACCGGTGTGTCGGGAATCACCGGGGCCTGCCCGAAACGGGTGTGCAGCAGCGGCCCGATGGCGATGGTGTCGTTCAGCAGCCACTTCTCCGGCGTGCGCAACAGCGGAATGAAATGCGTACCCGCGCGCGCCTCCAGTTCCGCGGCGCGTGCCTGCGTCTTGAACTGCCAGTGCCAGGCGATGTCCTGGAAACGCAGCTGGGCTTCCAGCTTGCGTGTGAACAGGCTGAGCTCATGGCCAATGAGTGTGTAGTCTCCCGGATACATGGCGGCTCGGTGCCTCGGCGGAGCGTTTGACAAGCGCCCAAGGTTTACATATTGGCATTTCTTGTGTCAATATTTTGTGCGTCAGGAATGGGTTGGTTTCCTCTGGCCCAAAGAATAAGGAGCGCGCGCATGGCAGGGGCACAACGACTTCAGCTGTTTGGTGGCACCGGGTCACCCTACACCCGCAAAATGGTGGCGCTGCTGCGCTACCGGCGCATCCCCTACAGTATCTGCTGGGAAGATCCGGCCGCCGCGCTGGATGCGCGTGGCCTGGAAAAGCCACGGCCGATCTTCCATCCCACGGTGCTGTTTACCGGGCCCGATGGCAGCGTCACCCCGGCCTGCGATTCCACGCCCATTATCCGCCGCCTGGAAGCTGAGTACCCCGGGCGCTCGGTGTTGCCACCTGATCCGGCGCTGGCGTTCATCGATTACCTGATCGAGGATTTCGCCGACGAGTGGTGTACCAAGTACATGTTTCACTACCGCTGGTATCCCGCCGTGGATGCCGATAACGCCGGCACGCTGTTGCCGCTGAGCATGCAGCTCAACCTGCCCGACGAGACGCTCGCGCAGCTGAAGGCGTTGTTTACCGAGCGCCAGGTGGGACGCCTGTACGTGGTGGGCTCCAACGATACGACCGCCCCGGTGATCGACGCCAGTTATCGGCGCTTCCTGGCGGCCCTGGAAGCGCACCTGGCGCAGCAGCCCTTCATCTTGGGTGGGCGCCCCGCAGCGGGGGATTTCGGCCTGTTCGGCCAGTTGTCGCAGCTGGTGGGCTTCGACCCCACGCCGCGCGCGATCGCGCATGCGGTATCGCCGCGCACCGTGGCCTGGGTAGGTTGCATGGAGGACCAGTGCGGGCTGGAGCCGAGTGACAGCCAGTGGCTCCCGCTGGAGGAGCAACCGGACACCCTGCGCGGGCTGCTCGCCGAGATAGGCCGGGTGTACGTGCCGGCGCAGTTGGCCAATGCGGCGGCGGTGGCGGCGGGCGAGAAGACCTGGGCGTGCACTATCGACGGCACCGCCTGGACCCAGCAGACGTTTCCCTATCAGGCAAAATGCCTGCGCTGGACGAACGAACACTATGCCGCGCTGGATGACTCGGCGCGCAAGCGGGTGGACGCGCTGCTGGCCGGCACCGGGGTGGAGGCGATGCTGGGCCCCGACATTATTGCGGCGTAAATCGCCTGTCGATCGACGCCCGGCAGCCACCGGGATTGCAAGGAGGAGTTGCACATGGGTTTTGAACACAACGAACGGGTTGCCGAGCTGAATGCGCGCATCGAGGCGTTCATGCGCGAGCACGTCTACCCGCGTGAGCACGACTGGGATGCATGGACCCTCGACCAGGACAATCTCTGGGAAGTACCGCCCTGGTACGACGAGCTGCGCGCCAGGGCCAGGGCCCAGGGGCTTTGGAACCTGTTTTTACCGCAGGAATACGCGCCCTGGAGCCCCGGCCTGAATAACGTGGAGATTGCGCCGCTGTTCGAAACGATGAGCAAGGTGATCTGGGCACAGGGCGTGTTCAACTGCAGCGCGCCTGATCGCGGCAATATGGAAGTGCTGGCGAAATACGGCACGCCCGAGCAGCAGGCGCAGTGGCTGGAACCGCTGCTGGCCGGCGAGATTCGCAGCGCCTACGCCATGACGGAACCGCAGGTGGCCTCCTCGGATGCGACCAACATGGAACTCGAGATCCGCCGCGACGGCGACGAGTACGTGCTCAACGGCCGCAAGTGGTGGACCACCGGCGCGGTGGGGCCGCGCTGCAAGGTGATGCTGGTCATGGGCAGATCCAACCCCGAAAACGAGCGTCACCGTCAGCACTCCACCATTCTGGTGCCGCGCGATGCGCCTGGCGTGACGCTGGTGCGCACACTGCGGGTGTTCGACAACCTGCATTCGCCGGGCGGTGAGGCCGAGTTACTGTTTGAGGATGTGCGCGTACCGGCCGGTAACCTGATCAAGGGAGAGGGCTGCGGCTTCGAGATTGCCCAGGGGCGACTCGGCCCGGGACGATTCCAGTACGCCATGGGCCTGGTGGGCGCTGCCCAGCGCTGCCTGGAGCTCATGTGCGCGCGCGCCGGGGAGCGCGTGGCCTTCGGCGAGAAACTGATCAAGAAGACCAGTGTGCAGCACGAGATAGCGCGCTGCCGCTGCGAGATAGAGCAGTGTCGCCTGCTCACGCTGCAGGCTGCCTCGGTGATGGACACGCAGGGCCTGAAGGCCGCGATACCCTACATCGCCATGGTCAAAATCGTTGCGCCCAACATGGCGCAGAACGTGGCCGATCGGGCGATGCAGGTGTTCGGCGGCGCCGGGGTGGGCCAGGATACGCTCATCCCCGCGGTGTTCCTGCTGGCGCGCTTTTCCCGCATCGCCGACGGACCGGATGAAGTGCATATGTCACAGCTGGGCAAGCTCACCGCCCGCGCTTTGAACGGGTGAGGCCGTGTACGTGCGTGATCCGTGTCATGCCGCCTGGCACCGCGGACAGTAGTACAGGCGGCGGCTGCCGAGCGCCACGCGCCTGATGGGCGTTGCGCAGGCGTAGCAGGGCAGGTCTTCACGGCCGAATACGTAAAAGCGCCGCTGCCCGCGCGGCAGCCCCTGGCGCTGCAGCGCGTTGCTCAGGCGCGGCGCCAGTGTGATGCCGGCGGTGGCGTAGCTGCGCCGGCTGATCGCCAGCGTGCTGCGCGCGAGCCTGCCGGTTTCGGCGCGCGTTAATTCCGCCGCCCGCTTGCGCGGTGGCAGGCGCGCGTCGAACAGGATTTCCGAGCGCAGGTAGTTGCCGTTGCCGGCGAGGAAAGCCTGATCCAGGTACAGCGTGCTGAGATCGCGTTTGGCGAACGTATCCATGGTCAGCCGCTCGGCGATCTGCCGCCAACTCAGGCCGTTTTCCATGATGTCCGGCCCCAGCTTGCGCAGGAAGGGATGCTCGCCCAGTTCCTCCGTTGGCCATACGCCGATGTCCGAGGCGCTGTAGAGAATGGCGCTGTGTGTATCGGTCTGCAGCAGCAAGCGCAGGGAGCGTTTACTGGCCGGCAGCGTATGACCCTTGACCACCCGCCACACCCCGTACAACTGGTTGTGGGAGTAGATGCTCAGGCCGTGCTCGAAGTGCGTCAGCAGGGCCTTGCCGCGGGTTTCCACCCGGGTGACCCGGTGGCCGCGCAGGGCTTTGGCGAAGTGCCGCAGACGCGGCTGGCCAAAACGCACCGTGTGAATCGGCTGCTCCTCCAACACGGCGGCGAGGGCATCGGCGGCGCGCCGGATCTCGGGTCCCTCGGGCATGTTGGCCTCCTGTGTGCCATGCTGTTTGGCCGCAGTGTAGCGTTCCGGGAGACCCCGCGTGGGGCAATTTCACTGTCGTGGCAATCTGTCTCGGCGTAAGCTGCGTACCAACACGGACAAAACCTGAACCCGAGGATCCCACAGCATGAAATTTGCCTACCACGCCACCATGTGCCCGCCCGATCAGTACCTGCCGCTGGCGCTTGCCGCCGAGGAAGCCGGCTTCGACACCTTCACCTTCCCCGACAGTATCTGTTACCCGAAAGAAGGGTCGAACGTGTATCCCTATAACGACGACGGCTCGCGCGAATTCCTGGATGGCGTGCCGTTCCTGGAGCCGTTTGTTGCCATCCCGTATCTGGCGGCGCGCACCGAGAAACTGCGCTTCACCACCTCGGTGATCAAGCTGGCCATCCGCCAGCCCGCTATTGTGGCCAAGCAGTTGTCATCCATGGCGGTGATGATCGGTGATCGCTTCGGCTTCGGCGTGGGTATCAGCCCCTGGCCGGAAGATTTCGAGGCCTGCCAGATTCCCTGGGAACAGCGTGGCAAGCGTATGGATGAGATGATGGAGATCGTCAATGGCCTGATGACCGGAGAGTACTTCGGCTACGACGGCGAGATCTTCAAGATGGATCCGATCAAGCTGTGCCCGGTGCCGGATTTTCATGTGCCGCTGCTGGTGGGCGGCCACGCCAAGCCCGCACTCCGACGCGCGGCGCGCCTCGGCGACGGCTGGATCTCCGCTGGCTCGTCCCTGAATGAGCTGCGCGACATGATCGGCCAGATTGAAGACTTCCGCAAAGAGTACGGTCGCACCGAAGGCGCCTTTGAGTACCACGCGATGACGGAAGCGGCGTATTCTGCCGAGGGCCTCACCGATCTCGCGGCAGCGGGCGTGACCGAGGTGATCATCGCCTTCCGCAACCCCTACGACGCCGAGCCGGATACGCAGACGGTGGAAGAAAAAGTCGGCATGATCAACTGGTATGCGGAGAATGTGATCAAGCCGTATCGCGGGGGCTAGCCGCTCTCCTTGGGGAGCGGCTAGCCCCCGGAAGGGGTTCTGCCTGGCCGCTGCTCAGGCCATTGCAGGCGCGGCGGCTGCGGGAATCGTCGCAGCTCCCTGTAACCGTGTGGCTCTGGCCGCCCGGGCGTGCGATGTGCGGCATGCCGGTTAGCGACGGGCGGCATATCCGCGCTGGCACTTGCCGACGCATTCGGCCAGAATTGCCGCATTCGAGTTTCGGCCCACCCGGCCCCGCGGCGCCGCATGAATGCAGTAGAAATTGAAGCAGCAATATCCGAGCTGGCGTTGCAACCCTTTGACGCGGCGGAGTTTCCCTTCGCCTTTCTCGAAGCCTTCGGCAACAAAGCCACCACCATCAGGCGGCTGCGCACCGGCAGTTCGAATAAATCTGATCTGGGTGGTGTGCTGCAAACCAGCAATATCCATATCGCGATCGCCGCAGAGCGCGAAGTGAGCGCAACGCTGGCGGCCCTGAAAGCCAGCCCCGCAACGCGGCGCGCCAAAGCGCGTTACATTCTCGCCACTGATGGCGAGGTGCTGGAGGCGGAAGACCTGCACAGCGGCGAAACGGTGGCCTGCGCGTATCAGGCCTTCCCCGATCATTTCGGTTTCTTTCTGCCGCTGGCAGGCATCAGCACTGTAAAACAGCTGCGCGACAGTGCTTTCGACATTCGCGCCACCAGCCGCCTCAATCGCCTGTACGTGGAACTCTTGAAAGACAACCCGGAGTGGGGCACGGAACAGCGGCGCCACGAGATGAACCACTTCATGGCGCGGCTGATTTTCTGCTTCTTCGCCGAAGACACCGATATTTTCAGTAGCAGCGGCCTGCTCACCGACACCGTGGCACAAATGAGCGCCCGGGATTCCACCAACACCCACGAGGTGATCAGTGAAATTTTCCGGGCCATGAATACGCAGAGTAATGAGCGAGCCGCCGCGGGTATTCCACGCTGGGCGGATGCCTTCCCCTACGTGAACGGCGGGCTGTTTTCCGGCAGCGTCGCGGTGCCGCATTTCAGCAGAATGGCGCGTTCCTACCTGCTGCACATCGGCAGCCTCGACTGGACACAGATCAACCCCCGATATTTTCGGCTCCATGATCCAGGCCGTGGCAGACGACGAGGAGCGCGGCGCGCTCGGCATGCACTACACCAGTGTGCCGAATATTCTGAAAGTGTTGAACCCGCTGTTCCTGGATGAACTGCGCGAGAAACTGGCGGAGGCCGGAGATAACAGCCGCAAGCTGCTCAACCTGCGTAACCGCATGGCCAGAATCCGCGTGTTCGATCCCGCCTGTGGCTCCGGCAATTTTCTGGTGATCGCCTACAAACAGATGCGCGCCATTGAAGCGGAAATCAACCAGCGGCGCGGCGAGGCCGACCGGCCCACCGAGATTCCGCTCACCAACTTTCGCGGCATCGAACTGCGGGATTTTCCCGCCGAAATCGCGCGCCTTGCGCTCATTATTGCCGAATACCAGTGCGATCTGCTGTATCGCGGCAAAAAGCTCGCGCTGGCCGAATTCCTGCCGCTGGATGCAGAAAACTGGATTACCTGCGGGAATGCGCTGCGCATCGATTGGCTGAGCATATGTCCGCCCACGGGAACCGCCGTCAGGCATCTTGCCGATGACCTGTTTGACGCGCAGACGGATCAGGCGGAGATCGATTTTGAGAATGAGGGAGGGGAGACTTATATTTGTGGGAATCCGCCGTACCTTGGGAAAGGGAAATTGACGAAAGAACAGAAGGCAGAAATGAGATGTGTTTTCGAAATTCGCATTCCAAAGTACGGATATATTGATTTTGTCGCGTCATGGCTCGTTCTTGCGGCTGATTTCCTTGCGAAAGCTCGAGGTGCGGCTGCATTCGTAACAACCAATTCAATCTGTCAAGGTCGTCAAGCGCCGCTAATCTGGTCAGAGGTCGCTGCGACAGGGAATACTATGTTTTTTGCACACACCACTTTTAGATGGGCCAATAGTGCGACGCGTAACGCAGCGGTTATGTGCGTAATAGTTGGGTTCTCCAGTGTCTCAAAGGGGAAGAAGTATATCTATACAGATAATGAACGAAAGGAAGTGGAGGCCATATCACCCTATTTGACGCCTGGGTCTGGGGTGTACGTCACAGCACGGAGTAGTCCACTTTCTCATGAGATAGGTGTAATGCAACTCGGTAATAAGGCCAACGACGGGGGTTTTCTTTCGCTTAGTTATTGTGAAGCAGCGGAGCTGGAAGCCTCGTCACCTGGCGCCAAAAAGTTCTTGAGACGATATTATGGATCTAAAGAATATAACAATGATATTCCGAGATATTGCCTTTGGATAAGTGATGACGATCTAGAAGACGCGTTGCAATTCCCAGGCCTGGCAGATCGAGTATCAAGAGTTAGAGTGGTTCGGCTTGATAGCCCAGACCCAGGGAACAGAAAGCTTGCGAACTCTCCACACCAGTTTCGGGAAATGTATTGTGGAAAAGAAAGCACGATCTTCGTGCCCATCATGACATCGGTAAGGCGCGAGTACATTCCATGCGGTCTTCTAAGCTATGGAGCACGCCTCTCTGGACAAGCCTTTGGAATATATGACGGTGACGTTTGGCAGCTATCGATTCTGCTTTCAAAAATCCATTTCACATGGATTGCCGCGATCTGTGGTCGGCTAAAAGAAGATTACCGCTACTCAAATGATCTTGGCTGGAACACCTTCCCCGTGCCCACCCTCACTGAGAAAAACAAAGCCGATCTAACACGCTGCGCCGAGAACATTCTGCTGGCCCGCGAGGCACACTTCCCGGCGACCATCGCCGAGCTGTACGATCCGGAGAATATGCCCGCCAACCTGCGCGAGGCCCACGAGCGCAACGACGAGGTGCTGGAGCGCATCTATATCGGGCGCCGTTTCAAAAACGATACCGAGCGGCTGGAAAAGCTGTTCGAGTTGTACACCAGGATGACAGAATCGCCGGCGGCAGCCGGGGCCTGAGCGTGCGGGTAACCCTGCGTAAGTTGACTGACAGCCGGAAAGCTTACATGTGGACGACTTTAAAACGTTCAATTAGACGTCACTATAACTTTCAATCAGACGTAGCTTTAACTTGCAACTAGCCGAAACTATAACTTACAATCAGCCGAACATGGAACTGACACCTGGCCGATGAACGACGCGCCCCCGAACCCCAGGTTTGCCGAAACCGTGCTGGCCGAAGCGCTGGCAGATTCGCCCCTGGTGCTGATTCACGGGCCGCGCCAGTGCGGCAAGAGCACGCTGGCCAGAATGTACGGCGATAAAGGCGGGTACCGCTATTTCAGCTTCGATGACGACACGCTGCGGGGAGCCGCTGCCAGTGACCCGGTGGGCTTCGTGGGTGATCTGCCCGCCCGCGTCATTCTGGATGAAGTGCAGCGCGTGCCGGAGCTGTTTACCAGCCTCAAGGCGGCGGTAGACCATAACCGCGAGCCGGGGCGTTTTCTTCTCACGGGCTCTTCCAACGTGCTGCTGATGCCGCGTTTGTCGGATTCCCTGGCCGGGCGCATGGCCATCCAGCGCCTGCACCCCTTTGCCCGGTGTGAGCTCACAGGGCAGCCAGCCGATTTTCTTGATCGGCTGTTCGCAGCGGATTTTCCCACGCGCAACGTTGCCCGGCTGCGGGCGGCATTGGCCGAGCACGTAGCGGCGGGCGGCTATCCGCCGGCCTTGGCACGCGTCGAAGGTCGCAGCCGCGAACACTGGTATCGGGATTACATCACCACGCTGGTGCAGCGCGATGTGCGCGACATTGCGCGCATTCGTTCACTGGATGCCCTGCCGCGCCTGCTGCGCCTGGCCGCGGCCCGCACGGCGCAACTGTTTAACGTGAGTGAGCTGGCGTCGGCTTTCCAGCTCAGCAGAGTCACCATTGCTGACTACCTGACTCTGCTGGAGAATATTTTTCTGCTGGAGCGCCTTCCGCCCTGGCACAGTAATCACACCAGCCGGCTGGTGAAAACACCCAAACTGCACATGGGCGATAGCGGGCTGGCCTGCGGTCTGTTGGGCCTTACCGGGGCCATGTTGCAGGCCGATCGCGCACAGCTCGGGCCGCTGCTGGAAACCTTTGTGTACCAGGAGCTGCGGCGCCTCGACAGTTGGCACTCGCAGCACCACGATTTTTTTCATTTTCGCGATCGCGATCAGGTGGAAGTGGATATTGTGCTGGAGCGCGGTGGTGGGCAGCTGGCGGGGGTGGAGGTGAAGGCCGCGGCCACCGTTACCGCCGCGGATTTTCGCGGCCTGCGGAAACTGCGCGATGGCGCAGGCGGGCGTTTTGTTGCCGGCGTTGTGCTCTATGATGGCGAACACTGCGCGCGCTTCGATACGGGTTTGTATGCGGTGCCGCTGCGCTGGCTCTGGGAGAATCCATGACAAAAAATGTCCCCTCCGTGGCCGTGACCTATGCCGGCAATGGCAGCTCCACGCAGCCCAATGCGCTGGGCATGCGGCCCATGCAGGAGCGTGCCTACGAGCGGCGCGGTGAGCAATACCTGCTGATTAAATCGCCGCCGGCCTCGGGCAAGAGCCGGGCGCTGATGTTTATCGCGCTGGACAAATTGCACAATCAGGGGCTCGGGAAAGCCATCATCGTGGTACCGGAGAAATCCATCGGCGCGAGCTTTAACGATGAACCCCTGAGCGATCACGGTTTCTGGGCCGATTGGCAGGTGGCGCCCAGGTGCAACCTGTGCAACGCGCCGGGTTCTGACAACGGCGGCAAGGTGAAATCACTCGGCGCGTTTCTCGCGGGTGATGAACGGATACTGGTGTGTACTCATGCCACGTTTCGCTTCGCCGTGGATCAGTTCGGCGTGGCGGCGTTCGATAACTGCCTGATAGCGGTGGATGAGTTCCACCACGTTTCCGCCAACCCCGACAACAAACTGGGCGCGCAACTGGGCGAGTTCATCGCCCGCGATAAAGTGCATATCGTGGCCATGACCGGCTCCTACTTTCGCGGCGACGCCGAGGCCGTGCTGGCGCCGCAGGATGAATCCCGCTTCAACACGGTTACCTACACCTACTACGAACAGCTCAACGGCTATGAGTATCTGAAGCAGCTCGACATCGGCTACTATTTTTATTCCGGCGCCTACGCCGACGATATTCTCGCGGTGCTGAACCCCGAGGAAAAAACCATTGTGCATATCCCGAACGTGAATTCGCGGGAAAGCATGGGCGATAAAATCCGCGAGGTGGAACATATCCTCGAGGCCCTGGGCGAGTGGCAGGGCGCCGACCCGCAGAGCGGGTTCCAACTGGTGAAAACGCCGCAGGGGCGCATCCTGAAAATTGCCGATCTGGTGGATGACGACCCCGCAAAGCGCGATCGGGTAGCCGCAGCGCTGAAAGATCCGGCGCAAAAGCACCATCGCGAACACGTAGACATCATCATCGCGCTGGGCATGGCCAAGGAGGGCTTCGACTGGATATGGTGCGAACACGCGCTGACCGTGGGCTACCGCTCCAGCCTCACGGAAATCGTGCAGATCATCGGCCGCGCCACCCGCGACGCGCCGGGCAAAACCCGCGCGCGGTTCACCAACCTCATCGCTGAGCCCGACGCCGCCGAACAGGCCGTGACAGAAGCGGTGAACGATACGCTCAAGGCCATTGCCGCCAGCCTGCTGATGGAGCAGGTGCTGGCGCCGCGCTTTGAGTTTACCCCGAAAAACGCCACCAGCGGGCCCCAGGCCGGTTTCGATTACGGCGAGCTCGGCTACGACCCGCAGGTTGCCAATGTGGGCGTGAATGAGGCCACCGGCGCCTACCACATTGAAGTGAAGGGGCTGGTTGAACCGAGGAGCGAGGAGGCCGGCAGAATCTGTCGCGAAGATCTGGTGGAGGTGATCGCGGGCTTTGTGCAGGACAAAACCTCGCTGGAGCGTGGGCTGTTCGATGAAGAACTGGTACCGGAAGAGCTCACCCAGCTACGTATGGGCAAGATTATCCGCGAGCGGTACCCGCAGCTTGATGAAGAAGATCAGGAGGCCGTTCGCCAGCACGCCATTGCCGCACTGAATATCACGCAGCAGGCGAAGCAGATTCTGGTGGGCGACGGTGGCGAGCTTACCGAGCGGGATGCGAAGCCGAACACGGCCCTCATCGCCGGCGTGCGCAAGTTTGCCATGGACGTGCGCGAGTTGGATATCGATCTTATTGACCGTATCAACCCCTTCAGTGAGGCCTACGCTATTCTGGCGAAATCCATGAGCGAGGAGAGCCTGAAGCAGGTGGCGGCGATCATTTCCGGCAAGCGCAGCAGTCTCTCGCCGGAGGAGGCGAAGGACCTGGCGCTGCGCGCGGTGAAATTCAAACATGAGCGGGGCCGCCTGCCCTCTGTTACCTCTGCCGATCCCTGGGAACAGCGCATGGCCGAGGGTGCCGCGGCGTTCGTGCGCTTCAAAGACGAAGGCCGCTATGACTGACCTCGATGAGCTGCGCGCGGAGCTGGACGAGTTCGCCCGCCCCGCGAAAAAAGCCGGCCTCTCGCCACGCGAAGAACGGGTAGTCGCGGGTTTTGAGGAGATACAGCGTTTTGTGGAATCACAGGGCCGTGAACCCCGGCACGGCGAACACCAGGACATCTTTGAACGGCTCTACGCGGTGCGTCTTGAGCGTTTACGCGCACTTTCGGAGTGGCGCACGTTGTTGCAGCCGCTGGATTATCAGGGCCTGCTGGCTGTACCTGCCGTGGCAGAGGGCAGCCCCACCGAGGCGCTGACAGACGATGAACTGATGGCGGCGCTCGCCGGTGCGGCCGGTGGGGCAGACATCACCGAGCTGCGCAACGTGCGCTCGCGCGCCGAGATACGCGCCGCCGAGGAGGTGGCTCAGCGCGAGCCCTGTGCAGACTTCGCGCAGTTTGAGCCCTTGTTTGTAGAGGTGGAGGCCGATCTGCAAAGCGGTGAGCGCCAAACACTGCGCTTCGGCCGTGACGCGGCCATCAACGCGGGCGAGTTTTTTATTCTCATGGGGCAAACGGCCTATGTGGCCGACAAGGGCGAGGAATTCACCACCCCCCAGGGCCACCCCGATGCGCGCCTGCGGGTGATTTACGCCAATGGCACCGAGAGCAATCTGCTGCTGCGGTCGCTACAGCGCGCGCTCTACAAGGACGCGGCCGGCCGGCGCATCAGTGATCCCCACGCGGGGCCGCTGTTCGGCGATCATGGAGACGCAGACGATCAAGAGAGCGGCACCATTTACGTGCTGCGCAGCCTGTCTGAGCATCCCTACGTGCGCGAGCACCGTGAGCTCGTGCATAAAATCGGTGTTACCGGCTCTACGGTGGAATCGCGTATCGCCGGGGCAGCGCAGGACCCCACCTATCTGCTGGCAGACGTGGAGATTGTGGCCACCTACAAACTCGCCGGCATCAACCGGCGCAAGCTGGAGGCGCTGTTTCACCGCATTTTTGCCCCTGCCCGGCTCGACCTCACGCTGCAGGATCGTTTCGGCAAGCCGGTACAGCCCCGGGAGTGGTTTCTGGTACCACTGGCGGTGATCGACGAGGCGGTGCAGTGCGTGCGCGAGGGGTCTATCACTGCCCGGCGTTACGACCCGAAGAGCGCGCGATTGCTGCCGCTTCAGGAGGGCTAAACCAGCCCGCGGTTCGCCCACAATCAACTCACAACCCGCTGGCCAACCCCTCGAACTGCGCTATAATGAACGCGTTCATTTAATTCCGGCACGTTCAGGAGGCGGCAATGACAAACAGTACGCAGGTGGGGAATGTGCAGGCGGCCGCGCAGTATCGCGTGAACGGACCGGCAGCGCTCAAGTATTTCTTCCGCTGGATTCGTAACCCGGTAAGCCTGGAAGGGTCCAGCAACGTGCCGAAAATGAAAATGGCCGTGGGCGGCCCGGAGTTTCATACGCGGGTGGAGGAGATGCGCGCAGATCCCACCGGGCGGCGCATTCTGGCCGATCGTCCCGACCTGGGCCTGGCATTGGCCGACGACGGCCTGGCCGACCTGCCGCAGGGTTCCCTGGGACGCAGCTATCACGCACACGCCAACGTGGAGGGCGCGGTACCGGGCTATCTGCTCGCCGGTCAGATTTACCGCGGAGACAACTACGACAAGCTCGACTGGAACGAGGACATGAAGTACCTGCTGTATCGCATGAGCAATACCCACGACCTGATTCACATGCTGTGTGGCTATGGCACTGATCTCGCCGGGGAATCTCTCACCATCTCTTACAGCATGGGCCTGGAGGCGATGGATACGCGCAAGGCGCGGCGCATGGCCCGCCTCTGGGTCTACATCTCCTGGGTGATGATGTCGCCATCGGTCGGCTTCAGGAAATACCAGGCCTACAGCATGGAGGCCTTTGAGCGCGGCGTGGCCACCCGTAACACGCGGGCGGTGCACACTATCTACTTCGAGGAAATGCTGCCGCTGCCCGTGGATGAAGTGCGCCGGCAACTGGGGGTGCCGCCCAAGCGTGAGTCGTTCGATACCGCGGATTGGACCTTGAGCTGGCTCGGCAACAAAATTGCCACGGGGTATCGCTCGAGCGACGATGGCGCTGGCCAGCGCCTGGCGTGGATGGACTCCCTGGTGGCGGCGGGCATTCCGGTGAAGACACTGGTCAACCTGAAAGACAGCACGTTGGATCAGATGTTGCGCAGTGCGGAGAAGGGCGCCGGACCCGAAGAGTTGCGCGCCATGGCGGGTATGGCGTGAACGAAACGGGGTGCAGGCGCGGTGGGCTCAACGCATCGCGTCGAGTAACCAGCCCATTGCCGCAGGCGTGAGGGCGATGATCAGGAGCAGCACCAGTGTGCCGTCGCCGCTGCGCGGGTTGAAACGAGCGCCGATTTCAGCCCACGGCTTCTTGCCCACAAAGTGCCAGAACAGAAACTCGAAGGCCACGGTGAGCAGGACCCAGACGAGTCCGATGGCCAGCCGCTCCAATGCAGCCTGTAGCTGAAGGTAGTGCACGGCCCATGCGCTGTAGCCCGCGATCAGCGCAAGCAGGGTGGGCAGGCTGGCGGCGATAGCCTGCTGAGGTGTGGCGCGCTCGCGCAACAGGCGCAAGAACAACAGCTCGTTAGTCACGGCCAGCACCAGCAGCGGTATCCAGGCGAGCGCCGCGGCGGCAAAAATCGCTGTCATGTGCTTGCCCGGTGGGCGGCTGGAAAGACGGGGTAAACGGCCATGCCTGTGCGGTCTCCGGTGAAGGGCGGCAATGGCGCCGGGTAGTCAGCCCGGCTGACGCCGATCCTTGCAGCGCGCCCGAATTCGATCTAGTATTTTGAGCGTTTGCTCAATTTGCTGCAACCCATTCATCCTCGAAGGAGATTCCGATGACTCAAACCAGCGATGTTGCCGCCACCAGTGCCGCAGATATTGCCGCTGCCATGCCGAAAATACCGTCGTGGGATACCGATACGCTGCACATCGGTGCCGACGATCAGGACTATGTGACCATCGCCGATGGCGTGGAAGTCAAGGTTGCACATGTCGATCTGAACCAGGGGCTGTGGATTGTGTTCAACCGCTTCTGGCCGGGCGCGAAAGTGCCCGCGCACTATCATTCCGGACAAGTCTACGCGGTCACGCTGCAGGGACGCTGGAGTTACAAGGAATCTCCCGAGGCTGTGAACGAGCCCGGCTCGTACCTGTTCGAGCCAGCCGGCTGCACGCACACCATCGAGATACCCCCGGACCAGGAGGGGCCGACGGTGGTGTGGTTCGCCGTGCATGGCGTGAATGTGCAACTGCAGGACGACGGCGAACTGGACATGGTGGTGGATGCGCGCACGATGCTCTACGGCTACCGGATGTTGCTGGGCGAGCAGGGCAAGGGCGCAGACAAGACCATCGTCGTTGGCGAGTAAGCCAGCCTTGCAGGCGCGCCGCCGTCGCGTGATCGAGGCGGCGCTGGACGAGTTTGCCGACAAGGGCTTCGAGGGCGCCACCTGGCGTGGTATCGCCGGCCGTGCCGGGGTCAGCCAGGGCCTGATCAAGTTTTATTTCGAAGACAAGGAAGGTCTCTGGCAGGCGGCGCTGTTGTTCGCGCACGAGGCCATGACGGCGGATTTGCCGCCGCCACCGTTTACCCAGAACGCAGACCCGGGCCTGGCACTCACCGCCGAATGGATTCGCGCCTACGTCAGGCATGCGGCCCGACATCCGCAGTATTTCAAGATGGTGATGCGAGAGGCGGCGGCGCCCAACCCGCGTATCCACTGGGCGGCCGACGCGGTGCGCAAGGCGGGTCACGCCGATTTCCAGCGCGGCCTGCAACTGCTCCAGGGGCGCGGCATCTTCAGCGATCTGAACCCTGTTTTGCTGCAGTACGCGTTTCTGGGAGCGGCGCACCAGCCGTTCCTGGCGAGCGAGGAGATTCGCGCGATCTATGGCGTGGATGCCACGCGTGACGACATGGTCGCGGCTCACGCTGACGCGGTAGTGGCACTTTTTCTGGGCGGTTGGACGGGAGACAGCGAGTGAAGCAGACAGTGCAGGGCAGGTGGCCCGCCGAGCGCGCCTGGGCGTGGCAGCGTGCGCAGGGGCGCAAGCTGGGGTGTAACTATATCCCCGCCTACGCGGTGAACCAGCTTGAGATGTGGCAGGCCGACACGTTCGACGCCGATGCCATAAACCGTGAACTGGGCTGGGCGCGCGCCTTCGGCCTGAACAGCGTGCGCGTCTACCTGCACGACCTGCTCTGGGAGCAGGATGCAGCAGGGTTTATCGCGCGCATCCACCGCTTCCTGGAGATCGCCCAGGCGCATGGCATCAGCGTGATGCTGGTATTCTTTGACGACTGCTGGCAGGACCACCCGCGCACCGGCAGGCAGCCCGAGCCCGTGCCCGGCAAGCATAACTCCGGCTGGGCGATGTCGCCCGGCAGTGCCGTCACGCGCGACCCTCGCCAGTGGCCGCGCCTTGAAGCCTACGTGCGTGGCATCGTGCGCGAGTTCGGCAATGACGAGCGAGTGATCCTCTGGGATGTCTACAACGAAGTCAGCAATCGCTTCATGGGCGCCATGCATGCGCCCTGGTGGCGACGCGTGCCCGGCAACGCCTGGGTGTATGCCACGCAGGTATTACGCGAGGGCCACGCGGAGCGGCTGATGATCGAGGCGTTCCGCTGGGTGCGCGAGGAGAATCCCTTGCAACCGGTCACGGCCGCAGAGTACTTCAATTTTCCGCGCCTCAACGCCGTGCTGGTGGAGCATAGCGATGTGGTCAGTTTCCACAATTATGACGATGCCATGGCGCTCGCTGCCCACATTGATCGGCTGCAGGTCCACGGGCGACCGCTGGTGTGCAGTGAGTGGATGTCGCGACCGAAGAGCGTGTTCGCCACCCACCTGCCGGTGTTTCGCCAACACGACGTGAGCTGCTACTGCTGGGGCCTGGTCACCGGCAAGACCAACACCCGGTTCGGCTGGCAGAGCCTACCCGGTGCGGATAGCGAGCCTGAGCCCTGGTTCCACGATGTGTTGCGCGACGATGGCAGCGCCTATGACCCTGCCGAGCAGGTGCTGGTGAGGGCCGAGGGGCTCAATCGATAATACGAATCTCGAGATTGCGCCAGCGTATTTCATGGGCTGCGGGATCATCGTATTCGCCCCCGTGTACCTGCAGACAGATTTTCCCGCTGCGATAGGTGGGCGCATGTCGATAGTCGGCGCGCGGTTCTCCGTTCAGCCAGGTACGGACGCGCTCGCCTTCCGCAAGCAGGCGCAGGCTGTTCCAGTCGTCAGGCCGCGTGAGGCGTTCGCCTTCTGCAGCGAACGCCTCACCGTCGCCGCCCGCCACTCCCGGGTAAATCCAGCCCGTGTCCAGTGACTCTCCATAGATGCCGCCACTGGGCCACAGGCGCAGCCGCCAGGGCTGATCGGTAAGCCGTACCAGCCGATCGGCAACGTGGCGGTGGAAAAACCCCATGTCGTCCGGGTTCTGTACGTCCATCTCGAGTTGCGGGCCGGCAACAATCCCATTGGCCAGCACCTCGCTGCGAAACTGCACACCGGAATTCAGGTGACCGGGCCGTATCCGAAAGTCAAAACGCAGTTCGAAGTCGCGGTAATCCTCTGGCGAACACAGAAACGCGTTCTTCGGGTTGTTGCCAATGGGTCTGCCGACCACGGTATCGCCGACCCACTCATAGTCTGCCGGGCTCTCGCCGGCATTGCGCCAGGCCTGGATGCTGTCTGCGCCGAGCAAGAGCTGCCATGGGGCCTGCGCGAGGGCGACCGGACTGATACAGGGTATCAGCAGGAACAGCACCTGACGCATCACGTATCGGTTCATGGACGGCGTCTCCCGTGGTGCATGTCGCAGCGTTTCGTGTCGTTCATGCTGCCAGCGGCACGCTGCCCGTCGGGTCGATGCCGTATTCACGGCGCAGGTCGACCAGTGGGCGATCCAGCATGGTCTCGTACTCCAGAAACACGATGTTCCCGACCTTGCGGCCAAATTGCCAGCCGTCAGTAATGGCGTCCATAACGGGTCCGATCGTTTCGGGTTCGAGGTATGTCATGCGGGTTGTCAGCGTGCTCATCCACATGCTCATGTAGGGGAAGCGTTTCTGTGCCAGCGTGAAAGCCTGCAGAGCGACTTCGCCGAAGGGTGAAGAATCGTAGCCCGTGAGTACGTGCAGAAAGTCGTGTATCTGGAAGCCCCGCAGAATGGTGTACTTGAATTCCTCTGGCATGCTGTCGAGCTGCCCGCTGTTGTCCATATGCTCGTGCAACTGCCGATAGTTCATTGCGATCTTCTCCTCGAGATGATTGTCGAGGATGAAATGGTAATACGAGTGCCCGAGGGTGCCGTCGCGATAGCGTCCCAGCGCGTCCAGGTCGAGCGGGTCGGCGTAGAACCGCTTGTTCAGGAAACCCTGCGCATGCTCCAGCGCGCAAAACTGTTTCAGGTAGGATTGCGTAACGTCCTGCGGCGCATAGCGCCACCATTCGTTAAACAGGAGATGCACGCCATGCTCCTGTGGGTTATCAAAGGTTTGCAGCATTTTTTCAGCAAACTCGCGGTCTATCGTTGCAGTCATGCGTTGCCTCCTTGATGCGTTCAGTACTTCCAGCGGATCGCGCCACCAAAGGTGCGCTCCGCCTCGCGCGGACCCGCCTTGATGATGTTGGGTGAGTAGTTGATGATGAAATCCTGGAACAGCACGCTGGCGTAGTTTTCATCCAGCAGGTTTTTCACGAAGAGCGAAAACTGCAGGCCGCCGTCCTGCCTGCCGAAGCCAACGCTTGCATCCACAATGCCGTAGGCGTCCTGCACGGTACGCGGATTCTGGTTCAGCGAAAACTGTACGTCGTCCTGCCAGGAATAGCTGATCTGCCCGAAGCCCTGCCACTCGGAACTGCCGATGCCGCGCTCGTAGCGAGCGGAGGTGTAGAGCTTGAACTCCGGTGAGTTGGGCAGTTCGCCACCAGACAGGTCTTTGGTGGTGGATTGACCGCCGTCGGGCAGGGTGTTGAACGTGCAGCCCGGGTCTTCCACTGCCGGAGTGAAGCACGGACCACCGGGAAAATCACGAATCTCCGCGTCCACCCAGGCTGCCGCCGCGCTCAGGGTGGTGTAATCGCCAATGCCGAACCGGCTTTCGAGTTCGACACCCCGCGTACGCACTTCACCCACGTTGGACAGAATGAATGTGCGCTCCACCTGACTGAACTGCTCTTCCTGAAAATTATCGTACTCGCTCCAGAAACCGGTGAGCGCGATGAAGCCCTTGCCGTCGAGCAGGCTGGCCTTCATGCCGATCTCGTAGTTGTTGGAGGTTTCCGGGTCGATCTCTTCCGTTTCGGCGCCCTCGAAGACGCCCGTCGGCCCCTTGTACCCGCGCGCATAACTGGCATAGACCATGGTTTCGTCATTCACCTGATATTGCAGCGCGAGTTTTCCGGACATGCCGTCGTTGTCGACATCACCGTCCAGTGCAACCGCATCGCCGAAACCGAAGCCGGGCACGATGCTGGGAATGGACACATTGAAGCCAAAGTCGGTCTTGTCGTACTGCCAGCGAAGCCCGCCGGTGATATCCAGTTTGTCGGTGAGGTGATAGGTGCCCTGGCCGAACACGGCGTAACTCTCACTCTCAACATAGCGTTCAATCTCGGAAATGGTGGCCGCAGGCAACCCATCGATCTGCGGAAAACCCACGAAATCGCTGAGCGTGGATACGGAGGCCACGCTGAACGTTGGGTCCACACAGGCATCGCCCGGGGTGAGGGAGGGCGACACAGGCCCGGGCGTGAAACCCAGTAGCAGGCCCGGCAGCGTACAGAAATCGAAGTCCCTGCGCAGGGTATCGTCAAGTTCGAACCGTTGACCGTACAGCCCGAGGATGTAGTTATACTGGCCGTTGTCGGGGGAGGTAAGGCGGAACTCCTGTGACCACTGGTCAATGGTGGTGGTGCCGCTCTGCTGAAAATTGACCGGGCCCACCGTGCCGAATGGCGAGGGCACATCGGAGAAGAAAATGGTTTCGCGTATGCCGAGCGGTTGTTCGTCCACGTCGTCGCGGCTGTCGCGCTTCCAGTCGAGGTAGGCGGTGAGCGAGGTCAGTGTGTAGCCGCCCTCAGTGCTGAAATTGAACTCGGCGGTCGTGCCCCAGTCGTCGGTGTCTTCAAAGCCTTTGCCGTCGGATGTGGCAACATCGTTGTCTTCCGAGGGCGTAACGCCCGCCCGCTCGATGACGAACGCCAGGCCGGGATCGGAAATGGATAACCACTGCAGGTCGGGGCCGGTCTTGTCCTCCTCGCGAACGTACGCGGTGAGCAGCATGTTCAGTCTGTCGCTGAGATCGCTCTCGAGTTTTCCACGCAGGGCGTAGGTTTCCACGCCGTTGCGTTTGCCGCCCACCGCAACACTGCCGCTGAAACCTTCGTCATCCTCGTAGTAACCCGAGAGGCTGGCTCGCGTGTTATCGCTCAGCCCTCCGGATGCCGCGCCCTTGGCGATATAGGCCTCCGTGCCGGTTACCTGCACTTCCGCCTCGGCGGTGAATTCCTGTGACGGCGCCCGTGTCACCACCTGTACCAGACCGGCCGAGGCGTTTTTCCCGAACAGGGTGCCCTGGGGGCCTCGCAATACCTCAATGCGCTCCACGTCAATCAGGTCGATGAACGCCTGGCTGGTGCGCGACAGCACGACCCCGTCGATGGCGACCGCCACGGTGGGTTCAACCTGCAGCGCAAATCCGCCGGTGCCGACACCGCGCACGCGGATATCGTCACTCACGATCGTGAGTGACGGTGCAAGCCGGGTGATATCCTCCAGCGAGTTGAGAAATTCGTTGTCAACGACATCGCGTCCGATGACGTTCATGGCAATGGGCACTTCAAGTACGTTCTGGTCGCGCTTCTGCGCGGTAACGATCACTTCCTCCAGCCGGTTTCCACTGCCAATCGCAGCGGGTGCCACGAGTGCGGCGGTCACCAGAGCAGATATTCGATTGCGATGCATCGCTTTCATGACTACCCCTTTTTAAATTATGTGTGTTGCAAGCAGGGCGAATGTGTGAGCCCGGAGAGGGCCGCGAAAGCAGTATAGACAGGCGGCGGATGACTATCCAGCACTTTTTTGAACGCGTTCATCAAACGCAGCCGGATATTCCTTTTCACCAAACAGGTGGGTCAAAGACGGTCGCCTGGTCAAGCGGGTGTCGTTATGCAGCGATTTGCGCGATCAGGCTTGCAGGCCCTTGAGTATGCTTCTAAGAAGCAGCTTCGCCGCGCGCTCCGAGGGGCGAAACTTGAGCCTTGAAATGTTGATTGGGAGGGCGATGGCGCCGTGCATCGCCGACCAGAGCGCCTGCGCCACCAGAGCGGGGTCCACGGGCTGCAGCAGGCCGGCAGCCTGGGCCTCGCGCACCGCTGCGAGTGTGAGCTTCACCGTGCCGGCGGTGAGAAATGACGGCGGATTGAGAGGCGCCTCGCCCTGCGGGGCCACATACATGCAGGCGCCGCGATAGATTTCCGGGTTGTCGCGGGCGAACCGCAGGTACTCAAGGTTGATGTACTCAATGCGTTTGAGCGGGTCGCGAATGCGTGCTGTGCGCGTCCTGACGCGAGCCTCGTAGTTTGCCACCGGACTTTGCCACAGAAACTCCAACAGATCTCGCTGGTTGGCGAAATAGTTGTACAGGCTGGAGGGCACGATATCGAGTCTGGCCGCAACAGCACGCATCGACACCGCCGGGATGCCGCCTTGTCTGTACAGTTCAAGCGCTGCAGCACGAATCTGCTCGCGGGTTTCTTCACGCTGTTGCGCGGATTGCTGCGGTCGAGCCATGGAACGGGGTGCCTGTGTGCGATTCCCGAAGTCTCGCCTTTCCTTGCGAGCCTTGCAAGCGATACCCCCAGCGGCCTTTCAGCCGGCGCGCTATCGACCAGACCGCAAGCACTTGTGTCAGCAGACCCGCGCGCCCGGCCCACTGCTCGTTGTATCCAGACATGAGGATGATGAGCGTTGACAGCCTCGATTGCCTGAACTTACGCTGGGGCGCAGTTTTAGTTGTACCACTGTGCGCGGGTCCGAGCGAAGCTGTATCTCAGCGCAGCCACACGCAGACACAGCAGGGACAGACGAGCCTTTGGCAGCATTGCGATGCCGTCGCTCCAGTAATACCGCGAGTGGGATGAATGACATTTGACTACGATTATCTGATTATCGGCAGCGGCTTCGGCGGCAGCGTCAGCGCGCTGCGTCTAGCGCAGAAAGGCTGGCGGGTAGCTGTGCTGGAGCAGGGCGCCCGGGTGGACGCCGCGGCCATTGCAGCCGCCAAGGAAGACCGGGACAAACTGCACTGGTTGCCCGCGTTGCGCCGCAAGGGTTTCTTCGGCTTTGGCCTGTTCCGGCACCTGGTGGTGCTCAAGGGGGTGGGCGTGGGCGGTGGCAGCCTCGTGTGGGGCGCGGTGATGCTGGAGCCAAAGCCCGCGTTTTATCGCGAGCCGGCCCTGCAGGAGACGGGCGTGGACTGGCAGGCCGAGCTGGCCGGGCCGTTCGCGCGCGCGAGCAAGATGTTCGGCATCACGCGAGTCCGCGCCTGGGCAGGATGGATCACTACCTCCAGCGCACCGCCGAGCGCCTGGGTGTTGCCGACAGCTACGGGCCCGTGCCGAACGCAATCTATTTCGGCAATCCCGGTGAGCAGGCGCCGGACCCTTACTTCCAGGGGAGGGGCCCGCGCGCAGCGGCTGTGAGTTCTGTGGCGGTTGCATGACGGGCTGCCCGTACGGCGCCAAGAACAGCCTTGACTACAATTACCTGTATCTCGCCGAGCGCATGGGCGTTGCAGTGCAAGCGCAGACGCGCGCGCTGCGCATCACGCCGCTGGATGGCGGCGGCTATGCGGTGGCGACACGCGGCCCGCAGGGCGCAGGCACCGTGTCCGCGCGCAAGGTGGTGCTGGCGGCAGGTGTGGCGGGAACGCTTGATCTGCTGTTTCGCTGCCGCGACGAGCACCGCACCTTGCCCGAGGTGTCGCAGACGCTCGGTGCCTGCGTGCGCACCAACAGTGAGTCGATCGTCGCCGTGTTGCACCCGCCCGGCGAGGATCTCAGCGAAGGCACGGGCATCTCTTCCGATTTCTATCCCGACGCGAATACGCACGTGACCATGAATCGCTTCGTGAAGAATTTCAGCAGCATGCGTTTTCAGTTCGGCCCGTTCAGCAGCCACACCGACCCCCGCGTGCGCGCCCTGAAAACCCTGCTGGGGTTTGTGTTGCAGGCGCCCACGGTGTTCGCCAACTGGTTCGCGCGCGATTGGGAGAAACGCGTGACCATTCTCACCGTGATGCAGGATCTGGATAACCAGCTGCGGCTGACCTTGAAGCGCCGCTGGTGGTGGCCGTTCTCGCGCGGTCTGCAGAGCGAGACCATTCCTGGTCGCGCCGCGCCCAGCTACATTCCCGCCGCGAACGCGGTGGCGCGCACGCTGGCCGAGGTGTCGGGTGGCCGGCCGCTGAACAACATTATGGAGTCGCTGTTCGGGGTGTCGGTGACCGCGCATGTGCTGAGCGGCTGTCCGATGGGCTCCTCGGCGGAGAATGCCGTACTCGATACCGACCACCAGGTGCATGGCTACCCGGGCCTGTATGTGGTGGATGGGGCATCGATACCGGCGAATATCGGGGTCAACCCCAGCCTGACCATTGCCGCCATGGCAGAGCGCTTCGCGGAGCGTCAGCCGAGCGCCACGCAGGATTGACCCCACCGCCGCACCGATCGTGGAACGACTCACCGGGGTACTGGACAGAAATGTAACACTACTGTTAACTTCCACGAAAGACGTTGATAAGGCTCCAGAGCAATAACAGTGAAGGCTTCCCGATCCATGCCGAACCCTGCTGCATCTCCGGGTGATGCGCCCGAACACGGCAATCGAGGTCGATCGCAGGCGAGTGACGGCGCCACGACCGACATGCGTGACCGGATTATCAATGCGAGCGCCGCGGTCTACGCCGAGCACGGGTATCACGGGTCCTCGGTAGAGCGAATCCTCCAGGCGGCGGGCATATCCCGCCCCACGTTCTACCGCTACTTCAGTGACCGCTACGACGCTATCGATGCGGTGATCAGCGATGTGAATACGCAACTGCTGCACAGTATCCTGCAGGCGATAAACCAGGCCACCAGTCTCGACGATCTGCTGGAAGCGGCGGTGGATGCGTACTTCGACTGGGGGCGCAATCACGGGCCGCTTGTCGGTTCGATTTACCGCGAGATTCACGATGCGGCGTCGCCGGCGAGCGAGCGGCGTTCGCAGGTGCAGGCCAGTCTGCGGGATGCCTTTGCGCAGGCGGGGCGTGGCGCGCCGGCCGTGGTGGACGAGCCGCTGCTGTACGAAGCGGCCATTCACCTGGTGGAGCATCTCGGGCATGCCACGTTCTGGCCGGCACCGGTGGCCGAGGCGGAGAGGCTGCACAGGCGCAGAATTATTCTGCGGGCTTTGCGCGCCATGTTTAGCGAGCAGGGGTAGAGAGCATGAGCCGCTATCAGCTTCAGGCGCAGCAGCGCAAGACGTACGCCGAAAACGGTTTCATTCATTTGCCCGGCGTGTTCACGCGTGAGCAGATTGCGCGCTTTGAACGCGATGTCAGCGCGGCGGTCGCGGTGCTTCGCGGGCGTAGCGGTGAGAAACCGCCCAACTCCGATTCCAGCGCCTATGCGCAGGCCTTTACGCAGGTGATGAACCTCTGGCGAGACAGCGAGGCCGTGCGGGAACTGGTGTTCAATCGGGATCTGGCCAGGCTGGCCGCGCAACTCATGGGGGTGAGCGGCGTGCGCCTGTATCACGACCAGGCGCTGTACAAGGAGGCCCACGGCGGTTACACACCCTGGCACTGCGACCAGTATTACTGGCCGCTGGATAGCGATGCGACCATCACGGCGTGGATACCGCTGCAGGATACCCGCGTGGAAATGGGTGCCCTGGCCTTCAGCGCGGGCAGTCACCGCCTGGAACTGGGGCGCGACCTGCCTATCGGCGAAGACTCGGAAAAGCGCATCGCCGCTGAACTCGCCGCGCGCGGTCTGCCGAGTATCGAAGCGGATTTTGCGGCCGGGGATGTCAGTTTCCATGCCGGCTGGACCTTTCACCGGGCCGGCCCCAACGCCACCGATTTTCCGCGCCGGGCCATGACGGTGATTTACATGGCCGAGGACATGCGCCTCAAGGCGCCGGAGAATGCCAACCAGCAGGCAGACCGCAAGGCCTGGTGCCCGGGCATCGAAGTGGGCGAGGTGGTGGCCAGTGAACTGAACCCGGTGTTGTACCGCGCCGAGGCGATGGCCCACTCCGGGTCGTCGGTGTAGAGAAAACCGCCCGGTGAGAGCCGGGCCACGATAACCATAAAGCACAGCAGCAGAGAGAAACCGTTATGAATAAGTCCAAGCAGATTCTGGTTATGCCCTTGCTTGCCGGGGGCTTGCTCGCCGGCGCGCCGACCCTCGCCCAGGTGCAATCACCTTCAGGGCTGGCCCTGGAGGAAGTGATTGTCACGGCGCAGAAACGCGAAACGTCATTGCAGGACACACCTATTGCGGTGACGGCCTTCAGTGGCGAGGAACTCTCGCGCGCGTTGATCAATAACGCGCTGGATATCCAGATGAGCATCCCGAATATGCTCATGAGTAAAGACCAGTTCAACTCCTCGAACATTGCGATCCGCGGCCTCGGTAACAGCGCCGTAGGCGCGGCCACGGACGGTGGCACGGGCGTGCATTTCAATGGGGTCTATCTCACCAGTTCGCAGATTTTTGAAAGCGAGTATTTTGATGTGGCGCGTGTGGAAGTGCTGCGCGGCCCGCAGGGTACGTTGTACGGCCGCAACACCACGGCGGGTGTCATCAACGTGATTACCGCGCGGCCCACGGATGAGTTCGGCGGTGATATCGAGCTGCAACTCGGTGATTATGAATCCGTGAAAGCGAAGGGCGCGATCAATATCCCGCTGAGCGAAAGCTGGTCGCAGCGCTTTGCCGGGTTCTATCTCTCGCGCGATGGCTTCGTCGACAACACGTTCAAGAACGAACAGGTGGATGGCCGGGATATGTATTCGCTGCGGTCCTCCACGGCCTGGCAGGGCGAGGATACCGATGCCGTGCTGGTGGTGAACTACTTCAGCGAAGACTCCACGCGTATGCGCGGCAGTAATCTGAAGTGCAAGCGCGATCCGGACGGTATCATCGGCTGCCTGCCCACCGGGCTGGCCGATGAGCAGACCAACAGCGCCGCCACCGTGGCAGGATTTTTCAGCCAGCTGTCGGGTGTGATCCTGGGCCAGCAGTTCCCGCAGGACGACTTTCTCAACAGCATCAATTTCAAGGATCCGCGCAAGCAGGCGCTGGATTTCACGCCGCGCTACGAGGTGGAAGAGTGGATCACCAACCTGGAAATCAATCACCGTTTCGGTGATCTCACGCTCACCTCGCTCACCGGCTACTACCAGAATGATTACGATGCGCGCAATGATTACGATCTCACTGTGGCCTCCGAACCCTGGCCGGTGGAGGTGGAGGTACAGCAGGGCCCCGACGGCACCTTTATCGCCAACAACCTGTACTCCACGGATCGTTCGAGCGTCAACGGCGAGCAGTGGAGCCAGGAATTGCGGCTGGTATCGGATTACGCGGGCGACTGGAACTTTCTGCTGGGCGGCTTCTGGCTGGATTACGAAGGACAGGTTGATTACCAGGTGTACAGCGCCTCGGTGGATTTATACGGGCAGTTGATCGGCCTGCCGCAGGTGCAGCGCCAGTTCTGGGCGAACACGGATCCCTACCAGCTCAACTCCTGGGCCGCGTTCGGCGAACTCTACTGGCAGACGACGGAGCGCGTGCAACTCACGTTCGGGCTGCGCTACACGGAAGAAGAAAAGAAATCCCGTCAGCGCACCGTGTACCTGAATTTCCTCAACGACCCGAATCTTCCCGGCGGCGGCTTCGACGAATTCGAGGGCGACTGGGACGAGGTGACCGGCAAGTTCAACGTGAGTTTCGATTACAGCGACGAAGTGCTGCTTTACACCACGCTGTCGCGCAGCTACAAGAGCGGCGGCTTCAACCCGATCTCCTCGGATTCGCCGCTGCTCGATCCCGAGCAGGGCGGCGACCCCGGCCAGGCGTTTTTCGATCCGGAGTACATCAACGCGCTGGAGGTCGGGGTGAAGTCTCGTTTTCTCGATAATCGGCTGCAGGCAAACGCCACCGCGTTCTACTACGATTTCGAGGGGCTGCAGGTGTCCAAAATCACCAACCAGACCTCCATCAACGAAAACGTCGAGGAATCGACCATACAGGGCCTGGAGTTGGAGCTGATTTTCGTGCCCACGCTCAACTGGCGTTTCAGCGCGAACGTTGCCTGGCTGGATACCGAGATCAAGGATTTTGAAACCGTCGATCCGGCGGATATCAACCAGCTCGGCACCACCGAAAACATCGTCACCGGCCCCATTGCCAACACCTACATCGGCCCTGGTTGCCCCAACGGCGCGCCGAGCTGCGACGGGCTGCCGGTAAACCTGGAAGGCAATTCGCTGCCCAATTCACCGGAGTTCTCGGTGAACCTGGGCGCTGCCTACACCTGGATGCTGGACAACGGCATGAACCTCACTGCCGGCACCAATTATTACTGGCAGGACAGCTTCTTCACGCGGGTGTTCAATACCGTGAACGACGAGGTGGATGAGTGGAACGTGTGGAACGGCACCCTGCTGCTGGAGAGCGCCGACCAAAGCTGGTACACGGAGGCGTGGATACGCAACATCACCGATGAAGACAGCGTCACGGGCCAGTGGCTGGCGGACCAGAACCTTGGCCTGATCACCGCGCAGTTCCTGCTGGAGCCGCGCACCTACGGCATTACGCTGGGGTACAATTTTTAGGTTGGTGGTGGCTGGCCGCGGTGTTCAGTCGATATCGAACGAGTAGTAGAGATCCAGCGAGTTTTCCAGGCGACTGACCACTTCAAGCCACAGCCGGGTTTGCAGGAATAACCTCGCCGTTAGCACGTTCACGGGCTCGTAGAGGCCGAAACCGTACGACAGGTAGAGCTTTTCACCGATGTAGCCGCTCACGGTGGCGGCTGCGTCTGCCTCGCTGCCCTGCGCGCCGAAGGTAACATTGCTGATGCCGGGTACGCGGTTGATGTTGCGCACCAGGCTGGAACGGTTCACCACCCCGCTGGCCAGCGACAGGGCCAGCACCGCGCCATCGGTATTGGTGCCGCTGTCGAGGCTGCGGCCCCAGATCAGGTAGGACATGGCATCGCCCTGAGACATCGGCGGATCGGCGTAGACATCCAAGTCCAGATCGCGGGCCAACTCGCCGTGTACGTGAATGCCGGCGGTGATGTTTTCGCCGCTGATGCGTCGTTCGGCACGCAAGTCCAGCAGCGGATTGTCGGGCGCACCGCTGAAACTGACGACGCCGCGCTGGATCTGCAGTACGCGCTCATAGGCTGTGACGTAGCCGCCGGTCGTCTCCAGGCTGCCGAATACCTGCAGGGGCTCGCGCGATCGTCGGCGCAACTGCAATTCGCCAGCCAGCGCCGTGTCCAGCATGTCGCCGGTCAACCTGAAGCCATCCTCGACGCGTACGCGCACGTTGGAATCGATCGCCAGCGGGCTTGTCTCGTTCAGCACCTGCCCGCTGCTGTCCACCTGCACGACATCCGCCGACAGTTCCACGCCGCCCTCCGGGAGGTGCTGGATACGCAGCTCACCGCTGTGGACGACCACCTCGCCCTCCACGCTCACACGTTCGCCACTGCCCGTGATGTCCAGGCTCGGCGAGAGTTGCAGCATGGTGGAAGGCGGGTACAACAGTTGATTGTTGTCGCCACGTAACTGCAGTCGCCATTGCATCTGCGGCGCGCTGGTGACTTCACCGTGCAGGCTGACAGGGCCATCGCCGAGCGTGGCCGTGGCGTTCAGCGAAAGGGAATCGCCGGCGGCATCGATCTGCATGTCCAGCGCTTCCAGGCGCGTGGGCGAGGCGGGCAGGGCAAGCATGCCGTCGCTGATCCGCAGGCGGCCGTGCGTGAGCGGCTGTGCGGCACTGCCTGAAAGCCTGAGCAAGCCGTCCACGCGCCCTTCCAGGTCGGCAAGCTGCGGCAGCAGCGCGTCAAAACCCGCAAGCAGCATGTTGTCGATGCGGAGTTCGCCCGACAGTGGCGCGTCGGGTGCCGGCGGCATCCGCAGATCGAGTGTCAGCTCACCGCCGGAATCCGGCAGTAGAGAGGCCTGCAGGGCCAGTTCGCCCTCGGCGTAGCGGGCGTCGGTATGCAGGCTGCGCGCGCGCAGCTCCACCCTCTCGCCTTCGGGCAACCGCTCAGTCACGCTGAGGGGCCCCGCGCGCAGCGTTGCAGTGCCGGACAGCTCACCGGCGTCTGTCCAGCGCAACGCCGCGGAGGCGGCGAGTTTGCCGTCCAGCGCCGAGCGCTGTGGCAGCAGGGGAGCGAGCAGCGCCAGGTCGCCGTCAAATTCCATGTCGCCGCCGCCTGAGCGCCCGAGTTGCCAGTTGCCCGGACACACGCGCGCCCAGGCATGCCGCCAGCAGTGACTGGCGATCTCAAGGCTGCCGTCCACGGCACGCAAGGCCACGGGATTGCCCAGCGTCCAGCGCTGCTCGCCGAATTGCAACGCCGTCGCGGCGAGATTGCCCTCCCAGAGCGTGTCCTGGCGCGCGCCGCTCAGTTGCAAGGCGCCGGTCACGAAGCCGCTGCTGTCAAGTTGCAGGCGCTGGTTCTCGGCATCGCCCTGCATGGAGACCGTCAGCGCGTCGAGGCTTTGCGCCTGCCAGGCCACGCGGGTCAGGTGCAGGCGGCCACTGAAGGCATCGTTCGCCGTGCGGTCCAGCTGAGCCTGCAGTGAGCCGGCCGCTACCTGCACTGCGTTGTAGTGCACATCGGCGAGCTCAGCGTCGAGCGTGATGCGTTTGGCCATGTCGCGCAGCTTCGCGGTGGCGGAGAGCGTGCCGCCGGCGCCCGCCTGCCAGCGCCCGAGATCATCGACGTGCAGCGCCAGCACGCTGCCGCTGTCGCCGGGCGTCAGAGTCAGCCTGGCGTCATTTACCTTTGCGCGCAGTTCGCTCTGCGGTAACAGTGCACCGTCGCCGATGGCGATGGCACCGCTGAGCATGGCGGGCAGCTGGTTGACCTCGCCCTCCAGGTCTATGTCCCAGAGGCTGATACGATAGTGGTCGGGCCCGATCTCGCCGCTGCTGGCCAGGCTGCCGCTCACGCGGCCTGCTAGCAGGGGATGCAGCGGCGGCAGCGTGAGCCCGCTGGAACTCGCCGACACGGACCAGCTCAAGTCCTCGCGCCATCTGATCTCGCCCTCAGCCTGCAGGCGGGTTGCGGAAGCCTCATCGCTGACGACCAGTTGTTCTATGCGCAAGGCCGTCGGGTTGTTCTGTGCATCGAGACGGATGGCCAGGCGCTCGTAGCCCGGAAGCTGCGCCTGCAACCGCAGTGTGAGCGCCTGCTCGCCGGAGTCGCCGCGCGCAGAGAGTTGCAGGGGGAACAGCATTGCGCTGTTTGTGAGGGACGGCGGCAGGTCGAACAGTTCTCCCAACGGCAGGGGCGCGTCTGCAGTGGCACGCAATACCGCTGAAAACGGCAGCATCGGGTGCAGGGTGTTCACCCGCCCCACCAGTGTCAGAGACGGTGCCCCGGCGGATGTCATCTCCACGGCCAGATCACCCGCGTCGCCAGCGAGCGCCAGGCTTGCGCTGCGCCCTGCCAGCGGCGGCCAGGGAGCGTCCGGGCCTGCCTGCAAGCTAATCGCTGTCTCGATGGGCCAGCTGTCGGAGAAGGTGATGCGCGTGTCGGCGAACAGCGCCTCACCGTATCCACCGCCGTTCACCGCCAGTTGCGAGATGTCCAGCTTGCGCCCAGACCAGCGTCCATCCAGAAATACGCGCTGAAGCGCGTAGTGCGTGTCGCCGATCGTGACGCTCGGCGCGGTTAACTCCAGGCCCGCTACCCGCAGAGTGAAGGGCAGGTCCAGCGTCGGAAGCGACAGCGTCTCCGCGCGCGGCGCGGCCGTCGTGTCGGTATCCAGTGCCAACACCGCGTCGTTCAGCGTTGCGGTTTCCACGCGCAGGTTGGAATCCTTGAGCGTGAGTGAGAGCTGCGCGGGTCCCTGGCGCCATTCACCGCCGGGCCAGCGAATGCGGGCCGTGGTGATCGCGATGTCCGGCGCGCGCACGGCCACGGGAAAGCGCAGCGTCCCGGCGGCTTCGTTATCGCTGGCCCGCGGTCGCGCGACATCCCCGGCGACCTCCGCATCGGAGGACGGGAGGGTGTCCACCATCAGCGCGCCGATCGCCAGGGTTTGCAGGCAAACGGTGCTGTGCCACAGGCATGTCGGGTCGAGTTTCAGCCGCACTTGCTCTGCCGAGATCACCACATCGCCTGCGTCGAGTCGCAGCTGCCGCAGGGCCAGGTCCCCGCCCAGCGCGCCTGCTGCATGGTCAATGTCGATCGCGGGGCTGCGGGCAATCATGCCCAGCGCCGCGCGCGTGCCGGTTTCGCTGAAGTAACACCATGGGGGCAGCGCCAGCAGGAGTAACAGCGCTGCAACCAGCACGCGGCGCGATGCGCGGGAGGCCATCAGAATTCCGCTCCGATATTCAGGTGCAAGCGCCATTCCGGCTCGTCTTCGCTGATGTCGCGGGCCACCTCCACACGTACCGCGCCCACTGGCGAGAGGTAGTGAATGCCAAAGCCCGTGCCGTAGTTCCAGTTGAATTCACCGGCATCGAACGCGTCCCCGCCGTCGATGAACACCGCGCCTCGCCAGCTGTCCGAAACATAGTACTGGTATTCCAGGCTGAACACGGCGAGGCGGTCGCCGCCCACCACCAGTTCACGCGGCGATCCGTTGGCGCGGGTCACCGACAGTTCATTGCCGACGGACTGGTAACCGAAGCCGCGGATGCTCTGGTTGCCGCCGGCGAAAAAACTCAGCGAGGGTGCCAGATCCCGTCGGTCGCCGGCGATGACTTCCGCCGCGCCCAGCTCGGCGCGCGCGACCATGCGGTGTCGTGGCAGCGGGCTCACGACGTAGCGGAGCAGGCTGGTAAAGCGCAACAGGTCGATGTCTGACGCCGCCGCCTGGCTGGCGCCTTCCAGCGCATAGTACTGGCTGAAACCGCCTTCCGGATCCAGTAGCGACCCCTTCAGGTCGCGTCGAGACAGGGAGCCGCCCAACAGCAGATAATCGTTTTCGTTGTCGGCGCCGAGAAGATTCCAGGACTCTTCTAGATCGCGAACCGAGTAGCCCCAGACCCAGTTGCTGCTGCGAATCTCGCGCCTGCTGCCGAGCTCCAGTTGCTGGCTGTTGATATCGCCGAATTCATTTTCTTCCGCGCGGGCCCACAGCTGCAGCAGATCGTTCAGCGGGTGCGTGAGTGGAATGTTGTAGGTGACGCGGCCGCTGGGATTCACCGCGGAGACTACCACGCGTGACACCTGGCTGTGACCGAAGCGGTTGACGCGTGGCGTGCGCCAGGCGAGTGTAAGACGGCCCTCCGTGTCGGTGCTGTAGCCGATGCCGGCATCGAAGCTGTGCCGTTTGGCGGGGTGCAGGCTGACGGCAATCGGCACACGTCCGTCGCTGGCCTCATCGGCGCGCGGCTCCACCAGCACCGCCGCGAAAAAACCCGTGGATTGCAGGCGCGCCTGGAAGCGCTGCAGCCTCGACTGCAGGTAGGGGTCGCCCACCGCGAAGTCGCGCAACGATTCCAGCATCTCGTGACTCACCAGCGTCTGGTCATACTCGAACTCGCCGAATGCAAAGCGCTCGCCGGATTCCAGCAGCACGCGCACGTCGGCCGCTCCGGCGTCGGCGTCTACCGTGATTCTGCTGCTGGCGATGCGGGCATTGAAGTAGCCGCGTTTTTGCGCAAGCGACAGCGTTTCGCTGCGAAAGCGTTCAAACTTCCCGTGATGCAGCACGTCGCCGACGGCAAAGCCCGGGCTGGCGAGCAGTTCAGCGAACGCCTCGTCCGTTGTGGCTTCACCACTGACATTGAGGTCGATCTCGCGCAGCCTGACCGGTTCCCCGGGGGTGACAGCAATGCGCATCGTCCACCGGCTCGCGCTGCGGTCGACGCTGATATCGATATCGGGCCGGTAATAGCCGAGCGCCTGCAGCGCGCTGGCGCTGCGTTCACGGGCGGAGGCGACAAAGTTTTGTCGTTCCGCGGGCGTTTCGGGCTCCGGGCCGAGCCAGGCGCGCACGTTCCGCGCGAGTTCGCCGTCAAGCCCTTCGATACCGTAGGTGAGGCTCTGCGCCGCCGCCACGCCCGGCAGCAGCACAATACAGGCGACAACGATGCGCGCGATGAGGCGGCGGCTGTAGTGGGGTAGGTGGTCCAAGAATCTCGGCACATTGCGGCGTTCGGGCGCTGATTGTAGCGCACTTGCCGCGCAAATCGCGGCGCCGCCGGGCTGTGACTATTGCCACTCTCGCGGCCCTGTCGCGCGCGCGTTCAGGGCGCCGGTGCCGCCTGCGGGCCGCGTACCAGGCGGCCGTTCAACTCGCCCGTGGGCTGGCCCTCGCGAAAGGCGACCTTCCCGGCGATCAGGGTGGCCACGTAACCGCTGGCGGTCTGTACCAGTCGACGGCCGCCGGCGGGCAGGTCGTTCACCACCTGCGGTGCGTGCAGCGTGAGCCTGTCGAAATCGATGATATTGATATCCGCCTTGTAACCCTGGCGCAGCAGGCCGCGATCCTGCAGGCCCACCTGCCGCGCTGTTTCGCTGGTCTGCATCGCTATCAGGCGCGCCAGGGGCAGTCGCTCGCCACGGCTGCGGTCGCGCCCCCAATGCTGGATCAGCGTCGTGGGAAAACTCGCGTCGCACAGCATGCCACAATGCGCGCCCGCGTCCGCCAGGCCCATCACGGTATAGGGGTGCTCCAGCATGGTTTTCACGTGCTCGAGATTGCCCGGCTCATAATTGAACAAGGGCTGGTAGATGAGTGCGCGCCCGTCGTTCTCGAGCATGGTGTCGTAGGCGACCTCCGCCGGAGAGAGACCGCGCCGACGTGCCATCGCGCCAAGGGAATCCTCCGGGTCGGGCTCATAGTTGGCGGGCTCGCCGAGGCTGAACATCTTGTCGTAGCTGTAGAGCACCTCGTCGATCAGCGCCACCCCCGACAGCGGGTTCGGCGTGCCCAGCAGGCGCTCGCGGAAGGCCGGGTCGCGCATGCGCCTGAGCTGCTCATCCAGCGGCTGGCCCGCGATCTCCGCCCAGACGGGGTTGAGGATGAACGGGTTGGCGCTCGCCGTCAGGCCCATCAGCACGCCGGTCGCCCGCGGCGGCACCTGACCGTACATGGGAATTCCCTCGGCCTGCGCGGCACTGATGCTATCCAGCAGCTGCAGCCACCACTCGGGCCGCGCATCCTGTTGTTCCACCGTGAGGGAGATGGGACGGCCGGATTCGCGCGCCATGCGCTTGAACAGCTCGAACTCGGTGTCAAAGTGATAGAAATCGGATATCCCCTGCAGCACGCCGCTGCCGGTGGCGCCAACCGCTTTGGCGATGCCCACGAGTTCGTCTTCGTGAGCGGTGATCGTGGGGGTCAACACGCCAGAGGAATCCTTGTGCTTCTCGGTGCGCGAAGTGCTGAAACCCAGCGCGCCGGCGCGTATACCCTCGGCGACGATCTCGGCCATCGCCGCGATCTCCTGCTCACTGGCCGTCTCGTGGTCGGCGCCACGCTGTCCCATCACGTACGCGCGCACGGCGCCGTGCGGCACCTGTGCGGCAACGTCCAGCGCCAGCGCGCGCCGCTCCAGCGCGTCGAGGTACTCGGGGAACGTTTCCCAGTCCCATTGAATGCCCTCGTGCAGCGCGGTACCGGGAATATCCTCTACCCCTTCCATCAGGCCGATGAGCCAGTCGCGTTGCTCGGGCTTGCAGGGCGCAAAGCCCACCCCGCAGTTGCCCATCACGATCGTGGTGACGCCATGGCAGGACGAGGGCGCCAGGTAAGGATCCCAGGTGACCTGCCCGTCGAAGTGAGTGTGGATGTCCACGAACCCCGGCGTGACGATATGGCCCGAGGCGTCGATTTCCTCAAGCGCATTCTTCGTGAGTTCACCTACCGCGGTGATGCGTTCGCCGTCGATGGCGATGTCCGCGTGCCGTGGCTCCGCGCCACTGCCATCGTAGACAAGTCCTCCGCGGATAATGATGTCGTGCATGGTCATGTTCCTCGTGATGGAGAGCGCCCAGGGGGCTGTTATACGATTCGCTATGCGCAGTGATCAGCCAAGTATAGAGCAAGAGCGCGAGCGGAGGTGGGTGCGGGCCGCAACACCGGGGGAGTGAGGCGTTGCGGCCTGGGATCGTATCAGAACGTGAAGCGCAGCCCCGCTTCGACCGATGTGCCGGCCTCCGGCGCAACGTTGCGCAGGAACGAGGTGCTCAGGCGAATCTCCTCGTCACCGATGTTTTTCCATTTGACGAAGGCCATCAGTTCGCGCTGATCGGCGAACTGCCAGCGATAGTCCGCGCCAAGATCCCAACGCGTGTAGCCGTCGGTCTCTGTTTCGAAGGCGCCCGGATCGTCCTGGTCAGTGGCGTGTTGCACGCTCACCCAGGCGCCAAAGCTGTCGCTGCGCCAGTTGAGTTCCGCGCCCACACGGGCAGGCGGCAGGCGCGGCACGTCGCCAGCGTCGTCCAGTTCGCCGAAGATCAGGTCGCCGCTGAGTTCCAGCGCAGCGGCACCGCCGGCTGCGTCGAACAGGTGAAACTCACTGTCGAATTCCACGCCGTAGAACTCGGCGTCGTCCTGCGTGTACAGGTACACGGGTGTCTCGTCCACTTCCTCGCCGCTGTTGAGCAGGAAGATGTAATCCTCGAACTGGTTGTAGAAAAACGCCAGTTCCGCCCATGAGCGAGCGCTCGCCCAGGTGAGGGTGATGTCGCCATTCAGCGATCGCTCCTCGTCGAGGTCGGCGTCTCCCACCTCGATGATGCCGGTGGCTGCGTGGGTCACCAGCGACTCCGGATCGCTGGCCTCTACATTGGAGAACAGTTCCTCCGTGGAGGGCGCGCGCGCCGAGCTGGAGAGCGACACGCCCGCGCTCCAGCTGTTGCTGATTTGCCACAGGGTGGAGGCCGATGCGCTGAAGCTGAGGAAGTCTTCGCTGTCTGCGGCGTCGGTGTCTGGCTCGCGTTCCACCCAGTCACCGCGCAGGCCGATTTCGAAAGTCATATCGCCCCGATGGAAATCCTCTACCATGAACAGGCCCAGCTCGGTGCTGTTGGTTTCCGGCACGAAGGCCTCTTCGCCGGTGGCGGCAAATTCATCGCCGCGCCACTGCATGCCGATCACGCCGTGCGCGCCCAGCAGCGGGGTGTGTACCAGCTCAAGGCGGCTTTCCCAGGTTTCGCGTTCGTATACCGTGCCGGTCTCCGCGCCTTCCAGCTCGGTGTGCGTATAGTCGGTGTAGCTGAGGAAGCCGCGCAGCATTTCGAAACCCTGCATGGGATCGTGCAGGTGCACCATGGCGTCGTAGCGTGTCTGCTCCACGTCGAGGCGGATGGTTTCTTCGCCTTCCTCCTCTTCAGCGTGTTCTTCATCGTGTTCCTCGTCCTGGTGTTCCTCCTCGTGATGGTGGCCGTGGGCGCCCGGGGGGATGCCGTATTGTGATTCCAGGCGGCTCACGGAAAAACCGGCGAAACCCTCTTCGCCCAGGTGGTAGCTGACGCCTGCGGTGATGACATCGAGTTCGCTGTCGCTGTTGGCGATAAAGCCGTCGCTGTTCTCAACCGCGTCTTCTTCCTCGCCATGTTCTTCGTCATGGCCGCCCAGCAGTTCCTCCTGGGCCTCAAGCGCCGCCTCGTCGATGGCCAGCCCGGGAATCTCCAGGTTGCCGGTTTCGCGGGTCGTGCCACTCAGGTGAAACGCCGCGCTGCCATTACCCCCCTCGAGCCTGAACACGCCGCTATCGAGACCCGGTGCATCGTCGTAACGGTACTCCAGCGCGCCCTCAATGCCGTCAATGGGTGCGCGGGGAATACGATTGTCGATGACGTTCACCACGCCGCCGATGGCGCCGCCGCCGTAGAGCAGGGTGGACGGGCCCCGCAACACTTCAATACTGTTGGCCAACAGCGGCTCCACGGTAACGCTGTGGTCCGGGCTGAGGCTGGAGACGTCGGCGCTGGCGGTGCCGTTCTGCAGCGTGATTGCGCGCGGACCCTGCTGGCCGCGGATCACCGGGCGACCCACGCCGGGTCCGAAGGAGGCATTGGCGATACCGGGTTTGTCGCCCAGCGTTTCACCGATGGAAGGCGCGCCGCGGCGCAGCAGCTCCTCGCGGTTGAGCACCGTAACGGGCAGAGCGGTCTCGGCCTGTTTCTTGTGCAGCGGCACGGAGACCAGCACGTGCTCGAGGGGCAGCTCCGAGGCGGTGGTGCTGCCAATGAATAATACGCCCGCCACAGCGGGTACAACAACGTTGGAACGTTTCATGGGAACTCCTGAATCAAAAGGGAAAAAGAGAAAACGATTCAGGTGTTGAGCGGCGGCCCCCGAGCCGGTTGACGGTAGGTGGGCGCGGACGCTGCACCGCGAGCGGCGAAGACTGCCACTGCATCGGCGAGCGCGAAGGGTGCAATGCCGGGCGCCGCGGTCGGTAGCGCCGTGTCGGCAGACCCCTTGCACAGCAGACAGTGGGCGGATGCCTCCTGAGTACCGTGCGAGTGCGAGACTTCGAGGAGTTGCGTGCCGAATACCGCCAGCAGCGCCAGCAGCGCAAAGGCGCGCAGCGGTACACTGGCAGTGGAAAAAACACGCAACATAGCGAAGCACGGTAGAAAAACTGCGGGGAGATTAGAACGAAACGCGCCGCGATTCAACCGTTTCCGCAGGCAGGTGATACCGTGCGGCGGCTGACCGGCGTCGCGGGCGACGCGAAGCCTCGCCGTTCAGGGCGCTGTGAGTCGCCGGTGTTCCGCGTCGGCCCAGCGCAGGATGGCCTCGCGCTCTGGCGCCGGCTTGCGTTGCCAGTTGCGCAGGCTCAGGGCCATGCGTGGATTGTCCTGCCAGCGATCGATATGCCGGTTGATAAAGCGCCAGTAGAGGCTGTTATAGGGACAGGCGCCGTTGCCCGTGGTCTTCTTCGGGTCATAGCGGCAGGTTTTGCAGTGGTCGCCCTGGCGCTGAATGTACTTGCCGCTGGCTGCGTAGGGCTTGCTCGCCATCAGGCCATCGTCGGCGTGCAGCGCCATGCCCAGCGTATTGGGTAATTCCACCCATTCGAAGGCGTCCACGTACACCGCCAGGTACCAGTCGCAGACGTCCTTCACAGCCAGTCCCGCCAGCAGGCAGAAGTTGCCGATCACCATCAGGCGTTGAATGTGGTGTGCATAGCCCAGCTCCAGGGTTTGTTCGAGCGCCCGTGAAAGACAGCGCAGGTCGGTGTCGGCATTCCAGAAAAAAGCGGGTAGGGGAGTGTCTGCCTGGAGGCTGTTGCGGGCGGCGTAGTCGGGCATGTGCAGCCAGTAAATGCCGCGTATATATTCGCGCCAGCCCAGAATCTGGCGAATGAAGCCTTCGGCAGCGGCGAGATCGCAGCGGTCTTCGCGCCACGCGGTTTCCACCGCCCGGCAGACGCTGAGCGGATCCAGCAGGCCGATATTGATGTACATCGAAATGAGGCTGTGAAACAGCCAGGGCGATTCTTCGGCGAGTGCATCCTGGTAGCGGCCGAAGTGCGCGAGCGCGTGTTCCAGGAACCAGTCAAGGGCGAGTTCGGCGCCGGCGCGATCGGTCGCCAGGTAGAAACGGCTGAGGTCGCCGGGATGCTCGGGAAACGCTTCTTCGACCAGTGCAATGACGTCCTGGGTGATCTGGTCGGGCGGGTGTTCAGGGCGTGCCGGCACGGCCTGTTGCGATCGCCAGCCCTTGCGGTTTTCACTGTCGTAGTTCCAGCGACCGCCAGCGGGTTGGTCATCCGCTTCCAGCAGCAACGCGTGGTGTACCCGCATGCGTCGGTAGAAGTGTTCCATGCGCAGTTGCTTGCGACCCTTCGCCCAGGCCTTGAACGCGTCTGCGGATGCCAGGAAACGGTCATCCGTCACCCAGTCGACCGGCACACCCGGTTGCCAGTCACGCAGGGCCGCCTGCAGACGGTACTCACCCGGCTCGCACACGCGCACGCGGCTCGCGTCGCAGGCGTCCAGCGCCGCATCGATGGCGTCACTGATGGACGCGATGCCGGCCTCGTAGGGGTAGTAGTGCACTGCGAAGCCCATGTCGCGCAAGGCATCGCGAAAATGACGCATCGCCGCGAAGATCAGCGCGATCTTGTGTTTGTTGTGGGCGACGTAGCCGGCTTCTTCACGCACCTCGGCCATCACGACGCTGTCGACCCCGGGCCTGGCGCCGGCCAGCGCGCAGCGCCCGGGAGTCAATTGGTCGCCAAGTACCAGGATGAGCGACGGGTCATCCATGATGACCGGTCACAGCGAGGCAATGAAAGCGGCGAGGTTCTCGATGTCCAGGTCTGAAAGCTGTGCCGCCTGGCTCCACATCAGGGCGCTCTGGTTGCCGCGTGTTTCACCGTTGCGATAGGCCACCAGCATACTGCTGATGGCGGCGCTGTCCTGTCCGGCGAGCGCCGGCCCCACGCCGCCCTCGCCGCCGGCGCCATGGCAGGCGATACAGCCAACGTAGGCGAGCTTGCCGAGCTCCTCGGGCGATGCCTCCGCGCGCGCGGCGGCGTCAGCCACGGCGACCGCGACCACACCGCCGGATTCGGCCTTCCACTGCTGGTAACAGTCACCAATGCAGGCGTGATGTTGCCGCCGCCCACCTCGTTGTTCTGCATGCCGTACAGGGGCAACCCCAGGGCGAAGATCAAGAACAGTAACATCAGGGCATTGAGGTTCATACGAAGAAGTCTCCATTGTCGGCACCCAGCGCAACCGCGCCAAGGTTGCGCGCGAATACGGTGGGGTTGTTCGCGACATGCGCGCGGGCCGTGTGAATGTCGAGGAAGCGCTGCTGGATGGGACTGCCCTGGAACACCGAGGACCCGCCCGCGGAAGAGAACAGTGAATCCACGACCGCGATGGATTTCTCAATGACCAGCGACGCCTGGTAACGGTACAGGATGCGGTCTTCCAGCGGCACCGGCTGGCCATCGCGCACCAGCGCCATCATGCGATCAAAATTGCCCAGCAGCACGGTGGTCATTTCCTCGATGCTGTTGCGCGCCTCGGCAATACGCATCTGCGTGCCCACGTCCTTCGCAAGTTTGGTGACATCGCCGCTGGCTTTGCTGCGCACCAGGTCGGTGTACAGCGCCAGCGCGTCGCGGGCTGCGCCAATAGCGGGAGTAGAGACGACGCGGATGAAAAGCTGCGCCCAGGGCAAGTGGTAGAGCGGGGCGCTGCTTTCGCTGACACCCGGGTTGGTGCCCTGGAAGCCATCGGTTTGTTTGTGCGTGCGGTAATCCGGTACGAAGGCGTCCTCGACCACGATGTCGTTCGAACCAGTACCCTGCAGGCCCATCGAGTGCCAGGTATCCTCGATGCGGTAGTCGCTGGCCGGCACCAGAAACGTGCGGTAGCTGCCGTCGGGCAGGATGCCGCCCAGCAGTGCCCAGGTGCAATGATCACAGCCGCTGCTCCAACCCCAGCGACCGCTGAAGCGGAAGCCGCCGTCTACCGGCTCCACTTTGCCCATCGGCGCGTAGGATGACGATACGCGGGTGTGAATGTCCTCGCCCCAGACGTCCTGCTGCGCGCGAACATCCATCAGCGCGATCTGGAAGGCGTGCACCGCCACGATGCCGCTGGCCCAGGCCGTGGACATGCAGGCCTGTGCGATGGCCATTTGCATGCGGAAGAAGTCCTGCGGATCGAGCTCGTAACCGCCCCAGCGTTCGGGCTGCAACGCGAGGAAGAAGCCGGCCTTGCGCAGCGCCTCGATGTTTTCCTTGGGCACGCGCCGCTCCTCCCGCGCCTGCGCAGCGTTGTCGCGCAACAGCGGCAGCAGCGCGTGGATTCGTTCCAGCATCTCTTCTCCCTGCTGCGCAACGCGCAGGGCTTCAGGATCCAGTGGCAGATTCATGGCGTTTCTCCCTTGAGTGTGAGTTGGGCGCACTGTTGCCCGGGGCGTGCGCAGCAGCATCACCTGTTTGGGTGAGGGCTGGGCGATTGCGGGTGTTCGTCAAACTGTCGTCCAGATTGGTCGGCGCATCCATGGCGATCTCACGCGGCGGCAGATCCGGTTTCGCGTAGGCCATGCGCTTGAGTGGCAGCGGCGCGCAGTAGGTATCCAGGCCGCTCAGGGCGATGCTGCCCGCTCGGTGCAGGTCGACCCCGCCCGCGTCGTTGAGCCAGCTCTCCTGCAACTCCACGAGGACGATCTCGCCGATCAACAGGTGGGTGGCGTTGATGGCAAGCCTCTGGTGTTCGCGCAGTCGCAGCCCGAGTCGCAGGCCGGCTTCGGCGACCAGCGGTGCCGCGAAACCCTCCACCCAGGCAGGCGTGAGACCGGTGGCGGTGAACTCGCAGATGTCCCGGGGGTAGCGCGCGGCGGTCTGGTGCGCCGCGGGAACGATGTCGGCGGTCACGTGGTTGATA
Source organism: Halioglobus sp. (assembly GCA_041396005.1). Taxonomy (GTDB): domain Bacteria; phylum Pseudomonadota; class Gammaproteobacteria; order Pseudomonadales; family Halieaceae; genus Marimicrobium. The sequence goes on from JAWKZK010000010.1 coordinate 182,582, forward strand.
CTGAACGCCTCGGTGGCAAGGATGTTGTGCAGGGTGTGCCGTTCCTCGCCGCCAGGGCGAATGACCAGTGCCATCAGGGCAGGGCTGGAGCCGAGGTGCACGGCGGAGCTCATGATGGCGAGGTTGCTGCGGCCCGTCGCATCGGCCGTGCCCACGAGATTGGCCGACTTGAATCCCGACAGCGAATTGACAAAGGCCGCGCGTCGGCGGCCGGGCATGGCGTTTAGCTCTGTCTGGGTGATGCGCACAGGGTGGTCTCCGGTTAAGGTAGTTCTACGCAAGCGTGCAGGATTCGGACCACCGCGGAGGACGCCATGCAAGACGCAGCGATTGACCCATGCCCCGAGCAGTTCCGCCTGCTTGATCCCGCAGTCATTGAAGACCCGTATCCGTTCTATCGCGCATTGCTGCGCCACGCGCCGGTGTATCGCGTGCCGGATACGCCTGTCTATCTGGTCGCCTCCCACGCGTTGGTGCACGCCGCCCTGAGGAATACCCGCGCATTCTCCGCCAATCTCACCGGGATATTGATCACCGGCGAGAGCGGCGCCCCCGAGCTGTTCGACCTGACGCAATTCGGCGGCACGGTAGATGCCCTGGCGAATGCCGATGAGCCGGTGCACGCCGTGCATCGCAAACTGGTGCTGCGGAGTTTGAACGCGCGCAGCGTGGCGGCCATGCAAGCCGAGGTGCGTGAGTGGGTGCGCCCGCGCGTGGAGAGGCTGTTGCTGGCCGGCGGCGGAGACTGTCTTGGCGAGCTGGCCAATCCTGTGCCGGTCATGGTGATGGCCCGGCTCACCGGCCTGCCGGTGGCAGACGTTGACCGTCTCCTGGAATGGGCGTTCGCCGGCGGCGATATCCTCTCCGGTACTGCGGGGCTTGCCGAGATGGCGCGTCTCAGTGAGTCCACCGGCGCGCTGGCGGCTTACCTGCGCGATCATCTGGCGCGGGCCCGGCGGCAGCCGAACGTGACCGGCCAGAGCGTGCTGGACGCGCTGGTGGCGGGCGAGGCCGCTGGCCTGATCAGTGAACAGGAGGCGGTATCCATACTCATTGTGCTGGTTGGCGCTGCGGGTGAATCCACGTCCAGCCTGGTGGGAAGCGCCATCCGCATGCTGGCGGGGCAGCCCGCCCTGCAGGCGCGCCTGCGCGGGGCACCGGCGCTCATCGAGCGCTTCGTGGAGGAGGTCGTGCGCCTTGAGTCGCCGTTCAAGGGCCATTATCGGGCGGTGGTCGAGGACGCCTCCCTGGGTGGCGTGCACATTCCTGCCGGCGCGCGCCTGCTGCTGTTGTGGGCCGCAGCCAATCGCGACCCCGCGGTGTTTGACGCCCCCGAAGACATCGACCTGCAACGGGTCAACGCGGGCGAGCACCTCGGCTTCGGCCATGGCATCCACTTTTGCGTCGGCGCGCGCCTGGCGCGCATGGAGGCGTGCATCATTCTCGAGGAACTGCTCGCGCAGACGCGGGAATTCGCGGTCGCGCCGGGTACGACGCCACAGCACGTGCCCAGCATCTTTGTGCGGCGCCTCGCGGAGCTGAGGCTGGCGATGGCCTGATTCACGGCGGCCGACGCCCGTCGTGCTGACAGTCGGCTTGAAGCTAGCGACTAATAGGGTGTAGGCTTGGCGCTCTCATCCCAGCTGGTACAGGTAACGTCCATGGCAGGTTGTCCGCATATTGATCTTATGGCGCCCGAAACCTTTCACGGCGGCGTGCCGCGTGACGTGTTTCGTTATTTGCGCAACGAGGAGCCGGTGTACTGGCACGAGGATCCCGAGCAGGGCGTAGGCTTCTGGGCGGTCACCCGGCATGCGGAGCTGGATTACGTGTCCAAGAACCCGCAGTTGTTCTCGTCGTCGGAGAAAACCTGCTTTCTGTGGGAAGCGGAGGAGGAGCGACTGCAGATTCTGCGACAGCAGATGATCAACATGGATCCGCCGCAGCACCTCAAGTACCGACGTCTGGTGCGCAACGCGTTTACGCCCAAGAAAGTGGACAGCTACGAACCGCGCTTTCGTGATGTGGCGCGGCAGATCGTGGAACAGGCCGTGCAGGGCGGAAAGTGCGAGTTCGTAGAGGATATCGCCGCCGAGCTCCCGCTGGTGGCGATTTGTGAACTCATGGGCGTGCCGCTGGACAAACGTCGTCGCCTGTTCGAGCTGACCAACATCATGCTGGGCATGTCGGATCCGGAGTTGACTACCACCGAGGCCGACGGCGAGAACGCCATGGCCGAGATGTTCTTTCTCGCGCACGAGCTGGCGACTCTGCACCGTTCGAACCCGCAGGACGATATCGTGCATGTGCTGCTCACCGGAACGGTAGAAGATGAACCGCTCACCGACGAAGAGTTCTGTCACTTCTTTCTATTGCTGATTGTTGCCGGGAATGAAACCACGCGCACCGTCACCTCACAGGGTATGCGCCTGTTGATCGAACACCCGGAGCAGTACCAGATGCTGGTTGACGATCCATCGCTGCTGGACGGGGCGATCGAGGAATTCCTGCGCTACGACCCGGCAGTGATTGCGTTTCGTCGCACCGCCACGGAAGACGTGGAACTGGCCGGCAAGACGATCAGGGCCGGCGACAAGGTCATCATGTTCTATCCCTCCGCGAACGCCGACGAGACCGTGTTCAGTGATCCGGATACCTTCGACATCAAGCGCCAGCAGCGCGAGGACGTGCGCAACAACCATCGGGCGTTTGGCGTGGGAGAACATTTCTGCCTGGGTTCGCACCTCGCGAGGCTGGAGCTGAAGGTGATCTTCGAGGAAATCCTGAAGCGTGTGCGCAATCCACAGTTCGACGGCGACGTGAACTGGCTGCGTTCGAATTTCATTCACGGCATCAAGCAGATGCCCATCCGTTTCGATGTCGCAGACGCGGGCTGAGCCTGGCGGACGGATAGAGGGGCGGTGCGAGCGTGTGGACACCTGTCGTGAATCGTGCAGCGGCATCCGTTGCACAGGGAGAATCTGAATGCGGATAGCGATTATCGGCGCTGGCCCGGCCGGCATCGCCGCCGGCCATGAACTGAAACGCCAGGGTTTTGAAGAGTTCACGATCTTTGACGCCCTGGACGCGCCCGGCGGTACCTGGCGTCTGCATTCCTACCCGGGGCTCGCCTGCGACGTGTGGGCGCATTCCTACACGTTTTCCTACGCGCCCAACCCCAACTGGAGCGCCAGCTTCGTGGGCTTTGCCGAGATCCAGGCGTATCTGGCGGACTGCGCCACGCGCTTCGGGCTGGATCCACACCTGCGCCTGAATACCCGCATCGTGCGTGCGGAAGTGGAAGACAGCGGACAGTGGAACCTGACGTCGGAAACAGGGCCCGAGGGCCGCTTCGACGCGGTGATCAACGCCATGGGCAACCAGCACACGCCGCTCTACCCTGAGGTGGAGGGCCGCGACGCGTTCGCCGGTGACAGTTGGCATTCCACGCTGTGGAATCACGACGTGGACCTGACCGGCAAGCGCGTGGTGGTGGTGGGCAGTGCGGCCGCCGCCGTGCAGATCGTGCCGGAAGTGGCGAAACTAGCCGGGCATCTCACGGTGTTGCAGCGTTCGCCCAACTGGATCATGCCGCGCCGTCGCAAGGTCTACAGCGATGCGCAACGACGCCGCTTCAGGCGTTTTCCCTGGCTGATAGGCGCGACACGCGCCGTACAGGGTTTGATGATGGGCCAGGTGGCGCACGCGGTCACCCTGGGCCACAAGCGCATGGACCAGTTTGAATCGATGGTGAAAAAGTACATCAACGACACCGTGGAAGACCCTGAACTGCGCGCGGCGCTGATACCCGACAGCCGCTACGGGTGCAAGCGCGGGCTTGTGTCAGACGATTTTTATCCGGCGCTGAATCGCGACAACGTGGACCTCGTGCCGCAGGGCCTGGCGCGAGTGACGCCAGGCGGCGTGGTGACCAGTGACGGCCGGGAGATTGCGGCCGACGTGATCATTTACTGCACGGGTTACCGGATCCTCGACTACGACCGCATCACCGTGACGGGCCGCGAGGGCAGATCACTGGCGGACACCATGGGTGCGGACCAGCGCTCGCACAAGGGTATCTGCGTGCCGGGTTTCCCGAACTACTTTTTTGCCGTGGGCCCCAACGGGCTGGTGCTCAACGTGTCGTATTTCATTACGCTGGAGCGCAACGTGGAGACCATCGTCGGGCTGTTGCGCGAAGCGCGCGACGCAGGTGCGCACAGCCTTGAAGTGAAGCAGCAGGCGTTTGATGACTACAACGCGTGGATGGACCAGCGCTTCAGCAAGTTCAGCTGGGGCAACACCAGTTGTTCCAGCTACTACATTAACGCCTCGGGACACGCGCCGTTTCTGTTTCCCGGCACTTTCAAGGAATACCGCAAGCTGCACCAGGCCATCGGGCTCGACGAATTCAACGTCGCGTGACCGGCTGATCCGCCGGTAGCGGCCCAAGGGGCGCCGCCACGCAATGGTATCAGGCGGCCTCCGGCGCCTGCCTGATACTGCTCAGCTCCGGCCCGATGCGCGCGGCGGCCTCTTCCATCAGCGTGCGATCAAAGCCGAATACGTCGACCGCGGTATCGCCCAGGATGCTGCGTATTTCCGCCTCGGGTACATCGTGAAACGTCTCGCGCAGCTTGTGCGCCGTGTTCGGCCAGGTGCCTTCCATGTGAGGGTAGTCGGAGCCCCACATCAATTTGTCCACACCAATGGCATGCCGGCTGCCGACCTCATGGCGCGGCAGGAAGGAAGCGCCGATGAAACAGTTGCGCTGAAAGTACTCGCGCGGCGTGAGCGACAACTCTTTGGTGAAATGCGCGAAAATCGGGTTGTCGATCTTGAAATCCAGCACGCGCAGCATCTCGAGTATCCAGCCACAGCCGGTTTCTGTGAACACCAGTTTCAGCCCGGGGTGGCGTTCAAACACGCCGGACCACAGCAGGGCCTTGAACGGGCGCTGCGCCCACATGTCCACCTCGCTGATGTACATGGGCGTTGCGCTGGGCAGATCGCCGTAATCCGGCGACCAGCCCGAGTGCGTGTGAATGGGCATGTTGAGTTCTTCGCAGGCCTGCCACAGCGGCGCGTAGCGCTGGTAATCATGGTAATAGGGATGCGGCCCGGTACTGGTAGGCAGCAGCACGCCGCCGAACAATCCCATCGCATGCGCCTCGCGCACTTCGCGCACCGACACTGCGATATCGTCCACGTTGATCACTGCCACGCCGGCGTGCCGGCCCGGGTTATTGCGACAGAGATCCGCCAGCCAGTGATTGTAGGCGCGGTTACCCGCGAGACTGTGCTCGGGCGGGATGCTGTGGCGGTACTGCATCAGACCGGCGCCGAACGGCGCCATCTGCGGAAAGATCACCTCACCGGCAAGACCGTCGTCCTCCAGTTCCTTGAGCCGCACGTCGGGGAGGTACTCGCCGCGCCTCGGCGCGATCATGCTGTCGGGATCGCAGAGGAAATCCCACAGCTCCTGGTCGGTTGCCTGCGCCGCGCTCTGCGCCGCGTTCGGGTCCATGCGGCCGGCACCCTGGTCTCCGGAGCGGCTGCTGAAATCGGCCGCGGCTTCCTGGTCGAAAAACGTCCCCATGCGTTTCATCATCTCGCGGGCATACTGCAACCACCATGCATCCGCCGCGTCATGGAACTGCTTGTCCATGTAGGGTTTGTAATGTTCGGGGAGTCCGCCCGCGTGGCAGTCGGAACTGATCATCAGGATACGGGACATGCAGGCCTCGCTGGTGCTGTGAGTGTCTTGATGGCAGTGTATTGACGCGCGGAATGTCTGGCAAGGCGCCCGGCCCTTCAGGCGTGTCGCGGCTCCGCCGGCGCATGTGAGAATGTCACATATTGTGTGGCTCACGCGAAAAATCTGCACTTTTACAGAGTTAAGCGACTTCATACCGTGGTAAAGCGCGGCGCCTTACAATATCCTCATTCGCACTATAAATGCCCGCAGATGTAAAGGTTGAAGTGTCAAGGCCCGCGGGCGTATGCGGTATGACAGGGGAAGTACCGTTGGACGTGAGCCCGAAAGATGATGCGTTATTGCAGTGCCTGCTGGCGCTGTGTCGTTACCATGGCAGCGGCACAACCGGTGAGGCGTTGTCCGGCGGCCTGCCGCTCGATGCCGGGCTGCTGACGCCTTCCCTGTTCGAGCGCGCGGCGTCGCGTGCAGGCCTGGCGAGTAAGATTGTGTACCGCCGCGCGGCGGATATCGCGCCGGCGCTGCTACCCGCGGTGTTGCTTCTGGAAAATGAGCGCGCCTGCCTGCTGATGGGTTGGGAGGAGGGCGGACAATCTGCCCAGGTGATCTATCCCGAACTCAGCGAGGCGGCGGTGAGCGTTCCCGTCGAGCAGCTTGCGCGGGAGGAAACCGGCAGTGCGATACTGTGCCGTCCGCGCTATCGTTTCGACGCGCGCGCGCCGCGCGCCGCAGTATCCGGGCGTGGTCACTGGTTCTGGGACGCCATTCGCGCCAACACGCCGATTTACCGCGACGTGTTGCTGGCGGCCTTCTTCATCAACGTTTTTGCCCTTGCACTGCCACTGTTCACCATGAACGTCTACGACAGGGTGGTGCCGAACCATGCCACCGAAACCCTGTGGATCCTGGCGGCGGGCGTACTGATCGTCATGCTGGCGGATATCACGCTGCGCACCATGCGCGGTTACTTTCTGGATCTCGCCAGCCGCCGCGTGGACATTCGCCTCTCCTCACTGATCATGGAGCGCGTGCTGGGCATTCGCCTCGAGCACCGCCCCGCGTCGGTGGGCTCCTATGCAGTGAATCTTCGCTCGTTTGAAACCGTGCGCGATTTCATCACCTCGGCGTCCATCACCACCCTGATCGACATTCCGTTCGCGTTGATTTTCATTCTGGTGATCGGCTGGATCGCCTGGCCGGTATTGTTGCCGCTGGTACTCGGCCTGCTGCTGGTGCTCGGCTACGCGCTGTCGGTGCAGGGGCGGCTGAAGGAACTGGCGGAGACCACCTACCGCGCCAGCGCGATGCGCAATTCCACCCTGATCGAAAGCCTCGTGGGGCTGGATACCATCAAGGCGATGGGCGCCGAGTCGCGGATGCAGCGCCGTTGGGAAGAGTCCACCACCTTCCTGGCCCACGTGGGCGTGAAGCTGCGCTTGCTGTCGAACTCGGCCATCAATGTCACGCAGTGGGGACAACAGCTGGTGACCGTGATGGTGATCGTGGTGGGGGTCTACCTGATTACCGCCGGGCAACTCAGCATGGGCGGCCTGATCGCCTGCACGATGCTGTCCGGGCGCATCATGGCGCCGTTCGGGCAGCTCGCAGGTCTGATCACGCAGTATCACAACGCACAGATTTCACTCAAGAGCCTCGAGGACGTGATGGCCAAGCCGGTGGAGCGACCGGAGGGCGCGCAGTTTCTGTCGCGCGAGGTGCTGCGCGGCGATATCGAATTCAAGGGCGTGTCGTTCGCGTATCCCGGTGCGGAGGTGGAATCACTGAGCGATGTGTCGTTCAGGATCAAGGCCGGCGAGCGCGTGGCGATCCTGGGGCGGGTGGGCTCGGGCAAATCCACGCTGCAGAAGCTGGCCATGGGTCTCTACCAGCCATCGGCCGGCGCCATCCTGATAGACGGCATCGATGTGCGCCAGCTCGACCCGTCCGAGCTGCGCGCGCACGTGGGCTATGTGCCGCAGGACGTCACCCTGTTCTACGGCAGCCTGCGCGACAACCTGACCCTGTCGAATCCGCAGGTTTCGGATGCAGCCCTGGTGCGCGCGGCGGAAATCGCGCAGCTCACCGATTTCGTCAACAGCCACCCGCAGGGTTTTGACATGCTGGTGGGCGAGCGCGGGGATTCGCTCTCCGGCGGTCAGCGGAAATCCGTGGCGCTGGCGCGTGGGATTGTGCACGAGCCTGCCATGCTGTTAATGGACGAGCCCACCGGTTCCATGGATCACTCCACGGAAGCCGGGGTCAAGGAACAGCTGGCGCGGTTTGTAGAAGGGCGCACCTGGCTGGTGGTGACCCATCGCAATTCCCTGCTGGAGATGGTGGACAGGATACTGGTGATCGACAAGGGCAAACTGGTGGCAGACGGCCCGCGCGACAGCGTGGTCAAAGCCCTGCAGCAGGGCCGCATCGGTAAAGCGCAATGACAGAGACGCAAGACACATCGACAGGTAGCGCAGCGCAAGCGGATGCAGCGGGCATCCCGCGTCGCAGAGGCCTTGTGGACTGGCTGTTCGCACCCTGGATGCGCGAAGAAGAGGCCAGTTCGCAGGATTGGGAGAACGACGCGCACCGCGCGTTTGTAGAGCAGCAGCCGCTGCGCGCGCGGGCCCTGCTCTACACCGTCGCCATTGCCGTGGTGATGCTGCTGATATGGGCGGCCTTCGCCATGATCGATGAAGTAACCCGCGGCACCGGCAAGGTGATTCCCTCGCGCCAGGTGCAGGTGATTCAATCGCAGGACGGCGGCGTGGTCACCGAAATCAACGTGCGCGAGGGCGACATCGTCAAGGAAGGTCAACTGCTGGTGCGCCTCGACCAGACCCGGTCGCAGTCTACCCTGCGTGAGAACCGCGCGGAGTTTCAGGCCCTGTCGGTGCGCACCGAGCGCCTGCGCGCCATGCTCGAGAATACCGAGTTCAACCCCAGCGAGGCACTGCGCCAGGCGGTGCCGGAAATCGTAGCCGAAGAGACCTCGCTGCTGGCGTCCCTGCGCGACGAACTGGAGTATGAGAAGCAGATCGCGACAGAGCAGTTGACACAGCGTCGCGAGGAACTCACCGAGGTGATCGCACGCGAGCAGCAGGCGGCGCGCTCCCTCGAACTCAGCCGGGAAGAGCTCAGCGTCACGCAGCCGATGGTGGCGTCCGGCGCGGTGTCACAGGTGGAGATTCTGCGCCTCGAGCGCGAGGTGAATCAGCTCAAGGGCGAGCGCGAGCAGGCGGCGGCACAGATCAACCGCATCGCCTCGTCGATAGTCGAGGCCGAACACAAGCTGAACGAGGTTGAGCTGCAATTCATGAACGCCATGCGTGAGGAGCTCGCCGATACGCTGTCGCGCATGAACGGGTTGCGCGAAGCGAGCGAAGGCTTGTCGGATCGCGTGCGGCAGACGGAAGTGCGCTCGCCCGTGAACGGCACGGTCAAGCAGCTGCACTATCACACGATCGGCGGCGTGGTACTGCCGGGCAAGGAGATCATTGAAATAGTGCCCGCAGACGACACATTGCTGCTGGAAGTGCGCATTCGTCCGAAGGACATCGCCTTTCTGGTGCCCGGCCAGGCCGCGCTGGTGAAGTTCACGGCCTACGATTTCGTGGTGTACGGGGGTCTGGAGGGCGTGGTGGAACGGATTGGCGCGGACACCGTGATGGATGAAGAGGGTAACCCGTTCTACGAGATCAGGGTGCGCACGCATGAAGTGGGCATGGCGGTAGACAAGCCCATTATTCCCGGTATGACCGTGGAGGTGGACATTCTGACGGGGAAGAAGAGCGTTCTGGCCTATCTCATGAAGCCGGTACTGCGCGCCAAGCAGTACGCGCTCACGGAGCGCTGATGGCGCGCGTCCTGGTCTCTGCGGTGGGCGAGTCGCGGCAGCGGTGGCAGGAGGCGTTTCCCGCGGAGCCCGTGGTGAGCGACATGGCGGGGCTGCTCCAGCACGGCCTGCAAAGCCTGTGGCTGGATCTCGGCAGCGCGTCGGCTCCGGCACGGGTTGCAGCGCTTCAGGCGGCCCTGACGCAGGGCTGCCCGGTCATCGCCATGGCGGCGACGCCGTCAGAGGCCGACGCCTTCGTGATGTTGCAGGCAGGTGCCAAGGGCTACTGCCACGCGCTGGCGGCGCCGGAGCAATTGCGTGAAATTGCGCTGGTGGTGGAGCACGGCGGGTTGTGGATGCCGTCTGAACTCATGCAGCGTTTTGTCACCGCATCCGCGCGACTGGTGCCCGGCAGCGCGCCGCAGACACTGGAGCTCAACGCGTTGACATCGCGCGAGTTGATGGTGGCGGAGCAGGTGGCCCGGGGCGCCAGCAATCGCGAAATTGCCGGTATCCTGAAGATATCCGAGCGCACGGTGAAGGCGCACCTCACGGCGATTTTCGAGAAACTGGGCGTGCGCGACAGGGTGCAGCTCGCGCTCGTCATGCACCATATCCCCACGTACAGCACGGTTAACTGACAGCGGGACGATGGATGCTGGGCAGGGGCGTGCGGCCGCGATCGGGGGGCAGGGCGCCTGTGACCTGGCTCACAGTAATGAATTTACCTGCCCAAAAGTACCATGTGGCTGCGTGGCGGCCTCTTTAGTATCGGGCACATACAACCGATAAACGATCTCACGGACTCGGTTTGATGACCGACGGGGCAAGGAACAGATCATGGCAAACGACGTAACGGCAGTAGTAACAGCAATCACCGGCAAGGCTTATGCGCGGGATGAAGAGGGCGAGCTGCGTGCACTGCGCGCCGGCGATGTACTGCAGGAAGGCGATACGCTGATTACGCCCGACGGCAGCAGCGTGCAGCTGGAACTGCCCGACGGTTCGCCGTTGCAGGTGACGGACACGCCGGAGATGGCCATTACCCGTGATCTGGTGG
>JAWKZK010000011.1:0-160392 GCA_041396005.1 Halioglobus sp.
GCCGATGATGCCGGTAGCGCCCGGCGAGTGCGTTATGCAGGCTTTCCAGCGAGGGCGTGGCGCTGCCGAGGAGCACCGGGCAGTTCGCCAGTTGCCCGCGTTTTACCGCGATATCGCGAGCGTTGTAGCGGAACCCGTCCTGTTGTTTATAGGAGGCGTCGTGCTCTTCATCCACGACAATCAGGCCGGTGTCCGCAAGCGGCGTGAACACGGCCGAGCGCGTGCCGATGACGATGTGCGCGCTGCCGTCGCGGGCGGCCTCCCAGGCCCGGTAGCGTTGCGCGTCGGTGAGACCCGAGTGCAGTACCACCACATGACAGTCGAAGCGCGCCTGAAAGCGGCCGAGGGTTTGCGGTGTGAGCCCGATCTCCGGGATCAGTACCAGCGCCTGACGGCCCCGCTGCAGGCAGTCCGCGATCAGTTGCAGGTAGACTTCCGTTTTACCGCTGCCGGTGACGCCTTCCAGCAGGTGACAGCTGAACCCGGAGCCTGCCGCCTGCAGCGCCTTGAGCGCGGTGGCCTGCTCCGGGTTCAGCGCCAGCCCGGTGTGGCAGTGAGCTGCGCTCGCCGCAACCTCGATCGAACAGGCCTCGATGAGCGATTTGTCGCGCAGCGCGCGCATCACCGCAGTACTGATGCCTTCCGCCACGAGTGCATCCGTCGTCATGGCGCCGCGCGAACGCAACAGCGCCAGCGCGCCGGCCTGTTTCGGAGAGCGCGCCGGTGCGCCGGCCGGCAGGCCTTTGCCACGCGCGCTCAGGCGCCAGCCGCGTTGCCCGTACGGCTCCCGCGCTTTGCCGTCGCGCAGGCGTTTGGGGAAGAGTGCCTGGAACACCTCACCGCAGGGGTGGTGATAGTAGTCGGCGGCCCAGCGGGCAAGGTCGAACAGGGTGGCGTCGATCAGCGGCGCATCGTCGAGTAACGCGCCAGCGCGTTTCAGGCTGCCCTCGGGCGCGCCGCTCTGCGGGAATACGCCGATCAGGTAGCCGGTCACCTCGCGGGTGCCGAATGGAACCCTCATTCGTTGTCCCGGTCGCAGCGCATTCACCGCAGACGCGTCCATGCCGGCGGGCGGCAGGTAGTCGAACGGGCGGCGCAGGGGGGACGGTATCGCCAGGCGAAGTATGGACATGGCGCCGCTTGTGACCTGTGAAAACGGGTATTGTAGCAAAAGCTGCGGGGGCCTTGCTTATGGTGCGCCGTCTGGTAAGATGCCCGCCTATTTTTTGGGTCGCGCGCTGCGTGTGACTCCACTCCATATCAGGTGCGGTGGCCGGCAGGGCCCGGTTGGCGGCACCGATCAACAGGAGAAAGGCAATGAAAGCTGAGATTCATCCGAAGTACGAGGCAGTGACCGCAACCTGCAGCTGTGGCAATACCATCCAGACGCGGTCCACGCTGTGTGAAGACTTTCACGTTGACGTGTGTTCCGAGTGCCACCCGTTCTTCACCGGCAAGCAAAAGATCGTGGACAGCGGCGGTCGCGTCGATCGCTTCAACAAGCGCTTTGGCAACCGCGGTTCTTCGCGCTGAAGGCTCGCTCGCTGCGAACTCTCGCGGCAGGAATGCAGCGCCAGCGCCCTTCCGGGGTGCTGGCGTTTTTCGTTTCTGGTCCGGCTCAGGCCGTTCGACGCCCGCGCCTGTCCCCGCGCCCGCGGCCGTGATTTTGCGCCTTGTTACGTCAGGCCCTTTTCTTTATGCTCGGTGACCTTTTTACGCCGCTCAGCCGTAGTTAACAGGCGACATCATGGTAAACGATCTCAAACAACAGGCTCTCGACTACCACGCTGAACCGCAGCCAGGCAAAATCAGCATCGAGCTGACCAAGCCGGCGGAAACGCAGTGGGATCTGTCGTTGGCCTACAGTCCGGGCGTCGCCGAGCCCTGCCGGGAAATCGCGCGCGACCCCGCCGAAGCGTACCGCTACACCGGCAAAGGCAATCTTGTGGGGGTGGTCAGCAACGGCACCGCCGTCCTCGGCCTCGGTAATCTCGGCGCGCTGGCCAGCAAGCCGGTCATGGAAGGCAAGGCGCTGTTGTTCAAGCGCTTTGCCGGCATCAACGCGATAGATATTGAAGTCGATACTGAAGATCCCCAGGAATTCATCGATACGGTGGCCCGCATCGCCGGCACCTTCGGCGGCATCAACCTGGAAGATATCAAGGCGCCGGAGTGTTTCTCGATTGAAACCGCCCTTGCCGAGCGCTGCGACATCCCGATTTTTCACGACGACCAGCACGGCACGGCCATCGTCACTGCGGCCGGCCTGTTGAATGCGCTGGAAATCCAGGGGAAACGACTCGAGGACGCGGTGATTACCTGTCTCGGCGCCGGTTCGGCGGCCATTGCCTGCATGCGACTGCTGGTGAGCATGGGCGCGCGCCGTGAGCATATCTACATGCTGGATCGTCGCGGGGTGATTTACGACGGGCGTGAGGGCGTGAACGCCTACAAGCAGGATTTTGCCAATAACACGGAGAAACGCAGTCTCACGGATGCGATAAAAGGGGCCGATGTGTTCATCGGGCTCTCCGGCGCCGACCTGTTAAGCGCGGATATGCTCCTGTCGATGGCGGATCGCCCGGTGGTGTTTGCCTGCTCCAACCCCGACCCGGAGATTCAGCCCGAGTTGGCGCTTGCCACGCGTGACGATCTCATTATCGCCACCGGGCGCTCTGATTATCCCAACCAGGTTAACAACGTACTGGGCTTCCCGTTCATCTTCCGCGGCGCGCTGGACGTGCGCGCGTCCTGTATCAACGAGGAAATGAAAGTGGCCGCCGTACTCGCGCTGAGCGCCCTGGCACGCGAGCCGGTGCCGCAGGTGGTGCTGGAAGCCTGCGGTCTGGAGCATCTGGAATTCGGGCCGGACTATATTATCCCCAAGCCGGTGGATGTGCGCCTGTTGTCGCAGATCGCCCCGGCCGTGGCGCGTGCGGCGGTCAACACCGGCGTGGCGCGGATGCCCCTGCCGGAGAATTACAGCCCTACGCTGTAGCGGCCCACACCCTCAGAAAATTTCCCTGAACAAGTCCTGGGTGCCGCCACCCTGCAGCAATGGATCGCTGTCCGGGTTGTTCTTCGGCACGTATTCCTCGCGGAAGTACTCGAAGATCGCATCGCTTTGGCCTGGCGCGGCGAGCAGGCCGGTTTCCGGGTCGATGCGCACCGTGACAATGCCCGCAGGCAGGGGGCGCTGTCGCTCTGGATGATCCTTGAGCGCCTCGCGCATGTAATCGATCCAGATGGGCAGCGCGGCGGTGCCGCCGAACTCGCGCCGCCCAAGTGGCGTGTAGTTGTCGAAGCCTACCCAGGTAGAGGTCACCACGTCGCGATTGTAGCCTGAGAACCACGCATCCATCGGGCCGTTGGTGGTACCGGTTTTACCGGCCAGGTCGCCACGCTCCAGCACCCGCGCCTTGGTCGCGGTTCCTCGCAGGATCACGTCCCGGAGCATGCTGTCGAGAATGAAATTCACGCGCTCTTCCATGACGCGCGGCGCGCTGGGCGGACGCTCCGCGGCACCGGCGAGAATTTCGTCCATGCTGAGTTCCTGTCGGGTCTCCGCGGGTGCTTCACAGTCGTCACACACGGTGAGCGGACGCGCCGTATAGAGTACCTCGCCTTCGATGTCTTCAATGCGCTGGATCAGGTAGGGCTCCACACGATAGCCCCCGTTGGCGAGGACGGCGTAGGCGCTGGCCAGTTCCAGCGGCGTCATCGACAGGGTCCCGAGCGCCAGTGACAGATTGGGTTGCACGTCCGACATGTCCAGCCCAAGACCCTTCGCGTAGTCGATTAGCCGGCGTACGCCGATTTGTTGCAATATCCGGATAGACACAAGATTGCGTGATTTGGTGAGCGCCCAGCGCAGGCGCGTTGGCCCATAGAATTTGCCGCCATCGTTTTCCGGGCGCCAGACGTCTTCCAGCGAGTTGTCTTCCAGCACCACCGGCGCATCGTTGACGATGGTCGCTGCGGTGAAACCCGCATCGAGTGCCGCGCCGTAGACGAACGGTTTGAAACTCGAGCCTGGCTGGCGCTGCGCCTGGGTGGCCCGATTGAACTTGCTCAGTTCAAAACCCATACCGCCGACGATACTGAGAATGGCGCCGTCATTTGGGTTGAGCGACACAAGGGCCGCCTGCGCCGCAGGCACCTGTGACAGCTGCCACTGTCCGTTTTCATCCTCGCGCACGCGGATCATGTCGCCCACCGACAACACATCTGCGATCGTTTTTGGCGCAGGTCCCACGTAGTTTTCGCTGCGATAGGGCCGTGCCGAGTTGACGCCGTTGGTATACGGCAGTTCCACCGAGCTGCCGTCCTGCATCAGCAGCACCGCCTGCTCCGCTTCGCCGTTGACCGCGGTGACGATGGCGGGCTGAAGGTCGGCAATCACGGCGGTTTCCATCAGGGCCGTGCGCCAGGCTTCTGCCGCGTTATCACCTACCTGCGTCAGCGGCAGGCGTTGTTCAGGGCCGCGGTAGCCATGGCGGCCATCGTAGGTCATCAACCCGCTGATCACGGCGCTCCGCGCCACCTGCTGCAGACGGCTGTCGATCGTGGTGTAAACGTCGTAGCCATTGGTGTAGGCATCCATACCGTAGCGGTTGAGCATTTCCTGGCGCGCCATTTCCGCAGCGTAGTGCGCCGCGAACGCGATCTGGGCGCCATGGTGGCGCGCGGTGACAGGCGCCTGGCGCGCCTGTTGGTAAGCCGTATCGTCGATATATCCCAGGGCCAGCATGCGCCCCAGGATCCAGTCACGCCGTTCCTTGCCGGCCTGAGGGCCGCTGATCGGGTTGTTGCGTGAGGGCGCTTTGGGTATGCCCGCCAGCATGGCGTGCTGCGCCAGCGTCAGTTCGCCGATACTTTTGCCGTAATACACCTGGGATGCCGCCTCAAAGCCGTAGGCGCGATGTCCGAGGAAAACGCGATTGAAGTACAGTTCAAAGATCTCGCGCTTGTCGAGCGCGCGTTCGATCTCGATGGCCAGCAGTATTTCATTGAACTTGCGCATGAACGTGCGTTCGAGACTGAGGAAGTAATTGCGCGCGACCTGCATCGTCAGCGTGCTGCCACCCGAGCCCTTCTCGCCCGTGAGCAGCAGCTCGGTAACAGCGCGCGCCAGCCCCATGAAATCAATGCCGCGATGACGGAAAAAACTGTCGTCCTCGGCCGCCAGCAGTGCGTTGATGAATTGCTCCGGGATAGCGTCGAACGGCAACGGCGCACGTTTCTGTTCGCCGAACTGGCCTATGAGCTGCCCGTCGCGGGTAAACACGCGCATGGGCGTCTGCAGTTTTACATCGCGCAGCGTGGCGACATCGGGGAGGTTGGGACTGAGGTAGAGATACGCGCCTGCCACCAGCCATGCGCCCCCCAAGGCGGCGAGCATACTAAGACGCAGGATAAATTTCAGGATGCTCATTAATCCCCGGAAAAACAGCGGCTTATGCCAGGTTAAAAGGAGGGTGATGCCGTGGGTTTGGTAATTATAAGCCTTTTTTGTGTTTGGATATATTTTCCACTGTGGTATATCTGTTATTCATGTATCGGGGCATAAAAATATCCTAAGTTAGTGATACAGATAAGGAAAAAAGTTGCTGGGGCTAATAGGGAAAAGAAAGGGGGCGCCGGTTCTGGGGATTGACATCAGCTCGACAACGGTAAAGTTGTTGGAGTTGAGTCACACGCAGGGACAGTATCGTGTAGAGAGCTACGCGGTGAGTTCGTTGCCCCAGGACGCCGTAATCGAGAAGAACGTCAACGATGTGGATGGCGTGGCGAACGCCGTGCGCACGGTTGTGGCGCAGTCGCGTACCAAGCTGAAAAATGTCGCCGTTGCGGTCGCCGGTTCGTCTGTCATCACCAAGATGATCGACATGCCGGAGGGACTCAGCGACGACGACATGGAAACCCAGCTGACCCTCGAGGCGGATCAGTACATTCCCTATCCGCTGGAAGAGGTGGCCATCGATTTCGAAATCCAGGGCCCCTCGCCTGAGCGCGAAGGCCAGGTTGAAGTGCTGCTCGCCGCATGCCGGCGTGAAACCATTGATGCACGGGTCGAAGCCATCGAGGCTGCCGAACTGACACCGAAGATCATGGATGTGGAAGCCTACGCCATGGAGCGGGCGTTCTTCCTGCTACAGAGCCAGCTTGACCTCAGCGATCAAAGTACCGTGGCAGTGGTGGACATTGGTGCAACCATGACCACCCTGAGCGTGTTGCACAACGGCCAGACCATCTACACACGCGAACAGCTGTTCGGCGGTAAGCAGCTCACTGATGAAATCATGCGGCGCTACGGCCTGCCGCTGGAGGAGGCCGGACTTGCGAAGAAGCAGGGCGGCCTGCCGGACGATTACGAGCCGGAAGTACTCGACCCGTTCAAGGACGCAGTGGTGCAGCAGGTGGCTCGCTCCCTGCAGTTTTTCTTCTCTTCAAGCCAGTACAACGACGTCGACCAGATCATTCTCGCCGGCGGTGTTGCGTCGATGGACGGCCTGGAAGAGCTGGTGCAGGAAAAACTGGGTACGCCCACGGCGGTGGTCAACCCGTTTGCCAGTATGTCCATTTCGTCCCGGGTTAACGCGGTCGCTCTCAGCAGCGATGCACCGGCCATGATGATTGCCTGCGGGCTCGCTTTACGGAGCTTCGACTGATGGCGCAAATCAACCTATTACCCTGGCGTGAAGAGCGCCGGCAGGAACTCAAGAAAGAGTTTATTGCCACGGTGGTTCTGGTGCTTGCGCTGGGTGCCGGCCTTCTGTTGTTGGCAGACCGTGTGGTGAATGGCCAGATAGATCAACAGGAAGCGCGCAACGAGTACCTTGAGACCAACATCAAGGAGCTCAACAAGATGGTCGCGGAGATCAAGGATCTGCAAAAAAGGCGGGATCAGTTGCTAGACCGCATGCGCGTTATCCAGGAGCTGCAGGGCAACCGGCCCATTATTGTGCGTGTGCTGGATCAGCTGGTCCGCACAGTGCCCGATGGCGTGTTTTACCAGACGCTCGATACCAACAAGAATCGGATATCCATCAGCGGCTTCGCCGAGTCGAACAACCGTGTGTCCAGCCTGATGCGTAGTCTGGATGCGTCCGACTGGCTGGCGAGTCCCAATCTGGATAGTGTCAAAGCCGCGCCAACCTATGGCGATCAGGCGACCTCGTTCAAGCTGACCGTGAAAATCAAGGCGCCGGATTCAGATGATGAGGAGGAGGGCTAGCCATGGCATTCGAAGATACAGTGCGCTCGCTGCGCGACTTCGACCTCAGCGACCTCGATTTCGACAACGTGGGCTCCTGGCCGATAGCGGTCAAGGTCATCATCTGGGTCGTGCTGTTGATAGCGCTGCTGGTCGGTGGTTACTACTACCATATCGAGGGGCTACAGGAGACGCTCGCGAAGGCCGAAGCGCGCGAAACCAAGCTGAAGAAGGAATTCGAGGACAAGGCCTTCAAGGCGGCCAACCTGGACGCCTATCGCCAGCAGATGGTGGAGATGGAAGAATCCTTCGGCGCCCTGGTCAGCCAGTTGCCGAGCGATACCGAAGTGCCGGGTTTGCTGGAAGATATCACCAACAAGGGCCTGCTGAACGGCCTGGAGATCAAATCCATCAACCTGAACAAGGAGAAGGCGAGGGAGTTCTACGTAGAGCTGCCGATGTCCATATCGGCCGTGGGCTCCTACCACGACCTGGGCGCCTTTATCAGCGGCATGGCCAGCCTGCCGCGCATTGTGACACTGCACGATTTCAAGATTTCCATGAAGAGCAAGAACGCCAACAAACTGGAAATGGACATTGTCGCGAAAACGTATCGCTACAAGGATGACGAGGACGCCTGACCATGACCCGTTTTCCGCGTACTGTACTGTTTATTGTTAGCTGCTCGGTGGCGTTGTCTGCCTGTTCCGGCCGCGACTTCTCCGATCTCGATGAGTTCATGGAAGAGAAACGCTCGCGCCCGGGCGGTATTATCACGCCCATTCCGACGTTCAAAGCGTACGAGGCGTTCTCCTACAGCGCGACCACCTTGCGCAGCCCTTTCGAGCGGCCGATAGAAGTGCGCGAGATCGCACAGCTCCAGGCCGTGAGCGCCATCAAGCCTGATGAAAGCCGCTCGAAGGAGTTTCTCGAGCAGTTTACGTTCGATTCGTTGAGCATGGTGGGCACGCTCGATAGGGGCGATACGAGCTGGTCGCTAATCAAGGATCCCGACGGCGGTGTGCATCGGGTGAAAATTGGCAATTATCTGGGCCGCCACCACGGGAAGATCGTGGATATGACCGATACCTACCTCGCGGTGGTGGAGATAGTCAGCGATGGCACCGATGACGGATGGGTCGAGCGTCCAAGAACGATTAAGTTAAGTGGTTTATAACAGGCGGCTCGACGGGTTAAAGCCGAATCAAGTAGAAAATCAAAATCTGGGGACGAAGGCCGTGGGGAATGCAAAAGAAAACTTGGGAATCTCGTTACGTGGCGCGGCTGCTGCGCTGGCGTTAAGCGTGTTGTCGGGTTTGGCGCAAGCTGCCCCGACCATACAGGACATCGAGTTCAGCTCCCGCCCCGGCAGTAAGTTCGAGGTGCGCGTGGAGTTCAATGAACCACCGCCGGAGATGAAAACCTATTCGATCGAAAAGCCGGCACGCATCGCGGTGGATTTTCCCAATACCACCAGCAGCCTGGACAACAAGCGCTTCAGCCTGCCCTACGGCAACGCCACCAAGGCAGCGGTGCTGGAATCGGGTGATCGTACGCGTCTGGTCGTGAACCTGGTGAAACTGGTGCCCTTCGAAACGCGGGTTGAAGGCAATAATATGTTCCTCGTGGTGGGGCAGGAAGGTTCCGATTACCTGAAGCCGTCAACGGATCCCCACACCTTGTCTACCGCTGTCGAAGCCGTGACCGATGTGGCGTCCGAAATCACCGATTTGCAGTTTCAACGAACGGCAGACGGCGAAGGTCGCCTGACCCTGGAACTCACTGATCCTTCAGTGGACGTGAACGTGTTCAGCGAAGCGGGTGACGTGAAGGTTGAGTTTCTCGATACCACCGTGGCAGAGCGCCTGCTGCGTCGTTACGACGTGACCGATTTCGCCACGCCGGTGCTCAGTGTGGACGTCAACACCACCGAGCGCGGCGCTACCCTGGCAATGAAAACCACGGGTGATTTCGACTACCTCGCCTACCAGACGGACAACCAGTACGTACTCAGCGTGAAGCCGCTCTCCAAGAAAGAGGCCGAAATCCGCAAGAACGAGTTCACCTACGTGGGTGATCGCATCTCCCTGAATTTCCAGGACATCGAAGTGCGCGCGGTGCTGCAGCTTATTGCCGATTTTACCGAGCTGAACCTGGTGGCCAGCGACACGGTGTCCGGGCGCATCACACTGCGGTTGCAGAACGTTCCCTGGGACCAGGCTCTGGAGCTGGTATTGAAAACCAAGGGTCTCGACAAGCGTCAGGTAGGCAACGTACTGATGGTCGCGCCTGCGGCGGAAATTGCCGAGCGCGAGCGCCAGCAGATCGAGGCGAACAAGCAGATTGCCGAACTGGCTCCATTGCAGTCCGAGTTCGTGCGTATCCGCTACGCCAACGCGGCGGACGTGGTCAAGCTGTTCAAGGCCGGCGCCGAGGAAGGCGGCAGCCTGATATCCGATCGCGGCTCCGTGGTGACGGACAAGCGCACCAACTCCCTGATCATCACCGACACCGCAACCAAGCTGGCTGCGATTCGCGATCTCATCGAGCTGGTGGACATTCCGGTGCGCCAGGTGATGATCGAGGCGCGCATTGTGATTGCGCAGTCGGATGCCACCGAGAACCTGGGTATCCAGTGGGGCGGCGGCTATCTGGACGCAGGCGACGACATACTGTCGGTGTCCGGCAATATCGACAACGTGGTGGGCTTGAACAACTCCGTGATCAATGGCGTGCCCGGGTCGGTTGAGTTCCCCGGCGCGCTGCTGGTGGATCTTGGCGTAGCCTCTACCAGCGGCTTCGCCGTGGGCTTTACCAGCAATAACCTGCTGCTCAGCGCCGAGCTGTCCGCACTTGAAGCGGAAGGCAGCGGCGAGGTTGTCTCGCAGCCGAAGCTGATCACTGGCGACAAGCAGTCCGCGGTGATCAAATCGGGTCAGGAGATTCCCTACCAGGAGTCCTCTGCCAGCGGCGCCACAACGGTATCGTTCAAAGAGGCCGTGCTGCAGCTGGATGTGACGCCGAATATCACCCCTGACGACCGCATCATGCTGGAGCTCAAGATCAACCAGGACTCCATCGGCGAGCTGGTGCAGGGTGAATTCGGCGCGCAGATTCCCACCATTGATACCACCGAGATCGACACCCAGGTGCTGGTGGGCAATGGCGAGACGGTGGTGTTGGGCGGCATCTTCAAAACGGAAGATATCCAGTCGGTGAACAAGGTGCCGTTCTTCGGCGACCTGCCCTATATCGGCGCGTTCTTCCGCAATGAGTCCAATAGCCGGGAAAAAACCGAGACCTTGATCTTTATCACGCCGCGAATCCTGGCGGACACCTTGCTCGACTAGGGCCTGTCGATTCGGCATGGCTCCCCTGCACAGCGTATTCCTGGTCGGCCCCATGGGGGCCGGCAAATCCACTATTGGCAAGTACCTTGCCGACCACCTGAAGCTGCGTTTCTTCGATTCCGACACCGAAATCGAAGCGCGCACGGGCGCCGATATTCCGTGGATTTTTGACGTGGAGGGCGAGGAGGGCTTCCGCGAACGCGAGCAGCAGGTGATAGAGGAAATGACCCAGTGGGACAACATCGTACTGGCCACCGGCGGTGGTGCGGTACTGCGGCCCGAGAATCGCCGGGCCCTGTCCTCGCGCGGTTTCGTGGTGTACCTCTACGCCACGGTGGAAGAGCAGGTGCGGCGGACCCGCCGGGACAGGCGTCGTCCGCTGTTGCGCACCGGCGACCCGGAGCAGGTACTGACGGAGCTGATGGCGGTACGCGATCCGCTGTACCGCGAAATAGCCGACCATATCATCGAAACCGATGATTGCAGCCCGCGCACCGTGGCGCAGAGGTTGGTCAATCAGCTCAGCTGAGTGTCGGCAGCCCATGGCGCAGCGCGAAGCATGGGCAAGTCCATGCCCGAGACGCTATCATAGCGCGGTTCTCTATGTCTGGAGTCGGGTGTGTCCCAGCTAATGCATACGCTACACGTTGAACTGGGCGAGCGCAGCTATCCAATTTATATCGGCCGGGATTTGCTTTCAGATCCTGACCTGCTGCGGCGTCACGTCAGCGGCAAGCAGGCGGTGATTGTCACCAACGACACGATCGCACCATTGTACCTCGACAAAGTACGGACGCTGCTGGGTGATACGCAGCAGGTGACCGAAGTCATTCTGCCGGACGGCGAGCAGTTCAAGACTCTCGCGACGCTGGGCGACATTCTCGATCGCGTGATGGCCAACCGACACAATCGCAGCACCACCTTCATCGCACTTGGCGGCGGCGTGGTAGGCGACATTACCGGTTTTGCCGCATCCTGCTACCAGCGGGGCGTGCACTTTATCCAGATTCCCACCACGCTGCTGGCGCAGGTGGATTCCTCCGTGGGCGGCAAGACTGCGGTGAATCACCCGCTGGGCAAGAACATGATCGGCGCCTTCTACCAGCCGCAGGCGGTGCTCATTGATATCAACAGCCTGCAGACGCTGCCGCCACGAGAGTTTGCGGCGGGCATGGCGGAGGTAGTGAAGTACGGCCTGATTGCCGACGAGGCATTCTATCGCTGGCTGCAGGCCCAGTTGCCCAGGCTGCTGGCGCGCGAGGAAGCGGCGCTGGCGGAGGCGATTGAACGCAGCTGCGCAATCAAGGCGCAGGTGGTTGCGGCCGATGAACGCGAAGGCGGGCTGCGGGCGATTCTCAATCTCGGGCATACCTTCGGCCACGCGATCGAGACCGCGCAGGGCTACGGCACCTGGCTGCACGGTGAGGCGGTGGCGACCGGGATGTTGCTGGCGCTGCGGCTGTCAGCGCAGCGTGGTTGGGTTTCGCACGGCGAGGTGGATGCGCTGCGCAGTCTCCTGGCGGATCTGCACCTGCCGCTGGAGCCGCCGGCGAGCATGTCGGTGGAAGCGTTCATCGACCTCATGGGCCGCGACAAGAAGGTGATTGACGGTCGCCTGCGCCTGATACTTTTGCGCCGTATCGGCGAAGCCTGCATTGTGGACGATGTGCGTGAGCAGGAGCTTCAGAGCCTGCTGGGCAGGGTCTGAGTCGCGCCCCGAAGGGGTGTTTGTCCCCCTATGGGCAACTGTGTAAAATAGGCTCCCTTTTCGCCCGAGGGCCACCTCGGCGCCGGGTGTTCCATCGTAGCTTGTTGATTTTCTGCATAATTTTGGACTTTGTATGAGAGCGGGCCTATACAGACCTGAAGACGTTCGTGACAATTGCGGATTCGGTTTGATCGCGCACACCACGGGTGAAGCGAGTCACCGCCTGCTGCAAACGGCTATCGAATCCCTTACCTGTATGACCCACCGTGGCGCAATCGCCGCCGATGGCAAGACGGGCGATGGCTGCGGCCTGCTGTTGCAGATGCCGCACGAGTTCATGCACACGCTGGCGCGTGAGTGTTTCGCCGCCGAACTGTCCGACAGTTACGGCGTGGGCCAGATTTTCCTCAGCAACGATGCCGACAAGGCCGCGAGCGCGCGCGCGGGAACGGAGCGCGCTCTCACTGACCAGGGCCTGAAGGTGCTCGGCTGGCGCGAGGTGCCCACCGACCGGGAGGTCTGCGGCGAAATCGCACTGGCGAGTCTGCCGCGTATCGAGCAGGTCTTTGTCGATGCCCCCGGTTTATCCGCGACGGAATTGAACACGCGCCTGTTCGTTGCGCGTCGCCGCGCCGAGATGGCGAACGAGAGCGACGGCGAGTTTTACGTGTGTAGCCTGTCCGGGCAGGTGATCGTCTACAAGGGGCTGGTCATGCCGGTCGATCTGCCGCGTTTTTACCTGGATCTCGGCGATCAGCGCCTGGCCACGGCGATCTGCGTATTTCACCAGCGCTTTTCCACCAATACCATGCCGCGCTGGCCGCTCGCGCAACCGTTCCGCATGCTGGCCCACAACGGCGAAATCAACACGATTGAAGGGAACCGCAATTGGGCGGAGGCACGCACCGCGCGGTTTGAAACCGAGCGCATACCCAACGTTCGCGACATTGCGCCTCTGGTGAATCGCACCGGCTCGGATTCCTCCAGCCTCGATAACATGCTCGACGTGATGGTGACAGGCGGTATCGATCTGCCTCGGGCGCTGCGCATGCTGGTGCCGCCCGCGTGGCAGAACATCGATTCGATGGATCCTGATCTGCGCGCGTTCTATGAATACCACTCCATGCACATGGAGCCCTGGGACGGCCCGGCGGGCGTGGTGCTAACCGACGGCCGCTACGCAGTCTGCCTGCTCGACCGAAATGGCCTGCGGCCCGCGCGCTGGGTGAAGACCCGTGATGGTTTTATCACGCTCGCGTCCGAGATCGGCACGCACGGCTATCGCAACGAGGATGTGATTGCCAAAGGGCGCGTCGGGCCCGGGCAGATCCTGATGGTGGATACCGAAACCGGCGAACTGCTGCAGACGGCAGATATCGACAATCGCATGAAATCGCGCCTTCCGTACAAGCCGTGGTTGCGTGAGCGGGCCCAGCGTATCGAGGGCACGTTTGGTGGCGAACTGGCTGCGGGCATTGAGCAGGCGCAGCTCGATACCTATATGAAAATGTTCCAGGTGAGCTTTGAAGAGCGCGACCAGGTGCTGCGTCCGCTGGCCGAAACCGGTAATGAGGCCGTCGGATCGATGGGCGACGACACGCCGATGGCCGTGCTCTCGCGCAAGGAGCGCGCGCTGTACGATTACTTCCGCCAGAAATTTGCGCAGGTCACCAACCCGCCAATCGACCCGCTGCGCGAGACGATCGTGATGTCGCTGGAGACAGACCTGGGCGGCGAGAAGAATATCTTTGCCGAGGGACCTGAGCATGCCGAGCGCGTGAGCCTTGCCTCTCCGGTGTTGTCCCAGGGGAAATTCAACACCCTGCTGCAGCTCGATCGGCCGGGCTTCGTGGTTGCAAGAATCGATTGCGCCTACAACCCTGAGCAGAAATCCCTGCGTGACGCCGTGCAGGATGTCGCGCGTGCCGCCGCTGAAGCGGTGCGTGGCGGGGCTTCCATTGTCGTGTTGTCCGACCGCAACATCGCGGTCGATGCGCTGCCCGTGCACAGCCTGCTCGCGACGGGCGCGGTGCACCATCATCTGATTCGCGAGGGTCTGCGCATCGACGCCAACATTGTCGTGGAGACGGCAAGTGCGCGCGATCCGCACCAGATAGCCTGCCTGCTTGGCTTCGGTGCCACAGCCATCTACCCGTACCTCGCGTATAGCGTACTGGAAGATCTGATCCGTACCGGCGAAGTGCTGGGCGAACCGAGTACCTGTTACAAAAACTACCGCAAGGGCATCAACAAGGGGCTGCTGAAGATCATGTCCAAGATGGGCATCTCGGCGGTCAGCTCCTATCGCGGCGCGCAGCTGTTTGAGGCGGTGGGCCTGGCGCGCGAGGTGGTGGATACCGCCTTTTGTGGTGTCGCATCGCGTATCGAGGGCGCCGGCTTCGCCGAACTGGAGCAGGACCTCAAGCTGCTGGGCGCACGCGCCTGGTCACGGCGCAAGCCCCTGGAGCAGGGCGGCCTGCTGAAATATGTGCATGGCCAGGAGTATCACGCCTTCAACCCGGATGTCGTGATGAGCCTGCAGCAGGCGGTCACCAGCGGTGACTACGCGGATTACCGTCGTTACGCGGCGCTGGTGAACGATCGTCCAGTGGCCACGCTGCGCGATCTGCTGCGCCCGGTAGAAGCCGACGAACCCCTGCCGCTGGACGCCATCGAACCGGTGGAAAACATCCTGCCAAGGTTTGATTCCGCCGGTATGTCGCTTGGCGCATTGAGCCCCGAGGCGCACCAGGCCCTGGCCGCGGCCATGAACCGTATGGGCGCACGCTCCAACTCCGGTGAGGGCGGGGAAGATCCCGAGCGTTTCGGCACCGAGCGCATGTCCAAGATCAAGCAGATCGCCTCCGGCCGTTTCGGCGTCACGCCGCACTACCTGGTGAACGCGGAGGTGCTGCAGATCAAGATCGCGCAGGGCGCCAAGCCCGGTGAGGGCGGCCAGCTGCCGGGCGGCAAGGTGAACGACCTGATCGCGCGCCTGCGCTACTCGGTGCCGGGTGTGACGCTGATTTCACCGCCTCCGCACCACGATATCTACTCGATCGAGGATCTCGCCCAGCTGATATTCGATCTCAAGCAGGTGAACCCTCAGGCGCTGGTGTCGGTGAAGCTGGTATCGGAGCCGGGCGTGGGCACCATTGCCGCCGGCGTGGCGAAGGCCTATGCCGACCTCATCACCATTTCCGGGTACGACGGCGGTACCGCCGCGAGCCCTCTATCATCCATTCGTTACGCCGGATCGCCCTTCGAACTGGGCCTTGCAGAAGTGCAGCAGACACTGCGCGGCAATGGCCTGCGTGGGAACATTCGCCTGCAGGCCGATGGGGGTATGAAAACCGGTCTGGACGTGGTGAAGGCCGCGATCCTGGGCGCGGAGAGTTTCGGCTTCGGCACCGCGCCGATGGTGGCGCTGGGCTGTAAATATCTGCGGATCTGCCACCTGAACAACTGTGCCACGGGCGTCGCTACGCAGAACCAGGCCCTGCGCGACGATCACTTCAACGGTACCGTCGAGATGGTGGTGAATTTCTTTACCTTCATCGCCATGGAAACGCGGGAATGGCTGGCGCGCCTGGGCGTCCCGGATCTGCAATCGCTGATCGGGCGCACCGATTTGCTGGAGCGTCTGCCGGGCACGACCGAAAAGCAGGCGCGGCTGGATCTCAGCCCCATCCTGTACAAGGATTCCGGGTTCGCGGGCCAGGCGGAGTACTGCCAGGTGGCCTCCAATACGCCGTTCGACAAAGGCGAAAAAGCCGAGCATATGCTAGCCACCTGCCTGCCGGCGATTGAAAACCAGACGGGCGGCGAGTTTGAGTTTGCGGTCACCAACTGCGATCGCTCGATCGGCGCGCGTCTGTCAGGTGAGATCGCCCGCCGTTACGGCAACACCGGCATGGAGGCGTCACCGATCGTGCTGCGCCTCAAGGGCACGGCCGGCCAGAGCTTCGGGGTGTGGAACGCCGGCGGCCTGCACATGTACCTCGAAGGCGACTCCAACGACTATGTCGGCAAAGGCATGGCAGGTGGCAAGCTCGTGGTGTATTCGCCCCCGGACAGCAGCTACGCCTCCAACGAAACGCCGATTATCGGCAACACCTGCCTGTATGGGGCCACGGGTGGCCGCCTGTTTGCCGCCGGCATTGCCGGCGAACGTTTTGCGGTGCGCAACAGCGGCGCCCACGCAGTGGTGGAAGGCGCGGGCGATCACTGCTGTGAATATATGACGGGCGGTACCGTCACCGTGCTGGGCCCCACCGGCGTGAATTTCGGCGCCGGCATGACCGGCGGCTTCGCCTATGTGCTGGATGAAGATAGACGCTTTATCGACAAGTACAACAGCGAGCTGGTGGAGATTCATCGTGTGAATCCGGAATACATGGAGCCGTATCGAAACCATTTACGCAGCATCATGGTCGAATATGTGAATGAGACCGGCTCCCAGTGGGGGCAGTATCTGCTGGACCGTTTCGAGGACTATATCGGCAGGTTCTGGCTGGTAAAACCCAAGGCGGCCGATCTCGACCGTCTGTTGTCGCGGCTGCGTAACACCGATTAGGTGGGGCGGCCAGGAACGTGTTATGAGCAAGCGGATGAGCAACCACCATTTCCAGTTTATCGACGTCGGTCGCGCAGATCCCGACAGGCACACGCTGCGCACCCGCAAGCGCAAATACGTGGAGATCTACAAGCCGTATACCGAAGAGCAGGTGGCCGATCAGTCGCTGCGCTGCCTGGCCTGTGGCAATCCGTACTGCGAATGGAAGTGTCCGGTGCACAACTTTATTCCCGACTGGCTGAAGCTGGTGGCCGAGGGCAACCTGTTCGAGGCGGCGGAGTTGAGCCACCAGACCAACACGCTGCCCGAGGTGTGTGGGCGGGTGTGCCCGCAGGATCGTCTCTGTGAGGGCGCCTGCACCCTGAACGACGGTTTTGGCGCGGTAACCATCGGGGCCTCGGAGAAATACATTACGGACACCGCGCTGGCCATGGGTTGGCGCCCGGATATGTCCGGCGTTGTGGCTACCGGGAAAAAAGTCGCCATCATCGGTGCCGGGCCGGCTGGCCTGGGGTGCGCCGATGTACTCACGCGCAACGGTGTAAAGCCCGTGGTGTTCGACCGTTACCCGGAAATCGGTGGCCTGCTGACATTCGGTATACCGGAGTTCAAGCTGGAGAAATCCGTGATGGCGCGGCGTCGCGACATTTTCGAGGGCATGGGCATTGAGTTTCGCCTGAACACCGAAGTGGGCAAAGACGTCACCATCGATGAACTGATGGCCGAGTACGACGCGGTGTTCCTCGGCATGGGCACCTATACGGCCATGCGCGGCAATTTCCCCGGAGAAAACCTTCCCGGCGTTTACGAGGCGCTGCCTTTCCTGATCGGCAACGTGAATCACAACCAGGGCTGGGAGCAGGATCCGCAGGACTACGTTAACCTCAAGGGCAAGCGCGTGGTGGTGCTGGGTGGTGGCGACACGGCGATGGATTGCGTGCGCACCGCGGTGCGCCAGCAGGCTGAGCACGTGATTTGTGCCTACCGCCGCGATGCCGAGAACATGCCGGGTTCACGCAGGGAAGTGAAAAACGCGCGCGAGGAAGGCGTGCAGTTCATGTACAACATCCAGCCGATAGAAGTGGTTGAGTACTTTGGTCAGGCCTGTGGGGTGAAAATGATTCGCACGGAGCTTGGCGAGCCTGGCCCGGACGGCCGTCGCCGTCCCGAGCCCATACCCGGCAGTGAGGAAGTGCTGGAAGCCGACGCGGTTATCATCGCATTTGGTTTCCAGCCCAGCCCGCCCGAGTGGCTGGAAAACATCGGCGTGGAAACCAACGATTGGAACGGGGTGGTTGCGGAAGAATTCCAGCCGCACCCTTTCCAGACTACCAACCCCAAGGTGTTCGCAGGCGGCGACATGGTGCGTGGCTCTGACCTGGTCGTGACTGCGATCTGGGAAGGTCGGCAGGCTGCCGAGGGCATCCTCGACTACCTGGGCGTGTAATCGACCGCATGACCGAACTGAAGAACGACCGCTTCCTGCGCGCATTGGCGCGTCAACCCGTGGACCGCACGCCCATCTGGATGATGCGCCAGGCGGGACGCTACCTGCCGGAGTATCGTGCCACCCGGCAACAGGCGGGTTCCTTCCTCGATCTGTGCATGAATGCCGAACTGGCCTGCGAAGTCACGCTGCAGCCTTTGCGCCGTTACCCGATGGATGCGGCGATTCTGTTTTCCGATATCCTCACGGTGCCCGATGCGCTCGGTCTCGGGCTGTATTTCGAGGAAGGCGAGGGGCCGAAGTTTCGTAAGACAGTGCGCAGCGAGGCGGATCTCGCCGGGTTGAACAGCATCCGCGCCGAAGACGATCTTGCCTACGTGATGCGCGCCGTGAGCACCATCCGTCGGGAACTTGGGGGCTCGGTGCCGCTGATTGGTTTTTCGGGCAGCCCCTGGACGCTGGCCACGTATATGGTGGAGGGCGGCTCTTCGCGCGATTTCGCCAACGTCAAGCGCATGGCCTATGACCAGCCCGAACTGATGCATGGGCTATTGGGCCTGTTGGCCGACGCGGTAGCGGATTACCTCGGCGCGCAGGTGCGCGCGGGTGCGCAGGCCCTGCAGATTTTCGATACCTGG
Organism: Halioglobus sp.; assembly: GCA_041396005.1. Classification (GTDB taxonomy): domain Bacteria; phylum Pseudomonadota; class Gammaproteobacteria; order Pseudomonadales; family Halieaceae; genus Marimicrobium. The sequence continues at coordinate 18,936 of JAWKZK010000011.1, forward strand.
GGTGGAGCGCTCAGCGCGGCAGGTTATCGCGAGTTTTCCCTCGACTATATGCAGCGCATTGTGGCGAAGCTGCCGCGCGAGGCGGACGGTAGACCGGTGCCGGTGATTCTCTTTACCAAAGGCGGTGGCCAGTGGCTGGACTCCATCGCCGACAGCGGCGCGCAGGCTGTGGGCATCGACTGGACAACCGACATCGCCGCGGCGCGAGCGCGCGTAGGGGGGCGCGTGGCATTGCAGGGAAACATGGATCCCGCCATGCTGTTTGCGTCGCCTGCGCGTATTCGTCGTGAAGTGGCGAGCATACTCGAAGGTTTCGGCGCGGGCAGCGGCCACGTGTTCAATCTTGGCCATGGCATCACGCCCGGCGTGAATCCCGATCACGTCACCGCGTTTGTGGATGCCGTGCAGGAACTTTCACCGCAGTATCACCAGCCCGGTTGAGCGTGTGCGCGGGCGGCTTTCCGCCGCGCGTGGCTCTTCATCGGTTAGCCCGCTTTTTGCCTTGCAGCCTCGGCCGCGTCAGCGCAGGTGAAACCGTGATCCATGTCGAGCGCGGGCTGATCGGTTGAGGGCCGGCCGACAACTTTCGCCGGAACGCCCGCCACCGTGGTATGCGGCGGCACGTCTTCCAGCACCACGCTGCCGGCGCCTACCTTGGCGCCGTCGCCGACACGAATGTTGCCGAGAATTTTCGCGCCCGCGCTGATCAGCACGCCGTTGCCGATTTTCGGGTGGCGATCTCCCTCGTCCTTGCCCGTGCCGCCGAGCGTGACAGACTGCAAAATGGAGACGTTGTTGCCCACCACGGCGGTTTCGCCAATCACCAGCCCGGTGGCGTGATCCAGCATGATGCCGTGACCCATGCGCGCCGCGGGGTGAATGTCCACGCCGAATTCCACCGACATGCGATTCTGGAAGAACAGCGCCAGCGGCTCGCGCCCGTTCTGCCACAGCCAGTGCGCCACGCGCTGCGTTTGCAGGGCGTGGAAACCCTTGAAGTACAGGAACGGGATATACAGTTCATGGCAGGCGGAATCGCGCTCCTTCACGGCACGCAGATCGTCGCGCACCGCCGAGCGGATACCCGCATCACTGTTCATCGCCTCGAGCATGACTTCGCGCAGCAGCAGCGAAGACGCCGTGGGGCTATCGAGCTGGCTGGCGAGATGAAAGCTGAGCGCCATCTCCAGCTGTGCGTGGTTGAGAATCGTGGCATGCAGAAAGCTCGCGAGAATGGGCTCCTCGCTGGCGTGTTGGCTGGCCTCCTCCCGAATCTGTTCCCAGAACGGGTCGGCGCGGTGTTTGGACATTGGGGCACCTCATTCGCAAGCCAAGACTGTAGCCTAATTGCCGGTTCACGTCACGGCGCGAGGCTGCTCCGCAAGCACCACAGGGTATGCCCGCTGGCGCGGTATTTGTGTTCGAACAGGGTCAGGGCGGCGGCCTCGTCGGTCAGGCGCTTTACCAGCGCCGGCCGCCCGGCCAGCCAGAGCGCCACGCCGAATTCCTCCACGTAAAGTTGCCAGTTCGAGCGCAGTTCGAGTTCGCCACCAATTTCCAGCAGCGTGGCAAAGCCGGGATGCCCGTGAACGCGACGCTTCACATGGGCCGCCTTCGGCCAGGGGTTGGGATACAGCAGGTAGTGGTAGTGCAGTGTGATGCCGTCGGCTGCCAGCAGTTGCCATACGGCCTCGCAGTCGGCCTGCAGTAGCAGGTAATTGTCGTCGGGCTGCGGCTGCGGCCCCCTGCCCAGGCGGTGCGATGACTTGTCGACGCCCACCACGAGGCAATCGGGGTGGCGGCGCGCCAGCGCCGCGGTGCTGTGCCCGCTGCCGCAGAAAGAATCCAGCACCAGCGGGCGCTGCTGCGCCCTGCAGGCGGCCTGCAGGCGGGCGTAAGCGTCCAGGTTGTGCTGTGCCAGCGGGGGACGATAGGCATGCGCGAGGTGTTTACGCACCAGCGGCACCAGCCGCGGGTGCAGCCCGGGCTGGTTGGAGCTGACCTGTCGAGAGTTCGCGTGCACGTGGCGTGCGCCTCCTTCATTCTGAAAGCCGTTGCAATTTGATGTTGATCACGGCCGCTGCGATCATAGCGTCCGATAATACCCTGATCCACCACAAGGCAATGGCATGCGCGATGATCTCCGCCCCTACTGGGCGAAAAAATGCTACATGGCTTTCAGGCACTGGTACTGCGAGTATTTTGTGGCTCCCGAGTGCGAGAGCCTTGGGCCCCACCACATGCTGATGAAACCCTGGTACGTGCATATTTCGGGCAACAACATTCGCATCGGCCGCTCGTTCACCGCCATTGGCGAGCCTGGCAACCGCGTGGAACTGGGTGTATGGGGTCGCAATCCCGGCGAGGGCCGTATCGAAATCGGCGATTGCTGCCTGATGAGCCCGGGCGCGCGTATCAGTGCCAGCGACGAGATCATACTGGGTGACGGCGTCATGTTGGCGAACGGTGCGTATATCACCGACTCCGACTGGCACCAGATTTACGATCGGATGGCACGTCCTGCGGCGGCGCCGGTGCATATTGGCAATAACGTGTGGCTCGGTGATCATGCGCTGGTATTGAAAGGCGTCACCATTGGCGACAACAGCGTGGTGGCGGCGCGCGCCGTGGTTACGCATGACGTCCCGGCCAACAGCGTGGTGGCGGGTAATCCCGCGAAGGTGGTGAAAGCACTGGATCCTGCGCGCGAATTTCACACCCGCATGGATTATTTCAGTGATCCCGAGGGGCTGGCGGAGTTTCTCGACGCGGTGGATCGCGAGGTGCTGAAAGACAACAAGACCCTGCCCTGGCTGTGGTCGCTGATCTATCCGCCATCACGTCGCGCGCGTCGCCGGCAGCCCCGGCCCTAGGCGCATCGGGCGTGTGCCGCCCGAGCGTTGCGCGTTAAAAAAGCTGCAGCGGCTCTTCCTGCATGGCCGCAAGCTGTTCGCGAAGTTCCAGGATGTGATTGGCCCAGTAGCGATCCGTGTTGAACCACGTGAAGCTGCGTGGGAAGGCCGGGTCGGACCAGCGTCGCGCCAGCCAGGCCGCGTAGTGCACCAGGCGCATGGTGCGCAGTGACTCCACCCAGCGCAGCTGGCGCGCATCGAAATCGCTGAACTCGGAGTACCCTTCCACCAGCTCGGCCAGTTGCAGTTGACGCTCGCCGCGATCGCCGTTGAGGAACATCCACAGATCCTGAATGGCGGGCGCCATGCAGCAGTCGTCCAGGTCGACGAAATGGGCGGTGTCATCACGCCAGAGGATATTGCCCACGTGACAATCCCCGTGCACGCGAAGCAGATCGCCGGGGCGCACTTCGCCGTAGAGCCTGCTGACCCTGTCCACCAGGTCTGCCGACAGTGATTCATACGCGGGAACCAGATCGCGGGGTATGAAACCCTCGAGCAGGAAGGCCCGGCTCGTCACCAGCATGTTTTCGATATTCAGGGTTTCGCGCACCTGAAAGCGGCTGGCCGCGCCCACCGCATGAATCCGCCCAAGCGTTCTGCCCAGCACCAGCAGGTTATCGAGATTGCTGAGTTCGGGCGGGTAACCGCCGCGGCGGGTGAACAGCGCAAGGCGAAACCCCTCGAAGTGGTGCAGGCTGTTGCCGTCGCTGTTGATGAGCGGCGCCACCACGGAAATATCCGCATCGCGCAGTTCGTGCGTGAACGCATGTTCTTCAAGAATCTGCGCGTCGCTCCAGCGTCCCGGGCGGTAGAACTTGGCGATCAGTGGATCGCCGTCTTCCAGCCCCACCTGGTACACGCGGTTTTCATAGCTGTTCAGCGCCAGTAACCGCGCATCGCTGAGGTAGCCGCAGGACTCCACCGCGGCAATGATCATGTCCGGGTTCAGCCTGTCGTAAGGGTGCGCGTTGTGCTTGTCGGTTGGTAAAATCATGGCGGGTCGTTGGCCTCCATCAGCAGGCCCGCGCTCTTGATTTGCGCGAACAGTTGGTCGCCCCGGGCTAGCCGCAGGCCGAGCGCAGATTTGCGCGTGATTCTGGCAAGCAGGTATTGCGAGCCCAGCGCGAGGCGCACCAGCGTGTGCGCCCCCTGCGTGTGCTGCAGTTCGCGCACCGTGACCGGCAGAATGTTCAGGATGCTGCTGTCATCGGGCCGGTGGCGGCACAGGCTCACGTCCCTCGCGGGAATGCGCACACGGCGCGCGGAACCCGGCGCTTGCGGCAGGTGATTGACGTACAGCGTCTGCCCCTCTACCTGAAGTTCGGTCAGCCCGAAGGCATCGTCGTGGCGCAGGATGTGCGCGCTGAGAATTGCCGCGGCGCGTTCATCCTGCGCGAGACGGGTGTCGATGCGGCCGCTGAGCTGCAGCAGCGAGCCGTGTTCCGCCAGGCGCCCGGCGTCCAGCAGCAGCAATTCATCGGCGAGCTGCGTCACCTCCTCGATGGCGTGACTCACGTAGAGCATGGGCAGCGCGAGCTCGCCCGCCAGGCGCTGCAAACAGCGCAGACAGTGCTGGCTGGCCGCGTCGTCGAGGTTCGCCAGCGGTTCATCGAGTAGCAGCAGTTGCGGTGCGCTCAGCAGTGCGCGAGCAATGGCTACGCGCTGCCGCTGTCCTCCCGAGAGCGTGTGTGGACGCTGCGCCAGCAGCGGCCGCAATTCCAGCCAGGCAATGACATCCTGCTCCGACGGGCCAGCGCGCCCGGCGCTGCGCGCGCTGGCATAGGCCAGGTTGCCGGCAACATCCAGATGCGGGAACAGCCGCGCATCGCTGAACACGTAACCGATGTTGCGCTGCCAGGCGGGCAGCGTCCGCCCGGACTCGTGCCAGCGCCGGCCGTTGAAGTGAATATGACCGTTGGCACCCGGCTCGCGCAGGCCGGCGACGCAATCCAGCAGCGTGGTCTTGCCGCTGCCCGATGGCCCGCACACTGCGGTAATGCGATCGGACGGTATGACGCAGCGCAGCTGCAACGAAAAATCGCGCTCGCCGGCGCAGTGTATGTCCAGGCTCAGGCCGCTCACGGTGACATCCGCCACACGCGCGGCCCCTGGTGCCGGTAGAGGAAGAACAGCAGCAGCAGCGAGAACACTACCAGCCCGGCAGCCAGACGGTGCGCCTCGGCAAATTGCAGCGATTCCACATGGTCGTAGAGCGCAATGGAAAGCACCTGCGTTTCGCCGGGTATGTTGCCGCCGATCATCAGCACCACGCCGAACTCGCCCACGGTATGCGCAAACCCGAGGCTGGCGGCGGCGACAAAACTGCGCGCGGTGAGCGGCAGCACCACGGAACGAAATTGATCCAGGGGGTTCGCCCCGAGCGTCGCCGCGGCCTGCAACAGGCCGTTGGGTATGCGTTGAAACGCCGCCTGCAGTGGCTGCACGACGAATGGCAGGGAGTAGATGACGGAGCCGATCACCAGTGCGCTGAAACTGAACGCCAGCCTCTCTCCCGTCAGGCTCTCCCAGGCGCGACCGAGCGCGGTATCCGGGGCAAACATCAGCAGCAGGTAAAAACCGAGAACGGTGGGCGGGAGTATCAGCGGCAGCGCCACCAGGGCTTCGATCAGGGCGGCCCGGTTGCCGCGCTGGCGCGACAGCCACCACGCCAGGGGCGTGCCCAGCAACAGGAGTATCACGGTGGTGACCGTAGCCAGTGCGACAGTCAGGTAGATCGCATCGAGCTCGGCGCTGGTCAGGGGCAAGGGTCGTAGCCGGTGTTCGTAATCGTGGAGCGCACGGTATCACTTCTGATCCACTTCAGATAGCGCGCCAGCGCATCGCTCTCGCCGAGTACCAGCGCATATTGCAGCAGCGGCTTGTGCCACTCGCGAGGAATGGGTAGAGCCCCCTCCGGTGCAATGGCCAGCGGTATGAGCGCGAGATCGGCAGCGCCGCTGTACCAGAACTGGTAGGCCTGCGCCGCATTGTTGCCGCGCACCACCGTGCGCGCAGCGCCCGAGCGGTAGTCGGCGCGCGCAAGGACTTCCAGCGCGGCTTCCCCGTAGGGCGCCGTGAGCGGGTTGGCAATCGCCACGCGCAGTTCCGGGCGCGCGAGATCCGGGAATTGTCCGCCGACCAGGGCAAGAACGCCGCTGGCATAGCAGAAGGCCGCCGCCGGCGCGGCGATACCGCGCCGGATCAGCTGTGCGGGGCGTTCCCTGTCGGCGGAAAAAAACACATCGAAGGGGGCGCCGTGCAGAATCTGCGTTGCCAGCACACCGCTGGAAGCGCTGCTCAGGCGCACCTGAATGCCGGTAGCCGCCGTGAACTCGGCATTCAGGCGTTCCAGGACCGGTTTGAAATTGGATGCTACCGCGATTCGCAGCGGTTCAGCCGCCAGTGCCGGCATTCCCAGGAGACACAGTGCGAAAATGAGCGGGCGCATGGTACTCCCTGCGGCAAATCGATCAAAGCCCCGGTGCGGGTGTGCGCGCCAGGCACCACAGCTCAATGCGCGCGGCGCCCGCTGCCGCAAGTTCGGTCGCGATCGTGGCGGCGGTGGCGCCAGTGGTCAGCACATCGTCAACGATGGCGATGCGCAGGTTGTCACAGGGCCGCATCACTGTAAAGGCGCCGCGCAGGTTGGCCCTGCGCTCGCCGGCGCGCATGCCGGATTGCGCCCTGGTGGCGCGATTGCGGCGGGTGAGAGCGGTATCCACGCGGGCATGTGCAAACCCCGGGCTGTTTCTGAGGAGTTGATAAGCCAGCAGTTCAGATTGGTTGTAGCCGCGGTGCCAGCGCCGCCGCCAGTGCATGGGCACCGGCACAAGCAGATCAACGTTGTGGGGGCTTGCCCCGGATTCCGCCATCAAACTACTGAGAAGTGGGGTTAGCCAGCGCTCACTTCGGTACTTCCAGCGCTGAATCAGGTGCGCCAGGTGCTCTTCGTAGATCCAGGGGGCGATGGCGCGTGCAAACGCGGGCGGCTGCTGCAGACAGGTGCCGCAGATGCGAGCCTCCGCGCCAGGGCCTGCCATCGGCGGCAGCGGTATGGCACAGCGCAGGCAGGCATGCGTGTTCAGCGCGAGATCGGCTTTACAGCCTGCGCACAGTGGCAGGTGGCTTTCGCTGGCAAAACCGCAGAGCGCGCAGCATTGCGGAAAAAGCCCGTTGAGCAGTCGGTTGCCGAGACTGTTAACCATGCGGCCCCCTCGTGGTTGACAGCCGGACCGGCCGCCGTATCATAGCGGAGCGGAAGTCAGCCGCGTTCATCCCTTTCTCACTCGACGGCCAATACCATGTCTGAGCAGCCCGCCCTCTACACGTTTGACCCGGTCGCAGGCAGTGCTGCCCCGGGCGATGCCCCTGTGGATACTCCGAACCGGGATGAGGCATCCTCGCCACGCCCCGCCACGCCTGTGCGTCATGACTGGACGCGACCGGAGATCGAGGCGCTGTTCGCGCTGCCTTTCAATGACCTGCTGTTCCGGGCGCACAGCGTTCACCGGCAGTATTTTGACCCAAACCAGGTTCAGGTGAGCACACTGCTTTCCATCAAAACCGGCGCCTGCCCGGAGGACTGCGCCTATTGTCCGCAGAGCACCCGCTACGACACGGGCCTCGAAGTGGAGCAGCTGATGGCGGTGAACGCCGTGCTCGAGCAGGCGCGCGCCGCGGCCGCGTCCGGCGCCACGCGCTTCTGCATGGGCGCCGCGTGGCGTTCGCCCAAGGATCGCGACATGCCGCAGGTGGTGGCCATGGTGAAGGGCGTGAAGGCGCTGGGCCTGGAAACCTGCATGACGCTCGGCATGCTGACCGACACCCAGGCCGATGAGCTGGCCTCGGCGGGGCTGGATTACTACAACCACAATCTCGATACCTCGCCGGAGTATTACGGCGACATCATCACCACGCGTACCTACCAGGACCGCCTGGAGACGCTGGATCACGTGCGGCGGGCGGGCATGAAAATCTGCAGCGGCGGCATCGTGGGCATGGGCGAACAACAGGCGGATCGCGCGGGCCTGTTGCAACAGCTCGCGAACCTGCCGCAGCATCCGGAGAGCGTGCCGATCAACATGCTGGTGCGGGTGGAAGGTACTCCCCTTGCCGACGAGCAGGATCTCGATCCGTTCGAGTTCATCCGCACGATCGCCGTGGCGCGCATCCTCATGCCTGCCTCACACGTGCGGCTGTCGGCGGGACGTGAATCCATGAACGAGCAGATGCACGCGCTGGCCTATTTTGCCGGCGCCAACTCGATCTTCTACGGCGAGAAACTGCTGACCACGCCCAACCCCGAGGCGAACGCCGACATGGCCCTGTTCGCGCGCCTCGGCATTGAGCCTGAGCGGCGCGAGGTGCGCGAGGCTCCCGTGGCGCCGGATCCGCGATTTTACGACGCGGCAGCGCACTAGCGGTTCTTCGGCGTCCGGCCGGCAGGGTCGAATGGGCGGTTTCGCCGAGCGCCTGACGCATGCCCTGCGTGCGCGAGACGCCAGCGGGCTACTGCGGCGCAGGCTCACGCTGGAATCGGCGCAGGGGCCGGTCGTGCGCGTCGCTGGCCGCGACTACCTGAATTTCTGCAGTAACGATTATCTCGGCCTCGCCGCGCACCCGCGTGTGGTGGAGCGTTTGCGCGCCGCCGCCCTGGAATACGGTGTGGGCAGCGGCGCATCGCACCTCGTGTGCGGCCACAGTGCACCGCACCACGCGCTGGAAGAGGCGCTGGCGGATTTCACCGGGCGTCCGCGCGCCCTGCTGTACTCCAGCGGCTACATGGCGAACACGGGGGTGCTCACCGCCCTGTTACAGCGCGGCGATCGCGTGTTCGAGGATCGCCTCAACCACGCCTCGCTGCTGGATGGCGGTTTGTTCAGTGGCGCGCGCTTTGCCCGCTTTCCTCACAACGACACCCAGGCGCTCGCGCGCAAGCTTGCGGCAGTGGCCCGTGGCGCTGCCGGGGCGACCGGTGGCGCAGGTGAGCCTGCCACCCTGGTGGTGGTCGACGGTGTGTTCAGCATGGATGGCGACACGGCGCCGCTCGGGGCGCTTTCCCGGCTGTGCCAGGAGCACGCTGCCTGGCTGATGGTGGATGATGCGCACGGCTTCGGCGTGCTCGGCGAACGCGGTGCCGGCAGTACCGAGGAGACGGGCCTGGGTGTGCAGGAGGTTCCGATACTGATGGCGACACTGGGCAAGGCCCTGGGCACCGCGGGCGCCTTCGTGGCCGGCTCCGAGTTGCTGGTGGAGGGCCTGCTGCAGCAGTCACGCAACTACATCTACACCACGGCCCTGCCGCCGCCGGTGGCCGCCGCCAGCCTGGAGGCGCTTGCACTGTTGCAGGCCGAACCCTGGCGCCGACAGCGGCTGGGTGATCTCGTGGCGCGCTTTCGCGCGGGCGCTGCGCAGCTCGAGTTGCCGCTGCTGGCCTCGCGCAGCGCCATCCAGCCGCTGCTGGTAGGCGATGCGAGCCGCGCCGTGGCGCTCAGTGAACGCCTCGCGGAGCGCGGCTGCCTGATCAGCGCCATTCGGCCGCCCACCGTGCCCGAGGGCACCTCGCGCCTGCGGATCACGCTGAGCGCGGCGCATTCCGAGGCGCAGGTGGATACCCTGCTGTCGCTGCTGGAAGACTGCTGGCGGGAGCGCTGAGTTGCGCGTGCATGCGGAATACCTGCCGGCCACCGGCGCGGCGCAGCAATCGCTGGTGCTGCTGCACGGTTGGGGTTGTGACCGGCAGATCTGGCGCGCGCTGGTTCCCCTGCTGCGACCCTGGGCCGATCTCACGCTGTTAGACATTCCCGGCTGCTCGCCGGTGGTCACGGAAACGCCCGCCCCGGCTCTGGCGGATGTTCTGGACGGCATTCTCGCGGTAGCGCCCGGGCGAGCGGTCTATGTGGGGTTCTCCCTTGGTGGGCAGCTGGCAACGGCGCTGGCTTCACGCGTGCCGGAGCGTGTTGCGGGGCTGGTTACCGTGTGCAGCAATCCCCGTTTCGTGGCCGGCGACGGCTGGCCCGGAATGCCATCGAAGACCTTCGAGGAATTCAGCACGGCCTATACCGAAGCAGGTATCGCGACGCTTGCGCGCTTCGGTGCGTTGCAGGTGCTGGGTTGCCGCGAGCGCGGCGCGCTGCTGAGGCTGCTCAAAGCACTAACGCACAGCGCCAGGGCGGAAGGCGCGCGATTCAGCGCGAGGGCACCGGCGCCCGTGGTTGACCTCGATACCGCCTGTGCGCATGCCTTGCACAGTGGCCTGCACTGGCTCGCGCAGCTCGACCTGCGCGCCGAACTCGCGCGGCTCACGGTGCCACAGTGGCACCTGCTGGCCGGGAATGATGCGCTCGTGCCGCCTGCAGCGGCGGACGCTATTCGCGGCCTGCTGCCACCGGGCGATGCCCACCGTGTGCGCTTGCTGGCCGATGTCGGCCACCTGGCACCGCTGGCGGAGCCGCAGGCCATTGCATCGCTCATCGGCGAGCTGTTGATGGACGGCGGCCTGCGCGAAACTCCTGCGCCACGCCCCGCAGGTATTCCGAAACGAGCGGTGGCGGAGTCGTTCAGCCGCGCCGCCGGCAGCTATGATTCCGTGGCGCACCTGCAGCAAAAAGTGGGCGCTCACTTATTGGGAAAAGCAGTGAATACGGGTATTGAACCCGAAACGGTGCTGGACCTCGGCTGTGGCACCGGGTTCTTTGCCCCGGCCTTGCGCCGCCACTATCCGCAGGCCTGCTACCTCGGTATGGACCTCGCTCCAGGCATGCTCAGCCACGCCCGCACGCAACACGCGGAGGCTGGCTGGTGGGTGGCGGGCGACGCCGAATCGCTGCCGCTGGCGGCAGGCTCTGTCGATCTCATATTCAGTAGCCTGGCCTTGCAGTGGTGCGATCGCCTGGCGCTCTTCTTCGCAGAAATTGAGAGAGTACTGAGACCAGGAGGTATGTGTGTGTTCACTTCACTCGGCCCGGGCACGCTCTGCGAATTGCGGGCGGCCTGGGCGGAAGTGGACACTCACCCTCACGTCAACCGTTTCGCACCGGTAGAAGAGTTACAGGAGGCGGCGCGCTCGAGGTGCAGCCTGAGGCTGCAGATTGAGCAACAGGACTACGTGCTGAGCTACCCACGTGTGCGCACGCTCCTGCACGAATTGAAAGCGCTGGGCGCGCACAATATGAACCCCGGCCGGCCCGCCGGCCTCGCGGGCAGGGCGGCATTGCAGGGCATGCTGCGGGCGTACGAAACGCGGCGATGCAACGGTGTTTTGCCCGCAACCTACGACGTGATTTTTGGCAAGGTGGAAAAGCTATGAGCAAGGCGTTCTTCGTGACCGGCACCGATACCGAGGTGGGCAAAACCGCCGTGAGTTGCGCACTGCTGCGCGCCGCGGCGCAGCGCGGTTTGAGCACCGCGGCGGTGAAACCGGTGGCGGCGGGCTGCGATGCGCAGGGGCGCAATGAAGATGCCATCGCACTGGGTGACGCCATGACGCTGACGCTGGATTACAGCCAGGTCAACCCCGTGGCGCTTAGCGAGGCGATAGCCCCGCACATTGCCGCGCAGCATGAGGGCAGGCAGTTGCAGGTGGCGCGGCTTGCCGGGCTCTGTCGCGGCGTGCTCACGGCGGGTGCCGATCTCACACTGGTAGAGGGCGCCGGCGGCTGGCGTGTCCCCATCAGCCCGCGCGAGACCCTGGCAGGGCTTGCCCGGGAGCTGCAGCTGCCGGTGCTGCTGGTGGTGGGTATGCGCCTGGGCTGCATCAACCATGCCCTGCTGACCGCCGAAGCGGTGCGCCGTGACGGCCTGGCACTGGCGGGCTGGGTGGCCAACACCTGCGGTGAACAAATGGCCTGCTACAAAGAAAATCTGGACACATTGCGCAAGCTGCTGCCGGCGCCGTTGCTGGGCGAGGTGCCGCATCTCGCCCCCTGGAACGCCGACACAGCGGCCAGGCACCTGGATTTACAGGCCCTGATCGAGGCCTGACCAGTCAGGCGGGGCGCTCTCGCGGCCGGGTTCTTCCTGGAAAACAGCGTTTACCCGGGAATCAACCGCACGCGAAAAGTGGGAACTGTGCCCTTGCTTTCGGCGAGAATTACGTCAGAATGTGTGCAGTGCAAACATAGCTCGCACCGACCCCGCTTCCCGCGGGGGCCCCCGGGGCGATTTCTTTCAGCGTGAGGACACAACCATGCCACAGTTCAGGGCGCCGGTGCGCGACATCCAGTTTGTGATCAATGAAGTGCTCGAGGCGGAAAAGCTCTACCAGACTCTGCCCACGTGCGAGGAAGCCACGACAGACCTGATGAACGCCATCGTCGAAGAGGGTGCGCGCTTCGCCGAGAACGTGCTGGCCCCGCTCTACCAGAGCGGCGACGAAGAAGGCTGCACCTGGAGCGAGGAGGGCGTGAAAACCCCCGCCGGCTTCGCTGACGCCTATCGCCAGTATGTGGAGAACGGCTGGCCCGCGCTCAGTGCGGAAACCGAGTACGGCGGGCAGGGCCTGCCCAACCTGCTGGGCATTGTGATGAATGAGCTGGCCGGTACCGCGAACTGGGCGTGGCTGATGTATCCCGGACTGAGTCATGGCGCAGTGCACACCATAGAAGCGCACGGTGACGAAACGCAGAAGCAGCTGTACCTCACCAAACTGATCTCCGGTGAATGGACGGGCACCATGTGCCTCACCGAGTCCCACTGCGGGTCTGACCTCGGGCTGCTGCGCAGCAAGGCCGAGCCACAGGCGGACGGCAGCTATGCCATCACCGGCACCAAGATTTTCATCAGCGCCGGCGAGCACGACATGGCTGAGAACATCGTGCATATCGTGCTGGCGCGCCTGCCTGACGCGCCGGAAGGCACCGGCGGCATCTCGTTGTTCATCGTGCCCAAATTCAATGTGAACGACGACGGCAGCGTGGGTGAACGCAACGCCGTGCACTGCGCCTCGATCGAGGAAAAGATGGGCATCCACGGCAACGCTACCTGCGTGCTGAATTTCGACGGCGCCCGCGGTTTCCTGATCGGCACGCCCAACCGTGGCCTGCATGCGATGTTCACCTTCATGAATATCGCGCGCATCGGCACGGCGATCCAGGGGCTGGCGCACACCGAGCTTTCCTACCAGGGCGCGCTGAGCTACGCGAAGGAACGCCTGGCGATGCGTTCGCTCACCGGCCCGAAAAACCCGGACGGCCCGGCAGACCCGATTATCGTGCACCCCGACGTGCGCCGCATGCTGCTCACGCAAAAGGCCTTCGCGGAAGGCTGCCGGGCATTCATCTACTACCTCGCGCAACTCGGGGATGTGCTGCACCACGGCGACGAAGAGCAATCCAAGAAAGCGGACGACCTGATGGCGCTGCTCACGCCCATCGGCAAGGCGTTCGCGACTGAGGTGGGTTTTGAGTCTGCCAACCTGGGCGTGCAGGTCTATGGCGGCCACGGCTTCATCAAGGAGTGGGGCATGGAGCAGATTGTGCGCGATGCGCGCATCGCCATGCTGTACGAAGGGACTACGGGCATCCAGGCGCTCGACCTGATCGGTCGCAAGGTGCTGGGCAGCGGCGGCAAGCTGTTGCTCGGCTTCACCGAGATTATTGATGAACTCTGCGCGGCCAATGACGGCCCGGAGCACGCCGAGTTCATCCAGCCCCTGAAAGCCGCCAAGGATGAATGGCTGGAGCTGTCGATGAAGATCGGTGAAGCGGCCATGGAGAACGCCGACGAAGCCGGCGCAGCCGCAGTGGACTACCTCATGTACAGCGGGTACGTCACGCTGGCCTATTTCTGGGCGCGCATGGCCATCATCGCGCAGAAGAAGATCGCCGCCGCCGATGGCGATGCCTCTTTCTACGAGGCCAAGGTGATGACGGCGCGTTTCTACTTCGAGCGACTGTTGCCGCGCACGGCCACCCTGAAAGCCACCATCATGGCCGGCTCCGCCAATCTCATGGACATGCCCGAGGAGCTCTTCCAGCTGTCCTGACCCGTTGCTGCTCGGAAAGTCAGGTGACTTTCCAGCTTGATAGGGGGAGAATGCCCTGGTGTTCTCTCCCTTTTTTTGCCCAAACTGAACGATGACCATGCCAGACAAACAGCCAGAGAAACTCGATCGCAGCTACCAGAACCGTCTCGGCCCGGAAGACCAGAAACGGGTGGACGAATTTATCCGCCGCGGCGTCAACTCCGTGGAGCGTAAACCGTTCCGGCCCGGGCTCATGATGCTGATGCTGATAGGCGTCGTGACGGTGCTGAGCATTTTCAGCCAGTTACTGGCCCGCTGGGCCGGCGTTTACTGAGCGCAAATGTTTGGTAGCGGCGCGCGCTTTTGGTATATTGGCGCGCCTTGAATTTCGGTGTGTAGCGCAGCCTGGTAGCGCACTTCCTTCGGGAGGAAGGGGTCGGAGGTTCGAATCCTCTCACACCGACCAATAATTTGTAGGTCCTTTCCGGTCGGATAGGTGACATTTTATTCCGGGAGCATAGGTAACACTTTTGGGCTCTCCCCCATAAAGGGGTGATGCACCAACACTCACTAAACCTGATTAATAATGCCGTCCCACCTGCAGTGGGTTAAGACGCGTAGTCTGTTTTTTGATGCAATTCAACAGTAACCTATCCGCCGGGAAGGTCACCCACGTGAGACAGACTTAGTCCCACACGTCGATAGTTTCTGCCTCAATGTCCTTTGAACTTATAGAGTATAGGCCTTGGCGCTACATTAATCGGGTGAGACATTGTATTTGACGCTACTTGGGCTATAGCTTTTTCATTGTCAATTCGGATACTCAGCCATCTTTCAAGCCAGAAATCGACAATCGCCTTGGTTCTCGCTTATCTTGATTCTGAGGAGCAAAATACCGAGCTCTATTGTATGGCCAGATAACAACTCCCTGGAAATTTTTGGCGATTGGTATGCGTCGTATATTATCTCCGTTCAGAGCGGTGTTTCAGCACCGCTTCGTGTGGAGAAACCCCTATGATTGAAAGGGCAGAGCGAATACGGCGCATCATAGGGTTTACGCCTTCACCAAATATATTGTTAACTGAGCATGTTTTACCTCCAGCTATCAATAACCGATCCATGAGCTTCTGCTGTTGCGCTGTTGAAATGAAATGCTCCAAAACCCTCTACTTCGACCCAACTGCTCGTAACGCAATGAATCATTCCGGTCCCCACCAAAAATTTTGCCTGGTATAGTGATTCTGTTGTACTGACTTGAGTTTGATCCGTAGATGTTGATTTGCATCCAAAATTGACCCACTAGCCCCCGATTTGCATCGAATTTTGACCCACGTATAACCCTTCCCTGTTGAGGTTTCAGCAGGGAGTTCAAGGAGTGATAGACGTGGCTTTAGTCAGTGTAATTCGCCGATGGCACCTGCGGGATCAGATGCCGACAGAGATCGCCCGCCGCACCGGGCTGTCCAGAAACACCGTGCGCAAATACCCGCCAGTGCTTGCCTGGAGCCGGTTTACCCGGCGCGCAAGTCGCCTAGGCAGCTTGGATGATTACGAGGAGACGCTAACCAACTGGTTGTTTCGGGAGTCGCGCTCGGCATCGTCAGCGTCGCACCGTCAAGCAGTTGTACCGGGACCTGCTCACTCTGGGCTATACCGGTTCCTATGACCGGGTGGCCGCCTTTGCTCGCCAGTGGCGACAGGATCAGCAGGGAAGCTCGGTTACTGGCCGCCAAGCGGACCTACGTTCCCCTCGAAGTTTGCACCCGGTGAAGCCTTCCAGTTCGACTGGAGTGAGGATTGGGTCAAGATCAATGGCGTCAGCACCAAGTTGCAGATCGCCCACTTCAAACTCAGTTACAGCCGCGCCTTCTTCCTCAGGGGCTTACCTGACGCAATCCCACGAGATGCTCTTCGATGCCCACTACCACGCCTTTGTTGCCTTCGACGGGATACCGAGCGGGCATCTACGACAACATGAAGACCGCCGTGGACAAGATTGGCCGCGGCAAGCAGCGGCAGATCAACAAACGCTTCTATGCCATGGTGGGTCACTACCTGTTTGAACCGGAGTTCTGCAACCCCGCCTCTGGATGGGAGAAGGGGCAACAGAGAAGGCCGTTCTCGATGCCCGTCACGGTCTGTGGTACGACCCGCCACCGTTCAATACCCTGCAGGACTGAACAACTGGCTGCAGCAGATGCTGCCGCGAGCTCTGGCAGGAGGCTGCACATCCTGTGCTCAAGACTCACGCTCCCGCCGAATGCTTGGAGGACGAGTTACCAAAGCTGATGTCGGTACCGCCAGCCTTTGATACTCACCGAGTACGCCAAGCGCGTCTCCTCGACCTGCCTGATTACCTTCGAACACAACCGTTACAGCGTGCCGGCCAGCTTCGCCAATCGCGTGATTAGCCTCCGGGTCTATCCACAGCGGCTGGTGATCGTGGCGGAAACTCAGGTCGTGGCCGAGCACGAGCGCGTATTTAACCGGGACAAGAGCACGCCGGGGCAAACCCTGTTCGATTGGCGCCATTATTCGACGGTAGCCCAGCGCAAGCCTGGGGCATTACGCAATGGCGCCCCTTTCCCCTGGAGCTCCCGGAGTGCTTCCGGCAGCTGCGAACCCGGCTCATCAAACGGCCCGGTGGCGATCGAGATCGTCGACATCCTCGCCCTGGTCCTGCTGCACGATGAACAGCTTGTGGAGCAGGCAGTGACCCTGGCGTTGAAGCGGTGAGCCGTCCAAGCAGCACGTATTGAACTGCCTCAGCCGACTGGAAGCGCCAGAGCGCCCGAGGACATTGACGCCACCTGCGGCGCTCAAACTGGTGACTGAGCCGACCGTTGATACCGCCCGTTACGACCAGCTGAGGAGTTTACGTCATGAACCCTGATGCCATGATCAGCACCCTGAAGACACTCAAGCTGCACGGCATGGCCGACGCCGTTGGCACGCTGGCCGAGCAATCGTCACCGGCCTACCAACAGGCGGTACCGGTGCTGAGATGCTGCTTAAAGCGGAATCCTCGGAGCGCGATGTGCGCTCGATCAACTACCAGATGAAGGTAGCCAGGTTCCCGCATACCGGGATCTCACGGGCTTCGACTTTGCCCAATCACCGGTTGATGAAGCACTGGTGAAATCGCTTCACCGTTGCCAATTCCTGGAGGATGCACAGAACGTGGTGCTGGTTGGCGGCCCGGGCACCGGCAAACCCACCGCGACAGCGATAGGTGTGCAGGCCATCCAGCACCACCGGCAGCGAGTGCGGTTCTTTGGGTCAACGATCGAGTTGGTTAATGCGCTGGAACAGGACAAGCCTCCAACCAGGGGCGCATTGCCAACCGGCTGGTCCATACCGACCTGGTGATCCTGGACGAACTGGGTTATCTGCCCTTTCAGTCAGGCCGGTGGTGCCTTGTTGTTCCACCTGATCAGCAAGCTCATGAGCGAACCAGCATCATCATTACCACCAACCTCAGCTTCGCCGAATGGTCAGTGGTGTTCGGCGACGAGAAGATGACAACGGCCTTGCTGACCGGCTGACGCATCACTGCCATATCCTAGAGACGGGCAATGACAGTTACAGGTTGAAACACTCCACGACCCAGGACCGTGGGGAGAGAGGCAGGAAATTGAAATCTACGCCATAATCTGGCGTTCGGGGTGGGTCAATATTAGATGCAAATCCCGGGTCAGTTTTAAGTGCAAATCAACACCCGGCGGGATCGTCCTAACCACAATGGAATGGTAGGACGGCAAACGTCAGCAAAGTTTACGTTTCCAGCCCTTCCGTCGCCGCCCTCGCAACCCGTTGTTTTCCCTGTGCTGGCGCGTTTTATGCAGGTTTTTCTTACACCCAATGCCCCCCGCATTTTGAGGGTAGGGTGCCCGGTACCAGCCGATTCAGGCCGCAAACAACCGTGCTATGGCGTCAAAATGCAATAACCCAGCCGCTTTCTTCGTCTTGGTGGTCTTTATCGAGGGCCGGGCACATGCCGAGCTTGCGCGTTATGTCACTGGTTGTACTGGTGATGGTGTCCGGGTGCAGGTGATTCACTGCAGATATGGGGCGAGGGCGACATCCTCTCCGCCCGGGCCTGCGCGATTGTTATCTCGAAGATTTCCAGTCCGGCCAGCCCAACTGCACGGAAAACGCGGTGGAGGGGGAGTACGCGGGAAACCTACACCGCTGTTGCGCGTCCCGGCTATCAGTTTCGGCGTTGGGGCCGTCCGTGCTGCGCTACCGCGCTCACCAACCAATGCACGTTTGTTTCCTAGCGCGGACGCAGTCGCGTCCTTTGAGGGGCTCACCGCCGCGCCGCTGCAGGCGGTGTTCCGGCCGGTGGTGAATACGGGTTTCACGGGCCTGTTTATCGGTAACGAGTTTCCGCGCCGTTTATCGATGGCATCGGCGCGCATGCGCTGGCGGTGGGCTTTGCGGATCACACCAGTAAGTGCTTCTTGCGAGCGGTGACGCCGGCTCGCCGCTCGCGATGTGGCAGGACGCCGGGCAGCGTGCCGCGGTTCAGGCGGTGCTGGATACGGGCACGGTGGAGCCTTTTGGCTTTGGCTTTTCCCCATCGTCTCCGAGCGTGAACGGCTACCTGAAGTGGGTGAACTATGCCCTAGCGCGGAATCCGGATACCCGGTTCTTCATCAGCACGCCCTGGCCGGCTAACCCGGTGTCTATGAGCCAGGCGCAGTTCGCGGCCGAGTACAACGCCTATGAAGGCCTGTGTTTGCGCTCGTCGATGCGTTGCGCGCTAAACGGCCGGGGGTGGATTTCTACGCGGTGCCCACGGGGCAGGCGGCGGTGGCGCTTTACGCGCTGTACGAACAGGCCAATCTGCCGGATGTCGCGGCCCTCGCAGGTCCGGCGGAGAGCTCGCTGTTCGGCGGGTCGGCGGGCAGTTCGGGCGCGATTCTCGCGGAACTGGGCGGCCTGCTCTGGCTGTCTGCGATCTACGCCACGCCGCTGTCGGAATATGCCTACGATCCCGGTTATACAACGACCTGAAGCAGCTTGCCAGCCAGATTCTGGATGCCCAGCCCGCGCAGTACAGGGCTCCACCGGAGGTGGATACGGACACCGACGGTGACGGTATCGTTGATCGACTCGACCCCAATCCTGAAGGCCGGTTGAATCTGCTGGTGATTATGGCGGACGACATGGGCTTCCAATCGATTCGGCCATCAACACAACACGCAGATCGGATACACCCCACCTGGACCAGTTCGCGCAGCAGGGTATGCGCTTCACCCGGCATTACGCGGCGCCGGTGTGTTCTCCCGCGCGCGCGTCGCTGCTCACCGGCATGGTGCCGGAGCGCGTGGGGTTCAATACCAACGCGCGCGGGTTATCAGCAGAACTGGTGACCCTGGCAGACCGGCTGAGAGAGGAGGGCTTCACCACCTGGCACATCGGCAAGTGGCACCTGGGGGATATCGAGCGGCGGGCATGGCCGGATTACCAGGGGTTTGACCACTGGTTCGGCTTTCTCACCTGGAGCTATCTGTCGGGGCTCAAGTCGGGCGGGAAGCTGGTGCCTGGCTCCGCGCGCTATGACACCCCTGGCTGATGGGCGATACCGAGCCGGGCGCCTTCTTCAGCGGCCATCTTGAGAACATCCTGACGGATAAGGCGGTCAGTGCGTTGTCGGAACTGACGGCCTCCGGTGAGCAGTGGTTCATGAATCTCTGGTTCTTCGCGCCGCACGGCCCGGTGGCCCCTGCCCCGGAATTCGCTGCCCTGTACCCCGACACGCCGGCCGGCAAATACCGCGCGCTGGTGGCGCAGCTGGATTTCAATATCGGACGCGTCCTCACGCACCTCGATACGCTGGGCATTGGCCACGAGACCGTCGTGGTGTTTGTCAGTGACAACGGCGGCACGAGCACGGCAGTCGACAGCAACTACCCCTACTTCGGCACCAAAACCACCCTCACAGAGGGTGGATTGCGCACGCCGCTGATCATTCGCTGGCCCGATAGCGCGCTGAATGCACAGGTATTCGACGAGATCATCAGCATCGAAGACCTGTATCCGACGCTGTTGTCTGCGATGGGCATTGCTGTTCCGGAGGCGCTGGACGGCAGCGATTGCTATCCCGTCTTTCACGGGCAGCAGGCTGCGCCGCAGCGCGATCTCCATTGGGAAATCGGCGATGTGAGCTACGGTGTGCTGAGCGCCGACGGGCGCTACCGCTACCACCAGCCACCGCCGTCTTCGGGTTTCCCGGCGGCGCCGGAACTGTATGACCTGCTGGCTGACCCTGCCGGGGGGCAGCAGGTGCTGCCCATGCCTGCCGTATTGCAGGCGCAGGCACTGGCCACCTACGGCGCCTGGTTTAAGGACGTGCACCTGGTTCCCGCTGACTATGCGCCCGATGCCTTCGGTGGCGGGGTGCTCTCGGGCATGAACCTGCTGCGTACGCCGGGCTTTGGCGGCTTTACCTTCGGCCTTGGCGTACCGCAGGCGTACAGCGGCCCGCTGGTGGCGCAGGCGAACGTCTGGCAAATGGATCGCAGCGGCTCAACGGTGAGCGTTCAGATGGGCCCGGCATCGCTCTCCGGCTCGCTCGCAGCGGCGGGCGATTGCCATAGCGTGGTGCTGACGGCGGCGTTTAGCCGCAGGCTGCTGTTTCACGAACCGCGGGGCGTGATGACACTCCGGCTGTACCTGGATGGCGTGGAAGTGGATTCAGTCTCTCTGGAAGCCGAGCTGGCTCTCGGCGATGCCGCCGTGCCGACGGTGATCGGCGACCCCGGCGGGACGTCTGGCGGTGGCATCTTCACGCCGCCGCTAGTGCTGAACACGACCCTCAGCAGTGCGTCACCCTGGTCGGTAGAGGACTTCAGCGTGCAGGTATGCGGCGGCGTTTAGTGTTTCGTCATCTTTGTCGCGAGGGCAGCATCCGGGTTCACGATGTCCCCTGGCCGCGGCGCTGGCGATGGACGCCCCGTCCGCCCGAGATACCTGCGCCCGATCGCTATCATCGGCAAGCAGCTCGTGCGGATACCCCGGTTACTCCTTCGGCTTTTCCGTGTCACGGTAAGCCAGTCCAGGCTGATGCCCGAGAGCGCGCTGAAGCGGGAGATCCGGTAGATCAGTTTGAGGCCAGCCGGGCGATGTCGCAGCCGGGGTTCATTGATCTTTGGCAGAAACCACGCGATCACGACGAGTCGCAGTGCCGAACTTGAGATGAACACGAGAAACAGTGGGCTGGAGGGTGCGAGCCACTCCGGCATGCCAGCCGCCAGACGTGGCGCGAGCGCTGCGAGAAAGCCTCCGGCGAGCCCCCCTACAAACACCATGCCTGCCGTGATGCTGGCCTGGGTTGCCGCGTAGGCCGCAAAGCCGGTGCGGTGTGGTCGAATGTCATACAGGAAGTTCGCGGTACTGAGGGTGAAGCCGCTCCACACGATTCCGGACATGACCTGCACCCATAACAGGTAGTAGAAGTCGTATGAAACCAGCCACAGCAACGGCAGAACAGGCAGCAGTGAACCCGTCAGGAGAATAACCAGCCGGTTGCCGTAACGGTCGGTGAAGCGACCCCAGAATCCCAGCAGCAGAAACTGCGTGAGGATAGAAGCGGCGGCGTTGATGCTGTATTGCAGATAACTGAAACCCAGTCCGCTGAGCATGTGCACAGCAAAAAGGGCGCGGAGATGGCAACGACGCCCATCATGCCCGACAGAAAATAGGTGTAGTGACGAAAACCGGGCTCGCGCAGGGCGCCCAGCAACTGCCGGAGACTCTGGCCCAATGCGCGATGATCCTGATCCTGTCGAGGAGGTTCGGGGTCGTGCATTTTCCACAGTAATACAGCGGAACAGGCGCGGCCCAGTGCGGCAAAGGCGAACAGTAACGCAAAGCCCAGATCCGGTCGACCGCTGTTGGCGCACAGGGTTAACAGCCCGCCACCCGCAACGAAGATCAGCAATGAGGACACCATGGTCAGGCGTGTGCGCACAGCAAAAAAGCGCCGCGACGGCGCGGCGGCACCAGGCTTCCCATCCACGCCCGCCAGTGGGGCATGATCAGGTTGAGCGCCGCGCTGTAGATGGCCGCCAGCAGAATCAACCAAAGGCTTGCGTGCATCAGCTCTTGTGTGGCGATCCAGCCGATGCCCGCCACCACCAGCGCCTGGAATGTGGCAACGCCCACCACCAGATGTTTGCGCACTGTGCGCGAGCCGATCCACACCGACAACAACTGCATGGATGCCCCGAACAGCTGGGGGATCGCGGCGAGCATGCCGATCTGGGTGGCCGTGGCCTGCAGGTGGATGGCGAATGCATTGAAAAAGTTATCGCCGGTCGCTGTCATGGCGGAGGAGGCGACAGCCTCCTGCTGCGACAGTCGCAGCGTGCGACGCAACCAGGGCCGACGCTCATTGCGTTGCTCATTGCGCAGTGCAAGTGTCTCTTTCGTCACACCAGTGCTCTTCTGTTTCACCTGCCCCAAGTGCCGGCCTTTATCGGTCTGGCGCAATACTGCGCACGGGTAGACGGGCGTCCACTGTCGATCGCTGGTGTGGATCTGCAGACGCTTCGAGAGTCTGCGGGGAACGTGTGCGGCGTGTCCAGCTCAAGTTCTGGTAAATTTGGCGCGCTGGATTCTGTCAGCGTGTTGCGCGGGCTTGGGGCTCCCTGCGTGTTGCCAGCATCACTACGCCCAGGCCCACGAGTATGCCGGGGAGTCCCTCGTACGCCACCGCGTGCCAGCCGAGGTAGCGCCACAGCAGCGCGGTAGACAGGCCGGCTGCAAGTGCCACCAGGCTCAACGCCTGCGTGGGTCGCCACCCGAGGCATTGCACGATCAACAGCGGCGCGAACGCGCTGGCCAATGCCGACCAGGAGAGAATCACCAGGTTGAATACGCTCTGGTTGTTCATCAGGGCCAGCCCGAGTGCGATGGCGGTGATGAATACGGTTCCCAGCTTGATCAGTATCGCGTTTTCAATGCGATGCGGCAGCAAATCGTGGGTAAGGGCGGCGGAGCAGCTCAATACGAGCGAGTCGGCGGTCGACATGGTGGCGGCGAAGATGCCGGCCAGGATCAGCCCCACCATCACCGGCGGCATGAGTTCCACCGCCATGGTGGGTAGCGCGAGTTCCGCATCGAAGCTGGCGGTGTCGCCGAGGTGAATGCGTGCCAGCAGGCCCACGCAGGTGGCCATCGCATAGAACGCGATAAACCACAGGTAGTACCAGGCACGCGCCACCTGCATGTTGTCGCTGTCGTCCAGTGCCATGAAACGCACCATGATGTGGGGTTGTCCGATCACCGAAAGCCCGGCGAAGCCCCAGCTCACGGCGAACAGCAGCGGGCCCCAGATGCCGGGCAAAGGCAGGTCTCGCGGGAACCACTCGGTGAAACCCTCGATGCGGGCCATGGCGTCGAGTGAGGATTGCATGCCGCCCAGCGCATTCACTGCCACTATCAGCAGAGCG
Source organism: Halioglobus sp. (assembly GCA_041396005.1). Lineage (GTDB taxonomy): Bacteria > Pseudomonadota > Gammaproteobacteria > Pseudomonadales > Halieaceae > Marimicrobium. The sequence goes on from JAWKZK010000011.1 coordinate 42,275, forward strand.
CCCATCGCAAAGATCATGACGAAAGATTGCGCGGCGTCTGTCCAGATGGAGGCGCGAATGCCGCCAGCCACGCAGTACGCCACCACGATCACGGCGCCGATCACCGAACCTGCCCATAGCGGCCAGTCGAACAGCACGTGCAGCGCCTTGGAGCCTGCCAGCAGTTGCGCGCTCGCGTAGGTCAGCAGAAAGAGCAGCGATATAATGCCGATACAGCGCTGCAGGGCGCCGTTGTCGCGGCCGTACCAGGCGCTCAGCACACCGGCGTAACTCACCTCGCCAGTGCGTATCGTCGCCTCGCGTAGACGCCGGTGCACGAACAGCGAGCCGATGAAATCGCCGGCAATCCAGCCGGCCATCAGCCAGAAGGCGGGAAAACCGGTGGCGTAGGTATAACCGATCACGCCGATGAACATGTAGCCGCTGTTGTTGGTGGCCACCGCTGAAAGGCCCACCAGCCAGGGTTTTACGCTGCTGTCCGCGAGGTAGTAGTCGTGCCGTGTTCTGCGGCTGACACGTACCGACGACAGCCCGATGATTACGAAGAGCAGCAGGAAGACACAGAAGGCGACAATCATGCGGTAGCTCGCTGTTGTTTAGTTATGTGCGAAAGCGCGCCACGCCGGGCGTTCGCGTGCTTGCGCCATTGTGCCATGCGCAGCTGACGCGTGCGCGGTTCAGGCGTGCGCGAGACAGATCGCCCTGCCGTGGTCGTGTATCTCCACGAGGCAGGCATGCAGTACCTTGATGGCGTCTTCGAAATCGCGTTCTTCCACCACGAACTGAATGTCTACCTGGCGCATGGACTGGTGCACCGCCTGCACGCCGATATTGTCCGCCGCCAGCGCGGCAACGGCCTGCGACAGCAAACCGGTAATCCGTAGGTCGCTACCGATCGCGGACACAATGGACACCTTGGTGTGTTTGATTTCGGCGTCCGGGTAGCGTTTCTCCAGCTCGACGATGATGCGCTTGATCGATTTCAGGTTGCAGGACAGGTAGTGCGTGATGGTGTTGGCGTTGATGTCCTTGGCGATAATGTGCGCCCTGAAGCGGCGGATCAATTCCATGATCTGTTTGTCGTGCAGGTCGATCTGGCCAACCATGTCCTGGTCGAAAAGCTCCAGCGCGTAGACCTGCTTGTTGCCGGCGATAATCTCCGCGCAGGGCGTATCGCTGACGTAATCCGGTGTGATCAGCGTGCCGCTGTGCCTCGGCTCGAAGGTGTTCTTCACTCGCAGGGGAATACTGGATTGTCGCAGGCCCTTGGCGGCGCGCGGATGAATCGCCTCCATGCCGAGATTGGCGAGCTGGTCCGCCACGTCGTAGTTGGTTCGCCCGATGGGAATGGCGTGTCCTTCGCCGACGATGCGCGGGTCGGCGCTGGAGAGGTGAAACTCCTTGTGAATGATGGCCTCATGCGCGCCTGTCAGCACGGCGGTGCGACTGAACGTCATCTCGCTGTAACCGCGATCGAAACTCGCCATCAGGCCGCTTTTGCTGTGCGCATAGCCCGTGACGATGGGCAGCGTGGTGGCGAGGTCGATCTCCGCGAAGGCCCTGCGGATGCGCTCGTCCAGCTCCACGTGCTCGGCGCTCTGCCAGCCGGTGAGGTCGACGAACACCGCGTTTACGCCATCGCGCTTGAGCAGCTCGGCCGTATTCCACGCGCTCTGCGCCTCACCGACGCTGGCCAGCATCTCGCGTACGGTTTGCAGGTGCTCGCGCAGCGAAAAGTGCCCGTGGTTACAGATCTGTTGCAGGCTGTCGAGGCAGGCCTCGGCAGAATTCAGGCGCTCGTCCACAAAGCGGTTGGCGCGCTCCGTGCCCACCGCCTCCTGGAAGAGCCTGCCGTTCAGTTCATACATCCGGGCGCGCAGTCGTGCGAGTTCGTCGCGCCAGCTCTCGCCGGTTTCGGCCGCGGCAAACAGGCCGAACACGCCCGGTTGGCCGGACTTCTTGTGTTCCAGCAGGTGATCGGTGATGCCGCCATAGGCGGAAACCACGAAGATGCGATGGTAGGGATTGCCGTTGGTGGCTGAATCCAGAATGATATTGTCGCGTACGGCGGCGTAATCGAGCATGGATGTGCCGCCGATCTTGTGTACCGTGTGTTGCCTGGTCACGTGTCCTCCCTGTGGTTTGCTGCAAGCTTGCATCAAGCGCTGTCGTCGAGTTCGTAGGCGCCGTCCGCGTTGTGTACTTCCTTCCCGGTGACCGGCGGATTGAACACGCAGGCCATGGTAAGTTCAGTGCGGGCGCGCAGCTTGTGCTCATCGTGCTTGTCGAGCACATACAGCGTGCCTGGGCTGATGGGGTAAACCTGGTTGTCTGCCAGGGTCTCCACCTCGCCCTCGCCGCTGATGCAGTAGACGGCTTCGAGGTGGTTCTTGTAGTGCATGCGGAAATCTGCGCCCGCATAAATCGTGGTGATGTGAAACGAGAACCCCATGTTGTCTGCTTTCAGCAGCAGGCGGGTGCTCTCCCAGTTGCCGTCCGGCGAAACGACACGGCGCTCGGTTTTCTGTGCTGCATCAAGCTGTCTGACGATCATGGTATGGCCTCAAAAGTGAAAGGATCTGTAAGTTTCGGCTCACGGCGTTCTGTCGCGATGCATCAGGCGATCTTGCGCTCGTCGTCGAAGTAGTCAATCTCCTCCGGTACGCGATCTTCCCCGGCGCAGATGTCGCGAATGGCTTCCTCGAGAATGTCGATGCCGCGCGCGAGTTCATCATCGCTGATGACGAGGGGGCAGAGCAGTTTCACGACCTGGTCATCCGCACCGCTGGTTTCGATGATCATGCCTTTGGTGAACGCCCTGTGCGTAATCGCGCCGGCCAGTTCACCGTTCACACAGTTGATGCCCTGGAACATGCCCCGGCCGCGGGTGGTGAAGTTGCCGTTGCCGTAGGTGTCGACGATGTGATTCAGGCGCTTGGAGACATAGCGGCCCTTGCGCATGATCTCCAGCGAGAAGCGGTCGTTGGACCAGTACTCGTCGATGGCCGCCTTGGCGGTGACGAAGGCGAAGTTATTGCCGCGGAAGGTGCCGTTGTGTTCGCCCGGCTTCCACTGGTCGAGTTCGGGCCGGAACAGCACAACGGCGAAGGGCAGGCCATAGCCGCCTAGCGATTTCGACAACGTGACCATGTCGGGCTTGATGCCCGCCTGCTCAAAGCTGAAGTAGGTGCCGGTGCGGCCGCAGCCCGCCTGAATATCGTCGACGATGAGCAGCACCTCGTGCTTGCGGCAGACCTTCTCGAGGTTTTGCAGCCAGCTCATGGATGCGGCGTTGATCCCGCCCTCGCCCTGCACCGTTTCAACGATCACGGCGGCGGGCAGGTCGATGCCACTGGAGGAGTCCGACAGCACCTTGTCGAGATAGCCGGTGGTGTCGATGTCGTCGCCCAGGTAGCCGTCGAACGGCACGCGGGATACGCCGCCCAGGCTGACGCCGGCCGCGCCACGGTGATGGGAGTTACCGGTGGCCGCCAACGCACCCAGGCTCACCCCGTGAAAACCGTTGGTGAAAGAGATGATGTTTTCGCGGCCGGTCACGTTGCGCGCGAGCTTCAGCGCTGCTTCCACGGCGTTGGTGCCGGTAGGCCCGGTGAACTGCACAACGTAGTCCAGATCGCGCGGCTTGAGGATTTTCTCGTTGAAGGCTTCAAGAAACTCGCCTTTGGCGCGAGTGTGCAGGTCCAGGCCGTGAGTGATTCCGTCGTTTGCGATGTATTCCAGTAGCTTCTCCTTGAAAACCGGGTTGTTGTGCCCGTAGTTCAGGGTGCCTGCGCCGGCCAGGAAATCGAGATACTCGTTCTCCTCTTCGTCGTACAGGTAAACACCCTGGGCGCGATTGAAAACGCGCGGGAAGGAGCGAGCGTAGCTCTGAACTTCTGATTCGATTTCGTCGAAAATCTTCATGCGTGATGTCCTCTGGCTGTCATGTCGGGAGTTGAATGCTCAGGTGAGTGATGAGCGCGCGCGGCGGCACCTGCGAAGGGGCCGATGCGCAGCAGGTTTTCCGAGGCGTGCTGGCCGGCGAAGTGGGTGTCGCGATCGAACAGCACGCGATGTTCCAGCGGCGCCTGTCGATCCCGGGCGAAACGCTCGAACAGCGCCCAGGACGCCCCGTTGTCGTCGGTGATAGTGGTTTCCATGTGGGTAACGTCACGGTTGGCAGGGCGCTCGACGATGTGTGCCAGCATGCGGCTCGCCAGGCCCTCGCCGCGCGCGTCGGCTCCCACGGCGACTTGCCAGATGAACAGCGTGTCGGGGCGCTCCGGCAGGCGATAACCGCTGATGGCACCCACCAGGCGGCCGGCTTTTTCTGCCACCACCGAAGTGCCGGTGAAGTGGGTACACTGCAGGAGGTTGCAGTACACGGAGTTTTCATCGAGCGGGGGGCAGGCTGCGATGAGCGCGTGCAGGAACGCGCCGTCCCGGGAGTCAGGTTCCCTCAGCTGTGCGAGCGCATCGGGTTCGGTTGTATTCATGTCTAATGTTTAGACCACTAAGTGATTAACAGGCGGGAATTCTACCTTATTTCGGAATAATGCGCAATTTTAGTACCAAGTGTGGCGAAAAATCGTGAATTTTATACTTTTATGACTAACTATAACTGCAGGGCTTTTTCTTGGGTTTGGATGCGCGGAAAAGGCATCGCCTGTGCGGCCGGGCGCCCTTGCGCACCGCGGACTTCCGCTGGACAATGATCTGCGGGTTCGACAATGCATCGAGCATCGAGCATCGAGCCGTGTCAGGAGCGCGTTATCATTTCTCTGCGACGTACCTTCAGCCACGTCAGGTATTACTGCCTTCTGTACGTGGCTGCAATCCTTGCTGTGGGGCTGCTCGCTGGCCTGCTGGCGGCAAGGGCTTACCAGTTCGCGCCTTTGGCGGAACGCGACTACGGTACCCAGACCTGCGCGACGGGCGCCACGACGGGTCCAACGCTGCACATTCTTGATGCCGTGTATGTGGAAGACATGAACCTGTCGCAAGCCTGGTGCCAGTCGCGCCTGGTGGCCCGTCACTACAGCGAAGTCGCGCTGCGCAGCACGCACCGGGATCACCTGGATCTGCGTGAGTTGTTTGACGCACGCTACCAGCTGATCCTCGCCAAGCCCGAATTGCTGCAGGCGGGAGCGCAGTCAATCCGGCGGGGCGTCGATTACGTCACGCTCGCGCGCTACCCGGACTACGGCGCGCAGTTGGTGTCGCTGGCGGGCACGCCCGAGCTCAGTGCACGGTGGCTGCGCGGAAAGCGCCTCGGCCTGATTGATGACCCGAACAGTGTCTCCGCATTCCAGATTCCAATGGCGGCCCTGAAGAACAGCGGTCTGGACGAGGTGCCGGAGGTCGTGTATTTCCGTACCTATCGCCAGTTGTATCGGGCACTGTTCGATGGCCGCGTGGATGTCATTCCCGCGCTGCTGTCAGAGGAGGGGCCAGGCAGCGCACTGCAGTTGCCGCCGGGGCTGGTACTGGAAGAAACCATACCCGGCCCGGCGTGGTACCTGCATCGCGAGCTGCTGAATACGTCCGTGCACTGCGACTTGCTGGCGACGCTGGGACAGCTTGCTGATAAGGCGCGCGTGGATTTTTTCCGGCACTTTCAGGTGACGCGCGCCTGTGATCCTTGACAGAAAGGCATGGGTAGCGGGGTTGGCCTGGCTCCTGGCCTGGGCGACGCTTGCTCTGCTTTTGCTGAGCGTTAATCAGCACATGGTGGAAGAAAGTGTTCAGCGGCGGCTACACGATCACCTCCGGTTGACCCTGGACGAGGCGTGGTTCAGTACAACGCAAGCACAGGTGAATGATCGTCGGGTGCTGACCCGTGCCGGCGCGAAGATCAACGAACAGGCAACATTACTCGTGCGAAGTCGCTGGTTCGCGCCCCACACGGCCTGCAGGGTGCAATTGCTGCGTATTGACGGGACAGGTGTCGGCCAGCTGGCGCCGGAGATGGCGCAGCGCCGGTTTGGCCTGTTCAGGAACCAGATAGAACGCGAGGTGGTATTTGCTTATGCGTGTCGGCCGGGCGTCTGGTTTGTAGTGGGCGTTGGCGCTGTGCTCGGCGCTTTGTTTCTGGCGATCTATGTGACGGTTCCACCCCCGCTGACGGGCACGCATCGGCGCTGGATCAATCAACTGCTGGAACAGGGTTATAGCGGCCAGGAAGCGTTCGACATCATCCGCAAGTACCCTGCCGATACCCTCAACCTGAATCCGGCGCAGCGCTATTGTCTCGAGCAGCTGCATAGTCCGGGTGAACGCGACATGAACGTGGTGCTTGGCCTGGTCACGGATGCACGTGTGGCGACACTGTCAATCGAGCAGATGAACTGGCTGTTGTTTGGTCTCGGCCGAGCGCAATGGCCGGCAAGCGATAAGGCCGGCCATCCGGGCGCGATGCGGGCGGCCAAAGACGAGGGCACCACGCCGGAGCAGGGGCTTGAATCTGCGCTCGCACTGGCGACGGCGGAAAACCGCGTGGAAATTGATCTGACCCAACTGCGACTGTTGCTGCGCGGTGTACCAGTGCCCATCGGTGGCACCCCGCTGTTTTATTACGCATGGTATGCGCTTGCCCGGTTGCGAGGCGAGGTCTGGATTACGAACCCGCCGAGTAACCGGCCGGATCTGGCGGCGGGCGTCCGGCTGGCAGACTGGATGTCACGGCATCAGGGCCATGGGCGTGCCATCAATGACTTGCAGCAGACGGGCCTCAGGGCGCGCACGCTGGACCAGAACCGCAGCAAAATAAAGGAAGATATCGTCGCAGCTCTCGGCGAGGCTCGTGCCGAGGCGTTTCTTTTTGATACGAGCAGGCACCCTGACGGCGTCCAGTTGCGCTATCGACTGCGCGTGGAGCCTGCCCTGATCACCAGAATCGCTGCCCCGGAGGGAAGCTGACACTCCGGAAACCAGCGTCATTGGCTGTTTTAGATATCTCTAATGGCCACGAGCCCCTTTGCTCGCGTCCGGTTTTCGGCGAAATGTCCTACACTGAGCTTTCCGAAGGTGTTTAACACCGGTCGGTTTTAGCGTGTAGTGACATGAACATGTCATCCGGCGAGTGAGTAACGAGGTGCAGGAATATGAATAAATCTCCAGTGACGGCCTCCAGAGCAACGGTGGGAAGCAAATTGCGCCTGACCCTGCTGTTGTTGGTGGCCGGTGTAGTGTTGAGTGGGTGCTTTTTTGGAACAGCCTATCGATTCAATGAGCGCACAGGTACCGTGCCCTGGTGGTGTCAGGGGGCTCCCGACCTGAACATCGATGCCTGTCTGTCTTTGTCTGCGAATCTGGATGTGGCAGTGGCGTTTGCCCAGCAATACTGGACAGTCGCGGATCTGCCTGCAGGCGCTTCGGCCTACGGGGCCACTAATCTCGGGGGCTATGCATATCTGCTGCCCGGTAGCGGAAACTTCAATCCGATGGTCCCCAACCTGTTGATTTATGAGCCGGATAACGCCTCAGACTCGCGGCTGGTGGCGATTGGCTGGCTGGTCGCCTCTGCGAGCGGCGCGCCGGAGGGATTCCCGGGTGACCGCGATCAGTGGACGTTCACTGGCCTGAACGATAATTGGATACTCGGGGCCTGGGTGATTCGCGGTTACGAGTATCACCCGGATGTATTTGCCTCGACCACTCACCCCTGCCTGGTGGATGGTGTCACCCTTGCCAGCACCGCCGATGCCTGCTTCCAGGCCTCGCATACGCAGCCGCTGGAAGTGCTCGTGACCAATGACGATGGCTATGATGCACCCGGGATCGACGCGCTTGTGGAGGCGCTGGTAGATGATCCGAACGACCCTGCCGACGGCTTCGTGGCCGGTATCACGGTTCAGGTCGTTGCGCCGCTGACGCAGCAATCGGGGCAGGGAGACAACCTGACCCCCGGGGGTGCGCCTGCGGCCAGCACCGGGCTGGCGACTGCCAGCGGTTTCCCCGTGCTGGCAGCCGTGCATGGTACGCCTGGAGACTCGGCCATTTGGGCTCTGGACACGTTAAACCTGTCACCCGGTATTGTGCTCAGCGGTATCAATAGCGGCCAGAACCTGGCCAATATCGGCAGCAGGTTCTCCGGGACGGTGGGTGCCGCACGCACGGCTCTGCGTCGCGCCGCGAGCGCGGCTATCGCCGTGAGCGCGGATTTGAATGAACCGGATTGGCCGGTGAGTGCCGATGCCACTGTCGCCTTGCTCGAGCAGTGGCGTCTGGGAGAAGCCGGTATGCCGATGATGGAGCTGCCCAATATCAATATTCCAACCTGTGCGCCGGGCACCAGCCTGCGTGGCACCCTGGTAACGCCGGTGGGCGTGGATCTGATGGGTCGCGGTTATGCTGATCCCGCCGACTGCAGTTCGGTGAAGCCCGTGGGGGACATCTTTGATGATCTGGATGCCTTCCAGAACGGTTTTATCAGCATCGCGGATATGGGCAAGAATAAGCCGCCGAATTATCCCTGACGGGCGGTGCTTCACGTTCAACCAATGGCCCCTCTCAGGGGCCATTTTTTTGCGCCGCACGTGCGCTTGTCAGCCCGGCGTGAAGCCACTAATATGGCACGGTTACTGCCATTAGTTAGGCGGCGCACCGGCACCGGTGGCGCCGTCTGCTGCGGGCCTGGCGCGAACCTCTCATTGGAAGGAAACAAGCATGTCCGACATACCCGTCTACATGGTGGTGAACCTGGCTATCACCGACCCTGAACCCTATCGCACCTACGAGAAGGGTTTCTTTGGATTTCTCAAGCAGTACGGCGGGGAGTTCATTACCTACGATGACAACCCGGTGACGCTGGAAGGCGATGCGCCGCGCAGCGGCCGCATGATCATCTTCCGCTTTCCCTCGGAGCAGGCCGCGCGCGACTGGTACGCCAATGCGGATTATCAGGCACTGAGCGAACATCGCCGGGCTGGCACGAAGCTTGAGTTCCTCACCCTGGTGCACGGGTTGCCGCCGCGCGGCTGAGCGCCTTACCCGCGTGCCAGGATGCCGACCTTTGCGTTCGCGCCCGCCACTTCGCGCACCAGGCGCGGCACCAGGTAGCCCGGTAGCCTGGCGCTGAGCGCTGCGTGCAGTTGCACGGCGGCCGCCTCCGCCACATCGAAATGCGCCGCGCCGGCCACCCTGTCGAGCAGGTGCAGGTAATAGGGCAGCACGCCCAGCGCGAACAGGCGTTCGCTGAGGGCATGCTGTGCGTCGACAGTGTCGTTGACGCCCGCCAGCAGCACCGCCTGGTTCAGCACTGTCATACCGCGGCTGCGCATGGCTGCTACCGCGTCGCCCACCGCGCCATCCAGTTCGTTGGCGTGATTGCTGTGCAGCACCATGACGCTGGACAGGCGCGGGTGGCTGATGGCGTCCAGCAGCGTGCCGGTGACGCGCTCTGGAATCACGATGGGCAGCCGGCTGTGGATGCGTAACCGTTGCACCTGCGATATGTCGCCGATCATGCCCACCAGTTCCGCGAGTTGCTCATCGCCCGCCACCAGGGGGTCGCCGCCGCTCAGTATCACCTCGCTGATGCTGTTGTCTGCGCGAATATAGTCCAGGGCCGCACGCCATTCGCTGCGACTGTTCTGGTTGTCACCGTAAGGAAAGTGACGGCGAAAGCAGTAGCGGCAGTTCACCGCGCAACCGCCGGTAACGATCAGCAACACCCTGCCACGGTACTTGTGGATGATGCCGGCGCGCGGGATGGCCTGCGTGTGTTCGCCCACCGGATCAACGCTGAAACCCGCGGGGTTGCGCAACTCGTGTTGCGTGGACAATACCTGCAGTAGCAGCGGATCCTGCGGGTCGCGCGCGCGCATCCTGGCCACGAAACTGCGCGGTACTTTCAGCGGGAAGCTGTCGCACGCGCCTTCGCTCAGGGCCACCTGCTCCGGCGTAAGGCCCAGAATCGACAGTAGCTCGGTGGGGCGGGTGATGACATCGCGCAGCTGTAGTCGCCAGTCTTGCGTGGCGGCAATGCGCGTAAGCTGTTCGGCCATGGAAGGGATCTGCAGTGATGTGCGACGCATTCTAGCGCGTAGCCAACAGGGTCGGCTAGCGGCCCCGTGGCGAGCGGCGGGTGTCTTGCTAGCGCCCCAGTCGATCGCGCAGGCTGAAAAACAGCATGCCCGCCACCAGGCCCGGCCAGCGCAGCAGCGTGCCGCCGGGAAAGCGCGGCGTGGGCACGCTCGCCATCACGTCAAAACGCTCCGCCGTGCCGCTGATAACCTCGGCCAGGAGTTTGCCGGCGAGCGTTGCGGTGGGCACGCCATGGCCCGAGTAACCCTGCGCATAGAAGATGTTGGGCGCAAGCCTGCCAAAATCTGGCATGCGGTTGAGGGTGATTGCCAGCGTGCCGCCCCAGCCGTAGTCGATGCGTGTATCCGCGAGCTCCGGGTAAATACGCAGCATGCGCTTGCGCACAAAGCCTGGAATATCCCGCGGGAATCGCCGCGAATAGGTTTCGCCCCCGCCGAACAGCAGGCGCCTGTCGGCCGAGAGGTTCCAGTAGTTGACGACGAACAGACTGTCCGACATCGAGGCGTCGTTGGCGATCAGGCGGGAAGCCAGCGCCTCCGGCAGCGGCTCTGTGGCCAGCATGAAATTGTTGATGGGCATGATCCGCCCGGCCGGGCGTGCATCGAGCCGGTCCAGATAGCCGTTGCAGGCAAGCACCAGGAAGCGTGCGCGCACCGTGCCCTGCGCCGTGCGCACGCGCAGCGAGTCACCCTCGCTGAAACCCAGCACCGGGCTGTTCTCGTACAGGGCCGCACCTGCAAGGCTGGCCGCCCGGGCCAGGCCCAGCGCGTAATTGAGGGGGTGCAGATGGCGTGCACCCGCATCCAGGGCGCCGCCGTGATACCCCTGCGCCGAGCTCAGCTGCGGCAGTTCGTCGGGCGCGATGAAGCGCAACTGTCGGTAATTATAGTGCTGTGCGAGTTCGTCTCCCTCGCGCTTGAAGGCGTCCGTTTCGCTGGCCCTGGCCGCCACATGCAGGTTGCCGCGCCTCAGGTCGCATTCAATGGCGTGCGTCTGCACCAGGTGTTCCACGGTATTCACCGCCTCCAGGCCGAGCTGCCACAGGGCTCTGGCGTGTTCCGCGCCCACCAGTTTCCTCAGCGCGCTCTGGCCCACCCGTTGACCGGTGGACACGTGCCCGCCGTTGCGACCGGAGGCGCCCCAGGCCATGTGCCGCGCCTCCAGCAGGGCCACGCTGTATCCGCGCTCGCGCAGGTGTAGCGCGCTGGAAAGCCCGGTGTAGCCGCCTCCCACGATGCATACGTCAGCCTCGACCTCACCCTGCAAGGCGGGAAAGCCCGGGCGTTGGTTGGCGCTTGCGGCGTACCAGGAGTTGATGGGAGGATGATGTCGCATCGCCGCATTGTAGCCAGACAACCCCGTGGCGTGTCACCCTGCAATTGCACCGGCAAAATGCCCTTGAGAGGGCTGCGCTTGACTGCGATACTCCCTGCACTGTCGCGACCACAAACGTATGCAAACTGATACCCGCGTTATCCAGGACTGGCTCAAAGCGCACCAGATCTCCGAAGTGGAGTGCCTGGTGCCCGATATGGCGGGTAATGCGCGCGGCAAGTTCATTCCCGCGCACCAGTTCCTGTCCAGGGGCGAACCGCGCCTGCCGGAAAGCATTCTGGTGCAGACCGTTACGGGTGAGTATTCCGACGACCACTGGACGTTTGTCGAGCCCACCGACACCGACATGCTCCTGCGCCCGGATATCAGCACACTGCGCGTAGTGCCCTGGGCGCGAGAACCGACCGCGCAGATCATTCATGATTGTTATACCCGAGCCAACACGCTGCATCCGCTGTCGACGCGCACGGTGCTGCGCAACGTGCTGGCGCTCTATGCCGAGGCCGGGCTGCGTCCGGTCGTGGCGCCGGAGGTAGAGTTTTTCCTGGTGCGCAAGAACACGGATCCGGACTACGAGCTAGCCCCGCCGAAGGGCCGTTCCGGGCGCTCGGAGACGTCGCGTCAGTCCTACAGCATCAATGCCGTAGCCGAGTTCGAGGATTTCGTGGAGGACATGTACGACTTTGCGGAAGCCCAGCAACTGCAGGTAGACACGTTGATTCATGAGAACGGCGCCGCACAGATGGAGATCAATTTCGAGCATGGCGAACCGATGAGCCTGGCCGACCAGGTGTTCGTGTTCAAGCGCACGGTGCGCGAAACGGCCCACCGGCACGACATGTACGCCACGTTTATGGCCAAGCCGATGCAGCGCGAAGTCGGCAGTGCCATGCACCTTCATCAAAGCCTGCTGAGCGCCGCCACGGGTGAGAATATTTTCAGCGACGGCAAGGGCGGCTACAGCGACGCCCTCATGCATTACATAGGCGGTTTGCAGCGCTACACCCCGGACCTGATCAGCCTGTATGCGCCCAACGTCAATTCCTACCGGCGGCTGGCACCGGATATCGCGGCGCCGATCAATCTGAACTGGGGCGTGGATAACCGTACCACGGCGTTTCGCGTGCCGCGTTCGGATGCCGCGTCCACCCGCGTGGAGAACCGGTTTCCCGGCGCCGATGTAAACCCCTACCTGGCCTTCGCCGCCACGCTCGCCAGCGGTTTTCTTGGCATGCAGCGCAAACTGGCGCCCACCGAACCGCACCAGGGCACTGCCAACGACGATACCGTGGAGGTGGCGCGCACGCTCGAGGAAGGACTGCGTCACCTGGGCTCGTCGCCGGAAGTGGTGGAGATCTTCGGTGACCTGTTCGTGCGCGCCTATACTGCCGTCAAGCTGGATGAGTTCGAGGAGTTCAACCAGGTAATCAGCTCCTGGGAACGCGAACACCTGTTATTGCAGGTGTAAGGAGCCTTGTATGTTCAGCAGTGATGACCTGTCCAGCCTGCGCTGGAGCGAACGCGAGCAGTGGGCGGAAGTGATCGACCAGACCCTGCTGCCGCACGCGCTGGTGTGGCTGCCGCTGGATACCCTGGCAGACTATTGTCGCGCCATCAGCGCCATGCAGGTGCGCGGCGCGCCTCTGATTGGTATCACCGCCGCCTATGGCCTGGCGCGTGCTCTGGTTGACGACCCTCGCGAAGACAACCTCCTGAGGGCACAGCAGCTGCTGCTCGCAACACGTCCGACAGCGGTTAACCTGCGTTGGGCGCTGCAGCAGGTGGCCGATGCGGTTGCCCCACTTCCGGCGGAACAGCGCGCTGCCGCTGCGCTTGAGACTGCTCACGCACTGCGTCGTGCAGACATCGCGAGCTGTGAAAGTATCGGTAATCACGGTTTGGCATTGCTGCGCGAACGTGTCGGCGATGGTCGTATGAACATCATGACGCACTGCAGCGCCGGTTGGCTGGCTGCGGTGCAGTGGGGTACCGCGCTTGCGCCGGTGTATAAAGCCCATGCTGCGGGAATCAAGGTCCATGTGTGGGTGTCGGAAACGCGGCCGCGCAATCAGGGAATGAATCTTACCGCCTGGGAGCTACAGCGCGCGGGCGTGCCGTGTACCATCGTGGCCGACAATAGCTGTGGGCATTTATTGCGTAGCGGTCAGGTGGATATCGTGCTGGTAGGCTCGGACCGAACCGCCGCGAATGGCGATGTCTGCAACAAGGTCGGTACCTATCTCAAGGCGCTTGCGGCGGCAGCCAACGCGGTGCCGTTCTACGTGGCGTTACCGGCTTCTACCATTGACTGGCACTGTGAATCGGGCGAGTACATTCCGATCGAGGAGCGGGACCCTTCGGAAGTGTTGAGCATAGCCGGCCTGGATAATGCGGACAACCTGCGACACGTGAGTCTTGCGGCCGCAGGTGCAAACGCGTTCAATCCCGCCTTCGATGTGACGCCGGCGGAACTGGTAACGCAGCTGGTGACGGAGCACGGCGTGTTCACCGCGAGTGTGGACGGCCTCGCCCCCCTACGGGCGCAGCTCAGGCTCTAGGGCCGTGTCGCCCGGCGATGGGGCCGCGCGGGGTCAAGGCTGTTCGTCGAGCCCGATGTGGTCGATGCGCGGGTATTCGCGCCACTTGAATGTGTGCGGGTGATCGCAGATCAGGCAGCGATGCGGGATATCGCCGGTTTCGCGGTCCATGTCGCCGCAGCGCGCCATCATGCCCTGCCCGCAGGCGTCGCAAATATAGTTCACTTCCACGGGTCGTACTTCGCGTTTTACTTCCGGCATCTGGGTGTCTCCACTGGCATATCGCGCTTACGCTATCGCGACGAACTGTACATCCTTAGCGCTGGCGTCGGGTTCCTGTATCACCCCACGCAGCCAGCCGCCGGCATCCGCCGACTGGAGGATGTCGCCGACGCCGCCCGGGTGGCGAATAACCAGCGCGGCATCCGAGCCCGCCGCAGGCAGTGCGGGGAGTTCCATGGCCGCCAGGGCCTTGTAGGCGCCACGCGCGTCGAAATTGAAGCGCTGCTGCAGCGTGACCTCGCCACCCTCGCGCGGGCAGAGCGCCCGGTCCAGTTCCAGCACCTGCAGCGCAGAACGCGGATCTTCGCCAAAAGCCAGGTGGTGCTCTTCGAGTGTGGCGGCCAGACAGCGGTAGAGCGCGTCCCTGCGTGCCAGCGCCGCGAGATAAATGGCATTGCGCGCTTCGTACACCGCCATGCGATTGCCGGCATCCAGGTCAGGCAGTTCGTCGGCCAGCAGCGCGATGATATCGCGCAGCAGTATGCGGAACAGCGGCGATACCGGTACCTTGCCGGAGAGCGCGAGCAGGCGGGTGGTGAGAGGCATGATATGGCCGTGCACCAGCAGAATATGCGCGCTGATGAGGAAGTAGCCCTCCTCGCCCTCGTCGCGGCTGAAACTGTGACAGCCCACGACGTACTCGCCCTTCGCCTTGCCGTAGCCGGCCACCGGAATGGCCTCGATGCGATATTCCTCGCGTCGCGCATAAAACTCGGTGCCCGGCAGCAGGGTGTAACCGAAGATATTCACGTTGGGGAAGGAGGCGAGCAGTCGGTCGAGGTTGCTTTCAAATTCGGCCAGCGTGTCGCCGGGCAGGCCCCAGATCAGCTCCGCGGCGATGGGCACGCCCTGTTCCGACATGCTCTTGGCGATAGGCTCGTACTCGTTGGAGCTCATATTCTGCCGGTTGCTGAGGCGCAAGGCTTCTGGCGTGAGGGTCTGCAGCGCAAGCTGGTAGTGCGGCAGAAGCTGGTGCTGGTGCAGCAGCAGGACGATTTCCTGCACCTGGCGGCTGTGCTTTTTCGACCAGGAGGTCGCAAACGACACCGGTAGCCCGGTGCGCTCTTTCAACGCCACGAGCATGCGCGCCTTGTCGATATCCTGCTTCAGTGCGCCGAAATTGGAATCCGCCAACCAGATATCCTTGATACCCGCCGCGACAATGGTTTCCCAGTCACTTTCAATACGCTCCAGCGGCCACTGGTACATCTTCGAGCCGATTGCGCCGGTGCCCCACTCGCAGAAGGCGCACTTGAACGGGCAGCCGCGGCTGGTTTCATACGCAATGGATTCGTACAGAGGCTTGCCGTCGGCACCGGTCAGTGTCAGTACGGACAGCGGCGAGGGCAGTTGCTCAAGATTCTGGCAGCGCTCGCGCGGGGCGGTCTTCACGAGCTGCCCCTCCTGCAGGTAGGCCAGCCCGTTCACGCCGGGCCAGGCTTCCCGATCCTCGCAGTCGAGGAATTCCTGGAAGCTGATCTCGGCCTCGCCGAGAAAAATCACGTCGATGGGATCAATACCCAGGTAATCTTCCGCCTGTTGCACATGCGGCCCCCCGGCGACGATCAGCAGCTCCGGCAGCGTCGCCCGCAGGTCTGCGGCCAGTGTCAGGAATTCCGCTGCGTTCCAGGTATAAAAGCTGAAGCCGATAACCGGCACTGCGCCGGCCTCAACGGCACTTTCCGCCTGCGCCAGAGAGTCGTTCCGCCAGCGCTGCAGCCAGGGGCCGATGTCGTCGGGCCCCTGGAAATGCACCAGTTCTATGTGGGTATTCGCCGCGCTACGCCCGTACTCCCTGAAGTACGCATACAGCGAGGCCGTGGTAGTGGGTGGCGCGTGGAATGCTTCCGAGTCCATGCTCAGAAGCCAGACAGGACGTTGCAAATTGCTGGCTCCGCTGACGGTTTACAGCCTGCAATGTATCGGATTGCCCGACATTTTCACAGACCCGCGGCGCCCCGGGGGAGTGCAGCGCATAGCGCTGCACACTTGCGAGAGTTTAGTAGTCGCTGAATTCCAGGTCGTAGCAGCCGAGCTCATCGCGCAGCCGCTTCTCTTCCAGGCGTTGCTCCGCCAGGCGGCGCTTCTGTACCAGGCGCTGTTTCTCGGTCGACAGGGGTTCCATGTTTTCCATCAGTTCGTCGGACATGTCGCCGAGCGCCGGCTCGAACAGGTCGTCCAGCGGCTCCACAGTGGAGTGTTCCTGATTACGCTCTCCCATAAATCACCTCCCGATGACTTATACACGGGCCAGTAGCCGCCACCATCTGGCAGGCTGATAAGTGCGGAGTTAAGCAAAATTCCAGTAGGTGAACAATAGGGGTGAAGTGTCAGTTTTGCGCAAATAAAACACGCAATATGACCGGCGACCCGCGGTTTTCCGTCGCGTTCCCTGCGCCCTGGATACATCCCTGTTATCGCTGTACTGCCGGGTGGAGATGAGCCGCGGGTCGCCACCTCGTGTTTTGCAACATCGGTGCCAACCGCGGATAGCTCCCAAACGCATGGCGCCCCGCGCGGAGTAGCCCGGCGGAGCGTGTCCCTGCGATGCATGAGCATGTCCGCCGTGCAGGCGGACACGCGGGCCCGGCGCCTGTCTTGCACGGCCGCAGACCTGTAGTTAGAGTGGCAGGCCGCTCTCGCCGACACAGGATGCATGATGACGTTGTTGCACACCCCCCTCGATGCGCTGCATCGGGCACTCGGCGCCCGCATGGTGCCGTTCGCCGGATATGAGATGCCGGTGCAGTACAGCGGCGGGATCCTCAGTGAGCATCTCCACACCCGGGCGCAGGCCGGCTTGTTCGATGTGTCTCACATGGGGCAGGTGCTGTTGTCGGGTGAGGGCAGCGCCGCGCTGCTGGAATCACTGGTGCCGGCGGACATTGTCGGGCTGGGTGTGGATTGCCAGACCTACGCCCTGCTCACCAATGAACAGGGCGGCGTGCGGGACGACCTGATCATCACGCGCTGGGACGACGAGCGGTTTTTCCTGGTGGTGAACGCCGCCTGCAAGGCGCAGGACATTGCGTATATCCAGTCGCGGCTTGCCGGGCAGCAGCTGAGCGTATTGGCAGACCGGGCGCTGCTGGCCCTGCAGGGCCCCGCCGCGCGCGATGTGATGCGCACAATCGCGCCGGCTGCGGCGGAACTGGTGTTTATGCACGGCTGTCGCGCGACGGTCGACGGCGTGGAGCTGTACGTGACCTGTTCCGGTTATACCGGGGAGGACGGGTTTGAACTGTCGGTTCCGTCGGCGTCGGCGGAGTCGCTCGCGCGGCGCTTGCTGGCGCACCCGGCGGTGGCCCCCATCGGCCTGGGCGCGCGGGACTCGCTCCGGTTGGAGGCCGGCCTGTGTCTGTACGGACACGAGCTGTCACCGGACATCGGCCCGGTGCAGGCCGGACTCGCATGGTCAGTGGGCAAGGCGCGTCGCGCGGGCGGGGAGCGCGCCGGCGGGTTCCCCGGCGCCGACGCGATACTGGCCTGTATGCCCGATCGATCCCCTCTTTGCCGCATCGGGTTGAAGGGCGATGGTAAGCGCCCCATGCGCGATGGGCAGACGGTGTTTGATGTGTCGGGTCAGGCCGTTGGGCGTATTTCCTCGGCCGCGTACGGTGCGAGCGTGGGTGGCCCGATCGCCATGGCGTTTGTGGAGCGCGCGCTGGCGGCGCCGGGCACGCAGCTATTGGTTGAGGTACGCCAAGACACGCGCATACCGGCAACCGTTGTGCCGATGCCGTTCAGTCCTCAGCGCTACCATCGGGGTTGAGCCGCGCAGGCAGCGCCGGTTTGCGCGCTGCCCGCCAGGCCCGTTGCAGCCGCTTGAGGGTGTGCTGCACCGCCTGTTGTAGCCGTCCCCAGGGTGCTCCTGCGGCATAACGCCAGATGAGCCATGCAAACGCCAGTGCCAGCACCAGCGACGCCGTGGGCACCAGCAGACGACGTAAATCCGGTGCGGCGCGGTTGCGCTCGGCTGACGCAACCGCGCCTGTTACCACGACCCGTGTCGGCTCAAGGGAAAGCACCTCCAGCTGCGCGGTGCGCGTATTCCACCAGTAATAATCCAGCGCCGGCAGGAGGTAGTCCCCGGGCTGCTCCGCCACGTAGCTGATGCGTTCCACGCGGGTCGCGCGCGATTCGCCGCGGTTGGTGTTGTTTTCCAGGGCAGCGGGCTCGGGATAGGCACGCAGGCCGGTCATCCGCGCGGGCCGGTATTCCGGGAGCATCATCGCCATGAGGTCGCTGGCGCGGAACGTGATTTCCCGCGCGAACGCCTCGCCCACCGCGAGGTTCTCAAGCGCTCGATCGAAGCGCTGGCTCACCGAGAACTCCGGTGCCGCTACCCAGGAGTTCGCCGCCTCCAGCGCAACCGGCACGGCGGCCTCCAGTACGGCACCCGGCGCCGAGGCGGTGCCGGTAACGCTGTTGCCGTTCGGGCCGGCAACGCTGAGCTCCAGCGCAACCGGTGGTATGCGGAAGCTGCCCGCCGTTTGCGGATACACATCCAGCGACCAGCGCTGCAGCACCCAGGTCTTGCCGTCGCGCAGCTCGCTCGCGTTCGCGGCGAACTGCTCCGTCTGCAGTATCACCAGCCCGGATACTTCCGGAACGCTGATGCGCACGCCGCCGGTAAACCAGGTGGCGGTGGCAATCTCCATCACAAACCGCACCTGCTGCCCCGGCACAATGCCCGCGGCGGGCTCCAGGCTGCTGGCGATGCGCAGCTGGCCGCTGTCCTGAAGCTCCCGTATGGAGGCGGCCTGGGTGTGCGCTGCGCAGAAGGCGAGCAACCAGGGCAGCAGGCGCCATGCGATAGCAAACAAGCCGTTCATTGCGCGGTGTCCTCCGCGCGCTGCAGTTGCATGCTGAACTTGATGGCGAGGAAGTTGGACGGATCCTGCTGCACGCCGCGCAGCCACATGTCTCGCGTGGCGGGATTTTCCAGGATGTCCTGGGCACTGAGCGTGAGTACTTCGGCGGTTTCCCACACGAGTTCATCGGCGCCCTGGGCGGGAATGGCGTCTTCGCTACCCAGCTCGTTGTCCGGCCCCGTGGTGCCCGGCTCCTGCTGCTGGCTCGCGCTCATGCGGTTGATGTCATCGATGATGCGCTGCGCGATGCTACGATTTTCCGCCGCGCCCGGGTAATCCGGATTGCGCTGCAGCAGACGATCATAGCGCTGCATGGCGCGCACGTAGTCGCGGGCCTGTGCGCGGGCGTTGGCTTCATTGAACAGGGCGTCGTCAGTGTCGCTGCGCGAGAAGTACTCGGCGGCCAGCATGAACTGTTCATCGTAGTAGTACGCCATGCCTTTCCACATCGGGTGGGTGAACTGTTGCGCCGCTGCGCCGTAGTGCCCCATCTGCATCAGCAGTCGGCCCTGCTGGTCGTCGCTGAGCCAGAGATCCGCGAACCAGGCGACAGCCGGATGCGCCGTGGCGCTGCCGGGAGCCTGATCCGGCGTTTGCGCCTGCGCGACTGGCGCCGTGCCGCCGTAGAGCAGCAGCGGCACAAGCAGCCAGCTCCAGGTGAGCGTCCAGCCCTTGCGAAACCACAGCAGGAACAGCGCCATCGCTGGAAAGATCAGCGGGTAGCCGCTGTCCAGCCAGGGCAGCGCGGAATCTTCCACGATGATGTAATGGCTGTTGATGCGACGGTTCACCCGGCGCATGTCGGCATCGTCCACCGTCAGCGACAGATATTCTCCGCCGCTGGCCTCGGCGAGCGCTTCCAGTGCCTGCCGCTCCAGGGGCGCGCCGTCGGCGGGCGTGTCACTGCCCACGCCCACGATCAGCAGCTGGTGTTGTCGATCGGCGAACCACTGCCTGAAAGCCTCAGCGGAATCCGCGCCGGAGCCGTCGGCGAACATCACCAGGGTGGCCGGTGCGTGGGTATCGCGCAGAATAGCGTCTACCTGCGACAGCGCGTACTCGGGAAACTTGCCGCTGCGCGGCATGATCCCCGGCTCGATCGCCGCGAGGTACTGGTTCAGGATGTCGCGGTCGGCGGTGAGCGAGAGCACGGTATGGGCTGTTCCCGAATACACCACCAGCGCCGCTTTTTTGTCGGGCCGCAGCGCCAGCAGATCCGATATCTTCTGGCGCGCCCGCTGCAGGCGGCTGGGCTGCACGTCCCGCTGTTGCATCGAGTCGGACACGTCCAGTAGCAGCACCAGCGCCGCCTCGTCCTCACTCAGCGGCGAGGGCTGCTGCCGCCAGCTCGGTCCCATCAAGATCACCAGCAGCAGGAGTACCAGCACGCTGCTCACGGTGGTCGGGTTGAACCAGCGTGACGTCGAGCGCCCGACCCGCAGGTGTTCCAGCAGATGCGGCGCGATAATCCCGCCGAAAAGGTCGCGCTGCGCCTGCCGGCGTCGGCGCACCTGGACCATCAGCAGCCAGGGTATCAGCAGCAGGCCCCAGGCCGGGCGCAGGAAGTGAAAGTGTTCGAGTGCGGCGAGTTCAGGCGGCACGGCTGCGCTCCGCGCGCGAGGCGTCGCGCCATGTTCGCCAGGTGCCCCAGCTGTGATACACCGTGTACAGTAGCAGCGCTATCGCCACCGGCAGCCAGTGCAGGCTTTGCTTTGGCCGGAAGCTCACGGTCTCGTAGAGGTTAGGCTCCAGTTCGCCTATCGCGGCGTAGGCGCGTTGTAACTGGGTCTGGTCCAGCGCCTGAAAATCCTGTCCGCCGGTAACGCCAGACACGCGTTCGATCGTGTGCAGATCCAGCGCCTCCTCGCCCACGGACGCCGGGTCGCCAATGGCGATGGTGTAGATCCGGATGTTGTTCGCGGCGGCCACTTTGGCGGCGTCGATCGGCGGCACCGTGCTACCGGTGTCGTTGCCGTCCGTGAGCATGATGAGCACCCGGTTGTCGGAATCGCTCTCGCGAAACAGTTTGATCGCCAGGCCGATGGCGTCGCCGAACACCGTGCTCTGGCCTGCCATGCCGATTTCGGTTTCATCCAGCAGTTGCGTCCATACCCGGTGATCGTCGGTGAACGGCGTTTGCAGGTAGGCGGCATTGCCGAAAACGATCAGGCCGAGGCGATCGCCCTCGCGCTCGTTGGCGAGTTCCGCCAGCACCCGCTTGACCGCCGTGAGGCGATCGACGGCGCTGCCGTCCGGCAGGGTGATGTCACGAGTTTCCATGGAGCCCGAGAGATCGACGGCGACCATCAGATCGCGGCCGGACTTCTGCTGCTCAACCGGCGCGCCCACCCACTGCGGCTGCGCGGCGCCCAGCACCAGGCAGCACCACATGAAACCCACGAGGAAACGCTGCGCGCGATCGCGCCTGAGTATCATGGCGCCGCTTTGCGGGCGTTGCTCACTCAGTGTCACCAGCTTGTCGAAGAACGGCACTTTCACTGAATCACGGCTTTCCCGATAGGCGGGAAGCAACAGCATCGCCGCGGGCAACAGCAGCAGGAGCAGTGCCCAGGGGTGCGCCAGCTCAAGCATCCGCCGGCCCTCGGTGCGTTTCCAGCCAGTGCAGGCTGGCGCGCAGCAGGCCCTCGCGGTCGGCCTCGGCGGGCGCCTGCGGGCGGTACGGCCCGCGGGCCAGCAGCTGGGCGTGGCGACCGGTGAAGGCGGGTTCGGGGCATTGCGCATTGAGGAAGCGGACCCAGCTGTCACCGGTGAGCGCCGCCACCTCGCGGCGTGGGTAGCCCGCCAGCGCCGACAGCTTCAGCAGGCGGTTCAGTTCGCCCAGCCAGTTCCCGGTGTCGTGCGCGGCCTGCAGCGCCCGCACCCGGGCAATGGCCTCTCGCCGATAGCGGTTGGCGTACCAGTGCCGCCACCAGCGCCAGGCGCGGTACAGCAGCAGCACGGCGAGCGCTGCGCCGAGCCACGCCCAGCCAACCGTTTGCGGCAACCAGCTGATATCCGGCGGGGATACCACCTCATGGAAGGTGTCGCCCAGCACATAATTGCCGAAAACAGCGGGTAGTTCAGGCGCGCTCACCGTGCTCCTCTCGAACCTCCCAGCTTTTCACGCAACTGGTCGGTCACGCTGCTCACCGTGTCTACCGGGAGAATAGGAATGTGATAACGCTTCAACTCGGATTCCACCGTGGCCAGGGCGTTGCGGAAAGTCGCCTCGAACTTCTCGCCCAGCGCCTGTCGCTCGGGATCGATCTCCAGCTGGTAGCGCCCGTCGCTCACCACCAGGCTGCTGGCGTTGGAGATGTCGCGTTCCAGCGGGTCGTAGATGAGCGAGCAGATCACGTCGTTGTGGCGGCTGATGCGACGAATAGCATTCAGGCTGGCCTCGTTCCAGCCGTAGAAATCTGAAATCAGCACCACCAGGTAATCATGCCCCACGGAGCGCTCCGCGGCGGACAGTGCCGCAGCCAGCGCGTCGGGGTTGCTGCTGTGCCCCGGCGCCACCGACAGGGCGTTGTTCATGCGCGCGAGGTCTCCCAGCCAGCCCATCACCCGCTGCGCGCTGCGCGTGGGTTTGATCTCCAGGCTGCTGGTGTCGTTGAACAGGATCGCACCGATACGGTCGCCCACCGAGAGCACGCGCCAGGCGGTGATGGCGGCCACTTCCGCCGCGGCCACCGATTTCATGGTGCGACGGCTGCCGAAGAACATGGCCAGGCGTTGGTCCACCACAACGATCACCGGCCTGTCGCGCTCCTCGGTGTACACGCGTACGTGGGGTTTGCCGGTGCGGTTGGTGACGCGCCAGTCCATGTTGCGAATATCGTCGCCCGGCCGGTAATGGCGCAGCTCATCGAAATCCAGCCCGCGCCCGCGCAGGCGGGAGCGTTTGCGCCCGCTCAGGGCGGACCGCACCGGTTGCTGGGGCAGATAATCGAAGCCGCGCGCGGTGTAGCGCAGGCGCACCAGCGAGTGCAGGCTGGTATACACGTCATCACTGCCGGGCGCACTCACCTGAATCAGCCCACTGCCACCTGGGTGAGCAGCTCATCAATAACATCGTCGGCACTGATATTGTCGGCCAGCGCATCGTAGGTGAGAATCATGCGATGGCGCATCACGGCGTGCAGCACCGAACGCACGTCCTCCGGCAGTACGTGGTCGCGGTCGTCCAGCCAGGCGCTGGCGCGGCTGGCGCGATGCAGGCCGATACTCGCGCGCGGGCTGGAGCCCGTGCCTATCCAGTGCGCCAGCGAATCGCCAAACTGGTCAGGGTGACGCGTGGCCAGTACCAGGTCGACGATGTACTGCTCCACCGCAGGCGACAGCTGCATGCCCTTGATGGCATCGCGTGCGGCGAATATGTGCGTCTGCGGAATCTGCTCGAGAGCCTGCTGTTCCTTGCCCTCCTCGGCCTGCAGCATACGGACGATACCCAGTTCAGCGTCGGCGTCCGGATAGTCCACCGAGATCTTCATGAGGAAACGATCCATCTGGGCTTCCGGAAGCGGGTAGGTGCCTTCCTGCTCGATCGGGTTCTGCGTGGCCAGCACCATGAACAGCGCGGGCAGCGCGTAGGTTTTGCCCGCTACCGTCACGTGGCGTTCTTCCATCGCCTCCAGCAGCGCCGCCTGAACCTTGGCCGGCGCGCGGTTGATCTCGTCCGCCAGCACCAGCTCGTTGAAGATCGGGCCGGGCTGGAAGGTCAGCTCGGAAGTGCCCTGGTTGTCCTGGTAAATCTCGTTGCCCGTCACGTCCGAGGGCAGCAGGTCCGGCGTAAACTGGATGCGGCCCAGCCCGGCCTGCAGCACCCGTGCCAGGGTTTTGATGGAGCGGGTTTTGGCGGTGCCGGGCAAGCCTTCGAGGAGTACGTTGCCGTTGCACAGCAGCGCCAGCGCCAGTGTGCGCACCACTTCCTCCTGCCCGATAACAGACTGCGACATCTGCCGCGTCATGGCATTGATGGCGTCAAGGTGTTCGTTCGGCACGGGGCTGTCCTCTCACGGGTGGTGTGTCGGGTGGTGATGCGCGTCAGTATAACGAGAGCTGGCGTATCGCGGTACGCGCAACCGCGGTTCAGGCGGCCCAAGCGCGCTCGGCGCGAAACTGCTGCGACAGGTAAACCATCTGGTCCGCGAGGATGCGATCCTTGGCGAGGAAATGCCACTCCCAGGGGTTGGGGCGAAAGGGCACCGCCAGCAGGGGCATGCGCGCCTCCTCCGGCGTGCGGTTGTCTTTCTGCCAGTTACATCGCTTGCAGGCCGCCACGACGTTTTCCCAGCGATCAGTGCCGCCGCGCGAGGTGGGCAAAACGTGGTCGCGCGTCAGGTCGGCGCGTGAATACTGGTGGCCGCAATACAGGCAGCGATGATCGTCGCGCCGGAACAGGGTTCGGTTGCACAGCGGCGGCGCAAAATTGCCGGTGACTTTCCCGGCCAGCGCCACGATGGGCTGCAGATCGATGCGCGAGCGGAGCCCGCTGCGTTGGATGCCGCCAAAAACCGGTGGCAGGTTGTCGCCGATGCCATAGACGACATCGCCTTTCGCGTAAGCGGTGATGGCCTCGTACAGTGTGATCCAGCCGCGAGGCTGTCCGGCGAGGTCCAGGCGCAGGATTGTTTGCATTGTCTCCCACCCGAAATCTACGGGTAAGCTACTGCAAAAGGCTGACAAGTACAATCGTGTCGGTATCGCCTCGAAGCGCGGCAGGCAAGCCGCAAGAGAACGCGGGTCAGAGACGATACTGCCGCTCGAAGGCCTCCACCGGCATCGGCCGGTCGAAGACGTAGCCCTGCAGGATATCGCAGCGCATCTGCGTGAGGCGCTCCGCCGTCTCGCGCGTTTCCACGCCTTCGGCAACGACCTTCAGGGAGAAGTTGTGCGCAAGATCGATAACCGCCTTGACGATTGCGTGGTCTTTCTCGGAGCGCAGCATGGCGCGCACGAAACTCTGGTCGATCTTGATTTCGTCCACCGGAAGATCACGAAAGTACGACAGGGAGGAAAACCCCGTGCCGAAATCATCGATGGAGATTTTCACGCCGACGTCGCGAAGTGCGTGTAGCTGCCGCAGCATGAAATCCTGATTGTCCACCATGATGCGTTCGGTCACCTCGAGGTTCAGTCGCGAGGGCGTCACGCCATAAATGTCGAGCGCATCGTGTACCACCGATTGAATATCGTCTTGCAGCAGCAGCGAAGGCGGTACATTCACGGCGATGCCGAGCGCTTCCGGCCAGCGCGCGAGTCGCGCGACGGCCGACTTGATCACCCACCAGGTAATCGGTTTGATGATGTCGTTTTTTTCGGCCACATCGATGAACGCGGCGGGTGTCAGCACCTCGTTGTCGCGCGTGTGCCAGCGAAGCAGCGCCTCGGCGCCCAGTAAGGTGTTGTAGCCCGCGTGCATCTGCGGCTGGTAATACAGCTGGAATTCTCCGTTCTCCAGCGCGTCTTCCATTTTGTGCAGTAGCGCTGTCTCGGCATGCAGGTTGCGGGTGCGCTGCGGTGAATACACCTCGTACAGTTGCGGCGAATAACGGGCCTGGTTGAGGGCGATACCCGCCTGACGCATGGCGAGGTTTACATCGTCGTTCGCGCTGGAGAACAGCGAGAAGCCGGCGCGCACGGAAAAATGCAGATTGGCGCCCAGGTGGTGGTGCGGCTCCTTGAAAAGGCGCTGCAGCTTGGAGGCGGCCAGCAGCAGTTCGCCTTCCCCGCCGATATCCCTGAGCACGACGCAGACACGGTTGTGGTTCATCTTCCTGCATTCATCTTTTGCCCGTACCCAACCCTGCAGGCGGGTAAAAAATGCATCGCGCAGACCATTGAACGCCTCAGCGGCGCGCTGGTCCGAGGCGTCGTACTCGTCCGTGAGCTCCACGATGCCAATCACGTTCTCGCGCGTCTGCGGCATCAGATAAAATACTCTTCGCTGTTGATGCCAAAGCTGCCATGCGGCAGTTCCTTGGCAATCCACCGCTCCCCCTCTGCGGCGATGCGCTGGTTGGCGAGATCAATCAGCCGCGGCGCATGCAGGCGCGCCTTGTCGCCGTCCAGCACGATCACGATCTCGGGTTTCAGCCGGCGTGTGCTGCTCTGGCTGACGACGATGGCCACCTCTGCGGTATTCAGCTCAACCAGCGTCCCGGTGGGGAAAAGGCCGATTGCCTGCACAAACTGCTCTACCAGGGACTCCTGGAACTGGGTACCCTTGCAGTCGAGCAGTTCCTGCGTTGCTTCATGCGACGTGCGCGCGCTGGCGTAGGGCCGGGCCGTGATCATTGCATCGTAGGTGTCTACCAGACCCGCGATGCGCGCCAGAAGCGGGATCGATGCACCCTCGATGCCGCGCGGATAGCCCGAGCCGTCCATGCGCTCGTGGTGGTTTTCGATAATGGAAATGATCTCGATATCCACGTTCTTGGATTTGGCCGCCAGATCGGCGCCCATCAGAGGGTGTGCGCGGATGATCCTGCGCTGCTTGTCGGTCAGGTTCTCCGCCTGGTCGAGCAGTTCGGGCGGTAGTTGCGTCATACCCACGTCGCACATGGCGCAGCCCACGGCGAGCTTTTCCAGTTCATCGCGGTGCAGGCCGATGTGGCGCCCGAGAATGGCGGCCCACACCGCCATGGACACACCGTGATGATAGCGATAGTCACCGCACTGCTTGAGTCGCACCAGGGCAGCGACTGCTTCCTGGTTCCGAAACACGCCCTGAATCAGCGGGTTGACGGCTTCCTTGACGGCATCGATGTCCTGGGAATGCCCTTTGCGCAGTGAATCGAACACCTTGTCCAGCGTTTCTGTGGCGCTGGCGAAGGACAGTTTCGTGCGCTCGAACTCATCGCGCAGGCGCAGCCGTTTTTTCGGACGGATGGCCGTGGGTTTCACCGCCAGCTCCAGATTTTGCCTGCGTCCCTTGTATTCGGCGTCCACGTACACGTGATCGACATAGTCCGAAACGTAGAGAATCTCCTCGGTGTCACGCACCACGAACCCCTGCAGGGCGAATGGCGTTTTCAGCCATGGCCTGTCCAGCTCGGCAACGAACATGCCGGGCTTGAGATTCATCGCTGGTATTTTGACTAACCGCACCTTAGTCCCTCGCGGAACGCAGCTTCAGGGGGTCAGGTTAGGCAGCGGGAAATTCGAAGTCGATTAAATTGTGAACAAAAGTGAAGAAAATCAGCCGACGGGCGAGGGAGTGTGATTGGCGTCTCGCTTTGTATTGCGTAACGGGTAATTTTACGGCGGACGCGCCCGCCTGCGCCGCAATGTCGGGGCTTCAGCAGCTTGCGTCCTCACCGAGGTTGCAGTCGACGGTGTCGCCTGCAGACAGGCTGATGTCGTAGACCTGGCTGGTCGGCAGGGGTATCTGCAGGTCGTCCCAGTCCACCGGGTCGTCGTCGCCGGTATCGCAGGCAAAGGCGAGCCTGTAGTCGCCCGGGGCAGAAAACCGAACTCGTAGCGCAAGGCGTTATCGATGCCCGAGGGCGGCAGCACAGCAGCCACCGCATAGGGTTGCTCCGCGTTTTCGGGCGCGCCGCCGTCGCTGCGAAAGACGTCGGCGAGGTTCTCGGTCACCACATCGGCGCCGCGGTACAGGTAGAGGCGATTGCCGCGCTCAGGGTCGGTCTTGGCGTCGCAGGGCGCAACCGAATCCAGCAGGGTGCTGTCCACGGTGCCGCGCAGGCGTGCGCTGTCGGCGTCACTGACGATGCGGATTCCCTCGGTGCCCAGTCGGTAGTCGGCGCTGCGGGCGACCAGCGCGCGTGCCAGGTCGAACTCCACGGTGAAGCCGCTGCTGCCGCCGGGCACTCGAATGCCGCCGAGCTGGAGCACGGAGCCCGCCACGCTCAGGGGAACGCGCTCGCCATCGCGTTGCTGCACATAGGAGTTATTCACGTTGTCCTGCGTGCCGTTGACTACGGTGATCTCGATGCTGCTGTATTCGCCGGCGGCGAGATCGAGATTCGAGATCACCGGCACGCGGCGGGCGCCCGGGTAGTCGAGCAGGTTGATCGGTACCGTGGCGGAGTTGGCAACATTGATCGTGCCGTCGGCAATCGTGAACGTGGGCACGTCGACATCGTCCACGCGCGACCCTTTCAGTACGATCCGGTCCACCTCGATCACGACTTCATCCAGGTCCTCGGGCAGGGCGTCGGAGAAATACAGGCTGAAGGTCGCCCGCCCGTCATCGTCGTTATCGCTGGAGCAGTCGAAACCGCAGGTGCAACCGCCCAGCGACAGCAGCAAAGCCAGTGTGCCAAGGCGGTGTAAGACGGTGTTGTGCATGTGATTGTCGCGCTCCCTTGGGCGGGGTGATGGCCGCATTATGTAGGAGTCGCTCTCACTAGAGTAGGCGGTTTGCCCTGTGGCATGCCGCCTGCTCACCCGCGGGACCCCGGCAAACAGACCTTAGCGGATTCCTGCGGCTGTCTGGTAGGCGTGCGCATAGTCAATGCTGTCGCGATTGTCGATCAGCGTGCCGTTGGGTAGTTCCGAGGTGCGCGCACTGATCTCCAGCATCGCCTGGCCCAGTTCGCGGCCGGCAATGACGAGGTAGCCCGGTTTCAGCAGCGCCTCCGCCAGGTAGATCAGCGCGTTCGATTGCTCGCTGGTCGGTCGGATAAACGCCGAGCGGTAGCTGTAAGTGCGCAGGTCACCGGCCGCCGCCATCCTGGCAAGCGTGCGTTCCGCGCGGCCTTTCTCCCGGGCCCAGTGCTGCGCGCCGTCCGGGTCCGTGCCCATGCCGGTCACGTAGTGGAAGGACATCGGGCCGGCCGTTCTCTCGGCCAGCCAGGCACCGACAAAGGCCAGCGGGAAATCCACATGAATGCGCGTGTAGGTGGCGTCATCCACGTTGAGCGATGACGTGCCCAGGCCCCACAGTACGGTATTCACCTCTCCCAGTACGCCTGCGAGATCGCGGTAGTCGGTAAAATCCTGGTGCATGTGCACCTGCAGGCGCCCCGAGGCGGCGCCGGCTTCAATGCGCGGTGACGAGCTGCGCGTGACCACATGAATCGTTTTGACCGCCGGATCCTCCATCGCCGCTTTCAGCAGGCCGTCGCCAACGGACCCGGTGGCCCCGAAAACCATGACCACCGCGTTGGCCTGCGGGTTGCGTGCGGCGTTCGGGTCGGGCGTCAGCGTGCCCAGCGTCAGCCGGCCCCACAGATTGAACACAATAAGCAGTGCCGCCAACAGCCCCAGCGCGATGATGACGAGTTTTATGAGCAGCTTCATACTTTGGGTTCCTTTCCTTCATCCGGTGGCGGGTGCCCTTCAGGGGGCGAATCGCCCTCTGGCGGTGAATCGCTCGACAGTCGCGGCGCGGTGTTCTGTCCGAGTGCCGCCTGCTGCGCTTGCGGCAGCTGGGCAAGACCGTCGGGCGGATACATGTGCACGCCCGAGAGCGTGACATAGGCGGGACGCTGGCGGGGCCCGAGAAATCCGTAGAGCCAGACGCTGAGTATGCCGAGCAACAGCGCGCCCAGCAGCGTGCCGCCCAGCCACAGGCGATAGTCCGGACCGATGCGCATCGCCTCCGCGGCGGGCCGATCGATCACTGCCACCTGGGGATAGCGGTCCAGCGGATTGACCTGCACTTCGATGAGTCGTGACTGGGCGGCCCGGTTCAATTCCTCCAGGCGAGCCAGATCTTCCACCAGCGCCTCGTGGGTGGCGTAGACAGTGGTAAATGCCGCAGCGTCACGCGAGTGTGTCTCCAGCTCCGCCTGCAGTTCCTCCACGGTCTGCTGCGCCGCCTCGAACTCGCGTCGCGCGATACCGAGTTGCAGCGCCTGGCCTTCCTCGTACACCAGCGCGAGCTCCGCTTCCAGCTCTTCGATGCGCGCGGGAATGTCGCGAAAACGCGGCTGCTTTTTCACGTATTCCATGGTGTAGTTTTTGGTCAAGGATTTGAGCTGTGAGTTGAGCTGGCGCAGTTCGGTTTCCATCGCGGCCACGCTGTCGCGTTCACTGACGGGCACAACCTTCCTGCCTGCGGCGATGGCGCTCTCCAGGGAACTGAGCTTGGCCTTGGCCTTCACCGCGTCTTCCGTGGCGGAATTGAGTGCGTCGTTGAGCCCCTCAAGCCGCGCCATCACCGCGTTGTCACCGCTCTGTGCGGAGCTGATCGCATGCTCCTCGCGATAGTCCGCGAGCGCCAGTCGAGCCTCGGCGAGTTTCATTTCGAGGCCCGCCAGCTGATCGTGCACCAGGGCTACGGTCTGCTGCCGGTTTTCCTGCACATTGGTGGCGCGTATTTCCAGATACTCGTCGATCCACCGGTTCACCAGCTCTGGCAGCACACCGCGGTTGTCGCCCTCGGCGATCATCTCCACGAGGTTGGTATCGAGGACTGGCTCCACGCGCAGCGTGCGCTGCAGAAATGGCGCGTCCACCCCGGGAAAGTCGAATTCGTCCAGGGCCTGTAACAAACGCGCGGTGACCTCGCCACCCAGCAGAATGCGCCGCTGAATAGCCACGCTCTGCACATCGGCTGACTGCGTCTCGCCGTCAACGGTCACCGGTGCCGTCATCAGCACGGTCGCGCTGGCGCGATACAGCGCGGGCTGCAGTGCCGTTACGGCGAGGCCCAGCAATAGCGACAGGCAGAAAACCCAGAGAAAGATGCGCGCGCGCGGCGATCGTCGCCAGCTTTGGTACGGCGGGCCGTCCGCAAAGGGCGTACCACCCGGCAGGGCTTCCAGTCTCGGCAACTCCCTTTGCATGCCCGATCTCCCCCGCCCGCCGTTCAGGCAGCGCCTTTCGAAAGCGCTGGGGCTGCGCGCCCGGCGATCATGGGCAGATCCAGGTAGGTCTTGATACCCGGCGCCGCTGCGCAGACGTAGGGAATGGCGCTCACGCAATGGTTTGCCGTGGCCACGATACCCGGGTTGCGCTCCAGCCCGGCGGCGATGGAGTCGGGATGCCAGCCATGGAACACCACGTGCGATGAGGGATCACCGCTCACCGCCACTTCAAAGCGTTCGCCCTCCGGGCCGAAATTCCAGGCGGGCTCCAGATCGCGCTCACCCATGAACCAGTTCACGCGCACGGTGATCACCGGCTGGCTGCGCACCGTGTACTGCCAGGTAAAGCGCTGCGCGGCCACGTGGCCGGGCTGTATCGGCCCGATCGGGGAATCGATGGGCCGCGTGGCCACGGCCACTTCGTGTCGTGCCACGGGTTCCGGGTCGATATCGAACTGCAGAGCGGTGGCAATCATATCCATGGACTGCTGGAAGCCGTTGCCGAGCAGGTCTACCATGGGGCTCTTCACGGCTTCTTCCGGCGTTTTGCCAAACAACATGATGTCGCTGATAACCGCGGCCGCGCCATAAGTGCGAATGTCGGAAAACTCCTCGGCGCGCACGTGCGTGATGGCGCCGGACAGTGCCGACACCATCAACGGGAAGCGCTCGGTGATGCCGCCGGGATGAATGCCGGTGCCGTGCAGTGTGCTGTTGCCCGCGCGGCAGGCCGCCTCCAGTTCCGCCACGTCGCGTGTGCCCGGGAAGAACCAGCCCAGGGGGGTAACCACGTTCTTGCCGGAGGCGAGCAGCCGCGCCACCAGTGCCGGATCGGGCATGATCGGGCTGTAAAGCACGCAGTCGGCCTCCAGTGCGACCAATGCGTCCACGTCGTCGCTCGCATGCACCCCCTGCGCTTCCAGCCCGCAAAGCTCGCCGACATCGCGGCCCACCTTGTCTGCGCTGTGCACCCAGCATCCTGCCAGTTCAAGCTCCGGGTGAGCTGCGATGCCTTGTATGGCCGCGCGCCCTACGCCGCCGGTTGCCCACTGAATCACGCGTAATGCCATGGTTTGCTCCTATGCGTCCTTGCGGAGAGCGGAATCCAGGGGTTGCAGCGAACCCATGCCGCCACGTGGCTGCACGAACAGACCCTCCGCGCTGGCGGTCATTACGCCATCGGCGAACATTTCCCCGGCGATGAAGTTTTTCCGGCCCTCGGTGCGTGAATATTTGCCCACCAGCTTCAATTCCGTATTCAGCGGCGTGCGCTGGTGATAATTCACGTGCAGGTAGGCCGTCATGCCGGGCCGCTTGCCCATGAGCTGCGCCATGCCCAGGAACTGGTCGAAGAGGGCCGCCACAATGCCGCCGTGCACGCTGCCGGGCGGGCCCTCATAGGCCCAGCCGCACTCGGCACTGCCATAGGCCACATTGTCTTCGATGCGCATGCTGACCGGCGGCGCAATGGGATTGCTCCAGCCCGCCATCGGGTTGAGCTCATGCGATATTTGTCCGTAGCTGCCGTGCTCGCCATTCTCCGCCCAGGACCTGCGGCCATAGATGCGCGGCGAGTGGCGGAAATCCGCTGCCGTGGACTCCAGCTTCTCGGCGATCGCGTGCATTTCGTCGGTGTCGGGCGTGCTGGTTACCAGGACTTCGGTGAGCTGACGGATGGCATCGGCCACGCGCCGCTTGGCCACCCACTCGTCGTTGTAGGGTGGCGTGATCTCTTCGGAGGCAAACGGATTGTGCAGGAGCGATTTCTCCAACTCGTGGTCTGTCATGCGCGCAGGGTCTGTAATGTCTGTAAGGTCGCTAGTGTAACCCAAAGCGGGCGCCTGCTGCGTGTGCCGTTGCAGCCCGTCCCAGAGCGCAACGGCAGCGGCAACCGGGCACTGATCGGCCGGCGCCCGGGATGCGTATACAGGGCCATGACCGGGGATTTGAATATGATTCGCTCAAGCTTGGTGGTTTGGGCGCTGGCACTGCTCGCAGGCTGCGCCGGCGTCACGGTGGAAGACTACCGCGGAAGGGAACCGACACTCCGCCTCGAAGCGTTCTTCGACGGGCCGCTCAGCGCGCACGGTGTCGTGAAAAACCGCTCGGGAAGGGTGATACGCAGCTTCAACGCCGAAATAGCGGCCTACTGGGAGGGCGATACCGGTACGCTGGAGGAAGACTTCGTGTTTGACGACGGCGAGGAGCAGCGCCGCGTCTGGACGCTGACCCGCACGGGCGAGGGCAGTTACACCGGCACGGCCGGCGATGTGGTGGGTGAGGCGGCGTTGGCGCTTGCCGGCAACAGCCTGTTCATGGATTACGTGCTGCGCATTCCCTATGGTGATGACAGTATCGACGTGCGCGTGGATGACCGTATGTACCTGGTGAGCCCCACCGTGCTGATCAATGAGTCGGTGATGAGCAAGTTCGGCGTGCGGGTGGGGTCGCTGCTTCTGGTGATTGAACGGCGTGGGCCTGGCGGGTCGTGAAGATTTCGCTCACGGAGTTCTGTTTACCGGATGAGCCGCTGCTGGTGATGATGCATGCGCTGGATTGCGCCCTGTATCAGGCGACAGTTGCGCCGCGCGGCGCGCAACACCCTGCTAGAGAGTGGAACGTAGGTTCGCGGTGCCCATGGGGTGCCGACGGTGACGAGTTTTACTGGAGAAAGGGATGAGTAACCTGTTGACGCTGGATGAAGAGATCGCCGTGGATAGACCGCTGAACGAGGTATTTGCCTACGTATCGGAATTCTCGCGGATTGAAGAATGGGACCCGGCGGTACAACGCGGCGTGAAGCTCACGCCGGGCAAGCCGGCAGTGGGGAGCGAATACCGGATCGAGATGAAGGCCGGGTTCTCGCTGCACTACGTAATGCGTGAGCTTGAGCCCGATGCACGCATGCTCATGGATGTTACCTCGAAGGTGTTCAGCGCGCGCGAGGAAATCCTGTTCAGGGAGCATCCCGAAGGCGGGTCGATCGTGCGCTACATCGCCACGTTCGATTTTCCCACGCCGCTGGCCACGGCCAACAAGCTGTACCCCGCGGTGATGGACAAGGTGGGCAAGAAAACCATGGAGGGGCTCAAGCGGGCGCTGGAAGACGATTTCGAGGCGCCGGAGCCCTCCACCTTGACGGAAATCGCTGACAAGCTGGTGCTGCCAGGGATCTGGCGGTTCACCCGCCTTGGCTATAAAGCCTCGCGCAAGCACTGGAACCCGGTGTCGGCCTACCTGGGCGACCGGCATGCGATCGTCACCGGCTGCACCTCGGGTGTCGGCCTGGCCACCGCGCAGGCGCTCGCGGCCATGGGCGCCACGCTGACGCTGGTGGCGCGCGATGCGCAGAAAGCGCGTAATGTGGCGGAAGATATTGTCAGGCAGTCGGGCAACCCGTCGGTACGCGTCGAACTGTGCGACATGAGCGTGATGTCCCAAGTGCATGCGCTGGCCGACCGGCTCCTGAGCCGGGCTGAACCGGTGCACATGCTGGTCAACAACGCTGGCGCGCTGTTCAACGAGAGGCAGCTGACGCCCGAGGGGCTGGAAAAAAGCTTTGCCCTGTTGCTGCTGGCGCCTTACATACTGACCGAGCGGCTGCACCCGCTGCTGAGTGTGGCGGACGACGCGCGGGTGGTAAACGTCTCTTCCGGCGGCATGTATTCGCAGAAAATTCACGTGGACGACCTGCAAACCGAGCGCGGAAAATATTCAGGGCCGGTGGCCTATGCGCGCGCCAAACGCGGCCTGATGATACTCACCGAACACTGGAGCGAGCGCTGGCGTCCGGACGGCATCGCGGTCAACGCGATGCACCCCGGCTGGGCCGACACACCCGGAGTGGAGAGCTCCCTGCCAGGATTCTATCGGCTGACGCGGCGTTGGCTGCGCAGCCCCGAGGAGGGCGCCGACACCGCGGTGTGGCTCGCGGCGTCCACCGAAGCGGGACGGGTGTCCGGCGAATTCTGGCTGGACCGGGATATCCACCCCAGCCACCTGTCGTCACGCACGCGGGAAACGCCCGTGGAGCGGGCACGGTTGCTGGAGGTGTTGGCGGAGCTCGCTGCAAGTACGCAGGACAAGGCTGGCAAGGGCGGCGCAGCAGCCAGGCGGCGCGGGAAAAAGACGCAGCGCAGTGGGTGACGCTCGCCGGGAGGGTAGGCGCGATGTGGACGAGACGGTTATTGCGCAGGTGTGGGAGCGGTGAGGTGGCGGGCAAGCACTCGCCCTTCCAACGCCGCGGCGAGTGCGGGGGCGGGGGGCGAAGAGAGTTTGAGGGACGCTGCCAGGCCGGTGGCGAGCACGCGCTGATAATAGGGCAGGTGCGCCACAAAAAACGGCAGGTTCCCGAGAATATCGTCCTGCGATGCCAGGGCCTCGGTGAACCCGTCAACGAAATTCTGAAGTTTCTCACTCAGCGGTGCATTCTCCTCAACGGCGGTAAATGCAACCTGCCAGGTCATATCGCTGCGCAGTGTGCAGGTGGCGACGAAGGTGCCCGGGAGGGCAGCGCCCCACTCTTCGGGTGAAATGAGCGACAACAGCCAGGTGTCGTCGCGGGAATAAAGGAAGTAACCGCGACCGACGACCGGGCGGAATTGAAAGCGAGCTGCGAGCACCAGCGACGACACGCAGTAGTCGCGAAAGAATTCCAGCGGGGGTTTGCGGCGCACGGAATCGGGATTAAACAGCGCAAGGTCGCCCAGGGTAGGGACGAGGCCCTTGCCCTGGGGATTGGGAGTTTTCTGCTGATTGGCGCTGGTAACAGGCATGGGGAAAGGCTACGGCAGTGGGCGACGAGGGTGCACGTGCGAAGAGGACGTGGCTAGAGCACGGCTTCGATGGCAGCACGCAGCGCATCGCTGTCGGGCGAGGTGCTGCTGCCAAAATGCGCGGTGACCTTACCGTTGGCGTCGACCACGTACTTGTTGAAGTTCCAGGCAGGGGGTTCAGCCTGACGACCAAGTTCTGCGAAAACGGGGTTGGCGTTGGCGCCACGCACGGAACTGGGCGCCAGCATGGTGAACGTTACGCCATAGTTGACGTAGCACACGCGAGCGGCGGTCTCCTCGTCCCTGGCTGCCTGACGAAAATCGTCGCTGGCAAAACCGACCACCCGCAGGCCCTGCGCGCGATAGGTCTGGTACAGCGTTTCCAGGCTTTTGAATTGCGGCGTAAAGCCGCAGTGGCTGGCGGTATTGACGATCAACAGCGGCTTGCCTTTGGCGACTGCGCACAGGTTTACGTTTTCGCTGGAGTGCAGTTTTCGCAGGTCGTGGTTGAGGTACTCGGGGCACGACTCTGCCGACGCCGTCAGCGGAGACAGTGTCGCGAGCAGCGAGCCCAGCAGCATGGCCGATATGCGCATGACGTCGCGATTATCGTTCAGGGGTTTGTGGAATGCTGGCATGTTGATCTCCGTGTTGAAGCGTGGCGCAGGGGCATGGCGGCTGCGCCCGCAGCCGCAGCGTCAGCAGACCGACGTCGGCCGGGGCTCGCGCTTGCGGCGTGTATTGATATCCCAGACATACCACAGATAGCAGCGCGAAAACACGCCATTGAGTATGAGCGCAATGGATACCGCCACCACGAACCATTCCACGCCATTCATGGCGGGACGCGTAACGGCCCACAGCGCAAAAGCGATACCGAACAGGAGCCGGATCACGCGCTCCAGGTTGCCAAGATTGGGTTCGATCATGTGTCACCTTCCACCGTTGCGTTGCTTTCAGAATGCCGTATATACGCCGTGTCAGGGCAAACGGATGACCGGCAGGCGCGCAGCGCCCGGCGCCGCCGAGGCGCCGAACCCGGACGCGGATCAGGTGTGAAGCACTGCCCCGGGGGGTTGCCGCTAGCGAATGTGCCGAATCAGGAAGGGCGCCAGCGTTTCGCCGGACGGATCGGTGAGCGGAAACGCCGTGTCCTCGGAGTACGCCACGCTCGCCACGCCGACCTCGTCCGCGCGGTTTTTCACCGCGATGGCGTGCAGCCCGTGGTGCAGGAACAGGTTGAGCGGGTCGTCCAGCCCGGTGGCGTAATTCTGCACGTAGATGGGCGCGTCGCCGGCATCCATCAGGCCCAGCATGTCGATATTGGCGCGGTAGGCGGCATTCTCTTCACTGGTGATCGCCTCTAGGCTGTCAACGCCGAGAAAGGTGAGCAGGTAGTTGGTGGCGCCCACAGCGGCGGCAAGCGTGGGTACGTCGGTACCGCCCAGCAGGTTGGCGAGCGGCTGTGTCACCGGCAGCAACACCTCCTCCCAGCGTAACAAATCGTAGGTCGCCTGCGTGGCCAGTAGCCCTACGGCCTTCACGCGTGTGGACTCGCGCAGTACCGGATCAGCATTCTGCGGGTCGGCCATGTCATCATGCGTGCCCAGCCACAGGCTGGCGCCGGCGCCAGCCGAGCCGCCGTACAGGGCAACGTTTTGCGGATCTATGTTCAGGCTGGCGAAATGGTAACGCATGAACTGCAGGGCCCTGGCGGTATCTTCCAGCGAAGTGAGCACACCGCCCTGGGATACGGCCGAGGCAATATCCTCATCGCTGTCGGGCACCTTGAGCAGCGTGTAGTTGATAGAAGCGTGCGCCACGCAGGACTGCAGGAATTCCCGCACCAGGGAATCGCGCACGCTGCTCTTGTCGCCGCCGGTAAAACCGCCGCCATGAATGTAGATCACCAGCGGCAGCGGGCCGTCGCAATCGGGCAGGTACACATCGAAAACGTTGCGCTCTTTCGACCCGTAGACCACGTCGGCCGCGAAGTCGGCGCTGATACCGGCGAGGTCGATGGGCGCATCGGAAAACGTGAGTTGCAGGGCGGGCCGCACCTCGGCGCCGCCGTTGTCGCCGCCGTCGCTGCAGGCGACCAGAAGCGCGAGAGTGGATGTCAGTAGCAGGCGTCTTATTGTTGGCATGATCTGGGATCCCGGGTGTCTGTAGGTTCAACATAGCGCAAACGACTTTTGCTGGCCATACTGTGCGCGTCCGTCGCGGTTTGCGCGGGCAGACCATCATCCACAAGAGGAGAAGCGCATGCAGGTAAGCGGAGGCTGTTACTGCGGGAAAGTTCGCTATGAGGCCGAGGGAGAACCGGTGATGCGGGGCCTGTGCCACTGCCGGGAGTGCCAATACATCACCGGGGGCGGCGCCAACGTTGCGCTGGCCATGCCATTGGCGGGTTTCCGCTACGTGGCGGATGCGCCGAAAGGGTTTGCGCGCCAGGATCTGGACAACGCGGTGCTGCGCGAGTTTTGCCCCGAGTGTGGAACGCATCTCACCAGCCGGCCCCAGATGCTGCCAGACCTGGTGATCATCAAAGTGGGCACGCTGGACGACCCGAGCGTGTATGGCCAGCCCGATATGGCGCTGTATTGCAGCGAGCGGCAGCCTTTTCACTATCTGCCCGAGGGCTTGCCGCAGTTCGACCGCTTTCCCGAGTAGCGTGGCGTGTGGCTCCTGGTGCAAGCCGGGCGCTGAGACAGCCGCCCGCTAGCGGGCGCGATGCTCTGCAATGACCTCCCGGAACAGGCTCATGTACTCATCGGCGACGCGCGGCAGGTGGTAGGCCGCGGCCGCGGTGGCGGCTGCGGCACCCAGGGCCTTGCGACGCGGCTCGTCCGCCAGCAATGCCAGAATGTCCTTTGCCCAGACTTCAGGCCGATCGTCGTGCACCAGTAGCCCGTTCACACCGTGCTGGATGAATTCCGGCACGTAGCAGCGGGCTGCGGCGATCACCGGGCGACCTCGAATCAACAGCTCTATCAGGCCCCAGTTGCCGCTGCCGAACAGCACGGGGTACATGAACAGGTCCACAGCATGCAGCAGGTCGGAAAACCGGTTGTAGGGCAGTTTACCGGTGAGCGTGAAACGGCTGCGATCCACCTTGTAGCGGCGCATGAGGTGCTCGAGAAAGGTCATGCCCTTGTCCTTTCCATACTTGCGATCCAGAAAGAGCTGCTCGTAGCCGTAGGTTGTGGCGGCCGGATCACCGATCACCACGAACTGGATATTGTCGTCCAGTTTGCTCAGGTGCGCGGCGGTGGCCATGAAACTGTCCAGGCCCTTGGCCGAACTCAGGTCACGCGCGGCGAAGCCCAGGGTTTGCTTGCCCGGGGGTAATTCCACGCCGCAGGGCACGCGCTCCGCGACCTTGTCTGGGTCCATGCCTTCGAAGCGGGCCACGATCTTGTGCTGCAGATAGTCCGGAAACATCTGCCGGGCATACTCCGTGGGCACCAGCGTGCGCGGGCTCTTGATCACCTCGTAGTAGGAGAGCATCTGCATGTTCTTGTCGATGAGGCGTTGCGGCTCCGTGGGCGGAAAGCGTGAATCCCAGCCGTGATCCGCGTAGGAGGGAAATTCGATATAGGGAATGACCGGAATATCAAACTCGTCGTACAGAAAATGGGGCGAGCCGAGACTGCCGTGGGCCACGATCAGATCCAGTTTGCGTTTTGCCAGGAACTCTTTCAGTGCGCGGAACAAACCGAGACTGATGCGCCCCGCGCGCTCAACCTTGCCCGAGTAGTAGTAGCTGTTGGCGGCCATCATGTTGCCGTCCGGCTGCAGGGGCAGCAGTTTCTGGTAGCGGGACTGGTTCTTTTTCATGTTGCCGGGCGTTGTCATGTACCACGCGTCAGCCGCGCCGGAAGTGTTCAGGTATTCGCAGAGATCGCTGAACTGCGAGGGGCAGACCGTGTGTACGAAGAGGATTTTCGGCTGCATAAAGGAACCTGGCGTGTGGCTATGGAGTCTATGTCACGGGAGTTGCAATGGGCCAGCCAGTGAAGATACCCTCTAGGCGCGAAAAGGCAACCGACCAAACCAGGCGCCTGCGGGCGCAAGCCGGAACGAATGATGAGAATCTTTCCCAGTGTGAAAGCCGTGAACAGACTGATGATTTCAGGCTTGCTGTTCCTGGGCAGCCTGTCTGCCGGCGCCTCGCAGGCGCATGACGGGCCCGAGATCCAGGCGATAACCGATGACGGCAGGGCCGTGGTGTTGCGCAAGGACCACACCTGGGATTTCGTGGAGGTGCAGGCGGGCGATCCGGCCACGAGCGCCGTACTGACCGTAACGGAAGTGAAAGAAATGCACGAGGCCTGCGGCCTGCAGATTCGCCTGCAGAACAACATGACACATCGTATTCGCAGCATCGTGCCGCGGTTCTCGGTATACAATGACAGGAACATCGAGTTCGACTCCAAGTCCCAGTCGTTTACCGCGGTGAAGCCCACCCGCAGCCAGTACAAGCGTATTCAGTTCAACGGCATCGGCTGTCACGAGATCAAGTGGGTGCGCGTGCATGACGCGGCTCGCTGCACCATTGGCGAAGTGGTGGACATGTTCAACGAGGAGGAGGGCAGTGTCTGTCCTATATCTATGTTGAACCCAGCAACCTGATCAATATTTCCAAGTAACGGCGTCCCCGACGCATTCACAGGGAACGCCCGCCATGAAGTTTGTACTGTCTACCTCGTTCAGTAGCGTAGCGCATTTGACGCAACTTGCGCCGGTGGCCGATTCCCATGGCTGGCACGCGATGTCGTTTTCGGACCACGTGGTGAATCCCGAACAGATCAGTACGCCGTATCCTTATACCGACGATGGCAGCCGCCGCTGGCAGCCGTTTACCGATTGGCCGGACCCGTGGGTGATGATCGGCGCGCTGGCGACGATCACCGAGCGGTTACGCTTCACCAACAATATTTTCGTGTTGCCCATGCGCAACCCGTTCCTCGTGGCCAAGGCCATCAGCACGGCGGCCATTGTTTCCAACAACCGGGTGACGCCTGCGATAGGGGTGGGCTGGTCGGCGGACGAGTTCGCGCTGATGGATGCCGATTTCAAAACACGCGGCAAGCGCACCGATGAGATGCTGGAGGTTCTGCGCCTGCTATGGACGGGAGAACTCGTGGAGTATCGGGGCAAGTATTACCAGTTCGACGCGCTGGAGATGAATCCGGCGCCCACCGCCTACATTCCCATCTGGGTGGGCGGCATTTCCGATGCGGCGATGCGCCGCGCCGCGCGCCTGGGCGACGGCTGGGTGACCGATCTGCAAACCAGCGCTGACATTATCGAGTGCATCGAGCGCATCAAGGTATGGCGCAACGAGTATAGGCGCGCGGATCAGCCCTTCGACATCATGGCCACGCCCTCGGACGCCTGGGACGTGGACGGCTACAAGCGCCTGGCGGATGCCGGCGTGACGCATATCCTCACCATGCCGTGGCCGTTTTACCATGGCGACACAGACAACGTGGACAAGAAGATCGACAGCGTAAAGCGCTACGCCGACGATATCATCAGCAAGTTCAACTAAGCGAAGGCGCAGCGTCGTCTGCAGCGCGCCAGGCCTCCAGCAGGGGTCGCGTATCCCGTTGCCAGGGGTGGAAACCCTCGCGGTAGTATTCGCGGTAGGCCGGCCAGAGGCGGCGCAGAATGCCGCCGCGGGCGAACAGGAAGCGCCAGCCCTCGCGCCACAGCCGCAGGTTCCACAGCTTGCCGTCGCGGCGCAGCATGTGCACCACTCCGTACAGCACATCCACCATCAGGAAGAACGTGGCGCCGCGCATTGCGCGCCGGCGCAGCTTCTCGCTGCCGCCCATGGCGCGGAACACGTCGAAGGCCACGGCCTTGTGTTCCATTTCTTCCGCTGCATGCCAGTCCCAGAGCTCGCGCATCGCCGGTTCGGCCTCGCCGATCATGGGGTTGTCCGGCGCCAGGGCAGATTCCGCCATGATCGCGGTGAGGTGTTCCAGCGCCGCGGTAACGGCGAGTTGCTCCAGCGGTGAAAGCCGTTTCTGTGCGGTGCCGATGTTTTTCGAAAGGCGCCGCTCCTGCGCGGCAAGATCGTAGCCACGCGCGGTGCATAGTGTTTCGTTGTAGCGCTGGTGCTCGCGGCGATGGTAGCCCTCCTGGCCGCAAAAGCCGCGAATCTCTTCCTGCAGCTTCGGGTCATCGATCTGGTCGGCGAAGTGACGCACGCTGTCAATGAAGAACTTTTCACCCTGTGGAAACGTGATGGACATGGCGTTGAACCAAGCTGTCTTGAAGGCGTGGTTATCGAACCAGTCCCGTTGCAGGCATTCGGCAATGGCGTACTCGCGGTTGCGCGGCGTGATGGCCACGTCCTGCGGTGTGTGAGATTGCTGCTGCATCGGTGACCCTCCCGGGAAATCCCCGCCTAGCCCATACCGCCCCAGGCGCGTGGCATCTGCATGTTGAGGCGCTCCAGGCCGCCGTTCACGCCGAGGATGTCGCCGGTGACATAGCTCGCCGCGGGAGAGCAGAGATACAGCGCGCCAAGCGCAATATCCTCGACCTCGCCCAGCCGGCCCATGGGTGTCAGATCCACCATGGTCTGTTCTATCTCCGGCGTCAATACCGTGTTGAGCGCATCGGTTTTGGTGGAACCCACGGCGATCGCGTTCACGCGCACCTTCGGCGCGAATTCCTGCGCCAGTTCCTGTGTCAG
The DNA here is from genome assembly GCA_041396005.1 of Halioglobus sp. Classification (GTDB taxonomy): domain Bacteria; phylum Pseudomonadota; class Gammaproteobacteria; order Pseudomonadales; family Halieaceae; genus Marimicrobium. Next base: position 84,617 of record JAWKZK010000011.1, read on the forward strand.
CAGCGACAGCGCGCCCTTGGCGGTGCCGTAGGCGGCGAAGCAGGGTGTGGGCTTGTGGCCGGCGATGGAGGAAATGTTAAGGATCGCGCCGCTGCCGGCGGTATCCACCATGACGGGCGCACAGATGCGCGACATCTCGAAGGCGCTGGCAACGTTGAAACGGAAGGCGCCGATAAACTCCTTGGTGGTGGTTTGCGACACCGGTTTCGGTGGGAACCCCCCCGCGTTGTTGACCAGAATGTCGATGCGCCCGAATTCCTGCACGGCCCGGTCAGCGAGATTCTGCAACTGGCCGTCTTCCATGACGTCGGTGAGTACGACCAGTGCCCGCTGCCCGAGCGCGCGGACAGACTGGGCAACCTGCTCCAGGTCGGATTCGGTGCGCGCGCCGATGACCACGTCCGCGCCGGCCTCCGCGAAGGCCCGCGCGATCGCCGCGCCGATCCCCTTGCCTGCACCGGTGATCACTGCCACCTTGCCCTTGAGACTGAACTGATCCATGAGTGCCATGCGTTTCTCCCGTGTCATGTGAGCCATCTGTGTGACAGCTTACGCGAGGGTGGCCGATTTTTCGCGCCAGTCAAGCCCCGCAGCGGTTCTGATATGCTGCGGGTATACCTGACTGCACAGCGCGACTCGCAACGAACGGATGCCCGCACATGGAACTCTGCCTGACCTACGACATGCGTGCGCCGGATTTCGGCGCCGCGCGTCGCGACCTCTACGATTGCGCACTGGACCAGGTGGCCTGGGCGGACGATGTCGGTTTTGATGTCGTGGGCCTCGGCGAGCACCACTGCGCGCCGGATGGTTACAACCCGTCGCCGCTGGTGCTCGCCAGTGCGATGGCCGCGCGCAGCCGGCGCATCAAACTGCGTACGTCGGTGCTGCTGGCGCCGCTCTACGACCTGCCGAAACTCGCCGAGGACACAGCGGTGTTGCAGACCCTCAGCAATGGTCGCCTGCTGCTGGGCATCGGCGCGGGTTACCGGCCCGCGGAGTTCACGGCGTTCGGCCGCTCGCTGGACGAGCGCTGGCGAGCGATGGGTGAGGTGTGCGAGTTCCTGCGCCTTGCCTGGCGCGGCGAAACGTTCGAGTGGCAGGGCCGGGCGGTGACGATCACGCCGCGTCCGGAGCCGTTTCCGCCGCCGATCCTGCTGGGCGGCAGTTCCCCCGCTGCGGCGCGGCGCGCCGCCCGCATCGCCGACGCCTGGTTTCCGCCGCTGGACGCGCGCCTCTGGCAGCCGTATCGCGATGAGTGCCTGAAGCGAAACATGCCGGACCCTGGCGAGTATCCGCGCCAGGGCCCGATATTCCTGTGGATCGCGGAGGATCCCGCGCGCGCCTGGGACCTTGTCATGCCGCACGTGCTGCACCAGTTGCAGTCCTACAGCGCCTGGACCGAGGAGGCGTTCGGTGCGCCCGCCGGGCCCTACGCCGCGAGAATGATGCCCGAGACGATCAAGGCCAGCGGCGCCTACCGGGTGGTCACACCACAGGAGGCGCTGGCGCTGCTGGAGGAACTCGGCGAGCACGCCGTGCTGTATCTCAACCCGCTACTGGCGGGTATCGACCCCGGGGAAGCGTGGCGCATGCTGCGCCTGTTTGAACGCAGCGTGCTGCCGCACATACCCCGGCGAACGTCGCAAGGCAAGGGCGCTACCTAAGAGGTTTAGTCGAAAGGAACAGGCCGCGGTGTAGCATCGGCGGAAGGCGGCAGTATCGGCAGGGCGAACCGCGGCTGGTCAACGGTCAGGCTCTTGAGGAACGGGACAATCTGTGCGTTCTCTTCCGGCGTGTACTGATCACCCAACTGCAGGCGCCCCATGAGATCCACGGCTTCGGCCAGGGTATCCACCGCGCCGTCATGGAAGAACGGATAGTTAAGTTCCACATTACGCAGGGTGGGAACCTTGAAACTGAATCGGTCCGCGTCCTTGCCGGTTACCGCGTAGCGGCCCTCCGCGGGGTTGTCGGTCTGGTAAGGCTCTATCAGACCCATGCACTGAAACGTGGTGCCGCCGGGGCGGCGCCGTTGTGGCAGGCGCTGCAGCCGCTGCTCTTGAATAGTTCGTAGCCTGTGTGTTCATCCGCGTTGATCGCCGTCTTGTCGCCCAGCACACCGATGGCAAGGGTGTGGCTGAAGGCCATGTCCTTGGGGTTGGCGATCGGACCGCCCGCCTGCTCATTTAGATTTGCTGCGCGGCCGTCCCAGAACTGCTCCCCGACTCCTTACTGTAGATAAATCCCGTGGCTGGCCAGCCAGCGTTCATCGAGCACCCACTCCACCCTGTCCACGTCTTCCTGCTCTTTCACCAGGGCAGCCGCGCGGGACTGAACCTGCGCCAATCGCTCCTGCGCCTCCATGAGGCGCGGCGAGTCTATTGCAAGATCTCGCAACTCGGGATACATCACGCGCAAACCCTGCAGCGCGGACATCTGCGCCGAGCGGGGGCTCGACATCCTCGCGACGCCGTTGTCCAGCGCCAGTACCCGGAACTGATAGGGATAGGCAGCCAGATCCGCATCCGCTTCCAGAAGGTCATTGAGTTGTGACGCGCGAAAGTCGAGGCTCAATAACCACCACGCCAGGCCGATGACTGCTGCACCGGCGAGCAGGTAAAGATAGCGCTGCGTAAAATCATCAAGCGTTCCTGTCTGGCCCGCATCTGCCATGTAGCGCATCTCCATTTCGAGGCTTTTGTGGAAATGTTTTCCACGAGTGCCTGGGCTCCCTATAATATTAGTTGACTCTAATAAAAGCAAACTCTAATATTAAGTCCGAGCGGCAGGCAGGAGCTACGGCTTTGGATATTGCGGGGATGCAGGAAAACGCCCAGGAGGCTGCTGCCCTGCTGAAATCGCTGGCCAACACCAGCCGCCTTGTGGTGCTGTGCGCACTGGTGACCCGGGCGCACACGGTAGGCGAACTGGAGGAACTGACCGGACTCAGTCAGTCGGCTATCTCGCAGCACCTGGCCCGGCTGCGCGAGGACGAACTGGTCAGTACGCGCCGCGAGGCGCAGCGCATTTACTACTCATTGGAAAACCCCAACGTGAAGGCCATATTGACGACCTTGCATCGTATTTACTGCTCTTGATGATGCCTCGCGTCACCGGCATTCTATTGCAGGTTGCGTTGGATAAACGCCAGCAACGGCGCAATCACCTGGTTGCTCTCGTCGTCGTCTGCGGTGACGATGTCCACGTGAGCATAGCCCTCCGAGATGTAGACCTCGAAACCGCCCGCCGCGTCGCCGAAAGCGGGGAAGGCCGGGCTGGGGTTCGCGCGGTCTACCACCCGCGGCGTGGTGCCATCGCAGCTCGGCGCGGCGCAGGGCGCGATGGCGTCGGCAAAACCCAGCCACACCGCCGGCACCGGTGTCAGCCCGTTGCTGCCGCCGAAGGCGATCACCGGGATGTCGATGTTGGTGGCCTGGGTGCGGTAGTCGATATCGCCGCGGCCCCGGCCCACGGGCGGGGGTGCGGATAGCGGCGTGGTATCCAGCCCCAGGCCGTTGGTCACCGCAAGGCCGGAAGAGGCGTAATACCACTCGGAAAAGTTGGTGCCGCCGCGGAAAAAGATCGGCAGCATGCGCCCTTCGAGATCGGAGGGCTCCGCCTCCACCCCCCAGACACCCGCGCCGGCCAGGCTGGTGGGCGCCGGGCCATTGTCGGTGAACGCCTCGGCCGGTATGCCGTCGCTTTTACTCAGCCAGGTGGCGACGCCGTTTTCCACCGGGCCGTCGAAGCCCACCGAGGTTGCCACGAAGCTTGCCAGCGAGGCGGCCACGCCGTCGTCATCCAGGAATTTTCCCAGCAGGGCGCTGGAGGAGGCGTCGCCGCCGCCCACCAGTGGCGCCAGAATGGTGAGCTGGGGCACCCTGGCGATGGCGTTGTTGCCGGCGATGCCGTTCTGGTCCTGCTGCAGAATGGATTGCACACCGTCGCCCACGGCCAGCGCGTCGATGGCATTCACTTCGGAGATGGCGAGCAACTGGGGTGAGAGCAGCCCCGCAACCTCGGCGTAGGCGCCGCGGGGTTGCACGCAGCGGGTGTTGGCGAAAGCGGCGCAATCCGTCGCGGCGGTGTCGCTGGTGCAGGCGGTGTTGCCATCGATGCATCGCGGAGCCTGGTCGCGCACCGCGCCGTACAGTCCACCGTCGAAGCTGGCCTCGATCAGGTCCAGGGTCTCCTCGCTCACCGGCTCGTCCGAGAGACTGCCGCCGCCTCCCTCGAGCAGCACCAGGCCGCGCAGCCTGGCGTAGCCCGGCTGGGGCGCGCCCGAACCGAAGCTGAAGTCGGTAGCCGCGTAGCGGGCGGTGTAGCCGGTGCCCGCGGAGTGTCCGCCGAGGAAGACGTTTGCGCCGCGCGCCGCAGCACGCGCGGCCTCAACCACCGCGTCGATATCCTGCGAGTGCACCAGCGTGGTCCACTGCGCCATGAAGGCGGTGTCGCTGCTGCTGTTGTAAAACTCGGCCCGGCGGTTCGGCCCCTCGACCAGCGCCTGGCTCAGGTTGAGCCCGAGGGCGTCACCGAACAGGAAGTCCAGCCCTACCAGCGGGTCGTTCAGTTCCTCCGCGATATCGAGGCCCACCGTGTCTTCCAGAAAACTCGAGCGTCGGTCTACCGCCCACACTTCCAGCACCAGCGAGGTGTCGGCCGCCGCGCGACGCAGCAGGTTTTCCGCCAGCAGGTAGAAGGTGGACGCCCCCCCCTCGAAGCCGGGTATCAGCACCAGAATCGCATCCGGCTGCCGGTTTTCATTGTTCGACAGGAAGTAGCGCGTGTAGCGCGCCTTGTTGAAGTTGATGTCCTGGCCGGCGAACTGACGCAGCAGCTTCGGGTTGCTCACAAGCACGCCCGGTGAGCCGGGCGTAAAGGCGGGTTGCGCCACGCTGGGCAGATCGACAGTGGCCTGCAGGAAGGCGTTATCACCCGGCATCACCGGGGTGGGTGAATCGCTGCCGTCCGAGCAGCCGGTCAGCGACCCGATGAGGGCAAGGGCAGTCACGAGACAAGGCATGCGCATAGCGGGCACTCTGTTGTTGTGGATGTTGTTGTGGATTATGTGAGTAAGGGTGTGAGAGCAGTATAGAAGAATCTGGCGCGGCTGCAGCGCCAGATGGCCACCCGGGGGATGCGCCGCGGTGCGCACTGGCCTACACTAGGCGGAGCTTTCACGATAACAACAACAGGTTGAGCGATGGTTCGCAAACTCTCCGCGGCACTGCTGGCCCTCGCGTCTATCGCGTTGTCCGGCTGTAGCGATGGCAGTGACGGCAGTCAGGCCGGCGCGGCACTGCCGGTACCTTCCGATTTCAGCGACGCCGATGCCAGCCTTGAGGCCTTTGTGGCTGCGCATCCCGGGTTCAGCGGTGCCGCCTATATCGTGGTAGACCGTTCGCGCGGCGTGATCCACCAGCGCGCGGTGGGTGACTACACCGTAGACACGGTGGTGATGCTCGCATCCACCAGCAAAGTGCCGTCCTCGATGCTCCTGATGGCGCTGGCGGAAGACGATGACAACGTCGATTTCGAGATAGACCGCGCGATTGACGATTACCTGCCCTGGATGGGTGTGTGGCCGGGGCGCACCGCTGAACAGCTCGTTTCCAACACCTCGGGCATCCCCGGCCTCGGCCAACTCGCCGGCTATGGCGCTCACCTGTGCCAGTTTTCTCCCGCCGGCCAGTTGCGTGACTGCGGGCAGGTGATTTATGAAACGCCGCTGGATGCGCTCAGCAGTTTTCCGCCCGGCACCGGCTTCGATTACGGCGGCAGCCCCTGGCAGCTCGCGGGTGCGGTCGCTGAAGTGGTGGGCGGTGCAAGCTGGAACCAGCTGTTCGACGCCTACATTGGCCAACCCTGCGAACTGGAGGTGTTTCGCTACGGCAACAACCTCGCCGTGTTTGCGGACTGGAGCGGCGACCCGGACAGCCTGCAGGGTCTGGATAACCCGAATATCGAGGGCGGGGCGATCAGCAATCTGGCGGATTACGCCAGGTTGATTTCGCTGCATCTCAACGAGGGCCGCTGCGGGGATACGCAGGTGCTCAGCCCCGAGGCCGTTGCCTTTATGCGCCGTGATCGTGCCTGGGCCACCGGCACGGTGGCGCGAGACGCATGGGGCTATGGCATGGGCTGGTGGATCGAACCGCCCGAGGATGTCGATGCCGCGCCCACCCTGTTTCGCGACCCGGGTGCTTTCGGTGCGCTGTCGTGGATCGATATCGAGCGCGGTTTCGGCGGCTTCATGGCGATCCAGTCAAAAGCACTCGAGGACGGTTCCGACGCCAGCGGCTATGGCTCCAGGGAGTTGATTCCCCTGTTGCAGGCCGCCTACGACGCGGTGCGACCCTAGCGGCGACCCGCGCCCGGCACCGGGCCGCGCCTCGTGGGCTACCAGGCGGGAGGAGAGGAGATGAAACGCAGAGCTTTTTTACGCTATAGCGGCCTCGGCGCGGCTGGCGCGGCCACGGCAGCCACGCTGGGTGGCTGTGCCGATGACGCGCCGTCGGTCAAATTCTGGCAACAGGGCAATTTCCGGCCAGTGAAGGACGAGGTCAGCGTCAGTGAGCTGACCATCGAAGGGTCCATTCCGCCAGAGCTCTCGGGCCTGTATGTGCGCAACGGCACCAACGCCGCAAGCGGCACGGCGGAACACTTCTTCGGCGGCGATGGGATGTTGCACGGACTGCGCCTGGAAGGCGGGCGCGCGCTCTGGTATCGCAACCGTTACGTCGATACGCCGGTGTACCGCCAGGAAACCGGCGGCTTTGGCGCGCCGAAGGCCGAGGATACCACCAGCGCGGTGTCGCTCATCTATCATGGTGGGCGCCTGATGTCGCTCGGCGAGTTCGGTTACCCGTACCTCATTGATCCGGGCGACCTGTCAACGCTGGGCGTGTTCAACTACGATGGCAAACTGACCGGCAATATGACGGCGCACCCGCGGATAGACCCGCACACTGGCGAGATGCTGTTTTTCGGCTACAACGTGATGCAGCCCTACCTGACCTACATGCGCGCGGACGCCGCCGGCAACATGCTGCAGGTTGAACCCCTGGAATTGAGCGGTCCGAGCATGATGCACGATTTTGCCGTGACGGAAAATCATGTGGTGTTCATGGAGATGCCGGTGCGTTTCTCCTGGTGGCAGGCGCTCACCGGCAGCGCGCTGCCTTTCAAGTGGGATGACGGCGCGCCCTGTCGCGTGGGTGTAATGCCGCGCACGGGCAGCAACGCCGATCTGCGCTGGTTCGATATTCCCCCGTGCTTCGTATTTCACATCATGAATTCGTTTGAGCGCGGGAACGAAGTGATGGTGGACGCTGCCCGCTACGATCACCTCTGGGTGAAAAACTCGCACGACTTTTTCCATCCGGCCCGGCTGTCGCGTTTCACGATGAACCTGAAAACCGGCAAGGCCTCGGTTGAGCGGATTTTCGATGCCGCCATGGAGTTCCCGCAGGTGAATCGCAGCCAGTGGACGCTGCCTTACCGCTACGGTTACAGCCTTGCGGTGGACGAAGTGAATGACGCGCCCGAGCGCATCAATCTCGCGCGCGGCGGTATTCGCAAGTACGACCTGAGTACGGGAGACGCGCAGGAATGGGCGTCAGGCGTGAACCTGGTGCCCGGCGAGGCGCTTTTCATTCCGGCGGCGGATGGCGGCCTGGAAGACGATGGCTATCTGGCCAGCTTCGTGTACGACAGGCACGCGGATGTGAGTAGTTTCTGTCTGTTCGACGCCACTCGCGTGGCCGCGGGACCGATCGCGACGGTGCGTCTGCCGGTGCGTGTGCCGGTGGGATTCCACGGCCTTTGGGTTCCGGATTTCGCGCTCGCTTGAGGACCGGGCCACTCGTTGCCGCTTGTGGCTAAAGGAAGACGTGACCGACTGTTCGCTCGGAACGGTCCGCCAGGGCAGCGCGCGAGCGCCTGCACAAAATTCGAACCAAAAAAAAGCGGCTACCGAGGTAGCCGCCCTGTCCTGACGATGTCGCCCAGTGCCTAGAAACGCGCGCTGGCCGTGAACACGTAGGAATCGGTCTCGAAGTCGGTGTCTTCCACTTCCGCTTCGGTGTAGGCGATGCCTACAGACACGCTGTCGGTGATGAAGTACTCGGCGAATGCCAGGTACTGCTCCAACTCCTCGCCACCGTCTTCGGTATTGCTGTAACCGCCGCCGATGCCGAAGTTGCGAGTGATGTACCAGGTGGCGTCGATTTCGTAAACGTCCACGTCGTCGTTGTCGCTGAACTCTTCGTCATCGTCGATATCGGTGATGCCGTAGGCGCCGTGCAGCTTCAGGCCGCCATCGTTGCCGAAGGTCCACAGGTGATCCACGTCTACGCGGTAGCTGTCGACATCGCCGCCGGCGTCAGCGTCGCTGTTGCTGTAGCTGAAGACCAGGGTGGTGGTGTCCCACAGGTACTTACCCACGCCGATGGAGTAGTTGTCTACTTCAAAGCCGCCCGGCTCGTCACGCGTGTAGGCCAGGTCCACGATCCAGCTGCCGGTCTCCTTGGTCACGTAGCGGCCGCCGATCCCATAGCTTTCCAGCTCGATGTCGTTGGCGCTGTCTACGTCGGTTTCACCGTCGGAGTAGAACACAGACAGTGAGGACGCCTGGTCGATGAACGCAGCTTCACCCAGCGGACCCTTGCTGTCGTCTACCGGCATCAGGAATGCGGTGCCGCCGAGCGTGATGGAGCTTACATCGCCGCCAGAAATGCCGGCGTCGGCCTGAAAGCGGTAATCCGCCTGGGCGGTTGCTGAAAGAGCCAGACCAAGACCGGCCACGATTGCAGTTTTCTTGAACATTGTCGTCTCCTTGCGGGTTCTATTGGTGTATTCCCAGTCGTTGTAGTTATCGGGATTGGCGACATCCTAAGCGCCAGACGGGCCCGTACCTAGTGGAAATTAGGGGCACTATTTACTTCTTTTTTCCTGCAAAAACTTACACTTAATCCGGATCTACGGGTTTTGGTGTCAGTGAACGCTAACCTCCGCGCATTGCAAAGCCAGGGAGCAACAATTATGTTTAGCCCTTTGCCAAACGGAGCGGCACTATGGAAACCCTCGTGGTATGGCTACCCAGAATCGGTGCCGGTATTACGTTTCTGATCGGCCTCGTCGGTTTTTTCAAACCGCGGCTGTTCCTGGACCAGGTCAACATAGAGCTCACCAGCCCCATGGCCTTTTCAGAGGCGCGTGCGGTGTTTGGCGGGCTGAACATCGGCGGGGCGGTGGCTGCCTTCACGCTCGGGGAGCCAGCGATATTCACCGCGCTGGGCATGGCCTGGGCGGCGGTGACGCTGGCGCGGGTGTGGTCGATCGCTGTCGACGGCATCGGCGTGAAAGCCTCGGTGCCCGCCCTGGTTTTCGACGGCGCCCTGTGCTTCCTGTTTCTCAGCCCATTGTTGCTGGCCTAGACCCGCGCGTTTGGGCAGCATGAGCAGGGTGGCCGTGGTCACGGGGGGCGCGCGCCGGATAGGCGCCGCCATCGCCCGGCAATTGCACGCGACCGGCTTTGATATCGCGCTGCATTACCGCAGCTCACAGACCGACGCAGAACGATTGCGCGACGAACTCTGTGCGCTGCGCGCCGGCTCCTGCGAACTGTTCGCCGCAGACCTTGGCGACCTGGCACACGTTAATGCGCTGGCGCAAGCCCTGGTCAGTCAGTATCCGCGGATAGACCTGCTGGTGAATAACGCCTCTGGTTTCGAGCCCACGCCCATCCGCGGCTGCACCCCCGAGCAGTTCGATCAAATGCTCGGCGCCAACCTGCGCGGGCCGTACTTCCTGATCCAGGGGCTGCTGCCCGCTCTGCGGGATGGCGCCAGCATCGTGAATCTGCTGGACGTGCACATAGAGCGTCCACTGCGCGATTACAACGCCTATGGGGCCGCGAAAGCGGGGTTGGCGTCGCTCACTCGAAGCCTGGCACTGGAGCTGGGTCCTGCGGTGCGGGTTAACGGCGTGGCGCCGGGCGCGATTCTCTGGCCGGAAGACGAGGCCGCCTACGATGCCGAAACCCGCAAGCGCACGATCGCCCAGACACCGCTCGCGCGCCTGGGAGAGCCCTCCGACATTGCGCGCACGGTAGCGTTTCTGGCCTGCGAGGCGCCGTTTATCACCGGACAGGTGATCGTCGTGGATGGCGGCCGGGGATTGGCCTCCTGACGAAGCGGTACGTTCGGGCCTTCGCCCGGGGCCACTACCAGGCGAGCAAGGCAGCGCGCACGATCAGCGCGATCAGTACCAGCGACGACAGCGAAAACAGCACAAAGCGCACCTCGATCTTGTTCCACAGCGTTTGCTGCAGGCTGTGCACCACGCGCAGCGCCACGTAGGCCCAGGCGAGCGTGACGTTGAGGCCGCTGCCGGCGCCCAGCAGCGCCAGTGTCAGCGCCACCGCGTAGAACAGCGTGGGCTGTTCCAGCAGGTGATTGTAGTTGTCTGCCTTCCAGCGCACGCGCGCCGGCAGTTCCGCCATCTGCTCGCCCTTGGGGCGGTTGGGATCCATCTGCATGCCGGCTTTCTGAATGGCGGGGATGCGCGTGGCGTACATCCAGGCCCAGATAATACTGGTCCAGATCAGCAGGGCGACGACGGGTTGCAGGATGTCAGACGCTACAGGCATGGCGTGTTCCTTATTGTAGGAGGGCGTCGTTATGATGCGCCGGCACCGTCGCGTACACAAGTAACCGCCGCGCGGCACCGGACTGTCATGGCAATTTAATGTGACGAGGCTATGCTTGTCATACCCATCCCGGAGGCGAAGAACCCCCATGACCCAATCATCGCATTTGAAACGCCGTACCCTGATCAAGGGCATGGCAGCCAGTACCCTGTTGCCCCTGCTCGGCGCCAATCTCGTGGGCTGTTCAGACGGATCAGACAATCTCGGCAACTCGGTTCTCGCCGATTTTCTGCACGGCGTTGCCTCCGGTGACCCTCTGACCGACCGGGTGATCCTGTGGACACGCCTGACTCCGCGTGGCGAAGGCCTGGTGCGGGTGGCCTGGGAGGTGAGCACGGACGAGAGCTTTTCGAATATCGTCGCCAGCGGTAGCGGTACTACCTCGGCGGAGGTGGATTACACGGTAAAGGTAGATGCCGAGGGCCTGCAGCCGGGTTCCCAGTACTACTACCGCTTCAGCAGCGACGACACGGTCTCGCCGCTGGGTAGAACCCGAACCCTGCCGGCGGGCAGCGCTGCGGCCGCGAGCTTCGCGGTGGTGTCCTGCAGCAACTATCCCGCAGGATTCTTCAATGTCTACCGCGAAGTCGCGCAGCAGGAGCTCGACGCGGTGCTGCATCTGGGCGATTACCTCTACGAATATGCCCCCGGGGGTTACGCCAGCGCCAACGCGGAGGCCTATGGGCGGGTTGTACAACCGCCCAACGAGCTGTTCTCGCTGGCCGACTATCGCACCCGCTATGCGCAGTACCGCACCGACGAGGACCTGCAGGCGGCCCATGGCCGTCACCCTTTCATCACCGTGTGGGACGATCACGAAATAGCCAACGATGCCTGGCGCGACGGCGCGGAAAACCACGATCCCGCCACCGAGGGCGATTACGCGGCGCGGAAAATGGCGGCCATCCAGGCCTGGTACGAGTGGCAGCCCGTGCGCCCGCCCACGGATGTGAACGAGGTGATCTATCGTCGCTTCCAATACGCCGACCTGCTCGACCTGCTGATGCTCGACACGCGCATCATCGGCCGCGACGAGCAGTTCGTGTACCCGGATTTTGTCAGCGGCGGCATGATCGACGTGGCCGCCGCCAGGGCGGCGTTCGGCGACAGCAACCGCAGCCTGCTCGGCGAGGAACAACGGGCCTGGCTGCGGGAACAACTGGCGGGGAGCGCCGCCCGCTGGCAGGTGCTGGGCCAGCAGGTGCTGGGCGGCCGCTATCACCTGCCCGCGCCGATTCTGGAGGCGCTGGACCCCGCGCTGTCGGGCGATGATCCGCTCGCTAAGGGCACCGCGGCGGTACTCGCCGCGGTGGCCGCCAAGACCACGCCCGAGGCATCGCGCACGCCCGAGCAGCAGGCGCTGCTGGATTCAGCGATCCCCTACAACCTGGATGCCTGGGACGGCTACGAGTACGAGCGCGACCAGCTACTTTCCTATGCGATCGATGTGGGTTCGAAACTCGTGGTGCTGGCGGGCGATACCCACAACGCATGGAGCAGCCAGCTCACCACCCCGGACGGACGCATCGCCGGTGTTGAGTTCGGTTGCGCCAGTGTAAGTTCGCCGGGTTTTGATTCGGTGCTGGGGCTGGAGGCCTCCGGCCTCTTCACGCCGCTGATCATTACCCTGGTGGACGATCTCAAGCGGGTAAACCTGGTGGATCGCGGTTACCTGCACCTGCGCTTCACGCCCGATGCCGTGGATGCCAGCCATCGTTTCGTGAGTACCATCGAATCGCGCGAGTACACCGTGGATGCGGCGAAAACCATCGCCCAGTCCATCAGCCGCAGCGATATGCTGATGACCTGATGACAGGTTGCGCCTCGCGCACCTGCTACGCCTTCTCACCCGCGTGCACCGCGGGCCGCCGGCCGCGCCAGGGCGCCGCGTCTTCCAGTTGCGCAGCCAGGCTCAGCAGCAGGGCATCGTTGCCGTAGGCGGCGCTGAACATCATGCCCAGGGGCAGGCCGCTGTCGGTCCAGGCCAGCGGCAGCGAGATGGACGGTTGTCCGGTCTGGTTGTACAGGCCCGTATCGCCCATGAAGCTGAACAGGCGCTCGCCGTATTCCTCGGGCGGCGCCTCGCCGATGAAGCCGGTGAGTACCGGCGGACTCGACAGGGTAGGCCCCAGGATCACATCGTAGCGCTGGTGAAACTGCCCGAGCTGGCGGGCGAGCTGGTGGTTGCTGCGCACTGCGCCCAGGTAGTCGGGCGCGCTGATGCCCTCGCCCAGGGCCAGGGTCAGCCGCGTACCGTCCTCGATGTCGAGTTGCTCAAGCGTCGTGCCCAGCGCCATGGCACGCTCGCGCAGCGTATACAGCGTGTTCACGCAGATCACCGTGAACATGGCGGAGGCAGCGGCCTCGCCGTCGAAGTCGGGGCGCGCCTCCTCCACGCTGTGGCCCAGCCCTTCCAGCAGTGCGATGGTGCGCTGGAGCCCCTTCAGTACCTCCGGCTGGAATTCACCGGGCCCGAATTTGGAATGGCATACGGCGATGCGCAGTGTTCCGGGCGCCGCGCTCGCGGCGTCCAGGAAGCGGCCGGCGGGCGGGGGCGCGGTGTAGTAATCGCCGACATCCGGTCCGGCGGTGGCGTCCAGCATGGCCGCGGTGTCGCGCACGCTGCGGCTGACAATATGGCTGGTGGTTTGCCCGGCCCAGCCCTCGGAGTTTGTCGGACCCATGGGAATACGGCCGCGGCTGGGCTTGAGACCCACCAGAGCGCAGCAGGATGCGGGAATGCGAATCGAGCCGCCGCCGTCCGACGCGTGCGCCATGGGCACCACGCCCGACGCCACGGCGGCCGCGGCGCCGCCGCTGGAACCGCCCGGTGTTCTGGCGGTGTCCCACGGGTTGCAGGTGGGGCCGAACGCCGCCGGTTCCGTGACCGGGTTGAGACCCAGTTCCGGGGAGTTGCTGCGCCCGAAGCACACCAGGCCGGCCTGCCGGTAGCGCTGTGCCAGCGTGCTGTCACTGTCGCACACGTGGTCGCGCCACGCGCCGCTGCCGTTACTCATCGGTGTGCCGGCCATGGCGATGTCGAGGTTCTTCAGCAGGAAGGGCACGCCGGCGAATGGACCCTGCGGTACGCCCGTCGCAACGGCTTCGCGCGCCTCGTCGTACCAGGTGTGCACCACCGCGTTGAGGCGGCCGTTCACCCGCTCGGTGCGCGCGATCGCCTCTTCCAGGAGTTCGCCGGCGCTCACTTCCCCATCGCGTACCAGCGCCGCCAGGCCCAGTCCGTCGTACTCGTCGTATTGCGCAAAGCCTGCCATGCGTTCGCTCCCTGTGGTTGGCGTGGAGTGGTTCCGCTGTACTGTAACGCTACTTCCGCTATCGCACCAAGGGTCGTTACCACTGGTGTTTCGGCGGCTGTCTGCTATGTTGGATCGGGCTTGAACACACCCTAACAAGAGGCGGGCAACCCGATGCGACGATTTTTCCTGCTGGTTCTGTTTTCCCTCACCGCCGCGTGCAGCGGCGCGTCCAAACCGCTGGATGCGCCGCCCATGGCAGACGGCCTCGCGGCCCCGGAGCCGCTGGCTTGGTGGAGTCGTGCCGCGATCGACGCCTACATCCGTTTTTCGTCCTGGCGCGGGGAGCGCTCGGGCTACATCGTGCTGCTGGCACGCGACGGTGTGCCGGTGTACGCCAATGCGGCGGGCTGGAAGAACATTGAAGCGCGCACGCCCATGACCCTGGACACCGAGGTGCGCATCGCTTCAATGACGAAACCGGTCACAGCGGTGGCGGCCATGCTGCTGGTGGAACAGGGGCTGCTGGGCCTGGACGATCCGGTGGCCGAGTATCTCCCGGCGTTTGCCCGGCTGCGGGTGGCCACCTCGCAAACCGCCGGCGCCGACGGCAGTTTCGCTTCGCGGCCTGCCGCCACCCCCATGACGGTCAGGCACCTGTTGATGTTCGCTTCGGGGATCGGGCCCGGCATGGGCGAGTCCACCGATCTGACGTCGCTCTGGGAGGCCAGGGGTATACACGGTCAGGCCGATGGCGATCTCCGGCAGCGGGTTGATCGCCTGGCCGCGCTGCCGCTGTTTGAGGAACCGGGAACCCGCTGGCGCTACGGCGCCTCCGCCGATGTGCTGGCCGCCGTCGTGCAGCAGGTGAGCGGGCGCAATATCGGCGACTTCATGCAGGAGCGAATCTTCGAGCCGCTCGGCATGGCGCATACCCGCTTCGAGCCGCCCGTCGCGGAGCGCGGGAACATGGCGACTGTGTACCGGCAGGACAGCAACGGCGATCTCGTGGAGGCCGATATTCACTACGCGCCTGACTGGCAGCCCGGTGGCGGCGGCCTGGTGTCCACCGTATCGGACTACATGCGCTTTGCGCTGATGCTGTACAACGGCGGCGAGTATCGTGGCGTGCGCATCCTGCAGCAGGCCACGGTCGACGAGATGCGGCGTGTGCATGTGCCCGAGGGCGTGCTGGCCGAACAGGGGATTGCCGGCGTCGGCTGGGGCCTTGGTATGGCGGTGGTCAGCAACGCCGAGGCGTCACGAACGCCCGATCGCAACGGGGATTTCTGGTGGTCGGGGTTCTACGGTACGCAGTTTTTCGTCAGCCCCGAAACCGGCCTGGTGGGCGTCATCATGACGCAGAACAAGCCCGGTGAGTTCTCCGGCATCAACTACCAGCCCTACATTGTGCAGGGGCTGGCACTGGCCGGTTTGTGAGCCGGTTATTCCAGGCAGGACTCAGCCACATCGAACCGGTGGCTGGCGCGCTCAGCCGGGCGCATGGGTTGTTTCAGCGAGTGTATCCAGGTAGCGCCTGATGGCGCGCCATGCTGCCTGCGCTTCCGGCACGCCGGCGTTGACCAGCCCGTGCCAGCCGTGAATGGCGCCCGGCCAACTCTCCAGGGTCACATCGACGCCCGCGCGGATGGCGTTGCAGCCAAGCGTCAGCGCTCCCTCGCGCATTGTATCGTGCTCGCCAATCTGCAGATACAGTGGCGGCAGACCGCTTGGGTCGGCATAGGCCGCAGACACCTGCGGCGCATCCAGTGGCAGGGCGCCTGCGAGGTAGTCGGTGGCTCGATTGCGAACCCACTGTGGGGTAAGGAACGGGTCGGGTCCTGCAGACCCGCTGTCTGCTACCGCCAGGTCGAACCAGCCGGTGAGTGAAACAAACGCCGCAGGCATCGGAGAGCCCGCATCGCGCAATCGTTGCAACAGGCCCATGGCCAGGCTGCCGCCGCAGGATTCACCGAACAGCACGCAGCGAGCCGGATCCACGCCACTGTGCAGCAGCCCGCGCCAGGCGTTGTAGCAGTCGTCGTGCGCGGCCGGATAGGGATGTTCCGGCGCCAGGCGGTAATCCGGCATCACGACTCGACAGCCCGTCTGCTCGGCAATGATACCGGCATAGAAGTGGTACTCGTCGACTGGCGTGGAGACGAACGCGCCGCCGTGGCAGTGGAAGGCCATCCACCGTTCGTCGCTGCCGGCGAGTGCGTACACGCCGCAGCGCACGCCGCCAAAGTGCCGGATCTGCACATCGAGGTGCTCGCTAACCGGTTGGCCGTGAAAGGGCGCGAACATTTTCCGCACAGCCCGGTAGTCGGCAGCCGGGTCTGCGAAGTTCCCGGGGATGGTGCTGATCAGCGCCCGTAGTGCATCGCTTGCGTGTGTTGTCATATCTACTCCGCACAGGTGTGGCCCGCAGTATACGCGTGCATGCGCGTAGCCCGTGCCGGTTGGTAGCACCGGCGTCTTCGGCTATATTGGCGCGTGGGCCGCACGACGTGCTGCCCGAACAGGCGATTTTCTATGACGGATGGATATTCCCGATGACGGAGCACGGCGGTACTTTTTTGCGTGAGCTGAGACGCCGCAAGGTCCTGCGCAGTTGTCTGTACTACGTTGCTGCCTGCGCTGTCGCGCTGTTCGTGGCGGGCGAATTCGTTTTTCCGGGCATGCAGCGCAACATGGAACCCGTGTTTAGCGCGATGTTGTACTCATCCATCCTGGGGCTGCCGCTGGTGGCGATCCTGGCATGGTACCTGCAGGTCACGCCCCGCGGCATCGTGCGCACGACCTCGTTCGTGGAGCGTCGCGTGCTGCGTAACATGGCGCCCATCAACGATCAACGTCATCAGGGCGACCCCGCTGCCGATGAGCGCCGCGCGCAACCGGGCGACTATCGCTGGATCGTGGCCGCCGAGACAGGCCCGCTGGCGGGTTTGCAGTACGGAATCACACAGCCCGTTGAACTGGGCCGCTCGCTGGAATGCGACATCGCGATTGTGAGCCAGCATGTCGCCCCACGCCACGCCCGCCTCGCGGTGCAGGACAACCAGTTGCTGGTAGAAGATCTCGGTTCTGGTTCCGGCACCTTTGTGAACGGCAGGGTGATCGAGGGGCGACACGTGCTCGTCGCCGGCGACGAATTGCGCCTGTATGACGTGATATTCCGCGTGTCCGAAAAGGCTACTGCGTAAAAAAACGCCTCCGCCCGACCCCCCAGGACGTTGCCGCCCCTAAAACCGCGTCTCCCGCAAGGCCGTGTCGCCTGGGGGGCGGCCCGACAAAGTGTGAACTGGTTCATGTCGGCGATTTTTACAGAATCACGCTCCAGGGCCGGGTATTAACTAGGCCGCCTAAAGGAAAACTCAAGTAAATCAATATGATAAGAACTTTGGATCGATAATTGCTTTCCTTCAGAGCCTGAGAGAAAAAACAGCAACGCGCAGTAGCCACCCGGGTGGTGCTGCATTCGAGAGACAAGGAAGGGGTATGACAATCAAAGTATGGAAAGCGGCCTGTATGGCCGTGATCGGTAGCGTCGCCGCGCTGCACGCAGCGCCTGGCCTGGCCGCCATCCAGACCCAAACCTGGGATTTCAGCAATTCCAGCCAGAGTTTTTCCGGTACGGGATTTGGCAACTCGCTGAACCTGACCTCCTCCGATGGTGTTAACCTGACGATCACCGGCTGGTCCGATACCAATGATGTCAGCGGCCCTGACAGAATCGAGACGGCGAAGCTGATCTGGGCGCAGAACAGTGCGCTGGGCATCCAGAACCGCGACGAGGACACCAATTCCCCGAACCACTCTATCGACAGCATCACCTCCGATGCCGATGGCGAGTTTGACATGCTGCTGCTGCAGTTCGACACGGCCGTTCGCCTGACCGGCATCGACCTGAACTGGGCTGTGGGCGGTAATGCTGCCAACCGCGCCGATGTGTCCATTCTGGCCTATGACGGCAGCGGCTCCACGTCGCTTGGCGGCAGCACCTGGGCCAACGTGCTGTCCAGCAACGGTGGCAACTACGATTCCGTAGGCAATTATGCCAACGTGGGTCTGAGCTACTACGCAGTGAATCCTGCCCAGGTGGAATCCACCACCTGGCTGGTAGGTGTATACAACCCGGTATTCGGTAGCGGCGGTGACGCCGGCGACGATGGCTTCAAGCTCGGCCTCATCACCACCGAAACTGATGATCCCCAGGATGATCCGCCCGGCGAAGTGCCGGTGCCCGGCAGCGTTCCCCTGATGCTGCTTGGTTTGGTGCTTCTGCGCCGTCGGATCTCCGCCCTCGGAGGGAAGGCCTAGCCCCGGGTCTTTCCTCCACCCCTATTCAAAAAGCGGAATTTGCAAATTCCGCTTTTTTTTTGCCTGCGTTACCATCGCGTGTCACCGTGGGCCACGCCCGGATTCCGGAGGATTGAAGCCTTGAACAGGACGATGAGCTGCTTGCTGGCCCTGCTGTTGGTTTGCAGCGCTGGGGCGTTTGCCCAGTCGGAAGGCGCGTATTACGAGCAGGGGGTACAGGCTTACGCCGAAGGCGAATACGCGGAAGCCTACATTCACCTGAAAAACGCGCTGCAGGCAGACCCCAATATGGTGTCGGCTCGTTTGCTGCTGGCGAAAGTGCATTTCAATGCAGGCAATGTGCACGGCGCTGCCAAGGAATCCGAGGAGGCATTGCTGCTGGGAGCGGATATCAATCTGGTTCTGCCGGTTTACGGTCCGGCACTGATCGTGCTCAGGCAGACCGACAAGTTGTTCGAACTGGAGAAAGTGGCGGACGAGTTCACGCCGGAAACGCAGTTTGAGTGGGCTTTGCTGAAAGGGCAGGGTTACCTGCAGCGCTCGGAGCCGGATCTTGCCCGACGTGAATTCGAACGCGCGGCCGAGAAGTTCCCCAACGATGTGCGCTCCAATAATACGCTGGCGGCGTTGTACATTGATAACGGCATGCTGGAAGAGGCCGCGGGCCTGCTGGAAAAATCCCTGCTGCTGGACGCGAACAATGTCAAAACGCTGGAACTGTCGGCGGAACTGGCGATTGCCGAGGAACACTACGATAAGGCCCTGCGCCTGCTCAATGCTGCCTATGAACAGGACAGCGCAGACCTGCGTGTGTTGCGCAGCCTGGCGCGGGTACATTTGCTGCAGGGCAACGAGCAGGAGATGGAGCGGTACCTCGAACTGATTCTGGAGCAGTCGCCGGATGATCCGGCAGCCACCCTGTTGATCGCGATCACCTCTATTGACCGGGGCGACACCGAAATAGGCGATGCCATGCTCAGCGAGCTGAGCCAGAAGCTGTCGCGGGTGGACGCGCTGCGCCTGCAGACCACCGATGGCATGCTGTTCATCCAGGCTGCGTCCGATTATGTGCGCGGCAGTGATCGCAGCGCGATCGACCTGTTCAACACCTATCTGGCGCGTAACCCCTCCGATCTTGCGGCCATCAGCATGCTGGTGGATCTCTACCTGCGCAATGGCGAAAGCCGTCGCGCCAACACCCTCTTGAGCGACTCACGCGAATTTATTACCAACGATCTTGCGCTGTCGCTGCAGCTTCTGCACCTGTATATCCAGAACGGCAGCGTGCTGAACGCCCGGGAGTTGCTGGAGGACCTGCGCAAGAGCACTGACGATAATCCTTTCGTAACGATTCTCGAGGCGGAACTGGAGCGCAGTCAGGGCAGGCCCGCCGAGGCGCTCGCCGTGCTGGATTCGCGTGACTTTGCCGACGATCCGCCGCTCTCCGCCGGGCTGCTGCGCGGCGCATTGCTGCTGGATCTCGGGCGCCTGGAGGAAGCGCGCGAGGTGGCGTCCGGGCTGCAGCTTAGCGCTGCCGACGAACTGCGGGTGCAGAACTTTGCAGCCATTGTCTACCTGCGCAGCGGGCGCCTGAAGGATGCGGAGCGCGCTGTGAATGCCGCTCTCAAGCTGTCGCCGAGCGACCAGGAAGCGCGCTTCAGCCAGGCCATGCTGCTCAAGCAGCGTGGCAAGCGCGAAGAAGCGGCGCGCCTGTTGAACGAAATACTGGAAGATCGTCCCAGTCACACCAAGTCGATTCTGTTGATGGCGCAGATCCTCTTTGAACAGGGACGCTCGGAAGAGGCCATCGACTGGAGCAAAAAAGTCTATGTGTATGACAAAACATCGACCCTGCCCGACGAATTCCAGGTGGGCGTTTATGCGCAGCAGGGAGATTGGGAAGAGGCGCTTACAGCCTTCCTTGCGCTGAGCAAAGCGGACCCGTTAAGCGATGTGTACCTGGTGCAACTGGCGGAAATCTATCTGCGTCTGGGCGATCTCGAAGTGGCACAGCGGCCGCTGCGCAGGCTGTTCGTGCTGTGGAAGGACGACCCGGCCAAATTGCGCAGGTTGGCAGACCTGCAGATCGCCGCGCAGAACCCTGCCGAGGCGCGCCTCACGCTCGAAGCCGCGTTGAAGCTGGAGCCTGAATCCCTCGACTCCCGCCTGTCACTGGTGCGCCTGGACATTGCACAGGAGCGCTACGCGGCGGCGGAAGACCGTCTCGACGCGCTGTTCGAGTTGATTGGCGACAACGCCGAGGTTGCGCTGTTGTACGGCGAGGTGGCGCTGGCCGAAGGCGAGCGCGAAACCGCGCGTGCCCACTACCTGCAGGCGCTGGCGCTGGATCCGAAGCAGTCGCAGGCCGTGTTGCGCCTGTATGACCTCAGCCTGCAGGGCGTTGGCGGCGAGGAGTTTACCGCCACGCTTGAGAAAATCCTGCAGCAGGCATCGCTGCCGCCGTGGCAGGTGCGCCTGCTGGCGGACAGTTACCTGGTGCAGGGTAGATCGGACCGCGCCCAACGCTACTACGAGACGCTCCTGGAACACCCGGACTACGGTACGGATACCGGCGTGCTGAACAATCTGGCGAATATCTATGCCGAGGACGATCTGGACAAGGCACTGGCAACCGCGATGCGTGCGGTGGAAAGCGGCGGCGAAAAGAGCTACGCCCTGCTGGACACCATCGGCTGGATACTCACCCGCCAGGGCAAGGAAGCGGACGCGTTGCCCTACCTGCGCAAGGCCTACAGTATCAACTCGCGTGACCCGGAGGTTCGCTACCACACGGCGGTGGCATTGCTGGGCCTGAAGCGCGAGGCGGAGGCGTTGACCGAGTTGCGCGCCGCGCTGGCGGGCGATGCAGAGTTTGCTGGTCGTGCGGACGCGCAAACGTTGCTGGATTCACTGACCGACGACCCCGTGCCCTAGCGCGGCACCCGGGCGAGCGGCGCGTCAGGGCGCGGCGGCGGTGTGTGCGTGCCAGCCATCGCCCTCGGCGTCCAGCAGCACCGGGTTGGCGAACGCGAAAGGGATCGCGCCGGGCGCCACGGTGGCGTATGCCGGCGTCGGCTGTCCCAGCACCTCGACGAATACAAATCCGTCTTCGCTGATCGGCAGCGCCTCGGCCACGGTTTGGCCCGGCGCGATGGCCAGCGTCTTCCACAGCCCGCCATTGAGCCAGATACGCAGTGTGTCGACAGCCACCCAGGGTGCGGCATCTACCGAGACGGTGAGTGTTCCCGCCGTCCCGCTGTGAGTACCCCCGGGCCCGGTACCGTCCACGTCCACGCGCAGTATGGGGCCGGTGGTGCCGTAGAGGTTGCCGGCGGCCAGCGCGCGCATGACCCGTCCGACCTTTACGCTGTCGTCCGCGAGTGCGCCTGCGGCAGACGCATCAAAAAACCCCTCAGCGTCTTCGAGCGCCAGCATATTGCGCGGATACGCCACGAGGTGATGGCTCTTGTGCGAATCGCTGTTGGCGGTGGCTACCTTGTACACGCCCTGCCTCAGCAGTGCGAACCAGTCGCCGCGCACCTGCTGGTAGAGTTCCAGGTCGGTGCCGTTGAGCAGTTCGATCGCATCGAAATCGATATCGCGATAGGCGCTGCCCGGGTGCTGCTCCAGCAGCGATGCGTTGGGTGCCTCCTGGAGGTCTTTGGCCGGCTCGAATGCCGCGCCCTGTGACAGGTGGTCGAAGAACGCGCCATCGTCGTCCTGTGCCGTGGAGCGCGGATGATTCAGCTGAAACAGGCTGTTCCGGAAACGCGCCTTGTAGGCGCTGATCACTTCTCCCAGGCGCTTGCCTTCGAAGTGCAGGTTGCCGCGCATGAACTCGCCAGGCGCAGGCACCACCGGAAACACGTTGCTGTGCCCGATGGTGTAGGGCGTGCGCGGGCTGCGCGCCATGCCCGTGACCTCGACACCGGGGAAACTGAACAGCACCTGTTGCAGGCCCATGTCAGCAATGGTCGGCGCGAGATCGTAGAGCACGTTGTGCTCCGTGGGTACCAGTACCTCGCAGCCCTGTGCCACGAAGTCTCTGACGCGTTGTTGCGCGGTGAGGCTGGAATCGAAACTGATGCCGCTGTGCACGTGAAAGTCGGCGCTGATAAGGCCCTCGCTTTCCACCGCGCGCCGGGGTGGCGCGATGGCGAGCACGCTGCGCGTGCCTGCCACCAGTTCCAGTGCCGCCTCGGTGACGTTGAACTCCGGCCCCCGGCTTGCGAGTACGCGATAACTGCCGGCGGGCAGTGCCAACTCCCGCGGGTCACCCGGCCCGCCCGACAGGCTCAGGCGATGACTTTCGGCGGCCACGAGGTGGCGCTCCCCGGCAACGCTGGCAGAAGTCAGTTCGTCGTTGAAGACCGGCTGGCCGGCGTCGCTGGTGAACACCAGGCTCATGGCCTCTCCCCGGGGCAGTTCCACCACGGCGGGCGCGCCGGTGTCTATCACGCCGAGTTCGGTGAGTGGCGCTGCCAGTGCCACCGATTGTTGCGTGCTGCTCCAGGGCGTGCGTACGTCCAGGGTGATAGCGGTGATGCCCCGGGGCAGGCGCAGCGTGAAATCGCCGCTGGCATCCGGGCGCGCAAAGTTGAGTTCCCGGCCCGCGGTATCGCGCGCGGTCACGCTGGCATCCAGGGTATCGAGGCGGCCCTGCACGCTGTGGCCGGTATACAGGGCGTTCAGCGTGGCGGCGGCGTCGGCGCTCGCGGCTGCCGTGATCGACTGGCGAAGGATCAGGCTTTCGCCCGTTTCCAGGTCAAACAGCTGTCCAAGCGCGAGGCTTATCACGCCGGGCGCGCGGCTCCAGAAGCGCGGAAAGGGCCGTGTGAAGGCGGCGAAAAGGCTGAACGTGTCACCGGACACCAGTAGCGTGTGCACGGGTTCTTCGTTGCCCTGCGCGTCACGCAGCAGGGCCTCGTGCAGGCGCAGGGTGTAGCTGATGTCTGCGCCGGTGTTGCGGCTGCCGATCAGCACCTGGGTATCGGCGGGGCTCACCGCGTTGAGCAGCGACAGGTAGTCGCTGGTGTCCACGGCCGGCTGGCTGAAGCCGGTGGTATAGGCAACGTCCTGGCTGTCCACCGTGAAGGGCGTGAGCGAGCTGCCAGGGTGTAGCACCAGTGAGCCGAACATGCGCAGCGCGTCGCCGGCCTGCACACGCGTGAGGCGCGTTTCAACCTGCAGGGTGTCAGGCTGCGCAGCGTCCATGACATAGCGAACGACGGTTTGCACGCCGGCGTGCTCGCCGCGCGTTTCCAGCCAGGCCGTTGTGCTGCCCACGCCCGCGCTGATGCCGGTGGTGCGCGGAATCTGGTCTTTCTGCAGGTTGAGTTGCGCGTGGGCCACGTTCCACTGGTCGTTGGCGCGCTCACAGTGCCACAGGTCTACCAGCGCCGCGCCATGCAGCGCCAGGTAGGTGGGATGGCCGGCGTCCGAGACCACGGCGCACAGTTCGCCGTTGCTGAGGAACCAGTCATTGGCGCCGCCAATTGCGGCCATGCCGCCCGCAGGCAGGCGGTGCAGTGTTTCAGGCGTGAGTTGAGCGGCGAAAAATTCAGGCGCCTGCGCCTGCGCCTGGGGCGTCAGGAAGAGGGCAATAGTCAGCAACAGTTTCTTCAATTTTACGGCGCCTCGTCGTGTGAAAATCAGTGGCGGTTATCTGGATGCGGGCACAGGCCGGCATGCGTAGCAACCGGGACTGGACCATGCCGGGCCCCTGCACGCTTCGGTATTCGAGCGGCTCGCGTGCATGCAGCGCGCGGCGTCACTCGATCTGCCAGCGGGCGTCGAGAAACGCGAGAATATCGGTATAGCCGCGTTTGCGGGCGTTTTCGTCGCGCCCCACATAGTAGCCATAACCCACACAGTCGCGAAAACGCTTGCCGCTGGAGAAGCGCGCGGCCATTTTGCGCGCGTGCGAGGCGTCCAGAGCATAGTCGGTCAGCGGCTCGCCGTTGAGGAATGCCTTGCCGCGCGCGTCGTAGCGTACCTCGCAACCGGCGAGGTAGGGCGACTCTTCGGAGAAGAACCGCGCCTGGCTGTTCTCCCAGGCGTGGCCGACACCCTCGTACACGTGGGCGGTGACCGCAGCGCCAAGGTCGCGCAGTGCCTGCTCGCGGCGCGCGCAGGCGGCGAGATCATTGGAGGCATCGTCGGTGCCGCGCAGGGTCAGGAGCGGAGCGCCGGTGGTTTGCGTGGATTGCAGGTTTTGAAAGCAGGGGCCGTAATTGTCGATGTGCAGGTCGAACGGCGGAGACTGGCCCGCAAGCGCGCGCTGGATGCGAGAATCCATGGCCAGGCGCGCCGCCATGCCGCCGTAGGAGAAACCGATAATGCCGATACGCTGCGCGTCGATCTTCGCGCTGGTGCCGAGCAGACGCAACGCCGCGTAGGCGTCGGCGATCAGGTCGAACTCGGTCACGGAGGCCGTGCGCACCAGGTAATTGGCATCCTCATCGAAACCGCGCGGCGCATAATACTCCACGACGAAGGCGGCGATTCCGTGCTCGTTGAACAGCCGGGCGTAGTCGTGTTCGCGCCCTTCGGCAATGCCGCCGCTGCCGGGCACGATCACCATCGCCGGTACCGGCGAGGTGGCGCTCGCACCTTCCGGGTACGACAGGTAGCCCATACCGGTGGTGGGTCGCGCCAGCTCCATGGCGTTGAGAATCACTTCCAGGTCATAGGGGCTGCTGGTTGGGTAGTAGATCACCCCGCTGTCGTCCGGAGCGAGGGTCGCCTGCGGCGCCGGCCAGTCCGGGTAGTCGGGCAGTGTCCTGGCGATCAGCCACGCCTGCACCGGTTGCAGTAACAGTACGGCGGCGGCGATGGCGATCAGTACGCCGAGTGTCAGCAGGAGTCTTTTCATCGGTGCGGGCTCCAGTGTGTGTGGGCGATGATCGCCATGGATCGGCGCACTAGCGCGGCGCGAAAATATCCGAGCTGGCGGCATGGGCCTTGATCAGCTCGGCGTCTGCGGGCAAGAGGAACCCCTTGCTCACCGCATCGTCGGCGGCCGTGGCAACTGCGGCGACATACGCTGCGTTGTCGGGATACAGCGAGGCCAGGGTCGCCGCATCGAACAGCTCGGTGGTGCCGGAGAGGAAACAGAAATTGCGGTCTTCCGGGTTGAAAGGATCCTGCGGTTGACCCTCCCCCGAGAGGATGGCGATCGGCACATCCACGTAGGGCGTGCGCACGCCGCCCAGTACGTTGCCCAGGTTGTCCAGTTCGAAACGCGGCGGTTCACCGGATACCGCGAGCCGCTCGGCGGTGGGCGCCGGCGTGCCGTCAACGATCCAGCGGTTGAGCGCCGACATGGCGGCTTTTGCCACCCAGTGCTGCGGGCCGGCGTTCACCGGCACGGGACATTCGATGATGCCCGGTATCGGGTTGGCGTTCTCTACCACGGCGGCAACGCGCGGGTTGGTGCCCACGTCCACGCGGTTATCGAGAAAGGTATAGAGGTCCGCATGGGCGGTGCCCGCCACTTCCCACAGGCGAAACAGCTCGCTATCGGGCTGGTTGCTCGGCCAGGAGCCGAGAATGAACAGATCCGTCTCGGTTTGCAGCATCAGCACCGGCACGCCGAGATCGTCGCGTACGCGCACGATATCGGGGGTGGCAACCACCACGTCCTCGAAAAAGCCGCCCTGCAGCGGCGCGCTGCCTGACAGTCGACTGTGGACAAAGTAGCCGTCGAACAGCGCGTGCAGCGGGGCGAACGCGTTGACGTAGGTCATCATGCGGTCTGCCGATTGCGATTCGCCCGCGGCGATCAGGCGCTCGGGCTGCAGCGCGCCCAGCGGCTGCGGGCCACCGGCCATCGGTGCGCGCAGGGCCTGCGCAATCTGTGAATAGATATCATAGGAGAATGCGTCGCCCGGGTGCGAGAGGCCGGCAGTGGCATAGCGCGTGGCGTCTGCGCCGGGCACAAGCGCGGCGGCGCTGCCGTCATTCAGGGCTTGTACCCCCTCGCGCTGCGCCGATACCCCCACCCAGGCATAGCCGCTGCGAATCAGCTCCGTGTGCAACATGCCCCAGTCGGGTCCGGAATCGAACCCCGCGCTTACGTTCAGCCATTCCACTACCACACTGCCGTTAAAGTCCGCCGGGTCAGTTGGGCGGATCACCACGATCCGGGTTCTATAATCGGCCGCGTGGCTGGCCTGCACCTGCCAGCGTCCGTCGGGTTTGAGCTCGTTGCGGTTGGTGTACGCGTTTGCCGTGCCGGCGACGAAGAACTCGTCGCGCTGGTAGCCGAGACTGGCCAGCGGAAAGAAGGTGCTCACCAGAACAGGCTCTCCCGGAACGGGCCCTTCCAGCGCTGCGGCGGGCACCTGTACGGCCGCCGGGTTGCCGGCCCCGGGCACGCCGAGCGTCGGGCGCAGCGCATCGCTGCCGTCGCTGCAGCCTGGCAATGCCATGCCCGCAGTGACGGCGAGACCCAGGAGAAAACGGCGGGTGCCTGGCCAGCGAGAGAATGCGTTCATAGCATGGATTCCTGTTGTGATGGTGTCGGTTCTTGTGATGGTGTCGGTTCCCGCGCAGCATAGCGTGCCGCGCGCCCGTTGGCATGGTGTCTCTGTGTTGTACCATGGATTGGAGGCAGGTCCATCTCGCTGGCGTGAGGGGTAGCGGTCTACATCTTCGTCTGTTCGCCAGGCGTGTCTTTGCTACAGGCCTTCGGCATTCTCCGGCAGGTAGGCCTTGAACACATCGCCCAGATTCGCATTGTCGTGATTCGGTACACGGTAGTAGGTACGAATCTCTACCGAGCTGTCGTCACCGAAGCGGTAGGTTTCGAGGCTGAACTGAAGCTGTGGCCCGTCCGGCCCCTCGAAGTGGTTCTCCAGGCACCAGGCCACTTCGTTGCCGCAGACGAACAGCGTGCCGGGCTGGATACGAAACCGCACGCGAGGCTGGAACAGGTCCCAGGACTCTTCGCAGCACTCCTTGAAGCCGAATTTTTCCGGCGTGCCGACCGGGTCGAGCATCCGAAACTCGCCGCGGGCGACGCTGCGCCAGTTGTCGATCCAGGCCTGCTTGTCGCCAGCGTTCCAGAGTTCAGGGTAACGTTGCGCCCAGTTGAGCAGCGCGTGCTTGTGCGGATAAGCCATGGCCATATCTCCTGTCAAAAATCGTAGCGCAGCTCGATGCCCAGGGTACGGTTGGCGTACTTGGGCACCGAGTGAATGTAGCCGTGCGGGATAAGCTCCGAAGCCTGCGCGAAGATGAGCGTGGCGTAGTTCTTGTCCAGCACGTTTTTCACGAACGCCGTGACCTGGTAGCCGCTGTCGGTACCGGCGATACCGGCGCGCACATCGAGTATGGCGTAGGCGTCCTGGCGGGTGTACTGATCCTGCGATATTTCAAACAGCGTATCGTCCTGCGCGCGCAGGTCCGCGCCCAGGCGCAGCTCCGCCGGCATCGACGTGAGTGCGTGGCGATAGTCGGTGCTGAGATTGAGTTTCCATTCGGGTGTGTAGGGTAATTGCCCGCCCGCGAGATCCTGGAATCCCAGCGGGCATTCGCCGCGGAACTTCTGTCCGGCGCTACAGTTGCCTGCGGGATAATCGTCGATACTGCCGTCGGTATAGCTGAGGCCGCCGGTGATCGTCCAGTTGTCCAGTGGCCGGGTGATGAACTCGATCTCCACGCCCTGTGTTGATACCTCGCCAGCGTTCACCAGCAGGAAGGATTCCGGCAGCAAATCGTTCGGGTCTTCATCCACCAGCGCCTGTGCCTGAAAATCCGTGTACTCGGCATAGAACGCGCTGACGTTCAGAATCAAGCGGTTGTCCAGCCAGGTGGACTTGTAGCCCAGCTCGAAAGCGTCACTGGTTTCTGCGGCGATCACGCGGCCGCCGGCCACCACCGAGGTATCGAACGCGGGGCCCTTGTAGCCGCTGACGTAACTGATGTACGTCATGGCCGCCTCGCTGACATTCCATTGCAACGCGATCTTGGGGGAGATGTCGCTTTCGCTGAGGGTGTTGTTTACCTGGCCCTCCGGGCCGAACACGATGTTGTCGGTGCCCACCGCGCTGGTGCGGTACTTGAGCTTGTCCTCGGTATAGCGTGCGCCGAGGGTGAGCTGCCAGTCTTCATTCAGGTTGTAGTTCAACTCTCCGAAGATAGCGAAGTTGGTACTCGACACGCGGGTGTCGGTTATTCGCGTGGTGGGCGGCAGCAGCGGTGCCAACAGCGCCGTGGTGGTGATGTTGCCGGAATCGGAATCCTGGTCGAAGTAAAACAGGCCGGCCACGTAGGAACCCCAGGCGGCGGGCGCCGAGGCAATACGCAATTCTTGAGACAGCTGTTGCACCTCGTTGTGTGGCGGTACGTTGAAGGTGAGCGCGAGCGGATTGCTTGGGCGATTGTCGAGATCGACGATGCCTTCGTAGTCCCAGTCGCGCCAGGCGGAGATGGAGGTGAGCACGTGCTCGGCAACCGACCAGTCCACCGTGAGTGAATGGCCGCTGGCGCGGGTCTTGTTGAAAGTGGGCTGATCGTTGTTCACGTCCTGGTTGCCTTTGGAGGGCACCACCGGCAGCTGCTCGGCAAGCAGAGCGGCCTGCTGGGCAGATTCGCGGATATCGCGCACTGACAGCGTGTTGCAGTCGCACTCGCCGTCGCTGACATCGCTGCTCCACTCAAGCTCCAGGTCCTCGCTCGCTGCCCACAGCAGTTTGCCGCGAAGGTTGTAATTCTCCGCGCTGTTTACTTTCTTGCCATTGAATCGGTTCTCGGCATAACCGCCGTCGTCGAGCACTGAACCGGTAATGCGATAGCCGAGACTGTCGGTGATCGGCCCGGAGAAGGTCGCGTCCAGGCGGTATTCGTCGTCTTCTATCGCCGTGCCCGAAACCGTGCCGCTGAACTCCGCTGTCGGATCGCGGGTGATGATGTGGATCACGCCACCCGAAGCGTTCTTGCCGTACAGCGTGCCCTGCGGGCCGCGCAGCACTTCCACACGTTCGATGTCGACCAGCTCCAGAAAGGCCATGCCGGAATTGCTCATGACCACGCCGTCTAGCATGGTGGATACGCTCGGCTCCACGGCGGTGCTGAAGGCCTGTGTGCCGATGCCGCGAATATTGAAACTGGAGGTGGAAGGCCCGGAACTCGCCTGCACATTCAGCGTGGGTATCAGCGTGGACAGATCGGCGGCGTTACGCAACTGGGCTTCAGCCAACGCCTTGCCGGTGAGCAGCGATACGCCCACGGCGACATCCTGCAGGTTTTGCTCGCGCTTGCGCGCGGTCACCACCAGTTCTTCCAGCAGAGCCGTCTGGCTGGCCCGTTGGGTTTGCGCGATGGCCGCTAATGGCAGCGTGGCGTGTGCAAGCAGGGCGGCCGCCAGCGGCAGCGTGCAGTAGCGTAGTGTCACGGGAACTCCTCGGCGCTGTTTGTTGTTATGCTGCGCGTGGCCTAAGCATAGGCCAAAGCGGGCTACTCCACCAACAGCAAAAAGTGCTTTAATACTCCGCTGCGATACCAGGCCACACACACCAATAATCAGGCACTCATGGCGTTGCGCCGCAACCCTCCGGAGGTATCCCATGCGAACATTCAAGGCGTTTTCAGCGCTTGCTCTTGGCGCGGTTTGTATCCTTTCGTTGGCGGTGGGCTGCAGCGATGGCAAACCCTCCCCTCAGGTGCTGGAACGCTCGCGCACAACGCCCGACTGGTACGACGATGCCAAGCTCGGGATTTTTATTCACTGGGGGCCTGCCTCGGTGCCGGCTTTCGCGGAAGGCGAGCCGTTGCGCCCCGGCGAGTTGGAGGAAATGCTCCTGCACGATTCCGGGCGCCAGCAGTTGCCCTATGCCGACTGGTACCTGTACAGCCTGCGGCTGCCGGGCAGCGCCACTGCGCTGCACCATGCGCAGGAATATGGCGATGCGCCCTACGAGGCCTTTGGTCCCGAGTTTGAGCAGCGCGTCAACGCCGCCTGGGATCCGGCGGCCTGGGCGGAGCTGTTTGCCGCGACGGGCGCGAAGTATGTGGTGCTGGTATCCAAGCACCACGACGGCTACACCCTTTGGCCCAGCGATGTACCCAACCCGAATCACGCGGACTGGGGCGCCCGCCGCGACCTGGTGGGCGATCTCGCCGCCGCGGTGCGCGAGCGCGGCATGCGCTTTGGTGTGTACTACTCCACCGGGCTGGACTGGAGTTTCGAGCTGGTGACGGAGGGCGACCTGGTGCGCGATATGATACGCAGCGCGCCCACCGGTGAAGGCTACGCCAACTATACCCATGCGCACCTGCGCGAACTCATAGACCGCTATCTCCCGGATGTGCTCTGGGCGGATATTGCCTACCCTACCAAAGGTCGCCTGGACGATCTGCTGGCGTACTACTTCGACGCGGTGCCAGACGGCACGGTGAATGATCGCTGGGGTGCGCTGGACACGTTCTCCGGTGTTGCCGACATACCGGGCAGCGGGACTGTGATGAAGGCGCTCGCGCGCTGGCTCACCGCCAACGTGGACCCGCTGGCGGATGACCCTGCGCGCATTGGCTTCAAAACCGCCGAGTACGACAGCCTGCCCGGCATTGCGCCCTTCAAGTGGGAGGCGACTCGCGGCCTGGGGGGGTCTTTCGCCTTCAACCAGCGTGAAACGGCCGACGACATGCTGAGCGCGGATGAGCTGGTGCGCTTCGTCGTGGACACGGTGGCGAAAAACGGGAACGTGCTGATCAACGTGGGCCCCGACAGCCACGGACGCATTCCGGCGATTCAGCGGGCGCCGCTGCGCGGCCTCGGTGCTTGGATCAGGGTAAACGGCGAGGCCCTTTACGGCACGCGCCCGTGGCAGCGCTTCGGTAACCTGCGGGGCCGTGAACTGCGCTACACCCGCTCGCCAACCGCGCTGTATGCGATTGTGTCGGGCGCCGTGGGCAGTGCATTCACAATCGAACACCCGGGTGTGGAATGGTCGGAGGTGTCGGTGCTGGGCGCCGAGTTGAGCGGGGTTGAGCAGGAGGGCGGCATGCTTACCCTGTCGCTGGCCGCGCCGATGACCGGCCCGGCAGCGGTGGTGCGCTTTGTGCTTTAGCGGGCGTACTGGCCGCGCGGTGCAACACCGCGCCGCCTGACCCGCACCGGCTATTGGGCGGCGAGCGCGCCCAGCGGCTGCGCCGCGCTCTGGCGCAGGCGATAGTTGTAGCGCAGCACCGAAAAGCCCAGCAGCAGCTTGCGCCACAGCGGTGCGTCGGCGGCGGCTTCCATGAGGTCGTCGGGAAACAGGCTCTGGTACGTGGGAATGCCGTATTTGGCGCGGATATCTTCCAGCTGGGTGTCCCACTCGTCTTCCCAGGGAATGTCCATCATCACCGGTGCCGCGCGCCCGTGTTGCCAGCCCTCGTTGATGATCTGCATCAGCACGGTGAAACCGCGCTGGTCGTTGAAGGTGCCGATGGCCATGGCTGCCGCGAGAAACATCGACGAATAATTGTGGCCGAACTGCGCCAGCTGGAACGCCGAGATGGCGATCTCGCCGGTTCCCGTGGTTTTATACCCGGCTACCAGGTGCCAGACCTCATGCATCTGCAGAATGCGGGCGTTCAGGTAGTGCAGCACGTGCGGCAGGTTGCTCAGGCCAATGTCATCGCGCTTGAGCACTTCCGGATCGTAGCCGTTATCCAGGATCAGCCGATGCAGGGCGTGGCCCAGCGTGCCCGGCGCGCATAGCGCGAGTGCGCTCATGTCGGTATAGCCGGGAATGGGGTTGCGCTGCGCCGCGGCCGCGCCGGGATGGTTCAGCGCGTGCTGCTCGGCCAGCGGGCCGAAGTCCTCATGCAGCTCTGCACCCAGCGAGGCGACCGCCACGGTAATGCTGATGGCGTCGTAGCCTTCCTCCGGGCCCTCCACCACCTTCCAGAAGGCCTCCCAGAAGCTCTCGGTAAGCGGCGCTTCCGACAGGCCCTGCGGTATCGGCGGCGTGGGCCCCGAGCCCAGCCAGGCCGAGGCGATGTTGTCACACACCGCCGGCGTGGCGTCGGGGCAGGCAAAGGCCACCCAGGCCATCACTGCGGTGAGCTGCACGCGCCCTTCCAGTTTGCCGCGTTTGGCAGCGGCCACAGCCCGGGCAATGGTGGCTGCGTCGGTATACCGCGTGAGTTGCTGAAGTTGCTCCCGGTTGTTCATTGCGCCTCCTCGCAGACGGACAATGCCGCTGCTCTGCGTGTTCTATGGCCTGTTATCGTTCTCGCGCCATGCGCCTTACGCGCCATGCGCCTTAAAGTATACGCCATGGGGACAAAACCGCACACAAGACCCGATACCACCAAACACAGCCCGCCAATCGCGTGTGCGTGCCAAAACCGGTCTGGGGCCCAGTTTAAAAAAAGTACTTGTAGGCGGCATAAATAGCGGCGACGCCGATGGCGAGTATGACGATACGGCCGATACCCGTTTCGGCGTTGGGCGGCTGCAGCGATGTGATCTCGGGGTGCGCATTCACATAGTCATCAACCAGGGCTTTGGCACTTTTTAGGTCAATGCCCTTGTGCGCACGAAGCATCTTGATGGCACTGATCTTGCGGCCTGCCTTAAGCTCAGCCACCACGTCATCCGGCAGATCGATTGGGGTGGTCATCGGCAAACCTCGCTGGGCCACGGTGAGGCTACTGTGCCGCCTGCAAAGACTTTGCGCTGATAGTCTTTATGAACACCAAGGCAGCCATTGTGATCGTCGTCCTGCAACTGGCTCGCTCGGGCAACAATGGCGAAGCCATGCCCTGGCAAGTGCGGAGCGCTGGCCGACCGAGCGAGCTTGCGAGCGACCTGATCGCCTGTGACGCATTATTAGCAGCCACATGACACAATCCGGCCTGCTTTGCCCTCCGTACCTTCGGTGGCATAACCGTCACGCTTCCACCAATCGATGCCACCCATCAGCTCTTTGACCGTAAACCCGAGCCTCGCCAAATTGAGCGCACCCTTCGTCGACGCGTTGCAACCGATGCCATCGCAGTACGTAACATACATCGCGGATCTGTCGAGGTGCAAGGTGCTTTCCTCGGTCATGACGCGGTGCGGGATATTCAATGCATTCGGAATATGCTCGCGTTCGTATGCCTCCGAAGAGCGTGCATCGATAACCTTCACCTTCGCTTTTTCCTGCAAAGTCTCAAACAAATCCGATGAATCAATCTCGAATTGGAGCTTGGCTTCATAAAAACTGATTTGATCAACCATTGGCACGATCCTTTTCACGTATAACGCGTCAATAACCGGCGCAGCGTTGCGGCGTCCGGCGCCGTAGCCCCAAAGTTCATTGCCATGTTGGCACTTTGAATCCCAGGCGAATTCATGACCTCAGAATCTTTTCCATAGATCTGCCCTTGGCAAGCTCATCGATCAGTTTATCGAGGTAGCGAATATTGCGCATGAGTGGGTCTTCGACCTCCTCAACACGAACCCCACATACCACTCCCCTGATGAGGGATGCGCTGCGATTGATTGCCGGCGCCTCGGCAAAGAATGCGGCCACGTCATTCTCGCTGCCAACCTGCTTTGCCAGGTCGTCAGCGCTGAAAGCTGTGAGCCAACAAATAATCTGAACGACCTCCTCTTCTGTTCGTTTCTTCTTCTCGGCTTTCTGGACATAGAGAGAATAGATCTTTGAGAAAGCCATAGAGAAGACTTTGTGATCAGACATTTCTTCGTCTCCCGAGTGCGCCAACGCTTCAATCCTTGGCCACGGAAAAACCTCGAAATGTATTCTCCCGTACCGATCAAGTAACTAGACGTATTGAACGCGGTTGCGAACTCTTCTCAATCGTGTCTGCAAGAGCAACAGAGCCATAACTAGCAATGCTGCTGTTGGTGGCGTAGAAATTTCATGCAATTCCGCATCAATACGCAAGGAAATATCGTACCCGGTGCTCGTTCGCCACTCCCAGTTTGACCAGGTTCCTCTCGCTGCGCCATTCTCAAGAGGCTTGGGGGAGTCCATGGGCATAAACCCCCTGAATGTCTGAAATTCATCGACGCCAAAAACAATCCAGTAGTTGCCAGAAGCAAGATCAAGATCAATATCATAGACCCCATTGTAGCCACCTTGAGGGCTCCCAAAACGATAATCCGCTTTTGAGTCGAAATAGACATCCAGGTCATTGGGCTTGTCATCGAGAGAACCGAGAACCATCAGGTTGAATGTGCCAACAATGACTTCCCCGCTCATCCAGCCTTCAATGCTGTTGAGCGTATACGGCGAATCCAAAGTTATATACCCAGCAAGTTCCTGTACGCCGGCTCTCAAGGTTCCACCAGCATTCTTTTGAATTGGCTCGCCGGTATCGATGATTAGAGATGCAAAAGTCCATGGGGCATTTAGCATGAGAATTGCGAGGGTATAGGCTTTCAATATTGGCGGCACCTGGGTGTTCCTTATTGCTCTTCCACCTGATTATGTTAGCTGAGAACGAAAGCGTTCGCCTGATTAATGTCCGCTCATCTGGAAGGTGCTTTCGCCAGCGCAATGTTTCGAGACATGAAGTGTGCCCAGTGAAGCTCGCGGCAGCCCGCGCGCTGTAAACGCGTCCGGCTAGCGAAGGGAGTGCGCTACCCGCACCTGTTGAGGTGCCTCACGGAGCCTACTACGACCAGTGCGCCACAACGCCCATAACGTCGGCCGAACCAGTACTGCAGCCTCAGGTACAGATACAACTAGTAGACGATCGCTGGGACAGCTCTCGAATAGACACAGAATCCGGGGTGCTGAGCATGCTCCCCAACCAGAGGTTTTCAGACTGGCTGTACAGGCGAAGACCGCACCCGCCAGGGCGTATGTGTTGTCGAGCCTCCAGTCAGTAGACTAGTAGACTTCGTAGGTAAAAAGATTCCAAACGTTGGGAACGGGAACTGCAACGCCGTTTTCTTCGTAGGGTGCATATTCGAACTGGGCTGCGGCCTCCAGAGCAGAATTTGAGAAAACGCCTTCGGGATATTCATCGATAATTCGTAGATTTTCCATGTCGCCCGATTCCGTAATATTGTAGACCACCAGCACCCATCCTGTTTTTCTCCGATCTAGTGCTCTAGGCGGGTAGCCAGGCGCGACTTTTTTGGTGGGAAGGTAGTTTCCGACTGGAAGATCGATACCCCGAGACCTGGCTTCCTTTGCCTGGGCCTGCGACGCACGAAGGTTTACGGATTGATCGAGGCCATAAGCAGACAGGCCAGGAAGGGGGGTCTTCCTTGTAGCTTCGCCCGTATTGGCGCAGGCCACTAGCGTCGAAACCAGGAGGATTATCAATAGTCCATTCATATGTTCACTGCTCGGCCGGTTCTGTAACGCTAAGGAAGCCAACGCCGGTAAGCTTTTGGTGAGCGATTGACCGTCTGGTTATGGCTCTCGGGTAATGATCTCATAGACTGCGGATATCCCACCAT
The DNA here is from genome assembly GCA_041396005.1 of Halioglobus sp. Lineage (GTDB taxonomy): Bacteria > Pseudomonadota > Gammaproteobacteria > Pseudomonadales > Halieaceae > Marimicrobium. Next base: position 120,324 of record JAWKZK010000011.1, read on the forward strand.
CCAGAAAGGTGTTCACGATAAAGGGTACGATCGCTCCTATCATCAGCCCCCAGAACAACGAGAATACCAACGAGTTTTCCTTTCTCGATTGTGTTGGCCAGATGGACTCCAATTGCAGTGCGACGATGATCATCACGAGTGCTGACAAGCCAACAAAATAACCAATCACCGGGGATGCCGATGATCCGAGTATAACCAGGACCACAACGATCAACACGCCAAGCAAAGACTTCACTTGTGGCCTTGCAAGACCATGGCCTCTAAACATATTTACGTTGACCCTGCGGCAAAGTGCCATAACGCCTCAAGAAGAGCGGTTAAACCGCTCCGGTTGAGCGACATGTTAGGCGGCATCGGGCACCAAACGCTTGGCGTAGAAGATGTTTGAATGCCCTTGTGGATGGTCGGCGACGGTCGCTCGCTTTTCGTAGCCAAGCCGCTTGTAGAACCAGGGTGCCTGGAAGCTGTGAGACGAGACGAGTACGACCGCGCAACCCTTGCTCCTTGCGTTGTCCTCGGCGCCTTGCAACAGCGCCCTACCAAGTCCTTGCCTTCGTTGTGCCTCAGCTACCCAGAGATGCGAGATGAAGCAGCAGCCGCCCCAGGTATACCCGGAGATGCCCGCGAGGATGGCGCCCAAGTTGTTTCGCTGGATCAGGCTGAACGACTCTCCATCGAAGTACCCCGTCACCTTGGAGTTGAACTCATAGATGCGGTCTGCCAGGAATGCCTCAATCTCCTGGCAGTCGCCAACACGAAGTTCGATGGGAGGGTGTTTCATGCCGCCTAACGCCGCAGGCTGAGGCCGCTGTAAGTCCGTTGCTGCGCCCTGTTAGCTTTCATTTAACAGCACGTACTCTCTGATGCCATTTACTAAACTCTGTGGATTTTCTTTGTAGAAGTTGGATGCCCATATCTCAACATTTCTTAAGAAATCAGTAAGATCCTTTTTGGCAGATAGTATCAAGTCACTTACTTCTGTTTGGCTAAATTCTATACTGATAGCCTTTTCATTGGCAGGCTCATCGCTCCACAATGTAATCTGATCTCCATTAAATATAAATGTAGGGCTTGGATCGTGCCCCATCCAATTGCTCTTATGCTGAGGCAGGCCTTCAATTACATCTTTCCAATCCTGAAAGTCTGCACAGCAAGACGGTTTGATGGACACTCCATTTTTCTCGAATAGCGCACCACCACCAAGCGCTATTTCCTCGCTCAGATAAAGAGCACTAATAAACTCTGAATCTAAAGCCAATTCATTGAACTCGAGTAAAGACCCTATAAAAACTCCAATCTCATTTTGAGTGGTATTTCCATCTAAGATGATGGTTCCTGTGCGTTTCGGGAATTCCACCTTAAATGCGTATTTCTCAACATCGAAATAATAGATATCGAAACATATCTTCATTTATTTAACGCTCTAAGGAAGCTAACGCCTACCGCTGCGGCGCGGAAACCGCGCAGCGGTTTTTGCGTCCGGCCCCGCAGGTGCGCACAGCCGGTTGTTATGTGTGTTTCTTAACCCCGTGATCATAGTCAATCTGCTCCTCACTACCTGTAGCAATATAGTCGCTTATTCCTTGGCGCTTGTGCCCTGGCAACGACGGAGGTGGATTTGACATCCAGCCATAGAACACCAAACCGACTAGTGGGATAAGAAGAACGATACTCCAAAGTGTCTTCGCATATAAAGGTCGATAACTACGCCATAGAAAGAAATATGTGAATAGAACAATCACATAATTCACGGCGAGAAAAACTATAGCTCCAAGGTTATCCACGATGCCTCAGCCCACATAACGCTTCAGGTTGCGGCGGTACGCCGTCCGCAACCCTGACTGGTTATGGTGCACATATTGAACCCCACGATGAGCAACCCACACTCCAAGAAGCGTACCAATCACGTAAGGAATGCCAAAACTAAGCAGAGTACCTAGGGCGAGAATGTCGAATGAAATGAAAAGGAGCGACGATATGTGGGCATCCGTTGGTATGACCATGACCAGAGCTAGAAATAGGCCAAAGGAATAGAGACTTAAGACGACTACTGCTAGGCCATAGAGCACTCCTAAAAAATTTAGGAAAAATCCCGAGGCAAAGCGATGAAACATGAACTTGGCTTGCAGGTACCACGCCCATGCGACTGCAAGAAGAGTTAGAGGGACGCCGTAGAAGGTAAACAAAAATAGTGATTTGATCACAAGGCAAATCGCTGCAGAGCTCAACCCAGCACCTATTGCAGCGACGATAGCGGCCTCAGTGCGCGGGCTCAACGTGCACCATAACGCCAGCGGTTGCGGCTGTAGGTCGTCAGTAACCCGTATTTGTTATGTTTCTGGGAAGCTGGTAAAGTGTGTATATATTTCATATTTATACACATAGGTAATGTTATGAGAACCAACATTGTCATAGATGATCAATTAATGGCAGATGCTCTAAAGGCTACTGGATTGAGCACCAAGAAGGAAGCTGTTGAGGAAGGCCTGAGGCTACTTATTCGGAGAAAGAAACAACAGAAAATCCGAAAGCTGCGAGGAAAGCTGAAGTGGGAAGGTAACCTGGATGAGATGCGAGACGCCTCGTGATACTTGTCGATACCAGCGTATGGATCGACTATTTTAATGGTATTGAGAATGCACAAACCCATTCGCTGGATACCGCCCTAGAAGAAGGCACAGTTGCCATAGGTGATCTAATCTTTCTGGAGGTACTTCAAGGCTTCAAAAACGACAAAGATTTCCGAACAGCAAAGAGCACACTGAAGACACTGGATATATATGAATTACTGGGCAAAAAAATGGCCTTAAAGAGTGCCGAATATTATCGCACACTGCGAAAAAAGGGAATCACGATACGAAAAACGAACGATGTGATAATCGCTACTTTTTGCATTGAGAATAGAATCCCTCTTCTTTTTAGTGATAGAGATTTTTTTCCATTCGTCGATCATCTGAAACTACGCGCCGTAGTCGAGGAAACATAACGCTTCAAGCACCGGCGGTGAAAAATGGAGCCGGCTGAGCTACTCTTGACTGTGTTTAAAAGGGGATCTTGCCATGCGAATGAGCCTGCGCAGTCCAGGCTTGCTGCTTTCCCTGTTTGCGGTCTGCGCGCTGGTCATGCCGGTTCAGGCACAGTGTCAGGGCGGCAGCTTTGAAGTACATGCTGTGCACATTTCGCCGGCTGTCGTCATTGAGGAGCAGCCCGTCACGGTGACGGTAACGGGCTTCAACCTGCTGGCGGGCGGTTTTGAGCCATACCAGGGCAGCCTGCTGATCGCCGATCCGGCGCTGTACGACGTGGCGGTGGAAGGCGCCCGAGTGACACTCACTTATCAGGAGCCGATCTGGGATCTGTGTATAGATCCCACACCGCCCTTGGGCGCCAATTACCCGCAGCGGCGGCAGTTTCAGCTGCCGGGCCTGGCGGAGGGAGATTACCTGCTGGTAGTGGACTACGGCATCGCGCGCAACTGCGGTGGCACCGTTTCTCAGAGCGTCGAGCGGAAGTTGAGGGTTTACCGGGAGGAGCCCGCGCAGCGGCTTTTCAATCATGAAACCCCCGAGCAGGGTCAAACGGTGAGCGGTGTGGGTCTCATTCGCGGCTGGGTGTGCTACAACGATGATTGGCGGGCGGGTGGCACGGCGCCAGTGGTGAGCAGCCTCGGCTACCGAGTGGATAACGGGCCGGTAAAGGCTCTGGCCGCCGGCACCAGCCGAACAGATACTGCGTCAGTGTGCGGCGAGTACAACACAGCCACGGGCTACGGCGCGGTGGTGTACTGGGGCAGTTTCGGTGTGGGCGAGCACGAGTTCACGCTGCTGGTGGACGGCGAGCCGGTGGAAACCACGGTGTTCAACGTGGTCGCGCCGCCGGAGGGTTTTCTGAAGGGTGTGCAGGCTGGCGCCACGGTGGCCGATTTTCCCGTCCCCGGGCGCAGCGTGCGCGTGGAGTGGTCCGAGGCGGACCAGAACTTTGTGATTACCGAATTTAATTAACGGCCTATTCGGAAACCGAGTTCCAGTTACCCTCCACATCGTCTATCTGAGATTCAACCCATTCACCCACCGTGACGCCTTCCACGGCCACGTCCAGCTCTCCCAGCAGGAAGGTGTGCGAGGCGCCCGGGGCGATGAAGCTGCGCATGCGTTCCGGGTTGCGGCTTTCCAGTTCCGCCATGGCGCTGCGCAGTATGGATTCAAACGCCGGGCCGCCGATGCCGAGGAAGAAGGTGCCGATGGTGAAATCCTGCGCGTAGCTGAGCATACCCAGGCGCACGTCCGGGTCTTGCTTGAGCTGCCAGTCGAGGAAGCCTGTGGGGTCGCCCTGCACGGTGCACTCGGCGCAGCTTGCCGGGAAGAAGCCGCCGATGTTCCAGTAGTCGATCACCTGCTGGTTGAAGGCCGCATCGTCGGGTCGGTTGATGCCTACACCTGAATCGTTGATCACGTCGATGGGTACGCCGGGGTACAGCTGGCGCACCAGCGGCAGCGCGAAGATGCTGCCGTAGCCGCCGCCGCTCACGCCGGCCAGCACGATGCGTCGCGGCGCCGGGAAGGTTTGTACCGCCACGTCCAGCGCGGCGGAGAGGTTGTGCAGCCCGCGGTGGAAGCGGTCCGGCGTGCCGTCTTCGTCCGAGTCTACGTCTGCGTCGCTGGCGAACAGGCCGCCGTCGCAGTAGGGCAGGTACACGGTGCTGATGCCCGCCAGCGGGTTGGCCGCCAGTGTCGGGTTGAGAATGCCGGCGCTGGGAATACCCGGTGCCGCGGAGGACGTGGCGGAACAGAAGTCGAACCAGCACGCGCCGCCGCCCTGCAGGAAGATCATCAGGTCTTCGGTGCCCTCGTCGCGGGTGGCCATGGTGTAGGGGCCGCCGTTGAGGCACAGCGGACCGTCGCCCTCACCGAACTGATGGTTGATCACGTTGCCGTCCGGGGTGCTCAGCATGGGTGAATACAGGCCGAGGTAGCGGGTTACCCCCTGGTCAATCAGTTCCTGGAAGGGCACCGCGTTGCCGCCGCCCGCGCCGTTGTCGTTGCCGTCCGAGCAGCCTGCGGCTGTCAGCGCCAGTGCTGCGAGTGAGAGAGCGCCTGCGCGGCGCAGGTGTTGCATGAAATCAGTCACGGTGAGTGCCTCTGCTTGGCTGTTATGTGAACGGGATAGTACAGCAAGCCCGGGCGAATAGCTGCCTGCTGTCCCGGTAGTGAACAACAGGGAAGGCCAAGGAAGCGCCGCGCCCCGAGAGGCGCGGCGCTGTCGTCAGGGCTGGTAACCGCGCTGGATACCCTGGTCGATCCACTGGCCGATCACCTGACACTCCTGGCGCGTGGCGGAGGTCTTGTGCGCGGGCCCGAAATCGATGTCGTTGTCGTACTGCGCGTCCGTACGGCCGTCCTGTCGTGAGCCCATGCATTTCCAGTACAGCAGCGAGTCCCGCGCCAGTTTCGAAACCCACTTGCTGGTATAGGGGCGTGGCAGGCGGTAGCTGCCGTTCAGTGTGGGTTGGCGCTGGGCCCAGGCCCAGTCGATCTGGTCGTAGTCCCAGGCGATGCGTGAATCGAGCAGGCCGTCCTCGTCATGCATGTCGCCATGGCAGGTTGAGCATTTGTTCAGGAGGATGGGTTTCACATCCTCCCAGGTGGTGCGGAAGCCATTGTTCGGCATCGGCCGGTTGCTGCGCGCGGCGATAGTATTGGCAAACCGCTCCTCGGCGCTTGCAGCAAGCTGCGCGGCGCGTTCCTCGGAGTGCCCGTCGTGGCAGCCGTGGCAGGTGCGCGTTTCGCCCTTCTGCAGCGAATGCAGCTTATCGTCGTGCGCGATGGTCATGCCGTCCTTGTCCTGGCCCACAATCTGCAACGGTGTCTCGCAGGGTACGCGCATGCGCACGGAACCGTCCGCCTCGATCGGCTGGTAGCCCTGCACACGCAGGCTTTTGAAGCCGTGGTTGTTGATGGTGTTGGCGAATTCCTCCTGGTTGCCATCGGAGTAGCTGCGGTCCCACATTTCCACCTCGAACACCGTGAGGTAGTGCATGTTGCGCGCGTGGAAGCCCTTGTCTTCCGTGTTGATGGCGCAGCCCTGCGCAGAGCACTGCTGGTACAGCGTGCGTTCCCAGTCGTAGGGTTCGGCAGGCTGCAATTCGGCCCTGCGCGCGTCAACGACCTGAAGAAAACACGCGTTTCCAGTAAGGGGTCTGGGCCGCTCGGGCTCGGGCTGACCCCAGAGATCCTGGTAACTGGCCACTGCGTCGGCATCATATACATGCCAGCGCGCATCGCCGGCAATTTGCTCCATCTGGCGTGTGTCAAATGAATCTGTCACCTGGTCTACTTTGACGCGATAGATACCTTTCTGGCATAGCGGCTCACCCCCCGTGTACTGGGCATTGGCCTTTTCGACAAAGGTGGCCTCGAAGCACAGGCCCCGGCCGTGGGTGATCATGTAGTCGTCGGTATTGGGCAGCGCGCTGGCATAGCCTGCCTTGCCCATCACCTTGCCGCTTCGATTCCGCCGCGGCTCGTGCGAGTCGGCGTCATTGCCATAAGGAGTCAGCGCGATGAAATCGGAGGGAATGTATTTTCCGGAGCCTTCCCGCTCGCTTGAGTAGATGCCGTGCTCGAAGTTATTCAGTCGCGAGATGCCCTCCACGCTACCACCGCGATAATTGAACCCGTAAACGATTCCCATGCTGCCAACGTGATTCGCACGATAGTAGTTGGTGGCCGCGAGGTAATCCCTGCGGATCTCGGCGACGGAGCGTACTGCGCGCAACGCGGATGCGCCTTCTCCGCCCGTGATTGACTTGTCAAGCCAATCTCGAGTTTTCAGCAGCGGACTGCCGTGTCCGCCGAGGACAACGCCACCTTCGGCACCATTGCCGTCCATCTGGCAAAGCCACCATTTATTGGCTTCGGTTCCCGGCGAGTTCGAGTGACGATTGGGACTGTCAAACGCCTCGTTCGCGTGGCCATTCCAGCAGGAGTAGATGATGTCGCCGTTGGTCATCACCGTGGGCGACAGCGCCATGGTTTCGTGCGGCGTGAGATTCTTCGCACCGGTGCCATCGATCTTCATGGTCCAGATCTGCATGGCCTTGCCAGCATCGCGGTAGCCGTAGTACTGAGAGACGCCGTACGCCGTGCCAAACCACCTTGGCGTGCCGTTGGCGTAGCGCCCACGATGCTGGTTGAACTGGCTCTTGTGCGGGAACAGGTTCCCGCGATTGCTGGAAAATACCAGCGTGTTGTTGTCCAACCACTCAGGTTGGCGGTCTATACTTCTCCCATCATATCCTGGAACAGGCTTGCTCACGCCGCTGTCGAGGTCATAGATAAAAATCCTGGCGTGCGTGAGCGCGGGAATCTCCTTGATACCGAGCTTGACACGGCCATGGTAGGTATCCACCAGCGTGCTGGCGTAGCCCACGGAGTAGGCTATTTTTCGACCGTCCGGGCTGACTCTTGCCTCCTGCGCAACGCAGATGTCCGGCGATGTCGTGCAGTTATAGAGTACATGGACGTTTCCCTGCAGGTCGTCGAGCACAACATCCGCTTCGGCGATACCGCCATTGATGCGGCCGACATCGCTGGCGTGTTGCCAGCTTGAAGCATCCATAATGCTGCTGCCGGGCACGGGGTTAACGGCGCGCGGCTGGCGCGTGTAGACGATGCCTGTTGTCGGCTGAGGTGAGGTCACGGGGGGCGGGGTTGCGTCGGTCACGGGCGCGGGTGCTGGTGCCGGTGTGGGCGCGGGCGCGGGCGCGGGTGCTGGTGCCGGTGTGGGTGCAGGCGCTGGAGCAGGCGCTGGAGCAGGCGGCGCGGGTGGTTTGGCTGCCTCCGCTTGCTGTTGCGCGAGAAGGCGATGCAGATAATTCCCCCAGATGAGTTCGCGTAACCACTGCGGTAGTCTTTCCTGGTTTTGCACCAGGAAATTCTCGAACGAATTTCTAGCGGCAACCGGTTCGGTGGCAAACAAAGTGCCGAGCAATAGCACCACGACTGATGCGCGGATAAGGTGTTTGAACTGTATCACTGCGAAGCCCCCGGGATCGTATCCCATTTGTTGAAACGCAGGGCTGGCCCGGGTGCGGTTGGTTTTTTTTGCCGGGCTTGTGGGAAAGATGCTAACCGCTGGAAACGGAAAAAGATGGTTAATTGTGCAGAAATCTCCACTCTTTTTTCTTATATGATGAAACAACCGCCGTTTATATCTGTGCTAATCCTGCGAGCGTTGAGAAGCGACGTCGAACTTGTGGGAAGGGTTGCCGGCGCGTGTGGCGTGCGTCGAGGGCGAGGTCCTGCAGGGCCCCAGCCTATGGCATCCGAAGGCCTTCTGTGTTTCACTAAATGAGAATAGTTTGCGTTTGCAGGCGATCGTCTACTACACACTATCGAGAGGTAATCATGCGTGTCATCTCTTCGGGTTCCGGCTTGAGGCCGACCCTGCGTCGCTGTGCGGCGATATTTTGCGCCAGCGCCCTGAGCCTTTTGTGGGGCGGAGCGGCCGCCGGCAAGGAGTCGGTGAATGTCTATTCCGCGCGGCAGGAAGCACTGATCAAGCCGGTGCTGGACAAGTTCACCGCGAGTAGCGGGATTGCAGTGAATCTGGTGACCGGTGATGGCGACGCGCTGCTGACTCGCCTGGCCAACGAAGGGCGCAACTCGCCCGCTGACGTGCTGCTCACGGTGGATGCGGGCAGGCTTTACCGTGCGCGCGAGGCCGGTGTGCTGCAGCCGGTGAAATCCGCGTATCTGGAGCAGGCGATACCCGCACACCTGCGCGACGGCGAGGGCTATTGGTATGGCCTGTCAGTGCGTGCTCGCGTGCTGGCCTACTCGAAAGAGCGCGTGAAACCGTCGGAGCTCAGCACCTATGAAGCGCTCGCGGAACCCGCGTGGCGGGGCAGGATCTGCATCCGCTCCTCCGGCAATATTTATAACCAGAGCATGGTGGCGGGCATGCTGGCCACCGAGGGTGAGACGGCCACCGACAAGTGGTTGCAGGGCCTGGTGGCGAACCTCGCGCGGCCCCCGCGCGGCGGCGACCGCGACCAGATCAAGGCAGTGGCCGCGGGCCAGTGCGACGTGGCCGTGGTGAACAGCTATTACTACGGCGCCATGCTGCAATCCGAGGATGGGGCGGAGCGCGAGGCCGCGGCGGCGGTCGGCCTGTTCTTTCCCAACCAGCAGGGGCGCGGCACGCACATCAACATCAGCGGTGCGGGCGTGACCGCTGCCGCGAAAAATGTGGCCGGCGCCGTGGCATTGATCGAGTATCTCGCCACGCCCGAGGCGCAGCGCTGGTACGCCGAGCGCAACAATGAATACCCGGTGCGTACCGACGTGACTCCGGATGCGCTGCTGACCTCCTGGGGTGAATTTAAAGCCGATGCCCTGGACGTCACTGAACTCGGCCGTCGCAATGCGCAGGCGGTGATGGCGATGGACAGGGCGAATTGGAAGTAGCGTCTACCTCCGCGCCTGCTCGCCGCGTGGCGGGCTGGCGCGCCGGTTTCGGCTGGCGCGCCGCGATGGTCGTGACGGCGGGCGTTATCACGCTGCCGGTGCTGGTGATCGTCGGCAGCCTGCTGCAGGGCTTCAGCCCGGTGTGGCAGCATCTGCTGGATACCGTACTCGCGGACTACGTGCTCAACTCGCTGCTCCTGATGCTTGGGGTGGGTGCCGGCACGCTGGTGCTCGGCGTGGGCAGTGCATGGCTGACCGCAATGTGCGAGTTTCCCGGGCGCCGCTGGTTCAACTGGGCGCTGCTGCTGCCCATGGCCATGCCGGCCTATATCATCGCCTACACCTATACGGGCATGCTGGATTACGCGGGCCCCGTGCAGACTGCGTTGCGCGAGCTGTTCGGTTGGCGCTTCGGGGATTACTGGTTCCCGGAGATACGCTCCCTGGGCGGCGCGGTGTGCATGCTCTCGCTGGTGCTGTACCCGTATGTGTACCTTCTCACGCGGGTCGCCTTCCTCGAGCAATCCAGCGCCGTGCTGGAGGCGAGTCGCAGCCTTGGTCGCGGGCCCTGGCAGACGCTGTTCACGGTGGCATTACCGATGGCGCGTCCGGCGATTGCCGCCGGCGTCAGCCTGGCCCTGATGGAGACACTGGCGGATTACGGCACGGTGCAGTATTTCGGCGTGAGCACCTTTACCACGGGCATCTTCCGCACCTGGTATGGTCTTGGCGAGTTGCAAACGGCGGCACAGCTGGCGGCATTCCTGCTGCTGTTTGTGTTCGTGCTGTTCGTGCTGGAGCAGCACTCGCGTCGACGCCTGCGGTTTCATCCGTCTTCAGCACGGCAGTTACCGCGCCGGCTGCATCTGTATGGCTGGCGCGCAGCCCTGGCATGCACCGCGGCGCTGCTCGTGGTCATGGCCGGCTTTCTGTTACCCGCGGCGCGCCTCCTGGCCTGGGCGGTGGAGCGCGCGGGGCACACCGATTTGCCGGCGTTCGGGCAATTGATGGCCTCGAGCTTCGGGCTGGCCGCAACGGCGTCGCTGGCCTGTCTCCTCTGTGCGCTGCTACTGGGCTACGGCAAGCGGCTGCATCCTGGCCCGCAGGAGCGGCTCGCGGTGCGTCTGTCCTCCATGGGCTACGCAGTGCCCGGCACCGTGATTGCGGTCGGCGTGCTGATACCGTTTGCCTGGCTGGACAATCGTGTGGACGAATTCATGCGCGCGCAGTTCGGGTTGTCCACCGGGCTGTTGCTGAGTGGCACGCTGGCGGCGCTGGTGTTCGCATATGTCGTGCGGTTCTTGTCGGTGTCGCTGCAAACGGTAGAGGCGGGCCTCACGCGTATCCGCCCGAGTATCGACGAATCGGCCCGTTCGCTCGGACATGCGCCGCTGGCGGTGTTTCAGCGTATTCACCTGCCCATGCTGAAAGGCTCCCTGGCCACTGCGTTGCTGCTGGTGTTTGTGGATGTTCTCAAGGAGTTGCCAACCACACTCATACTGCGTCCGTTCAACTTCAACACGCTGGCGGTGCGCGCTTACGAGCTGGCGTCGGATGAACGCCTCGCCGATGCCGCGCTGCCCGCCTTGGCGATTGTGCTGATCGGCTTGCTGCCGGTGCTGCTGATGTTGCGCACCAGCAGCGCCGCCGACAGTACCGTGCGGCCCACCGCAGAGGCCGTCCATGCGTAACCAGTTGGAGCTGCGAGAAGTGACGGTGCGTTACGGCGAGGTCACAGCGGTGGATGCAGCGAGCCTGAGTGTGCAGCGGGGCCAGATCGGCTGTCTGTTAGGGCCGTCGGGCTGCGGTAAAACCACGCTGCTGCGCGCCATCGCGGGGTTCGAACCGCTCAGCGGCGGCGACATCCTGCTGGGCGGCGCGCTGATCGGTTCGCCGCTGGGCCAGGTGCCGCCCGAGCAGCGTCGGGTGGGTATGGTGTTTCAGGATTTCGCGCTGTTTCCCCACCTCGACGTGCGACGCAACATTGCCTTCGGGCTCAACCGCCTGGCGCGCGCAGAGCGCGAGCGGCGGGTTGACGAAATGCTCGCGCTGGTGGAACTCGAGGCGCATGCCGCAGCGCATCCGCACGAGCTGTCCGGCGGCCAGCAGCAGCGCGTGGCTCTGGCGCGCGCGCTGGCGCCCGGCCCCGACCTGCTGCTGCTGGACGAGCCCTTTTCCAGCCTCGACAGCGAACTGCGTGAGCAGCTGGCCGGCGAGGTGCGCGCACTGCTGACGCAGCGCGGTGTGACGGCGATTCTGGTGACCCACGATCAGCATGAGGCGTTCGCCATGGCTGACCAGGTGGCGCTGATGCGCCAGGGAAAGATCGTGCAATGCGATACGCCCTACAACTTGTACCACCACCCTGCGAACGAGTTTGTCGCACAGTTCATCGGCCAGGGTTGCATCGTCACGCTAACCGCCGATGCATCGGGTCAGGCGGGCGGCGCGTTCGGCCTGGCAGGCAGCGGCGGCTGGCGTGCGGGTGAAACGCGGCGTGTATTGTTGCGCCCGGACAACATTCGCTATGCGCCCGGGAGCACGCTGCATCTGGCGGTGGCGAGCCGCAGCTTTCGCGGTTCGCACTGCCTGTACCAGCTGTTGCTGCCCGATGGCCAGCACGTGCCGTGTATCGCGCCTGCCGACGCGACCGCACGGGAGGGCGACAGCCTGCCGGTGGTGTGCGCGCTGGATACGGCGCAGGTGTTCGACTAGACCAGCGGCGCGCTCTATTCCACCGCGCAGCCGGCGCGTGAGCAGTTGGCCGCGGCGGCATCCACGTCCGCGGTGGCGATACTGCCGTTGCCGTCCACGTCGCGGCGGTCGCTGCTGCCGCCGGCGGGTTCGCCGCGTGAAAGCCAGATAATCACGATGTCGTTGAAATCCACGTCGCCGTCGCCGTCCACGTCGCCGGGGGTGAGCACCGCGTCCAGGCGATAGATGTCGCCCGTGCTGATTTCCGCCACGTACAGCTCGCCGATAAAGTCCTCGCCGAAGGTAGACACGGCAGACAGGGATCCCGTTGGAATCACCACGCGCTGGGTGAGGTTGCCCCCGGGCGGCCCGCTCAGGGCGCGGATACTGGACTGGCAGAAGTCACTGAAAAAGTACTGACCGCGCAAGACCGGCGAGAGTGCGCCGCGATAGACTCGGCCACCGGTCACCGAGCAACCTTCGCTGGAATTGGAGTACGTGTGCACCGGCGGCAGATAGGCGAGAGTGCAGCCGCTGGCGTTGAACACCTCGTTCCCCTCGAAGCAGCGCCAGCCCAGGTTGATGCCGCCGCTGGTGCCGGGCGGCAGGTAGTTGATTTCCTCCACCGCGTTCTGTCCTACATCGGCTACCCATAGCGCCCCGGAGCTCCGGTCAAAGCTGAAGCGCCAGGGGTTGCGCGCGCCGAGCGCAAAAATCTCGTCACAGCCCTCGCCGCCGGCGCCATCCACGAAGGCATTGTCAGGCGGTATCCCGTAGCGTTGGGTGCTGCCGCCAGCGACAGGCAGGCTGCAATCCGGCCCTGCGCTGGACGGGTTGTCCACGTCGATGCGCAGCAGTTTTCCCAGCAGGGTGGTTTTTTTCTGCCCGTTGTTTTGCGGGTCGCCACCGCTGCCGCCGTCGCCCGAGGCGATATACAGGTAGCCGTCCGGCCCGAAGTGCAGGTCGCCGCCGTTGTGGTTGGAGAAGGGCTGTTCAAACTCCATCAGGATGAATTCGCTGTTGGAGTCCGCCACGTTGCGGTCGGCTGAAACGCTGAAACGTGACACCCGCGTGCGATCGAGCCCGGGTCCCGGGTCGTAGGTGTAGTACACGTAGAAGTAACCGTTGCTGGCGTACTGCGGGTGGAACGCAAGCCCCAGCAGCCCCATTTCGCTGGCACCGCTGTCGACCCGCGATGCAATGTTCAGGAACGGCGTCTGGCGCACATTGCCACTGCGGCCGATGACGCGAACGCGGCCCGTGCGTTCCACCACGAACAGGCGGTCGTCTCCCGCATGGGTGATGACCACGGGCTGGTTCAGGCCGGTGGCGAAACGCGTCGCAGAGAGTTCACCGACAGTCGGCTGCGGTGGTGGCGGCGGCGGTTCGAACCCGTTTTGCACGCTGAGTTGAAAGCTGTTGGCGGCAATGCCATCGCCCTGCAGGTCCAGTGCGCCGTTGCTGGAGTTGCCCGCGGCATGCAGCGTCACGTCGGTTGTGTAATTCGGGGCAGTGTAGCGAAAGCTGAACGTGACCAGGTCCCCGGCAAAGGGTTTCGGCGCACTGTGCGTGAGATCGCCGTCCTGGAGCCGCAGGTCGCCGTCGAAGGGCAACAGGCTGCCGATGCCGTTTTCGCTGGAAATACCGATGCCCGCAGTGTGTGCGGGTCCGCCGACCATCACCGCGTAAAAGTTGCGCGTGGTTCCGGCGTTCATGCGTTGTGGGCCAACGATGGCGATGGCAGGGGCGGCGGCACCATCGGGCGCGTGGCAGACGCTGCACACCGCGCCCGCGTTCTGCGTGGGACCGCCGGAGAAGCCGCTACGACCCAGCGCGCTCGCGCCGGCGGTCTGGCTCAGCGTCAGTGCGACAATGCCCAGCAGCAGTGCGAACAGAATTAACCGCGTGCTCGATGGAATTGCGCACGGGAAGGTTAAACGAATGTGTGGTGTTGGCTTGACGTGTACAGTCTGCACGGATGTAAACCCTGTTGCTGGATCACCTGTGCGAAGTATAGCGGAATCGCGTTCGGCGACTGCGCGGGTGTGAGGAGAGTAATTTGACGGTGCCCGGATTGCGGGGCCTGGAAGGTTGGGATACTCGCCTCGCAACCCGGGCACCGTCAGGCCTGCGAAGATCAAACGGCGCCCGCAGTCCTTCTCCCGCCGGGGGCTGACGAACGCAATCGCAACGCTTAAGCTGCAACCTTCGGCGTTCCGGCGCCCCGCAGAGGGAAGGCACTGTGATAAAACGCGTTCTGGTCGTGTTTGCCCTGGTGGGCGTGGCAGTGCTTGCGGCGTTCTGGGGCCTGGCGGGACTTTCACCCGCGCAGCTGCCGTCCGCACTCGCGCTCGGCACCGGGCTGGGCGCCAAGCTCGCCTGTTCCGGGCGGTATCTTTCCGGGTTCGAGCAGCAGCGTATCGAGAATGATATCGCCAGCTACTCGGCTCTGACGCGTTCTCTCCGTTTCCAGTCGCTGCCGGACGGCGGTGTGTCCGCGAGTCTGCTGGGGCGCGAGGCGGTGGCGCGCTATCGGCCCGGTCTGGGATGCACGCTCGAGTATGGCGACGCCAGCCCGCTGGATGGCGTGCGCGTGCCGGCGCGCCCGGCTGCCGGCGCCGCGCGCTGGCCCGAGGGGGACGACACAGGCCCCGCGAACGACGGGATGCAGGCGCTACTGGCCGATATGCTCGCCGCCGACAACGCCGCGGGCCTGGATACGCGTGCGCTGCTGGTGGCCCGGGCCGGGCGGGTGATTGCCGAGGCCTACGCCGACGGCATCGACAGCAATACCCCGCTGCTGGGTTGGTCGATGGGCAAGAGCGTGACCGCGATCATGGTGGGACGGCTCGAGTACCTGGGTTTGCTCAAGCCGGATGAGCGCGCGCTGTTTCCCGCCTGGGCGCAGGACGAGCGCGCGCAGATCAGCCTGGAGGATATGCTGCAAATGTCTTCCGGGCTGCGCTTTGTCGAGGATTACGTGCCCGGAAGCGACGCAACTCGCATGCTGTTTGAGTCGCCCAGTGCGGCCCAGGTGGCGGTGGACTCGCCGCTGGCGCATGCACCGGGAACGCATTTCTATTATTCCTCGGGTACTACCAATTTACTGTCGTTACTGGTGTATCAGCGGGCGGGCGACACCGCCCAGGCCCAGGTCGATTTTTTTCAGCGCGAGATTGCCGCGCCGCTCGGCCTGCGCAACACCACGCTGGAAGCGGACGCCAGCGGAGTCTTCGTGGGCAGCTCGTTTGTGTATGCACCGGCCCGCGACTGGGCGCGCTTCGGGCAGTTGCTGCTGAACGCCGGGCAGATCAACGGGGAGCGGGTGCTCAGTGAAGACTGGGTGCGCCGCGCCAGACAACCCAATGGCAGCGAGAACGATCGTCGCTACGGATACCAGCTGTGGCTGAATGCTGGCGGCGACCCGTGGTGGCCCTCGCTGCCGCGCAGCGCCTACGCCATGCAGGGCAATCGCAACCAGCTCGTGATGATGCTGCCCGAGCACAACGTGGTGATCGTGCGTCTTGGCTGGACACCTGATGATTATCCTGCGGATGCCAATGTCGCGCGCATCCTCGCCGCGCTGGAACGCTGACGCAAAGAACCGGGGGAGCCCATCCTTATGACAAAACGCACACGCTGGCTGGCAGGTTCGGCGACAGTAGCGCTGTTACTGTCGTTGCTGGTTTACTTCCTGTACCTGGAATTCCCGGCAGAGCCGGACCTGCCCGGCAACTATGCACGTGAGGCGATGGACTGGGACAGACAGACGCGCAGCTACGGCGTCTATATTCCGCAACGGCGGGTCGACGCGCCGGCCCTGGTGCTGGTGTTTCATGGCTCTGGCGGCAGCGCCGCGCAGAGTCGCGCGATGTATGCCTATGCGTTTGAACAACTCGCCGAACAGCATGGTTTTATAGTGTTGTATCCCGAGGGATATGAAGATCACTACAACGGCTGTCGCAAGGCCGGCCCCTACGCCGCCAACCGCCTGCAGATAGACGACGTGGGTTTCATGCGCGCGCTGGTGGCGCGTTTCGTAAAACGCGAGGGGGTGAACCCGCGCGCGGTGTTTGCCACCGGCGTGTCCAACGGCGGGCAGATGGCGCTGCGCCTGGCACTGGAGGCACCGGACCTGGTAGCCGCGGTCGCCCCGGTGGCCACCAGCCTGCCGACGCCAGACAATATGGATTGCAAGGCCAGCGGTCGCCCGGTGGCTTTCATGCTGATGAACGGCACGGCAGACCCGATGAATCCCTACCACGGCGGCGAGGTGGCGCTTTACGGGCTGTTGGGAAATCGCGGTGGCGTGTTGTCTTCGCCGCAGACGGTGGAATATTTCGCGCAGCTTGCAGGCTACCGCGAGGAGCCCGTGCGCAGCGTGCTGCCGGACCTTGCGCCGGATGACGGCAGCCAGGTTGAAGTCACTCTCTGGCGCGCGCCAGGACGGGTGCCGGTGGCCTTGTACACGGTGCACGGCGGCGGGCATAGCGCGCCGCATCCGCAGGTGCGATTACCGCGCCTGCTCGGAGGCAGCAACCGCGATATCGTGGCCGCCGCCGAGATGTGGGGGTTCTTTCAGTCCGCCGTGGAGAGTCCGACGCGGCAGTGAGCTAACGAGCGCGCCCGCACCGTCGCCGTCAGACACGCCTACAGCGCCAGCACGGTGCGAATACCGCGTCCCGCCTTGAGATCGTCGAAGGCCTCGTTGATCTCCTCGATGGGACGACGGTTGGTCACCATGTTTTCCAGATCGAGTCGTTTGCTCTGCCAGAGGCTCGCCAGACGCGGTATCTCGTGCAGCGAGTTGCAGCTTCCCATCAGGCAGCCCAGCAGTTTCTTTTCAAAACTGGAGAACATGACGAAGGGGTTGATCTCGATGCCCTGGTCCAGCGGCGGCGCGCCAACGCACACGGTGGTGCCGCCCGGGCGGATCAGGTTGATCGCTTCTTCCGTGAGACGCGCGATGCCGGCGGTTTCAAACGCGTAGTCCATACCGATGTTGTCCGTGAGCTGCTGGCACAGTTCCAGCACGTTTTCATTCACCGGGTCGACCACATGCGTGGCACCGAACAGCCTGGCCAGCTCGCGCCGCTCAGCCACCGGGTCGGAGGCGAGGATCAGCGATGCGCCAGCCAGGCTGGCACCCTGTACCGCTGAAATACCCACGCCGCCCAGGCCCATGACGATCACGGTCGCGCCGGTTTCCACCTGCGCGGTGTTGATCACGGCGCCCACGCCGGTTTGCAGCGCACAGCCCATCAGGCAGGCGATATCCAGCGGAATGTCTTTCGAAATCTTGACCGCGCCGTTCTCCGGAGACACCACCCACTCGGCAAAGGCGCCCACGCCCAGACCCTTGTAGATGGGCGCGCCGCCGCGCGACAGGCTGGTGTTGCCGTCGGCCAGCGCATACGTGCCGATCACAGTATTGTTGGCGCACAGCTGCGGCTGGCTGCGCAGGCAGAAGTAGCAGCTGCCGCAGGGCGGCACCGGGGTAAGCACCACGTGATCGCCGGGCGCGAGGCGCGTGACGCCGGGACCCACGGATTCCACCACGCCGGCGGCCTCGTGCCCCAGCACGGTGGGTCCGTAAGTGGGCAGCTCGCCGTGCAATACATGCAGGTCGGAGTGGCAGACGCTACAATAACGCACCCTCACCTTCACTTCACCGGCGCGCGGCTCGATGATGTCGATGTCCGTAAGAATGTCGATGGGCTTGCCAACGTCCTGCATAACTGCTGCTTTCATGCGGCTCTCCTGATGGGGTGCACCGGTTTTCACTCGTGAGCGTCAGACGCTGAACGGCGCCCGGGTTCGCCGGTGTTATTTGTTCGACGCAGATAGTGTTGCCGGCGGCGGCGGGTGTCAAACGCTGCGGCGGGTTGCGCGCCGCTGACACCGCAGTCGATGCGCCGTGGTATACCTTTGCAGGCAGCGACGGTCTCGTTAACGCTCGCGGCGCGCCCGGCCGCCGTTGACCCGGTGGCCGCTTTGCCGCACATTGGGGCGCCCTACAGTCACGGAGTACCGTCCCATGATCACCGTCCATCATCTTGGTGTGTCCCAGTCCGACCGGGTTGTCTGGCTGCTCGAGGAGCTCGAGTTACCCTATGAGCTCAAATGGTACGACCGCGGTGAGGACTTTCTCGCGCCGCCGGAGTATCGCGCGCTGCACCCGGTGGGCACGGCGCCCATCATCACTGACGGTGAGCTTGTGATGGCGGAATCTACGGCGATCGTGGAGTACATCTCGCAGCGCCATGGCGGTGGACGTTTGTCGGTGCCGGTAGAGGATGAGAATTATCCGCACTACCTGTTCTGGATGCAGTTCAACAATAACCTGCAATCGGTACTGTTCATCAAGATTGCGGTGCAATCCACCGGAGCCGAGGTGGCCGACGACAATCTCATGATGACCACTACCCAGCGCCGGGAGGACGGTATCTACCGCGCATTGGAGGCACGGCTTGGGGAATCCGACTATCTTGGCGGGCCAGCGTTTTCCTGCGCGGATATCATGTCGGCGTTCAACCTGACGTCGCTGGCCATGCTGGGCGCGCGGGCGATCGACGACAGCCTGCCGAATACGCGCGCTTACGTGGAGCGTGTGACCTCGCGTCCCGCCTACCAGAAAGCCATGCAGATTGCCGGGCCGGCCGCCCAGCGTCCCACCGCCTGACTGATCGCGCGTGCGGCGTGCGCGAGCAGGCGCTCAGGGCGCCGCGAGGAACCCCTCGCAGGTGCCGGTGGTGAGAAGGCCTACCAGCTGCGCGGCGATGCCGAGCGTTGTGTTGATGTCTGCTCCGCTGAAGCCCGCGCTGCCGTCAGCCACGATGGATGCCATGCTGGACGCGTTGGCAATTATCGCTGCCTGGTTCGCCGGGCTGAAGCGGCTGATGTCGGTAAGCGCGAGCTGCAACAGTGCGTCGAGGGTGACCGCATCGTCGAACGTCGCCAGCGGTGCGCCGGCAGCGAAGGCAGGTGACACCGCGCCACTGGCGAGTTGCGTGGCAAGCTCCAGCGCGATCAATACCTGCTGTTTCAACTTGCCGAAATCCACCACGTCCACGTCATCCCCCGTGGTGTGGTAGCACGGCCCGGTAGAATCGCTGAAAAACACGGTGGGGACGCCCGCTGCGATAAAGTTGGCGTAGTCGCTGCGGTTCTGCCCGAATATGGCGCTGAACAGCCGCGTATTCAGCGGCTGGGTGGCAATAGCTGCCTGCACAGCATTGACCAGGGCGCTGCCGCCGGTTTCGGCACCGATCGCGAAACTGGCTTCACGCAGGCTGGGCAGGAGATTCGAGCCGAGAATGTCAAAGTTGATATAGGCCACCGTGTCAGCCAGCGGTACCAGCGGGTTGTTCACGTAGTGCGCGGAGCCGCGCAGGCCGTCTTCCTCCCTGTCCCAGAAGGCGAGGATCACCGAGCGCCTTGGCGCTTTGTTCGGCTGAGCCAGTGCCAGGCCGATGTCGAGTACGGCGGCCACGCCGGCGGCATTGTCGGTAGCGCCGTTGCACACGGTGTCGCCGGGCGTGAGTTGCCGGCAACTGGCAAGGTGATCGTAGTGCGCGCCGACGATCACATATTCGTCGGCGAGATCGGAGCCTGGAATCAGCGCGAGGATGTTGGTGCCGCCGGTAAACGTCTGGCGGAACGCGGCGTCCCCGGACGCGCCGGCGTTCAGCCCCAGCGTGCCCTCGGACAGGAGGTCGATAAGGTAATCCTGGGCCAGCAGCGAACCGGCGCTCGCGTTGTCGCGTCCCTCGAAGGTATCGTTGGAGAGAACGCGGGTGTTGATCTCGGCGCAGGCGGGCAACAGGAGCAGCGCAGCCGCGCAAACAAGGAATCGTTGGAACATCGGTATTCACACCTTTCGTGTTATTCGGGGCTCCGTAAGGAAGCCTGCGAGACGTAGCCTTGCTTGAGTATAGACATACTCCAGTGAATGTGGGCAAATACCGCGGGCTTTCGTGTCGGCAGGTTTATCGCCGTCATGCCTTTGTTTTGTCGCAGAATCCGGAGTAATCGTGAAGATGGAAAACGCCGCATTGCGTGACGAATTGGCGTTGGAGCGCACGCGCCTGGCGAATGAACGCACGTTTCTCGCCTACGTGCGCACGGCCCTGGCGCTGTTTGCCGGTGCTGCGGCGCTGCTGCAGTTTTTTCACGGGGCATACGCCACGCTGTTGGCCTGGCTGCTCATCGCCGGAGGCGGGCTGGTGTTGATAGTGGGCGTTTATCGCTTCTGGCGAGTGGGCAAGCGCCTGGCGGCACGCGCGCCTGAGTCGGTCGGGCCTTCCTGATGCGGGCCGTGCGCACCGCCACGCGTCTGCTGAAGGCGCTGCCATCACAACGCGTTCACGGTTACGCGGCGCAGGCTCTCTGTTAAAGTGTCGTTTCAATCACCCGAGACCGCTGCGAAACCCCAACGATGACAAACCTCCCGCGCCCGGACAGGGCACTGCTGGAAGACTGGCTGACCAACAGCCACATTGAGCATTACCTTTGCGGTGAGTGCGAAGGCCTCCACGTGCGCGCACTGCAGGAGCTGGAGGGCGTGGTGAATAGCCGCGTATTCGTGCAGCAGACGCACCTCCTGTGCAGCACAGAACTGGAGATTCGCCCCATGGCCGTGCTGCCACTGGCGTCAGATCTCGGGCGTATCAACATGGACTACCCCAGCCTGAAGGTGTTTCTCGACGTGGTGGACGATGAGACGCCGCAGCTCGTGGTGGCGGCGAACATGCTGTCCAGTGCGGGCGTTGATGAACAGCAGTTCGCCGCCTTCATGCTCAATGTGATTGACGGTACTCGGCTGCTCGCCGATGAGTGCCTGCAACTCGATTATCTGTTCGCGCAGGCAACCGGGCCGCGCGCCCAGGGCAGCCGTTCAGTTCACTGAATGCCACTGGAACCGGGCCCACGGGCAGGTTTCGCGCGCCCTTTGGGTAGTGGTCACTTGTTGACATGCCCGCTGGTGCGGCTAGGCTTAGGCATTCACGGAGTAGCCCGCGCTCGTGGGAGCGTGGTAGGCTTGCTGAGCCCGTGAAGCACGTTCTCCCAACCCACACAGTCAGGAATTAGGATATGAGCATACAAAAACTGATCGGCGCAGCCGCCGCCATGACGCTGGTTTTCACTCTGACCGGATGCAGCGAGGAAGTGGACAAGGCCGCTAACTCGGCCAAGGAAGCCACCGACGCCGCCGCCGCAAAAACGAAAGAAATGGCCCAGGAAGCCGAAAGGGCCATGGCTGATACCGCTGATGCCACCAAAGACTCGTGGAACAAGACGAAAGAGGCTGCCAGTGATATGGCTGACGATGCCGCGGATGCGAGTAAGGATGCCTGGAATTCCACCAAGGACGCCGCCGATGACGCCATGGACGCCGCAGGCGATATGGCCGATGACGCGGCCGACGCCAGCAAGGACGCCTGGGAATCCACCAAGGACGCCGCTGAAGGCGCGATGGATTCCACTGAGGATGCTGCAGAAGATGCCATGGATGCCACCAAGGACGCGGCCGATGACGCCATGGATTCCGCCAAAGATGCGGCAGATGACGCGGCCGCTGAAGTTGACAAGGCCATGAACGGCTGATGATCGCAGCGTGCGGGGCGTCGCCAGAGCGGGCGCCCTGCACGCAGTTTTTTCGCCGGAGTGTTCAACTCCGCGCACCTGCCCCGAGGTCGGTGTGGCCTCACCCTCTATACCCCAAGAAACATCGGAAGTGCTGTCTTAAACGAATGGGCGACCCCGTGCGCTGGACGTCGGTATAAGCGCGTGTTGCAAAGCCTCTTCCTGCTCCGTGGCGTCGCATTGGGTTTGCTGCTGGGCATGCTGCTCACCATCTTGCTGCGTTTCCGCGACATCTATGCGCTCAAGCTGCTGGCGGGATTCTGCCTTTGCCTCGCCGGTTACCTGGCGGCGCCACTCCTTCAGGGCCAGGGCGGGCTATTCTATGTGGCGGTGATTTTTGCCGATGCCGCAGTGCTGCTTTTTCTGTTGCTGGTACAGGCGCAGTTCTGTGATCACCGCCGCCCGGAGCCGCTGGCGCTCTGGTTTGGAGGTCTGTATCTCGCGGCCAGCTACACCGAGTTCGCACTGGAGCATGCGTTGGGTCTGGAACTGGCTCCCTTGCGCCTTGGCGTTCGGCTGGCGATGCTGGGCGGTGCCCTGTGCGCCCTGTATCTGGTGCTGCGCAATTGGCAGGCCGACCTCGTGGAGGCGCGCCGGCGACTGCGGATGGCTGTAAGTGCCATCGCCGGCCTGTATATCGTGGGCGTAACGTTGGTGGAAAGCCTCGCCGGTGACGGCGCGGTGCCCCTGTGGGTAGAGGTGGCCAATTCCGCCGGCATCGTTGCAAGTTTGTTGGCCTTTATTGCCGCTGCGCTTGTGTTGGGTCCCGCGGGTTTGCTGCCTGCGGACGAAGCTGCGGTGCATCCCGCTGCGGTGGTGCCGGCCGTGGCCAGCGATCCCGAACTGCTGATGATTGTTGAGGCGATGGAGGAGCGATGTGCGTATCGGGATATGGAGTTGACCATTCGCAGTTTGGCCGAGCACCTTGGCATTGCCGAACATCGGTTGCGCAAGTTGATCAACCAGCGGCTGGGTTATCGCAACTTCAATGATTTCCTGAACCATTACCGCCTCGCAGAGGTTGCGCGACGCCTGGCGGACCCGGGCGAGAGCCGACTGCCTATCCAGACCATCGCCATGGACGCTGGGTATCGTTCAATGACCACCTTCAACCGCAGCTTCCGCGCCGCCTACGACGAGAACCCCTCGGCCTACCGGCGGCGTTATTGCCCCAAAATCGAATAACTCTGATCAAATCCGAAATCGACCAGCAATTTTTGTCCGTGGTGCGCAAACGCTGTGTGGATGCGGGATAACGGGCACTCGATAGTTCGTAGCGGGTGCATGGGATGAGTGAGGCGATAGTTGCAAATCTGCAGGAAGCACTGCAGTACTGGCTGATTGTGTGGGGTTTTGATACCGCACGCTACCTGTTCGGAGCCGGTAGCGTGGCATTGGTGCTGTATGTTGTGTGTCGGCGCTTCTCCAGCGGGCGGCGCATACAGCTGCGGCGGGCCCGCGCAACGGATGTGAGCCGTGAGGTGCGTTTTTCACTGCTTACCACGGCGGTCTACGCAACGGTTGCCCTGGTTACGGTGCAACTGGAGCGTGCAGGCTACCTTACCTTCTATGGGGGGCTGGATGCTTACCCGCTGTGGTACACGGTTCTCAGCGTACCGCTATTGCTGATTCTGCATGACGCCTACTACTGGGCGCACCGGCTGATGCACCTGCGGCCGGTGTTTCGCCTGGTCCACCGCATCCATCATCGTTCGCTGACACCCACAACATGGGCGGCGTATGCCTTCGCCCCGGGAGAGGCGTTCCTCATGGCGCTGTTCGTGCCACTGGCCGCGTTTTGCTTCCCAGTGCACGAAATCGCGATGCTGGTGTTTCTCACCATAATGATCGTGCGCAACGCCATGGGGCATTCAGGTATTGAGTTTCACCCGGCGTGGTGGGTGGATTCGCCTCTGGATATCTTCACCACGGTCACTCACCACGACCTGCATCATCAGCGCTCGCGCGGTAACTACGGCCTGTATTTCACCTGGTGGGATCGCTGGATGGGCACCGAGTTTGCAGACTACAAAGCCTGCTTTCGCAGCGCTGCCGGCGGCGAGCCCGTGAACAAGCCCGGGGCGGCGCCAGTGGGATGATGCGGCCTCACCGGCGTGCGCCGCTTTGCGCTAGGCAATCAGGCGGTTTTGGCGGTATGGTATCCGGCAGTGAGCGCGCGCAGGCCGCAGGCCAGGAAGGAGTTGTGACGCTTCACGAGCAAACGCCACACAGACCAATAAAAGGCTGCCTGCATGCAAACTGATCGCATTGGTAACACTGCCGGGGCGTTTCCCCGCTGCGCGCTGTGGGTTGGCCTGGCAGGGTCGCTTCTGCCGGTAAACCCCGTCTGGGCAGTGCTGGAAGAAGTTGTTGTCACTGCGCAGAAACGCGAGCAATCGCTGTTTGAAGTGCCCACCTCCATTACCGCATTCACCGCCGCTGATATCGAGGCCTCACGGCTTGAACGGTTCAGCGACTACGCGGTGCGCTCGCCGAACGTCGGGTTCAGCAACCCCTCGGGCGATCGGTCGGACGTGCGTTTTTCCATTCGCGGTATCGGGCCGATATCGCGCGGCGGCGTGGGTAACTCGGTCGGCGTGTATGTGGATGAGTTCAACATTTCGCCGAACCTGCTGGCGCGCACCGTGGATACGCAGCTGCAGGACTCGGCCCGGATCGAGGTTCTGCGGGGGCCGCAGGGGACGTTCTTCGGACGCAACACCGTGGGCGGCGCGGTGAGTATCACCAGTATCAAGCCGGATACCGAGGCGTTGAGCGGGCACGTGAAAGCGGGTTACTCCAGCTTCGACAGCGTGGCGTTCGAGGGCGGCCTGAATGTGCCGCTGGGCGATACTGTTGCACTGCGCGGCCTCGCTTATTATGACGAGAGCGACGGCTATCTGACCCAACAGGGCCCTTTCAGTCAGGCCGACGCCACCGAGAACGCGGGCTTGCGCCTGGCGGTGCGTTGGCAGCCCGGTACGCGCACCACGCTGGATGCCGCCGTGAGTTACTCCGATCAAGAGCAGACACTGCCAACGTTTGTGCCCACCGGTGACAACAGTAGCTCGGTGGCGCTGCTTGAGCAGCTGGTCAGCGCCATTGCTGGTGAGCCGCTGGACATCAACGGCATAGCGGAGTTGATCGGCGCCGAGGCACCCACGCCCGACGGCGTTTTTCCGGGCAACGAGCGTGACATCAATACAGATATCGGTGCCGCCAGCGACAATGAGACCAGCATCGTCACCGCGCGGTTTGTGCAGGCGTTTGAGGCATTCGACCTGACGCTGGTTGCGGGCTATATCGACAACCGCTATGACACCGATGGCGAGGGCGATTTTTCCGCCAATCCCTCGTTCACCGTTGGGCGCTCGGTGGCCTTCGATGCCTACAGCGTCGAGGCGCGGTTGTCCGGCGAATCAGGGAAGCTCACCTGGCTGGCGGGCCTCTACTACGGTGAGGACGAAGTAGAGCAGAATCAATCTACCATGCACCTGGATTCCGACCCTTTTGCCAGTAATCCCCTGCCCGGCGTCGGCCTCAATCCGTTCGATCTGGCGTTTTTCTGTGTCGGCGGGACCTCCGGCGTGCCGGGCTGTCCAACCCAGCCCGCGCCGGGCTTTCAACCCTACCAGCTGGGCGTGAATAACAGCTTCGGCCTCTGGGAGAACGTGCGCTTCGGCAGTGAGGTGGAGTCCGCAGCGCTGTTTTTCGACACGACCTATGCGCTCACGGAAAAACTCGACGTGAGCGTTGGGGCCCGTTACACCGACGAGACTGTATCCGGTTATCGCGTTGAGGGTCCGCTGGCAGATCCGTTCGCGCCGCGTGAAAGCAATACGGGAGTAGACGACGGCTTCGACGATGTCTCGCCACGCTTCGCCGCAGTGTACCAGCTCAACGACGATCTGAACCTGTACGGCAGCGTGGCCAGCGGTTTTCGCTCCGGGGGTCCCAACCCGGTTGCGGATGACCCCAATACCGGGAGTGACGAGAGCCGCTTTGAGCCTGAAACGATCACCAATTACGAGATGGGCGTGAAAGGTGTGGCGTCGGACGGCCGGTTGCGCGGCAGCCTGGCGCTGTTTTATATGGATTGGCAGGATATCCAGATTCGTTCCCAGGACCCTATCACCCAGCGTCAAATCGTGCAGAACGCGTCGGAGGCCGAGAGCCAGGGCGTGGAGGTGGAAGTCACCTGGCTACCGGTGGATGCGTTCTCGTTGACGCTCACCTACGGGTTTCTTGATGCGAAGTTTGGCGATTTCACCGATGCCGGCACGCTTGATGGTGAGCGCATTGACGCCTCGGGCAACGACGTCCCCAATTCGCCCGACCATACTTTCTCTGCCGTGGCACGTTATGAGGCGCCCGCGTGGCAGTTTGGAGACTCAATGCTAGCGCCCAGCCTGCAGGCTGAATACAGCTATATGGACGAGATTCAATCGGATGTTGCGGACAATCCCCGGCGCCTCAACCCGTCCTACGAGCTGATAAACCTCCGTCTCGGGCTGCGTTTTGAGCACTACGAGGTGCAGGCTTTTGTCGAGAATCTTGCCGATGAAAGCTACCGCTTCGGCACCAATAACCTGGAAACCTATCTCGGTGGTGCGCAGGCCTCGGTGGGCGAGGGCCGGCGCATCGGCATAACGCTGCGCGCGGAGTTCTAGGCGCGGCTGAAACGTTGATGGTTGAAGGCCCAGATAATAATGAAGCCGTAGGCAGACACCAGGTGCCACAGTGCATGCATGGGAATAAACGGGTAGATGATCTTGTCGTTGCTGGCCGAGGCCAGCAGCATGCCGCAGAAGAACACCGCCAGTGACGCCAGCAGCAGCGGGCGTGCAGGGGGTGGAATTGCGCGCCAGTTTGCCGCAAACAAGCCCACGTTGAGCCATGAAAAGCCGATGAGCCAGGTTTCGCCGGGGTAGAATCCGCCCCACTCACCCAGCGCAATCACCAGCGTGCGTGGCGTTTCCGGCAAACGATCATAGTAATGCCAGCCCACGCCCACCAGCATGATCGCGGTGAGTACAGGTATCGCCCATCGACGTACTGACGGCCGGTAGAAATCCCCGACGATCGCCAGCGCCATTGCCCAGGTCACGACGATATTGCTGCCCGTATCCAGGAACCCCCAGAACCAGCGTTCGCCCCAGACCGGGTTGGTTTCGCCGAACCCGTGCAGCGTGACGGTGAAGACGCCGGTCACCACGATCATCCAGTAGGCGAACACCCAGCGCGCGGGCTGTGGATACATCAGGCGGGTGAGCAGCAGCGGCAGCAGGCCCGAGAACAGCGTGGCGAAACCGGTGACGGTATTGGCCAGTCCGAAGTTAGGCAGGGCTTCCATGGTGGCACTCTCCGAGGGCGTTGCGTTGGGTTTGGCGGGCTGTCGCCGCTGCGCTGTTCAGTACCCGCGAGGACGCGCGCTAGCGACCTGGCGCGCCCGTGCTGCGTTCGCACTATTGCACTGGTTGCACAATCGTGCAAGAAACGTCATGTCCGCAGGGCCCCGGGACAGGCCATTGACTCCTTAGCTTCTTGCTATATACTTCGAAGTCGCTTGATAGCTATTGCATTTGTGTTCTTCATTGACGTTCAGTTACACCGATCCTCTTCCTGATTTTCATGAATACTGGCCGCGCTCAAGCGGGTGTCTCCCCCGGAGGCGGATTATTTATTTTTATAGGAAAGATCGATGTCTACAGTAACAGGCAAAGTGAAGTGGTTTAACGAAAGCAAGGGTTTCGGCTTTATCGAGCAGGAATCCGGTCCGGACGTATTCGCACATTTCAGTGCGATTAACGGTTCAGGCTTCAAGACTCTGGTAGAAGGCCAGAGCGTTGAGTTCACCGTCACGGCTGGCCAGAAAGGCCCCCAGGCGGAAAATATCACCGTTATCTCCTGATTGCGTACTGATATTCTGCATACCGGCGGTCTCTCGAGACCGCCTTTTTTTTGTTCCCCCATTCAGGAAGAACGACTATGAGCTTATTGATCGGCGACAATGTCGTTGCCACTATCCATTACAAACTCACCGACAACTCAGGCGAAGTGCTCGATTCATCGGAAGGCGCGGAGCCGCTGTCCTACCTGCATGGCGCCGGCAATCTGATTCCCGGTCTTGAGCAGGCGCTGGTCGGCAAAGCGGCGGGCGCGTCGCTGGCCGTGCAGGTCGCCCCGGGCGATGCCTATGGCGAGGTGCAACCTGAACTGATTGAGTCGGTGCCGCGTGAAGCCTTCGAGGGTGTTGAATCCATTGAGCCCGGCATGGCCTTTGAAGCGCGACGCGCGGACGGTCAGATGCGACGCATCGTGGTCACCGGCGTCGAAGGTGACACGGTCACGGTGGATGGCAACCATCCGCTGGCGGGCGTTGAGCTGAACTTCGACGTGACGGTGGTAGACGTGCGTGAAGCCAGCGCGGAAGAGATCAGCCACGGCCACGCGCACTGAGCCAGGCACACCAGGCATGAGCAAGCTGCCCTGACGGGCAGCCCGGCGCGCCCGAAGCGTGCCGGCTGTCCCTGGCGGCCGGCGGCTCAGGCCTCGCGACAGAACTGCGCGATACTGGCCGCCGTTTCGCGGCTGACGTCGGGGCAGGCAATCGCGAAAATCTCGGTACCGTGAATGGTGCCCATCACCTGTCGGCAGCGCGCGGCGACGCCGGCGCGTAACAGCAGGCGATAGAACTCGATCCCCTCGTCGCGCAACGGATCGCATTCGTTGACGCTGATGACCGCCGGCGGCAGCCCTTTCACATCCTCCTCGGTGGCGAAAGCCGGCCACGCCAGCGGGTTTCGCGCCTCGAGCGCCTCGATCCCGTAGGCCATCGCGCCGCGGTTATTGTGCAGGTCCAGCAGCAGGCCGTTGTTCTCCACGGAAGACGGGTACTTATCCTGGGGCCACGCTCCGGCGATATACGGGCACAGCGCATAGAAACCGCGAATCAGGCCGATATCGCCGTCCTGCTTGAGTTTGAGGCTGCTGGCGATAGTGAGATTGCCGCCGCCGCTCTCGCCCGCGATGATCACGTGTTGCGGGTCGATGTTCAGCGTGTCTGCACTGTCGATCAGCCATTTAACCCCTGACACGCAGTCGTTCAGGCCGGCGGGAAAAGGCGCCACTTCCTCGGCGGATGACGGGGTCAGGCAATTGCGGAAATCCACCATCGCCACGGCGACGCCCTGCGCGGCGATGATCTTGCCCCACGCGCGGTACATGCCCTGAAACGCCGACATCGCCTGCATGCCGCCGCCATGAATGTAATACACGCAGGGCAGTGGCGCGGCGCTATCGGGACGAATGAACTGCAGCTTGATGGTGTTGCCGTCGGGTTGTGACGTGAATTCGTGGGTGCTGATGGTCAGGCCTGTCGACGGCGCCACGTCTTCGTTGTCGATGAGATCGAACATCCCTTCCATCTGGGCGCGCATCGCCAGAGCCTCCGGCGTGTTGACCTCGGCGAGCATGTCCTCGCGGGAGCTTGCGTCTTCGGCCGCTCCCATGACGGGCAGCGCGCCCATGATGGCCTTGATACGCGGGTCGATGCGCGGGTCGTTGTTGATGTCTGCCATGTACAAATTCTCCCAATTTCCCTGGTGTGGAACGCGAGTATAGGGGCATCGTCGAGCAAATTCTTCCCATGCGTCGCAACTTCGGGGTGGGTGATGGCCTGCTCCTGCTGGATGCCGGAGCGCGCGCCGGCAGCGAGCCAACGCCGAAAGCCGCGTAAAGCGAAAAAAGTTAACGCGATGCATCTATACCGTGCACCAGGGACGTAACGCCTGTGAGAACCCTCTAATCAGCAGGAGAACGACATGAAAAAGCTCACACTCGCGGCAGCCGTTGCCGTGGCGCTCACGGCGCAGGTGGAGGCCTCCAGCCACCGGGAAGCACCCTTTATCGGTAAGTATCCGCAGGTGGATGCCACCGATTTTTACCTGTTCATGAGCTACGAACCCGGGCGTTCCGGCTACGTCACGATGATCGCCAACTATATTCCCCTGCAGGCCGCCTACGGCGGTCCGAACTATTTTCCGCTGGACAGCAACGCCCTGTACGAGATCCACATCGACAGCAACGGCGATGCGGTCGAAGACCGTACCTTCCAGTTTCGCTTCAGCGATAACCTGCCCCCGGACGGTGTCATTCCGCTGACCATCGGTGACAAATCAGTCACCTCGGTACTGCGCAATATCGGGCCGGTGTCCGCGGATGCCTCGCCAGGCCTGAATCACAGCGAGAGTTTTACCCTCACGCTGGTAGACGGCCCCCGCCGGGGCGGCAACGCGCAGAGTCTCACCAGCACGCGCGACGGCAGTGCCAGCTTTGGCAAGCCGTTCGATTATGCCGGCACCAAGACCTTCGGCGGCCCGGGGAATTACGAGGGCTACGCGCGCAGCTTCATTCACCCGGTGACGATTCCCGGCTGCGAGCAGCCGGCGCGCGTGTTCGTGGGGCAGCGTTACGAGGCCTTCAAGCTGGCGCTGGGTGAGGTGTTCGATCTGGTCAATTTCGTGCCGGTAGAGGGGGACAGCAGCCCCGGCGCCGGTGACGGCAACGGCTTCCCCGGCGGAATCACGCAGGATCCCGCGCGCAATGCGCTCGCGCGCAACAACGTCACGTCGCTGGCGCTCGAGGTGCACCGGGACTGCCTGGCCGGCGATGACGGTATTGTTGCGGCCTGGACCACTGCCAGCCTGCCGCAGGCGACGATCCTGAACCCTGCCGCCACCTTCGACACGCCTGAAGTGGGCGGCGGGGCCTGGACACAGGTATCGCGCCTCTCGACACCGCTGGTGAACGAGCTGGTCATCGGCTACGACATGAAAGACCGGTTCAATGGCAGTGAACCAGTTAACGACGGGCAGTTTGCCGATTTCGTGACCAACCCGGTGTTGCCTGCCATCATCGATACGCTGTTTCGCGATGCCGTGAACAGCACGCTGGGAGCGTCTCTGGCGACGCTGGCGCCGACCAATCTTCCGCGCACAGACCTGGTGGCTGCCTTCCTGACCGGCTTCGCGGGCGTCAATCAGTTCGAGGGTGGGGCAACGGCGGAAATGCTGCGCCTGAATACCACCGTCGCCCCTACGCCCAGGGCGGAGCAGCAGCCGCTGGGTGTGGCAGCGGGCGACCTGGCGGGCTTCCCGAACGGTCGACGGCCGGGCGATGACACCGTGGACATTGCCCTGCGTGTGGTCATGGGCGCGCTGTGCCACGACCTGCCGCTGGGTGATGGGGGGTCGGGCGTCAACCTGGGCTTCTGCTCGCCGGAGGACGCGGCCATCGGCAATGTCGCACTGACGGACGGCGCGCCGCTGTCCGCTGCGGACCTCGACAATCGCTTTCCGTACCTGTTGACGCCGTATCCGGGCAGCCCGGCCAACGCGCCCCTGCCCACCCCGACTTTTTAAGCAACCGAGGGAGAGAACGTGATGAAAATAGTCTATCTCGTGCTGCTTGGCAGCCTGATGATTACCGGGTGTTCCGACGGTAGCGACAACCGCGATGTGGGCATGCCGCAACCGCCACCGGTGGATCCCGGCCCGGTGGATCCGCCGCCTTCGATGCAGTCTTTTTCAACCTTTGTGCGCGGGGTGTTTTCAGACCCCGCGGACGCGCAGCCGCGCGCCATCAATGGCGTGGAATTTGTACAGGATGCCGACGATGATGATTTCGCCGACCTTCTGCGCTAGCGCTGCCCTGCTGTTGAGTTGCCTGCTGGCAACGCAGGCAGCGATCGCGCACCGTGTGCATGAGCATGCCGACGAGACGCCAGTCAGCGCGCACGGCTTGACACCGGATGAACTGATCCAGCGTTACACGCGCACGGGTGATGACGGCCTGTTGCAGTTGGCTCACCGCCAGTTGGGTGAGGCCGGGCAGACGTCTTCCCCGCACACGCTGTTGCAGCTTGCGTGGCTTGCGCAGGCCGAGCATCGGTTCGCCCGGGCGCGGGAACTGCTGGCCAGGGTTGTTTCGAAGCAGCCCGGGAATGGCCAGGCGTGGCTGCTGGAGGCGTCCGTTGCGCAGGTGGCCGGCGATCCCGGGGCGGCTCGCCGCGCGTGTGCGCAGGTGGCACTGAGCGTGTCGACGGATGCGGCGATGACCTGTTTCGCGCGACTGGCGCTGACGCCCGCCGAGAAAGAGGCGGCGTACCGCAGATTGCAGATGGCGGACGAACGGTCCGGGGATCAACGCCTGGCCGCCTGGCGCTGGTCCGTGCGGGCCGAGCTCGCGCGCGACCTCGGCAGGTTGCAGGCGGCTGAGCAGGATTTTCGACGCTCCATCGCCGCAGTGCCGGCCGTGCAGACACGCGCCAGCCTGATGGATTTGCTGCTGCAGCAGGCGCGCTACGCCGATGCCCTGGCACTGTCGGATGACAACACGCCGGTACCGGCTCTGGCGGTACGCCGTCTGCTGGCGCAAAAAGCGCTCGGCGCGGACATTCATCACGAAGCGCAGAGTATGGACGCGCTGTTCAAACGCTGGCTTGCGGCGGGCGATTTCCGCCACGCCCGGGAGATGGCGATGTTTTTTCTCGACGTCGTGCCCAACGCCGATCTGGCCTTTCGGGCTGCCAGCATAAATGCGACACTGCAACGCGAGCCAGAGGACCTGGCGCTTTTGCGTCGCGCCCGGAAAATGAGCTGAGTTATGGAGAATCAGGCAACACTGGAGGCACTGCTGGCGCGCACGGCGATAGGTGACCGCGCTGCGTTCCGCGACCTGTACGATGCCACCTCGCCGCGGGTTTACGCGGTACTGGTGAACATGCTGCGCGACGCGGCGCTGGCGCAGGATGTCATGCAGGATGCCTATGTGAAAGTGTGGGCCCAGGCCCGCGATTACCACGCCGAGCGGGGCCTGGTGCTGTCGTGGATCATCGCCATCGCCCGCTACCGCGCGCTGGACCTGCTGCGTGCGTCGAAGCGTCGGGAAACGCTGGAGGGTCAGGCCGGTGAGGTGCAGGCCCTCTCGGCGCCCGCCTCGGAGGCGTTTTCCGAATTGCTCCAGGAGTGCCTGGGTACGCTGGCCGAACTGCAACGCCGCAGTATCCTGGCGGCGTTCGTGAACGGTTTCACCCATGAGGAACTTGCCGCGCGCGAGGACGCGCCCGTGGGCACGGTGAAGAGTCGGATTCGACGCGGGCTGCAGCGCCTGCGGGAGTGTCTGCAGCAATGAACTATCGCGATCCGCAACTCATCGATCAACTCGCAGGGGAATACGTGCTGGGCACGCTAACCGGCTCCTCCCGCGCGCGCTTCGAGCGTCTGCTGCGCGAGCGCGCCGATGTGCGCAGCGCTGTCTGGCGCTGGGAATCCTACCTGGGCAGTTTGTCCGCGGTGCTGGAGCCGATACCGCCGCCGCCGGGTGTCTGGGCGGGCGTCGAGCGGCGCATCCGGCCCGCCGCGCCGCCGCGCCGCTTCTGGGATTCGCTCGGACTCTGGCGAAGCTGGAGCGCCCTTGCCAGCGTTGCGTGCCTGGCACTGCTGCTGATGTACGTGCCGCCGGCTGTGCCGCCCGCCCCCGAGGCGGATCACGTCGGGGTGATTGGTGAAGGCAGCGAGCCGCTGTGGCTGATCAGCGCGAATCTTGCGACCGGGGAAATCACGGCACGGGCGGTGAACGCCGTGGCGGCGGACGTGGACAAGGTGTTCGAGTTGTGGATGCTGCCGGAATCCGGCCCGCCGATGTCCATGGGTCTACTGCCGGTGAGCGGCGCCAGTGTCAGTCGCGCGCTGCCTGCTGGGCTGGTCGCGCTGCTGAAGCAATCCAGGGGCCTCGCCGTGAGTATCGAACCCGCAGGTGGCTCGCCCACCGGCCTGCCCACCGGCCCGGTCGTGCATACGGCGCGCATTGTTGCACTGTAACGGCGCGTTGGCTGCGCGGGACCGGGCCGCCCGATGGGGCGGCCCGCACGCGCTCAGGCCGCCGCTTCCGGGTTCAGCGTGTCCTGCAGGCTGCGCTTGAGAAACTTGCCGCTGGCGTTACGCGGCAGGGGATTATCAAGAACCCACAGGTAGCGGGGAATCTTGTAGGCGGCGAGGTGTTCACGGCAGTAGGCCCGCAGGGCGGAAGCATCGAGGCGCGCGCCGTCGCGAGGGTAGATTGCGGCGCCCACTTCTTCGCCCAGGGTGTCGTCCGGTACCGAAAACACCGCCACCTCGGCGATGTCCTCGTGTTTGAACAGCACGCTTTCGACTTCGGCACAGTAGATATTCTCGCCGCCGCGCAACACCATGTCCTTGATGCGATCGACGATGTAGAGAAAGCCGTCCTCGTCGAGGTAGCCGATGTCGCCGGTGTGCAGCCAGCCGTGGACGATGGTATCAGCCGTGGCGTCCGGTCGGTTGATGTAGCCCTTGATCACCTGCGCGCCCTTGAGTTGTACCTCGCCGGTTTCCCCCACGCCGACAACCCGGCCGTCGGCATCCACGCAACGCACGTCGAAAATCGGCAGCACCGGGCCGACACTCGCCGGGCGGTCGTTGAAATACGCGCCAATGATGCCGGTTGCCAGCCCGCAGACTTCTGTCATGCCGAAGGCCGATACGGCGGTCGCCGCGGATCTGGATTCGATCTTTTCCACCAGGTCGGGCTGCACGGCCGCGCCGCCGCCGCCCAGTGCTGCGAGGCTTGAAGTATCGGTGGAGGCGTAGTCCGGGTGCGCCAGCAGCTCGCGCGCCATTACCGGCACGCCCGAAAGCATGTTGATTTTTTCCCGTTCGATCAGCCGCAGCGCCTCGCCGGCGTCCCATTTATACATATGCACCAGTTTGTTACCGAGCAGCGTGTGGGTGTGGGCGATCACGTTGTTGGCGGTCACGTGAAACAGCGGCGTGGTGAGCAGCACGTTCATCTTGCCGCCGGGCGCCGCGTTGTCGGCGGTCTTGCCCGCTTTCGCCAGCGCCAGTTGCTGGGTGAGATTGCTGTAGACGGCGCTGAGAATATTGTTGGTACAGCCGCGATGCGTGAGTTGCGCGCCTTTCGGGTGACCCGTGGTACCCGAGGTGTAGAAGATACACGCGTCATCGTCCGGGTGAATCGTCACCTCCGGCAGCTCGGGCTCGGCCTTCAGCACCTCGCTGAAGGGTCGCGCAACATCGCCAAGCGAGTCATCGCAGCGCACGCCCACCGCCAGCATGTCCGGCATGCTGTCTTTGATCCCGGCGAAGCGTTGCAGGCGCTCGCCGTCCGCAAACAACAGGCGCGGGGCGGAGTCCTGCAATGCGTAGGCCAGCTCTTCCGGCACCCACCAGGCGTTGATGCCCACGACCACGGCGCCAATGGACACGCTGGCCCAGTAGCACAGCATCCACTCCGGATAGTTGCGCAGGGCAATCGCCACCCGGTCGTGCTGCGCGATACCGTTGTCTGTCATCCAGCGGGCAATGCGTGCAACCCTGTCCTGCGCCTGTGAGTAGGTGAGGCGCTCATCCTCGTAGACAAGGTAATCGGCATCGCCGTGGCCGCCCGCCTGCAGCCATACCTCACGTAACGAGGCGGCGGCGTTGCGCCAGGCTTTCACCTGTACACCGTTGACAGTCACCTCTTCAATTTCGAAAGGTTGACCCGGCTCGCACAGTTGCGCTCTTACTTCAGCCAGTTCCGCGTACATCGCTCTCTCCTGTCATATGGGCTGTCGGAAATCTACTTGCGCCGAGGTATCGATACCTGAATGCCGCCTCTGGGTGGCAACATGCGCGTATCGCCGGGCAGAATAACATTCATCAACGGGCTGAGGGGGCTGGTCGCGGAGGTTTGCAGGCCGCCCAGGCTGTTGACCAGAGTGCCGTCGGGCAGTACCGCAGTGATTCCCGAGGAATCATCGGCGAGATTCACCAGCTCCGCAACCGCCTTGCCGGTGTCCAGGTCGAGCGCAACCAGCGCGGAACGCACGGGCAGGTTGACCTTCAGGACATTCAGGCGATAACCCAGTATTACCGGTACCAGCACCGCGTCGGCGGTGACTGTGGGGTTGCCATTGGCCACCACGACTGGCTCCCCCAGCAGCGCGGAGCGGGGCATGTCGGCCGCCAGTGACGCGGTGTCGCTCTCCCACAGCACCTCGCCGTCTGCGCCAACGGCGATAACGGCCGGCGCGGGATACACCTGCAGCGCATACACGCGGCCATCGGGTCCGACGGCCGCCGCGCCGGCCGCCGCGGCGGTTTTGACCTTCCAGGCAATGCTGCCGTCGACGCTGTCGATGGCGTAGAGCCAGCCCGCCTCGTCGCTCACGTACACCTGGCTTTCATCCGGCGAGAGCGCCGGGCTGGAACCGCTACCAATACCGATATCGGTGGCGAACGCAACGCGCACAGCCCTCGGCGTTACGGCGTTATCAACATCGAGGCCGAACAGGGCGCCGATGCCCGGCCGGCCACTCGAGCCCACCACAAACATGCGCCCCGAGCGTGCCACGGCCGGCGTATTGGCAGAACGCATGTTGCCCGCGAAGATCACCTGCCAGGCCCATTCGCGGAAATTCGCGTCGATCATGCCATCGCCCAGCAGGCTGTCCGGCATCGGGTAGGTGTCTGCATACGGCGAGAGCTCCGACGGCAGGCGAAACGGCTTGTTCAGCTGCTCCCCCGTGGCGCGGTCGACCAGGATGACATCGCCGAAGTTGGTGACGCCGGTCAGGTGCCCGTCGGTGGTGAAGGCTGCCGTGGTGAGGGCGTTAACCGGGTGCGCACCGGCTGCGATCCAGTCGCCGGGGGCGGGCGGCGGCAGATCGATGACCCACTTGACGGCGCCCTCGGCCGTGAACGCAAACAGCTGGTTGCAATCGCCCAGGTAGATATCGCCCTCGGCATCCACGATCGGGCTGGACAGTAGCGCACAGGGATCGACGCCGGTGCCGGCATCCTGCCAGGGCGCTGATTGCCACAGCAGTTCGCCCTGCAACGAAAAAGCGTGCAGGTTGGACCGGCCGCGCGCCAGCCCGGTGGTCACATACAGGGCCCCGCCATCCGGGCTGATCACCGGCGCGGTGAGCACCGAGGCGCCTGACAGTGCGCTCCATGTCTTGTAGTGATTACTTACTACGCCGACAGATACCGCACGGCGGTTTCCCGCGTCAAAATGCAGGGTGGGCCAGCCGCCGGGCGAGTAGGGCGGTTGCGCCATTGCAGAGACGCTTATCAGTGCGAGCAGTGTGGTGATAAGGGCGGGAATCCTGTGCATTGTGGCTCCAGTAAAGGTGTTGTCGGGCGCGGCAGGGCGGGTGGCGGTTTGCTAGGCTGCCGGCAGCAGCAGATAGCCGAGGCCGCTGCCGAGGGCCATCAGCACAAAACTCAGCAGGCAGGCGGCCTGCGCGGGAATCAGCCTGGTTGTTACCCCGCCTGAGCGGTGCAGCACCACGATGGACACCAGTGCGGGCACCACGCCAATCAGCCCCGCGGCCATCCCCTGAGCGCCCGCGGTATGCACGCTGGCTGCCAGCAGCCAGCCATAGGCAACAAGGACAAGCGCGGTAAAAACGCGCTGCGCTGCGGGTTTTCCCAGGCGCACCACGAGGTTGCGCTTGCCTGCCGCGGCGTCCGCGGCATAGTCAGGG
This sequence comes from Halioglobus sp., assembly GCA_041396005.1. GTDB lineage: Bacteria > Pseudomonadota > Gammaproteobacteria > Pseudomonadales > Halieaceae > Marimicrobium. The sequence goes on from JAWKZK010000011.1 coordinate 157,704, forward strand.
AACTCGTTGATCCACAGGAAGGCAGCTACCAGCAAACCCAGCGAGCAGGCCGCGTGCAGGAGCGCGGTTGTCAGCGTGCCGGTTTGCACCAGGTACGTGCCGCAAACCACCAGCGGGCCGTAGGCAATTGCCACCGCCAGCTCTCCCAGGCCGCGATAGGCCAGGCGCAGGCTGCCGCCGTGGTAGAACCATGCGAGCGCCATGCCGGCCGCACCCAGCCACAGCACGCGGCTGTCGCGTTCCACCGCGATGAACAGCCCGCAGGCGATCGCGGCGAGGAAGCAACCGAGGGCGATGGCCCAGGTCTGCCGGTGCGTGAGCAGTTCGTCCACCAGTACTCGCTTGCCGCCGGAAAAGGGGCTGCGGTCCTCCGGCAACACGGCCTGATCGGTGCCGCTGTCGTAGTCCACCACCTCGCCGGAGGCGTTCTTGCCCACCTCGACGAGAAACACGCCGAGAAGGGTCAGCAGCAGCCAGCCAAGGTGCAGCTCGCCGTCGGCGGCCGCGAAACAGCCGGCCAGGAACATACCCGCGAACGAGGCCAGCGAGATCTTCGGGTCGGCCAGCCGCCAGACCCCGCGTTGAAACGGTGTGGAATGCATGGCGCGATTGTAGCCCATTACGGCGCCGGCGCACGCTACCGGTGTCGATGACAAAAACTCCACAAAAAGCAGCGAAAGCGCTAAAGCTTCCCGGCGCTTTACCGATAAGCAGAAAGAGAAGTGCGGTCGGCCTGTTGGCGCGGCTGCCCGCTGTGCCGATGCGTCAATCGGCCTGTATGGAATCAGGGACGCCGTGGTGCCCCATCTGGCAATACACAAAGTGCGCGCAGCCGGCCCCGCCGGACGCACGCTGCAGGCTGGCCTCGCGCGCCGGCAGGGGCGGTGCTGATGCGACGCAACGCGGCCAGCGGAGACATCACCTATTCACCCGACGACATGCTGCTCTTTCGGGAGTCGCCCTTCGCCTGTTGGATGGAGCGTCTGACCCTGGAGAACCCGGATCATGGCATAGCGCCCGATACGGTGATACAGGGTGATCGTCATGTCTTCGCGACGGGGCGGCAGTGTGTGCTGTCGAGCACCTGCGGGGCCCAGGGTATGCCCTGGCAGGAATTCATCACCGCCTCCGGTGCGCCGCCCGCGAACGCGCCCGCGCCGCGTACCCGGGGGGAGGCGCTGCACACGCGCAGCGCCGATGCGATGTCGATAGCGGTGCACGCCAGCGAACAACAGCGCGCCAACGCTACCTTGAACGCCATGCAGCAGGGTGCAGGCTGCATTGCCAACGCGCAGCTCACGGTAGGGCCGTTGTCCGCGCCGGTGGATCTGTTGCTGCGCGTCAGCGGCGCATCGGACTTCGGGAACTATCTGTACATGCCCTGCGACACGCAGGGGCACCTGCGCCGCCAGCGCGCGTTCCGCCTCGCCTGCGCCGCCGATCTGCTGAGCAGCCTCCAGGGTGTGCTGCCGCCGCAGATGCTGGTGCTGCAGGAGGGCGAACCCGTCGAAACACTGCAGTCGGCTGACCACATCGTGCTGTATCGCGAGGTGCGAAAACGCTTTCTGAAGGCGCAACTGGCCTTCCGCAAGCACTGCATGCCGGACCCCACGGAGTCATCGCACTTCGGACGGTGGACGCGCTGCGCGCAGGACATTCTGAAGCATCGCGCCGCCGCGGCTCTCGCGGCGCGCGGTGCGGCGGTAGTACACGCTTTGGACCGGGCGGTCGGCAAAGCACCATGACAATGTTTAATCAACGAGGACAAAGGATATGACCAACTTGAATACGGGTTCTGTGCTGTCGGAAGAGGCAGTGCCGAACAGGGAAGAACTACTGCGGCAGGTACTGGCGTCCAACGACCTGCCGACACTGCCGACGGTGGCGTCGAAACTTGTGTCGCTGACCTCTCGTGAGGAAACCACCCTCGCCCAGGTGGCGGCAGTCGTTTCCCAGGATGTGGCCCTGTGCAGCAAGATCCTGAAAGTCGCCAACTCCGCGTTCTACAGCTTTCCGCAGCAGATCGGCTCCATTTCCCAGGCGATCTCGATGCTGGGTACGAATGCGGTGCAGAGCCTTGTGCTGTCTTTCTCGTTCATGTCCATGAACAAGGTCGCTGCCGATGGTCGCTTTGACTTCAACCAGTTTATCGAGCGTTCGCTGGCCTACGCCTCCATGGCCAAGCTGATCATGCAGAAACTGTCGAATGACGATGCCGAAGAGGTATTCGTGGCCGGGCTACTGCAGAATCTTGGTGAGCTGGTGCTGGCCTGCACGCTGCCGGAGCAATACGACCGGGTGTTGGAAACCCTGGCGGGCGATGTGGAAGACACCTGCGCGGTAGAAGCTTCGATCCTGGGCGCCGACCACTGTTTCATCGGCTATGAAATGGCCAAGCACTGGAACTTTCCCACGCGCATTACGCTGCCGATACTGCAGCACCACGATCCGCGTGAGTACGTGGGCGACGACGAGAAAACCGGGCAGTATGTGCGCGCCATCTACCTCTCCAACCTGCTGGTGAACATTCTCTACAGCGAGAATCCGGAGCATTACCACGCGCGCTTCCGGGAAGAGGCGGGCAAGCTGCTCGGCCTGTCGCGTGACGATATCCAGTCTATTCTCGAGAGTGCGCACACCGAGGTGGACGAGGCGGCGGCCAATTTCGGCCTCGACATGGAAAACACCC